>NZ_JBVISK010000008.1:0-363976 GCF_055575535.1 Streptomyces sp. NPDC034084
GCAGGGGGGACCCTGTGGGAGAGTAGGACACCGCCGAACAATTTTTAGCCTCAACCCCTGGACTCTGTCCGGGGGTTGAGGCATTTTTGCGTTCTAGGCTGTGGCCATGCGATACGACCTGGTGATCTTCGACAACGACGGTGTGCTGGTGGACAGCGAGCCGATCTCCAACAACCTGCTGGCCCGCTATCTGACGGAGCTCGGGCACCCCACCACGTACGAGGAATCGCTGCGGGACTACATGGGCTCCGCCATGCATCGCATTCACGAGCTCGTCGAGGAGCGGAGTGGGGAGAAACTGCCCGCGGACTTCGACGAGACGTTCCATTCGCGTGTCTTCGCCGCGTTCCGCGCGGAGTTGGAGGCCGTGGTCGGGGCCGGCGACGTTCTCAAAGAGCTTGCCGCGGCCGGTGTTCCGTACTGTGTGGCGTCCTCGGGGAGTCATGAGCGGATCCGGGTCGGGCACCGGAAGACGGGGCTCGACAGCTGGTTCCCGGACGAGATCGTCTTCAGCTCCGAGGACGTCGGCCGGGGCAAGCCGTGGCCCGACCTGTTCCTGTACGCCGCCGAGCGGATGGGCGTCGCTCCCGAGCGGTGCGTGGTGGTGGAGGACAGCCCGCTCGGGGTGCGGGCGGCCCTGGCGGCCGGGATGGACGTGTACGGGTTCACCGCCATGACACCGGAGGAGAAGCTCGCCGGGGCGACGGGCTACTTCGGCAGGATGGACGAGCTGCCCGCGATTCTGGGTATGTGATCCATCTACCCAGCGGTAGTTTCCGGCCGTACGCTGTGCCGCCATGACAGATGCGCGGTTGCGGCGTGGGCGGGGATCCCTGGCGGTCAGTTTCTTCGTGCAGGGGGTCACCTTCGCCCTGCTCGTGACGCGAATACCGGCGATCCAGGACCAGTACGGGATCTCGGACGGGCTCCTGCCGGCCTTCCTCGCGGCCGTGCCGATCCTGGCCGGGGTGGCGAGCGTAACGACCGAGAAGGTCGTCGCCAGGGTCGGGCCGGCGGTGGTCCTGCGGTGGGCGCAGCCCTTCGTCCTCCTTGCCCTGCTCGCCGTGGGGCTGGGATCCGCGCTGTGGCAGGCCGCGCTGGCGCTGGGGCTCTTCGGCATCGCGGTCGGTGCGCTGGACGCCTCCATGAACATGCTGGGGGTGAGCCTCCAGCGGGCGTACGGGCGGAGCATCATGCTCGGTTTCCACGCCTCGTACAGCCTCGGCGGGATCGCGGGGGCCTCGCTGGCCTGGGTGGGGGCGCACTGGCACCTGTCGTTGTTCGTGTCGTATCTGCCGGTGGTGGCCGTGCTGCTGCCCATCGCGTTCGTCGGCAGCCGGTGGTACGTGGCCGGCTGGGAGTCCGTGGCGGTCGTGGCGGGGGAGGGGAAGGGGAGCGGTGTCGTCTTCAAGGTGCTGCTGCCGCTCTGTCTCGTGATGACCTTCGCGTACATCGGGGACTCGACGGTCTCCAACTGGAGTGCGAAGTACCTCCAGGACGTGCTCGGCAGTTCGGAGGAGCTGGCGACCGTCCCATACAACGCGTACATGGTGACGACGCTGCTCGGGCGGGCCGTCGGGGACTTCGGGGTGCGGCGGCTCGGGGCCGTCGTGGTCGTCCGGGCGGGGGCGGTGCTCGCGGCTCTCGGGTTCGCGCTGGTCGCGGTGTCGCCCGGCGCGTGGTCGGGGATCGCGGGGTTCACGGTGCTCGGCTTCGGGCTGAGCGTGCTCGTGCCGCAGACCTTCGCCGCGGCGGGCAGGCTGTTCCCGGGGGCCAGTGACGCGGCGGTCGCGCGGTTGAACGTCTTCAACTACGTCGGCTTCCTCGTCGGATCACCGTTGGTGGGGGCGCTCGGGGACGCGTGGAGCTATCGGGGGGCCATGCTGGTGCCGATGGTGCTGGTCCTGGTGACGGTGGTGTACGCCACGTCGTTCGGTTCGGAAAAGGCCCGATACGGTGGCGGACATGAGCGGCCGCGCACTGTTGATGTGGGATGAAGCTGTCACGCAGTACGACTTCGGGTCCGAGCATCCGATGGATCCGGTACGCCTCGCGCTGACGATGTCGCTGGTGCGGGCCTACGGCCTGGACCGGGCGGTGGACGTGGTGGCGGCGAAGCCGGCCGGTGACTCCACGCTGCGGCTGGTGCACCGCGAGGACTACGTGGCGGCGGTGCGGGCCGCGTCGGCGGATCCGCGCCACGCCGACCAGGCGTACGGGCTGGGCACGGTCGACGATCCGGCGTTCGCAGGGATGCACGAGGTGTCGGCGCTGATCGCCGGGCAGTCGGTGGGTGCGGCGGAGGCGGTCTGGCGCGGGGAGGCCGCGCACGCGGTGAACTTCGCGGGCGGCCTGCACCACGCGATGCCCGGGAGCGCGTCCGGTTTCTGTATCTACAACGACGCCTCGCTCGCCATCGCCCGGCTGCTCGAACTGGGCGCGGAGCGGGTGGCGTACGTGGACGTGGACGTGCATCACGGGGACGGGGTGCAGGCGGCGTTCTGGGAGGACCCGCGGGTCCTGACGGTCTCGCTGCACGAGCATCCGCGGACGCTGTTCCCGCAGACCGGCTGGCCGGAGGAGACGGGTGCGGCGGGGGCCGGTGAGGGCGGGGCGGTGAACGTGGCGCTGCCGGCCGGGACAGGGGACGCGGGGTGGCTGCGGGCCTTCCACGCGGTCGTGCCGGAGCTGATCGCGGACTTCCGGCCGCAGGTGCTCGTGACGCAGCACGGGGCGGACACGCACTTCGAGGACCCGCTGGCGCACCTGGCGGTGTCGCTGGACGCGCAGCGGGCGGTGCAGGAGGCCTGCCACGAGCTGGCGCACGAGCACGCGGAGGGGCGGTGGCTGGCGCTCGGCGGCGGTGGATACGCGGTGGTGGACGTCGTACCGCGGTCGTGGACGCATCTGGTGGGGATCGCCGCGCATGCTCCGGTGGATCCGGAGTCGGTGATCCCGTCGTCCTGGCGGGACGAGGCGTACGCGCGGACGCGGCAGCCGGGGCCGCTGCGGATGACGGACGGGCGGTGGCCGGTGGGCTTCCGGGACTGGGCCGGGGGGTACGACCCGGCGGACCGGCTCGACCAGGCGGTGCTGGCCACGCGGAAGGCGGTTTTTCCGCTGCGGGGGCTGCTGGCCTAGGCGATCCCTCACGTTCTCCCGGGTGTTACGCCGACTGTGGGGTGTGCGGGAGGTTTGGATCCCGGGGCGGCGGTGTTCCGGCAGCATCGGGTGGGTGTTGAGTACCGGAGCGCTGCGGGCGCATCTGTTGGCGGCGGGGTTGGCGGGCAGGGTGGCGACCTCGCGGGAGGAGAACCTGCGGAGCTATCGGCTCTTCGCCGCGCGTGATCCGCGGGTGCTGCTCGGGCTCGACCCCGCGTGGCTGTGGGACGAGGCCGGTCTGCTGCGGCTGATGGCCGACAAGTGCGGGGTGTCGGGGGATCCGGCGCACCGGTCGGGGCCGGACGCGATCGATCCGGAGCGTACGGTGCGGGGGCTCGACGCCTTCGCCGCGCGCCTGGGCGCGGCGGCGGCGCGCAGGGTTCCGGTGCTTCTCGGGACGGGGCATCCACACCGTCTGCTCGGTTTCTACGTCGCTCTCGCAGACGCCTTGTCGGCGGCGGGATGCCTTGTCCTCACCCCCGCGCAGGGGCGATGTGTCGACATAACGACCCGGTTCGGCGTACGTACGTACCTCCTCGACTACGTACGCGGGGTGGCGCTGGTGCGAGAGCCGGGGCCGTCCGGAGGCGGGCGCGTACGGGGGGCGCACTCCCATTCGCCGCTGCCGGTCAGGGCCGCTCTGGAGAGCGCGGCCGAGGACGGCGGGCCGCTGCCCGAGCTCGTGGTGGGGGACCACGGATGGGTCTGCGGGGCAGGTCAGCTGGGTATCGAGGCCATCGGTCTCGCCGATACGGATGATCCGGCGCTGTTCGTCGGGGAGGCGGAGGGCCAGGTGTCGGTGGCCGTTCCGCTGGACGACGGCGTGCGCTCCTCCTCGTACCTCCCGCTGACGCGCTATGTACTCAATCGAGCGCGTCTGTCACGGTAAACGGCCGATGGCAGCTCCTCTTCCCCACTCGTACCACCCGCCCCTAGTCTGGAGAGTGAGCGCTCGGCGACGAAGAGTCACCGGAGGGGAAGCCGGTGGGCGTCGCGGCGGAAGGTACAGGTGGGTCATGGCTGCTGGCGATCGACCTCTCAACGAGGTCAAGTTTCTGACCGTGGCGGAAGTCGCCTCGGTGATGCGCGTGTCGAAGATGACCGTGTACCGCTTGGTGCACAGCGGTCATCTGCCGGCGATCCGGGTGGGCAGGTCCTTCCGGGTGCCGGAACAGGCGGTTCACGAGTACCTGCGGGAGTCGTTCGTGGGGGTGGGGACCGCGTAGCGAGCGCGCGGCCGTAACGCCGGAAAAGCTCCGTACGCCCCTCGGATTACAAGCCCGGTCCTCGGGACGGTAGGCTAGGCCGACGTAGGTCGTGTGGGCCCAGACGCCCCGCACCGATCCCCGCCGGGAGGCGGGGATGTTCCGAGAAGTGAGCGAGGGTAGTCGTGGGCTCTGTTATCAAGAAGCGGCGCAAGCGGATGGCGAAGAAGAAGCACCGCAAGCTGCTCAAGCGCACGCGCGTTCAGCGTCGCAACAAGAAGTAAGGCGACAGCTGCTTCGCAGCGTTTGTGCGTCAGGCGTGGCCCTTCACCGTTCGCGGTGGAGGGCCACGCTTTTATCGCGGCGGAATCTCCAGGCGCTACGGTGGCGACCAACAGAAGACGGACGGAAGGCGCTGATCTTGGGCAAGGTCGTGCTCGTCACCGGTGCCGCCCGGCATCTGGGCGGCCGCTTCGTGCGGCGGATCCAGCGGGACCCGGAAGTGGAGCGGGTGATCGCCGTGGACGCGGTGGACCCCGCGCACCAGCTCGGCGCCGCCGAGTTCGTACGGGCGGACATCCGCCGGCCCGAGATCGCCAAGGTCCTCGCCGAGCACGACGTCGACACGGTCGTCCATCTGGACGTCACCGGTACGGCGCTCGGCGGCGGCGGCCGGACGTCGGTCAAGGAGACCAACGTCATCGGCACCATGCAGCTGCTCGGTGCCTGCCAGAAGTCGCCGCGGATCGGGCGGCTGGTGATCAAGTCCAGTACGAGCGTCTACGGCTCCGCGCCCCGGGACCCGGCCGTCTTCACCGAGACGACGCCCGCGAAGTCCCTGCCGAGCGGCGGCTTCGCGAAGGACGCCGTCGAGGTCGAGGGGTACGTCCGCGGCTTCGCCCGGCGGCGGCCCGACGTGGCCGTGTGCGTGCTGCGGTTCGCGAACATCCTCGGGCCCCGGATCGACTCCCCGCTCGCCGAGTACCTGGCGCTGCCGGTGCTGCCGACCGTCCTCGGGTACGACCCGCGGCTGCAGTTCGTCCACGAGGACGACGTGATCGACGTCCTGCGCCTGGCGGCGCACGAGCCCCGCAGGGCGACCCTGAACAGCGGCACGTTCAACGTGGCCGGTGACGGGGTGCTGCTGCTCTCCCAGTGCGCGCGGCGCCTCGGGCGGCCGACGGTGCCGGTGCTGCTGCCCGCGGTCACCTGGGTGGGCAGCGCGCTGCGCACGGTCGGGATCACCGACTTCGCGCCCGAGCAGATCCGGCTGCTCACGCACGGCCGGGTCGTCTCGACGGTCCAGACACGGGAGGTCCTCGGCTTCTCGCCGCGCTACTCGACGGCGGAGACGCTCGCGGACTTCGCGCGGGGCCGGGGGCCGGGGCTGCTGCCGCCTGAGCTGCTCGCGGGGGCGGTGGACCGGCTCGCCGGGCGCCTGGCTCCTTCCACCGAAGCTTCCACCCTTCACCACGGCGCCTGAGGAGACCCGACTGCGATGGCGGACGCCAAGGTCATTCCGTTCGACGACGACCGTTCACGGGCCCGCCGGCGGCCCGCCAGGGCCGAGGGCGAGGCGGCGGCCGTACGGGCCCTGCCGGGGCCTCAGCAGGCGCCGGGGGAGCCGGGGCATCCGGGGGAGCCTGAAGCGGCTTCCGGGGCTCCTGGGGCCGACGCGGCTTCCGGGGCCGCACGGCAGGGGCCGGACGGGCCGGAGCGGGCGGCGGGCGGCCGGGGTGACTGGGAGCGGCGGCTCGCGGGCGGGCTCGCGTTCCTGCGGCGGCGGGTCACCGGCGAGTACGAGGTCGACGAGTTCGGCTACGACGAGGAGCTCACCGACCAGGTCTTGATGTCCCTGCTGCGCCCGTTGTACGAGAAGTACTTCCGGGTGGAGGTGAAGGGCGTCGAGAACATCCCGGCCGAGGGCGGGGCGCTGATCGTCGCCAACCACTCCGGGACGCTGCCGCTGGACGGGCTGATGATGCAGGTCGCCGTCCACGACCACCATCCGGCCGGGCGGCATCTGCGGCTGCTGGCGGCGGACCTCGTCTTCGTGCTGCCCGTCGTCAACGAGCTGGCCCGCAAGGCGGGGCACACGCTGGCCTGCGCGGAGGACGCGGAGCGGCTGCTGCGCGCCGGCGAGATCGTCGGGGTGATGCCGGAGGGCTTCAAGGGGATCGGGAAGCCCTTCGGGGAGCGGTACAAGCTCCAGCGGTTCGGGCGGGGCGGCTTCGTCTCGACGGCGCTGCGGGCCGGGGTGCCGATCGTGCCCTGCTCGATCGTGGGGGCCGAGGAGATATACCCGATGCTCGGGAACGCCCGGACCCTGGCGCGAGTGCTCGGGATCCCGTACTTCCCGCTCACCCCGACCTTCCCCTGGCTGGGGCCGCTCGGGGTGCTGCCGCTGCCGACGAAGTGGACGATCCAGTTCGGCGAGCCGATCCCGACGGACTCGTACGCCCCCGAGGCGGCGGAGGACCCGATGCTGATGTTCAACCTGACGGATCAGGTGCGCGAGCAGATCCAGCACACGCTGTACAAGTTGCTGGTGCAGCGGCGGTCGGTGTTCTTCTGAGCTTCGTGAGCCAGGCAGGAAGAAGGGGCGCCCCCGTCTGGGGGGGCGCCCCTTCTTCCTGCTAGCGAGCGTCCTCGCTGTCGATGCCGAGGCCCGGAAGCAGCCCCGGCAGGACTGGCGGAAGGGTCACGTCCGGCACGTCCGGGGTCGGCCGGCCCTCGCTGGGGGCCGTCGGTTCGCCGGTCGGGGAGGGCTCGAGCAGTCCGCCGGCGCTGCCGCCGAGGAGGCCGTCGTCCTCGGGCGAGGCGGTGCCGCTGCCCGTGCTCGGGGCGGATCCCGTGCTGGGCCCGGATGTACGGGGCGGGGCGGAGTGGCTGCCCGACGGGGACGCCTCCTGGCTGGACGGCGGCTGGGTGTCCGCGCCCGGAGTGTCCTTCGGAGTGCCCGGCGTGGAGCGCGGTCCCTCCGAGCCGACTGCTCCCCGCTCGGGGGTACGGGGGAGCACCGACTGGAGCGGCTCGACCTCTTCGTCTATGGCGTCGAAGACGTCCGTCACCTCGCTGCCGACGTCCGCCAGCTGGACGGGGAGCCGGTCGCGCAGGCCGTTCCAGGTGTCCCGGTGGGCCTGGGCGAAGGCGTTGAGCCGGGCCATGGGGCCGAGCTCGCCGTCCCGCTCGTACGCCTCGCGGAGCAGCCGGTGGCCCTCGGAGGCGTCGTGCTTCATCCCGCCCAGGACGCGGCGGATCTCGGCGAGGGACTCGTGGTCGAGCTCCCCGGCGCGGCCGCGCTCCATGAGCCGGCGTGCCTCGCTGAGGCGGGTGGAGGCCTGGTCGAGGTAGATGCCGCCGCGGTCCGCGTCGTCGTCCGCCATGCCCAGCTTGATGTCCTCCATGCCTCGCTTGAGTCCGTAGAGCGAGTCACCGGGGAGGGCGTCCGAACTGGCGGCGGCCACACCGCCGAAGGCGCCCGCCGCGACACCGACCGTGAGGCCGCCGGCGGCGAGGCCCTTGGTCCAGCGGGACCGGGGGCGCAGTTTCCGCAGGGGGGACGCCCGGTGGGCCCCCTTGCCGGAGGTGGTCCGCTGCTCGGGCACCGAAGGGCCCCCGGCAGCGCTCCCCTCCATGAGCATCGCTTCCATGGCGGCGACGAGCTGGGCTCGCTGCACCACCTTGACCTCGGGGTCGAGCTGTGGCTTCGGCAGCTCGCCGAGGCCGTTCGCCAAGGTCAACAACCGCCCTTGCTCGGCGGGTTCGGCCGGCTCCGCCGGGGCCTCGGGCTGCTCGGCCGCCGCGTCCTCGGACGCCCGGTCCTCCAGGGCCTGGGCGAAGGCGTTCGCCCGCCGGTGCGCCGATACGTTCGCGATCACTGGCGGCACCTCCTCTCGTCATGACGGTCGACTCCCCCGGGTGTCCGGCAGGTTGCACACCTTGAGCACATCCACACGAACGAGTGAGTGGCTGTGGCCATGGCGTGACCGCAGGGAGCCTGCATCCCGCACAACGAGCGGCGCGGCACTTGGGTTACGCGCGAAAGATGATCGGACCAGTGCGTCATCGAGGCGTCACCGACTGTGAGTTGGGCGGGGGGTCGTGGGGACGTGGGGGGATGCGTGGGGGTGGGGTGCGGACCGGGACGGGGACGCGCGTGTGGGGGGCGCGGAGCGGTCAGCGGGCGTCGTCCGGGAGGAGGCGGGCCAGGGTGCGGACGGCCCGGTACTGGAGGGTCTTGATCGCGCCCTCGTTCTTGCCCATGACCCGGGCGGTCTCCGCGACGGAGAGGCCCTGCAGGAAGCGCAGGGTCACGCACTCCTGCTGCTGGGGGTTGAGGCGGCGGACCGCGTCGAGGAGGGCGGCGTTGGAGAGGGACTCCAGGACGGAGTCCTCGGGGCTGCGCTCGACCTCGTTGGCGTCGAGCATCTCCCCGGTGGTCACTTCCAGGCGGAAGCGGCTGGACTTGAAGTGGTCGGCGACCAGGTTCCTGGCGATGGTCACGAGCCAGGCGCCGAAGTCGCGGCCCTGCCAGGTGAAGGTGGAGATCCGGCGCAGGGCGCGCAGGAACGTCTCGCTGGTGAGGTCCTCCGCCGTCGCCTTCCCGCCGACGCGGTAGTAGATGTAGCGGTAGACGGTGTCGCTGTACTGGTCGTACAGACGGCCGAATGCCTCGGCCTCGCCGGCCTGGGCGCGCTCGACCAGGTCCATCATGCGGGCGCTGTCGCTGTCGGCGGTGGGGCGGCGGGGGGTCGTCGAGGTTCCGGAGCCGGAGCGTGCGCCCCGTCTGCCGACGGCGGCGCCGCCGTCGGCCAGGGCGTAGCAAGGGCCGGCGGGTGCCGGTGCGGCGAAGGCGAAGGCGGGGACAGGGCCGGCGTACGCGGTGGGGACGAAGCCGCGCAAGTGGTCGAGGACCGTTGCGCGCAGCGTAGCCAGGCCCGAGGTGTCAACCCCGACGTGTGGGTACACGGGACTCCCAGAGGCAGAGCTTCCATCACGTGCAGTGCGGGACCGTTCACTCGTCGTGGCGACGTGAGGGGTCCTTTGTGCGTCTGAGGAGAATAACGCTTCGTACAGGCAGCGCTACACCCAGTTGCTCAAATCACCGGTTCCGTCGATTCTGTTACTGCTTGTAGTCACATCAAGGCACAGTTCATGACCGGTTGTTGATCGGTTTGCTTTCGAGTCTGACTGAGCGGGCGATGCGTTGTGCTCAAGTCCCGGCCCGGTGACTGATCGGGGCCGCTGCGGGGTAAGGAGTGCGGAATGCCCTGTGGTCGACGTGCGCGGGGCTGTTCGACCACGGACGGGTGAACGGCTCTGGTCCGGGGTCGTCGCAGATGATCGCAGCCGAAACGTATCGGCAGACGCGGAGCGCGCCCTCGGCCTCGCGAAGCGCGTCAGTGGCGGCGGCGGTGCAGGGCGACCGCTGCGGCGGTCCCGCCCGCCAGGGCGCCCAGGCCCGCGGCCGCGGGGATCCCGACCTTGGCCGCCTTGCGGCCTGTCCGGTAGTCGCGCAGACGCCAGTCCCGGGCCTTCGCGTACTTGCGGAGCTTGGCGTCCGGGTTGATCGCGTACGGGTGCCCCACCAGCGACAGCATCGGGATGTCGTTGTGCGAGTCGCTGTACGCGGCGCAGCGGCCCAGGTCGAGACCCTCGGCGGCGGCGAGAGCCCGTACCGCCTCGGCCTTCGCCGGACCGTGCAGGGGCTCGCCGACGAGCTTGCCCGTGTAGACGCCGTCCACCGACTCGGCGACCGTGCCGAGCGCGCCGGTCAGGCCCAGCCGGCGGGCGATGATCGTGGCCGTCTCGACCGGCGCGGCCGTGACCAGCCAGACCTTCTGGCCCGCGTCCAGGTGCGCCTGGGCGAGGCCGCGGGTGCCGGGCCAGATGCGGTCGGCCATGTACTCGTCGTAGATCTCCTCGCCGATCGACATCAGTTCGGAGACGCGGTGGCCCTTGACGATCGACAGGGCGCTGTCGCGGGCGTCCTGCATGTGCTCCGGGTCCTCGACGCCGGCGAGCCGGAACCAGGCCTGCTGCCAGGCGAAGCGTGCGAGTTCGCGGCGCTGGAAGAACTTCCGCTTGTACAGGCCGCGCCCGAAGTGGAAGATCGCGGCGCCCTGCATCACGGTGTTGTCGAGGTCGAAGAAGGCCGCTGCCCGTACGTCACCGACCACGGGGAACTCGGGCTCGGCGGCCGCCGTCTCGGCGGCGGCGGACTCCTCGCGCTCCTGTTCCAGCTGGAGCGAGGACTTGCGGGCCGCTTCGGCGGCGGCCTCGCCTGCCAGGACGCTGCGCGCGGTGGCGGAGCGCCTACGGGGGGTGAGCCATCCCAGAGCGGCCATGTCGTTGAGCATAGCCATTCTGTTCGGCCCTTCCCGACTGGCGAGGATGCCGTGGCGTGAACAGTCGGCGCCGACCGTGTGACCGGGTCCGCGGGGCCGCGCAGAATGGACGTCATGTTCGGACGTACGAAGAAGAAGGACGCCGCGACGGAGAAGGGTGCCGCGTCGGGGAAGGGTCCCGCGTCGCGCACCGTGACGTTGATCGGCAAGCCGGGGTGCCATCTCTGCGACGACGCCCGCGCGGTGGTCGAGGCCGTGTGCGCGGAGACCGGAGCATCCTGGGAGGAGAAGGACATCACCCGGGACGAAGAGCTCCACCGGGCGTACTGGGAACAGATTCCCGTGGTCCTCGTCGACGGCGAGCAGCACACCTTCTGGCGCGTGGACGCCGGGCGGCTCCGGCGCGAACTGGGTGCGTGACCGAAAGGCGGTTACCATCGTGGACGTTTTGTTGGGTTTCGGGGGCGGCATCGTGAGGAGAGTGTGCGGCTTTGCCCCCTTCGGGATCTCAACGCGCTGACACGCTCCGCGGTTCCGCGACGATACGAACCGGCCGCGTGACCCCGGTCACTTTGGGCGGACAAAACGGACACCATCTTTGTGCACGCGTTCACAAAGACATAGCCTGCATTCGACGGGGCGGTCTTGGGACATATGGCCGCCTGCAGCCCCGCTCATCCCGCAGGAGCACCGTGGCAACTGGCCGAACTCACCGACCGGCGACCCGTAGCCGAGGAATTCCCGAGGCCACCGTCGCCCGGCTTCCGCTGTATCTGCGCGCACTCACCGCGCTCTCGGAGCGTTCCGTACCCACGGTCTCCTCCGAAGAGCTCGCCGCCGCGGCGGGGGTCAACTCCGCGAAGCTGCGCAAGGACTTCAGCTACCTCGGCTCCTACGGCACCCGCGGTGTCGGCTACGACGTCGAGTACCTCGTCTACCAGATCTCCCGTGAGCTGGGGCTCACCCAGGACTGGCCCGTCGTCATCGTCGGCATCGGTAACCTCGGCGCCGCACTCGCCGGCTACGGCGGCTTCGCCTCGCGTGGCTTCCGCGTCGCCGCGCTCATCGACGCCGACCCCGCCATGACCGGCAAGCCGGTCGCCGGGATCCCCGTCCAGCACAGCGACGACCTCGAGAAGATCATCAGCGAGGACGGCGTCTCCATCGGCGTCATCGCGACCCCGGCCGGCGTCGCCCAGCAGGTCTGCGACCGGCTCGTGGCCGCCGGAGTCACCTCCATCCTGAACTTCGCCCCGACCGTGCTCTCCGTGCCCGACGGCGTGGACGTGCGCAAGGTCGACCTCTCCATCGAGCTGCAGATCCTCGCCTTCCACGAGCAGCGCAAGGCCGGCGAGGAGAGCGCCGAGGAGGGCTCCGACACGGACGCCGAGGCGGAGCCCGTCGCCGTCGCACCGCCCGCCCCCCGGGGCGCCACGGGCGGCACCGGCCGTAAGGGACCCGACGGGGACGTCCCCGCGGTGATGCCGGCATGAGCCTCCTCGTCGTCGGGCTGAGCCACCGCAGCGCCCCGGTCTCCATCCTGGAGCGGGCCTCGCTGCCGGCGGACACCCGGATCAAGCTGCTCCAGGACACCCTCGCCGCCGAACCGGCCACCGAGGGCACCGTCCTGGCCACCTGCAACCGCATCGAGCTCTACGCCGACGTCGACAAGTTCCACGCCGGCGTCGCCGAGCTTTCCACGCTGCTCGCGCAGCACAGCGGCGTCGGTCTGGACGAGCTCACTCCTTATCTCTATGTCCACTACGAGGACCGGGCCGTCCACCACCTCTTCTCGGTGGCCTGCGGGCTCGACTCCATGGTCGTCGGCGAGGGCCAGATCCTCGGCCAGATCAAGGACGCCCTCGCCCTCGGCCAGGAGCTCCACACCGCCGGCCGCCTCCTCAACGACCTCTTCCAGCAGGCCCTGAGGGTCGGCAAGCGCGCCCACAGCGAGACCGGGATCGACCGGGCCGGCCAGTCGCTCGTCACCTTCGGCCTGGAGCAGCTCGCCCAGGGCACCGACGTCGACACCTGGGCCAAGGGCAAGCGGGCCCTCGTCATCGGGGCCGGCTCGATGTCCTCGCTCGCCGCCGCCACGCTCGCGCGCTCCGGCGTCTCCGAGATCGTCATCGCCAACCGCACCCTCGCCCGCGCCCAGCGGCTCGCGCAGATCCTGAACGAGCCCGGCGGCACGGGGGTGGCCGCACGCGCGGCCGAGATGGTTGCCGTCGGCGACGAACTGACACGTGCCGACGTCGTCGTCTCCTGCACCGGCGCCACCGGACTCGTCCTCACCGGCCAGGCCGTCGAGGACGCGCTGCGTGGACGCAAGGCTCCGCTCTTCCTGCTCGACCTCGCCATGCCCCGCGACATCGACGCCGCCGCCCACCGCGTCCCCGGCGTCCGGCTCGTCGACATCGAGTCGCTCGCCGACGCCTCCGCCGACGCCCCCATGGCCGCCGACGTCGACCAGGTGCGGGCCATCGTCTCCGACGAGGTCGCCGCCTTCGGCGCCGCCCAGCGCGCCGCCCACATCACTCCGACCGTCGTCGCCCTGCGCACCATGGCCGCCGACGTGGTCGCGGGCGAGGTCGCCCGGCTGGAAGGCCGCCTCCCCGACCTCGACGACAAGCAGCGCGCCGAGATCACCCAGACCGTGCGCCGCGTGGTCGACAAGCTCCTGCACGCGCCGACCGTGCGGGTCAAGCAGCTGGCCAGCGAGCCCGGCGGTGCCGGGTACGCGGACGCGCTGCGGACACTCTTCGACCTCGACCCGGAGACGGTGGCTTCCGTCAGCCGGGCCGACCTGACTGACGCCGACGTCAAGAACCGAGGGCGAGTATGACCGAGAGGGCACTGAGGCTCGGGACCAGGCGCAGCAAGCTCGCCATGGCCCAGTCCGGGCATGTGGCCGACGCCGTCCGGCAGCTGACCGGCCGGCCCGTCGAGCTCGTGGAGATCACGACGTACGGGGACACCTCCCGGGAGCACCTCGCGCAGATCGGCGGCACCGGCGTCTTCGTCGCCGCCCTGCGCGACGCGCTGCTCGCCGGCGAGGTGGACTTCGCCGTGCACTCCCTGAAGGACCTGCCGACCGCCCAGCACCCCGACCTGGTGCTGGCCGCGATCCCGTCGCGCGAGGACCCGCGCGACGTACTGATCGCCCGCGACGGGCTCACGCTGGACCGGCTGCCCGGCGGCGCCCGGGTCGGCACCGGCTCCCCCCGCCGGATGGCACAGCTCCACGCGTACGCGCGCAGCCACGGCCTGGACATCACCTGCGTCCCCATCCGCGGCAACGTCGACACCCGCGTCGGCTACGTCCGCGAGGGAGAGCTGGACGCCGTCGTCCTCGCCGCGGCCGGACTCAACCGCATCGGCGGGACCGACGAGCTCCTCGGCGGCCTCTCCGCCGAGCCGCTGGCCGTCGACACCGTCCTGCCCGCCCCCGGCCAGGGGGCCCTGGCCGTCGAATGCCTGGCGTCGAACACCGAACTCGTCGCCGCGCTCGCGCCGCTCGACGACCCGCACACGCGGGCCGCCGTGACGGCCGAGCGATCCCTGCTCGCCGCCCTGGAGGCCGGCTGCTCCGCACCCGTGGGTGCGCTGGCCGACCTGTTGGCCGACGACCCCGGTCACGGGCAGGTTGTCACCGAAATGCGCCTGCGCGGCGTCGTCGGCACCACCGACGGCTCGACGCTGGTGCAGCTGTCCACCACCGGACCCGTACCCACCTCGCACGACGAGGCCCTGGCGCTCGGACGCGAACTCGCGGACGAGATGCTCGCCAAGGGTGCGGCCGGTCTTATGGGGGAGCGAGCACTTTGAACCCCACCAGCCCGACCACCAGCCCGCTGTCCCCGGCCTTCGCGGGCCATGGGCACGTCACATTCCTCGGCGCAGGCCCCGGTGACCCCGGTCTCCTGACCCTCAGGGCCGTGGAGGCCCTCGCCGGAGCGGATGTCCTGATCGCCGAGCCGGAGGTGCTCGAGGTCGTTCGCGGCCATGCGCGCGTGGGGGTGAGCACGCCTGAGCTGACGGTCGTTGACGAGGCGTCAACAACCGCCGGAGTCCCCGTGTTGAGGGACGCGGCCAATCTTGTCATGGAGGCCGCGAGGGGCGGCAGGCGGGTCGTCCGTGCGGTGACGGGCGACCCCGGACTCGACGGGAACGCGGGAGCCGAGATGCTCGCCTGCGCCGCCGAGGGCATCCCCTTCGAGGTCGTGCCCGGCGTCGCCACGGCCGTCGGCGTCCCCGCGTACGCCGGTGTGCCGCTGCGCGACGCGCAGGGCACCGACGTGCGCTTCGTCGACGCCCGCACCGCCGACGAGCGGTGCTGGTCCGAGGTCGGCGCCTCCGACGGGACCGTCGTCGTCTCCACGACCCTGGACTCGGTCGCCGCGGCGGCCGGTGAGCTGGTGGCGGCCGGCCGCAAGCCGGACACCCCGCTCACCGTCACCATCGCCGGCACCACGACGAGGCAGCGGACCTGGAACGCGACCCTCGGGACGATCGCCCAGGTCTTCAAGCAGGGCAAGGTCCTCCCCTCGCCCGAGGGCCACCGGCCGGTCATAGCCGTGGTCGGCGAGCGCAGCGCCCCGGCGCAGCGGGACCAGCTGTCGTGGTTCGAGTCGAAGCCGCTCTTCGGGTGGCGGGTCCTCGTGCCGCGCACCAAGGAGCAGGCCGCGTCGCTCTCCGACCAGCTGCGTTCGTACGGCGCGGTGCCGCACGAGGTGCCGACCATCGCCGTCGAGCCGCCGCGCACCCCGCAGCAGATGGAGCGGGCGGTCAAGGGGCTCGTCACCGGACGGTACGAGTGGATCGCCTTCACCTCGGTGAACGCCGTGAAGGCCGTACGGGAGAAGTTCGAGGAGTACGGGCTCGACGCCCGCGCCTTCGCCGGGATCAAGGTCGCGGCGGTGGGCGAGCAGACCGCGGCGGCCCTGGTGGACTTCGGTGTGAAGCCGGACCTCGTGCCCAGCGGTGAGCAGTCCGCGGCGGGTCTCCTCGAGGACTGGCCGCCGTACGACCCGGTCTTCGACCCGATCGACCGCGTCTTCCTGCCGCGCGCCGACATCGCGACCGAGACGCTGGTCGCGGGGCTCATCGAGCTCGGCTGGGAGGTCGACGACGTCACGGCCTACCGGACCGTACGGGCCTCGCCGCCGCCGGCGGACACGCGGGAGGCGATCAAGGGCGGCGGCTTCGACGCCGTGCTCTTCACCTCCTCCTCCACCGTGCGGAACCTGGTCGGCATCGCCGGCAAGCCGCACAACGTGACCGTGATCGCCTGCATCGGGCCCGCCACGGCCAAGACGGCCGAGGAGCACGGGCTGCGCGTCGACGTGCTCTCGCCGGAGCCGTCCGTCCACAAGCTCGCCGAGGCTCTGGCGGACTTCGGCCTGCGGCGCCGCGAGTCGGCGCTGGAGGCGGGGGATCCGGTGACGCGGCCCAGCGAGCGGAGGCCGGGGGCGCGGAGGCGACGGACGACGTAGGGGTGCGTGCTGGGGGTGCGGGTCCGTCTTCACGGGCCCGCACCCCTTGTCGTCGTGGGCGGCACCGCACGCCCGTTGTGGGCAGTCGTTCCGCAGGGCGGAACGGGTGGGCACAACGGGACGGCGCCCTTGCCGGCGCCAGAGGCTCCCGCGGCCTGACCCGCACCGCGTGTGCCGGGCGCTCGGGGCGTATGCCCACACCGCGTCGGCAAAGGCATGGGGAGCGCGGGCGTAGCCTCGGTTTATGAACTCGTACGGATCCTTTCCCGGGGCGCGCCCGCGGCGGCTGCGGACGACGCCTGCCCTGCGCCGGATGGTGGCCGAGACGCGGCTGCATCCCGCCGACCTGATCCTGCCCGCGTTCGTGCGCGAGGGGATCACCGAACCCGTGCCGATCCAGGCCATGCCCGGGGTCGTACAGCACACGCGCGACACCCTGCGGAAGGCCGCCGTGGAGGCGCTGGAGGCCGGGGTCTCCGGGATCATGCTCTTCGGCGTGCCCGAGGACGCGAAGAAGGACGCCGTCGGGACGGCCGGCACGGACCCGGACGGGATTCTGCAGCTCGCCATCCGCGACGTCCGCGCCGAGGTCGGCGACGACCTGGTCATCATGTCGGACCTGTGCCTCGACGAGTTCACCGACCACGGGCACTGCGGCGTCCTCGACGCCGACGGCCGGGTCGACAACGACGCCACGCTGGAACGTTACGCCGAGATGGCCCAGGTCCAGGCCGACGCCGGCGTCCACGTCGTCGGCCCCTCCGGGATGATGGACGGGCAGGTCGGGGTCGTCCGCGACGCCCTGGACACCATCGGCAAGGAGGACGTGGCGATCCTCGCGTACACCGCGAAGTACTCCTCCGCCTTCTACGGCCCCTTCCGCGAGGCCGTCGGCTCCTCCCTCAAGGGTGACCGCAAGACCTACCAGCAGGACCCCGCCAACCTCCGCGAGTCCATGCGCGAGCTCGCGCTCGACCTGGAGGAGGGCGCGGACATGGTGATGGTGAAGCCCGCGGGGCCGTACCTCGACGTGCTCGCGAAGGTCGCCGACTCCGTGGACGTGCCCGTCGCCGCGTACCAGATCAGCGGTGAGTACGCGATGGTCGAGGCCGCCGCCGAGAAGGGCTGGATCGACCGTGACAAGGCGATCCTGGAAACCCTCACCGGCATCCGCCGCGCCGGCGCCCAGATGATCCTCACCTACTGGGCGACCGAGGTCGCCCGGAACCTGTCCGCCGGACGCGGCTGACCGCTAGTCCCACCAGAAGCTCCATGCCGGGGCGTCGAGCAGGGCCTTCTGGGCGTACTCGCGCAGGGTGTCGTACCGCCCCTGCGTGATGGTGTCCGGGCAGAACGCGAAGTGCTCCGCCGCGACCGCCTCGGCCTCCTGCGCGGTCCGGGGCGGTGCCGCCACCGACACCACCAGTCGGTCGAAGGTGAGCGCGACGACACGGGCGCCGAAACGGTCCTCCCAGGAGCGCAGGACGGCGCACAGCCGGGCCACGTCGTTCTCGTGGTTCACGGGCCCCGTCCAGCCGATGACCGCCGGTATGTCGGCACTGCGCCGGGCCGGGACCAGAGCCGGACGGGCCTCCGCCGGCCAGGAGCCCGGCTCCGTCAGCGCCTCGGCGATGTCGGCCGCCGCCCCGTCGGGGTCCACATCGAGCGGCAGCGCCGGGGCCAGGCCAGCAGGCGGTGAAGGGGGCTACGATCTCCACGGCGGAGTCCCGCTCCTCCTCCGGTACGTCCGAGGCCACGTGGTCCTCCCAGAAGCCGGCGAGCACGTCGTCGGCGTCGTGGTCCGCCGGATCGGTCATCATCTCCGGCATCAGCTGCCACCCGTCCAGGTCGGACGGTCCGCCCAGCAGGACCGGCAGCAGACCCGCCGTACGGGCCGCCGGGCGCAGCGCCGCCCAGGCCGCGGGCCCCGCCGCGTCGTGCCCCGACCAGAGGTACGGGTCGTCCGCCGGGCCCGCGAGGGCACCGGGCGGCAGGTCGAGGCCGAGGGAACGGCCGGTCGGGTCGGACACGAGCCTGGGCAGCTGGTTCGGGATCATCGCCATGATCAGAAGGTAGGGCCGACCACTGACAACGGGCGAGTGGTGGGGCGGCAGCGGGCGGCGCACCCTGGAGGGGTAGCCGGCAGGTACCTCGGTGGAGGTGGTCCTCATGATGCACACGCTTGTCGGATGGCATGTGGAGATGGAGTTCCAGGAAGAGGGTGACCGGACGCGGGCCGCCGCCATGGTCCGGCTCGGGGACGGCACCGAGTTCCGGGCCCACGGCAACGCGAACCGTCACCCCTCCGATCCCGACCAGCTGCGGGTGGGCGAGGAGATCGCCGGCGCGCGCGCCCTGATGGACCTCGCCTCGCAGCTGCTCCAGAAGGCCCACAGGGAGATCGACGAGGTCTCCGGCCGCACCTCGCACGACATCCGCTGACGACGAAGCCCCCGGCACCGGATCACTCCGCGCCGGGGGCTTCGCTTCGAGGCCTCAGAGGCGCTCGGGCGTCCGGATGCCCAGCAGAGCCATGCCCTGGTGGAGCGTGCGGGCCGTCAGGTCACAGAGGAAGAGGCGGTTCTCCGCGACCTCCTGCGCCGGCGCCGGCTTGATGACCGGGCACTGGTCGTAGAACGTCGTGTACAGCGAGGCGAGCTGGTACAGGTACGCGGTGAGCTTGTGCGGCGCGTACTCCGAGGCCGCTTCGGACACCGTCTCGGCGAACTGGTCCAGGTGCAGGCCGAGCGCGCGCTCCGCCGGAGCGAGCTCCAGCTCCGGGTGGGCGACAGGAGTGCGGTCGCCCGCCTTGCCGAAGATGGACTTGATACGGGCGTACGCGTACTGGAGGTACACGGACGTGTCGCCGTTCAGCGAGACCATCTGGTCCAGGTCGAACTTGTAGTCCCGCGCGGCGGACGTCGACAGATCGGCGTACTTCACCGCGCCGATGCCCACGTACTGACCGTTCTCCACGATCTCCGACTCGGTCAAGCCCACCTTCTCGGCCTTCTCGCGCACCACCGACGTCGCCCGGTCGACGGCCTCGTCCAGCAGATCCACCAGCCGCACCGTCTCGCCCTCACGGGTCTTGAACGGCTTGCCGTCCTTGCCCAGGACCGTGCCGAACGCCAGCTGGACGGCCTTCACCTCGCCGTTCAGCCAGCCCGCGCGGCGGGCCGTCTCGAAGACCATCTTGAAGTGCAGCGACTGGCGGGCGTCCACCACGTACAGCAGGGAGGTCGCCTTCAGGTTCCCCACCCGGTCACGGATCGCCGACAGGTCCGTCGCCGCGTAGCCGAAGCCGCCGTCGGACTTCTGCACGATCAGCGGCGTCGGCTTGCCGTCCGGGCCCTTCACGTCGTCGAAGAACACACACAGCGCGCCCTCGGAGCGGACGGCGACGCCCGACTCCTCCAGGAGGCGGCAGGTCTCCACCAGCATGTCGTTGTACCCGGACTCGCCGACGACGTCGCCGTCCCGGATGTCCATGTCCAGCTTGTCGAAGACCGAGTAGAAGTAGATCTTCGACTCGTCGACGAACCGCTGCCAGAGGGCCAGCGTCTCCTCGTCGCCCGCCTGGAGGTCCACCACCCGGGCACGCGCCCGCGTCTTGAACCCCTCGTCGGAGTCGAACAGCGCGCGCGACGCCTTGTACAGCCGGTTCAGGTTCGACATGGCCTCCTCGCCGGAGACCTCCGCCTCCGACGAGTGGTCCAGCTCGTGCGGGTGCTCGATCAGGTACTGGATGAGCATGCCGAACTGGGTGCCCCAGTCGCCGATGTGGTGGCGCCGGACCACCGTCTCGCCCGTGAACTCCAGGATCTCGACCATCGCCGCGCCGATCACGGCGGACCGCAGGTGACCGACGTGCATCTCCTTGGCCACGTTCGGCTGCGCGTAGTCGATGACCGTCGTCCCCGCCGACTCGTTGAACGGCACGCCGAGACGCGCGTCCGCCGCACGGGCCGCGAGCGTGTCGATGATCGCCGCGTCCGTCACCGTGATGTTCAGGAAGCCGGGGCCCGAGACCTCGATCTCCTTCAGGACGTCGTTCGCCGGGATCGCCTCGACGACCTTCGTCGCCAGCTCACGCGGGTTGCCCTTGAGCTGCTTGGCGAGCGCCAGGATGCCGTTGGCCTGGAAGTCGGCCCGGTCGCTTCGTCGCAGCAGCGGGTCGGCGGACGCGGCGTCCGGCAGAGCCGCCGAAAGGCCGTCCGCGAGGCGCTGCTGCACGGTCGAAGCGAGGGAAGGGACCGAGGCCATGAGCTTCCGTTCCTGTTGAGTCCGTCAGGTCTGATTCGCCTGTCAAGTGTCCCACGGGAGCGCAACGTGATTTCCCCGCCTGTGGACAACCTCCGAGAGTCCCGTTCCGTCTGGGAGAATGACTTACGCAGGGCTGTCAGACAGAACCCCTCCCAGGAAGAAGGACGTACCGACCGTGGCTCAGAGCAGCACCGAGACCGACTGGGTCTCCCGTTTCGCGGACGAGGTCATCGCCGAGTCGGAGCGACGTGCGCCTGGCAAACCGGTCGTCGTCGCCTCCGGCCTCTCCCCGTCCGGCCCGATCCACCTCGGCAACCTGCGCGAGGTCATGACCCCGCACCTGGTCGCCGACGAGATCCGCCGCCGCGGCCACGAGGTCCGGCACCTCATCTCCTGGGACGACTACGACCGCTACCGCAAGGTGCCCCACGGCATCGAGGGCATCGACGAGTCCTGGGCCGAGCACATCGGCAAGCCGCTGACCTCCGTCCCGGCCCCGGCCGGCTCGCCCCACCCCAACTGGGCCGAGCACTTCAAGGCCGCCATGGTCGAGTCGCTCGCCGAGCTGGGCGTCGAATACGACCCGATCAGCCAGACCGAGCAGTACACCGCCGGCGCCTACCGCGAGCAGATCCTGCACGCCATGAAGCACCGCGGCGACATCGACGCCATCCTCGACCAGTACCGGACGAAGAAGGCCCCGAAGAAGCAGTCCCAGAAGCCCGTCGACGAGGCCGAGCTGGAGGCCGAGGAGGGCTCCGGCGCGGCCAACGAGGACGACGGCTCCGGCGGCACCTCCGGCTACTTCCCGTACAAGCCCTACTGCGGGCAGTGCGAGAAGGACCTCACCACCGTCACCTCCTACGACGACGAGACCACCGAACTCGCCTACACCTGCACCAACTGCGGCTTCGGCGAGACCGTCAAGCTCAGCGAGTTCAACCGCGGCAAGCTGGTCTGGAAGGTCGACTGGCCCATGCGCTGGGCCTACGAGGGCGTCATCTTCGAGCCCTCCGGCGTCGACCACTCCTCACCCGGCTCCTCCTTCGTCGTCGGCGGCCAGATCGTCCGCGAGGTCTTCGACGGCGTCCAGCCCATCGGCCCCATGTACGCCTTCGTCGGCATCAGCGGCATGGCCAAGATGTCCTCCTCCAAGGGCGGCGTCCCCACCCCCGCCGACGCACTGAAGATCATGGAGCCCCAGCTCCTCCGCTGGCTCTACGCCCGCCGCAAGCCCAACCAGTCCTTCAAGATCGCCTTCGACCAGGAGATCCAGCGGCTCTACGACGAGTGGGACAAGCTGGAGGCCAAGGTCGCCGACGGCACCGTCCTGCCCGCCGACGCGGCCGCCCACTCCCGCGCCACCCGCACGGCCGCCGGCGAGCTGCCGCGCACCCCGCGCCCCCTCCCGTACCGCACCCTCGCCTCCGTCATGGACATCACCGCCGGACACGACGAGCAGACACTGCGGATCCTGACCGAGCTCGACCCCGAGAACCCGGTCACCTCCCTCGACGAGGTCCGGCCGCGCCTCGACCGCGCCGAGAACTGGATCACCAACCAGGTCCCCGCCGACCAGCGCACCATCGTCCGCGAGGAGCCCGACACCGAGCTCCTCGGCTCCCTCGACGACGAGGGCCGCGAGTCCCTCCGCCTCCTCCTGGCCGGCCTCGACACCCACTGGTCGCTCGACGGACTCACCACCCTCGTCTACGGCGTCCCCAAGGTCATGGCCGGTCTCGACCCCGAGGCCAAGCCCACGCCCGAGCTGAAGCTCGCCCAGCGCGCCTTCTTCGCCCTCCTCTACAAGCTCCTCGTCAGCCGCGAGACGGGCCCCCGCCTGCCCACGCTGCTGCTCGCCGTCGGCGCCGAGCGGGTCAGGAAGCTGCTCGGCGCCTGAGCCCATGAGCTGAGTACGCGAAGGGCCGCCGCCCGGATCCGATCCGGACGGCGGCCCTTTCGCGTACACCGTCGTTACGGGACGTCCACGTCCGCCCTCGCCTCCTGGACACGCTCCTGCGCACCCGGCACCGCCTGCCGCAGCACATCGATGTCGGTCGCGGGAAACTCCGCAAGGCCGTACTGCTCGGCCACCAGCTGCGCCAGCTGGGACTCGTCCGGGAACCGCTCGTGCTCAAGCACGTACGACCCCATCACCTTGTAGACGACATCCTCGAACTCGGCCGACCGGGGCTCCGGCTGCTCCACGTACTCCGGGTACTCCACGAACTCCTCCGGACCCGCCGGAGGCACGTCCTCCGGCCCCTGGGGCACCGGAACCGGCATGGGCTCCAGACCCTCCACGATCCGCGGGTTGTACGTACCCTCGTACGCCTCGGGCGAGACCTGCGGGGCGTCGAACCACGGGCTCTCGTGATTCACCGGACCCACCGGCGCCGACGGCTGGTTCGGACCCTGCGCGGGGGGCGCCGGCTGCGCCTGACCAGGGACCTGCCCCGGGATCTGGGGGTGCGGCGCCGCCGCCTGCTGGGACTGCGCCGGCGCGACCGGCTGCGACAGCTGCGGCTGCGGACCCGGAGGAAGCACCGCCGGTTCGATACCGGCCGCCGCCAGACCCGCCGGAGCCGTCTCCGCCAGCGGCACCCCGTACCGCGCCAGCCGCAGCGGCATCAACGCCTCCACCGGAGCCTTCCGCCGCCACCCCCGCCCGAAGCGCGCCTGCAGCCGCGCCTGGTAGATCAGCCGCTCCTGCTCCAACTTGATGACCTGCTCGTACGAGCGGAGCTCCCACAGCTTCATCCGCCGCCACAACCGGAACGTCGGCACCGGCGACAGCAGCCAGCGAGTGATCCGGACGCCCTCCATGTGCTTGTCGGCCGTGATGTCCGCGATCCGGCCCACCGCGTGCCGCGCGGCCTCCACCGCCACCACGAACAGCACCGGGATCACCGCGTGCATCCCCACGCCCAGCGGATCCGGCCAGGCAGCCGCACCGTTGAACGCGATCGTCGCCGCCGTCAGCACCCACGCCGTCTGACGCAACAGCGGAAACGGGATCCGCAGCCACGTCAGCAGCAGGTCCAGAGCGAGCAGCACACAGATGCCCGCGTCGATACCGATCGGGAAGAAGTACGAGAAGTTCCCGAAGCCCTTCTGCAGAGCGAGCTCGCGCACAGCGGCGTACGAACCCGCGAAACCGATCCCCGCGATGATCAGCGCACCGCCGATGACGAGGCCGATGAGTATTCGGTGTGTGCGTGTCAGCTGCATCGCGGCCACCCGCGACCCCTCCCGTCATTCGACATCCGGCGCGCACAGAGTGGCACATGTGCGCGAAGCCCGCCCTCGGGGGAGGGACGGGCTCCGCGCGAATGTGCCACCCTGCGCCGCTTTGTGACTACTTGTTGGCTGCGGCGACCGCGGCGACAGCCTCCTTGACCGCCTTCGCCGCACCGTTCGTGATCGTCTTCTCCGACGGCGTCTCGGCACCCGCGTAACCGGCGCCGTTGTACGACAGCAGCACCAGCACATTGCCCGTACGCGCCACGATCGACGTGTACACGAAGTCCTCGTCCGTCTTCCGCAGCTGGTACGTGACCGTCCTCGCCTCGTCCCCGATGCCCGTGGCCGTCACCGTCCGCAGCTTCTTCGCCCCCGGCGTCGCCTCGACCTTCGCCAGCTCCTTCGCGAAGTTCTCCCGCGCCCGCTCCTGACCGCTGCCGAGCGCCGCGTCCGAGTCGTACCGGTAGAACGACACGTCCAGCCAGCGGTACTGAGAACCCTCCACGCCCTTGTCCTCCAGACCGTTCCACGAGCAGCCACCACGGCTCGTCAGGTCACTGGAGGCAGCGGGCGTACCGTTCTTCGTCTTCGCCTTCGGCACCAGCGACGCCGTCGTCTTCGCGGAGACCGACTTGCACACCTCGGGCAGCTTCGCGAACCTCGCCGGCTCGACCGTCTTCGTCGACTGCGACGGCGACGGGGTCGCCGACGTCGACGCCGCCGTCTGGCCCTGCCCCTGCGCCTTGCCGGAGTCGTCCGAGTCCGAGGAGCAGCCCACGGCGACGAGCATCACCGGGACGGCGGCGCAGGCGAGTATGCGGGTGAGACGCGTTCGCGGAGCTGATCGCTGCATGGTTCCTTCAGTCGCTTGTCGTACGATCCGGCCTGGTACGCCGACACGTTACGTGGTCGCCCTCCCCTCACGGAGCGGAGCCGAACCGCTACTCCTCAAGCCGCTCGGCGAGCTGCCGGGCCAGATTCCGGGCCTTTTCCTGCAGTTCCGCGCTGTCGGGCACCTCGGCGGAACCCGTCGTCTGCTCCCGGTAGGAGACCGTCACGATCACGTTCGATGTGCGGAACACCACGCTGACGGCACGCTGGTGGCTGCTCGCGCCGACCGTGCCGAGGACGTCGTCGACGTACCCGACGTCTCCCAGGCCGACGAGGACACGCGGCTCCAGGCCCGTGGCGCTCGTGGTGGGGGTGGGGACACCCGAGGACGGGGTGGCGCCGGACGCCGGGGGCTTGCTCGCCGGCGCGGTGGTCGCGGCCGGCTTGCCCGTGGGGGCTCCCGTCGGTGTACCGGTCTGCGGGCCCGACGGGGAGCTGGTCCGTGAGCCGGACGGTGTGCCGGTCGGGGTGGGCGGGGCGGTCGGCGGCACCGGGATGCCCGCCGCGAGCTGCTTGCGGAGGTACACCTCCTGCGCCCGGTCGTCGTCGCTGACGGCCGCGTCGTACGACACCACCCGCTCGATGTCGAGCGAGAGCCGGTGCGAGGTGTCCGGAGTGTCGGCCTTCCACGTGCAGCCGACGCGCCGGTCCGTGTCGTACGTGACGGCCGCGACCCCCCGGTACGCCCGGTCGCGCTCGGCGTCGGGCAGCGCGGCGGCGCCCGGCAGCAGGTCCTTGAGCGTGGCCTGCGGGACGGCGCCGCAGGGCTCGAAGAGGGTGCGGTAGCGGCCCGGGGGCGCGACGACGGCGGCCGCCTGGCCGGCCTTGGCGTCGACGGCGACGTCGTCGGCGGGGGCGCCGGCGGAACACGCCGTGAGCCCGGCTCCCAGGCCGAGGCCGAGTGCGAGGACGACGGCCGTGCGAGCCGTGGGGCCGGTGCGGCCGGGTGCGTACCTCTTTCGCTGCACGGTCCCAGGCTCCCTTCACCCGAAGTCTTTCCCGAAAACTGTTTGCCGCGCGAACCCGGCCGATGGACACAATGTCTATCGCACACGCAGCTGTTGATGCCGGTCCGCTGTCACCTGTACGGGCTTTGGCTCCGGTTTTTGCGTTATCAGGCTTTTCGGGGGAATTGAGGAAGTATGTCGTACGTAGAGGTACCGGGCGCGAAAGTACCGATCCGGATGTGGGCCGACCCCGCCTCGGTCGAGGGCGGCGCCATGCAGCAGCTGCAGAACGTGGCGACGCTGCCCTGGATCAAGGGCCTGGCCGTGATGCCGGACGTCCATTACGGCAAGGGCGCGACGGTCGGCTCCGTGATCGCGATGCAGGGTGCGGTCTGTCCGGCGGCGGTGGGCGTGGACATCGGCTGCGGGATGTCGGCGGTCAAGACGTCCCTGACGGCGAACGACCTGCCGGGCGACCTGTCCCGCCTCCGCTCGAAGATCGAGCAGGCGATCCCGGTGGGCCGGGGCCTGCACCGCGAGGCGGTGGACCCGAAGCGGCTGTACCAGTTCCCGACGGCGGGGTGGGAGGACTTCTGGTCGCGCTTCGACGGGGTCGCGGACGCGGTCAAATTCCGTCGTGAACGTGCAGGTCAGCAGATGGGAACGCTTGGATCCGGAAATCACATGATCGAAGTCTGTCTCGATGAGTCAGGCTCGGTCTGGCTGATGCTGCACTCGGGGTCCCGCAACATCGGCAAGGAACTGGCCGAGCACCACATCGGCGTGGCCCAGAAGCTGCCCCACAACCAGGGGCTGGTCGACCGCGACCTGGCGGTGTTCGTCTCGGACACCCCGCAGATGGCGGACTACCGGAACGACCTGTACTGGGCGCAGGAGTACGCGAAGTACAACCGCGCGATCATGATGGCGCTCCTGAAGGAAGTGATCCGCAGGGAGTTCAGGAAGGCGAAGGTGACCTTCGAGACCGAGATCTCCTGCCATCACAACTATGTGGCGGAGGAGCGGTACGAGGGCATGGACCTGCTGGTCACACGGAAGGGCGCGATCCGCGCCGGCAGTGGCGACTTCGGGATCATCCCGGGCTCGATGGGCACCAGCTCGTACATCGTGAAGGGACTCGGCAACGAGAAGGCCTTCAACTCCGCCTCGCACGGCGCGGGACGCAGGATGAGCCGGAGCGCGGCGAAGCGGCGCTTCACGGTGCGGGACCTGGAGGAGCAGACGCGGGGCGTGGAGTGCCGCAAGGACTCCGGCGTCGTGGACGAGATCCCGGGCGCGTACAAGCCGATCGAGCAGGTGATGGAGCAGCAGCGGGACCTCGTCGAGGTGGTCGCCAAGCTGAAGCAGTTCATCTGCGTGAAGGGCTGAAGCGCTCCGTGGGGGAGTGGAGGGGCCGGTGCGGTGAGCGCCGGCCCCTCCACCTCGTTCTACAGCTCGCGGTGGACCTTGGTGTTGGAGGCCTGGGCGCGGGGGCGGACGACCAGGAGGTCGATGTTGACGTGCGGGGGGCGGGTGCAGGCCCAGGTGATGGTGTCGGCCACGTCGTCGGCGGTGAGGGGTTCGGCGACGCCCGCGTAGACCTTGGACGCCTTCTCGGCGTCGCCGCGGAAGCGGGTGGTGGCGAACTCGTCGGTCTTGACCATGCCGGGGGCGATCTCGATGACGCGGACCGGGGTGCCGACGATCTCCAGGCGGAGGGTTTCGGCGAGGACGCGGGCGCCGTTCTTGGCGGCGACGTACCCGCCGCCGCCCTCGTAGGTGGAGTGGCCGGCGGTGGAGGAGAGGACGACCACCGTGCCGTCGCCGCTCGCGGTGAGGGCGGGGAGCAGGGCCTGGGTCATGTGGAGGGTGCCGAGGACGTTCACCTCGTACATCCGGCGCCAGTCCTCGGGGTCGCCGGTGGCGACGGGGTCGGCGCCGAGGGCGCCGCCGGCGTTGTTGACGAGGACGGCGAGGGTGTGGAAGGCCGTGGCGAAGTCGTCGACGGCGGCGCGGTCGGTGACGTCGAGGGCGTAGGCGGTGGCCTGGTGGCCGGCTTCGTTGATCTCGGCGGCGAGGGCCTCGATGCGGTCCTTGCGGCGGGCGGTGAGGACCACTCGGTAGCCGGCGGCGGCCAGTTGCCGGGCGGTGGCGGCGCCGATTCCGCTGCTCGCTCCGGTGATGACGGCGATGGGGGTGCCGGGGCCGGTCATGACGTGCTCCTCGCGCAGGTGGTCGATTACGTCGATCGCCCGGTCAGGATAGGTCGGGGAGGTGGCCGTCGGTGGCCGTGGCCCGGGGGAGGGGCTCGGGGGTGGTGTGGCGGGGGACACGCGGGCTGATGGGTTGTCAGTAAATGTGATTTGTTCTGGGTATGTTGAGCGTTATGCGTGGATTTCGGAGGGGTGTGCTCGGGGTCGCTCTCGTGGCCGCCGTGGTGACGGGTGCGGGTGCGCGGGCGGGTGCGGTGGGGCCGGTGGTCGGGGGCGAGGCGGATCTGTCCCATCACGGGCACGTCTCCCTCTGGGACGGCAGGGTCGGGGTCTGGCTGGTCAGTGAGAACCACGGGCCCTCCGATGTCTCCCAGGCGACGGTCCGGCTCGCCTTCTCCGCGCCGATGGCGGGTGGTCAGGAGCTGCCGCCGGCCTGTCTGTGGAGCAGCGCCCGGGTGGTGTCCTGCCGGACGGGCGAGCTGCTGGCCGCGGGGGGTGTGGGTGAGCTGGCGCTCGACCTGCGCACCGCGGCCCTCCCGGACGAGATGACCGTCGAGATCACCACGGCCTGGCGGGACGGCGCGGCCGACCGGAACCCCCGGAACGACCGCCATCGCGTGCTCGTGCTCGCCACGGGGGATCCCTACGTCTTCTGAGGCCGGTCCGGGCTTCATCGGCTTGCCCAGTGGACGTATCCGTCCGGGCGGACCAGTACGGCGGTCTTCTTCGCCGGGTCCGTCCAGGTGGCCCGTACGAGGTGCTTCGGGGTGACGGGGGCGGTCCCCGGCAGGGCCGGGTCGGCTCCCTCCGGGGCTATCAGGACGAACTCGCCCCGGCGGAGGAGTTCGTAGAGCCGTCCTTCGCGCAGGTGGAAGTCGGGTGCGCGGCGGCCCGAGGGGCGGTCGGTGCCCGGCGCGGGGGCGTAGGAGATGCCGATGCCGCTGATCATGCCGAGGGCGCGGGCCGAGGCGGGCCGGGCCGCGTTCAGGAAGCGGACGGCGAGGGAGCGGGCCGCGCGGGTGAGTGGGGTGTGGGCCATCGCGAGCCGGACGATCGCGCCGCTGCTGCGGAGCACCATGGCGCCGACGGGGTGGCGCTCGGACTGGTAGCTGTCGAGGAGGGCTTCGGGGTCGGGTGCCTCGCCCCGGAGTGCGGCGGTGAGTTTCCAGGAGAGGTTGGCGGCGTCCTGGAGGCCGGTGTTCATGCCCTGGCCGCCGGCGGGGGAGTGGACGTGGGCGGCGTCTCCGGCGAGGAAGGCGCGGCCGACGCGGTAGGCGGGGGCCTGGCGCTCGTCGCTGTGGAAGCGGGAGATCCAGCGAGGGTCGTGCATGCCGTAGTCGGTGCCCAGGGCGCGGCGGGTGATGTCGCGGATCTCGTCGAGGTCGACGGGCTCGCTGTCGGCGACCTGGCGGGTGCGGGTCCAGCCCATGACGCGGTACCAGCCGTCGCCGAAGGGGGCGAGGAAGGCGAAGGTGTCTCCGGAGCCGCTGACGCTGAACGAGTCGGTGGGCTCCTCGGTGAGGCGTACGTCGGCGAGGACGATGGAGCGGATCACGGAGCGGCCGGGGAAGGGCAGGCCGAGGGCGGTGCGGACGGAGCTGCGGACGCCGTCGGTGCCGACCAGGTAGCGGGCGCGGAGGGTGAGCGGGGTGCCGTCGGGGTCGGGGCCGGTGAGCTCCGCGGTGACGCTGTGTGCGTCCTGGCGCAGTCCGCGCAGTTCCGTTCCGTACCGGAAACTGGCGCCCGCGGCGGCCGCCCGGCGCTCCAGGAGTCGCTCGACCTCGTACTGCGGGGTGACGAGCAGGTGGTTGAAGCGGGTGGGCAGTCGGGTCATGTCGAGGTCGAGGCGGCCGAAGAGTCGTGCCGTGGAGAGCGTGGTGCCGGTGGCGAGGAGGTCGTCGGCGAGGCCGCGGGCGTCGAGCTGCTCCAGGGTGCGGGCGTGGACGCCGAAGGCGCGGGTCATGTTGCCGACGGCGTGCGGACGGCGCTCGACGAGGGTGACGTCGATGCCGGCGGCGGCGAGGTCTCCGGCGAGCAGGAGGCCGGTGGGGCCCGCGCCGATGACGAGTACGTCCGTGTCCGTGGTGCTCATGGCTTCCTCCAGGGTGCCCACGACCGTTGGCCAACAGGTGTTGGTCAACGCTTGTAGGCAACGGTAGGACGCTGCGAATGGCCTGTCAACACCCGTTGGCCTACAGTTGTTGGTATGACGACCGTTCGCCGTTCCGACACCACCCGGGCCGCCATCCTGGAGGCCGCCCGCGAGCGCTTCGCCTCCGACGGCTACGAGCGCGCCACCATTCGGGCCATCGCCCGCGACGCGGGCATCGACCCGTCGATGGTGATGCGTTACTACGGCAACAAGGAGGGGCTGTTCGCCGCCGCCTCCGAGGTCGAGCTCGACATGCCCGAGCTGGGCGGCCTGCCCGCGCGGCACATCGGGACCGTCCTGGTCACGCACTTCCTGGAGCGCTGGGAGAGCGACGAGGTCCTCACCGCGATGCTGCGCGTGGGTGTCACGAACGAGGCCGGCGCCGCGCGCATCCAGGCGATCTTCTCCGAGCAGCTCGGCCCTGTCGCCCGGGGCGTCTGTCCCGACCCGGCCGACGCGCCGCGCCGGGCGGCGCTCGTCGCGTCCCAGGTTCTCGGCATGGCGCTCGCCCGGTACGTGCTGCGCCTGCCGCCGGCCGTCGACATGTCGAACGAGGAGATCGTGGCCTGGCTGGGGCCGACCGTGCAGCGGTACCTGACCGCCGAGGCCCCCTGAGCCTCCTGGCCCGTCGGGGTCCGGGCGTGCGGTCGCCCGGCCGGGACGCCGGGGTGCCTGGCTCGTACAATCTCTGCATGACGCAGAAGAGTTCCGTCCGGCGCGAGGCACTCATGGCCGAGCTGCACGGGGAGGCCCGCCGCTACATGGCGGCCTACGCCCTGTTCAACCAGGCCGTCGCCGACCACCTGGGGCTCCATCCGACCGATGTGCAGTGCCTGAACCTGCTCAGCCTGGAGGACAGGCCGGTGACCACCGGACGGGTCGCCGAGCTGACGGGCCTCACCACCGGCTCCGCGACGCGGCTCGTCGACCGGCTCGAGCGCTCCGGCTATGTGTCCCGCGAGCGCGACACCGAGGACCGGCGCCGGGTCCTGGTGGCGCTCGTCCCCGAACGGATGGCGGAGCTCGGGGACCTCTGGCGGAAGCTCAACAGCACGTGGGGCACGATGTTCGACGTGTACAGCGACGCCGAGGTCGCGCTGCTCATCGCCCACATGCGGCGCACGGTCGAGGTCAGTGCGGCGCAGGTCGAGCGGCTGCGGGGCGGCGACCTGCGGTGACCCGGGGGGCCGGTACGGGTGGGGCGCTCTACCAGGGGGCGCTCTACCTGTGGGCCGCCGCCCCGCCGAACTCCCTCACCGCGTCCGAGACGATCGCCTCCAGGCGTGCGTGGTGGGCGCCGCGCCAGTACACCCTGCCGCACTCCACGCACTGCGCGAACACGTCGTAGGTCTTCTCGGTGCCGTGCTCCAGCTGCTCGCGCACGGCGTCCTTGTCGGCGTCGCTCAGCTCCCCGTTGCACGCCGTGCAGCGGGTCCACGGTGCAAGCGGCGGCGCGAACCGCTCCAGTACGTCGCGGAGCTGGTCGTCCGGCCGGTCGCTGTAGACATAGGCGCCCGCCCACAGCTCGCGGCGGCGCAGCAGACCGCGGTCCCGCGAGAGCATCACGCGCCGCTCGCGCGCGGAGAGCGCGGCCAGGGCGGGGTCGCCGATGTCCTCGCTCTCGTACGCCGCGTCCACGCCGAGCAGTCGCAGTCGCCGGGCCAGCGTGCCCAGGTGCACGTCGAGCAGGAACCGGAGCGGCGCGCCGGGCGGCACCGGCTGCGGGCGGACGACGCCCTCCACCTCGACGGTCTCGCCCGCGACGGGGACGTGCGAGGCGTCGACGGGGCGGCCGTCGACCAGGAGCCGCCCGACCTCGGTGAGCGGCACGCCCAGTGACTCGACCACGTGGCCGAGCGACGAGGTGCCGTCGGTGGTCAGGGGGGTGCGGGCTGAGCGCCGCTCCGCCGAGACGAAGAGGTGCAGGCCGGGGGCGAAGCTGATGTGGATCTCCGGTCCGTTCACGGGGACAGGATCGCACCGGGCGCCGGCGGGTTGCCAGGGGTTTCGCCCGGTGCGGGGCGGCGCACCCCTGAGGGGCGGGGTTATGGGAGGAACGCGTCCGCGTGGTCCCTCGTCCACGTGGCGAAGGTGCGGGGCGGGTGGCCCGTGAGGGCTTCGACCGTTCTGGTCAGGGGGGTCGGGCGTCCGTCGTGCGAGGCCCAGTAGGAGAGCAGGGCGTCCGCGAACTGGTCCGGCATGTAGGCGGCGACCGACTTCTTCCACTCCTCCGGCGTGACGGTCGTGTACCGCGCCGGGTGGCCCGTCACCTCCGACAGGATCGCCAGCTGCTCCGTGAAGTCCAGTGACTCGGGGCCGGTCAGCAGGTACGACGAGCCGCGCAGCCGGGGCTCGGTGAGTACCGCGAAGGCCGCCTCCGCGACGTCGCGCTCGTGGATCGGGTCGCCGTACGCGTGCGGGTACGGCAGCGCCGGCCCCTCGCCCCGCTTGAGCGCCCAGGCCCACTGCAGGGCGTTGGTCGCGAAGGCGCCGGGCTGGAGGTACGTGGCCTCGAAGGCGCCGGACCCGGCGGCGGCCGACAGGGCGCGCTCGGCCGCGAGGTGGGAGGCCGCGATGGCGTTGTCGGCGGCGTCCGGGGCGAGGACGGAGCTGGAGGAGAGCAGGGCGACGTGCTCGACGCCGGCGGCATGGGCCCGGTCGGCGAAGGTGGCGACGTGCGCTGCCTCGGCGTACAGGAAGACGGAGTCGACGCCTTCCAGCGCGGTGTCGAAGGTGGCCGGGTCGGCGAGATCGCACCGCACGGTGTCCACGCCCGGGGGTGGGGAGAGATCCGCCGGGTTCTTGGATCCGGCCCTGGTCTTGACGCCGGCGGCGTCGAGCAGGCCGATCAGGGTGGAGGCGACCCGGCCGCGGCTGCCGGTGACGAGAACGGTCATGGGGAATCCTTCCAGGATTTGCCTGTGTTGTGCATTGTCTGCGCTACGCAGATTAATATCCGTGACCCTGCCGCGCTCGTCAACCCTGAAAAATCCTGGGGTACCGTCCCCGTATGAAGATCATCGACCTCGCCCCCGGCGACTCCCGCCTGGAGAGCGACCTCCTGCCGGTCCTCTCCGAGCTCCGCCCCCACCTCACCCCCGAGCTCTTCCGCGAGGTCTACGAGGCCGGTCATCCCGAGGGGCTGCGGTTCAGCGCCGCCTACATGGACGACGGCCGCTGCGTCGGCGCGGCGGGGTGGCGGATCATCAACAACACCAGCTCCCTGCGCAAGCTCTACGTCGACGACCTGGTCACCGCCGCCGCCGACCGCTCCACCGGCGTCGGCCACGCACTCATCGCCCACCTGGAGGAGCACGGCCGCGCGGCCGGCTGCCACGAGCTCAACCTGGACTCCGGCACCCACCGCACCGGCGCCCACCGCTTCTACCTGCGCGAGCGCTTCGACATCGTCGCCTTCCACTTCACCCGGCCGCTCACCCCGCCGGACGCCGGCTAGCCCAGGTCGAACCGCCAGTCGTTGCAGCGCATGGGGCGCCCCGGCGGGTACTCGAAGTCCCGCTCGCCGAGCAGCTCGAACCCGGCCTTGCGACACACCGCGTTCGACGCGGCGTTGTCCGCGGACGGGAACGCGTGCAGATGGCGGCGCCGCCCCGCGGCCCGCGCCTCGGCGACCACCGCGCGCGTGGCGGAGGTCGCCAGGCCCCGGCCGTGGAAGCCCGGCAGCACCGCCCACCCCGTCTCGTACACCGGCTCGCCGTCCCAGGTCTGCGCCCAGAAACCGACGCTGCCCACCACGGTCTCCTCCGGCAGCAGCACGATCCGGAACATGCGCCCCGCGCCCGCGTCGTCCGCGCTCAGCTCCACGTACCGCCGGTGGCGCCGGACCAGTTGCTCCTCGCTCTCCGGGCCGCCGAGATGGCCCATCAGCTCCGGCGCGTTCAGGGCGCGCAGCAGGCCGGCGTCCTCCTCGGACCAGGCTTCGAGTCGTACCTGTGACGTGTCGTCGTCCATGTCCGTACGGTAGGTCAGGGCATGGACACCGCGCGGGCGTACGTGGTGGGCGGCACCCCGATCGTGGCCGTGAAGTCCCGTACGAGATGGGCCTGGTCGCTGTAGCCCAGCTCCGCCGCGAGCGCCGCCCAGTCCGGGGTGCCCGCCGCCTCGGCGGCTTCCAGGGCCTCGTGGATCCGGTAGCGCAGGATCACCCACTTCGGGCCCACCCCGACATGCCCGGCGAACAGGCGCTGGAGCGAGCGCGCCGACAGACCGCTCACGGCGGCCAGCCGGGACACCCGCCTGACCGTGCGGTCCGAGCGGACAAGGTCCACCAGCTCCATGGCCTGCCCGGCGGCCGGGTCCGGGGCCGGTCCACGGGCCAGGAGGAAGGCGTCGAGCGCCGCCACGCGCGCGTGGTCGTCGTCCGGGGAGAGCACGGCGGTCAGGGAGTCGGCCCCCTCGCCGTCCGGGAGCACCTCCTCGAGCGGCACCCGGCGGCCCGTCCAGGCCGACACCGGCCACGCGGGCGCGAAGGGCCGGAACCCGCCCGGGCGGAACTGCACCCCGCAGACCCGGCCCACGTCCGTCAGCTTCTGCGTGAACAGACCGAGCCCCACCCCCGACACCTCGGCCGACGCGCTCGCCGCCGCCACCGGGGCGCCCAGCGCTCCGTACCGCTGGAAGACGATGTTCACCGAGGGGTGCGGGACGAGATGGCTCGCGTACGGCTCCGGCAGCTCCCAGTCGATCAGCCAGTAGTGCTCCAGATACGGCCGCAGCTCCGGCGCCGGGATGTGGCGGCGGAAGCGGACCCGGGAGAGCAGCTCAGCGGGGTCGACGATGCCCCGGGTGTCCCGGCGGGGGCGGGGAGCGGAGGCGGACATGGCCCGCATGCTAGGGCCTGTCTGAAAATTCCCGTCGGGTCCGGCCCGCCCGGCCCGCACGCCGCGCCGCCACGAGCCGCCACCCGCCACGCCGCCACCCGCGCCGCGCCGGCCCGCCCGCCGCGCCGCCCACCCGCGCCGCCACCCCCGCCCCCGCCCGTCCGCCTTCCCCGGAGGCCCTCTTGTGCGGGTGCCGGAACGCCTCCAAGGTGACGGGCGAGGGAGATTCCGGCCGGGGAGGGAGCAGCCGCATGTCCGAAACAGAGGCGTGGGGATTCACCGACGACAGAGGTACGGAGCTGGGGGCGGTCCGCGTGCCGCGGCGCGTCGTGGCGTACGTGCGGGCGGGTGCGGCGCTGTTGGACCTGGGGGTGACGCCGGTCGCCGTGTACGGCTCCGGGCACGACGGCGAGGCGCTCGATCCGGCCAAGGCGGGTGGGCTGCGGGCGGCCGGGGTGCCGTACCTCGGGCCGGGGCAGGCCCTGGACGAGGCGGTGCTGCGGGAGCTGCGGCCGGACCTGATCGTCGACGTGACGTACGACGGCAAGAGCCCGTACGCGCTCGACGAGGCGGTCGCCGGGCGGCTCGGGGTGCCGCTCACCGCGCTCTCCGTCGGCAACGAACTCACCCTGCCGGCGATCCTCGGCCGGTTCGCCGCGCTGGCCGTCTCTCTCGGGGCGGACCCGGGGGCCGACCGGGCGCCCGTCCTCGAACTCGCCGCCGCCGAGGCCGCGCTCCGGGACGTCGCCGCGCGGTCCGGGATCGCCGTGCTCGCCCTCTCCGGGGCGGGGCCCGAGCAGGTGCACCTGGCCCGTCCGCAGGCCTGGCCCGAGCTGGCGCACCTCGCCGGTCTGGGTGTGCGGCTGCTGGACCCCGGCCCCGGGGTCGGCGCCAACTGGCTCACCGCTGACTGGGCCAGGGCCGCCGAACTCCGTCCCGGTCTGGTCCTCTTCGACGACCGGGAGCACGCGACCTCGCCGTACGACCTCCCGCCCGGCGTCCGCCTCACCCCCTGGAACCCGGAGACCCCGCCCAGCCCCGCCGCCTACGCCCGCTTCTTCCGCCACCTCGCGCGCGTGTTGACGCCCTGACTCGCGCGGGCGCTCGCACCTCAGGACACGAGCTGCATGCGGAGGGAGTCGGCGAATTCCTCGGCGCGGGCGAGCTGGGACCTCAGTTCGGCGACGCGCTCCGCGGCAGCCGCCTCGTAGCCGCGGACGCGGGCCACCAGGGCGGCGCGCTCCTCCGGGTCGAGTTCGGTGTCCGTGCCCGGGCGGTCGGCGCACAGCCGGTCCACGGCCGTGAGGAGTTCGCGGGTCTCGTCGAGGGTGAAGCCGAGCGGCTTCATCCGGCGGACCACCATCAGCCGGGCCACGTCGGCGTCCGTGTAGAGGGGGAAGCCGCCCGGCGAGGCGGCGGACGGGACGACCAGGCCGCTGTCCTCGTACTGGCGGATGGTCCGCAGCGTCAGTTCGGTCCGTGCGGCGACCTCGGCGATCTGCATGGGCCGGTCGGTCATGCGTACTGCGCTCACGCGTGGTCCTTCCTCGTCCGGGGAGCCCCAGGGCGTCCGGGCTCCCCTCAAGGCGCGGCTTCCGCACGTGACATCCGCCCGTGACAGAGCTTTTCCGCGCATTACATAGCATTCGTCCTAACTTCAGCACTTATGCACGCGGGAACGGCGTTGAAACGCCTGTCCGTCAGTCGTCCGGGGGCGCGGTCAGGGCCAGACCAGGCAGTACGGCTGGTGTCCCGCCTCGTGGAGGCGGACGGAGAAGTCCTGCCATTCGTGGAGGAGCCGGTAGACGTCGAAGGCGTCGCGCGGGCCGCCGCGGTCCGGCACCGTCGACCAGATGAAGGCGGCGGCGCCGACCGATTCCTCGCCGATCCCGCGCAGCGGGTCGACCACGGTCATCGGCAGCTTCACCACCGCGTAGTCCGGGTGCAGCACCACCAGCTCGAGCGGCGGCACCTTGTGCAGGGGCATGCCCTGGATGCCGGTCAGGACCATGGCCGCTATCGTCTCGGGCTTGATCTTGGTGAACATTCCGCCCATGCCGAGCTCGTCCCCGCCGAGCTCCTCGGGCCGCATCGAGATCGGGACCTGGGCCGCCGTCGCGCTGTTCGGAGCGCCGAAGTACTTGTACGTCACCCCCAAGCTCCGGCCCCCGGTCGCAGGGGGTGGTTCGGCAGCGGGCTCCGGGTTCGGCCGGCTCTCCGCCGCGGTCGGCTCCTCCGTCCGCCGGCGCCGGTGCCTCCCCCGCCGGGCAGACTCCGGACCCAGGTCGCCCGTCCCCTCGCCCGGTCCGCCACCGCGATGCATATCTCCACCCGACTGCTTTTTCTCGGCAACACGACCCCGCCGCGCAACCCGATCATCGTGTCAGTGACCTCCCCCGCGTTCGTACGGTGAAACACCTGTCCGCAAGAACGCCGTGGCCTCTGACACCATGGATTCCGTGAGTCATCCCTATGACGCCCCAGTTTCGCAGACGCGGAAGGGGAGCGCCCCGGCGTAACAGACAGGATGCTCACCGCCGTCCCTCCGTTCCCGATGTCGTGCCCGAAGTCGTTCTCGCAGGTCAGGATCACAGTGCCGTATTCATACGAAGCCCCAGTCTCACAGACGCTTTTCGACCGCGCTTCCCTCGTGACGCCCGGCGGCGTGAACTCACCGGTGCGTGCCTTCCGGGCCGTGGGCGGTACGCCCCGGTTCATGGTCTCCGGTTCCGGTCCGTACCTCACCGACGCGGACGGTCGTGAGTACGTCGACCTGGTCTGCTCGTGGGGACCGATGATCCTCGGCCACGCGCACCCCGAGGTCACCGCCGCCGTGCAGGCCGCCGTGGCCCGCGGCACCTCGTTCGGCACGCCCGGCGAGGGCGAGGTCGCGCTCGGCGAGGAGATCGTCGCGCGGATCGAGCCGGTCGAGCAGGTGCGGCTCGTCTCCTCCGGCACGGAGGCCACGATGTCCGCGATCCGGCTGGCCCGCGGGTTCACCGGGCGCGCCAAGGTCGTGAAGTTCGCGGGCTGCTACCACGGCCACGTGGACGCGCTGCTCGCCGCGGCCGGTTCCGGTCTGGCCACCTTCGGCCTCCCCGACACGCCCGGCGTGACCGGCGCGCAGGCCGGGGACACGATCGTGCTGCCGTACAACGACCTGGAGGCGGTGCGGGCCGCGTTCGCCGCGCACCCGGGTGAGATCGCCTGCGTGATCACGGAGGCCTCGCCGGGCAACATGGGCGTCGTCCCGCCGGTCGAGGGCTTCAACCAGGGCCTCGCGGACCTGTGCCGGGAGAACGGCGCGCTGTACATCTCCGACGAGGTGATGACCGGTTTCCGTACCTCGCGGGCCGGCTGGTACGGCGTCGACGGCGTGAAGCCCGACCTGATGACCTTCGGCAAGGTCATGGGCGGCGGCTTCCCCGCCGCCGCGTTCGGTGGCCGCGCGGACGTCATGGGGCACCTGGCGCCGGCCGGACCGGTCTACCAGGCGGGCACCCTCTCGGGGAACCCGGTCGCGACCGCCGCCGGGCTCGCGCAGCTGCGGCTGCTCGACCAGGCCGCGTACGACACGGTGGACGCGGTCTCGAAGGAGATCCAGGGCCTGGTGACGGGCGCGCTGGTGAAGGAGGGCGTGGCGCACCGGCTGCAGACGGCCTCCAACATGTTCTCGGTGTTCTTCACCGCCGACGAGGTCCGGAACTACGACGACGCGAAGAAGCAGGAGGCGTTCCGCTTCAACGCCTTCTTCCACTCGATGCTGGCCGACGGCGTGTACCTGCCGCCGTCCGCGTTCGAGTCCTGGTTCGTGTCGACCGCGCACGACGAGCGGGCGATCGAGCGGATCGCCGCCGCCCTGCCGGCCGCCGCCCGCGCCGCCGCGGAGGCGACGGCATGAGCGAGCAGCCGAACAACGAGCTCACCGTCGTCCACCTGATGCGCCACGGCGAGGTCCACAACCCCGACGGGGTGCTGTACGGGCGCAGGGCCGGCTATCACCTCTCGGAGCTGGGCCGCCGGATGGCGGACCGGGTCGCCGAGCACCTGGCCGAGCGGGACATCACGTACGTCGTCGCCTCCCCGCTGGAGCGGGCGCAGGAGACGGCGGCGCCGATCGCGAAGACGCACGGGCTGGATCTGGCCAGCGACGAGCGGCTCATCGAGGCCGCGAACGTGTTCGAGGGCAAGACCTTCGGTGTCGGTGACGGGGCGCTGCGCAAGCCGGCGAACTGGAAGCACCTGACCAATCCGTTCCAGCCGTCCTGGGGCGAGCCGTACGTCGAGCAGGTCGTCCGCATGATGGGTGCGCTCGACGCGGCGAAGGACGCGGCCCGGGGGCACGAGGCGGTCTGCGTCAGCCACCAGCTGCCGATCTGGATCGTCCGCAGCTTCGTGGAGAAGCGGCGGCTGTGGCACGACCCGCGGCGCCGTCAGTGCACGCTGGCCTCGCTGACCTCGTTCACGTACCGCGGCGACAAGATCGTCTCGGTGGGGTACAGCGAGCCGGCCCGCGACCTCGTCCCGGCGCATCTCCTGGCGGGCGCGAAGCCGGTCAAGGGGAAGTCGAAGGCCTTCGGGGCGTAGTCCCGGGCGGCGCCGGATCCCCGACTGGACAGCGGGGTGCGGAAGGTCCACAGTTCAGGGCGATCGGATGATGATGTTCATGTCATTCGATCGCCCTGAAATTTTTGTGCGATTTTCCGGAACCTCCGTGTTCCTCCCGGCATCTCACTCATTGTCGGTTTGGATGACGTTCAGTTCATACGTCAGCGCGAATGGGGATGTCATGCGCGGGATCAGTGGAATCAGTCGAAGGGGGCTGCTCGGGGCGGGCGTCGGCACCGCCGCGGCGATGGGGCTCGCCGCGTGCAGCACGGACAACAAGGACAAGTCAGGACGTTCCGGGCCCGGTAAGGGGGGTGACGTCACGACGGACCCGAGCACGCCCACCCCGACCAAGGACGACGCCCGGCTCATCGGCGACGGTTCCACCGCCGACACCGGCAAGCAGCCGCACCAGCCCGACGCCCCCGTCCCGCTCGAACCCGGCCAGACCCCGCCCCAGTTCGTCGTCTTCTCCTGGGACGGCGCCGGCGAGGTCGGCAACGGCCTCTTCCCGCGCTTCCTCGAACTCGCGAAGAACAACGACGCCGCGATGACCTTCTTCCTCTCCGGGATCTACCTCCTCCCCGAGTCGAAGAAGCACCTCTACCGCCCGCCGAACAACCGCGTCGGCGCCTCCGACATCGGCTACCTCACCGACGGGCACATCAAGGAGACCCTGAAGTACGTCCGGCAGGCCTGGCTCGAAGGCCACGAGATCGGCACGCACTTCAACGGCCACTTCTGCGGCGGCTCGGGCTCCGTCGGCAACTGGACCCCGGCCCAGTGGCAGAGCGAGATCGACCAGGCCATGAGGTTCGTCGCCGAGTGGAAGACGAACAGCGGCTGGACCGACCTCGACCCGCTGCCCTTCGACTACTCCAAGGAGCTCGTCGGCGGCCGCACCCCCTGCCTCCTCGGCCAGGACAACCTGCTGCCCACCGCCAAGCGCCTGAACTGGCGCTACGACGCCAGCTCGCCCGGCGGCCGCCAGATGTGGCCCGTCAAGCGCCAGGGCATCTGGGACCTGCCGTTGCAGGCCGTGCCCTTCCCCGGGCACTCCTTCGAGGTCCTCTCCATGGACTACAACATGCTCGCCAACCAGTCGAAGAACACGACCAAGGGCATGCCCTCGCGCTACCCGGGCTGGCGCAAGCAGGCGGCCGAGGCGTACCTCTCCGGCTTCACGCGCGCGTACGAGTCGAACCGCGCGCCCTTCTTCATCGGCAACCACTTCGAGCAGTGGAACGGCGGCATCTACATGGACGCCGTCGAAGAGGCGCTCAAGGGAATGGCCGGAAAGAAGGACGTCCGGCTCGTCTCCTTCAAGCAGTTCGTCGACTGGCTCGACGTCCAGGACCCGAAGATCCTGGAGAAGCTGCGCGGCCTGGAGGTCGGTCAGAAGCCCGCCGGCGGCTGGAACGCCTTCCTCAGGCCCGCCGCCTCGTCGACCACCTCGCCGACGACCTCGTCCACCCCGTCCGCTTAGGCGATCTTGACAAGGTGCTTTACGGGCACGTAGGGGGGTGCCCAAGATCCCCCAAACGCCCATGCGAAACTTTTCACATGAGCCTTAGCCGTGCCCCTCGACGCACCCTGCTCGCCGTCGGAGCGCTGACCGCCGCCCTCACGCTCTCGGCCTGCGGCGGCGACAGCAACGGCAAGTCCGGCGGCGGTGGCAACACCAACTTCGTGACCAACACGGGCGGTATCTCCACCGCCGCCAAGGGCGAGCGGGCGGCCACCGGAAAGCTCGCGGGCGAGACCCTCGACGGCAAGCGGCTCGACGTCGCCGACCTCAAGGGCAAGGTCGTCGTCCTCAACGCCTGGGGCTCCTGGTGCAGCCCCTGCCGCGCCGAGGCCCCCCACTTCGCGAAGGTCGCCAAGGAGCTCGAGGGCAAGGGCGTCGCGTTCGTCGGCCTCAACACCCGCGACCCCAACAAGCAGCCCGCGATCGCCTTCGAAGAGGACTACGGGATCCCCTACCCCAGCCTCTACGACCCCCAGGGCAAGCTGATCCTCTTCGGCTTCCCCAAGGGCACCCTCAGCCTCCAGGGCATCCCCTCCACCGTCGTCCTCGACAAGGAGGGCAAGATCGCCGCCCGCTCCCTCATGGCGCTCGACGAGGAGAAGCTCCGGTCGATGATCGAGCCCCTCCTCAAGGAGAAGTGAGCCCGTGAACGAGACGGTCACCAGCGGAGCCCTGCTGCTCGCCCTGCCCCTCGCGGTCCTCGGCGGCCTCGTCTCCTTCTTCTCGCCGTGCGTCCTCCCGCTCGTCCCCGGCTACCTCTCGTACGTCACCGGGGTCACCGGCACCGACCTCGCCGAGAGCCGCCGCGGCCGGATGACCGCCGGTGCCGTCCTCTTCGTCCTCGGTTTCACCGCCGTGTTCGTCTCCGGCGGCGCGCTCTTCGGCTACTTCGGCTCCACGCTCCAGGAGTACCGCGAGACGCTCACCACGGTCCTCGGCGTGCTCATGATCCTCATGGGCGTGTTCTTCCTCGGTCTGATGCCCTGGTTCACCCAGCGCGAGTTCCGCTTCCACAGGAAGCCCGTCGCCGGCCTCATCGGCGCCCCGCTGCTCGGTGCCCTCTTCGGCATCGGCTGGACCCCGTGCATCGGCCCGACGCTCGCCTCCGTCAACGCCCTCGCCCTGGAGCAGGCCAGCGCGGGACGCGGGGCGATACTCGCCTTCGCGTACTGCCTCGGCCTCGGCGTCCCGTTCGTGCTCGCCGCCATCGCCTTCCGCAAGGCGCTCGGCGCGTTCGGCTGGGTGAAGAAGCACTATGTGTGGGTCATGCGGATCGGCGGCGGCATGATGATCGTCACCGGTGTGCTGCTCCTGACGGGCGCGTGGGACAGCATGGTGGCCACGATGCAGGGCTGGTCCAGCGGTTTCACGGTGGGGATCTGAGTTCCATGAGCAAGACCGACACGACGGAGCAGAACCTCGGAGAGGCCGGGGCCCAGCTGTCCACCGCCCCCCAGGAGGAGACCGGCACCGGCGGCCCCACCCTCGGGGTCGTCGGCTGGATCCGCTGGTTCTGGCGGCAGCTGACCTCCATGCGGGTCGCGCTGATCCTGCTGTTCCTGCTCTCCCTGGGCGCCGTCCCCGGCTCCCTCATCCCGCAGACCAGCGCGGACGAGCTGAAGGTGCAGGCCTTCAAGGACGCCCACCGGACCCTCACCCCGCTGTACGAGAAGCTGCAGTTCTTCGACGTCTACAGCTCGGTGTGGTTCTCCGCGATCTACATCCTGCTGTTCGTCTCCCTCATCGGCTGCATCGTGCCGCGCAGCTGGCAGTTCGTCGGCCAGCTCCGCAGCCGCCCGCCGGGCGCCCCCCGCCGCCTCGACCGGCTCCCCGCGTACACCACCTGGCGCACCGAGGCCGGGCCCGAGGAGGTCCGCGAGGCCGCGCTCACCCTCCTCAAGGGGCGCCGCTTCCGCGCCCACACCGCGGGCGACGCGATCGCCGCCGAGAAGGGCTTCCTCCGCGAGGCCGGGAACCTGGCCTTCCACGTCGCCCTGATCGTGATGCTCGTCGCCTTCGCCTGGGGCCAGCTCTTCAAGTCCGAGGGCGGCAAGCTGATCGTCGAGGGCGACGGCTTCTCCAACACGCTCACCCAGTACGACGACTTCAAGTCCGGCTCCCAGTTCGGCACCGACGAGCTGGAGCCGTTCAGCTTCAAGCTGGACTCCTTCACCGGCACGTACGAGACGAACGGCCCCCAGCGCGGCACCCCGCGCACCTTCGAGGCGGCCGTCAGTTACTCGCAGGGCGGCGCCGACAAGAAGGCGGTCATCCGGGTCAACGAGCCGCTGGAGGTGGGCGACTCCAAGGTCTTCCTGATCGCCCACGGGTACGCGCCCGTCGTCACCGTCAAGGACCCCCGCGGCAAGACCGTCTTCCACGGCGCCGTGCCGCTGCTGCCGATCGACAACAACATCACGTCGACCGGCGCGATCAAGGTCATGGACGGCTACCGCGACAAGAAGGGCGAGAAGGAGCAGCTGGGCTTCCAGGCCTTCTTCGTGCCGACCTTCGCGGGCGCCGGCAAGGGAACGATGTTCTCGCAGTTCCCGGCGCTCGTGTCCCCGGTCATGGCGCTCACCGGCTTCCACGGCGACCTGCGGGTGAACTCCGGTCTGCCGCAGAACGTGTACCAGCTCGACAAGTCCAAGATGAAGCAGTTCACGGACGAGTCCGGCAACAAGCTGGCCCAGCGCCTCGCGCCCGGCCAGACCATGGACCTGCCCGACGGCGCCGGCTCGATCACCTTCGAGAAGGACGTCAAGGAGTGGGCGAGCTTCCAGATCTCGCAGCAGCCGGGGAACGGCCTCGCCCTCACGGGCGCGATCGCCGCGATCGCCGGCCTGACCGGTTCGCTCTTCATCCAGCGGCGCCGGGTCTGGGTCCGGGCCGTGCGCGGTGAGGACGGCGTGACCGTCGTCGAGATGGCCGGGCTCGGCCGCAGCGAGTCCGCCAAGCTGCCGGAGGAGCTGGGTGACCTCGCGGTCGCGCTCACCACTCAGGCGCCCCCCGCGCCGGAAGCCGATCCGGAGGCCGTACCGGAAGCCGCGGAAGACCCCGCGCACGACCCCGCCCCGTCTGGAGAGGCCGACAAGTGATCCTCGCCGCCACCAACGAGAGCCTGGCGCAGATGAGCGACCTGCTCGTCTACTCCTCGATGGCCGTCTACACCCTGGCCTTCTTCGCCCACATCGCCGAGTGGGTGTTCGGCAGCCGCAGCAAGGTCGGCCGCACCGCCGCAGCCCTCACGCACCCGGCCCCGGCCGCCGCCGTGACCGTCCGGGTCAAGCAGGCCGGGGGCACCGCCGTCCTCGACAAGCCGAAGGTCGTCACGCGCTCCGCGGCCGGCACCCGGGACGTGCCGGACGGTCCCGGCGCGGCCGGCGGCACGGTCGAGGGCGACCTCTACGGCCGCATCGCCGTCTCCCTCACCGTCCTGGCCTTCGTGATCGAGGCGGCGGGCGTGGTCAGCCGGGCGCTCTCCGTGCAGCGGGCCCCCTGGGGCAACATGTACGAGTTCTCCACCACCTTCTCCACGGTGGCGGTCGGCGCGTACCTCGGCTTCCTCCTCGCGAAGAAGAACGTCCGCTGGATCGGCCTGCCCCTGGTCACGACCGTCCTGCTCGATCTGGGCATGGCCGTCACCTGGCTGAAGACCCCCAGCGACCAGCTGGTCCCGGCGCTCGACTCGTACTGGCTGTGGATCCACGTCTCCACCGCGATCTTCTGCGGCGCGGTCTTCTACCTCGGCGCGGTCGCGACCCTGCTGTACCTCTTCCGCGACTCGTACGAGAACAAGCTCGCGACCGGCGGGAACCCCGGCTCCTTCGCCCGCTCCGTCCTGGAGCGGCTGCCCGCCGCGGCCTCGCTCGACAAGTTCGCCTACCGGGTCAACGCGGCCGTCTTCCCGCTGTGGACCTTCACGATCATCGCCGGCGCGATCTGGGCCGGTGACGCGTGGGGCCGCTACTGGGGCTGGGACGCCAAGGAGGTCTGGTCCTTCATCACGTGGGTCGGGTACGCGACGTACCTGCACGCGCGTGCGACGGCCGGCTGGAAGGGGCGGAAGGCCGCGTACATCGCGCTCATCGCCTTCGCCTGCTTCCTCTTCAACTATTACGGCGTCAACATCTTCGTGAACAGCAAGCACTCGTACGCGGGCGTCTGAGCTGGCACGGGGCCTGCCCCCGGGTGACGCTGGTGGTATGAGCGAGATCCCCCGGGGCAGGAGCGAGACCCACGACGGCGACCGGCACCTGCTGCACTTCGTCGTGGAACTCCCGCAGCCGCCGTCGGCGGTCTGGGCGGCCGTCGCGTCGCCCGAGGGCCTGCCGGCCTGGCTCTGCGAGGCGGACCCGCTGGAGCCGCGGCTCGGCGGGCGGGTCACCCTCCGCTGGCTCAACAGCGACACCGAGGTCTCGGGACGGGTGACCGCCTGGGATCCCGATTACGTGGCCGAGTACACGGTCGGCCCGGCGCACGGCCGGATCCGGTTCCATCTGGAGCCGGGGTCCGGCGGCGACGGGTCGACCGTGCTGCGTTTCACCAACGAGGTGCGGGGCTCGCGCGAGTACCGGCTGGACTGCCTCGCCGGGTGGCACGACCACTTCGAGCGGCTCGTCGCGGCGCTCTCCGGGCACCCCACGGACTGGCGGGACTGGACCCCCGAGCGGTGGCGGCACCTGCGGGAGCTGTACGAGCGGGACGAGGCGCCCTGGCCGAAGTGGGAGCCCTGAGCCCCATCGCTCAGGCGGGGGCCGTGGGGTTCTGCTTCGCGGCCGACAGCGGTTCGGCGATGTCCTCCAGCGAGCGCCGTTCCGCGTTCACCGCCAGGAACGCCGCCACGAGGCCCGCGGCGCACATCAGCCCGGCGCCGATCTGGAACGCGAGGACCGTGTCGCCGACGACGCCCGACTCGGTGAGTTCGGCGAAGACCAGCGGGCCGCTGATACCGCCGGCCGCCGTGCCGATCGCGTAGAAGAAGGCGATGGCCATCGCGCGGGTCTCCATGGGGAAGATCTCGGAGACCGTCAGGTACGCGCTGGAGGCCCCGGTCGACGCGAAGAACAGCACCACGCACCAGCACGCCGTCAGGGTCGTCGCGGTCAGCGAGCCCCGGTCGAAGAGCCACGCCGTCCCGAACAGGAGCAGGCCCGACAGCACGTACGTGGAGGAGATCATGATCCGGCGGCCGACGGTGTCGAAGAGCCGGCCCAGCAGCAGCGGGCCGACGAAGTTGCCGGCCGCGATGACGGCGAAGTAGTAGCCGGTGTTCCCGGTCGGCACGTCGAAGAACGTGGTGAGGATGGCGCCGAAGCCGAAGGTGATGGCGTTGTAGAGGAACGCCTGCCCGATGAAGAGCGACAGGCTGAGGACCGCGCGGCGCGGGTACCGGGCGAAGACCGTCTTCGCGATCGTCCCGAAGCCGATGCTCTTGCGCTGGTGGATCGTGATCTCGCCGGCCGGGGGAGGGAGCTTCTCGCCCTTCTCCCGCTCGATCTCGCGCTCGACGGACGTCACCAGTTCCTCGGCGGCCTCGCCCCGGCCGTGGATGAACTGCCAGCGTGGACTCTCGGGCACGTGCCGGCGCACGAGCAGGATGACGAGGCCGAGGACGACGCCGAGGGCGAAGCTGAGCCGCCAGCCGAGGTCCTTCGGGAAGATGGCGGTGTCCAGCATGACGATGGAGAGCAGGGCGCCGCCGATGGCGCCCAGCCAGTAGCTGCCGTTGATGATGAGGTCGACCCGGCCCCGGTAGAGGGAGGGGATCAGCTCGTCGATGGCCGAGTTGATGGCCGCGTACTCGCCGCCGATGCCGAATCCGGTGAGGAAGCGGAAGAGGAAGAACCACCAGGACTCGAAGGACAGCGCCGTCATCGCCGTCGCGGCCAGATAGACCACCAGGGTGACCATGAACAGCTTCTTGCGCCCGAAGCGGTCGGTGAGCCAGCCGAAGAACAGCGCTCCGGAGCAGGCCCCCGCCACGTACAGGGCGGCGGCGACGCCGGTGACCTGCGCGGAGGTGATGGCGAGGCCGCTGCCCTGCTCCGCGAGACGGCCGGCGACGTTGCCGACGATGGTGACCTCGAGTCCGTCGAGGATCCAGACGGTGCCGAGGCCGATCACGATCATCCAGTGCCACCGTGACCACGGCAGGCGGTCGAGGCGGGCCGGGACCGCCGTGGTGACCGTGCCGCCCGTGCCCGTGTCCGCGGGCACGGGGACCGGTGCCGAGTCGATTCCCATGGATCGCGCTCCCTTCGTCCCGTCCGATGCGGCTTGCCGCGTACCCCCGGGACGGGTGGCCATGCCTGCGCGGCCGCTGTCCCAGCTTCGGGGGAGCCGCCGGGGGCGACAACAGCTCCCCCGTTCGACTCGGCCGTTCGGGGGGCCGGGGGCGAGGACCCCGGGGTGACAGCCGCTCAGCCCCGCTTCGGCGGCAGGCAGGAGGCGGCCGGAGGCCTGCCTTCCGGCCAGGCGATCTGGACGAAGCGCGGCGAGCCGTCCTGGGCCAGCTCCACGATCGGGACCGCCTTGTTGTAGGGGTTCCCGTAGTTGTCCAGGCAGATCCAGCCGCTCGCGCCCTCGACCCTCAGCGAGCCCTTGACCTGCGGCCACTGGGTGGTCACGTCGGCGAGCCCCGGGTACTGCGCGCCCTGCGGGGTGGCCTGACGGATCGCGTGGACCGCCGTCGCCATCGCGTCGTACGCGACGATCGCCTGCCCGTCGCCCAGCGTCACCGGCTGCTGCGCGGCGCGGGCGATGTCCGTCAGGAACGTCGAGTACGCCACGACCGAACCGCCCGTCACCGGAGCCGGGCGCCCCGGCGCCTGCTTCCAGGCGTCCGGGTGGGCGAGCGAGGCGTACCGCACGGTCAGCTTCGCCTTCAGCGCCTTCCGGTCGAGCCGCTTGTCCGCGCCCAGGTAGGAGCCCTCGTCACCGGTGAGGACGGTGAACGCGCGCTCGGTGCAGCCGCGCGCGCCGAGCGCGTTGATGAACTGCCGCAGCTGGGTGTGGCGGCCGGCGAAGAAGACGGTCTCGGCGCGGGTGTCGCAGATCAGGTGGGTGATCTGGCGGAAGGTGTTGGCGGTGGTGCCCTCCTCCGTGGGGTCGGCGGGCGAGGTGAAGAGCCCCGGTTCGTGCGGGGCGCCCTGGAGGTTGGCGGCGAAGGCGGCCTTGAGGGTGTCGGTGTAGTGGTCGCCGGACCGGGTGTCCTGGACGAGGAAGGCCTTGGTGGCGTCCACCCGGCCGAAGTGCGAGAGGGCCTTGGCCTCGTCGGTGTTGGTGGGGGAGACGCGGGCGAGCCCGGGGTAGCGGTTGTGGCCGGGGCCGTTGGCGATGTCGTCGGCGGTGATGGTGGTGCCGACGACGGCGATCCCGGCGCCGGTGAGGGCCGCCACCGACTCCCGCACCTCGGTGGAGGAGGTGGCGACTCCGGAGACGGCCCGCAGCCGGTCGGGGGCGCCCGTCATGGTGATCAGCCGGTCGACGGTGGTGCGCCAGTGGGCGTTGCCCTTGCCGGTGTTGGCGAGGACGAGGCGGATCTTCGGCGTCTCGCTGTTGGACTCGTGGTTGGCGCGGTACTGGTAGGCGTACGCGCCCTGGATCTCGTGCAGCACCTTGTCCCGCATGCCGCTGTCCGTGGACGTCAGCGGCAGGAGGACGGCGACGGTCGCGTACTCGCCGGGTTTCAGCGTGGCGTTCTCCCGGCCGATGGCCCCGGCGATCCCGGCGAGTTCGGGCACGCCGAAGGCGTGGCCGTCGCCGTTGACGCCGACGCACTCGGAGCTGTCGGCCGGGCGGGCCACGCCGGCGGCGCAGGAACGGTCCTCCGGGGTGGTCAGCCGCGTGATGCCGTAGCCGCCGAGGCCGAGCACGACGGCGGCCGTGACGAGGGAGGCGACGAGCTTCTGGCGGGGCGTGCGGACACGGCGGCGCAGCCGGTCGGTGAGGTGGTCCGTGCGGCGGTCGGGCATGGCGTCAGACTCCGTCCTCGGGGGGTGTCGTGTCGGTCGGGCCGGGCTCGCCAGGACATCCGCTAACGGCCCGGCGGCAGCGACAGCTCCCGCCAGGCGCGGATGTCGCGCGGCCAGTGGCCCGCCGCGTCCCAGAGTGAACCGCTGCCCGTCAGATGGCGGCCGGAGAGCCGGCGCAGCTCGTGCGCGAGCCGGTCGGCGACCTCCTCGTCGGGCAGTGCGAGCGGATCGGTGAGCAGCCATACGGCGTGCAGCAACCGCCGTACGGACAGGTGGAGTTCGGTGGTGTCGGGGTCGAGGCCGCCGGGGAGGGTGCCGGGCGGCTCCTGGCCGAGGGCGACCGCCCGCCGCGGGTCGGGGCCCGGCCGGTTCCGCTCGCGCGGGTACGGGGCGGAGGCGATGAAGCGGAGCCGGCCGAGCCAGCCGAGGACGTCCTGCTCGGGGAAGGTCTCCCGCAGGTGGCTGACGGCCTCCTCGGTGCGGCCGAGGGCGAGACCGTGATGGAGGCGGTACGGGCCGGGGTGCGGCCCGTAGTGCCGGTAGAGCGTCTCGTGGACGGCCTGCCAGGCGGCGTACCGGGGATGGTCCTCGTCCTCGAAGCGGAGCCGGTACAGGAGCAGGGCGCGCAGCAGCGGGTCGGCGACGAAGTGGCCGGGGCCCTCGGCCCAGTCCTCGGCGCGCAGCTGGTCGCGGACCCGCAGCGCCACGTCCCCGTCCAGGGACTCCGCCTGGAGCCGGGCGTGGGCGAGCATCCGGGCCGACTCCTCGTCGTGGGTCGCGGCGAGCACGGCGTACGGCCCCGGTCTGCGCACCGGCAGGAGTTCGGCGAGGAGCGTGGGGGCGACGGGCACCGGCGCGGTGTCCTCCCGCAGCTCCACCGTGAGGTCGAGCAGCCGGCCGGGGGTGAGGCCGGCCCGCAGCTCCGCGGGCGTCTCGCCGGCGGCCCGGCCGAGGAGCGCCACGCCGAGGGGGCGGCCGCCGGTCAGCCGGTGGACGGCGCGGGCCAGTTCGGCGGGGTTGCGGCCCGCCGGGTCGTGGCGGTCGAAGGCGGACCGGGTCTGGGCGGGGGAGAGCGGGGTCAGTTCGACGGCGAGGATGCCGGAGCCGACGCTCGTCCCGCGCGGGCAGGGCGCCCGGTGCGCGGTCTCCGGCAGCCGGGTGCGGGCGGCGTGCCGCAGGCCCTCGTGGTCGCGGACCCGGGAGGTGGCGAGGACGACGACCCGGTCGCGGCGGCCCTCGGCGGCGCGGGCGCGCAGGATCGGCTCCACGAGCTGCCGGCCGAGCGGCTCGTGGGCGTTGTCGAGGAGGAGCAGGGGCCTGCCGATGCGGCTGCCGCGCCGGAGCCCCGTGTAGGCGTGGAGGAGGTCCTCGGTGAGGGCGCCGACGAGGAAGTCCTCGGCCTCGCGGCGGCGCCGTCCGCCCTGCTCGAAGTCGACGGCGAGCTGCTGGAGGCCGGCCTTGCCGCGCCCGCCGGCGTTGCGGTAGCTGCCGTACCAGCTCTCCGAGGCGCGCTGGAGGCGGCCGAACACCTCCTCCAGGACGGTCTCCACGGTCGCCTCGGCGAGCAGCCCGGCGAGCGGGGCGGTGGCCTCGGCGAAGGTGGCGGCGAGCTTGGCGAGGACCTTGCCGACCCAGTTGGCGGCGGCGCCCCGGGTCGCGTCGACGGTCGCGAGGAGCGGCCCGAGCCGCTGGAGGTCACGCCGGGCCCACTCGTCGTCCTCCTGGGACCAGGCGAGCGAGGCGACCGCGACCAGGCCGAGCGAGAGCCGGGGGAACCGTACCGGCCGGGCGCCGAGCACCTTCGGCGACAGCTGCACGGCCAGCTCCGCGAGCGCGCCGGTGACCGGGGTCCAGCCGGGGCCGTGGTCGGCGGGCGGTTCGACGTGGGCGCAGTCGAGGAGGGCGAGCGGGGTGTAGCCCTTGTAGCGGTTGCGGACCTCCTTGAGCAGGGCGGTCTTGCCCATGCCGCGCCCGCCGGTGAAGACCGTCACCGGCGGGTCGTCCCCGTGCTCGTACGCGACGCGCGCGGCTCCCTCGCGGGTGAGCCCGACGAGCCGCGCGACGAGTCCGCCCTCGTCCAGGACCGCCTCGCGGCCGTACAACTCCCTGTCCACGCCCCCGCCACCCCCGTCACAGTCAACTCAAGGATATCGACGGGATGTTGGGAAAGCGGTCGGCTTTTCGACTCTGTTGTCAACGTGTGCCGTACGGGAGACCCGCCTCACTCCTCGCCGATGTCCTCGTTCCAGAGGGCCGGCCGCTCCGCGATGAACTCCCGCATGAGCGCGACGCATTCGGGATCGTCGAGCACCACGACCTCGACCCCGTGCTCCGCGAGCCAGTCGTGCCCGCCGTGGAACGTCTCCGCCTCCCCGACGACGACCCGCGAGATCCCGAACTGCCGGACGAGCCCGGAGCAGTACCAGCAGGGGGACAGGGTCGTCACCATCGTCGTCCCCCGGTACGAGCGCTGCCGGCCGGCGGCCCGGAAGGCGGCGGTCTCGGCGTGCGCCGAGGGGTCCCCGTCCTGCACGCGCCGATTGCGCCCGCGCCCGAGCAGCACCCCGCCGGCGCCGTACAGGGCGGCCCCGATGGGGATCCCCCCTTCGCCGAGCCCGACGCGGGCTTCGTCGAGGGCGGTGGCGAGCCACCGGCGTGCTTGTTCCTGATCCATGGGGGGACTGTTCCCCGGTGGACCGGGGGTGTCACGCCTGGCGCTGACCCTCGTCCGCCGGGAGGGGGTCGGCGACGAACGTGCCCTTGCCGTGAACGGTCAGGATCAGGCCCCGCTCGCGGAGGACCTGGGCCGCGCGGCGGACGGTCAGGTAGGCGACCCCGTACTCCTTGGCGAGGTCCCGCTCGGCCGGCAGGCGGGCCCCGGGGGACAGCGCTCCGGCCGCGATACGGGCGGCGATGTGGTCGGCCACCGCGACGTACACCAGCTGGGGGCCCTGGGGGTCGAACTCGGGGATCTGGCTGTGGTCGGTCACACGACCAACGTAAGCATCGAAGATCTGTGCGGACCATTGGTGAGCTATACAGAGCTATACATGCCCACTAGGGTTGCAGGGCACTGAAGACCCCGGCGAGGTGGCTAGACCTCCCGGGGCATGGCCACCAACTATCAAGGAGTTGATGACGTGCGGAACCCTATCGCGCGGGCACTGGGACGGGCCTGGATCCCGCTCCTCCTCTGGCTGCTGATGCTGACCCTGCCACCCACCGGCAGGCACCGGCCCCAGCGGGTGACCCACCGCCGCCCCGCGCCCTCGCGCCCAGGGCCACGCCACCGGGCCCCCGTCCGGCGATCTCCGTACGCCCGGGAGCAGGCGACGCTCCTCGACGGCGCCCGGTCGCCCCTGGAACGTCCCTACCTGGGGGCGGTGCAGCGACGGCGCAGGCGGACGCTGTGGCTGGCGACGGTCGGCCTGGACGTCGATCACCGGAACATCCACGCCGGGACCGCGCGATGAGCCGCTGCGGGGCGCGGCGCTCCGTGCTCGCCGTCGCGGAGGTGGTGCGGCCGGTGTGGGGCGGCTCGGTCTGCGTGCTGGCCATCGGCCACGAGGGCCCGCACCGCGACCGCGCGGGCGACGGCTGGTGGGTGACACCGGAGATCGCGGACGCGGTGACCGTGTCGCTGCTGGTCGGCACGCTCACGGGCGAGCCGGAGCCGGAGTTCCGCTCACCGCGCTGCGTCGTGGGCCGCCACGAGCGCTGCCGCGACCACGAACCCCGGGACAGCGGCGTACCGGGGGTCCGTCACCTGGTGTGCGGATGCCGGTGCCATCAGGAACCCGGCAGGTGAAGCGCCACACCTGGACGGCCACGCTTCTCGCGGCCTGGCGTCCGGCGTCTCGCCCGTACCGCGCTGGTCGGCTTTCGTCGCCGAGGTGGAGAAGCGAGCCGATGAGCCGGTCAGGGCTGCGGAAGCCCGATGCCCGTGCCATCCGGCGCCGCCTACCTGGCCCGACGTCGACCCCTGAGGCCCCGGACGAGCAGCGTCCCGGTTCGCTTCCCTTCCGGGGGAGCGATGCCGCCTGGCAGGGCGCCCGGCTCCTCACACGACCGCGCCCGCCTCCTCCTCGTACGGGAAGAGGGCCAGGGGGGTCTCGCTCTCGAAGAAGGTCTTCGCGCGGATCATCGCCTGTTCGTCGGCTCGTACCCGGCCCGGGCGGGAGCCCGTCCCGATGAGGACCCCGCCGAAGCGCATCCGCAGGTACGCCGCCGAGTGGTGCAGGGCGGTCTCCAGGCCGCCCGCCACGACGTGCTCCTCGTGCCCCATCGCCGTCACGCCCCACAGCGTGCCGCCCGCCATGCGCTCCTTGAAGTCCGAGCCCGGCACGTTCAGCCAGCCCGACCAGTAGTCCAGGTAGCGCTTGGCCTGTGCGGAGAGGGTGTACCAGTACAGGGGCGAGACGATGACGATGTCGGTGGCCTCCACCGTGGCCTGCCGCAGGAACTCCTCGACCTCGTCGGCCTGCCGGCCCCCGTCCTCGTGCCGCCCGTCCTGGAAGTCCGGCAGGGCCAGCCGGTTCAGGTCCACCCAGCGCTGCGGGACGTCGGCGGGCAGGTGCGCGGCGGCCGCGCGGGCCAGGATCTCGGAGTTGCCGTCGGCGCGGGAGCTGCCGAGGACGAAGAGGAACGAGCGGTCCGGGGCGGGGTGAGCGTCGGAAGTCATGTCCGTTGCCAACTCCCGCTTCCCCCGGACGTATTCCGTCCCATCGGTTCCGGCGATCGCCGCCATCGGCAGGACGGTCCAGTGGCTCGTGGACCGCCCGCGGCCCCGCTCGTAGCGTCGTGGACATGAGAAACGAGACCAGGGGAACCGTCGAACTCACCCTCGCCATGGTGCTCTCCGGCACCCTCGGCGTCTTCGTCGTTGAGTCCGGGGCCTCCCCCTTCGAGGTGGTGTTCTTCCGGTGCCTCTTCGGGGCCGTCGCCCTCGGGGCCTACAGCCTCGTCCGGGGGTTCTTCACCGGGCACGGGTTCACGCCGAGGAAGCTGGGGCTCGCCGCGCTCGGTGGCGTCTTCATCGTCTTCAACTGGGTCTTCCTCTTCGAGGCGTACGAGGCCACCTCCATCTCCCTCGCCACCGTCGTCTACCACACGCAGCCGTTCTTCCTCGTGCTGCTCGGGGCCGTCCTCCTGCGGGAGCGGATCTCCCGTGCCACGTGGGGATGGCTGGTGCTCGCCTTCACCGGGCTCGTGCTCGTCTCCGGCGTACGGCCCGGGGACACCGCCTCCCTCAAGGGGCTCGGTTTCGCGCTCGCCGCCGCCGTGCTCTACGCCCTCGCGACCTTCGTCACCAAGCGGATCACCGGCGTACGGCCCCATCTCGTCGCGCTCGTGCAGGTGCTGGTCGGCATGCCGATGCTGCTGCCCTTCGTCGACTTCGGGGCCGTCGGCGGGCTCGGGAGCGGCTGGGCCTGGCTCGTGGGGCTCGGGCTCATCCACACCGGGCTCATGTACGTGCTCATGTACGCCGCCTACGCCAAGCTGCCCACCACCAAGATCGCCGTCCTCGCCTTCACCTACCCCGCCGTCGCCATGGGCGTCGACTGGGCGGTGTACGGGCACCACATCGGGCTCGTCCAGGCGCTCGGCGTCCCGCTGATCGTCCTCGCCAGCCTCAAGGTCACCCTCGCTGCTCGGACACCAGCCGCCGCGCCTGCTCCACGAACAGCCGCACATGCGCCGGAAGCCGCTTCCCCCGCCGCCACGCGAGCTGCGTGAAGAGGGTGAAGGGTGCCTCCCAGGCCAGCTCGACGAGGGTCCCCGCCGCCAGTTCCTCCGCGACCGTCACCCTCGGCAGCAGCGCCACCCCGAGACCCGCCGCCACACCCCGCTTCGTCGCCTCGATCGTGCCGAACTCCATGAACGGCGGCGCCCACTCCCGGAGCTCCTCCTCGAAGAGGTCGCGGTACGGGCAGCCCGGCTCCGTCCCCACCAGCTGCGCCCCGGCGAGGTCCGCGCTGGTCAGGCCCGTACGGCCGACGAGGGGATGGGCCGGGCCCGCGACCAGGACCAGCGGCTCGGGCGCGAGGACCTCAGCCTCCAGGCCCTCGTGCTCCGTCTCCGGCTCCATCAGGAAACCGACGTCGTACGTGCCCTGCCGCAGCGCCTTGCGGGTCTCGTCACCGAGCGTGGGCCGCAGCGTCAGCCGCACCTTGGGGTAGCGGTGGTGGAAGTACTCCAGGAGCGGCGGCAGCCGGTAGGAGGTGAGCGACTCCATCGTGCCGATCGCTATCGGACCCGCGAGTTCCGCCGTGGCCGCGACGGCCGTACGGGCCTCGTCCGCCAGGTCCGCCATCCGGCGGGCGTACGGCAGGAGCCGTTCCCCGGCCTCGGTGAGACGGATGCGGCTGCCGAGACGCTCGAAGAGCTCGGTGCCGAGGGAGGATTCGAGCGACCTGATCTGGGCCGTCACGCTCGACTGGGCGTAGCCCAGCTCGGCGGCGGCCCGGGTGAAGGAGAGGACGTCGGCGACCTTCTCGAAGGTGGCCAGGAGCCGCAGCTCCATCAGCTCTCGGTCCCCGTGTCCTCGCCGCGCTCGCGCTTCTTCAGCTCCTCCTCGCGGCGGCGCAGGTCCGCCTCCCAGTCCTTGAGGAGGGACTCGTCCTTCTTGTTCTCCTCGCGCAGGGACTTGAGGAACTCGGGGTTGTCGTCCGGGGCGACCCACTCGTGGCGGTGGTTGCGGTACCCCGCCGAGAAGGGGGAGGGCGTGCGGCCGCCCGCGGGCGCGCGGCGCATCTTGCCGGCGGCGAACCAGACGATCGGGCCCACGATCCAGAACAGCAGGATGATGATGACCCAGACCACCTTCGGGAGGTGCTTGACCTCGTCCTCGGGGGTGTTCAGGCAGTCGATGAAGGCGTAGATCGTCAGCGCCAGCGGCAGGATGTACAGCAGTGCCCTGAGCATGTGGGACAGCCCCCTGGAAGCAGCGGCGGAGCCCGTTGCGGCGCCCCGGTGACGAGTCAAGCCTAGCCCGTGGCGGCTGTGCCCCTCCGGGGGACGACCCCGGACCCCGGCGAGACCCGCCCGGCCCCGGGGCGGGCGTGCGCGGGGTGCTCGGGGATACTTGGCGCCATGGCTTACGACGATCTCCGCTCGCTGCTCAGGGCCCTGGAACGCGAAGGCGACCTCAAGCGCATCAAGGCCGAAGTCGACCCGTACCTGGAGATCGGGGAGATCGTCGACCGGGTGAACAAGGCGGGAGGGCCGGCGCTTCTCTTCGAGAACGTCAAGGGTTCCGCCATGCCCCTCGCGATGAACGTCTTCGGGACGGACCGCCGCCTCCTCAAGGCGCTCGGCCTGAAGTCGTACGGCGAGATCAGCGAGAAGATCGGCGGGCTCCTCAAGCCGGAGCTGCCGCAGGGCTTCGTCGGGGTCCGCGAGGCCTTCGGGAAGCTGGGCTCGATGGTCCACGTGCCGCCGAAGAAGGTGAAGTCCGACGCGGCCCCCGTGCAGGAGGTCGTCCTCACCGGCGACGACGTCGACCTCGACAAGCTCCCGGCGCTGTTCACCTGGCCGAAGGACGGCGGCTCCTTCTTCAACCTGGGGCTCACCCACACCAAGCACCCCGAGACCGGCGTGCGGAACCTGGGGCTCTACCGGCTCCAGCGGCACGACAAGCGCACCATCGGCATGCACTGGCAGATCCACAAGGACAGCCGCAACCACTACGCGGTCGCCGCCGCGAAGGGCGAACGGCTGCCGGTCGCCATCGCCTTCGGCTGCCCGCCCGCCGTCACGTACGCCTCGACGGCGCCGCTGCCCGGCGACATCGACGAGTACCTCTTCGCCGGCTTCGTGCAGGGCAAGCGGATCGAGATGGTCGACTGCAAGACCGTCCCGCTCCAGGTCCCGGCCAACGCCGAGGTCGTGATCGAGGGCTGGCTGGAACCCGGCGAGATGCTGCCGGAGGGGCCCTTCGGCGACCACACCGGCTTCTACACGCCGCAGGAGCCCTTCCCCGCGCTGAAGATCGACTGCGTGACGATGCGGAAGCGCCCGCTGCTCCAGTCGATCGTCGTCGGCCGGCCGCCGACCGAGGACGGGCCACTGGGACGGGCGACGGAGCGTTTCTTCCTGCCGCTCCTGAAGATCATCGTCCCGGACATCGTCGACTACCACCTGCCGGAGTCGGGCGGCTTCCACAACTGCGCGATCGTCTCGATCGACAAGAAGTACCCGAAGCACGCGCAGAAGGTCATGCACGCCATCTGGGGCGCGCACATGATGTCGCTGACCAAGCTGATCATCGTGGTCGACAAGGACTGCGATGTGCACGATCTGCACGAGGTGTCCTGGCGGGCCCTCGGGAACACCGACTACTCCCGCGACCTGACCGTGGTGGAAGGGCCGGTCGATCACCTCGACCACGCCTCCTACCAGCAGTTCTGGGGCGGCAAGGCCGGTATCGACGCCACGAGGAAGCTGCCTGAGGAGGGCTACACCCGGGACGGCGGCTGGCCGGACATGGTGGAGTCGGACCCCGCGACGGCGGCCCTGGTGGACCGCCGCTGGAAGGAGTACGGGCTGTGACGACCGCCGCCGTGCCCGGCGCACAGCCGGGCCGCACCAAAGCGTTCCTGCGCCTCGTGATGATCGAGCACTCGGTCTTCGCGCTGCCCTTCGCGTACATCGCGTCCCTCACCGCGATGTTCCGGCTCGACCGGCACATCCACTGGTGGACGCTCTTCCTCGTCACCGTCTGCATGGTGGGCCTGCGGACCTTCGCCATGGCCTGCAACCGGATCATCGACCGCGAGATCGACGCGCGTAATCCGCGGACGGCCGGGCGGGAGCTGGTCACCGGCGCGGTGTCCGTGCGCTCGGCGTGGACCGGGGCCGGGATCGCCGTCGTCGTCTTCCTCGGCGCCGCCGCCCTCCTGAACCCGCTCTGCCTGGCGCTCGCGCCGCTCGCCGTCATCCCGATGGTCGTCTATCCGTACGGCAAGCGGTTCACCAACTTCCCGCACGCCATCCTGGGCCTCGCCCAGTCCATTGGACCGATCGGCGCCTGGCTCGCCGTGACCGGGGAGTGGTCCTGGGACGCGGTCGTCCTGGGCCTCGCGGTGGGCGTCTGGATCGGCGGCTTCGACCTGATCTTCGCCTGCCAGGACGTCCAGGCGGACCGGGCGCACGGCGTCATGTCCGTCCCGGCCCGCTTCGGCGTGCCGGCCGCCCTGTGGGGCGCCCGCGCCTCGGCGGTCGTGACGACGGGCCTCCTCGTCTGGTACGCCCTGGTCACGGACGCGGGCCTCTTCTTCTGGGCCGGTCTCGCGATAGTGATCGTCGCCTTCTGCTACGAGCACACGATCGTGAAGCCGCACGACCTGTCCCGCCTGAACAGGGCCTTCTTCACGACCAACGGCTTCATCGGCATCAGCCTGTTCGTGTGCGCGCTGCTCGACCTGCTGGTCCGCGGGCTCACCCCGTAGCCCCGGCGCCATGACGGATAGGCTCGACGGCATGAACGACGGCAAGCGCACCCCCTGGGTCGTAGGGGTCTCCGGGGCGTCGGGCACGCCGTACGCCGCCGCCGTCCTGAGGGGGCTGCTCGCCGCGGGGGAGAGCGTCGACCTCGTCGTGTCGCGGGCCTCGCGGCTGACGCTGCTCGACGAGACGGGCATCGCCTTCCGGGACGCGCACTGGCGCGAGGACCTGGCGGCCTGGCTGGCGCGGGGCGCGGACGGGAAGCCGGACGCCTTCGACGTCTCCGGCGATCTGGACGACGTGCGGTACTGGGCGGCCGGGGACCTGGGCGCGGGGCCGTCCTCCGGCTCGTACCCGGCGAAGGGGATGCTGGTGGTGCCCGCCTCGACCGCCGCGGTGGCGGGAGTGGCACTCGGACTCTCGAAGGACCTGCTCCAGCGGGTCGCGAGCGTGACGCTGAAGGAGCGGCGTCCGCTGGTGGTCGCGGTGCGGGAGACGCCGCTGAACGGACAGACGCTCAAGCACATGGTGGCGCTGGACGAGGCGGGCGCCGTGGTGCTGCCCGCCTCTCCGGCGTTCTACGCGGGGGCGACGCACATCCAGGATCTGGTGGACTTCGTCGCCGGGCGGGTGCTCGACGCGGCAGGGGTGCCGCACGAGCTGTACCGCCGGTGGGAGGGAGAGCTCGGTGGAGCCCGCCCCGCTGATTAGCGCTTCTTGGCGCGCTTCTTCGCGGCGCGCTTCGAGGCGGAGGTCGGCTGGTGGGCACGCGAGCGGTTGGCCAGGTCCTGCAGCTCGCGCATGCGTGCGTAGGCCATCTCGATCGTGTACACGGTGAACACCACTCCTGAAAGATCGTCTTTGATCTGCTGAAAGATTCACAGGGCTTCGACCCCTGTGTACCTTAGATTCTATACCTAAACTCGCGGTATCGCTGGACAATGGAAGGCTTCATACCTATGGACGCCGTGGACAGGCAGCTCATCCAGGCTCTGCGTGAGAACGGCCGCGCCTCGTACGCCGAGCTCGGCCGGCTCGTCGGGCTCTCCGGCCCCTCCGTGACCGACCGCATCAACCGCCTCGAGGCCGCCGGGGTCATCACCGGCTACCGCGCCACCGTCGACGCCGCCTCGCTCGGCCTCGGCGTCACCGCCCTCATCGGCATCTCCCTCTCCGACGCCGCCGACCACGAGGACGTGGCCCGCCGCCTCAAGGACCTCGCCGAGATCGAGGACTGCTGGTTCATCGCCGGCGACGACTCCTTCATGCTCAAGGTGCGCGCGAACGACGTCGACGGCCTGGAGAAGACGATCCGCCGGCTCTCCGGCACCAAGGGCGTCTCCCGCACCCGGACGACGATCGTGCTCTCCACCAAGTGGGAGAACCGGGTCGGGGAGCTGCCCGAGGAGGGCTGACGCGAAGCGGCAATGGGGGTGCCTCCCGCCCGAAGGGTGGGGGAGTACGGTGGGCGGAGCTTGGAATTCGGAGACAAAGGGAGGCGGCCGCATGGACGCGGGGCTCAAGCGGGAGCTGGAGCAGAAGGTCCGGGACGGTGAGCGGCTGAGCCGTGAGGACGGCATCGCTCTGTACGAGTCCGACGACCTCGCCTGGCTCGGCGGTCTGGCCCACGAGGTCCGGACCCGCAAGAACGGCGACGTGGTCCACTTCAATGTCAACCGGCATCTGAACATGACCAACGTCTGCACCGCCTCCTGCGCCTACTGCTCCTTCCAGCGCAAGCCGGGCGAGAAGGACGCGTACACCATGCGCATCGAGGAGGCCGTGCGCCTCGCGAAGGCGATGGAGAACGAGAACCTCACCGAGCTCCACATCGTCAACGGGCTCCACCCCAACCTGCCCTGGCGCTACTACCCGCGCTCCCTCTCCGAGCTCAAGAAGGCCCTGCCGAACGTCTCCCTCAAGGCGTTCACGGCCACCGAGATCCACCACTTCGAGACGATCTCCGGCCTCTCCGCCTCCGAGATCCTCGACGAGCTGATCGAGGCCGGCCTGGAGTCGCTGACCGGCGGCGGCGCCGAGATCTTCGACTGGGAGGTCCGGCAGCACATCGTGGACCACCGCACCCACTGGGAGGACTGGTCCCGGATCCACCGCCTCGCGCACGAGAAGGGTCTGAAGACCCCGAGCACGATGCTGTACGGGCACATCGAGGAGCCGCGCCACCGCGTCGACCACGTGCTCCGGCTCCGCGAGCTCCAGGACGAGACCGGCGGCTTCCAGGTCTTCATCCCGCTGCGCTACCAGCACGACTTCGTGGACATGCAGGACGGCAAGATCCGCAACCGGCTCCAGGCGCGCACCACGATGGCGACCGGCGCCGAGGCCCTGAAGACCTTCGCGGTCTCCCGGCTCCTCTTCGACAACGTCCCGCACGTCAAGGTCTTCTGGGTCATGCACGGCGTCCAGACGGCGCAGCTGGCGCTCCAGCACGGCGCGGACGACATGGACGGCTCGGTCGTCGAGTACAAGATCACGCACGACGCCGACAACTACGGCACGCCGAACAAGCTGGGCCGCGAGGACCTGCTCGAACTGATCCGGGACGCGGGCTTCCGGCCGGTCGAGCGGAACACGCGGTACGAGATCATCCGCGAGTACCCGGGCCCGGACGCGGACCGGCGCGAGTCGCCGCAGCCGATGCGGGTCTGACCGATCACCGACCTGATCGTGAGGCCCGCGCGGCCGACCGGAGCGTGAGAAGGGCCGGCGGGGACTCCCCGCCGGCCCTTCCGTCATACCGCCGTGCGCTCCACCGGGATCCACAGCTCCGCCCGTGCCGCGGTCCAGTCCGCCGAGGGGCGGACGGCCAGCAGCTCGGGGCCGGGCCGGCTCGCGTACGGGTTGGACGGGAACCACTGGGTGAAGACGTCCCGCCACAGGTACTGGAGCGCCTTCGGGTAGGGCCCCTCGTTCTCGAAGACCGCCCAGGTGCCGGCGGGCACGTCGAGCGCCCCGAACTCCTCCGGGACCTCGGCGCCGCTGACGACCCCGTGCCAGTAGTCGAGTTCGGCGCCCTCCTCCCGGCTGTCGGTGAGGTGCGTGACCACCGAGACGACGCCCGCCGGCTCCCCGTCCGAGAGCCGGGCGAGCCGGTCCAGGGCCTCCTGGCCGATGGACCTGATGTGCGCGGCGATCGCCGGGTTCTCCCCCTCGTGGACCAGGGGGACCCGGGCCCCGCGCCCGATGACCCGGAAGGCCTCCTTCTCCACGACCCTGTACCGCATGGTGCTGTTCCCTTCGACGACGAGACGGAAGGACATCCGCGGCTGGGAGCGCAGCGCGGCGCCGGTGCGGCGGGCCTCGCCGGGGCCGACCCCGTGCACCGCGCGGAACGCGCGGGCGAAGGCCTCCCCGGAGCCGTAGCCGTACCGGACCGCGATCTCCAGGAGCGTCCGCTCCCCGGCGAGTACCTCGGCGCCCGCGACGGTGAGCCGCCGGCGGCGCACGTACTCCGACAGGGGCATCCCCGCGAGCGCCGAGAACAGGCGCCGGAAGTGGTACTCGGAGGTGGTCGCGATCCGGGCGAGTTCGGCCGGGTCGAGGTCGCCGTGGAGGCGCTCCTCGATGTGGTCGAGTGCCTGGTTGAGCCGCTCCAGCACGTGGTCCGTCCTTCCTTTTCCGTGCCTTCACCGTAGGAAGGGGGGCGGGGCGCGGACCCGACATCCTGTGCCCGGTCCGGTCGGGTCAGTTCAGGGACAGCAGCATGATGATGTCGTCGCGGTCGTCGCCGGGGGCGACCCGGATCGCGTCGGGGACGCGGCCGACCTCCTTGTAGCCGGCCTTGGCGTAGAAGCCGTCGACGCCGGTGCCGCCCCGGCAGGTCAGCCGGATCGCCTCGATGGCCTCGAAGCCCTCGGCGGTACGGGCGGTGCGCTCGACCGCCGCCATGAGATCGCGCCCGTACCCCTTGCCCTGGTACCGGGGGTGGACCATCACGGTGTAGAGCCACACCCAGTGGGTCATCAGCGGGTGCGTGTTGAAGGTGAAGAAGGCGGTGGCGGCGACCCTGCCCTCCTCGTCGCGGCCGACGAGGAGGCGGGTGCCGCCCTCGGCCATCGCGACGAGGTGCTTGAGCAGGGCGGGGCGGATCGCGTCGGGGCTCACGGGGGGTACGAAGCCGACGGCGCCGCCCGCGTTGGAGACGTCGGCCCAGAGGGAGAGCACGCCGTCGCGCAGCGCGGGGTCGACTGCCGGATCCACCTCGAACGTAAGGGTCATGGTGGCAGCTTATCTATTACTCCCCAGGGTGCTCAAGAGGCCCGGTCCCGGAGCGATCGCCGCCGCGTGCTTCACTGGAGGACGCTCGTCCCGCTTGGGAACTTTGGGATCTTTCGGAACGGAAGATCTTTCGGAACGGAAGAGTGGACTGACATGCTCCGCTACACGCTGATGCGGCTCGGGATCTTCGCCGGGTGCTTCCTCGCCCTGTGGGGTCTCGTCTACGTCGGTGCGCTGCCGCGCGGTCTGGGCGACTCGAACCTGCTCTGGGTCCTCGTCCTCGCCATCGTCGTCTCCGCCCCCCTCAGCTTCGTCCTCCTGCGCAAGGTGCGGGACGAGGCGAGCGCCGAGGTCGTGGCGCGGGTCGACCGCGCCAAGGGGCGGCTGGACGCGAACCGCTCCCAGGAGGACGCGCGGTAGCCGCCGACCGTATAAGGGCTGCGTAAGCTTCCTCACAGCCGTCCACCCCGGGCAGGGCCTTCCAAGGCTCCAGCCTGGGGTGTTCTGCGTTTCGGAGGTGAAACGCGGTTCTCCCGCCTCAAAGAAGGGCTTTGAGGTTCTCAAAGTTCAAGTGTTAACGTGTTCGACATGAAGACAGCAGTGCGCCTCTCTCACGCCGCGAGCCCCCCGCTCGTGGCGCGCCTGCACGTCGATCTGTGCCGCTGTACCTCCGCGGTCTGTTGCCGTCAGCTCTGACCCGGCATCATGCAGCGGCCCGCGCCCCGAGCGCGTGTGTGCCGCACCCCCGTCCCCGTATTCCCCGATACGCACCTGTGGAGTGTGCCCGTGTCCGCGTCCGCGACGCCCGAGTCGAAGTCCCCGACTTCCTCCCGCATACCGAAGGTCCCCTTCTGGGCCCAGATCATCGCCGGTCTGGTCCTCGGCGCCCTGCTCGGCTGGGTCGCCCGCAGCCAGGACGTCTCCTGGCTGAAGGAGACCCTCGGCCAGATCGGCGACATCTTCGTCCAGCTCCTCAAGCTGGCCGTCGCGCCGCTCGTCTTCTTCGCGATCCTCGTCTCGATCACCAACCTGCGGAAGGTGAACAACGCCGCCCGGCTCGCCACCCGCACCCTGCTCTGGTTCATGATCACCTCCCTGATCGCGGTCGGCATCGGCCTCGCGATCGGCCTGATCACCAACCCGGGCGCCGGCACCGGCCTCACCCCGCAGGACGGCAAGCTGCCGAAGCGCGAGGGCTCGTGGATCGACTTCCTCACCGGCATCGTCCCGACCGACGTCATCACGCCCTTCACCGAGCTGAACGTCCTCCAGATCGTCTTCATGGCCGCCGTCGCCGGCATCGCCGCCCTCAAGCTCGGTGACAGGGCCAAGCCGATCCTCACCCTCTCCGAGTCGGTCCTGGAACTCCTCCAGAAGGCCCTCTGGTGGGTCATCCGCCTCGCCCCGCTCGGCACCGTCGGCCTCATCGGCTTCGCCATCGCCGACTACGGCTGGGACCTGATCGGCAAGTACGCGACCTTCACCGCCGACATCTACGTCGGCTGCGCCCTGGTCCTCTTCGGCGTCTACCCGCTGCTGCTCGCCACGGTCGCCAAGGTCAACCCGCTCCAGTTCTACAAGGGCGCCTGGCCGGCCATCCAGCTGGCCTTCGTCTCCCGCTCCTCGGTCGGCACCATGCCGGTCACCCAGAAGGTCACCGAGCGCCTCGGCGTCCCGAAGGAGTACGCCTCCTTCGCCGTCCCGTTCGGCGCCACCACCAAGATGGACGGCTGCGCCGCGATCTACCCGGCGCTCGCCGCGATCTTCATCGCGCAGATCTTCGACGTGCAGCTCGGCATCGGCGACTACCTCCTGATCGCCTTCGTCTCCGTCATCGGCTCGGCGGCCACCGCCGGCCTCACCGGCGCGACGGTCATGCTGACCCTGACCCTCTCCACCCTGGGCCTCCCCCTGGAGGGCGTCGGCCTCCTGATGGCGATCGACCCGATCCTGGACATGATGAGGACGGCCACGAACGTGGCCGGTCAGGCGCTGGTCCCGGTGATCGTCGCCGCCCGCGAGAAGATCCTCGACCACACCGCGTACGAGAACGCCTCCTCGTCCCCCATCGACGACCTGGCCCCGGCCGCCGAGTCCGAGCAGAAGGTTCCGGTCGCCGCCTGACCCCCGTTTCGGTCTCCACGTGCCCCCTGCCCGTCCGGGCAGGGGGCACGTAGGCTTTCGCGGGGCAGTGAGTGGATCTTGGAAGCGGGGGTGGGGCGCCGTGGCCGGCGGGGGGAAGGGGCGGCGGTTGCCGCGGGTGGTGCGGGAGCGGCAGATGGTCGACGCGGCCGTGCGCTGTTTCGCCCGCCACGGGTACCAGGCCGCGTCCATGGACGAGATCGCCGAGCTCGCCGGGGTCTCCAAGCCGCTGGTCTACCTGTATCTCGGCTCCAAGGAGGAGCTGTTCACCTCGTGCATCCGGCGGGAGGCCGAGGCACTGCTCGGAGCGGTCGCCGCCGGGGTCGGCGGGTCCGGGGTGCCGCCCGACGAGCGGCTCTGGGCCGGGCTGCTCGCCTTCTTCACGTACGCGGCGGAGCATCCGGACGCGTGGGTGGTGCTGAGCCGGCAGGCGCGGACGCACGGGGAGCCGTTCGCCGGGGAGGCGGCACGGATGCGGGACGAGATCGTGGGCTTCGTCGCCGGTCTGATCGGGGAGGCGGCGGCGGACGTGGAGGGGGGCGGGGGCATCACCTCGCGGGACGTGGACGCGCTCGCGCAGGCGCTGGTGGGCTCCGCCGAGTCGCTGGCCGGCTGGGCGAACGAGACGCCCGGCGTCACGGCGAAGGAAGCCGCCGCGACGCTGATGAACTTCGCCTGGGCCGGGCTCGGCAACCTCATGAAGAGCGAACGCTGGTCTCCCCGTTGAGGCTCACCCGCCTCGGTTCTCAGACCGTGAGCCGTACCTCGTGGATCTCGTCGGCCGGGTGGCCCGTGCGCGCGTGGACCCGTTGGACGGATTCGACCGACGGCCCGTGCGACAGGCAGTAGACGGTTCCGGATTCCGGGTCGGCCCACGCCCGCTCGAAGTGGACGCCCTCGTCCTTCTCGACGGCGAGGTCGGCCTCGTGCGCTTCCTTCAGCTGCTCGGCCGTGATGCCCACCATGTTCCGGTGCACGTCCATGTACGTTCCCATGGTTCTCCCACCTCCACCTCCATGGTGCGCCCTCAGGGCCAGAGCAGCTCGCGCACCCAGCCGGCGGCGTCGCGGCGGTAGCGGAGGCGGACGTGGCGGCGGCGGGCGTCGCCCTGGAAGAACTCGACCTCGGCCGGTTCGACGACGTACAGGGTCCAGGTGGGGGCGGCCGCGTCCGGTTCCGCCTCGGCCCGCCGCCAGGCGGCCGCACTCGCCTCGGCGAGGGTCTCGGGGGAGTCGAGGACCTCGCTCTGCCGGCCGACGAGCGCCGAGGCCAAGGCGCCGGTGGTGCGGGCGTGGAGGTCCTCGTACGCCTCCTCGGGGGTGCCGGTGACGACGCGGCCGCGAATGCGGACCTGGCGGCCCTGGACCGGCCAGTAGAAGCCGAGCGCGGCCTCGGGGCGGGCGGCGAGCTGGCGGCCCTTGGCGCTGGTGGCGTGCGAGGCGAAGTGCCAGCCGCGCGCGTCGGCGTCGTGCAGCATCACCGTACGGACGTCGGGCCTGCCGTCCTCGTCCACGGTGGCCAGGGAGGGGGTGTGCGGCTCGCTCTGGCCGGCGGCGGCCGCCGCGGTGAACCAGTCGTGGAAGAGGGGGAGCGGCTCGGGCGGGGCGCTCGCCGGGTCGAAGGACGGCAGTGCGGTGTCCCAGACCCTGAGGGAGCGGAGGGCGTGGTGGAAGTCGGTCATGCCGCCACCGTAGGGCGTACGGCGGTGGCCGGTGCCGGGTGGTCCGTGAGCGGGACGGCGTTGGCCGCCGACTGGATGCCGTCGCGGATCTTCTTCGCGATGAGGTTCTTCCACGGGGTCCTCGGCAGCGTCCGCACCATGAACATGCGCAGGGCGATCTTCCACTTGGAGCCGACGGTCATCTCCTTGACGAAGCCCTCGGCCATCCGCTGGTTCTGCTCGACGCCGGGCCGCATGTGCTGTTCGTAGCGGGCGAAGGCGACGGCGTGATCGCCGCCGGCCCGGGCGAGCTCGCCGGCGAGGACGTAGGCGCCGGTGAGCGCGAGACCGGTGCCCTGGCCGGAGGCGGGGGAGGCGCAGTGGGCGGCGTCGCCGAGGAGGACGACGCGGCCCTTCGACCAGGTGTCCATCTCGACGAGGGACATGGAGTCGAGGTAGAAGTCGTCGGCGTCGGCGGCGTGCCCGAGGAGCCGGGGGATCTCCCAGCCGTCACCCGTGAAGGTGTCGGTGAGCAGGCGCTTCTGGGCGGTGACGTCCCGCTGGTCGTGGGGGAGCCGCTCGGGCGAGGAGAAGACGAAGAGGTTCTTGGCGTCGGCCTCGCCGGCCGAGCTGTAGACGCAGACCAGCTTCCCGGGGAGCGCGTGGTAGGTCTCCCAGCGGTCCAGGCCGAGGTGGTTGGGGGCGGTGAAGATGGAGATGTACGCGCCGAGGTGGCGCGTGAACCGCTCCTCGGGGCCGAAGGCGAGCCGCCGGGTGTTCGAGTGGAGTCCGTCGGCGCCGACGACCAGGTCGAAGCGGCGGACGGTGCCGCTCTCGAAGGTGACGGCGACCCCGTCGGTGTCCTCCGCGATGTCCGCGATCGAGTCGCCGAAGACGTACTCGACGTCCTCGCGGGTCCGGTCGTACAGGATGCGGGCGAGCTCGCCGCGCATGATCTCGTCGTCCTCCTCGACGCGGCCGCCGAAGACGTCGGCGGGCAGCTCGCCGATGGTGCGGCCGGCACCGTCGACGTAGGAACCGCCGCGCATGTCCGTGGAGTGGGCGCGGATCTCGTCCAGGATGCCCATCCGGCGGCAGACCTCGATGGCGGTGCCGCGGATGTCGACCTTGTAGCCGCCCGTGCGCAGTTCGGGGGCGCGCTCGACGACGGTGGGGGTGAAGCCGTAGCGGTGCAGCCAGAGGGCGAGGGCGGGGCCGGCGATCGAGGCGCCGGAGATCAGGACGGTCTGGGCGGTCTTCGTGGGGCTGGTCACGGCAGGACTCCTTGTCGGGTGTCTGCGGGCCGTTCCCCTGCCCGCGGACATGACTATACGGATGTCCTACACGCTTGTCTATGACGCTTGTATAGATCTCTCGGGTGGTCGGTCAGCCTCGACCGAGGACCACCGTTCCCGAGGAGCAGAACCAGCCCCCCGTCCCCGAGGCCACCGCCAGCTCCGGCAGCGAGCCGTCCGGCCGTCGCACCTGGAGGCCCGGCGCCTCCCCGCGCAGCTGCCGCACCGCCTCCACCAGCAGGAACAGGCCCCGCATCCCCGGGTGGCAGGCCGAGAGACCACCGCCGTCGGTGTTCACCGGCAGCCGGTCCTTCTCCTGGACGAACGGTCCGCCCTCGCCCTTCGCGCAGAAGCCCAGGTCCTCCAGGGTCACCAGGGTCATGTAGGTGAAGGCGTCGTAGATCTCGGCGACGTCGATGTCGGCGGGCCGGACGCCCGCCCGCGCGAAGGCCAGCGGGCCGCTGACGGCGGCCGGGGAGACCGTGAAGTCCTCCCACTCGGACATCGTGGTGTGCGAGACGTGCTCGCCCGTCCCGAGCACCCAGACCGGGTCCGTCCGGCAGTCCCGCACGTACTCCTCGGCCGCGAGCAGCACCGCGCAGCCGCCGTCGCTGCGGATGCAGCAGTGCAGTTTGGTGAACGGGTCCGCGATCATCGGCCCGTCCAGGACGTCGTCGACGGTGATCGGCTCGCGGAACATCGCCTCCGGGTTCAGCGCCGCGTTCGCCCGCGCCCGCACGGCCACTTCGGCGAGCTGCTCCAGGGTCGTCCCGTACTGGTGCAGGTGGCGCCGGGCGGCCATCGCGTACTTCGCGATCAGGGTGTGCCCGTACGGGGCCTCGAACTGGAGCGGGCCGCGCGTGCCGAAGGAGAGGTTCGCGGTGCGGCGGCGGGCCCTGATGTCGGCGCGGGCGGTGGAGCCGTACACGAGCAGGACCGCGTTCGCGTGGCCGGCGGCGATCGCGTCGGCGGCGTGCGCGGCCATGACCTCCCAGGTGGCGCCGCCGACGGCGGTGGAGTCCACCCAGCGGGGACGCAGCCCCAGGTACTCGGCCACCTCGACCGGGGCGAGCGTGCCGAGCCCGGTCGAGGCCAGGCCGTCGATCAGCGAGCGGTCGAGGCCGCTGTCCGCGAGCGCGCGCCGGGCCGCCTGGGCGTGCAGGGCGTACGGGGTGGCCTCGTCGACCCGGCCGCAGTCGGAGAGGGAGACGCCGACGACGGCGACGCGGCGGGAGCTGCGTGTGGAGGTGGGCATGAATCTGATGGTACATCAGATCAGTCGAATCGGGACCGGCGCCTCTCTGGGCAACCGGCCCTGCACCGACCTAGCATGACGCACCGTCAGAAACGGAGGGAGCTCCATGGACGCCGCCGATGCCGCTGCGCTCAACGCCCCACCAGCGGAACCGCCCGCCGCCGCCCCGGCGGCACCGATCGCAGGCCCGGTCGCGACGCCGTCGACCGAGCGGACCGCGGGATCGCTCGCCGCCCCGTCGGCAGGACCGCCCGCAGGCCCGCCGCCCACCGGCGGACCCGTCACCCCGCTCACCGGCGAGCGGCGGGAACTCCGCCGCACCCTGCGGGACCTGCTCGCCGAACGGGCCGGACCGCACGAGAACCGCGCGGCCACCACCACCCCCGAGGGATACGACACCGCCCTCTGGGCCCACCTGGCCGCCACCCCCGGCCTCGCCGGACTCACCCTCCCCGAGGCATACGGAGGCGCGGGCCGCGGCCCCGTCGAACTCGCCCTCGCCTGCGAGGAGACCGGCCGCGCCCTCGCCCCCTCCCCGCTCCTCGCCACCACCGTCCTCGCCGCCCCGCTCCTCGCCGCCCTGGGCACCCCCGCCCAGCGCGCGGAACTCCTCCCGCGCCTCGCTCGCGGAAGCCTCACCTGCGCCCTCGCCGCGCCCACCGGCATCGCCCTGGCCCTCGGCCTCACCGGCGACAACGCCGACGGCGACTGGTCGGGCGGCGGCCGGGCCGGCGGCATCCAGGCCACGCGCACGGCGGACGGCGACTGGCGCCTCTACGGGGAGGCCGCCCAGGTCGTCGACGGCCACAGCGCCGGCCTCCTCCTCGTCGCCGCCCACGCCGGCGGCTTCGCCCGCAGCCGGACCCTGCTCCTTCTCGTACGGGCGGAGGCAGCCGGGCTCGTACGGACCCGGCAGCCCGCCCTCGACCCCACCCGGCCCCAGGCCACCGTCCAGTTCCGGGACACCGGCGCCGAACTCCTCGGGGAGGAGCCCGCCGACGTCCTCGGCGCCCTCGCCGCCACCGGACGTACCGCCGCCGTGATGCTGGCCGCCGAGGCCGTCGGCGCTGCCACGGCCGCCCTCGACCGCACGATCGGGCACCTCGGCCCCCGTGGGCGGTCCACCGGCGCCGCCCACGCCGCCCGGCACCGCATCGCCGAGCTGTACGTCCAGGTCGAGGCGGCCCGCTCGCTGACCTCCTGCGCGGCCCGCGAACCGGTCCCCGACGGCGGGCCGCTCGCCCTCGCCCACGCCCTGGAGGCGCTGCGCGCCGCCGCGGGGGAGGCCCTCCAGTTCCCCGGCGCGTGGGGCGACCTCTCCTTCAAACGGGCCGCCTCCGACGAACTGCTCTTCGGGCCCACCCGCCGGCTGCGCGCCCGCGTGGCGGAACGGGCCGGGCGCTCGGGAGAGGAGGCGGCGTAGATGCCGGTCGGACGCAGACTCGTCCAGAAGCTGTCCTCGACCCGGACCTTCGCCAGGGTCGCCCCGCACGTCATCCCCGCCATGGACCGGGCCGTCCACCGGCTGACCGGGGGAAAAGTGCTGCTCAGCGCCCAGATGCTGCCCGGGGTGATCCTCACCGCGCGGGGCGCGAGGAGCGGCCTGCCGCGAGTCACCCCGCTGGCCTGCATGCCGGAGGGGGACGGCCGCTGGCTCCTCGTCGGCTCCAACTTCGGCCGGCCGGGCCACCCGGCCTGGACGGCGAACCTGCTCGCCCATCCGGACGCCGAGGTCAACTGGCGGGGCGAGGACGTGCCCGTACGGGCGGAGCTGCTCACGGGGGAGGAGCGGGCGGCGGCATGGCGGGCGGCGCTGGAGTTCTGGCCGCCGTACGCCACGTACCAGGCGCGGATCGAGCGCGAGATCCGGCTCTTCCGGCTGACCCGGAGGTGAACCGCACGGGGAGCCGGAGACGAGCACCCCGGACGTCCGTACATACGGCGACGCCGACGGCGGTCCGTGGGGGCGGGCCGCCGCCGGCGTCGGCGACAGGACGGGGGAAGGAGGGGGTGGGGGCTATCTGGTCGGCTTCTTGCCGGTGATGCCGAGGTGCACCAACAGGGCGAGGTTCGGCTTGAGTTCGGCCTGCTTCACACCCCAGGTCTGGAAGCCCTTCTGGTGGCCGGCGACCGAGGCCAGCATCGCCACCAGGGAGCCGGCCATGGCGGCGGGGCTGACGTCCTTGTCGACCTTGCCCCTGGCCTGGAGCTCCTTCACCGCGTCCGTCAGGGAGTTGGTGACCGAGTTCAGGATCTTCATGCGGATCTTGTAGAACCGCTTGTCGCCCTCGGCGGCGCCGAGGTCCACGACCCGCAGGATCGCGTCGTGCTTGCGCCAGAAGTCCAGGAAGCCCTCGACGAGTTCCTCCGAGGTCTGCCAGCCGGCCTTGCCGACCCAGGAGCGGCCGGCGACCAACTCGGTCAACGCGGCGCCCTCCTTGGCCATTTCCTCCGCGATCTCGAGGACCGCTCCCTCGACGTCCGGGAAGTACTGATAGAACGTCGCGGGTGAAGTACCCGCCTTCCGGGCCACATCGATGACCTTGACGTCCCGGTAGGGCGAGGAGCTGAGCATCTCACCGAGGCAGTCGAGCAGCTTCTGCCGCGTCGCCTGGCCGCGCCGACCGGCCACGCGGCCGTCGACGGTGCGTACTTGTCCTGTCATGCCGTCAGCTTACCGAGGGGGGGTCGGCGCGCGATTCGGCCGACTGCAAATGGGGTGCACCCCTGCCCCGGGAGTGTTCGGCGAGGTCGGCGCGGGTGTGTGCGCCGAGGGGGAGGGGCGGTATCGAGCCAGTGTCGTGCCGGCGCCGGTGACGCCCGGAGCCGGTCGGGGGACCCCCGTACCCGAATCGGCTTATGAACAGCCTGTGGACAACTTTGGTGGACAACCCAGGCGCCGCAAGGGTTCCAGCCCCACGAATCGGCCCCTTGTTCGCATATCGGGGCGTGCGGGGCGGCCCCCGCCGTCCTAGCGTGGGGGCATGGCCGTACGCACTGAGGGCACCCCCTGCTGGGTGGACGCACAGCTTCCCGACCTCGAGGCGGGCAAGCGCTTCTACGGTGAGCTCTTCGGCTGGACCTTCGACCCCGACCGCGACGAGGCCCTCCTCGACGGCCGCCGGGCCGCCGGACTCGTCCCCAAGCGCGACGGGCGCATGCCCACCACCTGGACCCTCTACCTCGCCACCGAGAACGCGGGCACCCTAGCCGCCCGGATCAAGGCCGCCGGCGGGCAGATGATCATGGAGCCTTACCCCGTCGGCCCGTTCGGCGTGTACGCGCTCGCCGCCGACCCCGGCGGCGCGGTCTTCGGCCTCCGCCAGGACGGCGACGACGACGGCTTCGAGGTCACGAACGAACCCGGCGCCTTCTGCTGGATGGAGGTCTACACCCGCCGTCCGGACGCCGTCGACACCTTCTACGCCACCGTCTTCGGCTATCTCGGCCGCCAGGCCGACGCCGAGGAGGAGGGCAGGGACGCCGGCTTCGACTACCGCGTCTGGTCACCGCCCGGCTCCCGGCCCGGCGACGACAGCGCCTTCGGCGGGCGGGCCGTCATCACCGACGACTTCCCCGCCGAGATGCCCGGCCACGTCCTCGTCTACTTCGCCGTCGCCGACTGCGACGAGGCCTGCGAGACCACCGTCCGGCTCGGCGGCCGCGTCGCGACCCCCGCCTTCGACACCCCGCACGGCCGCATCGCCGTCCTCCACGACAACCAGGGCGCCCGCTTCGCCGTCCTCGAGGAACCCGCCCAGGAGAGCTGACCCGTTCGTCGCCGAGACGACGCGTGACACCCCGATCCGCCCCCGGGTTCGCAACCAGGCCCCCGGACAGGAAGAATCAGGGTCCACGGGGCCGTACCCTCATGGCCCGTACGGGGAGGTGGCAGGCAAGTGGAACAGCTGACGCAGCACGACCCGAGACGTATCGGGCCCTTCGAGGTGCTGGGCCGGCTCGGCGCGGGCGGAATGGGCCTGGTCTATCTCGCGCGCTCGGCCTCGGGCCGGCGCGTGGCGATCAAGACCGTGCGCACGGAGCTCGCGGAGGACCAGCTGTTCCGGGTCCGCTTCACCCGGGAGGTGGAGGCCGCCCGGGCGGTCTCCGGCTTCTACACGGCCGCCGTCGTCGACGCCGACCCGCGCGCCGCCGTGCCCTGGCTGGCCACCGCCTACGTGCCGGCACCCTCCCTCGAAGAGATAGTGAACGAGTGCGGGCCGCTCCCGGCCCAGGCCGTCCGCTGGCTCGCGGCGGGCGTCGCCGAGGCCCTGCAGTCCATCCACGGAGCGGGCCTGGTCCACCGCGACCTCAAGCCCTCCAACGTCCTCGTCGTCGAGGACGGCCCCCGGGTGATCGACTTCGGCATCGCCTCGGGCGTCTCCAACACACGGCTGACGATGACCAACGTCGCCGTGGGCACGCCCGCCTACATGTCGCCCGAGCAGGCCCGCGACTCGCGCAGCGTCACCGGCGCCAGCGACGTCTTCTCGCTGGGCTCGATGCTGGTCTTCGCCGCCACCGGGCATGCGCCCTTCCACGGTGCCAACCCGGTCGAGACCGTCTTCATGCTGCTGCGGGAGGGGCCGGACCTGGAGGGCCTCCCGGACGAGCTGCGGCCCCTCATCGACTCCTGCATGCAGATGGACGTCACCCGGCGCCCCACCCCGGCCGACCTCCAGGCGCAGCTCGCCCCGCACCTCTTCGGCCCCGGCAGCGACGACAGCGGCACGGCCTCCGCCTGGCTGCCGCAGAGCGCCACCGCCATGATCGAGCGGCGCCGCGGCGGCGGCCGCCGGCTGCCCGGCCCGGCCGCGCCGCCGCAGCCCCCGGCGGACCCGCCCGGCCCCCGCCCCGACCCGCGTTTCCCGGAGCAGGGACCGGACCGGACGCCCGAGCGGGCACCGCAGCCGAACCGCGCGCCCGAGCACGCGCCCGCCGGTGGCCGGCACGCCGGTCCCGCCGAGGGCGCGGGCGGTCCCGTACGCCTCGGCGGCGCGGCCGTGCCGATCGGCCCCGGCCCCCGGGTCGCCGACACCCGGGCGGCGCTCGCCGTCGGCCGGGGCGCGGACGCGGGCCCCGCGACCGGCTGGATCCGCCCGCCCGGCGCCGGCCCGCACGGCGCCGAGCCGGCCCCGCAGCCCGGCTCCCGCCCCGCGTCCGTGCCCCCGCAGGGCGCCGACCAGGCGGCAGCGCAGCCCCCGCCGGAGCCCGGCCCCTGGCGGCCGTGGCGCTTCCGGATGTCGAACGACGTCTGGGGCACCCCGGTCGTCGACGGCGACCTGCTGTACGTGACCTCCTTCGAGGTGCACGCCCTGGACACGGGGAGCGGCAGGCGCCAGTTCAAGACCCGGGACGTCGCCTGGTCGATGGCGGTCGCCTCGGGCCGTATCCACGCCTCCGACGGCCCCACCCTCTACGCCCTCGACGCCACCGACGGCAGCGAGCGCTGGCGGCTGCGCACGGACGCCTGGGTGTACTCGCTCCAGGTCGACCGGGGCACGGTCGTCACCGGTACGCGCGGCGGCGGGGTCCAGGGCTGGGAGGCCTCCAACGGCGCCAAGCTGTGGGAGGTCACCGGCGCGCAGACCGACTTCGAGACCCCCGAGGCGGGGCCCGCCGTGCACGGCGACACCGTGTACGTGTGGCGGGACGCCCGGCTCCAGGCCCTCGACGCCCGCACGGGCGTGGAGCGCTGGTCGTACCCGGTCGGCGACGCCGCCTCCTGCGCCAACGTGCCCGTCCGGGTGGCCCCGGCCGAGGACGGCTGCGTGTACGTCTCCGCCGGGACCCGGGTCCTGTCGATCGACATCGCCGCCGGGCACGTCCGCTGGCACTTCGAGGCCCCGGCGGTCTTCCTCTCCCCGCCCGCCTTCGCGCCGGGACCGGCCGTCACGGGCGGCGGGGTGTACCTCTCGGACCACCTCGGCACGGTGTACGCGCTCGACGCCACCACCGGGCAGGACCGCTGGCGGATCGCGACCGAGCCGCGCCAGTCCGCCGAGCCGGTGCTCGTCGCCGACGGCAACGTCCACGTCGGCAGCGGCAGCGCGCTCTACACGCTCGACGCGGTCACCGGCACCCCCCGGTGGCGGTTCGCGGCGGGCGGCGAGCTGGTCGGCTCCCCGGTCGTCGCCGACGGCCGGGTGCACTTCGGTTCCGCCGACCACGTCCTCTACACCCTGGACGCGACCGGCGGTCAGCTCCGCTGGAAGCTCGCGACCGGAGGCGAGATCACCGGCTCCCCGGTGGCGAGGGGCGGGGTCGTCTACGCGTGCAGCAAGGACCGCTGCGTGTACGCGCTCGACGCGGTCAAGGGCACGGCGACGGGCAGGGGCGCGGCGGCGCGCTAACCCCGCGGGGGCGGCCGGCCGTCGCCCTCGTCGCGGTCCCGGTCGCGGTCCCAGGCCGGTGTGTCGTAGGTCTGGGTCGGAGCGGCGTCGTCGGGCCGCTCGGACCGGGGCCGGTCGGCAGCGTCCGCCGGCCGTCCGTCAGCGGGCGGGCGGTGGCGCCGGTCCTCCCCGTCCACCCGGCGGACGCGGTGGCCGCGGCCCGACATGACGAGGGCGCCGAGGAGCAGCAGGGCCCCGCCGCCGAGGGCGTTCGCGACGCCGTCGCCGAGACCGCCGCCGCCGCTGCCGACCGTGAGGCTTCCCTCCGCCCGGCCGACCTGGACCATCCACAGGACGGTGAAGCCGAGGACGACGACCGCGGCGATGACGACGAGCAGCCGGGAGCGGAGCAGTACGCCCACGACGGTGAGGAGCGCGGCGACGAGGAACGGCAGCAGGATCGAGAGCAGGAGGTCGGCCTTCTCGTCGCTGATGCCGGTGAACAGGTCGCCGACGGCGTAGTCGCGGCCGTGACGGCCGTCGTACCAGGCACGGAAGGGGCTCCAGACGGCGGCCGCCGCTCCGGCGAGAGCCAGGACGGAGCCGACGATGTTGCGGATCATCGATGTCGCCTCCTTCATGGTCCTGCCCTCGCTCCCGACGCTACGCCGGGTGAGGGGGCCCCGCCACGTGGCGGGGCGGCGGCGCTAGGGTGGCGCGGACACGACAGGCGCAGGACAGGGAGCGGCGATGGTACGGACGCGCGTGAAGCTCGCGGCGACGCTCACGGTGGTGGTCCTCGCGCTGACCGGTTTCCACACCGGCAAGGGCGGCCACGGCAGCAGCGGCGGCGGCAGCGGGAAGAGCAAGAGCGGCAAGAGCAAGAGCCGGAGCCACTCGGACTCGGACGACGACGACTCGGGCGGCGGCTGCTCCAGCGACGAGCAGGGCAACGACGACTACAGCGGCTCGGGCGGCTCGCGCGGCGCGGGTGACGAGTACACCTACGACACCACGCCGACCGCCACGCCGACGGCGAACGTGTACGCCTCCGTCGTCGACTGCGTGAAGCCCGCGCAGAAGAAGCGCAAGGGCAGGCCGGCCCGCAAGGCGGACACCACGGCCACGGTGAGGATCACCTCGGAGGCGTGGGAGGAGAAGACATTCCGCGTCGTCGTGCACTTCGAGGGTGCGGACCACAAGGTGGTGGACCGGGCCGAGACGACGGTCACGGTCGGCCGCAGGGGGACGAAGACCTTCGAAGTGGCGATGGCGCACCCGGGGACCGTCGGCCGGGTGAGGGGGTGCGTCGCCTTCGAGGAGGGCGAGGTGCCGGGACCCACCGCCACCCCGTCGGCTACCTCGTCCTGAACCCGGGACCCCGCCCGGTGAACAACGTCGCCTGACGTTCCGCCGGCAGGTTCCCGAGCGTCACCAGGTGCGGGGCGTGCGCGAGGGCCTGGGCGCGGGCCGCTTCCTTGGCGGACCAGAGGGCGCGGACCGTGCCCTGGACGGCCTCCGTCGGGTACGAGGCGATGACGGCGGCGGCCGACCTGGCCGCCTCCAGCGCCCCGCCCGCCTCCGTCACCTCGCTGACCAGCCCCGTCTCGTACGCCCTGCGGGCCGAGATCCGCTCGGCGCTCCCCATCAGGGCCATCCGGGCGACTTCGCCGTGGGGCATCCGCTGGGCCATGTGGACGGTCTCGAAGGCGCTGACCATGCCGTAGGTGGTGTGCGGGTCGAAGAAGGCGGCGCTCTCGCCCGCGATGAGGAACTCCGCCTCGCCGAGCAGGTAGAAGGCCCCGCCGCAGGCCATGCCCTCGACGGCGGCGATGACCGGTTTCCACAGGTCGTTCGCCTTGGGGCCGAGGGTGAGGAGGGGGTCGTCGATCGTGTACGGGGAGGAGGGCTGCGGGATCCTTCCGGCGTCCTCCCGGTCGATCCCGGTGCAGAACGCCCGCCCGCCGGCCCCGGTGACGACGATCGCCCGGACGTCGTCCTCGTACCGGAACCCCCGCCAGGCGGCGCCCAGTTCACGGGCCATGTCGAGGGTGACGGCATTGTGCCTCTCGGGCCGGTCGAGGGTGACGACCGCGACCCCGGTCTCCTTGTCGCGCTCGACGCGGATGCTCATGCCCGCTCCAGGAGCCAGCGGGGGACGGTGACGCCGTCGATCTCGGTGAAGGCGACCCGTACGGGGGCGCCGATGCGCAGCCGGGCCGGGTCGACCGAGTTCAGGGGGGCGTCGGGGGCGGCGACGACGTTGCCGGCGAGGCGGACGCGGGGGGCGTCGGCGAGTTCGACGAGGACGGCGTTGTACGGGGCCTGGGCGGCGTAGTCGGGCAGGAGGGGCGGGTGGGGGAGGACGTACGACCAGATCCGGCCGCGTCCGGACATGAGCCGCCACGTGCTGTCGAAGGACCGGCAGTGCGGGCAGCAGGGGCGGGGCGGGAAGCGGAGCTCACCGCAGTCGGGAGCGGCGCAGGCCTGGACGCGCAGTTCGCCGCGGGCGGCGAACTCCCAGAAGGGGGAGCCGTCTTCGTCGATGACCGGTGTCAGCATGCGGGTTCAGCTCCTCAGCAGGATGGCCGATGTGGGGACGCCCTCGCCCGCCGTGACCAGGCAGGTGGCCGCGTCGGGGACCTGGGCGGTGGAGGTGCCGCGGAGCTGCTTGACACCCTCGTTGATGAGGTTGAAGCCGTGCACGTAGGCCTCGGAGAGCCCGCCGCCGCCGGTGTTGAGCGGCAGTCGGCCGCCGAGCTCCAGGGCCCCGCCCTCGGTGAAGGCGCCGCCCTCGCCGCGGCCGCAGAAGCCGTAGCCCTCCAGGGAGAGCGGGACGAGGGCGGTGAAGGCGTCGTAGATCTGGGCGACGTCCACGTCGGCGGGGCCGAAGTCGGCCTGCTTCCACAGGTGTCGGGCGGCGGTCCAGGCGGGTCCGGAGAGCGGGTCGTCGTTCCAGTAGTTGACCATGCCGTGGTGCTGGGCGGGCAGGCCCTGGGCGGCGGCGTGCACGTAGACGGGTTTCCGCCGGCAGTCACGGGCCCGTGCGGCGGAGACGATCACGCAGGCGAGGGCGCCGTCGGTCTCCAGACAGTTGTCGAAGAGGCAGAGGGGTTCACTGATCCAGCGGGCGGTCATGTACATCTCGCGGGTCAGCGGCCGCTCGTACATGATCGCGGCGGGGTTCTGGTTGGCGCGGTTGCGGCAGGCGAGGGCGACGTTGAAGAAGTGGTCGCGGGTGGCGCCGTACTCGTGCATGTAGCGACGTGCGAGCATGCCGATCTCGTCGGCGGGGCGGAGCAGCCCGAAGGGGCGGGTCCACTGGCCGGGGGTGGGCAGCTGGACGGCGGTGTTCTTCCAGGGGCGGGGGCCGGAGCCCCGCTTCCTGGACCGCCAGGCGACGCCGACGCTCGCCTGCCCCGTGGCGACGGCGGCGGCGAGGTGGCCGACGGTGGCGCAGGAGCCGCCGCCGCCGTACCCCACCTTGCTGAAGAAGGTGACGTCACCGGCCCCGATGGCCTTCGCCACCTCGACCTCGTCGGTCTCCTCCATCGTGTACGAGGCGAAGGCGTCGACCTCGGACGGGTCGATCCCGGCGTCGTCGAGAGCGGCGAGGACCGCACGGCAGGCGAGGGTCTTCTCGGTCTCGTGGAGCTGTTTCGCGAAGGCGGTCTGTCCTATGCCGACGATGGCCGTGGCGTCCTTGAGCACCGGACCTCCTCATGGGGCAGCACTGCTGACAGCGCGTCAGGCTACAACTAATCTGACGGTTAGTCAGCTACAGGGAGGTGGGGTATGGACGTGGGCATGGACCCGGGCGGTGACCCGCGCGGCGACCTGGAGTGGGGCACGATCCCCGGGCTCGTCCGGGCGGCGGCCGAGCGGTACGGCCGGCGGGAGGCCGTCGTCGACGGCCGCGTCCGCGTCACGTACGCCGAACTCGGCGCGCGCGTCGAGCGGGCGGCCGCCGCCTGCCTCGCCACCGGCGTACGGACCGGGGACCGGGTCGCGATCTGGGCCCCCAACACCCTCGACTGGATCGTCTCCGCCCTCGGCGCCGTCACCGCCGGTGCCGTCCTCGTCCCCCTCAACACCCGCTTCAAGGGCACCGAGGCCGCCGACGTCCTCCGGCGCTCCCGAGCCCGGCTGCTCTTCGTCACCGGCACCTTCCTCGGCACCTCGTACGTGGCCTCCCTGCGCCGCTCCGGCGTCGAACTCCCCGACCTGGAACGAGTGGTGGTCCTCGGCGACACCGCCCCCGACGAGGCCGGCTGGACCACCCTCAAGGCGTTCCTCGCGGAGGGCGACACCATCCCGCCGGCCCGGGTCCGGGCCCGCGCCGACGGCATCGACCCCGACGCCCCCTCCGACATCATCTACACCTCCGGCACCACCGGCCGCCCCAAGGGCGCCGTCATCAGCCACACCCAGACCCTGCGCTGCTACGCGCTCTGGGCCGAACTCGCCGGCCTGGAGGAGGGCGACCGCTACCTCGTGGTCAACCCCTTCTTCCACACCTTCGGCTACAAGGCCGGCGTCCTCGCCTGCCTCATGCGGGGTGCGGTGATCGTCCCGCAGTCGGTCTTCACGGCGGACACCGTCCTCGCCAACATCGCCGCCGAACGCGTCACCGTCCTCCCCGGCCCGCCCACCCTCCACCAGTCCCTCCTGGACCACCCGGCCCGCCCCGCGCACGACCTCTCCACCCTCCGCCTGGTCGTGACGGGCGCGGCGGTGGTCCCGCTGAGGCTCGTGGAACGCCTCCGCGCCGAGCTGGGCGTGGGCACGGTCCTCACGGCGTACGGCCTCTCCGAGGCGAGCGGCCTCGTCACCATGTGCCGCCGCGACGACCCGGACGAGACGATCGCCACCACGTCCGGCCGCCCCATTCCGGGCACCGAACTCCGCCTCTCCGGCACCGGCGAGATCCTGGTCCGCGGACACCACGTCATGAGCCGCTACTTCGAGGACGAGGAGGCGACGGCGGCGGCGATCGACGCGGACGGCTGGCTGCGCACGGGCGACATCGGCGTCCTGGACGAGGCCGGCAACCTCCGGATCACCGACCGCCTGAAGGACATGTTCATCGTGGGCGGCTTCAACGCCTACCCGGCCGAGATCGAACAGCTCCTCGGCCTCCACCCCGACATCGCGGACGTCGCCGTCGTCGGCATCCCGGACCCGCGCCTCGGCGAGGTCGGCAAGGCCTTCGCGGTCCGGCGCGCGGGGGCGGGGGTCACGGCGGACGACCTGATCGCCTGGTCGCGCCGGGAGATGGCCAACTACAAGGTCCCGAGGGAGGTCGAGTTCGTGCCGGAGCTGCCGAGGAACGCGAGCGGGAAGGTGGTGAAGGGGGAGCTGAGGGGGCGCTGAGGCCTGTCCAGCTGACCCCGCTGGCGGGTCAGCACCACGATCCCGTCCCGCTCCCGCACCACCCGCCACCCGCGCTTCCCGGCCCGCCGCACGACGCGTTCGGCCGCCCCCGCGGGCCAGGGCTCCCGTACATCGGCCACGATCCACTCCACGGCCGGCCGCCGGTCGAGGACCCCGTCCGCGACCAGGTGCACGGTCGCCCGGTCGGTCAGGTGCGGCGCCAGGCTGTTGCTCGCCGCGACCCGGGCACCGTCCGGCACGACGGCCAGGGCGTCGCGGGCGGCGGCCTCTCGGGGGCTCTCCCGCCAGAAGCCGGGCGTGGCGAGGGCGGCGAGCGGCTGGGCGGGGAGCAGGAGGAGGGCGGCGGCCAGGGGGACGGCGAGCGGCAGGCGGGAGCGGAGCGGCAGCCGGGCGCCCCGGCGCAGCGCGTCCACGAGGGCGGCGAAGGCGATCGGCACGAGCACCGCCGAGTAGTGCAGCCCCGGCTCCCAGTGCGCCGGGTTCGCGGAGGTGAACCGCCAGGCCAGGGTGGGCAGGAGCAGCAACGCGAGGGGGCTGCGCACCACGAGGCCGCCGGTCACGGCGAGCAGCAGGAGCAGGGTCAGCGACTTCACGGGCCAGCCGTCGAGGAGCCCGTACGCGCCGGTGACCTGGCCCGCGTACAGGTACCGTCCGTCCGGCGCGAACGCCGGGATCACCCCGTACACGATCAGGGTCATGCTCAGCGCGGACCCGACGGCGAGGAACAGCCCGGTCCGGCGGTCCCGCCGCATCAGGAGCAGCCCGAACACGGCCGCCGTCGCCCCCAGGTCCTCCTTCACCAGGAGCAGCGTGGCGGCCCAGCAGGCGGCGGCCCGGGTCCGGCCGTCGAGGTACGCGCGGCAGGCCAGGGCGAGCAGGGGTACGGCGAAGGCGACCTCGTGGAAGTCGAAGCCGATCAGCTGCTGCGTCCCCCACCCGAGCCCGCACGCCGCCCCGAGCGCCAGAGGGCTCCTGCCCGGCAGGTGCCGTTGGGCGGTGCGCGCGAGGACGTACACGCCGAGGGCGACGAGCGCGGCCTGCGCGACGAGCAGCGTCCCGACGTGCGGGACGAGCCGGTAGAGCGGGGTGAGCAGCGCGAGTACGGGATGGAAGTGGTCCCCGAGCAGCGGATACGCGTCGCCCGTGAAACCGGCCGGCGCCGTCGCGGCCCGGATCTCCGAGGAGGGCGCCCGCCCCTCCGCGTACGCGCGCACGGCCTGCCCGAAGATCCCGAGGTCGTACCCGGTCGTCCGGAACCGGGCGTGCTCGCGCAGCGCGAACACCGCGTACAGGACCAGGAAGACGGTGGAGAGCAGGGCGGGGGCGGTGCGGGACGCGGCAGCCGGCGGCGCGGTGGTCGGGTGCTCGGTGATCAAGGCCATGCGGGGACCCTCGGCGGCCGTCCCTGAGGTGGTCCTGAAGTAGCCTGAGGAATTCCTCAGCCCGGCTTCCGGCGGTCCGGCGATACTCGGGCCATGCGCGTACTGGTGATCGAGGACGAGGTGCGGATCGCCGCCTCGCTGCGGCGCGGCCTGTCCGCCGTCGGGTACACGGTCGACGTCGCCCACGACGGCGTCACCGGCCTCCACCTGGCCCGGGAGCACCGCTACGCGGCCGTCCTGCTCGACCTCATGCTGCCCGGCCTCAACGGCTACCAGGTCTGCTCCCGGCTCCGCGCCGAGTCCAACGACGTGCCGGTGCTGATGCTGACGGCCAAGAACGGCGAGTACGACGAGGCCGAGGGCCTCGACACCGGCGCCGACGACTACCTGGCCAAGCCCTTCTCGTACGTCGTCCTCGAAGCCCGGCTCCGCGCCCTGCTCCGCCGGGGCGGCGCCCGCACCCGCACCCTCCTGCAGTGCGGCGACCTCTGGCTCGACCCGGCCCGCAGGAAGTGCGGCCGGGACTCTGTCGAGATCCCCCTCACTCCCAAGGAGTTCGCGGTCCTGCAGTGCCTGCTGCTGCGCCTGGGCGAGGTGGTGCCGACGCTCGACATCCTCGACGAGGTGTGGTCGGCGGACTTCACGGGCGACCCGAACATCGTGCACGTCTACATCAGGGCCGTACGGAAGAAGATCGACGCGCCCTTCGGGACGGAGACGATCGAGACGGTACGGGGGGCGGGGTACCGGGTGGTGGGCGTCCGTGGCTGAGTGGTGGCGGCGATACGGGCAGGCGGTGGCGGCCGGGCTCGCGGCGTGGGGCGTCGTGGCGGTGGCGGTGATCCGGCTCCAGGCCGTGGACCTGACGCGGGGCGCCCAGCCCTGGGTGATCATGGAGGTGGTGACCACCGACCGGGTGGGCCCGGAGGTCGCGGCCCTCGCCTGGCGGGGCTTCCTCGTCGGCGCGCTGTTCGTCGCGACGGTCGCCTGGTTCGCCGGCCGGGGACACGTGCGGATGGCACGGCTGAGGACGGCGGTCGTCGCCGGGCTGACCTCGGGAGTCCTCTTCCTCACGTACACGCAGTGGCTCTACCACGAGAACACCCGTCAGCCGTGGCTGGTCGCGAGGGAGGCCTACCGCTGGGGCCTGATGTCCATCGGCCCGTCGTCGGGCCTGCTGACGGCGGCGGTCGTCTGGGCGGCGGTGGGCGGCGGCGCGGTCCGGCTGTCGTACCGGAGCCGTACGGTCCTCGCGGCGGCGGTCACGACCGGCGGGCTCTTCGCGGCGTCCGTCGAGTTCCAGCGACAGGCGTACGCCGAACCCTACGGACCGGTGTACTGGATCATGCTGACCACGGGGGTGCCGCTGGTCGCCCTGGTCACGGGGGTGCTCGTCCACGTCACGTCGGTGCGGGCGCTCCGCCCGGTGGAGGCGATCCGCCGCGAACTCGCCGACATCACCGGCCAGTCGCTGGACCGCCGGGTCCCTGTCCCGCCCACGGGCGACGTGATCGCCCGGCTCGCCGTCACCACGAACGACACGCTCGACCGCCTGGAGCAGGCGTCGGCCCGTCAGCAGCAGTTCGTGGCGGACGCCGCCCACGAACTGCGCAGCCCCCTCGCGGCCCTGCGGGCCCAGCTGGAGACGGCCCTGCACCATCCGGACTCGGTCACCGACTGGCCGGAGGCCGTGGCGGAGGCCGCCGCCGACGTCGTACGGCTCCAGAGGCTCGCCGACGATCTGCTGCTCCTCGCGAGCCACCGTTCGCCGGCGCCGGTACGGGAACCGGTCGACCTCGCGGCCCTGGCGGAGGACCTGGTCCGCGAACACCAGCACCTCCCGGACGCCGCACATCTCGGCCTGCGCTGCGAGGCCCCCGCGCCCGCCGTCGTCCACGGCGACGCGACCCGCCTGGAACGCCTCCTGCGCAACCTCCTGGTCAACGCCTGCCGCCACGCGAAGTCGGAGGTCGGGGTGACGGTGACCTCGGAGGGCACCACGGTCTTCCTCACGGTGACGGACGACGGCCCCGGCATTCCCTTGACGGACCGCGCCCGCGTCTTCGACCGCTTCACCCGCCTCGACGCCTCCCGCACCCGCACCTCGGGCGGCGCGGGCCTGGGCCTCCCCATCGCCCGCGACATCGCCACCCACCACGGGGGGACCCTGACGATCGAGGACTCGGCGCGGGGGGCGCGTCTGGTGGCGCGGTTCCCGGCGGGCCTGACCCTGCAGGGGGAGTCCCTGCGCGTCAACCGGTACGGGCACCACACCGACGCTCCGAGACCCGAAGGGCGAGAGCCGGCACCCTCGAGGCCACCCGCGCGCCCGAACCGCAAGCGGGCCGTAGCCCTCACCCGGCCGGCCTCTGCCCTGGCCCGCTGGAGGGCCTACGCATCTCGTGAAGCGACGTCCCCTCCGGTGGAGGGGTGTGACGAGGAGGCGTAGTCGCTAGCGGGTCCGCATACGCGGGAGGGGCCGGGCAGATGCCCGGCCCCTCCTTGTGCGGTGGTCCGATCGCGTTGCGCACGGGCCCTGCCCGGACGGATTCCCCCTGGTTCCGCCGGGTGTCCCCCGAGCCCGTGTGCTCCCCCGTCGACCGGACCTTCCTGTTCGGCCCCGGCAGCTCCCCCGAAGTCGCCGCCGCGGCCGTTCCCCGTCGGGAGTGGCTTAGTTGGCCGGCTTGACGGCAGCGTCGTCGTGGCCGCCCGTGATCTTGTCGGTGATCGCGTCGAGCGCCGGCTCGGAGGTGGCGTGCATGTCCTTGGTGGTGATGGACTCGCCGTGGCCTCCCGTGATCTTGTCGGTGATCGCGTCGAGCGCCGGCTCCGAAGTGGCGTGCATGTCCATGGGCTTGATGATCGGGTCCTGCTTGATCGGGTCGGTCATGCTCGTCAACTCCTGCGTGTGATGTCCGAGATGGGAGGAGATTCGTCCAGCCGTTCCCCCGTGGACAGCCGGACGAATCTCCGGGGCCGATCACCCTAGTACTCAGGGGCGGTGGCCCTCATCGGCGACCCGCCTGCCCCCCGACGCGGCGGATCGTCATGCAGAAGAGCATGCCGGGTGGCGATAAACGAACGATGAACGCACTGGCAGCGGAGGTCTACGCGGCGGTCGCGGGAATCAGCAGCGCCCGCACCTCATCGGCTTCCGGGGCCCCGAGCTCATCGAAGATGCCGAGTGCCTCCTGCCAGCAGACCACCGCACGGCCGCTCTGCCCGATGCCGAACAGGGCACGGCCCAGGACCGTGAGGACGTTGCCCCGGCGCCACTCTCCTCCGATGCCCCGGAGCACCGTGAGGGCCATCTCGGCGTTCGACGCCGCCTGGGCGTGTCGGCGGGCGGCCAGGTCCACCTCGGACAGCCGGAAGAGGGTCATGCCCTCCCACAGCCGCTGCCTGCTGTCGGCGAAGACCGCCAGCGCCTCGCGGAGTCGCTCGGCCGCCGCGCTGAGTCGGTTGTCCTGGGTGAGGGCGAGACCGAGGGCGTAGCGCCCGTTCGCGCCCCGGAGCGCGTGCCCCATCGAGTCGTATATCTCCGTGCCCTGCCGGGCGAGAGCGATCGCGCTCGACGTTCGGCCCGTGGCCAGGTGGATGCGCGACAGGTTGCACAGGGCGCTCGCTTCCCCTGGCTGGTCCCCGATGCCGCGGAACCTTTCGATCGCCTCGGTGAGGTACTGCTCGCCCTCCGAGAACCTGTTCTGGTACAGCGCGATGATGCCCCGGGCGTTGGCGGACCAGCACGCCGGCACCGGATCGCCGGCCCGGTCCGCGTGGGGCAGGGCGAGTTCGGCGTCGCGGTCCGCCTCCTTGAAGCGGCCCGCGGTGTGGTGTACACCCGCGAGGACCATGAGCGCACGGCCTTCGGCCTTGGCGTCTTCGTGGGTGCGCGCGGCATCACGCACGACGACACCCGTCGCTTCGAACTCCTTGGAGTTCGCCCCGGACTCCCCGAGGTCCAGCGAAGCCCACAGCAGGTCCACCCCCCGGCGCAGGGTCTTCGGGGACGAGGAGGACTGGCGGACCGTGGCCAGGAGGCAGTTCGCCTCCGCGTAAAGCCAGTCCTGGGCCTCGTGGCGGTCCGTGAAGGTGAGGCCCTCGTACGACGTGGGTTCCAGGTGGTCCACCAGGCGGTCGCCCGGGCGCTCGATCGCGTACACCCGCGCCGCCGTCGAGAGGTAGAAGTCCAGGAGGCGCGAGAGCGCGGCCTCCTTCTCCGACGGGGGCTGTTCGTCACGGTCCGCGCACGCACGCGCGTAGAGCCGGACCAGGTCGTGGTAGCGGTAGCGGCCCGGCGCCGCCGACTCGACCAGCGACGTGTCGACGAGGGCCTCGAGGAGGTCCTCGGTGTCCCAGAGGGGGAGGTTCAGGACCGCCGCCGCTGCCGCGAGCGAGATGTCCGGGCCGTCCGCCAGGCCGAGCAGGCGGAAGGCGCGGGCCTGGGCCGGTTCCAGCTGGCCGTAGCCGAGTTCGAAGGTGGCCTTGACCGCGAGGTCGCCCGCCTGGAGTTCGTCGAGGCGGCGGCGTTCGTCGGCCAGCTTCGCGGCCAGGACCGAGACCGTCCACGTCCGGCGGGCCGCGAGGCGGGACGCGGCGATACGAATCGCCAGGGGGAGGAAGCCGCAGGCCGCGACCACGTCGAGCGCCGCCTCGCGCTCCGACCGGACCCGCTCTTCACCCACGATCCGCGTGAACAGCTGGAGCGCCTCCTCCGGCGACATCACGTCCAGGTCCACCAGGTGCGCGCCCGCCAGGTCGACCATCCGGATCCTGCTCGTCACCAGCGCCGCGCACCCCGCCGTACCCGGGAGCAGCGGCCGGATCTGGGCGGCGTCGCGGGCGTTGTCCAACAGCACCAGGACCCGGCGGCCGTCCAGCGTCGAGCGGTACAGCGCCGCCCGGTCCTCCAGGGAGTCCGGGATGGCCGAGTCCGCGGTGCCGAGGGCGCGGAGGAACGAGCCGAGGACCGTTTCCGGTGCGGCGGCACGGTTGCCCGCGCCCTGGAGGTCCACGTACAGCTGGCCGTCCGGGAAGTGCGGCCGCGCCTCGTGGGCGACGTGCACGGCGAGCGTGGTCTTGCCGACGCCGCCGATGCCCGCGAGCGCCGACACCGCCATGACATGGCCCTCGGCGGTGGCGAGCCGGGCGCCCAGCTCCCGTACGAAGGAGCCGCGGCCCGTGAAGTCCGGGACCGTGGCCGGGAGTTGCGCCGGGCGGGCGACGGGCGCGGTCGGCGGTGCCGACTCCTCGACCGGGCGGGCGAGTTCGGCGTCGGCCTGGAGGATGCGCTGCTGGAGGCGGGAGAGTTCCGGGGTCGGGTCGACGCCCAGCTCGTCGGCGAGGAGCCGGCGCGTGTCGGCGTACACCGCGAGCGCCTCCGCCTGCCGGCCGCTGCGGTAGAGGGCCAGCATGAGGAGCTCGCGCAGGCGCTCCCGCAGGGGGTGCGCGGCGGTGAGCGCGGTCAGTTCGGAGACGGCCTCCGCGTGCGCGCCGACCTCCAGGTCGATGTCCAGGCGGGTTTCGAGGAGGGTGAGCCGCCACTCCTCGAGCCGGGCCCGCTGCGTTTCGGCGTACGGGCCGGGTACGGACGCGAGGACCTCGCCGTCCCACAGGTCGAGCGCCTCCGCGAGCCGCTCCCGGGCGCCCGTACGGTCCCCGGCAGCGCGGAGCTTCTCGGCCTGCGCGGCCAGTTCCTGGGCGGCGGTCACGTCGAGCGCGTCGGCGGAGGTGCGGAGCGCGTAGCCGCCGGACTCGCTGACCAGGACCTTCGGGTCGAGGGCCTTGCGGAGCCGGGAGGCGTACGTACGGACCGCGGCGAGTGCCTGGGAGGGCGGTTCATCACCCCAGAGCGCGTCGATCAGCTCGTGCGCGGTGGCGGTGCGGCCGCCGCGCAGGAGCAGCGCGGCGAGCAGGGCCCGCTGCTGCGGGGAGCCGGTGGGGACGGGTTCGCCGTCGCGCCAGGCGCGGACGGGGCCGAGCACGCCGAAGCGGAAGGCGCCGGGCGCGTTTCCGTCCGAAGCACTGGTGCCGGCGTGGACGGTCGTGTCGGCGTCCGGGCTCGCGCCCGTGCCCTTCTCTGCGCGCACCGGGGCTTTCGAGCCCATCCTCGGAGCCCTCTGCGCCGGAACTCGCGGCCCGTTCTCACGGTCCATCGCTCCCCCTGCCCCTACCGCTGGTTTCGCCCAGGACAGTCTGCCTTGTCCGGAGGGAGTCCGTCAGCATCGGGGCGGCCGTTGTGAAGCCGTTGTGAGGGCCGCAGTCCGGAGGTCGACCCCTGGTCGACCGGTCGTTCCGGACCGCACTAGCTGACGCTCCGTCAGATCAGCGCTACCGTGAAAACCATGGAGACCTTCCCGAAGATCATCTCGGTGGACGACCACACCGTGGAGCCCCCGCACGTCTGGCGCGACCGGCTCCCGTCCCGGTACCGCGACACCGGACCCCGGATCGTCCGCGCCCCCCTCAAGGAAATGACCTTCCTGGGCGGCAGGTTCGCCCCGGTCATGGGCGCCAGGGGCGACGACGGGCCGATCGGCGACTGGTGGGTGTACGAGGATCTGCACAGGCCCCTCACCCGGCTCGACACCGCCGTCGGCTACGACCGTGACGAGATACGCCTCGAAGTCATCACCTACGAGCAGATGCGGCCCGGCTCCCACTCCGTCCCGGACCGGCTCGCCGACATGGACGTCAACCACGTCCAGTCCGCGCTCTGCTTCCCCACCTTCCCCCGCTTCTGCGGGCAGACCTTCACCGAGGCGAGCGACCGTGAGCTCGGGCTGCTCTGCGTCCGCGCCTACAACGACTGGACGGTCGAGGAGTGGTGCGGGCCCGAGGCGCAAGGGCGGCTGATCCCGCTCACCCTCGTCCCGCTCTGGGACCCCGACCTCGCCGCCGCCGAGGTCCGCCGCAACGCCGCGCGCGGGGTCCGGGCCGTCGCCTTCTCCGAGATCCCGCCGCACCTCGGCCTCCCTTCGGTCCACACGGACCACTGGGACCCCTTCTTCCGCGCGTGCGACGAGACCGGCACGGTCATCGCGATGCACATCGGCTCCTCCAGTCGCATGCCGTCCACCTCCGCCGACGCCCCGCCGGCCGTCGGCTCCACCATCACCTTCGCGAACTGCTGCTTCTCGATGGTCGACTGGCTGATGAGCGGCAAGTTCGAGCGCTTCCCGAACCTGCGGATCATGTACGCGGAAGGACAGATCGGCTGGATCCCGTACATCCTGGAGCGCGCCGACGTCGTCTGGGAGGAGAACCGCGCCTGGGGCGGCGTCGCCGAGAAGGTCACGCGCCCGCCGTCCGAGCTCTTCGCGGACCACGTCTTCGGCTGCTTCTTCGACGACGCCTTCGGGCTGCGCAACCTTGACGCGATCGGAGCGGGGAACGTCCTGTACGAGACGGACTACCCGCACTCGGACTCCACGTGGCCCCGGTCGAAGGAGGTCGGCCAGGCCCAGATGGGCCACCTGGCCCCGGACGTCGTCGAGCGGATCGTCCGCGGCAACGCGATCGAACTGCTCGGGCTGTCGCCGGACGGTCTCTGGCGACCCTAGCCAGGGTCCTGTCGCCCGATCGGCTCAACGGTGCTGTCCTCTGATGGCGGAGTGTCAGGAAACGCGCACTACTAGTAGTCAGGTGTGCGTTTCTTGCACATCACGAGACAGCCAGGTGGACGTCCCCGGCGGGACGTCCCCGAACGGAGCCTGTGACATGACCCCCGACCTCCCGCACATCCCTCCCGCGGACGACCACATAGAACCGACCCCAGAGCCCAGCCCGGGTCCGTCCCGCCGGTCGGTTGTCTCCTCGTCCCCGGCGGTCGGCGCCCCTCCTCACCCGACCGTGACGGTGCCCCCGGCAGAGCCCGCGCCCCTCACGCGCGACGCCGACCGGGAACCGCAGGTCACTCCCGGGGCCCCGGCCGCCCCGGAGACCTCCGCCGGCCCCGAGCCGGAGACCGCTCCGGAGACCCCGGCCGCCTCCCAGGACCCGGCCGCCTCCCAGGACCCGGCCGCCTCCCAGGACTCGGCCGCCTCCGAGGCCCCGCTCGCCTCCGAGGTCCCGGACCAGGGCGATTCCGGTGACGAGGCGGTCCACACGCTTCTCCGTACGGCGGCGACCGAGCGCCCGGTGGAGGAGGTCGCCGCGCTGGTGGCCCGGCTCCAGGAGACCGGCGAACTCTCCAGCCCCGCGGACGTGGCGCTCCGCGCGGCGGCCGTCACCCGCCCCCTGGACGAGGTGCGCCAGCTGCTCGCGCTCCTGAACGCCTCCGGGTACGACCTCCACCAGGCCGAGACCACGCTGCGCGCCGCCGCGGTGGGCCGGCCGGTCGAGGACGTGGTCCGCCTCGTCGGCATCCTCGGCGCCGACAGCAGCGACTGGCAGCGCACCGCGGGCGGGGACGCCACGGCGCGGAAGGCCGAGCCCGGCCGGACGGGCCGCACGCGTGCCGACCGGGGAGCCGCCGCCCCGAAGCGTGTCCGGGGCGAGGCCAAGGGGCGGAAGTCCGGCCTGGACGGCGCCCTGGCAGCGGGTCCCGGCAGTCACAGCGCCTCTCCCGGGCTGCGGTCGGTACTGCGCTGGCCCGCGGCGCTCGCGCTGTTCGCCTGCGGCCTCATCCATCTGCCGACGGACCTCGCGGGCCTGCGCTCGGGCGGTGACGCGCAGGCGCTGTCCGTGGTCGTCACCGTGCTCTGCCTGGCGTGCGCGGTATGGCTCGCTGCCCGGGACACCCTGGTCGTCTGGGCCGCCGCCGCTGGTCTCGCCGTCGTCGTCATCGCGCTCCACGGAGTCGCGAGCGCACGCACCGTCGACCTGCTGAGCAGCAGCCTCGGCACCACCTTCGCCTGGGCGAAGGCGGCCGCGCTCCTGAGCGCGGTGGTCATCGTCTGCCTGGCCGGCTCGGCCGTGGTGCGCCACGCGCGGGCGACGGGCGCGGCGGACAGCACCTGACCTGCCGACGTACGACCCCTCCGCTCGGGCGGCTCCGCGCTGCCCGGGCGGAGGCGTGTCGGGCTGTTCCGCCGAAGGAGCCCCGGCGCCCCCTACCCCTTGCCTGATGGTCCGTCAGGTATCAGCATGGGCCCTGCTCGCCGAAGTGACGAGCCGTCAGATTGGGGGGTCCCATGGTGGTCTACGGGATGCAGCTGCCGGTCCAGTCGCAGAGCACCCTCTACGCCGAAGCCTGGGAGGCGGCCGCGGGGCCGGACGATCTGCTCGCCGTCGCCCGCGCCGCCGAGGCCCACGGATTCGACTACCTCGCCGGGTGCGACCACGTCGCCATCCCGCGCCGGCTCGCCGGGCCGATGAGCACCGTCTGGTACGACCCGGTGGCCACGCTCTCCTTCCTCGCCGCCGCCACCGAGCGGGTCCGGCTCCTCTCGCACGTCGCCGTCGTCGGCCTGCGCCATCCGCTCGTCACGGCCAAGGCGTACGCGACGCTCGACCACCTCTCCGGCGGCCGCCTGGTCCTCGGGGTCGGCGCCGGGCACGTCCAGGAGGAGTTCGAGGCGCTCGGCGTGGACTTCGCCCGCCGGGGCGCCGTGCTCGACGAGACGCTCGACGCGCTGCGGGCGGCGCTGGGCCCCGAGGAGTACCCGGAGCACCTGGGGGAGCGGTTCGCCTTCAAGGACCTGGGCCAGCTGCCCCGGCCCGCGCAGGAGCGGGTCCCGATCTGGGTGGGCGGCTCCTCGCCGGCCGCCGTGCGCCGGGCCGCGCTCAAGGGGGACGGCTGGCTGCCGCAGGGCGACCCGCGCGAGAAGCTCGCCGCGCAGATCCGGACGCTGCTGCGGCTCCGTACGGAGGCCGGGATCACGGAGCCGTTCACCGTCGGCGCGATCACCGAGGCGCTGTACGTCGGGGAGCCCGGCTGGGAGACCGGCCGGCGCACCCTGACCGGCCGGGCGGAAGAGCTCGCCGCCTCCCTGCGCGCGTACGGGGAGATGGGCGTGCACCAGATCCAGGTCCGGTTCCGCTCCCGGAGCCGTACCGAACTCATCGACCAGATGGCGGCCTTCGGCACGGAGGTCGCCCCCCATCTGGACACCGCCTAGGGAGTACGGACATGGGCAAGCTCGACGGGCGGGTCGTCCTCGTCACCGGGGCGGCGCGGGGGCAGGGCGAGCAGGAGGCGCGGCTGTTCGCCGCAGAGGGGGCGAAGGTGCTCCTCGGGGACGTCCTGGACGACGCCGGGGAGGCGCTGGCCAGGGAGCTGGGAGAGGACCGGGCCGCGTACGTCCACCTGGACGTGACGAGCGAGAGGGACTGGACGGCGGCCGTGGCGGCCGCCACGGAGCGGTTCGGGAAGATCGACGGGCTCGTCAACAACGCGGGCGTCCTCCGCTTCAACGAGCTGGTCTCGACCCCGCTCGACGAGTTCCAGGTGATCGTCTCCGTCAACCAGACCGGCTGCTTCCTGGGCATCCGCACGGTCGCGCCCGAGATCGCGGCCGCCGGCGGCGGGACGATCGTCAACACCGCCTCGTACACCGGCCTGACGGGGATGGCCGGGGTCGGCGCCTACGCGGCCTCGAAGCACGCCGTCCTCGGGCTGACCCGGGTCGCCGCCCTGGAGCTGGCCGCGCGGGGCATCCGGGTGAACGCCGTCTGCCCGGGAGCGATCGACACCCCCATGAGCAACCCGGAGGGGGTGGATCCGGCGGCATCGGGCGAGCTGTACCGCAGGCTCGTGCCGCTCGGGCGGATCGGGCGGCCGGAGGAGGTGGCGGCCCTGGCGCTCTTCCTGACCGGCGAGGACTCGGCGTACATCACCGGCCAGCCGTTCGTGATCGACGGCGGCTGGCTGGCGGGCGTGAGCCTGTTCTGACGGGCCGTCAGGTATTGACGCGCCTGTGCGGTGGTGCGAGAGTCGGGCCCATCAAGGAATCTGACGATACGTCAGATGAGACGAGGACGGTGAACCCCCTTGGAATTCGGGATCTTCGTACAGGGATACGTCGGCAAGCGTGCCGAGACCGATCCCGAAGCCGAGCACAAGGCGCTCATGGAGGAGACCGAGTACGTCATCCAGGCGGACAAGTCCGGCTTCAAGTACGCCTGGGCCTCCGAGCACCACTTCCTGGAGGAGTACTCGCACCTCTCCGCCAACGACGTCTACCTCGGCTACCTCGCCCACGCCACCGAGCGGATCCACCTCGGCTCGGGCATCTTCAACCCCCTCGCCCCCGTCAACCACCCCGTGAAGGTCGCCGAGAAGGTCGCCATGCTCGACCACCTCTCCTGCGGGCGCTTCGAGTTCGGCTCCGGGCGCGGGGCGGGCTCCCACGAGATCCTCGGGTTCATGCCGGGCATCACCGACATGAACCACACGAAGGAGATCTGGGAGGAGACCATCGCCGAGTTCCCCAAGATGTGGCTCCAGGACGAGTACCCCGGCTTCCAGGGCAAGCACTGGTCACTGCCGCCCCGCAAGATCCTCCCCAAGCCGTACGGGAAGTCCCACCCGGCCATGTGGTACGCGGCCGGCTCCCCCTCCTCGTACGCCATGGCCGGGAAGATGGGCCTCGGCGTCCTCGGCTTCAGCGTGCAGAAGGTCTCCGACATGGAGTGGGTCGTCGAGTCCTACAAGAACGCGGTCAAGGAGGCCAGGGCGGTCGGCGACTTCGTCAACGACAACGTCATGGTCACGTCGACGGCGATCTGCGCGGAGACCCACGAGAAGGCGGTCGAGATCGCGGTGGGCGGAGGCCTCAACTACCTCCAGTCGCTGCTCTTCCGCTATCACGACACCTTCCCGCGCCCCGAGGGCATCCCGGAGTGGCCCGAGCTCCTCCCCGAGTACTCGGCCGAGATCATCGAACTCCTCATCCAGGAGGAACTCATGATCTGCGGCGACCCGTCGGAGGTCCTGGCGCAGTGCAAGCGCTGGGAGCAGGCCGGGGCGGACCAGCTGTCCTTCGGGCTGCCGATCGGGATCTCGTACGAGGACACGATGAACTCGATCAGGCTGATCGGGGAGCACGTGATCCCGAAGATCGACACGGACCCGATCCACCGCACGACCCGCATGCGACACGCCTCCGGCGCCTGACCGGGCCACGGTGCGCCCGCGCCCGCCCGCGCCGTGCGGTGCCCGCGCCCTCGTGCGGGGCCCGCACCCGTGCTGGGCGGTGCTCCCCGCCCCCGTGCGGTGCCCGCACCCGTGCTGTGCGGCGCCCCGGCCCGCGTGTGGCGCGGTGCCCACCCGCCCGTGTGGGCAATCGTCCCGCAGGGCGATGGGGGTCCCCCCTGCTCGAGCGAAGCCGAGAGCTTGGGGGAGGGTGGGCACACGGGACGGCGCCCAAGGCGGCGCCTCCGCCTTCCGCGCCTGGACCCGCACATGAACCGCGCCGCACAAAGGGGTGCGGGTCAGGGCGCGCAAGCCTAGGCCCGGCAAGGGGCGCCGTTCCGCTGTGCCCACCCTCCCCCGATCTCGCGGCTTCGCTCGAGCAGGGGGGAGACCCCCATCGCCCTGCGGAACGACTGCCCACAACGGCGTGGGCGGTGGCACCGCCCCGGCGAAGCCACCGCCCGCAACGGCGCGGGCGGGCGCACCGTCCCGACGGGCGCGCCCACCACGGCGTGCGGGGTGCGCGCCGGCCCCGCGGAGCGACCCCCGCAACGAAGCGCGGGGTGGTGTCTTCCCGGATCACCGCCCCGTACCGGCCCCGGCCGGAGGCCGTTCCGCGGCGGCCCCGGTCCGGGGCGCACCCCACGTCCAACCAGCGGCCGGAGGCCGTTCCGCGGCGGCCCCGGTCCGGGGCGCACCCACGTCCAACCCCCGGCCGGAGGCCGTTCCGCGGCCCCGGTCCGGGGCGCACCCGCGTCCACGGAGAACGGACAGAGAGGGACCGTCATGCTGGACCACCTGATCAGGGGCGCCACCGTCGTGGACGGCACCGGCGCCCCCGCCCGCGTCGCCGACGTCGGCATGCGCGACGGCAGGATCGTCTTCCCCGAGAAGGGGGCCACGGCCCGTACCACCGAGGACGCCGGCGGCCTCGTCCTCGCCCCCGGCTTCGTCGACCCGCACACCCACTACGACGCCCAGCTCTTCTGGGACCCGTACGCCACCCCGTCCATGAACCACGGCGTCACCACCGTCGCGGGCGGCAACTGCGGCTTCACCCTCGCGCCCCTCCACCCGGACCGGCCCGAGGACGCCGACTACACGCGCCGCATGATGTCCAAGGTCGAGGGCATGGCGCTCAAGGCCCTGGAGGAAGGTGTCGACTGGAGCTGGTCGTCCTTCGCCGAGTACCTGGACGCCCTCGACGGCCGGATCGCCGTCAACGCCGGATTCATGGTCGGCCACTGCGCCCTGCGCCGGTACGTGATGGGCGCCGACGCCGTCGGCGGGCAGCCCACCCCCGAGCAGCTGGAGCAGATGGTCGGCCTGCTCAAGGAGGCCATGGAGGCCGGCGCCTGGGGCCTGTCCACCACTCAGTCCTCGACCCACTCCGACGGCGACGGCGCCCCCGTCGCCTCCCGGCACGCCACGCCCGCCGAGCTGATCGCCCTGTCCAAGGCCGTCGGCGAGCACGAGGGGACCCAGCTGGAGGCGATCCTCGCCGGCTGCCTCGACCAGTTCTCCGACGACGAGATCGAGCTGTTCGTCGAGATGACCGTCGCCGCCGGACGGCCCCTCAACTGGAACGTCCTCACCATCGACGCCGCCGTCCCCGAACGCGTCCCGCGCCAGCTCACCGCCTCCGAGCGGGCCCGCAAGGCGGGCGGCCGGATCGTCGCGCTCACGATGCCGATCCTCACCCCCATGAACATGTCCCTGGGCACGTTCTGCGCCCTCAACCTCATCCCCGGGTGGGGGGAGGTCCTGGGACTGCCCGTGCCCGAGCGGATCGCGAAGCTCCGCGACCCCGGCGTACGCGCCGGGATGCTGCGGTGCGCGGACTCGAAGGAGGCCGGGGTCTTCCGGCGGCTCGCGCACTTCGGCCGGTACGTCATAGGGGACACGTACTCCAGGGAGAACGACGGCCTCACCGGCCGCGTCGTGCGGGACATCGCGGCCGAGCGCGGCCAGGACCCCTTCCAGTGCCTCGTCGAGATCTGCGCCAACGACGACCTCCGGACCGTCCTGTGGCCGATGCCCAGCGACAACGACCCGGCCTCCTGGGCGCTGCGTCGGGAGACCTGGGACCACGAGGACGTCCTGCTCGGCGGCTCGGACGCGGGCGCGCACCTGGACCGGATGTGCGGCGCCCCGTACACGACCCGGTTCCTCGGCGACTGTCTGCGCGGCCGGAAGCTGGTCCCCCTCGAACGGGCGGTGAAGATGCTGAGCGACGACCCGGCCCGGCTCTTCGGGCTCCGGGAGCGCGGCCGGATCGCGGAGGGATTCCACGCGGACCTGGTCCTCTTCGACCCCGAGCGGATCGACGCGGGCCCGGCGACCCTCGTGCACGACCTGCCGGGGGACAGCCCGCGGCTCGACTCGCGGGCGGTCGGGATCGTGTCGGTGCGGGTCAACGGCGTGGAGACGGTACGGGACGACGAGGTGACCGGCGCGATCCCGGGCAAGGTGCTGCGCTCCGGCCGCGACACCAGGACGGTGGGGACCACGTGAGGACCGAGAAGCTCTTCATCGGCGGGGAGTGGGTCGAGCCCCACGGCGGCCACTACGCGGTGATCGACCCCGCCACCGAGGACGTCGTCGGGCTGGCGCCCGAGGCCTCCCGCGCCCAGGTGTACGAGGCGGCCGCCGCCGCCCGCGAGGCCTTCGCGGCCTGGTCCCGTACGAGACCCGAGGAGCGGGCGGCGATCCTCGACCGGGCCGCGGACCTGATGGCCCGGGACGCCGAGGCGCACACACTCCTCGCCCGTGCCGAGACCGGCGCCACCACCGCCACCGCGCGCGGGATGCAGGTGGCGGTCGGTGCCTCCCGTTTCCGCCGCTACGCGCGCGGGGCCATGGAGCCGGTCGAGCAGGCGCTGCCCCCGCAGATCAACGAGGCCGGGCCGATGGGGAGGGCGGGGGTGTTCGGCGCGGTGGCGGTGCGCCGCCCGGTCGGTGTCGTCACCTGCATCACGTCGTACAACAACCCCTGGGCGAACCCGGCCGGCAAGATCGCCCCCGCGCTCGCCATGGGCAACACGGTGGTGGTGAAGCCGGCCCCGCAGGATCCCCTCTCCGTGTACGCGATGACCCGGGCCCTGGAGGAGGCCGGGGTTCCGGCGGGCGTGGTGAACGTCGTCACCGGGTCGAGCGCGGAGGCGGGGCGGGCGGCCGTCGACTCCCCGGACGTCGACATGGTCTCCTTCACCGGCTCCACGGCCGTCGGGCAGGCGATCGGCGAGGTCTGCGGCCGCTCGCTCAAGCGGCAGCTGATGGAGCTGGGCGGGAAGGGCGCCGCGCTCGTCTTCGACGACGCCGACCTGGACGCGGCGGTGACGGGGATCGGGACGACCTTCGCCTTCTACAGCGGGCAGATCTGCACCGCCCCGACCCGGGTCCTCGCCCAGCGCGGGATCTACGAGCGGCTGATCGGGAAGCTCACCGGTTGTCTGGCCTTCATGAAGGTGGGGGACCCGGCGGCGCAGGGGACGGTGGTCGGCCCGGTGATCTCGGCAGCCCACCGCGACCGGGTGGAGTCGTACGTCGAGCTGGGCCGGAAGGAGGGGGCCCGGGTCGTCGCGGGCGGCGAGCGCCCGGACCTCGCCAAGGGCTTCTACGTGGCTCCGACGCTCCTCGCCGACTGCACCAACGAGATGCGGGTGGTGCGGGAGGAGATCTTCGGCCCGGTCGTCGTGGTCGTCCCCTTCGACGACGAGGAGGAGGGGATCGCGCTCGCGAACGACAGTGACTACGGACTGATCGACTACGTGTGGTCCGGTGACGTGGCCCGCGCCTTCCGCGTCGCGGCCCGGCTGCGGGCCGGCGGGGTGGGGGTGAACACGATCGGCCGGAACATGGAGGCGCCGTTCGGCGGCTTCAAGAAGAGCGGGGTCGGGCGCGACGTGGGCTCGTACGCGCTGCACGCGTACAGCGAGCTGCAGGCGGTCGTCTGGCCGGGCTGAGGGGCCCGGGAGGACCCCGGGACGACCGGGGTGAGAACCCTCCGGAAAATTCTTCGGGAAAATTTGAAACCGGACATTTGGGGCACACCTGCGGTTCCCGCATATCGGACACCCCTCGCCGGACCTACCGGTTGGTCGGCCCCTCCCGGTCGTCGATCTTTCAATCAATGGCGAGTGTCCGATTCGACCCCCGCAATGCAAGGTTGTGATCGATCAATTGAGCGGACTCCGATCCTCCGGATATGGAAACCGCAGCATTTAACGTCCTGTTCATGACTCAGGTGGACGTACGGCCCCAGGCCGGTGACACGGTAAGGGGCGTCGACGCCCCGGACGGCCCCTCCGGTGTGCGCACCAAGGGCCTCGGCGGCAACTCCGTGGGCCTCCTCGGCAGTGCCGTCATCGGCATCTCGACCGTCGCCCCCGTCTACTGCCTGACCTCCACGCTCGGCTCCACGGCCGGCGAGGTCGGACTGCAGATGCCCGCGATCTTCCTCGCGGGCTTCCTGCCGATGCTCCTCGTCGCGTTCGCGTACCGGGAGCTCAACAAGGTCATGCCCGACTGCGGCACCTCCTTCACCTGGACCGTGAAGGCCTTCGGGCCCAAGATCGGCTGGATGTGCGGCTGGGGCCTGGTCATCGCGACGATCATCGTCCTCTCCAACCTGGCCGGCGTCGCGACCTCGTACTTCTGGCTCCTCGCGGGGGAGATCAGCGGCAGCGAGTCCGTCACGGCCCTGGACGACAGCAAGGCCGTCCACATCCTCACCTGCCTGACGCTCATCGCCGTCGCCACCGCCATCAGCTACCGCGGCATGACCGCCACCAAGGGCATCCAGTACACCCTGGTCGGCCTCCAGCTCGTCGTCCTCGGCATCTTCGTGGCGATGGCCCTGACGAAGGCCGGCTCCTTCGAGACCTCGGTCGACTTCTCCTGGTCCTGGATGAACCCCTTCGCGGTGCAGTCCTTCGCCGCCTTCACGGCCGGGCTCTCGCTCTCGATCTTCATGTACTGGGGCTGGGACGCCTGCATGGCGACCAACGAGGAGACCACCGGCAGCGCCAAGACGCCCGGCCGCGCCGCCCTCATCGCGATGGTCGTCCTCGTCGGCTCCTACCTGGCCACCGGCGTCGCCGCCCAGATGGCCGTCGGCTCCGGCGAGAAGGGCCTCGGCCTCGCCAACCCGGAGACCTCCGACAACGTCTTCGCCGCCCTCGCGGGCCCCGTCATGGGCCCCACGCTCGGCATCCTGCTCTTCGTCGCGGTCCTCGCCTCGGCGGCCGCGAGCCTCCAGACCACGTTCATCCCGGTCGCCCGCACGGTGCTCGCGATGTCCACGTACGAGGCACTGCCGAAGTCCTTCACCAAGGTCCACCCGGTCTTCAAGACCCCCGGCAAGGCCACCGTCGTGGCCGGCGTCGCCACCGGCGTCTTCTACACCGTGATGACCCTGGTCAGCGAGCACGTCCTGGTCGACACCATCTACGCGCTCGGCCTGATGATCTGCTTCTACTACGCCCTGACGGCCTTCGCCTGCGTCTGGTACTTCCGCGGCGAGCTCTTCCGCTCCGCCCGCGGCTTCCTCTTCAAGGGCCTCCTCCCGGCCCTCGGCGGCCTCATGCTCACCGCCGTCTTCGGCAAGACGCTCTACGACATGTGGGACCCGGCCTACGGCTCCGGCTCCTCGGTCTTCGGCGTCGGCTCGGTCTTCGTGATCGGCGTCGGGCTGCTGCTCCTCGGCGTGGTGATCATGCTGGTGATGCAGCGCAGGAGCCCCGCGTTCTTCCGCGGCGAGATCCTCACGAAGGAGACCCCGTCGCTGGTGGTCGCGGACTGACGCCCCGGGGCGTCCCGGAAACGCGAAGGTGGCGGGCCCGTGGGGGGCCCGCCACCTTCGTGGTTTCTCCGCACCGGTCACTGGTCCGTCGTCACGCCCGTTGCCCCGCGGGGTGACGGCCTACCAGGTCGCGCCGGCCGGCTGCCGGACGGTGACGTTGATCCGGTTGAACAGGTTCGTCACGGCGACCATCAGCACGATCGCGGCGAGCTGCTTCTCGTCGAAGTGGTCGGCGGCGGCTTCCCACACCTCGTCCGGCACGGCGTCCGAGGCGTCGGCGAGCCGGGTCGCCGACTCGGCGAGGGCGAGCGCCGCACGCTCCTCGTCGGAGAAGTACGGCGCCTCGCGCCAGGCGGCGACGGCGAACAGCTTCTCGTCGCTGACCCCGCTCTTCCTGGCGCTCTTGACGCCGTAGTCGACACAGAAGCCGCAGCTGTTGATCTGGCTGGCCCGCAGGTGCACCAGCTCCAGGATCGTCTCGTCGACCCCGCCCTGACGGGTGGCCTTGATCAGGTTCTGGATCGCCGGACCGGCGTCGGCCAGGACGTGGGCGGGGTTGGTCATACGGGCCTTGGGCTGGTGCGTCATGGTGATCGCTCCTCGGTGTCTCGCGGTCGTTCGTGCGTCGCTTTCACTGAACTGACGGACCGCGCGCCGGGGATGTGACACGACCGGAGAACTTTTCCGGGAAAGTTTTCTCAGGCCTCCGCGATGAGGGCGGTCGCGACCGTGCGGAAGCCGAGCCGGCCGTAGAGCCGGGCCACGTTCTCGTCCGAGGCCGACAGGAACACGAGCTCCGTGCCGTGCGCGCGGGCGTCCGCGACCAGGGCGGCCGTGACCGCGAGCCCCAGACCCCGGCGCTGCGCCGCCGGGACGGTGCCGACGCCGACGACCTCGGAGACGTCCCCGACGGGCTGGTGCTGGCCCGCCGCGAGCGCCTCGCCCGAGCCGTCGAGCGCCGCCGCCAGCCGGGTCCAGCCGCCCGCGATGCGGTCGGCGATCCGGGCGGCGGTCCCGGGGGCGGCGGGGAAGCCGAAGGCGGCGTACGGGGCGGCGACGGCGCTCTCCAGGGCGGGGTCGTCGGCGCCCACCATCCGTACGGTGACGCCCTCGGGCTCCGGTACGGCGAGCGGCTCGCCCTCCAGGACCATCAGCGGGTGCTCGTGCACGGTGAGCCCGGACGCCTCCACGGCGGCCCGCAGCCCCGGCGTGGTCTCCGCGACCCACTCGAAGGCCTCGGGCACCCCCAGCTCCCGCTGCCGGGCCCGCACTTCCTCGACGGCCTCGACCGGGATCTCGCCGTGATGACCGAGCGCGGGACGGGCGTAGTAGGGCCAGCCCTCCCCCTCCTGCACGAAGAGGGTCAGCGGCCCGCACTCCTCGGTACGGGCGGAGGAACGGGGGACGGCGTCGTAGTACGTCTCGATTCGCTTCAGCACCGGGCCACCGTAGGCGGCGGGGAACGGCCGCGCAGGCGGATTTCCCCGCCGCCTACGGCGTCCTCGCGGCGGAGCAGCGGGCGGCGGACGCCGCCGCTTCCAGACGGCCGGCCCGTCCGCCCCCTCGGAAATCCGCGCCCCACCCCCTACCGTGCCGCTATGCGGATCTCGACCACGATCTTCCTGACCGACGAGACCATCAGCCCGGTGCGGCTCGCGCGCGAACTGGAGCAGCGCGGCTTCGCGGGGCTCTACCTGCCCGAGCACACCCACATCCCCGTCTCCCGCGAGACGCCCTACCCGGCGGGCGGGGAGCTGCCCCGGGAGTACGCCCGGACGCTCGACCCGTTCGTGGCGCTCGGGCAGGCGGCGGCCGTCACCGAACGCTTCGGCCTCGGCACCGGCATCACCCTGATCGCCCAGCACGACCCGATCGTGCTCGCCAAGCAGGTCGCCACCCTCGACCACCTCTCCGGGGGCCGGTTCACCCTGGGAGTCGGCTTCGGCTGGAACCGGGAGGAGGCCGCCGACCACGGCGTCGACTGGACCACCCGCCGCGAGGTCGCGCGCGAGCGCCTCGACCTCATGCGGGCCTTGTGGGCGCCCGAACCGACGGCGTACGCGGGGGAGTACGGCGTTTCGGTACGCGCCTCGGAAGCGTGGCCCAAGCCGGCCGGCGGCGCCCCGCGCGTCCTCCTGGGCGGTGCGGCGGGCCCGAGGCTCTTCGCGCAGATCGCCGCGCAGGCCGACGGCTGGATGCCGATCGGCGGCCGGGGCCTGACGGAGTCCCTCCCGGTCCTGCGCGAGGCCTGGGAGAAGGCGGGCCGGGCCCCGGAGACCCTCCGGCTCGTCCCGTACGCGGTCCTCCCGAACCCCGGCAAGCTCGCCCACTACGAGGAACTGGGCTGCGAGGAGGTCGTCCTCCAACTCCCCCCGGGCGACGAGACGGAGGTCCTGGGCGTCCTGGACGGGTACGCGCGGTACCTGTGAGGAGGGACCCGGTCCGGGTTCCTGCGGGGACCCGACCCCCCGCCCCCGGGGCCGCTCGTATGCTCGGTTCATGACGGATCACCAGGCAGGACGCCCCACCGAGAACGCCATGCGCCGCGCCCTCAAGCGGGCCAGGGACGGGGTCGCGCTCGATGTGGCCGAGGCCGCCGTGCTGCTGCGGGCGCGGGGGGACGACCTGGCGGACCTGGTGGCGTCCGCGGGGCGGGTGCGGGACGCGGGCCTGGCGGCGGCGGGGCGGCCGGGGATCATCACGTACTCGAAGAGCGTCTTCATCCCGCTCACCCGCCTCTGCCGGGACAAGTGCCACTACTGCACCTTCGTCACCGTCCCCGGAAAGCTGCGCCGGGACGGGCACGGCATGTTCATGTCGCCGGACGAGGTCCTCGACATCGCCCGGCGCGGCGCCGAGGCGGGCTGCAAGGAGGCCCTGATCACCCTCGGCGACAAGCCCGAGGACCGCTGGCCCGAGGCCCGCGAGTGGCTCGACGCGCACGGGTACGACGACACCATCGCGTACGTACGGGCCATGGCGATCCGCATCCTGGAGGAGACGGGGCTCCTGCCCCACCTCAACCCCGGCGTCCTGTCCTGGACCGACTTCCAGCGCCTCAAGCCCGTCGCCCCCTCCATGGGCATGATGCTGGAGACGACCGCGACCCGGCTCTGGTCCGAGCCCGGGGGCCCCCACTACGGGTCCCCCGACAAGGAGCCGGCCGTCCGCCTCAGGGTGCTGGAGGACGCCGGCCGGTCCTCCGTCCCCTTCACCTCGGGGCTGCTGCTCGGCATCGGGGAGACCCTGGAGGAGCGCGCCGAGTCCCTCTTCGCGCTGCGCCGGATCGCGCGGGCCTACCACTCCATCCAGGAGCTGATCATCCAGAACTTCCGCGCCAAGCCGGACACGGCGATGCGCGGGATGCCGGACGCCGAGCTCGACGACCTCGTCGCCACCGTCGCCGTCGCCCGGCTCATCATGGGCCCCTCGGCCTGCCTCCAGGCCCCGCCGAACCTGGTCGACGCCGAGTACGAGCGGCTGATCGCCGCCGGCATCGACGACTGGGGCGGGGTCTCCCCGCTCACCATCGACCACGTCAACCCCGAGCGGCCCTGGCCGCGGATCGAGGAGCTGGCCGCCCGCTCCGCCGCCGCCGGCTTCGAACTGCGCGAACGGCTCTGCGTCTACCCCGAGTTCGTCACCCGGGGAGAACCCTGGCTCGACCCCCGTCTCCTCCCCCACGTCCGCGCCCTCGCCGACCCCGGGACCGGCCTCGCGAACCCCGACGCGCCCGTGCGCGGCCTGCCCTGGCAGGAGCCCGACGAGGCCTTCACCGCGACCGGCCGCACGGACCTGCACGCGACCATCGACACCGAGGGGCGTACGGGCGACCGGCGCGAGGACTTCGACGAGGTGTACGGCGACTGGGCGGCCCTCCGCGAGGCCGCCGCTCCCGGCATGGTCCCGGAGCGGGCCGACGCCGACGTCCGCGAGGCGCTGTCCGTCGCCGCCGACGACCCGACGAAGCTCACCGACGCCCAGGCCCTCGCCCTGCTGCACGCGGACGGACCGGCCCTCGACGCGCTGACCCGGATCGCGGACGACGTGCGCCGCGCGGCGGTCGGCGACGACGTCACGTACATCGTCACGCGGAACATCAACTTCACCAACGTCTGCTACACCGGCTGCCGTTTCTGCGCCTTCGCCCAGCGGCGCACCGACGCCGACGCGTACACGCTCTCCCTCGACCAGGTCGCGGACCGGGCCGAGCAGGCCTGGGAGGTCGGCGCCGTCGAGGTCTGCATGCAGGGCGGCATCCACCCCGACCTGCCCGGCACCGCCTACTTCGACATCGCGCGCGCGGTGAAGAAGCGGGTCCCGGGGATGCACGTGCACGCGTTCTCGCCGATGGAGGTCGTCAACGGCGCCAGCCGCACGGGCCTGTCGATACGGGAATGGCTGACGGCGGCGAAGGAGGCGGGTCTCGACTCGATTCCGGGGACGGCGGCGGAGATCCTGGACGACGAGGTCCGCTGGGTCCTCACCAAGGGCAAACTGCCCACGGCGACCTGGATCGAGGTCGTCAAGACGGCCCACGAGCTGGGCATCCGCTCCAGCTCGACCATGATGTACGGGCACGTGGACCAGCCCCGGCACTGGCTCGGCCACTTCCGCACGCTCTCCCGCATCCAGCAGGAGACCGGCGGCTTCACCGAGTTCGTGACCCTCCCCTTCATCCACACCAACGCGCCCGTCTACCTCGCGGGCATCGCCCGCCCCGGCCCGACGGCCCGCGACAACCGCGCGGTCATCGCCATGGCCCGGCTCCTCCTCCACCCCCACATCCCCAACATCCAGACCAGCTGGGTGAAGCTGGGCACGGAGGGCGCGGCCGAGATGCTCCGCTCGGGCGCCAACGACCTCGGCGGCACGCTGATGGAGGAGACCATCTCCCGGATGGCGGGGTCGAGTTACGGCTCGTACCGCTCGATCCGCGACCTGGAGGCGATCGCGGGGGCGGCGGGGCGGCCGTCCCGCCCCCGGACGACGCTGTACGGCGAAGTCCCGGCGGAGCGCCGGAACACCGCCCGGGCCTCGGACGGCCACCTCCCGGCCCTCCTGCCGCTCCTTCCGGGGGAGTAGCCGGGCCGGCGCCCAGGCCGGGCCCCGAACAGCCGTACCCCCGTCGATTACAGTGCTGCGCAGACCGCTCGACGGGGGGAGGGCACGACGTGGCCACGACAGCCGCAGCCGTGTGGGGCCGCGCCGAACAGCAGGACTTCCGGGCCCGGGTACGGGGCTGTCTGCTCGGCGGGGCCCTCGGGGACGCCCTGGGCGCGGGGGCCGACGGGCGCACCCTCGCGGAGCTGCGCGAGGGTCATGGACCTGACGGACTGACCGACCCCGTGCCCGCGTTCGGCCGCCGAGGCGCCGTCACCGCCGCGACGCAGATGACCCTCTTCACGGTCGACGGCCTCATCCGCGCCCAGGTCCGCCGCGACATCGGCGCCTGGCATCCGCCCACCGACGTTCACCGGGCGCATCTGCGCTGGGCCGCGACCCAGCGCGACTGGGGCCCGGACGAGCGGCGCAAGGACAACGGCTGGCTCGCCTGCGAGGAGTGGCTCTACGCCCGCCGCAACCCGCCCCGCGCCTGCCTCACCGGCCTCGGCGACGAACACCTCGGCACCCTCGACAAGCCGAAGAACCCCGAGGCCGCCGACTCCGGCGCGCTCGTCCGCTCGGCCCCCTTCGGGCTGCTCGTCGGCTGGGAGCCGCAGCTCGTCTGCCAGCTCGCCGTGGAGTGCGCCGCGCAGACGCACGGCGCCCCGGCCGCCGGCCTCGCGGCGGGCGCCTTCGCGGTCACCGTCCACGGCCTCGCCCGTGGCGGCTCCGTCGAGGCGGCGGTGGCCGGCGCCCTGGAGCAGCTCGCGGCGCGCCCCGGCCACGAGCCGGTCACCGAGGCCCTGGGCAGGGCCCTCGGAGCCGTACGGGAAGGGGCGCCGGACGCGGACCGGGTGACGGCCCTCGGGGCCGGTGCGGACCGGGCCGAGGGGCAGCTGGCGGCGGCGGTCTACTGCGCGCTGGTCGGCGAGGACGTACGGCACGGGCTGCGGCTCGCGGTGAACCACGACGGCCCCTCGGCGGTGACCGGCGCGCTCACGGGCGCGCTGCTCGGCGCCCTGCACGGCGAGACGGCCCTCCCGCCGGCCTGGCTGGCCGAACTGGAGGGCCGCGCGACGGTCCTGGAGCTCGCGGACGACTTCTCGATGGAGATGACCCAGGGCGCCGCCCTGCACAGCGCGACGGAGTCCTCCCCGGGCTGGCTGGCCCGCTACCCCAGGGGCTGATCCGCCCGCTTTCCCTGGGAGGGGACGGCCGCCGCCCCGCCGTCGGACCCGATCCGGTCGAGCAGCGCGTCCCGCTCCGGGGTGTCCTCCGGCTTCACGTACCCGATGAGGACGTACAGGACGAGCGAGGTCGCGAGCGGCGACACGATCTGGATCTGGAGCTCGATGCCGTCGAGGCCGTAGTTGGTGAGCCAGAAGACGAAGAGGCCGGCCGCCCAGGAGACGAGGGCCGCCGTGGGGCCCGACTTCCGGAAGGGGCGCAGCAGGCCGAGCATGAAGGGGATCGCGATGGGTCCCATGAGCCCGGCGACCCACTTGATGACGACGGTGATGATGTCCTTGAAGGCGGGGGAGTTGACCTGGGTGGCGACCGCCATCGACAGGGCGAGGAAGGCGATCGTCGACCAGCGGGCGGCGACGAGTCCGGCCCGCTGGGTCCAGCTCCGCGCGGCCTTGCTGAGGACGGGCGCGATGTCCCGGGTGAAGACGGCCGCGATGGCGTTGGCGTCGGAGGAGCACATGGCCATGGTGTGCGAGAAGAAGCCGACGATGACGAGCCCGAGGAGGCCGTGCGGCAGCAGTTGCTCGGTCATCAGGGCGTACGCATCGGAGCCGTCGGGCTTCGTCGGCTGGACGAGCAGCGGCGCGCACCACATGGGGAAGAAGAGGACGAGCGGCCAGACGAACCAGAGCACGGCGGAGAGCCGGCCGGAGCGGGTGGCCTCGCGGGCGGACGGCGTGGCCATGTAGCGCTGGGCCTGGTTCCACATGCCGCCGCTGTACTCGAAGGTCTTGATGAAGAGGTAGGCGAGGAGGAAGGTCAGCGTGTACGGCCCGGCGGTGGGAGCGGCGTGCCCCTGGAGCTCGGGGCGGTCCCACACGGTCCACAGGGCGTCGATCCCGCCCAGTTTGCCGAGGACGGCGACGAGCATCGCGACGCCGGCGAGGAGCTGGATGACGAACTGGCCGAGTTCGGTGAGGGCGTCGGCCCAGAGCCCGCCGACCGTGCAGTAGACGCCGGTGACGACGCCGGTGATGAGGATGCCCTGGTTGAGGGAGATGCCGGTGAAGACGGAGAGCAGGGTCGCGATGGCGGCCCACTTGGCGCCGACGTCGACGATCTTCAAGAGGACGCCCGACCAGGCGAGGGCCTGCTGCGTGGGGAGGTCGTAGCGGTCCTTGAGGTATTCGAGTGGGGAGGCGACCCGGAGGCGGGAGCGCAGCCGGTTGAGGCGGGGCGCGAAGAGGTGGGCGCCGATGGCGATGCCGATGGCGATGGGGAAGGACCAGGTGACGTAGGAGGTGACGCCGTAGGTGTAGGCGATGCCCGCGTAACCGGTGAACATCACGGCGCTGTAGCCCGACATGTGGTGCGAGATGCCGGAGAGCCACCAGGGCATCCGGCCGCCGGCGGTGAAGAAGTCGGAGACGGTGTCCACGCGCTTGTGGGACCAGACGCCGATCGCGACCATGACGCCGAAGTAGCCGATGAGCACGGCCCAGTCGAGACTGTTCATTGCGCCCCCTCCATGGGATCCGGTCCGCCTTGTGAACGCGGTTCATGGTGTGGGGAGTTGCAAGGCCCGGACAATGCAAGGGAGAGTCAAGGGACAGTAAAATCGTTCGCTTTACTGACCCCTGTTCAAGGATATGAATATGTGGGAGTGGTTCAGCGCATCAGCTCCCCCGCGTTGACCAGCAGCGACTGTCCCGTGATCGCCCGCGCCCGGTCCGAGGCGAGGAAGGCCGCCGCCTCCGCCACGTCCCCGTCCGTGGCGAGCTCCGGCAGCGCCATCCGCTCGGTGAGCCGGGCGAGGACCTCCGCCTCCGCCACCCCCTCGGTGTGCGCCGTGAACTGCACGTACGCCTGGACCGGTGGGCCCCACATCCAGCCCGGCAGAACGGTGTTGACCCGGATCCGGTGCGGCCCCAGCTCGCGCGCCAGCGAGTACATGGCCGAGGTCAGCGCCCCCTTCGAGGCCGCGTACGCCGCCTGCCGCACCTGCGAGGGCGCCGCCACCGCCGACTGCGTCCCGATCAGCACCACCGAACCGCCGCGTACCTTCAGCGCCGGCAGACAGGCCCGGGTCATGCGCAGGGTCCCGAGCAGGTTCACGTCGAGCACCTCCTGCCAGGTCGCGAAGTCCGCGTCCTCCAGGCCCCCGAAGCAGGAGTCCCGGGCGGCGACGTGGACGACCGCGTCGATCGCGCCGAAGCGCTCGACGGCGAGCGCGGCGAGGGCCTCGCACTGCTCCTCGTCGGTGATGTCCGTGACCCGGTACGCGGTGCGGCGGCCCTCCGGGTCGATCTCGGCGGCGGACTTGGCGAGACCGGCCTCGGTACGGGCCCCGAGCACCGCGTGCCCCCCGTCCCGTACGACCGTCTTCGCGATCCGGTGGCCGAGCCCGGCCCCGACCCCCGACACGACGACCGTCTTCCCCTGGAGCGGCATCCGGACCCTCCTCGACCCTGGCCATGTATCTGACGGTCCGTCAGAGTAGGGGCCCGTCACCGACATGGGAAGGGGTACGAGAGTGAGCGAGGAGACCCGCAGCGAGACGTACGCGGAGCTGGCGGCCGTCGGGCCGTACGGCGTGCGCCCAGGCCACGCGCTGATCACCATGGTCGAACCGCACCCGGGCCACGAGTACGCGTACAACCGCTGGTACGAGGACGACCACTACTACGCGGGCGCCATGGCCATGCCCTGGATGTACGCGGGCCGGCGCTGGGTCGCCACCCGGGAGCTCCAGGAACTCCGCGCCCCCGGGAAGTCCGCCGTCGCCCGGCCGGTCACCGCCGGCTGTTACCTCTCGACGTACTGGATCACCGAGGGCCGCTACGACGACCACATGAAGTGGACCGTCGGCATCAACAAGCGGCTCAACCGGGACTCCCGCGTCCACCACGAGCGGACCCACGTCTTCACCTCGTTCCAGGCCCACGAGGCGACCGTCTACCGCGACGGGGAGACGGGCCCGCGCGACTTCCACGCCCTCGACCACCCCTACGCCGGACTGATCCTCCAGGTGATCGACGCCGAGGGCCCGGAGCGGCGGGCGGACCTGCTGGAGCGGCTGCGGACCCGGGAGCTGCCCCGGCGGCTCGCCGGCTCACCGGCGGCGATGGTGACGGTCTTCCGGCCGACCCCGCTGCCCGGCGACCGCATGACGTACGTGAAGCAGGTCGAGGGCGTCGACACCCGGCTGACCCTGCTCTGGTTCCTGGAGGAGGACCCACGCGACTGCTGGACGGAGCACTTCGCGGACCTGGAGGCGATGGGCACCCCGGACGGCCGGGTGGAGCTGGTGGCACCCTTCATCCCCACGATCCCGGGGACGGACCGCTACGTGGACGAACTGCGGTGACCCCGTCCGGGGCCGGCGTGTCCGGAAAAGGGCCGAGCCCCCTCGGCCAGGACGGCGGACCGGTCGAGAGGGCTCATTCGTACTGCTGGTGACGGCGTGCGCGCACCGGGGCTCAGAGGGCCCCGTTGCTCACCTCGCCGACGAAGGCGTTCCACGAGCCCGGTCCGAAAGAGAGGGACGGTCCCTCGGGAGCCTTGGAGTCCCGCACCGCGATCGCGGACACGACGGGGGACTTCACTTCGACGCAGGCCCCGTTCCCACCCGAGTAGGAGGACTTCGTCCAGGTGTCCGTACCACCCTGAATAATCGCCATGCTGCTCACTCCGGTTCTGCCGAGTCGTCTGTCGCGCCAACGTTCTTGATGGCGTGATCGACGCTACTCGCCGGTCCCCTCCGACGGGACCGGCGTTCACACGTCCGAGTGGCATATTCCAACCGCGCTTCCGTGGGAGCGATCACGAGGTGTACGGTGCCTGCCCCGCCCGATGGTGCTCAGCCCTGGGCGTGCTTCTTCGCCATTTTCGAGATGAACTCCCGCGTCTGGTCGACGTTCAGCGCCTGCGCCCTGAGGTGCTCGTACATGACGGAGTACTTGCCCACGTCCTGGGCCTTCTCCAGGTACAGATCGCTCGTCACGCCCTCGATGTAGACGACGCTGGAGTCCGAGGTGTCCGGGAACTCGAGGATCGAGTACTGCCCGCTGATCCCCGGATGCGCGCCCATCTCGAACGGCAGCACCTGCACGGTGACATGCGGCAGGTGCGACTGCTCGATGAGATGCTCCAGCTGCTCGACCATCAACTGCGGGCTGCCGACGATCCGGTGCAGCGCGCCCTCGTCGATGACCGCCCAGAGCCGCAGCGGACGCTCCTCGTCCCGGATCCGGTCCTGGCGGCGCGTGCGGACCTGGACCCGCTTCTCGATCTCCGCGGGCGTCGACTCCGGCAGCGCGCCCGAGATCACGGCCTCGGCGTACGCATGCGTCTGGAGCAGCCCCGGAATGATCTGCGGCTCGTACATCCGCAGGCTCTCCGCGTCCGTCTCCAGGCCGATGTAGACGCTGTACGGGATGTCGCCGAAGGCGTGCCACCAGCCCTGCTGGCGCGAGTCCTTGGCCATCTGCATGAGGGAGTCGACCATGCGCTCGTCCTCGACCTCGTACACACCGCACAGGTCCCGGACATCACGCTGACTGATCGAGCGGCGGCCGTTCTCCAGCCGGCTGATCTTGGACTGGGAGACGAGAAGGCGCTCGGCGACCTGCTCGGCCGTCATGTTCTTCGCCTCGCGGAGCTTGCGCAGCTCCTGGCCCAATCGGCGTCGCCTGACGGTGGGGTTGACGTTGGACGCCACGGAAACTGCACCTCCGGCTGTCTGCTGCGTAGCTGTGAGTATCTACCGCTTGGCAGACTGCCACCAATGGCCGGGTGTGCGCTGGGAAACCAGGACAACGCACATGTGCGGGACGGCCGTCCAGACCGCCCCGCACACCTGTGCGGCTCCCGGGATGGTTCTTGGTGCCTTTGTCGCAGGCCGGGCGAGCGTCAGTGCACGGCCGCGCGGGCCATGCTGCCGCGAGGCTGCGCCGGGACGCCCGCGGCGCTCCGGCGCGGCGGTGCCGCCGCGCCGTTCTGGACGTCCATCACGGCGTGCGCCACGAGTCCGCCCATCGGGTCGTGCCGGATCAGGTCGCGCAGCCGGGACCGCGACGACCGTCCTTCGTTGCCGGGGTAGAGGTGCTTCCCGAGACCGACCGCATGGGCCAGCGCGGCAAGCGCCGCGGTCCGCGGGTCCGGCGGTACGCCGGTGCGGATCGCACTGTCCAGCCGGGCACGGATCTCCCGACTGATCGCCGTCTCCGTCGCCTGGTAGCGAGTCGTCGGCAACACCCCGCACATCTGGCCCTCCACGGCATGCACCATGCCGCATCGCTCCAGATGCGAGAGATACGTCTGACGGAGCCCCAGTCGGGGCCCGCCGATCCAGTGGACGGCCCGAACCGGACTGCCACGCCTGCGCAGCAGCTCCAGTGCGGAGTCCAGTGTCGGATCTCCGGTCGGCCGTGGCATCACCACGGCGATACGATCCCCGTCAGGGGCTATCCGGCCTGCCAGAGCCAGCTCCACTAGCTGTGCTCCGGCCAGACCGAGGTCGAGCGACTGCGGCTGCGCTGTGGTACCCGTGGTCGGGTCCAGAGCGAGCAGTAGAAGCTCTTCCGGAATACTTCTGCGGCTCCTGCCCATCCATGCCTCCCCGCGTGGATGAATGACAGGGTGACCCCTCTCACATTCATCTGTCGAGAGCGCCTGGGTGGTTCATCCGGGAACCAGTAGGTATGTCGTTCTCGTCTAGCACGGGAGCCGAGGGGTTCACACAGGACACTGGTAGACGGTCCGGACGTACGTATGACGCATGGAGGAGGCACGGTGGCGGGCGAGTCCCCCGACAAGGCGGAGCAGCAGGGGTCGTCGCAGGAGACGACGGCCTCGGGCGGGGGCCGGGATCCTCGGCTTTCCGTGCTCCGTGAGTCAGACGCCTCGTCGTCCTCGGCGGTTCGCGTCGATCAGCCGACGGCCGTGTTCAAGACCCTGGCACCGCGCACGCCGGAGGACGACGAGCCGACGGAGACGGCTGAGGGCGAGTCGGCTGAGGGCGAGTCGGCTGAGGGCGAGTCGGCTGAGCCGGAGCGGGCTGAGTCGGAGTCGGATGCGGAGAAGGCGTCTGAGCCGGAGCCGGGGAGCGACCGTCTGAAGGCGGCTGTGGCGGCGTGGGTCGCGACGGCGGAGGAGCCGAAGGCTGAGGAGCCGGAGGCAGAGGACGAGCCCGAGGACGAGGCTGAGGAGCCGGAGGCAGAGGCGACGGACGGCGAGGCCGACGACGAGCCCGCCGAGGCCGACGGGCCGGCCGAGGACGCGGAGGGCAAGAGCCCCTCGGCGTCCGAGAAGCGGGCGGAGCAGTCGGAGCCCACCGGCTCCACCGACGACCCCTCGGACTCCACCGACCCGGCGGACTCCACCGACGACCCCTCGGACTCCACCGCTCCCGCGGACTCCTCCGGCCAGGAGGACGCGGCGGACGAGGAAGCGGACGAGGAGCCGGAACCGGTCGACCAGCCGACGACCATGTTCAAGATGGTCCGTCCGCCCGCCGTGGACCAGCCGACGACCGCCCTGAAGCTCCCTTCCGCCCCGACCGCGGACTCCGACAGCGAGCGCACGAGTGTCTTCCGCGCGCTGCGCCCGGACATCCCCGCCGAGCAGAAGGCGGAGAAGGCGCAGAAGGCCGAGAAGGCGGCGCAGGAGGCCGCCAAGGACTCCGCCGCCGCGGCAGCCGCGCCCAAGGGGGCGGCCCCCGAGGCCGCGCCCAAGACGGAGCCCGCCCCCGCCCCCGTACCGTCGCCGGCGGGGCTCGCCGAGGCGGAGCGGACGCGGCAGCAGCCGCTGCCCCCGCTTCCTCCGCTCGACCTGCTCGCGGAGCTGACGAACACGCCGCCCCCGCCGCCGAGCGCGCTGCGGACGACCCTGCGCAGAGTGCGGATCTGGACCCCGCTGGTCCTGCTCCTCCTGATCGTCTTTGCGATCGTGCAGATGGTCCGCCCGCTGCCCGAGCCCGCGCTGAGGCTGTCGGCCGCGCCGACGTTCACCTTCGAGGGCGGCCGGCTGAACATGCCGTGGCCGACCGAGGGGCAGGGCGCCGTCGAGGTCGAGGGCGTCGGTTCCATGGGCCTGTACGGAGCGCAGAAGCCGGCCCCGATCGCGTCCGTGACCAAGACGATGACGGCGTACGTGATCCTCCGCGACCACCCGATCAAGGGGAAGCAGAAGGGTCCCGAGATCGCGGTCGACAAGAAGGCGGCCGACCAGGCGAAGCACGATTCGGAGTCGACGGCGCCGGTCCAGGAGGGCCAGACCTACACGGAGAAGGAGCTCCTGGAGCTCCTGATGATCCCCTCCGCGAACAACGTGGCCCGGCTGCTCGCCCGCTGGGACGCCGGTTCGGAGGCCGCGTTCGTCGAGAAGATGAACGCCGCCGCGAAGGACCTGGGCATGACCCAGTCGACGTACACGGACCCGTCCGGCCTGCTCGACAGCACCATGTCGACGCCGCAGGACCAGCTGAAGCTGGCGAAGGCGGTCATGCAGTACGACGTGTTCCGCGAGATCGTGAACATGCCGAACGTGACGGTCGACGGCATCCCCGGCCGGATCGAGAACAACAACAACATCCTGCTCGAACCCGGTGTGAGCGGCATCAAGACGGGCTCCTCCACCCCGGCCGGCGGCAACCTGCTCTGGGCGGCGAACACCGTCGTGGACGGCCAGAACCGCCGCGTCCTCGGCATCGTCATGGGGGCGAAGGACGCCAAGCTGCTCAACGAGAAGCTGCAGCTCGCGATCGACAACAGCCTCAAGCTGATCCAGCAGGCCCAGAAGGACGTCACCTCGGCCGCCGTGGTGAAGAAGGGCCAGGTCCTGGGCTACGTGGACGACGGTCTCGGCGGCCGGACGCCGGTCGTGGCGACCAAGGAGCTCAAGGCGGTCGGCTGGCCGGGCCTCCAGGTGAAGCTGGAGCTCACCGACGGCGGCCATGCCGTCCCGCACGCGGGGAAGGCGGGCGACGTCGTCGGCCAGGTGTCGATCGGTACGGGCGCGGGCAAGGTCAGCTCCCCGGTCGCCCTCAAGGCGGATCTGGTGGAGCCCGGCTTCGACAAGAAGCTGACCCACGTGGGCTGAGAAGCCACCCGCTCGGCCGGACGCCCCGAATTTCCGGGGCGTCCGGCTGTTAGCGTTTCCGGGGGACGAGAAGGACGCGTGATATGCGCGAGAAGCGAGACGGGCAGTACGGGAAAGGGCCGCAGTGACCACCGCCGAGCCGACACGCGCCGACCGCGCGGACTCCGACCCCGCCGCTTACCGTGATGCCCATGAAGCGAGAGACGCGAGAGACGCCGACGCCGGAGCACACGGCGAAGCGCACCCCGATACCGAATCCCCTTCGCACCCGCGAATAGTGCTTCCGACCCAGCGCCCCGCGCCCGCCCCCGGGCACGCCTCCCCGTCGGGGACCGCCCCCGCGCCTCCCGAGGCACCGCGCGCGCCCGCGCGACGGCGCAAGCGGCGGTACACGGTCATGGCGGCCACCGGTCTTGCCGCCCTCACCCACGTCCTGTGGTTCTTCCTCTTCGCGAACAGCGGCGGGGACCTGGCGGCGCAGGACGCGTGGGCCGAGTTCGTCGGACGGCATCCGGACTCCGCGTACAACCTGGCCTGGTACGGCGGGATGCACCCCGTCTCGTACAGCGTGGTCTCGCCCTACCTGATGTCGGTGCTCGGCGTCCGCAGCACGATGATGGTCGCCGGGACGCTGTCGGCGGCCCTGACCGCGTTGATCCTGGTGCGGGTGCGGACGGTCCGCAATCCGCTGGTGTGCTCGGTCGCGGGCGTCTTCGCGTTCCTGTGCAACGCCCTCTCGGGCCGGGTGACCTTCGGCCTCGGCATGATGTTCGCGCTCGGCGCGGTCGCGGCCGTCTTCTGCTGGCCGTACCGCTGGCGCCGTAAACGCTGGGCGAAGGCGGCGGTCGCCGCCCCGCTGGCCGGTCTGGCGACGGCGTGCAGCCCGGTCGCCGGACTGTTCCTCGGGGTCGCGGCGGCGGCGCTGTTCCTGAACAAACGGCGCCCGGGCGCGTACGCCCTGGGCCTCGCCCCGGTCGCGGTCGTCGCCCTCTCCTCCTGGCTCTTCCCCTTCTCGGGCACGCAGCCGATGGCCTTCGGGTCGGCCGCGCTGCCCCTGCTCTTCGGGGCACTGACCTTCGTCCTGGTCCCGAGGGACTGGCGCACGGTCCGCACGGCAGCAGCCGTGTACACGATCGGCACGCTGCTGACGTGGCTGATCGACTCCCAGATCGGTTCGAACATCTCCCGGCTGCCGATGCTCTTCGCGGGCGTCGTGCTGCTCGCGGCCCTGCCGTACACGGCGCCGCGCTCACGCCGCTGGTACGCGCTGCTGCTCGCCGTGGCGGGCCTGAACTTCTGGATCGGCTTCAAAGGCGTCGACGACGTCATCCGTACGGCCCCGGACGCGTCCTGGGCACGCGAGCTGGCACCGCTGGTGAACCAGCTCCAGGTGCGGGACGCGGGCAAGGCACGGGTCGAGGTCGTGCCGGCGTCGAGCCACCGGGAGTCCTCGGCGCTGAGCCCGTACATCAACCTGGCGCGCGGCTGGAACCGCCAGGCGGACATGGAGCGCAACCCCCTCTTCTACGACGACACGCTGAACGCCGCGAACTACCAGGACTGGCTCGACCGCTGGGCCGTCCACTACGTGGTCCTGCCGACGGGCGCCCCGGACTCGGGCGCGCAGCAGGAGGCGGAACTGGTCGGCGAGGGCCTGCCGTACCTGAAGCAGGTCTGGTCGGACGAGAACTGGCGGCTGTACGAGGTGCAGGACCCGACCCCTCTCGCCGACCCGCCGGCCGAGGTCCAGAGCGCGGAGGAGAACGAGGTCGTGATCCGGGTCGACAGGCCGGGCCGGGTCCTGATCCGCGTCCCGTACTCGCCGTGGCTCGCCCTGATGGACGAGAACGGCGGCAAGATCGAACCCCCGCAGGAGACGGAGGCGTCGAAACTGGCCCGCGAGGAGTCGGAGACGGAACTCCCGAAGATCTTCGCCAACGAGCACGGCTGCCTCTACAAGGCCGAACCGGACACCGAGGGCGACGAATGGACCCAACTCATCGCCCCGAAGGCGGGCGTCTACCGCCTGGCGGCCCCGTACAAACTCTCCCGAGGCACGGCCTGCCCGGAAGAACTCCGGGAGTAGAGCACCCCGCCAGCCCGAAGGGCACCCACCGAAACCGGCGGGGGCCCTAAACCCAAGCGCCCCGGCAGGATTCGAACTTCCTGCCGATGCGCCCCCCAGATTCGACTGCGCCCCCGTGTCACATCTCTCTGCCGCGATCCGTCAAGCCCGTGACAGCAACACGAAGGCTTAAGGAGAAGGCGATGGAAACACGTTCGATCACGGCAGAGGTTCCGATGGTTCCGCGGATGCACGACGACCCCGCGGACCTCGTCCCCGAGTTGGCAGAGGTGTCGGCGGCGCTGTTCAGGCTCACCGGCAACGGTTCGGTACCGCGCTCCACGATCAGCCTGGTCCAGCTCCGTGCTGGTCAGATCGTCGGCAGCACCTACCTGACCGTGTTGCACACGGGCTTCCTGCGCAAGGCCGGGCAGTCGGATGAGCGGATCACCTCGGTGGCCTCCTGGCAGGACTCTCCGTACTTCACCAGTGCCGAGCGTGCCGCGCTGGCACTCGTGGAAGCCGTACTTCAGCCGTCTGCGGACGGCGAGCGGGTCTCGAACGAGCTGTATGCGCAGGCAGCCGAGCACTATGAGCCCAAGGCGCTTGCCACGCTGATGTTCGCGATAGGGCAGGTCAACTTCTTCATCCCGGTAGCGCTCATCGCCAAGCCGGTACCGGGCCGGTCGTTCACCGACCCGTGGAAGTGAGATAACTCAGGTGGCATGGACATCGTGGAACTCATGGAATGGCTGATCGAGCAGGGGTGCTGTGCAGTCCTCAAAGCTGACGGCGAGCGCACCCCGGGCACACGATGGATGGTGATCGTCTCCGGCGGAGCCCTGGGCGAGGACTCGTTCTTCCGTACCGACCAGCCTTCGCCGGGCGCATGTCTTCAAGACCTGCTTGATCACCTCGAGACCGCTGGACTCTCTCCCTTCGCCTGAGGGCCAAGGGCGGCACCGATCTCGAAACCCCGTCGTGGCGCGAGTCACCGTGGGTCCACACCCCCCACCACCGCCAGAGGAGCGGCCCCTGACCAGCCAAGGCGGTCAGGGGCCGTCCGCATGAGCTTGCCTGCCGGCCTGTGCGTGAGGCAGTCAGGCACACGGACCGGCGGCTCAAGAGACGCCCTGGTCGTACCTAACGTCGCCGTTGATGCCAGACGTGGATGCCAGAAGGGGCCCACCTCCGAAAATCCGGAGGTGGGCCCCTTCTGAACCGGTGCCCCCGGCAGGATTCGAACCTGCGACACCCGCTTTAGGAGTTCGATCCGGGCCCGCTGCGGCGGCTTTCGTCGATTGGTGCGACGGCCGGGCGGAGGTGCTGGTGTACGCACCCGTCCAGCGTCGTTGATGTCAGCCGCTGATGTCAGCCCCGCACGCGGTCTTTGCAGGGGGCGACGCTGTTGAGCGGTTGGGGCTGTCCCTGGCGTGGCGGAGGATGGTGCTCATGTGTGCTCTTTTTGACCCTCCTGAGCCTCGCCGCGTCTCGCCGGGTGAGTACCCAGTGTGGGACCAGGCTCTCGCCCTCCTGAACCGGGACCTGGCGGTGACGCTTCCCCAGCTGGAACCCCTGCAGCTGCTGGCCCTTCCGTCCTACGACGAGGATGAACCGGAGAACGTCCACGTCGCCATGGCCAACGGCGAGTGGCACGGCAACCACTTGGATCCGAACTCAGAGGACAGCCTTGCCTCTGCACTGGCGAGCGTCGCCGATGCCGCGCAGGAGACCGTCATGGAGCTTCTGTGGCAGGCGTGGCCCCTGTGCCCCGAGCATGGCCTGGGCATGCATCCAAGGGAGGACACGGAAGAGCGACTGTCCTGGTGGTGCGCGGGAGAACGGTTGGGTCGCGGCCCGGCTCATATCCACGAGGCCGTGGGTGCACTTGACGCTTTGGGAGCGTCGATCCGTACACGGTCTTGAAAACCGTCGTGGCGCGAGTCACCGTGGGTTCAGATCCCACACCCACCGCCAGGTGAATGGCCCCCGACCAGCCGAATGGTCGGGGCCATTCGCATGTTCGGACAGCGTGACAGTCCGGTGTTCCTCGTGTCTCCTCGCTGGATCGGGCACGCGAGGGGCACGGTGATTGTCAGGGCGGCTGCTGGGCCTCTCTACCTTGCTGCTTTGATCAGAGCATGACCCACTCTGATGATCCGGCTGGCGACAGATCTGGGCGGATGAGCCGTTCCGTCGTTTTCGGTGTGGCTTCCATTGCGTTCTGGTTCTGCTGCCCATTCTGGATGCTCATCTGGGCTCTTGCCTTGCCGCTCGGCCTCACGGGCCTCGTCCTGGGTGCCATCGAATACCGCGCTGCCTCACGACAGGGCGTCAGCCGTGCGCAGCCTTTGACCAGCCTGGCACTCTCGTCGGTGGGTACGGCAGCGGCCGTTGCGTACATGCTCTTTGTGTTCGCCCATCCGGACCTGTCAATTCAGGAGTAGGTCGGCGGAGCGGCTTTGGGGTGGAGCCGCACAGTTTGCCAATCTTCGCCGAATGCTCGCCCTGGCTCCCATCCCGTCTATCGTCGATCTACATACCGTGGCGCGTGCACAAGTCCGGTGTTTAGACGACACGCTCATCAGCCACGGCGATACCGGGACCGACGCGGAGCGATCACACCGGCCTCCGCCGCATCGCGGCAGCAGCTGCTCCCCATCAGCCCTTTCCCGGTGGTGCGGTCGCCTCACGCTCCCGTCATCCGTGACGGCGGGGGTACGGCGCCCCGGCCCACTCGGGCCCGACAGTCGGCCGGCCATGCGCAAGAGGCCACCCCTCCCCTCCCTGCTAGCCGTCTTTGGTCGCCCGTCTTGGCCGCAGTCGGCGGCGCTCGTGGCTACGCGTGCCATGTGACGGTTGCCGTGCTTGAAGTCCTGCTTCGGCTGCCCATCAACCCGAGCCGCAGGCGTGCGGCCGGCGGCCGGGCTGGAGCGGGGCGCAGACAGGAGCGCAGGCCCGGGCGACGGGCCGCACGCGCCGCGCTGTGCGCGGCGGGTGCCTTGATGAGGTAGAGAAATCTGTAACAGCTGCCCGGATGCTTGTGGGGCCGCGCCCCCGCTAACGTCTGAGCCACTCGGTAGTGCCGGGTTTCTTGAAGGCGTGGAAGGCGGCAGTTGTGACGCGCGAGTGGCTCGACTGGGAGTGGGTCCGGACCTGGTGCGACCAGACTGAACCAGAGCTCGGGAGGCTGATGCAGTCGTTCGAGGCTCGGCACGGCTTCCCACCCGGTGAGAACGTCATCACGCTGACCACAGACGAGAGCAACGAGGCAACGTCTGCCCTCGTGGACCTCACCTTCCCTTTCGCTCCGTCCGATCTGATCACGCTGTACTCCGTGATCCGCGACATCTCTCTGCCCGACGTCGACCACGGCTACTTCATCCACTCGCCGGCGACGGCTGCCGATCACTTCCGTGAGTACGGATCCATCCAGGTCGCCGGAGACGGGCCTGCACTCGTGTTCGCCAGCGACGGTGGCGGCCACCTGTTCGCCGTGGCAGGGACCGGACGGGTCTGGAAGTCGACGACGGCCTCCTGGCACGCCGACTTCGAGGTTGCCGCAGACGGCATCCAGGAGTTCCTCGAAGGCCTCGGCTGCAGAATCGCGGACCAGGCCCTAGACGGCCGTGATCGATTGGGCAGCTCCTAGTGCTGCATCAGCCAACGTTTGCCCTGCACGTACGTCGGGACATGGATGCCAGCGGCCACCCGACGCTTGGCTGGCCGCCGGAGACGATCGAGGAGTGCCGGGCGCAGCAGCTTCAGGAGTAGGCGTCAGAGGCTTGACCAGCCGAGGAGAACCAGAACCCCGCGGACGCGATGCCCACGGGGTTCTGCCCTGCTCGGCCGGCCGAGTGGGAGGTCGGCGTCACTTCCCGCACTTGACCTTGAAGCCGTCCAGCAGAGCCTTGCCGGCATCGGAGTTGTCACGTACATACACGCTACCGTTGATGCTGATCGAGGTGTCACTGGTCGAGATGGGCTCGTTGCCGGTCCGCTCGTTGCGGGTGTCCTCTCCAGCGACCGTCCAGATGATCTGGGACTGATCCTCGTTGAACTCGCCGGTGCTGGTCACGTCCGGCTTCTCATAGACACCATCGCAGTCGTACTCATGATGCGAGACGCTGTTGCCCTTGACAACCAACTGGCCGAGGTCGGACGTGCCGTTGACGTCCTTGATGTAGTAGGTACCGTCGCGCTTGCTGGCGCTGTCGCTGCTTCCGCTGCAGGCGGTGAGTATGAGTGAGCCCGCGGCCAGGGCCCCGATGGACACGGCGATCTTGGCCTGCGTCCTACGAGTGGTCCTGGTGATGCCCATGGCGTTCCCCGTTCGTTCGTTCTGGATAGTCGGTTTGAGATAGAAGGCGAGTCAAAATATCCTATGAATAGCTGGCTTTGACTGACCCGGACCGCCTGTCAGGCACCTTCTCGGAGGTTGTCGAGCCGATGCTCAGTCAGCGCGAGCGCGACCTCGGCCTGATTGAGCGTGTGTTCGCCGTCCTGGATGCGCCAGTGCAGACGCTGCACGGGCGGGGCGTCTGCTCCTTTCACAGCCAGGTCGCCGAGTTCACGCAGCTCCGCCTACGCTCCCTGCATCTGTTCCTCGTGGTGTGCTGACCGGATCCTGAGGCGGCCGGCCCGCTCTTCCCACCTTCGTTGCGCGAGGGGGTGGTCGACGGCATCAGCCACGAGGGCCTTCGGGTCCTGCTCCATCTGGAGGAACAAGAACGCTGCCGATGAACGGCTACGCGATCTCGTCAAGGGCGAACGTTGCCTGATGTGGCACTAGACGGTGGGCTTGAGGACCTCGCCCTCGCTATCTCGCAGCAAGCGGCTTGCGTATCCGCCCTGGGATAGACGCTCGTACGCGTCGAGCACGTCGGCTGGGACTTGCTGGCTGATCATGAAGCCCTGCTCCGGGTAGACCAGCAGTCGCTGGAAGGCTCCCACGAGCATGTCGATGACCAAGCGGGCGTCTCCGATGGAGTCGACGTAGTCCCGGAGCGTCATCGGGCTAGAGGCACTGACGATCTCGACTTCGGGCCACAGCTTTCGTGTCGTGGCGTACGAACGTCGTTCCTCGTACGGCTTGCTGATCAGGAGCACGGAGGACACGGTGATGCCGGCCTCGGCCAGGAGGTCCCGGGAGAAGCGGATGTTCTCGCCGGTGTTCCGGGCCCGCGGCTCCACCATCACCGCCGAGGCAGGGACGCCCAGTTCGATCGCCCGCTCCTGGTAATGCACGGCCTCGCCGCGGGGCATGCGGTCGCGGGTGGTCGGGCTGGTCGCCCCGGTGAACACGAGGAGTGGGGCCATGCCGCGCCTGTACAGGTCGACTGCGGTGTCGGCCACGCCCAGGTCGTGGCTGCCGAGTCCGATCGCCACCGAGCACGGCCGGGGCGTGTGGCCCATCTGGTGGTAGCCCCAGAGCTGTTGAGTGTCGGCCCAGTCCTGAGCGGAGATCACTGCTGAACTCCCTTGTCCTTTGCGGAGTCGGGGACCTTGAAGTCGTACTCCCAGGCGAAGCGGGAGGCGGCGTGGATGCCGATGGCGAACTCGACCACGGTGCCGTCAGCCGTGTACGTCGTCCGGTGCAACTCGACCACGGGCTCACCGGGCGGCAGTTGCAGGAGCTTCACCTCGTCTGCCGTGGGCGTGCGGGTGAAGAGCGACTCCTTCATGTGGTCGATCTCGTAACCCGCGTCGTACAGAACGCGGTAACCACCGCCGCGGCCGGCCGGACCGGGAGTCGGGTCGACCAAGCGAGTGCCCTCCACGTGCTCGGGGCGGTAATAGCTGGTCAGCGTGTGCGTCGGCTGATCGCCCTCCTTGACCAGCCGGGCCCGTGCGTAGACCGGAGCTCCCGTCTCCAGGTCATGGGCCGCGGCCACAGCGGGCGGGGCTTCGACGCGGTGGGCCGTGCGTCCGCTCTCGCACGGCTGAGAGCGCCGGTCACCCCGGCCGACTAGCCGAAGTCATACGTACAGAATGCGTACAGGCCCCGGGGATCTTCCCCGGGGCCTGTCGCGTAATCCGGCCCGTGACCTGCACGAACCTCCCTGTGCCCCCGGCAGGATTCGAACCTGCGACACCCGCTTTAGGAGAGCGGTGCTCTATCCCCTGAGCTACGAAGGCGAAGGCGGAGCGCTGTCAGTGTAGCGGGTGGTGTGCTCGGCGCACGGGGGACAGGGCTTCGGTGGGGGAGCAGGGGTGTGGGGGCCGTGGCCGCTGATGGCTGGGGGGCGTGGACATGACGAACTAGGGGAAATGATCTAGCCTCCGTGTCCTGCGCGTGTCCTAGGCTGCGGAGCTTTCGGGATCAAGGAATGAGGCATCATGCCGACCGCAAGACGGGTTCTCTCCCGCTTCGTCGCCCCGGCCGCGCCGGTGGGGGCGACGGTCGTGGGGTGTGAGCACAGCCGTGTCGACGCGGTCCACGCCGCCTACGGCCGTGGGGTGTTCGACCGGGGGGCCGGCTCCCTGCCCCAGTTCCCGAGGGGCCAGGCCGGGACCGTGGCCGTCGCCGGCTCCTCGTGTCTGTTCGTCGACTACGCGGAGACGAACCCGGTGGTCAAGCCGTTCGACCTGCCCATGGTCAAGGGCGTCCGCGCCCCGACCGAGTTCGCGATCACCCTGAGCGGGACCGTGAGCCGCTGCAACGCCCGCACGCTCGCGCAGCAGAACCGCGTGGTCGTCGACGTTCACCGGTAGTCACGTCCGCTCTTTTCGTTTGCCCTCTTTTCGTCCTTTGCTTCCTGTTCGTTCCTAGGAGTACTCATGCGCAAGACCGCCATCGCCACCCTCGCCGGCTCCGCCGCGCTCGCCGCCACCCTGCTCGGCACCACGTCCGCCGTGGCCGTGGCGTCCGCACCCACGTGTGCCGACATCTGCGTCCTGGGCATACGGACGGCCACGCACGACACCTACGACCGTGTCGTCATCGACCTCGGCGAGGGCACCGTCCCCGGGTGGACGACCAGTGAGCAGACCACTCCGCTGTACTGGGGCGAGGAGGGCTCGCAGACCCAGGTGCCGATCAAGGGCGACTCGTACCTGAAGGTCACCCTCATGCCGGCCGAGACCTTCGACGTGAACTACCAGTCCACGTACACCAGCCCCCGGTCGCAGTCCTTCGGCTACCCGAGCCTCAAGGGTCAGGCGCTCGTGTACTCCTTCGAGGACAGCAACACCTTCGGCCTCGCGCTCGGCCCGCACTCCTCCTACAAGGTCTTCAAGCTGACCGCCCCCAACCGGATCGTCATCGACGTCAACCACTGATCCAGGGTTGCTCCGCGGTCGTCGAGGAAAGGGGACGCGCGGGGTCGAGGTGGCTTGGGCGGGCCTGTTGCGGTGGCTGGAGGAGAACGCGCCGGGGAACGCCTCCGCGCTCGCCCCTCCGGCCTCCGAGGCGGACATCGCGGCCACGGAGAGGGCCGTGGGGGCGCGTTTCCGGCGGAGCTTCGTGCGCGGCCGCTCGTCAACAAGGTGTCCGGGACGCCGGGCCGTGTGCACGCCCACGACGGCGGGTGCTTCCTGTCCGACGGCTGGCATCTGCTGAGCACCGCTCTGACCGTGAAAGTCCACGAGCGGCAGACGCCCCCCCGGCGAGTCCGTCGAGGAGTCGCCGTGGCGGAGCACCTGGATTCCGTTCGCCGTCGAAGCGGTCCTTCCGTACCGTGACCGACGGGCCCCTCGACTGCGGCTGAGGGCATGAGAGAGGGCCACCGGATCTCCGTCCGCGTGGCGTCGGGCTCTCTCGGGATTCTCCAGGCCCTCTCCGGGATTCCTCCGGGATTTCCCCGGAATCTCGCCGTGCATCGTCCCGGTCCCGAACCAAGATCGTTTGATGGCGATCACGCCACACCGGTGGGGTTGACCGTTTTTCCGGGGGCGCATAGCGTCACGGGGCGGACTGAGCGGGCGCTTAGGAGGATGGTGTGGTGGTTGGCGGAGTCGATCGGCTGACGGCTGACGGGGCGCCCTTCGCCGTGGAAGGCGGGGTGTACGCCGACGGGCCGCGGACCCTGCGGGAGTTCGCCGAGGTGACCTGGGCCTACGGCGACCGCGTGTTCGTCGTGTCCGAGGACGGTCGGATGACCTACCGGGAGTTCTTCGACGCCGCGTGTGGCCTCGCGCGGCGCCTCGTCGGGGAGTACGGGCTGCGGCCGGGCGACCGGGCCGTCGTGGCCATGCGGAACCTGCCCGAGTGGCAGATCGCCTTCTGGGCGGCCCAGTTGGCCGGCCTCGTCGCCGTGCCGCTCAACGCCTGGTGGACCGAGGACGAGTTCGCGTACGCGCTCGACGACTGCTCCCCCGGCGTGCTGCTCGTCGACGGCGAGCGGCTCGGGCGGGTGCGCGCGTGGGCCCTGGGGAACGGTGTGCCGGGGATCGTCTTCCGAGGCGACGCCGAGGAGGGGTTCGTCGCGTACGTCGCCGACGACGACCCTCTGCTCGGGCCCCCGCCCGTCGACGTGCTGCCCGAGCACGACGCCACCATCATCTACACCTCCGGCACCACCGGGCGGCCCAAGGGCGCCGTCGCCACCCACCTCGCGCAGGCCGGGGCCGCCATGAACCCGCGGTACTTCGCCGCCGCCGCGGCCCTCGCGCGCGGCGAGGTGCCCGGGACCGGGCCCGCTCCCGTGTCACTGACCACGTTCCCCTTCTTCCACGTCGCCGCCTTCACCTCCTTCTACGCCGTCATGGCGGCCGGCGGGACCTTGGTGATGATGCGGAAATGGGACGCCGGGCTCGCGCTCCGGCTCATCCGCGAGGAGGGCGTCACCCACTACGCCGGCGTGCCCACCACCGCGCTCCAGCTGCTCGAACTGGCGCGGAGCACCGGCGACCCGCTGGCGAGCCTCACCCTGCTCAGTACCGGAGGCGCCGCCGCCCCGCCCGGGATCGTCTCCGGGATCACCGAGGGGTACGGGGAGCGGATCGAGCCCCGGAACGGGTACGGGCTCACCGAGACCTGCGGCGGGGTCCTTTCGAACGTGGGAGCCGAGTACCGGGCCCACCCCGGCAGCGTCGGGCGGCCCTCGCCCGTCACCGAGGTGCGGATCGACCGGCCCGACGCCGACGGGGTGGGGGAGCTGTGGCTGCGCGGGCAGTCGCTCATCCGTGGCTACTGGGGTGACGAGGCCGCCACCCGCGCCGCGTTCACCGAGGACGGGTGGTTCAGGACCGGCGACCTCGCCCGCGTCGACGAGGACGGGCGCGTCAGTGTCGTCGACCGGCTCACCGACATGGTGATCCGCGGCGGCGAGAACGTGTACTGCGTCGAGGTCGAGGGCGTGCTGCACGAGCATCCGGACGTCGTCGACGCCGCCGTGCTCGGGGTCCCGCACCCGCTGCTCGGGGAGGAGGTGGTGGCCGTCGTGCGGCTGCGGCCCGGCGCGGACCCCGGCACCGGGGCTTCCGAGGCTCTGCGGGCGCACGTGGGGGCGCGCCTCGCCGCCTTCAAGGTGCCCGCCCGGATCCTCGTACGGGAGGAGGACCTGCCCCGGAATCCGACCGGGAAGATCCTCAAGCGGCGGTTGCGGGATGTGGTCGGGGGGCCGGCCGGGGGTACGGGGGGTCGCGACGGCGGGCCGGTCAGCTCCGGGTGATCCTCACCCGGTACGTTCCCGTCGCGTCCTCGTCCAGGACGGTGATCCGTATGCCGTTGGCGCGGTCCGTGAAGGTCTCGCCGGGGCCGTACGGGGCGTCCGAGAGCTCCGCGTGGACATTGGCCCTGCGGGTGCAGCCGCCGCTGGCACGGTCGCTGTCGGCCACCGTCACCGGGCCGTGGCCGGTGTCCACGTCGGACTCCACCCGGTAGACGAGAACCCCCGGCTCGCAGACGGCCTCGTCGTTGCCGTCCTTGTCCCGGACCTCGACCGCGTACCCGGAGGTGCCGGTGAGCGGGACGAAGGCGAGCTTGGGGCCGCCGGAGACCGCGAGCGGAGTGAGGCTGTAGTCGTTCGTGCCGGGGGCGGAGGCGCAGCTGACCTGGTCGTTGTCGAGCCAGCCCAGTTTCCACTTGTGCCAGGCGAGGAGGTCGTTGTTGGCGCCCCAGTCCTCGGACATGATGTCCCAGTGGCCGACGGAGCCGCCGCCGTCCGACGTGTAGAGGTCGGGCAGGCCGAAGACGTGGCCGTTCTCGTGCGGCAGGACGCGGTAGCCGGTCTCGGCGAAGCTGCCCGAGCCGTCGTCCTGGCGGCTGTAGACGAAGGACGTGTTGGCGAGCGGCACGCCGTCGGCGTACGGGGCGTCGTCGTTGCCGGAGAAGGTCACGGACAGGACGGTGTCGAGGGCGGAGGGCCCGGCGTTCGGCGTGACCAGGATGTTGACCAGGTCGTACGCGCTGAAGTCCACCCGGGGGTCGGCCGCCTTCACGATGTCCTCGACGAGGGAGCGGTAGCCCGGTTCGTACGGTGAGCCGCGCTCGATCCCGTACGCCGAGAACGCCCGCGGCATCCGCAGCCAGTCCGGTATCGGCGCCTCGGCCTGGTAGTGCAGCCGTCCGTACGAGCTGGTGCGGAACCAGTCGGCGGTCTGCGGGAAGAACTCGCGGAAGCGGCCCATCGCCGTGCCGTCCCCGGGGGCGTCCGGGAAGTCGACCATCAGGTTGAGGGCCCTGACGCGGCCCGTGGAGCGCACGTATCCGGGGGCCGTGGGCAGCCCCTCCGACATCTGCACGCCCATCGTCGTGGCGATGCGGCACGGCCCCAGCTTGGCGCCCGTCGGCGCGGCGGCCACGGGGCCCGCCGACGCCGGGGCCGGCCCGGGGAGGGTGCTGCTCGCCGAGGCGAGCAGGGCGAGGGAGAGTGCCGTGGTCGCCGCCAGGGCGATGGGTCTGCGTATGTGCCGGCGGGGGTGCTGCATACGTCGCCTCTCCGGTGGGGGCAGGTCGGCGCCGCGGCCCCTTCCGCGGGCCCGCGCTGTGCGATCAGCCTGTGACGCGGGGTCCGGACGCGCGCGCCGGGTGGCCCGATCGTGGGTATTCCGCCGAGCCGGAGGTTTGTGACGCGGGTCACGTGACGGGCGGGAAATAACCGGGGACCGAGTCCCCGTTTACGCCTGTGTCGAAGCAAGTGGGGATTCCTTCCCCGGATGACACCGGACGACTCCGAGGAGGTCGTGGCGTGACCAGTACCGCCGACACCGCGCCCACCCGCCGCGTACCCCGCCCGCGGGCCGACGCCCTGCGCAACCGCGAGCGGATCGTGACGGCGGCCCGCGAGATGTTCGTCGAGTTCGGGTCCCAGGTGCCCTTCGACGAGATCGCCCGCCGGGCCGGCGTCGGGAACGCCACGCTCTACCGGAACTTCCCCGAGCGCGCCGACCTCGTCCACGAGGTCGTCCTCTCGCTCACGGCCCGCGTCACCGAGGTCGCCGAGCGGGCCGCGGCGGAGGAGGACGACACCTTCGCCGCCCTCCGCCGCTTCACCCACGGCGCCGCCGACGAACGCGTCGGCGCCCTGTGCCCGATGCTCGACGGCGCCTTCGACAAGGACCACCCCGACCTGGTCGCCGAGCGCCGGCGCCTGGAGGAGGCCGTCGAGGGCATCGTCCAGCGGGCGCAGCGCGCCGGGCGTCTCCGCACCGACGTGGGCGTCGGTGACCTGATGGTGGCGCTCTCCCAGCTGACCCGCCCGCTGCCCGGCTCCGGCTGCGCGGCCTTCGACCAGTTCGTCCACCGTCATCTGCAGCTGTTCCTCGACGGCCTGGAGACGCCCGCCCGCTCCGAGCTGCCCGGAAAGGCCGCGACCCTGGAGGACCTGAGGCGCGACTCCTGCCCGTCGTGACCGCCCCCCTCCAGGACCCGCCCCGACTTACGTGACCCGCACTCCCCGCATCACATGACCCCCACCCCCTGAGACTTACGTCCCTTTTTCACCAGTACGCGCCAAGAGGTGGCTACCCCCATGCCGAAAATCCCCGACACGACCGCGGTCCAGGCCGACCCCGGCCGCTGGAAAGCCCTGATCTTCATCGCCCTCGCCCAGCTGATGGTCGTGCTCGACGCGACGATCGTGAACATCGCCCTGCCCTCCGCCCAGCAGGACCTCGGGATCTCCGACGCCAACCGGCAGTGGGTCATCACCGCCTATGCCCTCGCCTTCGGCGGTCTGCTCCTCTTCGGCGGCCGCATCGCCGACCTCTGGGGCCGCAAGCGGACCTTCGTCACCGGTCTGATCGGCTTCGCCGCCGCCTCCGCCCTCGGGGGGGCCGCGACCGGCGAGGCCATGATGCTCGGTGCCCGCGCGCTCCAGGGCGCCTTCGGCGCGCTCCTCGCGCCCGCCGCGCTCTCGCTGCTCGCCGTGACCTTCACCGACGCCAAGGAGCGCGCGAAGGCCTTCGGCATCTACGGCGCGATCGCCGGCGGCGGCGGCGCCGTGGGCCTGATCCTCGGCGGCTTCCTCACCGAGTACCTGAACTGGCGCTGGACCTTCTTCGTCAACATCCCCTTCGCCGTCGTCGCCGCCGTCGGCGCGTACCTGGTCGTCCGGGAGCCCGTGGGCGGCCGCAACCGCTCCGCGCTCGACATCCCCGGCGTGATCCTGTCCACCCTGGGCCTGGTCGCGCTCGTGTACGGCTTCACCCGCGCGGAGTCCGAGGGCTGGAGCGACGCCGGCACCATCGGTCTGTTCGTCGGTTCCGCCGTGCTGCTCGTCGCCTTCGCGCTCACCGAGTCGAAGGTGAAGTCCCCGCTGCTGCCGCTGCGCGTGGTGACCGACCGCAACCGCGGCGGTGTCTACCTGTCGCTGGGTCTCGCGATCATCGCGATGTTCGGCCTGTTCCTCTTCCTGACGTACTACCTCCAGGTCGTGAAGGGGTACTCGCCGGTCAAGACGGGCTTCGCGTTCCTGCCGATGATCGCGGGCATGATCGTGGGGTCGACCCAGATCGGCACGCGCCTGATGACCCGCGTCCCGCCGCGGCTCCTGATGGCCCCGGGCTTCCTGACGGCCGGACTCGGCATGCTGCTCCTCACCCAGCTGGAGATCGGCACCTCGTACGCCGGGCTCATCCTGCCCGCGCAGCTGCTCCTCGGTCTGGGCATGGGTACGGCGTTCATGCCGGCGATGTCGCTCGCGACGCTCGGCGTGGACCCGCGGGACGCCGGTGTGGCCTCCGCGATGGTCAACACCTCCCAGCAGGTGGGCGGCGCCATCGGCACGGCCCTGCTGAACACGATCGCCGCCTCGGCGACCACCGCCTACCTGACGGACCACGCGGCCGGCGCGACCACCCCGGCCGCGCAGAAGCTGCTCCAGCTCCAGGGCATGGTCGAGGGCTACGCCGCGGCCATCTGGTGGGCGGTCGGCATCCTGGCCGTCTCGGCCACGATCGCCTTCGTCCTCATCAACACCGGGAAGCCGGAGACCGGGCAGATCGCCGCGTCCGGCGACCTGGGCGCGGAGGACGAGCTGGTGAAGGTGCCGGTCGTCGTCCACTGATTCCCGTCACGATGTGACCGCCCCGGCTCCGCTGAAGCAGCGGAGCCGGGGCGGTTCCGCGTTCCGGTCCGTTTTCAGCGGAGCCAGGGCAGGTCCGCGTTCGCGTCCGCGGGTTCGAGGCCCTCGGCCATCACGCGCATGATCGTGCCGAGCTGTTCCACCTGCTCCGGGGAGAGCCGGTCGAACATGGCCTGGCGGACGGCTGCCACATGGCCGGGCGCGGTCTCCCGCAGGACCTCCATCCCCTCGTCCGTCAGCTGGGCGAACTGGCCGCGCTTGTCGGAGGGACAGTCCTCGCGCCGCACCCAGCCGTTCTTCTCCAGGCGGGCGATCGCGTGGGAGAGCCGGGAGCGGGTGATCTTCGCGCTCCTGGCCAGCTCCGTCATACGCAGCCGGCGGCGCGGGGCCTGGGAGAGCTGGACGAGGAGGCCGTAGTAGACGTGCGGCATCCCGGCGTCGCGCTGCAACTGGCGGTCGAGGTGATCCTCCAGGAGCGTGGTGGCGTGGAGGTACGCGCGCCAGACGTGCTGCTCCTCGTCGGACAGCCAGCGGGGTTTGGTCATGTCTCCCATGGTCCCATCGTACGGCTCGTTCTTGAAAGTTAAACAACATGGCGTTACGGTGGGCGCAGTGAGCTTGAAGTTTCAAGGAAGCTTCGAGGTGAGAAGGACGAGGAAGGTCGCCATGGACGCCACTCCCGAACGGATGCCGGCCCTCTACCTGTCCCACGGCGCCCCACCGCTCGCCGACGACCCGGTCTGGCCCGGCGAGCTCGCCGCCTGGGCCGCCGGCCTGCCGCGCCCCCGCGCGATCCTCATGGTCTCCGCCCACTGGGAGGAGGCCCCGCTCGCGCTCGGCGCCACCGAGACGGTCCCCCTCGTCCACGACTTCTGGGGCTTCCCCGAGCACTACTACCGCGTCCGGTACGACGCCCCCGGCGCCCCGCGGCTCGCCGAGGCCGTCCGCAAGCTGCTCCGGGCGCCCGGCACCCCCGTCCAGGACATCCCCGACCGGGGCCTCGACCACGGCGCGTACGTGCCGCTCGTCGAGATGTTCCCCGGCGCCGACATCCCCGTCCTCCAGATCTCCATGCCCACCCTCGACCCGCGCCGGCTCATGGACATCGGGCGCCGGCTCGCCCCGCTGCGCGACGAGGGCGTCCTGATCGTCGGCAGCGGCTTCTTCACCCACAACCTCGCCGCCCTCCGCCACACCGGCCCCGGTGTCCCCGGCTGGTCGGCCGAGTTCGACGCCTGGGGGAGCGAGGCGCTCGCCGCGCGCGACGTCGACGCCCTCCTGGACTTCGAGCACGCGTCGCCCGCCGGGCGCCTCGCCCACCCCCGTACCGAACACTTCGCGCCACTCTTCGTCACCATGGGCGCCGCCGACGCGGCCGGTGACCTCGACGCGGAGCGATCGGTGATCGACGGCTTCTGGATGGGGCTCGCCAAGCGGTCCGTCCAGTTCGGCTGAGCCGCTACAGGACGGGCGGATTGAGCTCGATCGCGCGGACGGCGGCGGCCAGCGCGAGCGGGTCGCCCACGTCGAGCGCCGTGTCCGTGAACTTGATCGTGTGGTCGTCGCCGTGCGCCGCGGCCCGCTCGAAGACCTCCTCCGGGGTGAGGCCGGTCCGCGCGTACGGGGCGGCCTCGCGCGGTGTGTAGGCCGCCGTCACCGCGGCCGCCGCCGACCAGGCCGCCGCCACGCTCGGCACCCACAGCTCGCGGGGGAGCGCGGGCAGCGCGCGCAGGACCGCGTTCGGCGCGGTCGCCGCGTGCACCAGCATGATCGGCTCGCCGTGACCGTGGGACGCGTACCGGTGCGTCGCCGCCGTCACCAGCTCGGTGAGCAGCTCCTTCGCCGTGTCGGGGTCCGGCGCCTCGCCCCAGACCGGGAACGCCGTCAGCTGCGCGAGCCGGGGCCGGATCCCGCCGTCCTGCTCCGGAACCGGCGGTACGGCGTCGAGGGCGGCCGCCGCCGAAGGGGCCACAGCCAGCGGGGTGAGCGGGGGCAGTGGCTGGTGGCGGGCCGCCCAGTAACCGAGGGCGTGTGCCAGCTCGGCGCGGCGCGGCGCCGTCTCCTCCGCGCCGGGCGTCAGGAGGGTCCGTACGGCGTGACCGGTACGGATCACCGGATGCGTGGCCCCGCCCGCGATGCCGGGCAGCAGCCGGGGCCACCACTCCGCGAGGACCTCCCGCCACGGCCGGTCCGCCAGCTCGCGGGCGAAGAAGCGGGTCCAGTCGGTGATCCGGGCCGGGTCTCCCAGCGCCTCCCGCCAGGTGTCCGCCGTGACCGGGAGGCGCGGGGGCGGCAGCTCCTCCAGCTTGGGCGCGTAGTGATCGAGCCAGCGGTGGACGGCCGGGGCCTGGCCGCGGCGGACCAGGGCCTCGACGGCCATGGGGGCGTGGTTGGTGAGCCAGCCGTTGCGCTCTGGTCCGGTGGTGTGGAGCCGTTCGAGGGCCTCGTCGAGGGTGCCGGTGGTGTCGGTCATGGAGGCGACGCTAGGCCGGGGGAGCGGCGCGGCGGAACGGGCTGCGGACCTAGGGCGGAGGGCGGAGGGGAGGGTGGTCCCCCGCCGTGGAGGCAACCGGGGCGGGCAGGCAACCGTGCGTCGCGCCCGGGCGTCTGGAGGGGTGGCGCCGCATGTGATCACGGTCTCAGCGACGGTGTGGTCGGGGACCCGTGAGCGACGCCGGTTCACCCTCCGTGCCCTGTCTGACCTGCGTTTCCGTGGGTACCCGAGGTATGCCGGCCGGGGTCGGGGCCACGCAGGATACTGCATGATCGCGAAAATCCATGTGCCGGGTGGGAATTCTGTCCTGATTCCAGTCGTTGTTTCCGTCGGATGCAGGGCACCCGCAAGGGTGTCGGTGACCTACTCAGCAAGGGAGCTCGCATGGCAACCCGTGCCGTCGCCCGTCGTCAGACCTCCGCCCAGAGCGGGGCCGCACGGGCAAGCAGCGTTCGCGCCGTGGGCGGGGAGATCGCCGACCGCGACCTGGTCGGCATGTACCTCGACGAGATCGCGCGCACGCCCCTGCTCGACGCCGCCAAGGAGGTCGAGCTCTCCCAGACGATCGAGGCGGGCGTCTACGCCCAGCAGATACTCGACGCGGAGGTGGAGAGCGAGGCGGGCGGCGCGTCCCGCGAGGAGCTCGAAGCGCTGGTCGCCGAGGGCGAGCGTGCCAAGGACCTCTTCATCAAGTCCAACCTGCGCCTCGTGGTGGCCGTCGCCCGGCGCTATCCGCGCAGCGGGCTGCCCCTGCTCGACCTGATCCAGGAGGGGAACGCGGGCCTGGTGCGCGCGGTCGAGAAGTTCGACTACGCGAAGGGCTTCAAGTTCTCCACGTACGCGACGTGGTGGATCCGTCAGGCCATCACCCGGTCCATCGCCGACCAGTCCCGGACCATCCGGCTCCCCGTCCACCTGGTGGAGGAGCTCGGCCGGATCCGGCGGGTGCAGCGCGAGTTCAACCGGGAGAACGGGCGGGAGCCCGAGCCCGCCGAGATCGCCACGGAGCTCGGTTCGACGCCCGAGCGCGTCATCGACGTCCTGGACTGGGCGCGGGACCCGGTCTCGCTGAACATGTCGGTGGACGACCAGGGCGAGACCCAGTTCGGCGACCTCCTGGAGGACACCTCGGCGGTCTCCCCGGAACAGTCGGTGCTCACGCTGCTGCGCAGCGAGGAGCTCGACGACCTCATCGACAAGCTCGACCACCGGACCGCCTCGATCATCCGCATGCGGTACGGGATCGAGGACGGCCGCGAGCGGACGCTGACGGAGGTCGGCAAGGAGCACGGGCTGACCCGCGAGCGGATCCGCCAGATCGAGAAGCACGCGCTGCTGGAACTGAAGAAGATGGCCCACGACACGGGCTTCGACGCGGTGGCCTAGAGCGGCCGGCTGCCCGGGCGCGGTGCGGGCGCGCGTTGCGGCTCACGCCCGTGTGGGCGGCGCGCTTCCGGCCCCGCAAGGGGCGCCGTCCGTTGTGCCCACCCGTTCCGCCCCGGCGGAACGACTGCCCACAACGGCCGACGCCAGCCGCGTCGACAGGTCCCGCATGTACGTGATCAGGGGCTCCGGGCCGTGGACCGTGAAGTCGACGTCCATGAGGGCGAGGCGCAGGGCCAGCCACTCGACCGAGTCGGCGACGCGGGCGCGCAGCCGGCAGCGGTCCGGGGCCGTCGCGGTCGGTACGAGGTGGGACGGGAGGCGCGCCACGACGAACTCGGCCGGTGCCGCGAACTCCACGTCGAGGTCGACCTCGCCGTGGGCCCGCGCCATCGAGCGGGCCATGTACGTCGCGGCGTCCCCCGAGGGCAGCTCGCGCGGAGTGAAGCGCGCGCCCGTCGCGAACGGCTCGCTCACCCGGTCCACCCGGAAGGTCCGCCAGTCCTCGCGCCCCAGGTCGTACGCGACGAGGTACCAGCGCCGCCCCGTCGACACCAGCCGGTACGGCTCGACGAGCCGCTTCGTCTCCGTGCCGTCCCCGGCCCGGTAGCCGAACCGCAACCGCTCGTGCCCGGTCACCGCCCCCGCGAGCGCGGTCAGGGTGGCGGGGGTGACGGTGGCGCCGTCGCCCCGGGTCAGCGGGATCGTCGCGTTCTGCAGGGTGGAGACCCGGTGCCGGAGCCGCGTGGGCAGCACCTGTTCCAGCTTGGCCAGGGCCCGTACGGACGCCTCGTCGACGCCCTCGATGGCGTGCCCCGCCCCGGCGCGCAGCCCGACGGCGATCGCGACGGCCTCCTCGTCGTCGAGGAGCAGCGGCGGCATCGCCGTACCGGCGACGAGGCGGTAGCCGCCGACGGCGCCCATGGTCGCCTCGACGGGGTAGCCGAGGTCGCGGAGCCGGTCGATGTCCCGGCGGATGGTGCGCGGGGAGACCGAGAGCCGTTCGGCGAGTTCGCTTCCGGGCCACTCGCGCGGGGTCTGGAGGAGCGAGAGCAGATTCAGGAGTCGTGCCGGGGTGTCCGTCATGTCTTCCAGCATGCGGCTCATCTAGGACACGACCTGACCTATATCCCTCCTATCTTTCTTCGTATGAGTTCACACGACGCCGCCACCGAAGCGACAGCGGCCACCGAAGCTTCAGCGGCCACCGAAGCGGCAGCGGCCGGCGACAAGCGGCGCTGGATCGCCCTCGCCATCGTCATGACCGCCGCCTTCATGGACCTCGTCGACGCCACGATCGTCAACATCGCGATCCCCAGCATCGAGAAGGACCTCGGCGCCTCGTTCGGGGCCATCCAGTGGATCACCGCCGGGTACGCGCTCGCGTTCGCCGCCGGTCTGATCACCGGCGGGCGGCTCGGGGACATCTACGGCCGCAGGCGTCTCTTCCTGCTCGGCACCGCCGGCTTCACCCTCGCCTCGGCGCTCTGCGGTTTCGCGGCCAACGAGGAGATGCTGGTCGGCTCCCGCCTGCTCCAGGGCGCGGCGGCCGCGATGATGGTGCCGCAGGTCCTGTCGATCATCCACGTCACCTTCCCGGCGCACGAGCGCGGCAAGGTCTTCGGCATGTTCGGCGCGATCATCGGCCTCGGCGCGGTCTCGGGCCCGCTGCTCGGCGCGCTGCTCACCCAGTGGAACATCGCGGGTCTCGAGTGGCGCCCGATCTTCCTGATCAACCTGCCGGTCGGCGTCGCCGCCCTGATCCTGGGCCGGAAGTTCATCATCGAGTCGAAGGCGCCGAAGGCGCTCAAGCTCGACATGGTCGGCGTGCTCCTCGTGACGACCGCGCTGCTGATGCTGGTCTACCCGCTGACGCGCGGCCGTGAGCTGGACTGGCCCCTGTGGGGCCACCTGATGATGGCCGGCAGTGTGCTCGTCTTCGGCGCGCTCGTGGCGTACGAGAAGTACAAGACGAAGAAGGACGGTTCGCCGCTCGTCGAGCTGTCGCTGTTCAAGGTGAAGAGCTTCGCGGCCGGTATCGCGGTGCAGCTGACCTTCGGTGTGGTGCTCGGCATCTTCTTCCTGGTCTGGACGCTGTACATGCAGATCGGGCTCGGCTGGACCCCGCTCAAGGCCGGTCTGACCGGGGTGCCGTTCTCGATCGCGGTCTCCGTGGCCGCCGGCATGTCCGTGCAGAAGCTGGTGCCGCGCTTCGGCCGGAAGGTGCTCCAGGCGGGCGCGCTGACGATGATCGCGGGCATCCTGCTCTACCTCTTCGAGGCGGGCCGGTACGGGACCGGCATCCACTCCTGGCAGATGGTTCCGCCGCTGGTGGTCATGGGTCTCGGCATGGGTCTGATCGTGGCGCCGCTGACGGACGTGGTGCTGTCGGAGGTGCCGAAGGAGCACGCCGGTTCGGCCTCGGGCCTGATCAACACGACCGGTCAGATGGGCAACGCGCTCGGACTCGGCCTGGTGTCCGTGGTCTTCTTCGGGACGATCGACGACGAGCGGCTCGCCAAGGCTCCGGGCGAGGTGGGGACGGCGTTCACGGACGCCTTCCAGAACTCGCTGGGCTGGGCGGCGGGGGTGCTCGCCGTGATCTTCCTGGTGATGTTCGCCCTGCCGGCGAAGCCCAAGCAGCACCTGGAGGGCGGCGCCGAGGAGTCCGTGGTGATCGAGAAGGAGCCGGTGCTCGCGCACTGAGTCCGGTCGCGGAAGGGCCCTGACTTCGGGATTCGCTCCCGGAGCCAGGGCCCTTCGGTATGCCCTGTGCCGGCCGTGCCGTCAGTTCGTGTTGACGGCGCCCGCGTGCTTCAGGTCACCCTTGAACCGGAAGGCGCGCAGGGCGACGGGTGTGGGTGTCGCCTGCGCCACCCAGGGTTCGTTCCAGAGGAAGCCGCCCATGTTGAGGGCCCCATGGGTCTGCCAGACGGTTCCCGCCGTGGTGATCACCTTGACGTAGGCGTCGTTGCCCCGTGCCTCGATGGCGATGCCGCAGGCATTCGTCGGGTAGTTGGGGTTCGCGGGGTCCATCCCGACGGTCGTCGGGTTGGAGAGGTCCTGCCAGGAGATGGTCCCACCGAGCACGGCCGCCTTGCCGACGAACGCCCTGCCGTTGTACAGCGCCGCCTGGAAGTCCTCGGTGTTGGACGGGCTGTAGGCGTCGATGTCGATGCAGGGACCGGTCGCACCGGTCGCTCCTGTGGCTCCGGTCGCTCCTGTGGCGCCCGTGGCGCCCGTCGCTCCGGTCGCCCCAGTCGCTCCGGTCGCCCCAGTGGCTCCGGTCGCTCCTGTGGCCCCAGTGGCGCCGGTCGCTCCTGTGGCTCCGGTAGCGCCCGTAGCGCCCGTCGGCCCAGTGGGTCCTGTCGGCCCAGTGGGTCCCGTCGGCCCAGTGGGTCCCGTCGGTCCCGTCGGTCCCGTCGGGCCGGGCGGCCCCGTGGGTCCGTCCTCGCAGTGGTCATCGCCGCCACCACCACCGCCATCGCCGCCGACGGCGCGCAGCGCGGCCTCGGTCAGGGCGCGGGGCTGGTGGCCCTCCATCAGGGGCTGGAGCCGGTGGTCCAGGAAGGCCGAGAGGTCACCGTGCGGGGGTGGGCCCTGCTCCCAGGGTGGCGGACCGTCCTCGTGGTCCGGCGGCGGTCCGTCCTCCTCCCACGGCGGAGGGCCGTCCTCCTGGTGCGGGGGCCGCTCCTCGCAGGGATCGCCGGTCGGGGGGCCCGCCAACGTCATGCCCAGGGCGCCGTGTTCGGGGGACTCCCCCCACGTGGCCGCCGTGGCCGGAGACGCGAAGCCGGTGAGTACGAGCGCGACCGAGGCGATGGCCCCGCCGCTGATCCAGGCACGCCGCCGGGGCAGCGGGCCGAGCGGGGACCTTGTCCTGGCATCAGGACGCATGCATGCTCCTTCCTCCACCGGCCGGGCGGCCGGTGTGAGCGTGGTCGAGAGGGAGGCGGATTCCGCGCTCCTGGTCGGATCATCGGATCGCGCATGCAAAGACTTGATGATTTTTCGGCACTCTCAACGCCATGGCCTAGCACGGATAGCCGAATGGATGCGTACGCGTCGGCGAACTTCGAACGGCTCGTCGGCGCGGCGGCACGGTGCTCCGGGAGCCCGTTCGTAGGGTCGCCCCCCACCGACCGCCCCGACCGCTCCCCCGACCCCCACCGGAAGTGGTGTTGCCGTGCGTCCGTCCATCTGCTTGTGCATGATCGTCAAGAACGAGGCCGCGGTGATCGAACGCTGCCTCGACTCCGTCCGCGGACTCGTGGACACCTGGGTCATCTCCGACACCGGATCCACCGACGGCACCCAGGAGCTGATCCGCAAGGCCCTCGACGGCGTCCCCGGGGAGCTGCGCGAGGAGCCGTGGGTGAACTTCGGCCACAACCGCAGCCTGAACATCGCGCACGCCCGCGGCCGGGCCGACTTCCTGCTGCTCCTCGACGCCGACCACGTCCTGCGACGGGAGGGCCGGCTGCCCGCGCTCACCGCCGACGCGTACATGATCCGCCACCTCGGGAACGTCGAGTACCGCATCAAACGCCTGGTCAGAGGCGATCTGCCGTGGCGGTACGAGGGTGTCACCCACGAGTACCTGACGGCCGACCGGGACCACGTCCAGGAGAACCTGGACGCCCTCGTCATCGAGGACCACGCCGACGGCGGCTCGCGCCACGACAAGTTCGAGCGCGACGCCCGCCTCCTCGGTGCCGAGCTCGACCGGGACCCGACGAACACCCGGACGGTCTTCTACCTCGCGCAGACCCTGCGGGACATGGGCCGCTCCGAGGAGGCCGTCGCCCTCTACGAGCGGCGCGCGGCCATGGGCGGCTGGGGCGAGGAGGTCTATTTCTCCCTGCTCCAGTCGGGCGTCCTGCGGGCCGACGCCGGGGACTGGCCGGCCGGGATGGACGCCCTCTCGCGGGCCTGGGAGTCGCGGCCCGGACGGCTGGAGGCCTGTTACGAGCTGGTGGCACGGCTGCGGAAGCTGCGGCGCCACCACGCCGCCCACGCGGTCGTGTCCGCCGTCCTGGACCGGGAGCCGCCCGACGACGTGCTGTTCACCCAGCCGTGGGTGTACCGGTGGGGGCTGCTCTTCGAGTACTCGATCACCGCGTACTGGGTCGGTGACCACGCCGCCTCGCTCGCCGCCTGCGACCGGCTGCTCGCCCTCCCCGACCTGCCGGAGAGCTACCGCGAACAGACCCGCGCCAACCGCGAGTTCGCCGCCCAGAGGCTGGCCGAGGCCGCCGCCCCCGCCCTCGTCCCCTGAACGGACGGAACGGGGCCGGCGCCCTCGTGCCGACACCCGCACGCCGGTCCCGGCCGGTCGACGGGCCCCGTCGCCGGTCCCGGCCCCTCAGCGCACCCGCGAGCGGGCCTCCATCGCCCTTCGGGCCGCGTGCTCGTCCTCGTACACCTCGCACATGTGCCGGCCGTCCGGCGTCGCCGTGTGCTCGACCTCCCAGAGGCTGACCTCGCTGCCGTCGAGCAGCAGGAACTGGTGCTCGTAGAGGGTGAAGCCGGCGTCCCGGCCGCCCTCCATCGGGCAGTGGCGTCCGAAGGCCTGCGTGATGTGGTGCGCGAAGGCCAGCCGGAGGCGGCGGGCCGTCCGCTCGCCCGGCCGGTCCGCGTTCTCCGCGCGGCGCAGGACGCGGCGCGCGTGGTCGGCGGAGTTGTCCGGAACGTACGTCCGGGGCTGGGCGGGTATCGGGCGGGCGAGCAGGGCGCCCAGCACCTCCAGGTCGTCGTCCTCGTCGAGGACGCGGCCGTCGGAGTGCTCCGCCGTCCAGCCGGTCAGAGGTCCGGTCGGGAGGCGGGAGGCGGCGAGCCGCGCCTCCGCCTCATCCGTGTACAGCTCGTGCTGCTCGGTGCCGTCCCGGCCGGCGTTGTGCACGAGCTCCCAGAGGCTGAGCGCGCTGCCGTCGGCGAGCAGATAGGTGTGGCGGTGGGTCGTGCGGTGCAGCGACGCGCTGTGGTGCGAGGAGTGCGGCGCGCTGGAGTGCGCGAGCGCCGTGCCGAGGCGCTCGACGGTCGAGTCGGGCAGGTCGAAGGAGTTGAGCGCCCGGCCGAGGAGCCGCTCAAGGTGCGTCTCGGTCGTCTCGTACGGATCGTGAGGATCCTGCGGATCGTTCAAGGGGGTCTCCAGGCCGTCGCCGCATGTCACTTGGTGCTTGCACAACGTAGTCCCTGGGTCTGACATCGTGTCCGGCGTTCGGGAAAACGAGGGGCCCGCGGGGGAAGTTCCCGCCCGTTGCCGCCAACTCCCGCCGCGCTACCGGAAGTACGCGTCCGCGTCCGGTCCGTACAGCTCACGGTACGAGGGGAAGTCGCCGCCCGGGCCGCGCAGCCCGCCCGGGGCCGCGAGGACCGCGCGGACGATCGCCCGGGTCACCAGGTCCGCGCCCGCCGCCAGGATCTCGTTCAGCGCGAGCGGGCCCGGTCCCTCCGGCAGCTCCCGCGCCCCGGTGGCGAGCGCGAAGACCGTGTCCCCGTCGTTCATCAGATGGACCGGACGCACCGCGCGCGCGATGCCGTCGTGCGCCGTGCCCGCGACCTTCCGCGCCTGGGCCCGGGTCAGCGCCGCGTCCGTCGCGACGACGGCGAGCGTGGTGTTCAGCGGGGGCGGGGCGGCCGCCCTCCGTGCCTCCGCCAGGCGCCGCAGGGCGGCCTCGTGGACGGCGGGGTCCGGGAAGGCGGGCCGGCCGGGCTCGAAGTAGCTGCCGTACGGGGCGCCCGTCGTCGGGTCCACGGCCGAGCCCACCGCGTTCACCACCACGAGCGCGCCGACGGTGATCCCCGACTCCAGGACGGTGCTCGCCGTCCCGACCCCGCCCCGCAGGCCGCCGGCCACCGCCCCGGTGCCCGCGCCGGCCGCGCCCGTCTCCACGCGCGCGTGGTCCCCGCTCGCGGCGGCCGCCTCCACCGCCGCCCGCCCCGTCGCCGCGTCCGGGCGGGCCGAGAAGTCACCGCCCCGGCCCAGGTCGAAGACGCACGCGGCGGGCACCACCGGCACCACGTGGGACGGGTCGGGGCCGACCCGTACGCCCCGGTTCCGCTCGGCCAGCCAGCCCATCACCCCGGCGGCCGCGTCCAGGCCGTACGCGCTGCCGCCGGTCAGGACGACCGCGTCGATCCGCCCCACCACGTTCCGCGGGTCCAGGGCGTCTGTCTCCCGCGTGCCGGGCCCGCCGCCCCGTACGTCCACGGCGGCGACGACCCCGCCCTCCGGGGCGAGGACCACCGTGGTGCCGCTCAGGGCCCCGGGCCCGGCCACGCGCGCGTGCCCCACGCGCAGCCCGCTCACGTCGGTGATCGCGTCCTGACGGTTCGTCTCCTCGGGCAGTGTCATGTCCCCTGCCTACCACGGGGCTTGGGTCAGCGCTTGGGGCCGAGGTAGGTGCCGCCCGACGCGTCGATCACGGTGCCGGTGATCCAGCGGCCGTCCTCCGAGGCCAGGAAGGCCACCGGGTCGGCGATGTCCTCCGGCTGCCCCACCCACGGCAGCGCCTGACCGCCGACGAGCATCCCCTCCAGCTCGGGCATCGCCGCCATGGCGGCGGTGAGCCGACCGGTCTGCGTCGGGCCCGGGGCGACCGTGTTGACGGTGATCCGGCGCTTCCCGACCACGTTGGCGAGGGTGCGCGTGAAGGTCTCCATCGCACCCTTCGTCATCGCGTACGCCAGCTCGTCGGCCAGGGCGATCCGGGTGACCGCCGATCCGACGTTGACGATCCGGCCGCCGTCCCGCAGCACCGGCAGCAGCCCCTGGACGAGGAAGAACGGCGCCCGGACGTTGACCGCGAAGACGCGGTCGAACCGCTCCGGGGTCTCGTCCGCGAGATGCCCGCCGGAGCCGGTGGCGGCGTTGTTGACGAGGACGTCGAGCGCCGCCTCCCCGGTGTGGGCGGTGAGCCCGGCCCGGACGCCCTCGACGAGCGCGAGCACCCCGTCGTGTGTGGCCAGATCGGCCCCGACGGAGAAGGCCCGCCCGCCGTCCCGGGCGATCAGGTCCACGGTCTCCTGCGCGGCGGCGGCGTCCTGCCCGTAGTGCACGGCGACGACCATCCCGTCACCGGCGAGTCGCCGTGCGATCGCCCGCCCGATCCCCCGCGAGGAACCGGTGACGAGGGCGGTACGGGTGGGGGTGGTGTGCTGCTGCATGGCTGTCTCCTCGGGCTTCCCCTGCGGCCCGGGGCGTCTCCCCGGGGCACAGGAGCAGCCTCACGCCGAGCGCTGACGAACCGCTGACCGTCCACTGACCGCTGGTCCAGGCGCGGAAGCCCGGGCCCGGGGTGGGGGCGCCGTCCTGTGGGACGAGACCCCACGCGGCGGGCCGGCGCTCACGAGCCGCCCGGTTCCTGTGGCGCCCGCAGCCCCGCCCGCCGGGCCGTCTCCGTCGCGCGGGTGCGGTCGGCCGCTGCCGACGTGGGGTCGCCGGTGGCCTCGTGGACAGCGGCGCGGCGGTGCAGCAGGTCCACGACGTCCTCCGCGACGCCCAGCGACTCGAAGAGCTCCAGTGCCTCCGCCAGGAGGGGCAGCGGGTCGGGGGAGTGGGCCGCGAGGCCCTCCAGGGCGGTCGCCGTCCCCCATCGCTCGCCGAGCGCCCGGAAGCCGCTGAGGGCCTGCGCGAAGAGTTCCTCGGCGAGCCGGGAGCCGGGCGCCAGGTGGGCGCGGCCCACCAGGTCCAGGGCGCGGGACCAGGGGTCGTCGCCGAGTCGGAGGCCCTCCACGGGGCCGAGGGACGCCGACCAGAGGAACGCCGTGTACGGCTGCCGCAGCGGAGCCGTACGCGCGGTGAGGAAACCCCTGGCCCGGTCGACGTGTTCGCCCTCCCGCAGGCCCGCCGCGAGGACGCACAGCGCGTACTCCTCGCCCAGCTCCGCCGCCGGCTCCACCCGGTCGAGCAGCTCCGCGGCCGGCGCCGCCACCCGGCCCCGGAGCCCCCGCAGCCACCAGTACGGGCTGAGCGCGGCCACCAGCCGCAGTCCGTCCTCCGGCGTGCCGCGCCGCAGCGCCGCCCGCAGGTTCGCGTCCTCGGCGTCCAGTCGGGCCAGCCACTCCAGCTGGGCGGGTCCGCGCAGTTCGGGATCGGCCGCCTCGGCGAGTTCCCGGTAGTACGCGTGGTGGGCGGCGATCACCGGGTCCCCGCCGGGGAGCCGCTCGGCGGCGTACGCGCGGATCGTCTCCAGCATCCGGTACCGGCCGTCGTCCCGTGCCTCCACCAGCGACTTCTCGACGAGCGAGGCCAGTGGGCCCGAGCCCGCCCCGCACACCCGGGCCACCGCCTCCGCCGTCGCGCCGCCGCGGAACACCGAGAGCCGCGCGGCCAGTTCCCGCTCCTCCGGTTCGAGCAGCGACCAGCTCCACTCCACCACGGCCCGCAGCGTGCGGTGCCGCTCCGGCGCGCTGCGGTCCCCGCGCGACAGCAGCGCGAACCGCTCTCCGAGACCGTCCGCCAGCTCCTCCACGGTCAGGTTCCGCAGGCGGGCCGCCGCCAGTTCGACGGCGAGCGGCAGCCCGTCGAGCCCCGCGCAGAGCTCCGCCACGCGCGCGTGGCCCGTGAATCCGGGCCGGACCGCCGCCGCCCGCCGCACGAACAGCTCCTCCGCCGCCTCCGGCGTGAGCGCCCCGAGCGGCAGCAGCGACTCGCCGGTGATCCCCAGTGCCTCCCGGCTCGTCGTCAGCACCCGCAGCCCGGGGCAGGCGGCGAGCAGCCGCCGAACGAGGAACGCCGTCTCCGCGACGACGTGCTCGCAGTTGTCCACGACCAGCAGCACCGGCCGCCACGCCAGGGCCGTTTCGAGACTCGCCGCCCCCCGCACCCCGACCGCCGCGGCGAACGCCTCGGCCACCTCGCCGGACGCGGAGCCCCCACCCCCGGCCGCCTCCGCGACTTCACCGGAGCGCGCACCCGCCACCGCCCCCAGGTCCACGAAGCACACCTCCCCCGGGAGACGCGCGGCCACCTCCAGGGCGAGGCGGGTCTTGCCCGCGCCGCCCGGGCCGACCAGGGTCACCAGGCGGGCGGCGCCCAGCAGGGAGGCCAGCCGTTCCCGCTCCCGCTCGCGGCCCACGAAGTCCGTCAGCGCCGCGGGCAGCGGCGGGAACGCGCGCTCCGGCCTCCGCGCCCCTCCCCGCAGCAGCTCCAGGTGTACGGCGGACAGCTCCGGCGACGGATCGGCCCCCAGCTCCTCGGCGAGGGCCGCCCGGACCTCCTCGTACACGGCGAGCGCCTCCGCCTGCCGCCCCACAGCCCCGAGGGCCCGCATCTGCAGGGCGCGCAGCCGCTCCCGCAAGGGTTGCTCCCGCGCCGACCGGTCCACCTCCCGTACGACCTCGGCCGGGTCATCGCCGGCGGTCAGCGCGGCCGCGGCCCACTCCTCCACCGTGTCGAGCCGCAGCGCGTCGAGCCGGGCCGCCTGGCCCGCCGCGAACGGCGCGTCCCGCACGTCGGCGAGCGCCGGCCCCCGCCAGAGTCCGAGCGCCTCCCGGAGCAGACCGGCCGCGCGGACCGGGTCGCCCGCCGCGCGGGCCCGCGCGCCGTCCCGGGCGAGCGCCTCGAACCGTACGACGTCCACGTCCGTGGCGGGATCCCCGACGGCCAGCCGGTACCCGGCGGTCGCGAACTCCACCGTGACGCCCGGCGGGAGGGCCCGGCGCAGCCGCGAGACCTGTGCCTGGAGCGCGGCCTGGGCGCCGGCCGGCGGCTCGTCCCCGTACAGCCCGTCGACGAGCCGGTCCACCGGGACGGTCCTGCCCGCGTCGAGGAGGAGCCGGGCGAGCAGGGCGCGGACCTTGGGGCCGCCGGCGGCGGGCGCGGCGGCGCCGGTGGCGTCCGTCACCGTGAGCGGCCCGAGAAGGCGGAAGATCATGGGCCGATTGTGTCCCGGCGGGCGGCGCCTCCTCCAGCGGTCTACCTCGCGCGCGTGGCCGGGTTGCGGGCGGTCAGGGTGACCCCGACGGCGATCGTGGCCGCCGCGACCAGCCCGGCCGCGAGGACCGCCCAGTGGCCCGCGAACGAGCACATGAGGATCGCGAAGGACGCCACGGGCAGGACCAGTTGCTGGGCGATGCCGACCTTGAAGTAGCGGGCGTGCAGCAGCCACACGGACAGCAGGAACACGGCCGAGGGGATCGTCACGGCGGCGGAGGCGGCGAGCGTGGAGATGTGGGCCTTGCCCACGGCCTGCTCCACGGCGATCTCCAGGCCCGCTCCGACGGCGGCGGCCGACGCGAAGATCACGTAGTGGCCGTAGCCCCAGAGGAAGCCCTGTCGGGTGGAGGTCAGCCGGTCGTGGGCGGGAACGACGAAGTAGATCCACCAGGCGGCGAAGACCAGCAGCAGGCCGCCCGCGGCGATCGGGAGCACCTCGCCGAGGGCGTCGTTCTCGACGATGCCGGTCTTCACGGCGACGGTCGCGGCGGCGACGGTCTCGCCGAGCACGATGATGGTGAACAGGCCGTACCGCTCGGCGATGTGGTGCGGATGCCAGGCGCTGGGGGCTTTCTTCTCCGCGTACACCGGTACGGCCATCTCGGCCACGACCATGACGAGGAAGACCCACGGGCGGGCGGGCTCGGGGGCGAGGACCAGCGCGAGCCAGCCGACCTGGCAGGCGAGGACCCCGCCCGCGTACCGGCGGCACATCGTCCGCTCGGCCGCGTCGGTGGCGTGGTGGGCGGCGCGCAGCCACTGCGAGGCCATGGCGACCCGCATCACGAGGTAGCCGAGGTAGACGACGAGGAAGTCGTGCTCCTCGAAGGCGCGCGAGACGCCGGCGGCGAGGACGAGCACGCCGGCGATCTGGACGAGGGTGACGACCCGGTAGAGCACGTCGTCGTTGTCGTAAGCGGAGGCGAACCAGGAGAAGTTCATCCAGGCCCACCAGATCGCGAAGAAGATCATCGCGTAGTCGAGGATCCCCTCGCCCGCGTGGCCCTCGGCGATCGCGTGCACGAGTTCGGCGCCGGCCTGGGCGACGGCCACGACGAAGCACAGGTCGAAGAAGAGCTCCAGGGGCGTGGCGACCCGGTGCGACTCCTCGCGGGAGCGGGCGGTGAGGGGCAGGAACGGTTGTGTCATGTGCCCCAGCACAGCAGAGCGGACGGCGGGCCCGCCCACCTGCCACGCCCGTGGCCTCCTGTCCGGCGCCTCCCGGGCGGCAGCGCCGTCGGCCGCGCACCTCCCTACGGCCCGGCACCGACGGGACCTGGGCCCGCCCTTCCGGTGACCATCGGCACTCCCGTCCCCTGAGGCCGCGGCCCAGCCTGGAAGGGCAAGCACCCTCCCGTCATCCCGGTCCGGGACGAGACCGGTCTCGCCACCGACTACCTCGTCGAGGGCGACTACCCGGCGTACGGCAACAACGACGAGTGCGCCGACGCGATCGCGGTCTGGCTGGTCGAGGAGTTCATGCGGAAGTTCCGCAAGCACCCCACCTACCGGAAGCCGTTCACCCTGCACGACACGCCGTCCCCGCCCCCCGAGCAGGTCGCCGCGGCGCGTGAGGTGTTCCGCTCCCACGGTCTGCACGCGATCTAGTGACGCCCTCACCCCACTACCTCTCAAAACGGGGCAAAAGGGTGCGTGCAGCCTTACCGTGGCCGCGTGACCGAGCCACCGAAGACCGCCGAGCAGACACCTCCGCCGAGCGGTCCCACCCTCGCGGCCCCGCCGTTGATCGCCGGGGCCACCCTGCAGAGCTCTGGCGAGCCACCGCAGACCCCCGCAGCCGTGCGCCGCCGCGCCACCCTCGCCGGCGCCGCCGTCTCCGCGCTGCTGATCCTCGCGATCGTCTTCGGCAGCCGCCTGCTCCGCGACTTCGACTCGGCCCTCCTGCCGTACGCCGTGGCCACCGTCTTCCTCGCCTTCGGCGTCGCCTACCGCTACACGGTCTGGATCTCCGCGCCCGGCGCCCGCCGCCTGTTCCGGAAGGGCTGGGGCTCCTTCTTCTCCGTCGCGAACTTCCGCAAGGCGCCCACCGCCCTACCGAAGATGATCGCCACCTACCTCGGCTTCCAGAAGTTCCTCGGCGCCCGTTCGCACGCCCGCTGGGCCGCCCACCAGCTCATCTTCTGGGGCTGCCTGCTCGCCGCGGCGATCACCTTCCCCCTCACCTGGGGCTGGTTCACCTTCACCTCCGGCAGCGGCTCGGGCCCCGGCTACGAGATGCGGATCTGGGGCTTCAAGATCATCGGCTTCGACGCGCTCAACGCCGTCGGCTGGCTGATGTTCCACGGCCTGGACATCGCCGCCGTCCTCGTCATCGCCGGCGCCTCCTACTTCCTCCGGCGCCGCATGAAGGACCGGGCCGCCATCACCGGCCAGCGCTTCGCCTACGACCTGGTGCCGCTGATCGCCCTCATCGTCATCTCGGTGACCGGGCTGCTGCTGACCTTCTCGTCGATCTTCCTGCACGGCGGAGGCTACGAATTCCTCGCCGTCCTCCACATGGTGTCCGTCGTCTTCACCCTCATCTACATCCCCTTCGGGAAGTTCTTCCACATCGTCCAGCGGCCCGCCGCCGTCGGCATGCAGCTCTTCAAGTACACCTCCCGCCGCAGGGACGAGGACGAGATCCTCACCTGCCGCCGCTGCCATGAGCCCATCGACACCGCCCCGTACGTGGAGAACCTCCAGGGCACCATGCGCGACCTCGACCTCGGCTTCGACGAGTGGGCCGAGTACTGCCCCCGATGCAAGCGCGTCCTGCGCGGCACCGCCTACCTCGACCACGTGAAGAAGGGGTTCAAGTGACCGCGACCGACCCCGCGACCACCCCCGGCCGACCGCTGCCGCTCGACCCCTCCCTCGCCCCGCCCGGCACCCGCAACTTCCGCGACGCCGGAGGCCTCCCCGCCGACCGCTGGCACGCCGACCAGAACGACGAGACCCTCGTCCCCACCCACTGCTGCTTCTGCGGCGTCCAGTGCGGCATGTACCTCCGGGTCGACCACCACGGCAAGGTCTTCGGCGTCGAACCCCGCAACCACGACATCAACCGCATGCGGCTGTGCCCCAAGGGCATCAACGCCTACCAGCAGGTCAACCACCCCGACCGGCTCACCGCCCCCCTCATGCGCGGAAACCGCGACGAGGAGTTCCGCGAGGTCAGCTGGGAGGAGGCCCTCGACCACACCGTCGCCGAGATCCGCCGCATCCAGGGCGAGTACGGCAACGACGCCTTCGGGCTCCTGGGCGGCGCCAGCCTCTACTCCGAGAAGACCTACCTCGTCGGCAAGTTCGCCCGCGTCGCCCTCAAGACCCGGCACGTCGACTACAACGGCCGCCTCTGCATGGTCTCCGCCGCCGGAGCCAACAAGCTCGCCTTCGGCATCGACCGCGCCGGCAACCCCTTCTCCGACATCCTCCTCACCGACTGCCTCCTCATCGCAGGCTCCAACGTCGGCGAGTGCTTCCCCGTCATGACCCAGTACCTGTGGGGAGCCCGCGACCGGGGCGCCACCCTCATCGTCGTCGACCCCCGCGAGACCGCGATCGCGCGCACCGCCGACGTCCACGTGGCCCTCAAGCCCGGCACCGACTCGGCCTTCTTCAACGCCGTCCTGCACGTCGTCGTCGCCGAGGGCCTCACCGACGAGGCCTACCTCGCCGCCCACACCACCGGCTGGGACGAAGTCAGACGGACCGTCGCCGACTACCCGCCCGCCCGGTCCGCCGAGGTCTGCGGCGTCCCCGAGGAGCAGATCGTCCAGGTCGCCCGCATGTTCGCCGGCGTGGGCAGGGCCATGGCCTGGCACGCCCGTGGTGTCGAGCACCACTCCCAGGGCGTCGAGAACTGCCTCACGATCATCAACCTCTGCGTCGCCACCGGGAACATCGGCAAGCCCGGTGCCGGCTACGGCACCATCACCGGCCAGGGCAACGGTCAGGGCGGCCGCGAACACGGCCAGAAGTCCGATCTCCTCCCCGGCGGCCGCTCCATCACCAACCCCGAGCACCGCCGCCAGATCTGCGAGATCTGGGGCATCGACGAGGCCGAACTCCCGCCCGCCGGCACCTCCATGATGGAGATGGTCTGGCAGATGCAGCGCAAGGAGATCCGCGGCCTCATCGGCATCTGCAACAACCCCTTCGTCTCCCTCCCGAACTACGCCACCGTCAAGGACGGCTACGACACCCTCCAATTCCACGCCCAGTTCGACTTCTTCCTCTCCGAGACCGCCGCCAACGCGCACGTGGTCTTCCCCGTCACCGTCTGGGCCGAGGACGAGGGCGTCATGGCCAACGCCGAGGCCCGGGTCGTCAAGCACAACAAGGCCCAGGAACCACCGGCCGGTGTCCGCACCGACACCTGGGTCATCTGCGAGCTCGCCAGACGGCTCGGTGCAGGCGACAAGTTCGCGTTTCCCGACTCCCGCTCCGTCTTCGAGGAGCTCCGCATCGCCTCCGCCGGAACCGTCAACGACTACTACGGCATCACGTACGAGCGCCTGGAGCAGACCGGCGGCATCGCCTGGCCCTGCCCGAGCACCGAGCACCCCGGCACCCCCCGCCTCTTCGAGGACGGCCGCACCTACCACCCCGACGGCAGGGTCCACCTCCAGGTCGTCGAATGGCACCCGCCCATGGACCCGTACAGCGAGGAGTACCCCCTCTCGCTCACCACCGGCCGCACCGTCGCCCACTTCCTCTCCGGCAACCAGACCCGCCGCCTGGGTGCCCTCGTCGAGCAGACGCCCCGACCCTGGGTCGAGGTCCACCCCTCGCACGGCTTCCGCAACGGCGACCCCGTCCGCGTCGTCACCCGCCGCGGCAGCGAGGTCTTCCCCGCGCTCGTCACCGAGGCCATCCGCCCCGACACCGTCTTCGTGCCGTACCACTGGCCCGTCCCCACGGCGGCCAACGCCCTCACCATCGACGCCCTCGACCCGCGCTCCAAGATCCCCGAGTACAAGGTGTGCGCCGCCCGCATCGAGGCCGCCGAACGCATCGACGAGGTCCCCGCCCCGCCCACCGCCCCCGGACACCAGGCCTACCCGGAGACCCAGGTCTCCCGCACCGACCCGCTGCCTCCCACCTCACCCCAGGGCCGCGGCACCGCGGAGAGGAGCTGACCCGCACATGATGGGCCGCACGATCTTCATCGACCCCGGCCGCTGCATCGGCTGCCAGGCCTGCGTCTCCGCCTGCCGCGAATGCGACTCGCACCGCGGCAAGTCGATGATCCACCTCGACTACCCCGACGAAGGCCGCTCCGTCGCCTCCCTCCCCACCGTCTGCATGCACTGCGAGGACCCCGTCGCCCCCTGCGCCGAGGTCTGCCCCGCCGACGCGATCCTCGTCACCGCCGACGGCGTCGTGCAGCAGGCCGACACCACCCGCTGCATCGGCTGCGCCAACTGCGTCAACGCCTGCCCGTTCGGCGTCCCCAAGATCGACCTCCAGGCGAAGCTCCAAATGAAGTGCAACCTCTGCTACGACCGCACCGCCTACGGCCTCGCCCCGATGTGCGCCACCGTCTGCCCCACCGGCGCCCTCTTCTACGGAACCCTCGACGAACTCCGCGCCGAACGCCCCGGCGTCCAGGTCGCCGACTCCTTCACCTTCGGCAGCACCACCGTCTCCACCGGAGTGGCGATGGTCGTCCCCGCGGACAAGGTCCAGTGGCCGGTGCCCGGCGGGCTTCCCGTCGTCGAGATCAATGGAAGGGATGTCCGTTGAGCGTCACCGACCCGCAGCCGCCCACACCGGACGCCCAGGCCGACGCGGCCCGGGAAGCGCTCCACGACCGGATCGCCGCCGACTCCCTCACCACCCGCCGCGACTACCTGCGGATCGTCGCCACCGTCTCCGGCGGCCTCGCCGTCGGCGGCATCGCCGTCGCCTCCGGCATCCTGCACCGCCACGGCGACAGCGAGGGCGCCCCCGAGGTCCGGAAGATCGCCGACCGGATCGAACCGGGGGAGTCACTCGCCTTCCGCTACCCCGGCGACGAGGACCGCGCGATCGCCGTCCGCATGGACGACGGCACCCTCGCCGGCTACTCCGCCGTCTGCACCCACCTCGCCTGCGCCGTGCTCTGGCGCAGGGAACGCGGGAGCGAGGGCGAGCTGTACTGCCCCTGCCACGAGGGGATCTTCGACGCCCGTACCGGAGAGGTCACCGCCGGCCCACCCCCGCGCGGTCTGCCGAAGGTACTCCTCGTCGAGCAGGCCGACGGCAGCGTCTGGGCAGTCGGCACCGCCCGCTCGGGCGAGAGCGCCGTCGAGGGCTTCTGCCGCCAGAACGGCGACGACCGCCCGGGCTGCCCCGGCTCCGGCACGGGCGGTCCTGCCCGAGGCCCGGGTGGCCCGGCCCGAGGCCCGGGTGGCCCGGCCCGAAAGCCGACGGTGACCGGCGTGAAGCCGACCGGCAGCGATGCGCGGTCGGCCACGAGCGCCGAGAACCCCGCGGCGACCGGCCTGAAGGCGGCGGAGAGGAGCGAGCGGACATGAGCGACGGCGCCTTCCCCCGCGACCCGGAGGCCCCCCGCGACCCGGCCCCCCGCGCTCCGGAGGCTTCCCGCGCTCCGGAGGCCCCCCGCACTTCGGAGCCGCCGCGGCCGCCCGCGTACACCCCCGGCAGCGCGCAGCCCCGTCTCAACCGGCCCGTGCGCGAGCGCTACCCCCAGATCCGGCCCACCAGCGGATACGGGGATCCCCGGGTCCGGCACACCGGGCCGGGCCCCGGAGCCGGTACGGAACAGGAGCCGGAACGCTCCTCGAAACTCTCGGCCCGCCTCGCGCTCGCGCTGACGGTCGTCATCGGGCAGCTGTGGGGCCTGACGATCGTGGTGGACGAATGGATGACGGGCGACACCGGCACCGCCTGGTGGGGCGCGGGCTTCCTCGTCCTGTCGTTCCTGGTGGTGCTGGGCCTCTGGCTGATCGATCCGAAGGACCGCTGATCAGGGGGTGCGGGGCGGGTGAGCGGGCGTAGTCTGAAGAGATGAGCACCGCCCCCGCCCACGGCCCGCGAGACGCGAAGCGTCCCGGCACGACTTCCAGTTCCGACAACAGTCCGAAGCCGGTACTCGTCTTCGACGATCCGCTGGACCAGCAATCCGCGGACGACACGGACCGCGGGTGGGGCGAGCGGCCTCCTGCCGGCGGTGACAGCGCCGCCGACCTCGCGCGCTTCCTCGACGAGAAGCCGCCGCACCACCTCTGACACCGGCGTACGGCGCCGGTCAGGAGGTGGAGTGCGCCCCCGCGCCGCCACGGCCCGCGACCCCGGAGCCCGGGGCAGTGCCGTTCACGGACGGAACGCGCTGGGCGACGAGGTGGTCGCGGATCTCCTTGAGCACCTCCAGCTCGCTGACCTCCAGGGTCTCCTGGACGCCTTCCCTCGCCTTGTCGTGCGCGGCGCGCTTCGCGAGGATCTTCGCCATCGGCAGGACCATGAGGAAGTAGACGACGGCCGCGGTGATCAGGAAGCTCAGGGTGGCGCTGAGGACCAGGCCCCACTGGAGCTGGATGCCCTGCATCTCGCCGTCGACCACTCGGCAGGGGTTCTTGAGGCAGGACGCGTAGCTCTCCAGGTCCTTGGTGCCGAAGGCGCCGACGATCGGGTTGATGATGCCCTTGACCACCGAGTTCACGATGTTCGTGAAGGCGGCACCGATGACGACCGCGACCGCCAGGTCGATCACGTTGCCCCGCATCAGGAAGGCCTTGAAGCCTCCCAGCAGACTTTCCTTCTTCTCGGCCATCGAGGTCCCTTTCGTCGCGTGTGATGCTGTCTGAGCAGCCATTAGGCCGTGAACGGAGCAGAGGCGTCCAATCCGTACACACGGGACGGTGACTTGACAGTGAGTCAGTGCGAATCAGCACACCGTCACCGCCAGTTGGGACGTGACCCCGGCACCCGCCAGCTCCGCCGCCGTCGACCGTGGCACGGAGAGGACGACGAGCGCCCCTCCGTCTGGTCGAGTCTCGACCGGCCGGGGAACTTCGGCCACTCGGGCGCCCGTCGCCACCACCCGGGCCTCGCCCTCCCCGCCCAGCGGCGAGTCGGGCGCGGCGATCACGTCGACCCGGTCGCCGGGCCGCAGCAGCCGTACGGTCGCCGCGTCGGCGATCCGCACCGGCGCGGACACCAGGGGCACTGCGGCGGGCGGCCGCGCACGAGCGGCCGCGGACCCGGACGCCGACGGCGCCGGCGGCGTGGGCGGTGCCGCCGGTGCGGAGCCCGTGCTCGCGACGGCCAGCGCGCCCGCCGTCAGGGCCAGGAGCAGCGCCGGTGCGCGCCGCCCCCGCCGGAGCGCCCTGCGCAGCCGGTGCCGGGCGCCCCGGACCCGTAGCGGCTCGAAGGCCGGCACCGTACATGGCGCGGGGACGGAGGACGCGGAGGCCGCGGGGACGGAGGACGCGGAGGCCGACACCGGCCACGGTGCGGGCGCCGAGGAGGAAGAAGAGGGAGTGGTCGTCGTCATGGGGGTACCGCCCGTCCGGTCGGAAGCGTGAGAAGCAGAACGCCCCTCACTCTCCCGACTCCGCGCCCGCCCCGCTCCGCCCTGGGGATCAGCTCGGGCCTGTGGACAACCTCCCCACCCCTCGGGGTGGTTCACGGCAGCTCGATGCCCAGGTTCCAGCCGTCGTGGGCATGGGTGCACAGGCAGTCCCGGTCCGGCGTCGCCGGCAGGGCCCCCACCGCATCGAAGAGGACCTCCCGCAGTCGTCCCACGTTCTCGCCGAAGACCCGCAGCACCTCCGTGTGGGAGACGCCCTCACCCGTCTCGGCGCCCGCGTCCAGGTCGGTGACGAGCGCGAGCGAGGTGTAGCAGAGGCCCAGCTCGCGGGCGAGGACGGCCTCGGGGTGCCCGGTCATGCCGACGACGGACCAGCCGGCCGCCGCGTGCCACCGGGACTCGGCGCGGGTGGAGAAGCGGGGCCCCTCGACGACGACCATCGTGCCGCCGTCGACGGGTTCCCAGCCCCGCCCCCGGGCGGCCTTGACCGCGACCCGCCGCCCGTCCGGGCAGTAGGGGTCGGCGAAGGTCACGTGGACGACGTTCGGCACGGCCCCGTCGGCCCGCCGCTCCCCGTCGAAGTAGGTCTGCGCCCGGCTCTTCGTACGGTCGACCAGCTGGTCGGGGACGACGAGCGTGCCCGGCCCGTACTCCTCGCGCAGGCCGCCGACGGCGCAGGGCCCGAGGATCTGTCGTACGCCCACGGAGCGCAGCGCCCAGAGGTTGGCGCGGTAGTTGATCCGGTGCGGCGGGACGCTGTGGCCGCGGCCGTGGCGGGGGAGGAAGGCGACCGTCCGGCCGGCGATCTCGCCGAGGAAGAGGGAGTCGCTGGGGCTGCCGTACGGGGTGTCGACGGACACCTCCGTGACGTCCTCGAGGAACGAGTAGAAACCGGAGCCGCCGATCACGCCGATGTCCGCGTACACGTCAGGATTCGCCATGCCGGTCACCCTACGCAGGGCGTACGGAACGGAAAGGCCGAGGGCCCCGTCGCGTATGGCGACGGGGCCCTCGGAAGGCAAGAGCGCTCAGGCGGCCGAGCTTCCGGTGCTCGACGAGGACGTCGAGGAGGAGGAAGCGGTCGAGGCGGCAGGCTTCGCGTCCGATGACGAAGTGGACGACGAAGACGCCGGGGACGACGCCGTCGAGGCCTTCGACGAGGCCGGCGAGCTGCTGGACGACGAGCCGCGGCTGTCGTTCCGGTAGAAGCCGGAGCCCTTGAAGACGATGCCGACGGCAGAGAACACCTTCTTCAGGCGTCCCTGGCAGCTGGGGCACTCGGTCAGGGCGTCATCCGTGAACTTCTGCACCGCCTCGAGGCCTTCGCCGCACTCGGTGCACTGGTACTGGTAGGTCGGCACGTGACTTCCTCCTGGCACTCACACTCATCGAGTGCTAACGACGATCCATACTGACGTATTCCGGGGGATCAGTCCACCGCCACCGGCACGCGGTGACCGATACCACGTGCCGCGACCCGGCTCGCCTCGCGCGGCTTCAGCCGCGAGCGCAGGGCGAGCAGCGTGGCCAGGGCGAGGGCCGTGCCCGCCAGCGGCACCAGGAATCCGGTGCTCGCGCCGTGGGCGTCGGCGAGGCGCCCGGCGACCGTGACGGCCGCGGCCTGGCCGAGCGCGACGGCGCCGGTGAGCCAGGTGAAGGCCTCGGTGCGGGCCGAGGCCGGGATCAGGGTCTCGACGATCGTGTAGCCGGTGATCAGGGCGGGGGCGATGCACAGGCCGACGACCAGGCCCAGGGCGCCGAGGAGCAGCACCGAGTGCGCGGTCCACAGCAGGGAGGCGGCGACGGTGAGGCCCGTGTAGCCCAGGATCAGGCGGCGGCGGGGCCCGGTCTTCCAGGCGACGGCGCCCATGGCGATGCCCGCGAGCATGTTGCCGGCGGCGAAGATCCCGTACAGAAGGCCGTTGGCGCCGGGGTTGCCGATCTCCTCGGTGAAGGCGGTGAGGGAGACCTGCATGCCGCCGAAGACGGAGCCGATGCCGAGGAAGGCGACGATCAGGACGCGGACGCCGGGGATGGACAGGGCCGGGCGGTGGGGCTCGGCGCCGTGGTGGCCCGCCGCGGCGGACAGGCCGTACGCGGGCTGGGTGGCGCGCTGTGCTGCGAAGAACAGGCCGCCGACGAGGGTGAGGGCGGCCTCGGCGATCAGGCCGGCGGCGGGGTGGACGCCGGTGCACAGGGCGGTGGCGAGGACGGGGCCGACGACGAAGGTGAACTCGTCCGTGACGGACTCGAAGGCGGCGGCCGTCGGCATCAGCGGGGTGCCGTCCAGCTTGGCGGCCCAGCGGGCCCGGACCATCGGCCCGACCTGGGGCACGGAGGCACCGGCGGGGACGGCGGCCAGGAACAGCGCCCAGAGCGGGGCCCCGGCCATCGCGAGGGCGACGAGCAGGGAGACCGAGGCGGTGTGGACGAGGACGCCGGGGAGCAGGACGGCGCGCTGGCCGAAGCGGTCGGCGAGCTTGCCGCTCTGCGGCGCGAAGAGCGCCATGGAGACGCCGGTGACGGCGGCGACCGCGCCCGCGCTGCCGAAGGAGCCGGTGGTGTGCTGGACGAGCAGGACGATGCCGATGGTCAGCATCGCGAAGGGCTGCCGGGCGGCGAAGCCGGGGAGCAGGAAGGACAGCGCGCCGGGGGTGCGCAGCAGCTGCCCGTAGCCGGGCCGCTTGTCCGAGATGACCGTGGACGCCACGGTCCTTGCCTTTCTGCCGCCTGGTAGCGCGCCCCTGCACGGTGGTGCGGGTGTCGCCGAGAGCTGTCCTCATGCGCGTTACTGCGGTAGATACCGGGCCGGCCCCACGGTGGAGGGGCGCCACGGCCGCCATACGGTCGCGCCAGCTCTGCGTCAGGCAGAGTTGGTTCGATCAGGTGTGCCTTCATGGTACAGGGAAGAGCGTCTTCCCGCCTGCGAAAACGCTCCCGCCCCTGAATTAATGCCTGCGATCAGCCGGCGCGCCTGCGATCGGGCGTACATGCCTGCGATCAACCGGCGCCTGCGATCAGGCCTGCATGCCTGCGATCAACCCGCTGTCTTCTTGTTGCGCCGGTCGCTGCCCGGCAGGTGGAAGCGCGCCGTGGCGGCCGGCGGTGAGGCCGCTGTCGCGCCTCCCGTCCCCAGCCAGCCGGCGAGCTTGCCGCCCTGGCCGACGGCTCGCAGCCGTCGCTCGGTGGTGTCCCGCACGGGGTCGGTGGCGACGACGAGGAGTTCGTCGCCGTGCCGCAGGACGGTCGTCGGTCCCGGTACGAAGCTGGTGTCCTCCCGTACGACGAGGGTGACCGCCGCTCCGGCCGGGAGGCGCAGCTCGGCGACCTCGACGCCGTGCATCCGGGAGCCCTCGGGGATGGCGACGGAGAGGAGGTGTCCGCGCAGCCGCTCCAGGGGGGCGGACTCGACGCCGAGGTCGGCGGCCTCGGAGTCGTCGCCCAGATCGAGGGCCTTGGCCAGCCAGGGCAGGGTCGGGCCCTGGACGAGGGTGTAGACGACGACGAGGACGAAGACGATGTTGAAGATGCGCTCGCTGCCCTCGATCTTCGACACCATCGGGATGGTGGCGAGGATGATGGGGACGGCTCCGCGCAGGCCGGCCCAGGACATCAGGGCCTGCTCCTGCCAGGGGATCCGGAAGGGCAGCAGGCTGACCAGGACCTCCATGGGCCGGGCGACCACCGTCAGGACGAGGCCGATGACGACGGCGGGCCAGAAGTCGTGGACGAGCTCGTGCGGGGTGACGAGCAGGCCGAGCAGGACGAACATGCCGATCTGGGCGATCCAGCCGAGTCCCTCGGCGAAGCCGCGGTTCGCGGGCGCGTGGGGCAGCTTGGCGTTGCCGAGGACCATCGAGGCCAGGTAGACGGCGAGGAAGCCGGAGCCGTGGGCCATGGCGCCGGCGGCGTACGCGACGACGGCGATGGCCATGACGGCGATCGGGTACAGGCCGGAGGCGGGCAGGGCGACGTGCCGCAGGCCGTAGGCGCCGGCGAAGCCGACGGCGAGGCCGATGGCGACGCCGATGGCGAGTTCGAGGGCGATCTCGGCGACGAGCAGGTACCAGTGGTCGACCGGTCCGGCCGTGGAGAAGGCGACGACGAGGATGACGACGGGGGCGTCGTTGAAGCCGGACTCGGCCTCCAGGACACCGGTGACCCGGGAGGGGAGGGGCACCTTGCGCAGCACGGAGAAGACCGCGGCGGCGTCGGTGGAGGAGACGACGGCGCCGATGATCAGCGCCTGCCGCCAGTCGAGACCGACGAGGTAGTGGGCGCCGGCGGCGGTGATGCCGACGCTGACGGCGACGCCGAGGGTGGAGAGGACGACCGCGGCGGGCAGCGCCGGCTTGATCTCCTTCCACTTCGTGCCGAGACCGCCCTCGGCGAGGATCACGACGAGGGCCGCGTAACCGATGACCTGCGTGAGTTCGGCGTTGTCGAAGGCGACGTTGCCGATGCCGTCCTGGCCGATGGCGATGCCGATGCCCAGGTAGAGCAGCAGGCTGGGGAGCCCGCTGCGGGAGGAGATCCGCACGGCCGCGACGGCCACGAGCAGGACGAGGGAGCAGACGAGCAGGAGTGCGTTGAGCTGGTGGACAGTCAGTGGCCGTTCCTTCCCCTCACGCGCGGCTGGATCGTTCCTCCAGCGGCCGGTACTTCGTTACCTTACCTAATCTTTAACGTTTTCTTGACGCCCTCTTTGCGTCCCCTCGCTCACCCGTACGGTTCTCTTCCTGACACCGCGTCCGGGCCGTCCGGACGCTGCGCCTAAGGTTGCTCCCGTACTCCAGGACCACCCTGCCCCTCGAAGGACAGCGATGCCCTCCAACACGACCGCGCCCCCCGGCAAGAAGACCGCCAAGAAGAAAGGGCGGCGCGCCCGCCTGCTCCTCCTCGTCCTGGTCCTCGCACTGGTCGCGGGCATCGGATTCGGCGGGTACTGGGGTGTCAGCACCGTCCGGGCCTCGTTCCCGCAGACGACCGGCGAGATCCGTCTCGACAGCCTCTCCGCCGATGTCGAGGTGAAGCGCGACGCGAACGGCGTCCCGCAGATCTACGCCGACAACGAGACGGACCTCTTCCGCGCCCAGGGCTACGTCCAGGCGCAGGACCGCTTCTACGAGATGGACGTCCGCCGGCACGTGACCGCGGGCCGCCTCTCCGAGCTGTTCGGCGAGAGCCAGGTCGACACCGACGCCTTCCTGCGCACCCTCGGCTGGCGACGGGTCGCGCAGGAGGAGTACGACAAGGTCCTGTCCCCGGAGACGAAGAAGTACCTCAAGGCGTACGCGGAGGGCGTCAACGCCTACCTGAAGGACCGTGACCCGGCGGACGTCTCCGTCGAGTACGCGGCGCTCGCCCTCACCAACGACTACGCGATCGAGCCCTGGACCCCGGTCGACTCGGTGGCCTGGCTCAAGGCGATGGCCTGGGACCTGCGCGGCAACATGCAGGACGAGATCGACCGCTCGCTGATGACGAGCCGGCTGAGCGCGCGGCAGATCAAGCAGCTGTACCCGGAGTACCCGTACGCGCTCCACCAGCCGATCGTCGACAAGGGCGCGGTCGACGAGTCCACCGGGAAGTTCGACCCGAAGGCCGCCGCGACCGAGGGCGACGGCACCACCACCGGCGACACCCCGGGCGCCGGCCCCGGCGGATCGAGCGCCTCGGGTACGCAGTCCCAGCTCGGCGCGCTCTCCGAGGTCCTCGACACCGTTCCCGCCCTGCTCGGCCCCAACGGCAACGGCATCGGCTCCAACTCCTGGGTCGTCTCCGGGCGGCTCACCACCTCCGGCAGGCCGCTGCTCGCCAACGACCCGCACCTCGCGCCCCAGCTGCCGTCCCTCTGGTACCAGATGGGCCTGCACTGCCGCTCGGTCTCGGCCACCTGCCGCTACGACGTCGCCGGCTACACCTTCTCCGGCATGCCCGGCGTGATCATCGGCCACAACGACAAGATCGCCTGGGGTCTCACCAACCTCGGCGCCGACGTCACCGACCTCTACCTGGAGAAGATCGGCCCCGACGGCTACCTCGTGGACGGGAAGGTCAAGCCCTTCACCACCCGCGAGGAGACCATCAAGGTCGCCGGCGGCAGCGACCGGAAGATCACCGTCCGCTCCACCGAGCGGGGCCCGCTCGTCTCCGACCGCTCCTCCGAGCTGGAGAAGGTCGGCCAGAAGGCCCCCGTCGGCAACGCCGCCCCCGATCGCGGCACCGGCTACGGCGTCTCCCTCCAGTGGACCGCGCTCCAGCCCGGCAAGTCGATGGACGCGATCTTCGCCCTCGACCGCGCCAAGGACTTCACCACCTTCCGGGCCGCCGCGAAGAACTTCGAGGTCCCGTCCCAGAACCTGATCTACGCCGACACCGAGGGCCACATCGGCTACCAGTCGCCCGGCAAGATCCCGCGGCGCTCCAAGGGCGACGGCACCCTGCCCGCGCCCGGCTGGGACTCCTCGTACCGCTGGAAGGGCTACATCCCCTTCGAGCAGCTGCCCTACGAGTACGACCCGGAGCGCGGCTACATCGTCACCGCCAACCAGGCCGTGATCGACGAGAAGACCTACCCCGACCTGCTCACCAAGGACTGGGGCTACGGCTCGCGCAGCCGGCGGATCACCGACCTCATCGAGTCGAAGACCAAGGACGGCGGCAAGATCTCCTCGGACGACATGCGGACCATGCAGACGGACAACCGCAGCGAGATCGCGACCCTGCTCAACCCGCTCCTGCTGAAGATCGACATCTCCGACCCGTACGTCCGCGAGGCACAGAAGCTCCTCGAGGGCTGGGACTACACCCAGGAGCCCGACTCGGCGGCCGCCGCCTACTTCAACGCGGTCTGGCGCAACGTCCTCAAGCTCGCCTTCGGGAACAAGCTGCCCAAGGAACTGCGCGCCGAGGGCGACTGCATCAGCGTCCGCCCGGCCGACGCCACCGGCCCGGTCGACGAGCAGAACAAGCTCGTCCGCGAGTGCGGTCAGCGCGACCCCGACTCGGCGCAGCCGGACGGCGGCGACCGCTGGTACGAGGTGGTCCGCCCGCTCCTCACGCAGGAGAAGAACGAGTGGTGGACCGCCCGGGGCAACCGTCTGGATCCGGCCACCGAGACGCGTGACCAGCTGCTCGCCCGCGCCATGAAGGACGCCCGCTGGGAGCTGACCGCCAAGCTCGGCAAGGACGTCTCCACCTGGAGCTGGGGCCGGCTGCACCAGCTGACCCTGAAGAACCAGACCCTCGGCACGGCGGGACCCGGCGCCGTGCAGAAGCTCCTCAACCGCGGCCCGTGGAACCTGGGCGGCGGCGAGGCGGCGGTCGACGCCACCGGCTGGAACGCGGCCGGCGGTTACGACGTCATCTGGGTCCCGTCGATGCGGATGGTCGTCAACGTCGGCGACTGGGACAGGTCCCGCTGGGTCAACCTGACCGGCGCCTCCGGCCACGCCTTCCACTCGAACTACACCGACCAGACGGACGCCTGGGCGAAGGGCGAGCTGTACGACTGGGCCTACGGCAAGGCGGCGGTCGACGCGGCGGCGAAGGAAACGCTGGTCCTCAAGCCCTGATCAGGGGCCGAAGCGGGTGACCCCCTCCGGGGTCACCACGGCGTGCACGGGGTGGTCGTGCGGTTCCTCCGGGACCCGGGCGACCACCTCGTCCGCGTAGAGGAGCACCACCAGGGCCGGGTCCACGCGCGCGCGTGCGAGCCGGGCGAGCACCCGGTCGTACGAGCCGCCGCCCCGCCCGAGCCGCATCCCGCGTCCGTCGACGGCGAGACCCGGCAGCAGCACGGCGTCGGCGGCGCACACCGCCTCGGGGCCGAGCCGGGGTCCGGTCGGTTCGAGCAGGCCGCGGCCGGCCTTCGCGAGCGCCTCACGTCCCTCGTACGCCGCCCAGTCCAGGTCGTTGTCGGGGAGCAGGACCGGGAGCAGGACCCGCACCCCGCGCGCGTGGAGGGCGTCGAGCAACGCGCGCGTGCCCGGTTCGCGGCCGACCGACACATAGGCGGCGACGGTGGCCGCCTCGGCGAGTTCGGCCAGTTCCATTCCCCGCCGGGCGAGGGCTTCGGCCGCGTCCGCCAGGGATTCGGGGGTGAGCGCGGCGCGGGCGGCCAGAAGTCGGCTGCGCAGCACGGTCTTTTCGGACATCTCCGGTGTCATGACAGCCCTCTGTGCGTTCATGAATTTCGCGTAACTATCTTTATGTCAAGAAAGTTAACCGAAGTCACATCTTCTTCTCATTCCGAACGACTAAGGTTCTCCGCATGAATCAGTCGCTCCCCAGGCTCGGCCGGATCAGCAAGGCTGTCATCCCGGCCGCCGGTCTCGGCACCCGCTTCCTCCCGGCGACCAAGGCGACGCCGAAGGAGATGCTGCCGGTCGTCGACAAGCCGGCCATCCAGTACGTCGTCGAGGAGGCCGTCGCGGCCGGCCTCTCCGACGTCCTGATGATCACCGGCCGGAACAAGCGTCCCTTGGAGGACCACTTCGACCGGAACTACGAGCTGGAGGAGGCCCTGAGCCGGAAGGGCGACGCCGAGCGCCTCTCCAAGGTCCAGGAGCCCAGCGACCTGGCCACCATGCACTACGTCCGCCAGGGCGCCCCGCGCGGCCTCGGCCACGCCGTGCTCTGCGCCGCCCCGCACGTCGGCGACCAGCCCTTCGCGGTGCTCCTCGGCGACGACCTGATCGACCCGCGCGACCCGCTGCTCGCGCGGATGGTGGAGGTCCAGGAGCGGGAGGGCGGCAGTGTCATCGCCCTGATGGAGGTCGACCCCTCGCAGATCCACCTCTACGGCTGCGCGGCGGTCGAGGCGACCGTCGACGCGGACGTCGTGAAGGTGACGGACCTGGTCGAGAAGCCGGACGCGGGCGAGGCGCCCAGCAATTACGCGATCATCGGCCGTTACGTCCTGGATCCGGCCGTCTTCGACACGCTGCGGGAGACCGAGCCGGGCCGTGGCGGCGAGATCCAGCTGACCGACGCCCTGCAGAAGCTCGCCTCGGACGAGAAGATCGGCGGTCCGGTGCACGGCGTCGTGTTCAAGGGCCGCCGCTACGACACCGGTGACCGCGGGGACTATCTGCGTGCCATTGTCAGACTCGCGTGCGAACGTGAAGATCTGGGGCCGGACTTCCGGTCCTGGCTCCGGAGATACGTCAGCGAGGAGATGTAGCACCTTGAGCAGCAGCGCGGCACCGTCGCCGTCCCCCGACGACCACGACCACGACCACGGCCACGGGACCGGGGTGGCCGACCCCTGCGCGGGCCCGGCCCGCGGCCTGTGGTCGGTGGACGAGCACCTCGACGACATCCTCGCGACGGTCGCCCCGCTCGAACCGATCGACCTGCAACTCCTCGACGCCCAGGGCTGCGTCCTCGTCGAGGACGTGACGGTGCCGGTCGCGCTGCCCCCCTTCGACAACAGCTCCATGGACGGGTACGCGGTCCGGGTCGCCGATGTCGCCGGTGCCACCGAGGAGTTCCCCGCCGTCCTCACCGTCATCGGCGACGTCGCCGCGGGCGCCGGCGGCCTGCCCGAGGTCGGCCCCGGCCAGGCCGCCCGGATCATGACCGGCGCCCCGCTGCCGCCCGGCGCCGAGGCCGTCGTCCCCGTCGAGTGGACCGACGGCGGTACGGGAGGGGGCGCGGCCACCGGCATGACCGCCGCGTCCACCGCCCCCGAGGGCGCCGGGGGAGAGGTCCGCGTCCACCGCGCGGCCCAGGCCGGCGCCCATGTCCGCAGGGCCGGCAGCGACGTACGGGCCGGGGAGCTCGCCCTCGCGGCGGGCACCGTCCTGGGGCCGCCGCAGATCGGCCTGCTCGCCGCGATCGGCCGGGGCAGAGTCAAGGTCCGCCCCCGCCCCCGCGTGGTCGTCCTCTCCACCGGCAGCGAGCTCGTCCAGCCCGGCGAGCCGCTGGGCGAGGGCCAGATCCACGACTCCAACAGCTTCACGCTCGCCGCCGCCGCACGCGACGCCGGCGCCCTGGCCTACCGGGTGGGGGCCGTCGCCGACGACGCGGAGTCGCTGCGCGCCACCATCGAGGACCAGCTCATCCGGGCCGACCTCATCGTGACCACCGGCGGGGTGAGCGTCGGCGCGTACGACGTGGTGAAGGAGGCGCTGACCGCCGACGGCCAGGTCGACTTCCGCAAGCTGGCCATGCAGCCGGGCAAGCCGCAGGGCTTCGGCGCGATCGGCGCCGAGCAGATCCCGCTGCTCGCCCTCCCGGGCAACCCGGTCTCCTCGTACGTCTCCTTCGAGCTGTTCGTGCGCCCCGCGATCCGCGCGCTGATGGGCGTCGAGGACCTCCACCGGCCCCGGGTCCGCGCGGTGCTCGCCGCGGAGAAGGCCCTGTCGTCCCCGGCCGGCCGCCGCCAGTTCCTGCGCGGCTCGTACGACCCGGAGGCGGGCACCGTCACACCTGTGGGCGGTGCCGGTTCCCACCTGATCGCGGCCCTCGCCCACGCGGACTGCCTGCTCGTGGTCCCGGAGGAGACGGAGAGCGTCGAGCCGGGGGACGAGCTGGAAGTGGTCCTCCTCGGCTGAGGGGGCCAGGGTGGGGGTACGGTGTCGTCCTTCACACAGCGACCGGGAGTGTCACGGCCATGAGCACGCAGCAAGGTCTCACCCACATCGACGAGGCGGGCGCGGCCCGCATGGTCGACGTATCGGCCAAGGACGTCACGTCCCGCACCGCCCGCGCCAGCGGGCGGGTCCTCGTCTCGCCGCGCGTGATCGAGCTGCTGCGCGGCGAGGGCGTCCCGAAGGGCGACGCGCTGGCCACCGCCCGCATCGCCGGGATCATGGGCGCCAAGAAGACCCCGGACCTCATCCCGCTCTGCCACCCGCTGGCCGTCTCGGGCGTCACCCTGGACCTGGCGGTCACGGACGAGGCGGTCGAGATCCTGGCGACGGTGAAGACCACGGACCGCACGGGCGTCGAGATGGAGGCCCTCACGGCGGTCTCGGTGGCGGCCCTGACCGTCGTCGACATGGTGAAGGCGGTCGACAAGGGCGCGGTCATCTCCGACGTACGGGTGGAGGAGAAGACGGGCGGCAAGTCGGGCCACTGGACGAGGGCCGAGGCGTGACGCGCGCGGGCCGGGTGTCGGGGACCCACGAGCACGAGGAGCCCACCGGGCCCGAGGAGGTGCCGGTCGCGGCCTACCGCGCGCTCGTCGTCACCGCCTCCAACCGGGCGTCGGCCGGGGTGTACGAGGACAAGGGCGGTCCGCTGATCGCCGAGGGGCTGACCCGGATGCGCTTCGCCGTGGACGGCCCGCAGGTCGTCCCGGACGGGGCGCCGGTCGAGGCCGCCCTGCGCGCGGGGGTCGCCGCCGGGTACGACGTGATCGTCACCACCGGCGGTACGGGCATCTCGCCCACGGACGAGACCCCCGAGGCGACCCGCCGGGTCCTGGAGCGGGAGATCCCGGGCATCCCGGAGGCGATCCGCGCGTACGGCCGCGAGAAGGTCCCGACGGCGGCGCTCTCGCGCGGTCTGGCCGGGGTCGCGAGCGCCACCCTCATCGTGAACCTGCCGGGCTCCCCGGGCGGCGTACGGGACGGGCTCGCCGTCCTGGAGCCGCTCCTGCGCCACGCCGTCGACCAGATCCGCGGTGGCGACCACCCGAGAGCGTCGTGATCCCGTCCTGGCCGGCGGTCCTCGTCGACGGCGAGGTGCTGCTCCGACCGATAAAGATGCGCGACCAGGCGGCCTGGCGCGAGGTGAACCGGCGCAACCGCGAGTGGCTGCGGCCCTGGGAGGCGACGGTTCCCCCGTCGCCCCCGGGCGGCCCGGCAGCCCGCCGCCCGACGTACCGTCAGATGGTGCGCCATCTGCGGTCCGAGGCGAACGCCGGCCGGATGCTGCCGTTCGTGATCGAGTACCGGGGGCGGCTCGTCGGGCAGTTGACGGTGGCCGGGATCACCTGGGGCTCGATGTGCTCGGGGCACGTGGGGTACTGGGTGGACAGCGAGGTGGCCGGGCGGGGGGTGATGCCGACGGCGGTCGCGCTCGCCGTCGACCACTGCTTCCGGGTGGTCGGGCTGCACCGCATGGAGGTCTGCATCCGCCCGGAGAACGGGCCGTCGCGCCGGGTGGTGGAGAAGCTCGGTTTCCGCGAGGAGGGCCTGCGGCCCCGTTATCTCCACATCGACGGCGCGTGGCGGGACCACCTGGTGTACGCGCTGACGGCGGAGGAGGTGCCGGAGGGTCTGCTGAGACGCTGGCACCAGGCAAGAATGCAATAAGTGTTCGAATTTAATCGCCAGTTGGCGGTCAATCGATCTGAACAATCACAAAAAAGTTCAGTGATATCAGCCAGATCGTGCGACACACCGGGCCAATTGGCCGATGCGTGTTACGGAACCCCTCTACCGTGTGAGACGTGAGCAGCAGCGGCCTCATCTACGCAGTCATCGTCGGGGCCTGGGCCGCCTACTTGGTGCCGATGTGGCTCCGCAGGCAGGACGAGCTGAACGAAGCCCGTCCGACGGAACGCTTCAGCACCGCCATCCGGCTGCTTTCCGGACGGGCGGGCATGGAGCGCCGGTACGCCAAGGAGCTCAGGGAACGGGACCGTACGGCCCAGGGGACGACGCCCGACGTGGACCCGGACGCGGAGACCGAGCATCTGAGCTCGGTCGACGTCCGGGCCTTCTCCGCGCCCGCGGCCAGGACGGAAGCGCGCCTGGAACTCCCGGAACCCGAACCGGAGCAGGCGCCGGGCCCCGCTCCGGCCCGACCCGCGGCCACGGGCGCCGCCGCCGAGCGCGCGCGCCGCGGCAAGGTTCTCGCCCGTCGCCGCCGGACCACGACGCTCCTCTTCGCCGGCTTCACCCTCGGCGCGGTCGTCGCGGCCGTCGGCGGCATCGCCTTCCTGTGGGCCCCGGCGGTCCCCGCACTGCTCCTCAGCGCGTACATCGTGCACCTGCGGGCCCAGGAGCGACGGCGCTTCGTGTACGTGATGGACCGGCGCCGCGCCGAGGCGGCCGCCGCCCGCCTGCGCGAGAGCCGGCGCCCGACCCCGACGCCGGAGCCGACGCCGGATCCCTCCCCGCAGGAGGCGGACCGGCGCGCCCTGGTCGAGCAGACCGACCACGCGGAGTGGGTGGACCAGCAGCGCGAGCGCGGCCCGGCCCGCGGCGACAGCTGGGACCCGGTCCCCGTGCCGCTCCCGACGTACGTCACCGCCCCGGTCGCCCCGCGCGCCACGAGCGGCATCGACATCACGGACCCGGAGACCTGGAGCGCGGCCCGCTCCTCCACGGCCGCCGACCCGGCCCCCACCCCGCCCCCGGCCCCCCGCCAGCGCACCACCCAGCCCCGCCGCGACCACGGCCGCACCCCGCTCTTCGACCAGTACGCGGACGACGACCGCCCCCGCGCGGCCAACGAATGACCCCGCCCGGGGGCCCGCGACGGCCCCCGGCTGACCTGCGGTGGAAGCGATTTTTGTTCTTCCCGATCGGGATGCTAATGTTTCACACGTCGCAAGGGCCTGTGGCGCAGTCTGGTAGCGCACCTCGTTCGCATCGAGGGGGTCTGGGGTTCAAATCCCCACAGGTCCACAGACACGGGAATCCCGTCCGATCGGAAGATCGGGCGGGATTTCTGCTTTCCCCGGAGGGGCGGGCGTGCTGACCCGCGGTTCCTGAGTGCGGGTCAGCGGCGGCGTCAGATCAGGGGCTTCGCGAAGCAGCGGCTGTTGGGGTGGTCGCGGTAGTGGCCGAACTTGGCGCACGGTGCGTAGCCGCTGGAGGTGTAGAGGGCTATGGCCTCCGGCTGGGCGGTGCCCGTCTCGAGGACCATGCGGGTGCGGCCGGCGGTGCGGGCGTCGGTTTCGAGGGCCGCGAGGATGCGGCGGGCCAGGCCCAGGCCGCGGGCCTCGGGGATCACGTACATGCGCTTGAGTTCGGCGTCGCCGTCCTCGTAGCCCTCGGGGTTCTTGTCCTGGGTGCGCCAGCCGCCGGTGGCCAGGGGGCTGCCGGCGGGGTCGTACGCGAGGAGGTAGAGCCCGCGGGGCGGGGCGAACATCCCGGCGTCCAGAGGTGTGACGTCGCCCTCGTCGTCGTAGCGGAGGGCGTACTCCGCCTGGACCTCGTCGTTGAGTTTGACGGCGTCGGGGTGGTCGAAGGGCGTCGGCTGGATGTTCATGCGTACCATCGTACAGGTATGCACGAGGGGCGGGTCGGTATCCTCCCGGGATGCTCACTGTCACGTCCGCGAACGTCAATGGTCTCCGCGCCGCCGCCAAGAAGGGCTTCGTCGAGTGGCTGGCCGGCACCTCCGCCGACGCCGTCTGCCTCCAGGAGGTGCGGGCCGAGGCGGCGCAGCTGCCCGAGGAGGTGCGCAGCCCCGAGGGCTGGTTCACCGTCCACGCCCCCGCCGCCGCCAAGGGCCGAGCCGGTGTGTCGCTCTACACGCGGCGCGAGCCCGACGCCGTGCGGATCGGATTCGGGTCCACCGAGTTCGACCTCAGCGGCCGGTACGTCGAGGCCGACCTGCCCGGCGTGACCGTCGCCAGTCTCTACCTGCCCTCCGGCGAGGTCGGCACCGAGCGCCAGGACGAGAAGTACCGCTTCATGGACGCCCTCCTGCCGTACCTGAAGGAGCTGCGGGAGAAGGCCGCCGCCGACGGGCGTGAGGTCGTGGTCTGCGGCGACTGGAACATCGCCCACCGCGAGGCCGACCTCAAGAACTGGAAGGCCAACAGGAAGAACGCCGGCTTCCTGCCCGAGGAGCGGGAGTGGCTCTCCCGCGTCCTCGACGCCGGCGACGGCGGATACGTCGACGTCGTACGCGAGCTCCACCCCGAGCAGGAAGGGCCCTACTCCTGGTGGTCCTACCGGGGCCGCGCCTTCGACAACGACAGCGGATGGCGGATCGACTACCAGATCGCCACCCCCGGCCTCGCGGCCAAGGCCGTCAAGGCCTACGTCGAGCGGGCCGCGACCCACGAGGAGCGGTGGAGCGACCACGCCCCCGTGACGGCCGTCTACCAGTTGTAGTTCCCTCCCGCGCGGTGCCGTGCTCTGCGTTGGCGGGACCGGGTGGGGGCATCGCGGGGCGCGCGCATTCTCATCGCCGGGGACCGCTCTCCGAGGAGGGGCCGTCGGGAACGGTTGAAGAACCTGTCAGGCGATCATGAGGCCGTCGCGCGGTGCCTCAGGGGGCCTCGGGGGTGTCGCGCAGCCGTCGGTCGAGCGCCATCGACAGTTCGGCCTCCACCACGCTCTTGGCGAGCGGGCGCAGCCGCCACAGGTCCTCCTCGCCCGCGTGGGCGCGCAGGAGTTCGCTGAAGAGCCCGGCGAGGGCGTCGGCGTGTTCGCGGACGCGGGCGCCCGCCTTGAGGACCTCGGCGAGCGGGACGCCCTCCCGGACCAGGGCGGCGGAGACGTCGAGCAGCCGGCGGCTGATGTGGATGATCTCCTCGCCGTCGGTGACGAGGTAGCCGAGGTCGAGCGCGGCGGCGAGGTTCTCGGCGGTGACCTCGCCGGCGAAGTGGTCGGCGAGCTCCTCGGGGGTGAGGTGTACCGGCTCCTCCTCGGAGGGGGCGGGGAGGGCGAGGACCTCGCGGACGTTGCGGCCGCTCTCGAAGGCCGTGGTGAGGTCGGCGATGCCGTTGAGGGTGTGGCCGCGCTCCAGGAGGGCGGCGATGGTACGCAGCCGGGCCAGGTGGTTCTCGTCGTACCAGGCGATCCGGCCTTCGCGGCGGGGCGGCGGGATCAGGCCCCGCTCGCGGTAGAAGCGCAGGGTGCGCACGGTGATGCCGGCGGCGGCGGCCAGGTCGTCCATGCGGTACTCGCGGGGCTCACGCGACTCAAGGGACTCTCGCCCGCCGCCGGCCGTGTCGCGACCGCCGCCGCCCGGCGCCTCGCGACCGCCGCCGCCCGTGCCGTCGGTCGCCGTGTCGCGCGGACCTCGCTGTGCGCCCGTCTCGGGACGTGATCCTTCTGCCACACCCGCCAGCCTATGTTGTACCGCCGGTAACTTTCCCTCGTCGTACCCCTACCGCTCGGTATGGAGCTGCTCTACAGTCCCGACTGTGCCAGTGATTGCTGGCGGAATCTTGGCCGGGCGCACGGGAGGCGGCATGGCGAAGCACGAGCACGTCAGGGTGGCGGTGATCGGGGCGGGGTTCGGCGGCATCGGAGCCGCCGTCCGGCTGCGCCGCGAGGGGATCACGGACTTCGTCGTCCTGGAGCGGGCCGACTCCGTGGGCGGCGCCTGGCGCGACAACAGCTACCCCGGCTGCGCCTGCGACGTCCCCTCCCATCTCTACTCCTTCTCCTTCGCGCCCAACCCGGACTGGCCCCGGACCTTCTCCGGGCAGCGGCACATCCGCGCCTACCTGGAGCACGTCACGGACACCTTCGGGATCCGTCCGCACCTGCGCCTGAACCACGAGCTGCTGCGGGCGCGCTGGGACGCGGAGGCGCTGCGCTGGGAGATCGAGACCAGCGGCGGCACCTTCAGCGCCGAGGTCCTCGTCTCCGCCGGCGGGCCGCTCTCCGACCCGCGGATCCCCGACATCCCCGGCCTCGCCGACTTCCCCGGCAAGGTCTTCCACTCGGCCCGCTGGGACCACGACTACGACCTCCGCGGCAAGCGCGTCGCCATGGTCGGCACCGGCGCCTCCGCCATCCAGATCGTGCCCGAGATCCAGCGCGAGGTCGGAAGGCTCACCCTCTTCCAGCGCACGCCCCCGTGGGTCATGCCCCGCATGGACCGCTCGATCAGCGCCCCCGAGCGCTGGCTCCACCGCACGCTCCCGGCCACCGCGACCCTGCGCCGGGGCATCCTCTGGGGCATCCGCGAGCTCCAGGTCGGCGCCTTCACCAAGCACCCGAACGAGCTCGGCCTCGTCGAGAAGCTCGCCAAGGCGAACATCGCCCGCTCCATCAAGGACCCGGAGCTGCGGGCCAGGCTGACGCCCTCGTACCGCATCGGCTGCAAGCGGATCCTGCTCTCGAACACGTACTACCCGGCGCTCGCCCAGCCCAACGTGGACGTCGTCGCCTCCGGGCTGCGCGAGGTCCGCGGCTCGACCGTGATCGCAGCCGACGGCACCGAGACCGAGGTCGACGCGATCGTCTTCGGCACGGGCTTCCACGTCACCGACATCCCGATCGCCGAGCGCGTCGTCGGCGCCGAGGGGCTCACGCTCGCCGAGTCCTGGAAGGACGGCGTCCAGGTGCTGCGCGGGGCCACCGCGGGCGGCTTCCCCAACCTCATGATGATCATCGGGCCGAACACCGGCCTCGGGAACTCCTCCATGATCCTCATGATCGAGTCCCAGCTGAACTACCTGGCCGACTACCTCCGCCAGATCGAGGTCCTCGGAGGCCGCGCCGCCCTCGCCGTCCGCCCCTCCGCCGTCGGCGCCTGGAACCGCAAGGTGCAGTCCCGGATGGAGCGGACCGTGTGGAAGGCCGGCGGCTGCAACAGCTGGTACCTCGACGCCGACGGCCGCAACACCACCCTGTGGCCGGGCACCACGGCCGAGTTCCGGCGCGAGACCCGGCGGGTCGACCTCTCCGAGTACGAGGTGCTCCGCGCCCCCCGGACCGCGCCCGCGGCCCCTCGTCCCCCCAAGAAGAAGGAGACCGCCAAGTGAGCCGGCACCTGACCTCGCTGCCCGAGTCCCGCGCACTCACCGCCGTCTCCGCCGACGGCTCCCCGGTCCACGTCGAGGTGTACGGCCCCGAGGGCGCGCCCGCCGTGGTCCTCGCCCACGGCTGGACCTGCTCGATCGCCTTCTGGGCCGAGCAGATACGGTCCCTCGCCGCCGACCACCGGGTCATCGCCTACGACCAGCGCGGCCACGGCCGGTCCCCGGTCCCCGCCGCGACCGGCGGCGCGGGCTACTCGACGACGGCCCTCGCCGACGACCTGGAGGCGGTGCTCGCGGCCACCCTCGGACCCGGCGAGCGGGCGGTCCTGGCCGGCCACTCCATGGGCGGCATGACGATCATGGCGGCCGCCGGGCGGCCCGGTTTCCGGGAGCACGCCGCCGCCGTCCTGCTCTGCTCCACCGGCTCCTCCCGGCTGACGGCCGAGGCCACCGTCGTACCGCTCCGGCCCGGCGGACTGCGCAGCCGGCTGACCGCGGCCGTCCTCGGCGCGAAGGCGCCGCTCGGTCCGGTCAACGCCGTCTCGAAGAGGATCCTGAAGTACGCGACGATGGGACCGGGCTCGGCGCCGGAACGGGTCGAGGCCTGTGCCCGGATCGTGCACGCCTGCCCGCGCGGCGCCCGCTACGGCTGGTCGCAGGTCCTGGCCGGGCTCGACCTGGAGCAGGGGCTGCGGGAGCTCCGGGTGCCGGTGGCCGTGCTCGTCGGCACCGCCGACCGGCTGACCCCGCCCGCCCACTCCCGCGTCCTCGCGGAGGCGTTGCCGCACTGCACGGGCCTCGTCGAGCTGGCCGGCATGGGCCACATGACACCGGTGGAGGCCCCGGAGGCCGTCACCGCGCAGATCCGCGAACTGACCCTCACGTACCTGGGCGTGAAGGAGAACGAGGAGGCAGGGGCATGAGCAGGATGAGCCTGGAAGGGCAGGTCGCGGTCGTCACCGGCGGGGCCCGGGGGGTCGGGGAGCTGCTCGCCCGCAAGCTCTCCGCGCGCGGCGCGAGGATCGCGCTCGTCGGCCTGGAGCCCGAGCAGCTCAAGGAGGTCGCCGGGCGGCTGCACACCGAGGCCGACTGGTGGCACGCGGACGTCACCGACCACGAGGCGATGGCCCGGGTCGCGGCCGAGGTGAAGGAACGGTTCGGGAAGGTCGACATCGTCATCGCCAACGCCGGTGTCGCGGCGGGCGGGCCCTTCGTCGACTCCGACCCGGACGCCTGGCGGCGGGTGATCGAGGTGAACCTGATCGGCGGCGCGGTGACGGGCCGGGCGTTCCTGCCCGTGCTCATGGAGTCGCGAGGGTACTTCCTCCAGATCGCCTCGCTCGCCGCGATCACCCCCGCCCCGATGATGACCGCCTACTGCGCCTCCAAGTCGGGGGTGGAGGCCTTCGCGCACAGCCTGCGCGCCGAGGTCGCCCACAAGGGCGTGAAGGTCGGCGTCGGTTACCTGTCCTGGACCGACACGGACATGGTGCGGGGCGCGGACCAGGACGACGTGATGAAGGAGCTGCGGCAGCGGCTGCCGTGGCCCTCGAACCGCACCTACCCCCTCGGCCCGGCCGTCGACCGGATCGTGGCGGGTGTCGAGCGGCGCTCGGCCCATGTGTACGCCCAGTGGTGGCTGCGCGGGATGCAGTCGGTCCGCGGCTGTCTGCCGAGCCTGATCGCGACGGTCGGGCAGCGCGAGATGCGGCGCTTCGAGCCGCGTCTGAGCACGGTCTCCAAGGGACTGGTGGGCGCGGGCGGGGCGGCCGACGAGCAGGCGCGGAAGGCGAAGGTCTGAGGGCCTCGACGGAGGTTCCTCACGGACCGTAACTGATCGAAATGCGTGGAATGTTCGCTCGTGCGAGGCTGGTCGAGGCCGGAGGGGCAGACCGCCCCCGGCGCCCCACACACTTCTAGGAGTGAACTTTCATGGGCATGCAAGACCAGTTCAAGGACAAGGCGGAGCAGCTCAAGGAGCAGGCCAAGCAGGCCGCGGGCAAGGCGAAGGACCAGGCGTCCGAGCGTGCCTCCAAGGGCCGCGGGCGCCCCGAAGAGGAGACCCGCCGGGCTCGGCCGGACAGCCAGGACCGTCTGGAGCAGGACTACGACGTCTGACGTCGCCCGTCCTTGACGGAGGCGCACCCGGGAGACCGGGTGCGCCTTCGCGCGTGCCCGGCGGTCCCGGGGCGGGCCCGAGTGCGCTTCGTGCGTGGCGCCCCCGCGCGATCTTGGCTCGTTACTCACGCGCGCGCGTCGCCGGATCTTCGTACGGTGGCGCCCATGGCCGTACTTGAGCGACTGCGATCCGATCACGCCCCCGCCCTGCTCGCCTTCGAGCGGGAGAACCGGGGGTACTTCGCCGCCTCCGTGCCCGACCGGGGGGACGCGTACTTCACCGACTTCGAGGCGCGGCACCGGGCGCTGCTCGACGAGCAGGAGACCGGGACGATCCTCTTCCACGTCCTCGTGGGGGAGGGAGGGGAGATACTCGGGCGCTTCAACCTGGTCGACGTCGCCGACGGGGGCGCCGAACTCGGGTACCGGGTCGCCGAGAAGGCCACCGGGCGCGGGGTGGCGACGGCCGGAGTGCGGGAGCTGTGCCGGATGGCGCGGGAGGAGTACGGGCTGAGCCGGCTGACCGCCGTCACGACCCTCGACAACGCGGGGTCGAGGGCCGTGCTCGGGCGGGTCGGGTTCGGCGCGGTCGGGAGCGTGACGCTCGACGGGCAGGCCGGCGCCGCCTACGAGCTGGACCTGGGGGAGCTGATCCCCGCGTAGGGCCCGTCCGGCGGATCAGGGCCGGACAGGCCGTGGCTGCCTACGCGTCCGGCCTCGGGGGCAGTTTCGGGCGGGAGCGGTCGGGGAGGGCCTCGTAGCCCGGGGGGCTCGCCGCCGGGGTCTTGTCGAGCAGTGCGAGGGCGACGTGGACCGCGTCGTCGAGCTGGGCGTGCCGTCCCTCGGCCCAGTCGAGGGGGGTGCGCAGGACCGCGAGGTCGGGTTCGACGCCGTGGTTCTCCAGGGACCAGCCGTACTCGGGGAACCAGGCCGCGTTCATCGGCACGGTGATCTGGGTGCCGTCGCCGAGCCGGTGGCGGCCGGTCATGCCGACGACCCCGCCCCAGGTGCGCTGCCCGACGACCGGGCCGAGGCCGAGGAGCTTGAAGGCGGCGGTGATCATGTCGCCGTCGGAGGAGGTGGCCTCGTCGGCGAGGGCGACGACGGGGCCGCGCGGGGCGTTGGAGGCGTAGCTGACGGGCTGGGCGTTCCGGGTGAGGTCCCAGCCGAGGATCTTCCGGGTCAGTTTCTCTATGACCAGTTCGCTGATGTTGCCGCCGGCGTTGCCGCGGACGTCGACGATGAGGGCCGGCCGGGAGACCTCCATGCGCAGGTCCCGGTTGAACTGGGCCCAGCCGGAGCCGCCCATGTCGGGGATGTGGAGGTAGCCGCAGCGCCCGCCGCTGACCTCCCGCACCACCGCACGGCGTTTGGCGACCCAGTCCTGGTAGCGCAGGGGGCGCTCGTCGATGAGCGGGACGACGGCGACGCGGCGGGCGCGCCCCTCGCCCTCGGCGGGGGTGAAGGTGAGCTCGACGGTGGTGCCGCCGGTGCCGGAGAGCAGCGGGTAGGGGCCGGTGACCGGGTCCACGGGGCGGCCGTCGACGTGGGTGAGGACGGCGCCCTCGCGGATGCCGGTGCCGGCGAGCGGGGAGCGGGCCTTGGAGTCGGAGGACTCGCCGGGCAGGATCCGCTTCACGGTCCAGCCGGCCTCCCGGGGCACGAGGTTGGCGCCGAGCAGGCCCATCGGCCGCTGGTAGTGCGGGGGTCCTTCGTTGCGGCGGGCGGGGGTGACGTACGCGTGCGAGGTGCCCAGTTCGCCCATCACCTCGCGGAGCAGGTCGGCGAACTCGTCGGGGGACGCGACCCGTTCGACGAGCGGACGGTACTGGTCGAGGACGGCCTTCCAGTCGACCCCGCCCATGCCGGGCTCCCAGAAGTAGGCGCGGACGATCCGGCCGGCCTCGTCGAAGGCCTGCCGCCACTCGGCGCCCGGGTCGATCTCGTGCAGGATGCGCCGCAGGTCCAGGTAGACGGTGGAGTCGCCGTCGCCGGACTCGGTGGCGGGCACGGCCCGCAGTTCTCCCTCGTCGGCGAGGACGAGCCGGGTGCCGTCGCCGCTGACCGCGAACCAGTCGAGGTCCTTGGCGAGTTCGCTCTTGCGGGCCTTGGTGATGGAGAAGTGCTCCAGGGTCGGCTTGCCGGAGGTGTCCGCCGGGTTGGCGAAGGTCTCGCCGAGCGCGCCCGAGATGGGCCAGCGCAGCCAGACCAGGCCGCCGCCGCTGACCGGGTGCAGCGCCGAGTACTTGGAGGCGGCGACCGGGAAGGGCGTCACCCGGTCGGGGAGCCCCTCGATCTCGACGGTGACCGTGCCGTCGCCGGTCTCGGTGTCGTCGTCGGCGGGGTCGAGGCCGCCCGCCGCCGGGCGCCCGTCGGGGAGCAGCGCGAAGGGGGAGGGCGTGGCGGAGGAGAGCGGGACGAGGTAGGGGCGGCAGCCGAGCGGGAAGGACAGGTCGCCGGTGTGCACGTCGTACACCGGGTCGAAGCCGCGCCAGGAGAGGAAGGCGAGGTAGCGGCCGTCCCGGGTGAAGACCGGGTTCTCGTCCTCGAAGCGCCCGTTGGTGACGTCGACGACGGTGCGGGCGCCGGGGCCGGAGATCCGCGCCATCTTGATGGAGCGCAGGGAGCGACCGATGCCCGGGTGGGACCAGGTCAGCCAGTCGCCGTCGGGGGAGAAGGCGAGGTCGCGGACCGGTCCGTTGACGGACCTGATCAGCTCGGTGACCTCGCCGTTGGAGTCCTCCGTCGCGTCGAGGAGGAGGAGCCGGCCGTCGTGGGAGGCGATCGCGAGCCGCTCGCCGTCGGGGTCGGAGACCAGCTCCTCGACCCGGCCTAGCTCGCCCGAGGCGAGCCTGCGGGGCGGCCGGTCGCCACTGGCGCGCGGCAGATAGGCGACCTCGACGGCGTCCTCGCCGTCGGCGTCGGTGACGTACGCGACCTGGCCGCCGCTGCCGAGCATCTCGGGGAGCCTGACGCGGACGCCGGGGGTGTCGATGATGGTGCGGGCGGGGCCGTCGCGGTGGGTCAGCCAGTAGAGGCTGCCGCGCACGGAGACGGCGGAGGCCCGGCCGGTCTCGTCGACGGAGACCGCGTCGACGTGGTGGGCGGCCGGCACCTGGTAGGAGCGGCGGCCGACGCGCTGGCCGCCGAGCCGCACCTCCAGCCTGCGGGGGCGGGAGTCGGGGGTGAGGGCGTCGACGACCCACAGGTCGCCCGCGCACTGGTAGACGACGCGGTGCCCGTCGGTCGAGGCGTGCCGGGCGTAGAAGTCGTCGTGGTCGGTGTGGCGGCGCAGGTCGGTGCCGTCGGGCAGGCAGGAGTAGAGGTTGCCGACGCCCTCGTGGTCGGAGAGGAAGGCGATCCGGCCGTCGACGACCATGGCGCAGTCGAGGTGGCCGCCGATGTCGGGCAGGAGCCGCTCCCCGTGGAGCCAGAGGCGGCCGGTGGCGCCGCCCAGGTACCGCTTCCAGGCGGCCGGCTCGTGCGGCGGCTTCCCGGTGAGGAGGAGGGTGCGGCGCTCGCCGTGCCCGCCGGAGCTCGTGCAGATGCCGGGGTCGTCGGTGACGGCGACGTCGGACACCGGCCCCCAGGGCATGCGGAGGCCGGGGGAGCCGTCGGTGGGGACGGTGTAGCCCCAGGAGTAGTACGAGAAGGGCTGCCCGTGCGAGGAGACGGCGAGGATGTCGGAGCGGCCGTCCTTGTCGGGGGGCGTCCAGCCGCAGACCCGGGTGTCGGTGGAACCCCAGTAGGTGAGCCGCCGGGCGGGGCCGCCACCGATGGGGACGAGGTGGATCTCGGGATCGAGGCTGCGCCAGTTCGTGTACGCGATGTGCCGCCCGTCCGGCGAGAAGCGCGGGTGCCCGACCCGCGTCCGGTCGACCGTGAGGCGCCAGGCCCGGCCGGGGCGGTGGCCCTCGGGGACGAGCGGGGCGATCCACAGGTCGTCCTCGGCGGCGAAGCACAGCAGGTCGTCGTGGAGGTGCGGAAAACGGAGATACGCGACGTCGTCACTCACCTCCCCATGTTTTCCGCGCGGACGGGGTGAGGCAACTCGTATGTGTGAACGGGCGTCCTGTGGGGTGTCCGTGTCGTCTGCCCCGGGGGTGGCCGCGTGTGGCCCAGGACACGTACGAAACGGTTTCGTTTCGATGACGGCGGGGGTATCTTCGTACTGTACGAAACCGTTTCGTTCGGATCGGAGCCCGGCATGGCACGCAGCAGACTCACTCCCGAGCGGGAGTCCGAGCTGTACGGAGCCGTGCTCGACCTCCTCCGCGAGGTCGGCTACGACGCCCTCACCATGGACGCCGTCGCCGCCCGCACCCGCTCCAGCAAGGCCACCCTCTACCGCCAGTGGGGGAGCAAGCCGCAACTCGTCGCCAGGGCGATGCGCCACAACAAGCCGGTCAGTCTCACCGAGATCGACACCGGCTCGCTGCGCGGCGACTTCCACGCCCTGATGGAGCGGACCGACGACTGCCAGATGGAGAAGGACTCCGCGCTGATGCGGGGCCTCGCCCATGCCGTCCACGACAACCCCGAACTGCTCCAGGCCCTGCGCGAGCTGCTCGTCGAACCCGAGATGAACGGCCTCGACGACGTGCTGGGCCGCGCGGTCCGCAGAGGCGAGATCGACGGCGCCAACCCTGCGCTCAAGCTCGTCCCGCACATGCTCATCGGCGCGTTCATCGCTCGCCCTCTCATCGACGACCAGCCGGTCGACCGCGCCTTCCTCGCCTCGTACATCGACGCCGTCGTGCTCCCCTCACTCGGCGTCTGACCCACCCCGCACCACCTGACGCGTACCGCTCACGCCGTCGGGCCGGCTCCCCATGCCCTGTCCCGCCCCACACCTGGGAGTACGCCCCCGTGGCCACGTTCCTCTACAAGTTGGGCCGCACCGCCTTCCGGCGCCGACGGCTCGTCGCCCTCCTCTGGGTGGCGCTCCTCGCGCTCGCCGGCGTCGGTGCCGCCACCGCGCCCACCCCGACCTCCAGCTCCTTCTCCATACCCGGCACCGAGGCCCAGCGCGCCTTCGACCTGCTCGAAGAGCGCTTCCCGGGCGCCGGAGCCGACGGAGCCACCGCCCGCGTCGTCTTCAAGGCCCCCGAGGGCGAGAAGATGACCGACCCGGCGCACAAGGCCGTCGTCGAGGAGACCGTCGCCGCGCTCCGGTCCGGCTCGGACCAGATCGTCTCGGTCACCGACCCGTACACCGCGCACGCCGTCTCGAAGAACGGCTCCACCGCCTACGTCTCGGTCTCCTACAAGGTCAACGCCATGGAGCTGACCGAGGAGACGCGCGAGGCGCTGAAGCAGGCCGGGCACGGCGCGCAGGGCAAGGGGCTGACCGTCGAGGTCGGCGGCGACGCCCTCCAGACCATGCCCGAGCAGGGCGCGAGCGAGGCCATCGGCATCGTCCTCGCCGGCATCGTCCTCGTCATCACCTTCGGCTCGCTCGTCGCCGCCGGACTCCCGCTGCTCACCGCGATCATCGGCGTCGGCATCGGCGTCTCCTCGATCAGCGCGCTCGCGAACGTCCTCGACCTCGGCACCACCACCTCGACGCTCGCGTCGATGATCGGCCTCGCCGTCGGCATCGACTACGCCCTCTTCATCGTCTCCCGCTACCGCGCGGAGCTCGCCGAGGGCCGCGACCGCGAGGACGCCGCCGGCCGCGCGGTCGGCACGGCCGGCTCCGCCGTCGTCTTCGCCGGACTCACCGTCGTCATCGCCCTGGTCGGCCTGGCCGTCGTCAACATCCCGATGCTGACGAAGATGGGCTTCGCCGCCGCCGCCACGGTCGTGATCGCCGTACTGATCGCGCTCACCCTGATCCCCGCCCTGCTCGGCTTCGCCGGGAACAAGGTCGTCGGCCGCAAGCAGCGCAAGGCCGCGAACGGCGCCGAGGGCGCCGCGAAGGCGGCCGACAAGCCCAACGGCGGCACCCGCTGGGCCCGGTTCGTCATCCGCCGTCCCGTGATGGTGCTGCTCGCCGGCGTGTTCGGCCTCGGGGCGATCGCGCTGCCCGCCGCCTCCCTGAAGATGGGCCTCCCCGACGACGGCGTGAAGCCCACCTCCACCTCCGAGCGCCGGGCGTACGACGCGCTGTCCGACGGCTTCGGCCCCGGCTTCAACGGCCCGCTGCTCGTCGTCGTGGACGGCGACAAGGCGACCGCCGACCGGACGGTCTCCACGATCAAGGGCCTCGACGGCTGGGCGGCCGTCACCCCGGCGACGCCGAACAAGGCCGGCGACGCCGCGATGATCACCGTGGTCCCGAAGGACCGGCCGTCCTCGGTCGAGACCGAGAACCTGGTCCACGACATCCGGGACGCCACCGGCGACGACGTCCTCGTCACCGGCGCCACCGCCCTGAACATCGACTTCTCGCAGAAGATGAACGACGCCCTGGTGCCCTATCTGGCCCTCGTCGTCGGCCTCGCCTTCGTCCTGCTGACCCTGGTCTTCCGCTCGGTCCTCGTCCCCCTGAAGGCGGCCCTCGGCTTCCTGCTCTCGGTGGTCGCGGCGCTCGGCGCGGTCGTCGCGGTCTTCCAGTGGGGCTGGCTCGGCAGCCTCTTCGGGGTCGAGCAGACCGGCCCGATCATGTCGATGATGCCGATCTTCATGGTGGGCGTCGTCTTCGGCCTCGCGATGGACTACGAGGTCTTCCTCGTGACCCGGATGCGCGAGGCGTACGTGCACGGCGAGCGGCCCGGTGAGGCCATCGTGACCGGCTTCCGGCACAGCGCCCGGGTGGTCACCGCCGCCGCGGTGATCATGATCGCGGTCTTCTCCGGCTTCATCGGCATGACCGACCAGATGATCAAGATGATCGGCTTCGGTCTCGCCGTCGCGGTCCTCTTCGACGCCTTCGTGGTCCGGATGGCGATCGTCCCGGCCGTCCTCGCCCTGCTCGGCCACAAGGCCTGGTGGCTGCCGAAGTGGCTGGACCGGATCCTGCCGAACGTGGACGTCGAGGGCGAAGGTCTCGCGAAGTCCACCGGTGGGTCCGGCCCCGCGAAGCCGGACCTCGTGAAGGTCTGACTCCCGGCCAGGTGTGACCTCGTGGAGGTCTGACGCAAGGCCTCTTCCGTACGCCGTCAGTGTGTCGTCATCGACGTACTGGCGGCGTACGTGTGCTTCAGGAAGCGGATCAGGGCCGCGGTGTCGAACTGCACGACCGTCACCCCGTCGTCCTCGTGGAGCTCCACGACCGTCTGCACCCGGCCGCAGGGCCAGACGCCGATGTCGCCTCGGCGGGTCGGGGTGCGCAGCCCCTTCTCCAGGAGCGCGCGGGGGAAGGACCACTCGACGGAGCCGGGGAAGACGAAGCGGACGGTGGCGGGGGAGAAGTCGGGGTCGTAGCGGAGGGCCACGGGGACGGGCCGCGAGAGGGGCGCGTCGCTGATGATCCGTCCCTTGGCATGGTCGTCGACTGCGCGAACGTCTGCGGCGGCCATGAGGGGCTCCTCCCAGTTTGTCCTCTTATCGACTGATCTCTTCCTCTTCTTCCCGTCGTGGACGCGGTGCATGCCTGCCGGGCCACGGGTGTGCGCGGGGTCACGTACGGCACGGGCGGCCCCGTGCGCCCGTGCGCGCCGCCGTCCTGTGACCCATGCGCTCTTGCAACCCATTCGCAGGAGCGCCTTATCATTTCGGACGTGCATGTACCTGACGGATTCATCAACGCCCCCGTATCGGCCGCCGCCGGTGTCGTCGCCGCCGGCGCCGTCGCCGTCAGCCTGCGCGGAGCCCGCCGCGAGCTGGACGAGCGGACCGCGCCGCTGGCCGGCCTCGTCGCCGCCTTCATCTTCGCCGTCCAGATGCTGAACTTCCCGGTCGCCGCCGGGACCAGCGGCCACCTCCTCGGAGGTGCGCTCGCCGCGATCCTCGTCGGGCCCTGGACCGGCGTCCTGTGCATCGCCGTCGTCCTGCTCATGCAGGGCATCCTCTTCGCCGACGGCGGTCTCACCGCCCTCGGCGTGAACATCACGGTCATGGGCGTCGTCACCGTCGTCGTGGCCTACGCGCTCTTCCGCGGCCTGGTCCTCGTCCTGCCGCGCACCCGCCGCTCCGTGACCGTGGCCTCGTTCGCCGCCGCGCTCGTCTCCGTGCCGGCCGCGGCCGCCGTCTTCACCCTCATCTACGCGATCGGCGGCACCACCGACGTCCCCGTCTCCAGGGTCCTCACGGCCATGGTCGGCGTGCACGTCCTCATCGGCGTCGGCGAGGCCGTCATCACCATGCTGACCGTCGGCGCCGTCGTCGCCGTCCGCCCCGACCTCGTGTACGGCGCGCGCGGCCTCACCGCCCCGCTCAAGCTCCGCGTCGACGGCGAACTGGTCGACGCCGCCCCCGCCGCCGCCCCTGCGGCCGCCGGCTCCCCGAGGAAGCTGTGGATCGGCGGCGTGGTCACCGCCCTCGTCCTCGCCGGCTTCGTCTCCTTCTACGCCTCCGCCAGCCCCGACGGCCTGGAGAAGGTCGCCGCCGACAAGGGCATCGACAAGAACGTCGAGGAGCACGCCGCCGCGGACTCCCCGCTCGCCGACTACGGCGTCAAGGGCATCGAGGCCCCCCGGCTCTCCGGCGGCCTCGCCGGCGCGATCGGCGTCGGCGCGACCCTCGCCGTCGGCACCGGCGCCTTCTGGGTCGTCCGCCGCCGCAGGACCGCCGCCGCCGTGGAGGCGTGACATGGGGGCGGGGCACGCGCACAAGCTCTACCGGCACGCCACGTCGCCGGTCCACGAGCTGCCCCCGCACACCAAGCTCGCCGCCGTCCTCGGCTTCGTCGTGGTCGTCGTCTCGACGCCCCGCGAGGCCGTCTGGGCCTTCGCTCTCTACGCCGTGCTCCTCGCGGCCGTCGCGGCGAAGGCCCGGATCCCGGCCGGCTTCCTGCTGAAGCGGCTGCTCATCGAGATCCCGTTCGTCGCCTTCGCGCTGCTCATGCCGTTCGTGGTCCCCGGTGAGCAGACCACGGTCCTCGGGGTGTCGCTGAGCGTCCCCGGCCTGTGGGGCGCCTGGAACGTCCTGGCCAAGGGCACCCTCGGCGTCGCCGCCTCCGTGCTCCTCGCCTCCACCACCGAGCTGCGGGCCCTGATCCTCGGCCTCCAGCGGCTGAAGCTCCCGCCGCTGCTCGTCCAGATCGCCTCGTTCATGATCCGGTACGGCGACGTCATCACCGACGAGATGCGCCGCATGTCCGTCGCCCGCCGCTCACGCGGCTTCGAGGCGAAGGGCGTCCGCCACTGGGGCGTCCTCGCCAAGTCCGCCGGTGCGCTCTTCATCCGCTCGTACGAGCGCGGCGAACGCGTCCACCTCGCCATGGTCAGCCGCGGCTACAGCGGCACCATGCCGGTCATCGACGAGGTGACCGCCACCCGCGCCCAGTGGGCGCGCGCTGCCGCGCTGCCGCTCTCCGCCCTCCTGATCTGCCTCCTGGGATGGACCCTATGACCGCCTCGCTGGAAGTGCGCGGACTCGCGTACGCGTACCCCGACGGCCACCAGGCCCTCTTCGGTGTCGACCTGACCGTCGGGCGCGGCGAACGGGTCGCCCTCCTCGGCCCCAACGGCGCCGGCAAGACCACTCTCGTCCTCCACCTCAACGGCATCCTCGCCGGTGGCGCGGGCACCGTCACCGTCGCCGGGATGCCCGTCGGCAAGAAGCACATGGCCGAGATCCGGCGCAAGGTCGGCATCGTCTTCCAGGACCCGGACGACCAGCTGTTCATGCCGACCGTCCGCGAGGACGTGGCCTTCGGCCCGGCGGCGGCCGGCGTGCGGGGCGCCGAGCTGGAAGCCGTCGTGGGGAAGGCCCTCGCGCGGGTCGGCATGGCGGAGTTCGCCGACCGGCCCCCGCACCACCTCTCCTTCGGGCAGCGCCGCCGGGTCGCCGTCGCGACGGTCCTCGCCATGGAGCCGGAGATCCTCGTCCTCGACGAGCCGTCGTCCAACCTGGACCCGGCCTCGCGCCGCGAGCTCGCCGACATCCTCCGGGCGCTGGACGTCACCGTCCTGATGGTCACCCATGACCTGCCGTACGCCCTGGAGCTCTGCCCGCGCTCGGTGATCCTCAGCGAGGGCGTGATCGCCGCCGACGGGCCGACCGCCGGGATCCTCGCCGACGAGGAGCTGATGGCCCGGCACCGCCTGGAGCTGCCGTTCGGCTTCGTACCGAGCTCCGTCGGCTGATCCGGGCGGTCCGACTGGTCCGACCGGTCGCATCTGCCGGTGGGTCGCGCCGGCACGCTCCGGGACGGCCAGCTCACCGCGCAGGGGATGTACTTCGGCATCCTCAACCCGGGCCCTCCCCCCTCGTTCGACAACGCGATCACCCCGCGGCACCGGTAAGTACGAGAAGGCCCGTGGCTCGGTCCACGCCGACACGATCGCTGCGGGCACGAGGCGCTTCACGATCCACCTCGTCTGACGGCACCGGACGTCCACCCGACCCCGGAATCCGGCCTTCTCCCCTCACGTTGCACCATGGGAGCCGGTCGTACGAAAGGATGTGTGGGTCAGGTGGACGTCCAGGGCACGGTGGCGGCGGGCTGGGAGCCGGTCAGGGACGCGTTCCTGCGCAACTTCGAGCAGCGGGGCGAGCGCGGCGCCGCCGTCGCCGTCCACCGGGACGGCGTCAAGGTCGTCGACCTGTGGGCGGGGACCAAGGACGTCGACGGCGACGTCATGTGGTCCGAAGACACCGCCCAGATCGTCCGCTCGGCCACCAAGGGCGTCGCCGCCGCCGTCCCCCTCCTCCTGCACCAGCGCGGGCAGCTCGACCTGGACGCCCCCGTGGCCTCGTACTGGCCCGAGTTCAAGGCCCACGGCAAGGAGCGCGTGACCGTACGCCAGCTCCTCGCCCACCGGGCCGGGGTGCCCGTCCTCGACCGGCCGCTCAGCCTCGCCGAGGCCGTCGACCGGGACACGGCGACGGCCGCGATCGCCGCCCAGGCCCCCGTCTGGGAGCCCGGCACCGCCCACGGCTACCACGCCCACACCTTCAGCTGGCTGCTCTCCGGCCTGGTCCACCGGGTCACCGGCCGCACCATCGGCCGCTGGGTCGCCGAGGAGATCGCCGGCCCCCTCGGCCTCGACCTGTGGATCGGCCTGCCCGACGCCGAGACCCACCGGGTCGGCCGGCTCGGCCACGTCGAGGAGGTCGACCCGCCCGGCGGCGGCGCGCTCAGGCTCCGCCCCAAGCGCTCCGTCACCGAGGCCTACCAGGACCCGGACTCCCTCACCCGGCGCGCCTTCGGCGTCATCGACCCCAAGCCCGACGAGAACGACCCCGTCTACCGGGCCGCCGAACTGCCCGGCTCGGCGGGCGTCGCCACCGCCCGCGCCCTCGCCCGCTTCTACGCCGCCACCCTCGGCCCCGTCGACGGCGCCGCACGCCTCTTCGCCCCCGCCACCCTCACCCTCGCCCGCACCGAGGAGTCGGCGGGCCCGGACAAGGTGCTGGTCGTCGGCACGCGCTTCGGCCTCGGGCACATGCTGCACGGCCCGGCCTCCCCGCTCCTCGGCCCCTCCTCCTTCGGGCACCCCGGCCGCGGCGGCTCCCTCGGCTTCGCCGACCCGGACGCCGGGATCGCCTTCGGGTACGTCACCAACGGCATGCGCAAGACGGTCACGGCCGACCCGCGGGCCCAGGCCCTGGTGCGGGCGGTGGCGTCGGTGACGGGCTGAGCGTCCTCCCCGGACGATGAATCGCCGCCGGCGCCCGACGACTTGACATTGTGAGCGCTCGCGGGGCAGTTCCCCGGCCGGCCGGCCGATACCGTGTGCCCGCTCCACACGACCGGTGGGGCGGGCGCGGGGGTGCGTGGTGATCGAGATTCCGCTGCGGCGGTCCGGATACGGAACGGTCCGGATCGCCGACAGCCGGCTCTGGGAGACGTACGGCAGCATCGGGCTGCTCTCCTCACGGCGTGGGCTCGCGCCCTGGCCGTACACCAACTGGGACCGGGCGGCCCGCCGTTCGCTGACCCGGGCCGAGGTGACCATCCCGGGCTGGCTCGTCCATCTGTACCGCTCCCGCGGCGGCGCCCTCCCCTCGTTCCTCCTCGTCGTCCCCTGCGCGTCCCGGGGCGACCTGACGGCGGACCTCGCGGCCCTCGCCGCCGTCCCCCCGGCCCGCGTCCGGGAGGAGCTGGAGCAGTGGTTCCCGCAGGGCGTCCCCGCCGAGGTACGACCCCTGTACGCGGATCCGCGGGCCCGTCTCGCCGAGCTCCGCGAGTTCCTGCCCCGGTACTGGCGGGCGGCCCTGGAGCCGTACGCGGCGCCCTTACGGGTCGCGACCGAGGAGGACATCCTGCTGCGCGCCCGGATCCTCGCCACCCAGGGTCCCGAGCGGCTGCTCGGCTCCCTGCGCGGGCGCCGGCTCTCCCGGCACGGTGACGTCCTCAGGCTGCACGGCACGGGGGCGAGCGGCCGGACCCCGGCGCCGGACGTCTCCCGGCTCGTCCTCGTCCCCCTGGTGTTCGGCAGGGGAGCCCCGTATTCCGCGTCCGCCCCGGACGGCACGACCGCCGTCGCCTACCAGGCCGAGGGGGCCGCCGTCCTGCTCGGGGAGACGGCGCCGCCGGGCCGGCGCGGTCTCGCCGAGGGGCCCGCGCGGGGGGACCGCCTGGAGATCCTGCTCGGCCGCAGCCGGGCCGGCGTCGTCCGCGGCCTCGCCGCACCCACCACCACCTCGGACCTGGCCGCCTCGCTGGGCCTCGCCCCGAGCACGGTCTCCGAGCACCTCACCGCCCTGGTCGCCGCGGGCGTGGTGCGGCGCCGCAGGGACGGCGTACGCGTGCTGTACGAACTGGACGACGCGGGTGTCGCGCTGCTCCGGCACATGGACGACCGGCGTAGGGTCAACGCGCCGGAGAAGTAAACCAGTTGAAACCGGGAGGAACCGAATGACCACGGACGGCACGGGCGTTGTGAACGGCACCGACGAGACGCACGAGACGTACGAGAAGCTGCTCGCCCTGCTCGACGAGCGCGGCGCGGCCTACCGGGTGATCGAGCACGCCCCCGAGGGCGCCACCGAGGCGGTCAGCGCGCTGCGGGGCCACACGCTCGACCGGGCGGCCAAGTGCATCATCGCCATGGTGAAGATCGGCAAGAAGGAGAAGCGCTTCGCACTCGTCGTCGTGCCGGGCGACCGGCGCATCGACCTGAACGCCGTGAAGGCGCTGTACGGCGGCACGTACGTCTCCTTCGCCTCCCCGGACATCGCCGAGGAGCTCGCGGGCTCGCCGAGCGGCACGATCCTCCCGTTCGCCTTCGACGAGCGCCTCGAACTGATCGTGGACCCGGACCTGCTGGTCCACCCGGAGTTCTTCTTCAACGCGGCCCGGCTCGACCGCTCGCTCGCCCTGTCCACCGAGGACTACCGGACGATCGCGGAGCCGCGCGTGGAGACGGTCTCGACGGTCTGAGGGCCTGGCGTCAGGCGACCGACGGCGTCAGGGCCAGCACCATCCCGAGCCCGACGAGCACGGACCCGATGACCTTGTTGAGCACCCTCTGCCGCTGCAACAGCCGGGTCCGCAGGCTCTGGTTGGAGAAGAGCACGGCCGCCAGCGCGAACCACACCAGGTGCGCGAGCGACATGAACAGGCCGTAGCCGACCTGCTGGAAGACCGGGGTGTCGGCGCTGACGACCTGGGTGTAGGTGCTCAGCACGAAGAGCATGGTCTTCGGGTTGAGCGCGTTCGTGAGGAATCCGGTGCGCAGCGCCCCGGCCTTCGAGAGGCCGGCGTCGTTCGACAGGTCGATGTCGACCTGGGCCTTGGCGACGAAGGTCTTGTACCCGATGTACACCAGGTAGGCGGCGCCGACCAGTTTCATCGCGGTGAAAAGCATCGGGGTCCGGGACACCAGAAGGCCCACGCCCAGCATGGTGTAGGTGACGTGGACGAGAACACCCAGGGAAATGCCGACGGCAGCGAGAACGCCGGCGGTCCGCCCGTACAGATAGCTGTTCCGGACGGTCATCGCGAAGTCCGCGCCGGGACTGATGACTGCCAGAATGGTGATGACCGCTACGGCGATTAGCTGACCCATTTTCCCGTCTTCTCACTCAGGTGGTAAGCGGGTGCGGGGGCCGCCGTGGTGGCGGCCCCCGCACCGGACAACCGTCAGGGCTTGTGACGGTAGGTGATCACCAGCACGTCGCGCGAGGCCGGGGCGGCGGGGTCCACCTGCTCGATGGGCGTGACGCCGTGGTAGACCCGCTCGTCGTTGACGAGAGCCACGTCGAGGGGGTCGGTGAGGGAGAACTTCTCCACCGGCTGCTTGTCCAGGTTGAAGACGGTGCTCTCGCCGCCGATGGCGTTGGAGCGGCCGATCATCGCCATCAGGACGAAGGTGACGCCGTCGCGGTGGACGCCCTCGGGGGTCGGCAGGCCGACCTCCTCGCCGTTCACCTCGATGCGGAACTGGTGGGCCTCGATGTGCCAGCCCGAGTACGGGGCGAGGCGGCCGAAGATGTCGCAGCCCAGCGTGAGCAGGCTGTCCATCGTGCGGCCGCGCAGCATCTCGTCCTCGAACGGCTCGTAGTGCCGGGCCACGCCGCCGTTGAGGTTGTTGTAGTCGAGGCCCTGGTAGTGCGGCTGGTGGGGCTCGACGCGGTAGTCGGCGCTCGCCCGGGGCGCGCTGAGCGTCGCGTGCCGGCGACGGCGGTAGCGCCCGCCGTCCGCCATGTACCCGTCGAGCGGCATGCGGGACCAGCTCTCGCGGAAGGGCTCCAGGTCGTCGAGCGCGGTCGCGGAGCGCCGCAGGAGGAGCGACTTCACCTTGTCGCCGGAGATCAGGTCGAAGCTCCGGGAGGAAAGGGATTCGCAGATCTCCTCGACACCGGACTCGTACGTCTCGCGCGAATCGTCCACATGCTGCTGCGAAGTCATTTGTTTCCCCCTGGGTCCGGAAAGCGGTCGTCGGCGGGGTAGATCGTGGTATTCGAACAGGACGGGTGTCAAAGGCTTTCGGCCCTGGCCGAATGGTCGCGAGTCAGCGTTCTCTGGCCATTCGTCCGTGAATTCGATGAACGCGATGTTGCGAGAATGTTTCACGGGATGCTGGGATCGGACCATGGATCTCACGAAACGCCTCGAGGGGTACGCGGTACTGGTCACGGGCGCGGCGCGCGGCATCGGCGCGGCCACCGCCCGGCGGCTCGCGGCGGAGGGCGCGCGGGTCCTGGTCACGGACATCGACGAGGAGGCGGCCCGGAGGACGGCGGATCGGCTGCCGGGGGCGGTGGCGTCGCGCTGCGACGTCGGCGACCAGGCGTCGGTCGACGCGGCCGTCGCGTACGCGGTGAAGACCTTCGGCGGCCTCGACGTCCTCGTCAGCAACGCCCTCGCTCCCGTCGCGCCCGACCGCGAGCGCTTCGAGGACGAGCCGGACGAGGGCTGGAGCGGCCAGCTGGACGTGACGCTGATGGGCGCCGTCCGCTGCGCCCGTGCGGCCCTCCCGCACCTCGCGGCGGCCGGCGGGCGCGGGGCGATCGTCACGATCGGCTCGGTCAACGCGGAGACGGACTTCGGCGGCCACGCGTACAGCGCGGCCAAGGCGGGCCTCGCGTCCCTCACCCGCACCCTGGCGGGCGACGCGGCGCCGCGCGGGGTCCGGGTCAACCAGATCAACCCGGGCACGATCGCGACCACGGCCTGGGCGGGCCGGGAAGCCGACCTCACCGCACTGGCCACCCGGGTCTACCCGCTGGGCCGCGTCGGCACCCCGGAGGACGTGGCGGCGGCGGTGGCCTTCCTGGCCTCCACGGACGCCTCCTGGATCACGGGCACGACCCTCCGCGTGGACGGCGGCCTGCTGGCGGTGAACACCCACTTCGCGGAGGTACTGGGCGAGGACACCCCCACAGGGCCAGGGCGCGCCGGTCCCGGGTGATCTCCTCGCGGACGCCGTCCAGCCGCGTCGGCACGTGACCCGGGTCCTGGGCGCCGGCGTCCGACGGCGAGGACCCGCCGTGCCCCCGCCGGGGGAGGCGCGGCGGCTCACCCCGCGTGCAGCATCAACCCGATTCCCAGCACCATCAGCCCCGCCGCCGCGACCCTCGGGGCGCCGAAGCGTTCCTTGAAGAAGACGGCGCCGATGGCCGCGCCCACGATGATCGAGGACTCGCGGAGGGCGGCGATCGGGGCCAGGGGAGCCTTCGTCTGGGCCCAGAGGACGAGGGCGTACGCCGTGACCGAGAGGGCCGCGCCGAGGAGGCCCCGGGGCGCGTACGGGCGGAGTTGGGGGAGGAGGGCCGCGCGGCGGGTCCACAGGGCGTACGCCGGGATCGCCAGGCCCTCCAGGATCATCAGCCACGCGATGTAGCCCAGCGGGGTGCCGGAGGCGCGGACGCCGACGCCGTCGACGACCGTGTACAGGGCGATCGCCAGGCCCGTCGCGCCCGCCGCCAGGAGCGCCGGCCAGTGCGGGCGGGTGTCCTTGCCCCGGATGCCCCACAGGGCCAGGCCCGTCAGGCCCGCGCTGGCCACCGCCACCCCGAGCAACTGCCAGCCCCCCGGCACCTCGTGCACGAAGACCGCCGCGAGGACGGTGACGACGAGCGGAGCCGTACCGCGTGCGATCGGGTACATCTGGCCGAAGTCCCCGAGCGAGAACGACCGCATCAGCAGGGCGTAGTAGCCGATGTGGAGGAGCGCGGAGGCGATCAGGTACGGCCACGCCCCCGCCGCCGGCAGCGGTGCGAAACAGGCGACGGCCATGCCGATCAGCGCCCCGCCGCCGGAGATCAGCGTGAACGAGAGCAACTGGTCCTTGATGCCGTGCGCGATCGCGTTCCACCCGGCGTGCGTGACGGCCGCGATGAGGACCGCGAGCGTGACGAGAGGCGTCACGCGGAGGTCTCGCGGACGTCCACGAGGGTGCCGCCGGCGTGCGTCACCAGCGTCTTCGGGTCCATCGCGAAGACCGTGTACGGGGTGCCGGCCGCCGCCCACACCACGGCGTGGTCGAGGATGCCCCGGTCGGCGAGGACCCGCGTCCGGGTGCGGTGCCCGAACGGCGGCACGCCCCCGATCGCGTACCCCGTCGTCTCGCGGACCACCTTCGCGTCCACCCGGGTCACCTTCTCCGCGCCGAGCTCCCGCCGTACCCGCTCGACGTCCACCCGTGACGCGCCGTCCATCAGGACGAGCACCGGCACCCCGTCGGCCGCGAAGACCAGCGACTTCACGATCTCGGCCACCTCGCAGCCGATGGCCTCGGCGGCCTGCTGGGCGGTGCGGGTCTCGTCCGGGAAACGGCGGATCTCGACGTCGAGCCCCAACTCCCGGAGGGCGGCGGCGAACCGGGGGTGGGCGGCGGAAGCGGTGTCCTCGTCAGTCGTCATGGCCCGCACGCTAGCGGTCGGTGTACGGGGCACGCGACCGGGTTCCGGAGAGCGGTCAGCCCGCCTTGAGCACCCGCGCGACCACCGGGCCCGCCGCGTCGCCGCCGTGGCCGCCCGCCTGGACGACGGCCGCCGCCGCGAGGTCGCCCGAGTAGCCGGTGAACCAGCTGTTCGACGTGGACTGGCCGTCGACCTCGGCGGAGCCGGTCTTGGCGCCCTTGGGGGACGGGACCCCGGCCATCGCGTCCGTCGCGGTGCCGAGCCGGGTCGTGGCCGCCGCCTCCATCATCAGGCGCAATCCCCTGGCGACCTCGTCGGGGAGCGGCTCCGCGTGGGCGAACTCGCGGTCGTCGAGCTCCTTCGACACCAGGTACGGCTGGAGGAATCGGCCGTTCTTCGCCGTCGCGGAGAGCGAGGCGACGTTCAGGGCGCTCATCGTGATCTTGCCCTGGCCGATGTACGAGGCGGGCGTCTCGCTCCCGGCCGACTCGGGCACGGAGCCGTCCCAGGCCCCGACCCCGATGTTCCATTCCTGGCCGATGCCGAACCAGCGCCGGGCGGTCGTGCCGAGGGCGGTGTCCGCGACGTTCTTGTCGCTGAGGGGGCGTATCGCCTTGATGAAGGCGGTGTTGCAGGAGCGACGGAACGCGTCGGTGAGGGTGGCGTCGGTGATGCTGAAGTCCTTGAGGTTGTGGAAGGTCCTGCCCCTCGACATCACGTCGGGGGGACACTCGACCTTGTCACCCGGCCCGGCCACACCGTGCTCCATCATCATCGCCGCCGTGACGATCTTCATCGTGGAGCCGGGGGCCTGCTGGCCCTGAAGGGCGGTGTTGAACTCGGTGACCGGATTGTTGGCGACCGCCCGTATCGCCCCCGTGGACGGCTCGATCGCGGCCACCGAGGCCGAGCCGAACCCCTTGACCGCCTTCTCCGCCGCCCCCTGCACCCCCGCGTCGATCGTCGTCCTCAGTCTGCCCGGCCTCCCCTTCGACAGGACGAGGAGCGTGGTGTCGGCGACGGCCTCGCCGTCCGCGTCGATGTACGTCTCGACGCCGGCCGTACCGCCCGCCCTCGCCCCGTACCGCTTGCGCAGTTCGGCCAGGACCGGCCCGAGCGAGGGGTACTTCTCCGGCGTCAGCTCCAGGCCGTCGCGGTCGACGGCCTTCACCTCGGCGGTCTTCGCGACGCCGGTCCGCAGGGTGCCGGCGGAGGTCAGCTTCGGGTGGAGGATGCTCGGCTGCCACTTCACGAGCGGGCGTCCGGTGGTCTGGCCGCGCACGACGGTCAGTTCGGAGGCGTACGACCAGTCCTTGGACACGTCCTCGTACGTGAGGGTCACCTTCACGGTGAACGGCACCCTCGCCCCGACGGGCGTCCCGGGCGTGATCGTCGCCTTCGAGACCTTCGCCTCCTCGCGGTACGCGGCGACCGCCGGTCCCGCCGTGACCGGGTCGTTCGTCAGCTGGGCCGCCCGTTCGGGCTCCCCGGCGGCCCAGGCGGCCAGGAAGTCCTTCGCGGTGGCCGTGACCTCGTCGGGGGTGACCGGCCCCGTCTTCGGCGCGGCCTCGGAACGGGTCCCGGCCTCGCCGCCGGTGACGCCGTTCCAGAGGTTGTAGCCCCCGTACCCGACGCCGCCCGCCACGACGGCGAACACGCCCCCGACGACCGCGACCTTGACCCCACCGCGCATGACTGCGCCTCCCCTCCCCAGGTGGACCGACGAGTCAAGCAGTCGGGACGTTCGGGTGTCGAGCAACATCCGTCACATCCGTCAAACCGCCTCCGCCGGCCCCGTCGCGCGCCGGCGGCGGTGGTAGGCGACCGCGAGGGCGATGACGGCGGGCCCCCACACGGCGGTCGGGGAGACGCACACCGTCGCGAGCGCCTGCCAGGCGTCGCTCGTGTAGTCGACGGTGTCGATGACGCCGAACGCCGTGAGCCTGCGGCCGTCGCCGACCGGGACGTCGGTGAACAGCACGGTCAGGACCAGTCCGCCGAGGACGGCGGGGACGGTGGCGGCGAGGGGCCGGACGCGCCGCCCGCCGATGACCGGGATCCAGGCCGGAGCCACCTCGCCCCAGCCCCGTACGAGTCCGAGGGCCAGGATCGCGGTCGCCTCCGTGAGCACGCTGAGCGTGAGGACGTAGGGGATGGTCACCCAGTGGGTCGGCATGGCGACCTCCTGGATCTGCCCCATCTCGAAGTGCAGCGCGAAGGGCAGCCGCCACAGACACGACGGCAGCAGGAGCAGCGGAAGGGCGTGGGCCAGGCTCGTCGCCCAGCGGGGAACGGGCCGTTCGGTGTCGCCGACGGCCGGGGGCCGGTGAAGGAGTCTCGGTGCCATGGCTCCACCCTCGTGGAGCGTGCCCGGCGGCGGATCGCCCGTACGGTCCGGCCGTCTCCCCCGCGCGGGGGAGACGGCCGCACCACACCCGCCCAGGGCGTCAGCCCCGGGGCACCGCGACGTACGCCTCCCTGGGCGTGGCGGTCGGCGTGTAGCGGGACGCGGCGGTCGCGGTCGGGATCAGGTCCCGGTGGATCACCTTGGCCACGGCCTGGATCGTGTTCACCCCGTAGTTCATCGTGCTGTTGCCGTCCGTGAGGACGGAGACGGTGTAGTCGTGGCCGCCGCCCTTGAACGTGCCGACGCTGTGCACGCGCCAGCCGCGCGTGGCGCGCTGCAGCCAGCCGTTCTTGACGTGCACGGCCACGGAGGAGGGCGCGCCGGCCGGGGTCCCCCACCGCTGCGAGGCGATGACGTTCCCCATGAGCTTGAGGATGTAGGCGCGGGAGTTGTCGGTGAGGACCGAGTTCCCGGCGGTGATCAGCGAGAGCAGCCGCTGCTCGTCGGTGACGTTGATCCGGGTGAGCCCCCAGTAGCCGCCGGATCCCGGCACGGTCCGGGTCATGCCGGCAGCCGCCAGGAAGCCCTTCACCTTGGCGACACCGAGCTGGTTCCACAGGGAGGTGGTGGCCGCGTTGTCGGACTTGGTGATCATGGCGGTGGCGAGCTCGGACTCGCGTGAGGTCAGATACCGGTTGTGCTTCTTGGCGTCCCAGAGGAGCGTGGCGAGGACGGTCACCTTCACGACGCTGGCCGAGTCGTACGAGACCGTGGCGCGCAGGGTGCAGGTGGTGTTCGTGGTGCGGTCGCGCAGGCCGACGGCGACGGTACCGGTGCGCGTGGCGAGGGCGGCGGTGATGTCCCTCTGCAGCTTGGCGGCGAGCCCGGCCTTGCCCGAGGTGCAGCTGACCTGCGGCGCGGTGGCGGCGGAAGCGGGAGCCGCGCCCGCGACGACGGGCACGAGCAGCCCGGCGGCGGCCACGGCCGGAAGCACGCGGGCTCGCAGGGATATGCGGTGAGTCATGTGGATTCCCCCTGGAAACGAAGCGAACACGCCTACGGCGCACTCGCTCTACATGACTCTTGAGCGTGCGGATGGTTGTACGAATCCGGCGCAACCGGGGGATCGGGCGTCGGCCACCGGCGTCAGGGCCACAAGCGGGAGGGCGCGACCACCCGTCGCGCCCTCCCGCCGTGATTCCCCCGCTACACCCAGGTGTCCAGCCACATCCGGCTTCTCCACTGGTCCAGGGGAATGGGAGTGCCGGTGTAGATGGGCCAGAAGTAGATGAAATTCCAGACGATGAGCAGCACGAGACATCCCGCCGCCACCGCGCCGAATGTGCGGCGTCTTTCCGAGGAGCCGCGGGGGCCGATGAGCGCGCCCAGCATCATGGCCACCGCCAGGCACAGGAAAGGCACGAAGACGACCGCGTAGAAAAGGAAGATGGTGCGTTCCTGGTAAAGGAACCAGGGGACCCAGCCGGCCGCGATGCCGCAGGCGATCGCGCCCGCGCGCCAGTCGCGGCGGAAGGCCCAGCGCCACAGGACGTACAGGATCGCGAAGCACGCCGCCCACCACAGCAGCGGGGTGCCGAGGGCCAGCACCTCCTGGGCGCACTTCTCCTTCGCGGTCGCCGGGCAGCCCGCCGTGCCGGGCGCCGGGGACTCGTAGAAGTACGAGACGGGGCGGCCGACGACGATCCAGGACCAGGGGTTCGACTGGTAGGTGTGCGGCGAGGTCAGGCCGACGTGGAACGTGTACACCTCGGACTCGTAGTGCCAGAGGCTGCGCAGCCAGTCCGGGAGCCAGCCCCAGAGGCCGCCGCCGACCGCCTTGTCGTGGTCCTCGGCCCAGTGGCGGAAGTAGCCCTTGTCGCTGACCAGCCAGCCGGTCCACGTCGCCAGGTACGTGGCCAGGGCCACCGGCACCACCGACACGAACGCCGGGACCAGGTCCTTCTTGATCACCGCGACGTACGGGCGGACCGCGCCGGCCGTGCGGCGGCCGCCCACGTCCCACAGGACGGTGAGCAGGCCGAAGGCGACCATCACGTACAGGCCGTTCCACTTGGTCGCCGCCGCGAGGCCCAGGGACACTCCGGCCGCCAGCCGCCACGGCCGCCACCCCAGGCGCAGGGTCTCCGCGATCTCCGCGTCGGGCCGCAGGACGCCCTCCTCGTCCTCGGGGAGGGCGGCGGCGAGCCGCTTCCTCGTCCGGTCCCGGTCGAGGACGAGGCAGCCGAAGGCGGCCAGCACGAAGAACATCAGCACCTGGTCGAGCAGCGCGGTGCGGCTCATCACGAAGTGCAGCCCGTCGACGGCGAGCAGCAGGCCCGCCAGGCAGCCGAGGAACGTCGAGCGGAAGAGACGGCGGCCGATCCGGCACAGCATCAGCACGGAGAGCGTGCCGAGCAGCGCCACCATGAAGCGCCAGCCGAACGGCTCGAAACCGAACAGCTTCTCGCCGACGCCGATCACCCATTTGCCCATCGGCGGGTGGACGACGTACCCAGGGTCGGTCGGGATCAGGACCGACCCCGGGTCCTTCAGGATCGTCTTGTCGATGTCCTTCGGCCACGCCCCCTCGTACCCCTGGTTGATCAGGGCCCAGGAGTCCTTGGCGTAGTACGTCTCGTCGAATATCACCGCGCGCGGCTTGCCCAGGTTCCAGAACCGCAGCAGCCCCGCGACCGCCGTGACCAGGAGCGGGCCGCCCCAGGCGAGGAGCCGCCACAGCCGCTCGGCGCGGCCGGGGCCGATGCCGAGGAGCGACCACGTCCGCTCGGAGGGGCGGGTGTACGAGGGGACGAGCCGCTCGCACAGCCCGATGGGCGCGGTGTCCGGGGCCGGCGGCGTGTAGCCGAAGCGCCGCAGCCTCCGCTGCCACGAAGAGGGCTCTGCCACGGGCGCCGCCACGGGGTGCTGGCCCTCCAGGGCCTCGGGTGCGGTACTGGTCACCGCGCCATCGTAGGGAACGCTCCTGTGCGCGTCGCCTGTCCGGGCTGGGAGGATGTCCCGTGTGACAGGAACGCTGGTACTCGCAGGGACCCCCATCGGTGACATCGCGGACGCCCCGCCGCGGCTCGCCACCGAACTGCAGAGCGCGGACATCGTGGCCGCCGAGGACACCCGGAGGCTGCGCGGTCTCACCCGGGCGCTCGGCATCCACACCACGGGCCGGGTCGTCTCGTACTTCGAGGGCAACGAGTCCGCCCGTACGCCGGAACTGGTCGAGGCGCTGGTCGGCGGGGCGCGAGTGCTGCTCGTGACCGACGCGGGCATGCCGTCCGTCTCGGACCCCGGCTACCGGCTCGTCGCCGCCGCCGTCGAGCAGGACATCAAGGTGACGGCCGTCCCCGGCCCGTCCGCCGTGCTCACCGCCCTCGCCCTCTCCGGTCTGCCCGTGGACCGCTTCTGCTTCGAGGGCTTCCTGCCGAGGAAGGCGGGCGAGCGCCTGGGACGGCTGCGCGAGGTCGCCGGGGAGAAGAGGACCCTCGTCTACTTCGAGGCCCCGCACCGGCTCGACGACACGCTCGCCGCGATGGCCGAGGTGTTCGGCGCCGAGCGCCGGGCCGCCGTCTGCCGCGAGCTGACCAAGACGTACGAGGAGGTCAAGCGCGGCCCTCTCGGCGAGCTCGCGGAATGGGCGAAGGACGGCGTACGGGGCGAGATCACCGTCGTCGTCGAGGGCGCCCCCGAGACCGGCCCCGCCGAACTCGACGCGGAGGAGCTGGTGCGCAGGGTGCGGGTGCGCGAGGAGGCGGGGGAGCGCCGCAAGGAGGCGATCGCCGCGGTCGCGGCCGAGGCGGGACTTCCCAAGCGGGAGGTGTTCGATGCCGTGGTGGCGGCAAAGAACGCGGACGCGTCAGGCCCTGGAAAGGGTAAAGAGCTAACCTGAAAGGCAAAGCCGAAACCGGCGCCGGGACTCTTCCTTGGGCGCTTGGCAAGGGAAGGGCCAAAAGCCTTCCATGGTTCGTCCCGCGCTGATGCGCTCCGGCCCGAAAAGGCGTCCACTGATCAGTGGAGAGGAGCTGGCATGAGCGAGATCACCGGCACCGGCATATCCGTCGCCCATGAGGCGTACGCCTTCGCCTGCATGCGCTGTGGATACGGCTGGGAGCAGGCGTACGACATCGAGCACCACGTCGACGCCGCCGGCCAGGAATTCGTCGTCTACAAGGCCGACGGAGAGCGGGTTCCGTCCCCGCTGTCCAGCCCCACCTGCATGAACTGCGGCGGCCACGTCGTCCGCATCATGCGCGCGGGGCAGGTGTCGTCGGTGCTCGACCTGATCGCCGCGACCGAGAAGCACCAACACGGGGCGCGGGCGACGAAGCCCGTCTCGCCGGCCGGGCCCATCGGCCAGGAGCTGACCGAGGAGACCCTGGGGAACCCGCCGGTGCCGCACAACTGGCACCTGTCGGACCTCTTCCACCCCTTCCGCCGTCGCCAGTAGGGGCCGGCACCGGTAACCCCGAGCGGTGGCGCTCATGGCCCTCGTACGATCGGGGCCATGAGTGCCAAGGACGCCCCGCCGCCGCTGCCCGAACCCCTCCTCGTGGAGGTCGCGGACTCGCACACCCACATGGACCTGCAGTCCGGGACCGTCGAGGAGGCCCTGGTCAAGGCCGCCGCCGTCGGCGTGACCACGGTCGTCCAGGTCGGTTGCGACGTGAAGGGCTCGCAGTGGGCCGCCGAGACGGCCGCCGCCCACGAGAACGTGCACGCGGCCGTCGCGCTGCACCCCAACGAGGCCCCCAGGATCGTTCTCGGGGACCCCGACGGCCGGTCCCGCCAGGGCGCCCGTGAGGGCGGCGGCGACGCGGCCCTCGACGACGCCCTCACCGAGATCGACCGGCTCGCCGCCCTGCCGTACGTCCGCGGGGTCGGCGAGACCGGCCTCGACTTCTTCCGCACCGGGCCGGAGGGCATCGCCGCGCAGGAGCGTTCCTTCCGCGCCCACATCGAGATCGCCAAGCGCCACGGCAAGGCCCTCGTCATCCACGACCGGGAGGCCCACGCAGACGTGCTGCGCGTCCTGGACGAGGAGGGCGCCCCCGAGCGGACCGTCTTCCACTGCTACTCCGGCGACGCCGCCATGGCCGAGATCTGCGCGGCCAAGGGCTACTACATGTCCTTCGCCGGCAACGTCACCTTCAAGAACGCCCAGCCGCTGCGGGACGCCCTGGCGACCGCCCCGCTGGAACTGGTCCTCGTCGAGACCGACGCGCCCTTCCTCACCCCGGCGCCCTTCCGGGGCCGCCCGAACGCCCCCTACCTGATCCCGGTCACCGTCCGGGCCATGGCGGAGGTGCGGGGGATCGGGGAGAACGAGCTGGCCGAGGCCATCGCCGTGAACACGGCCCGTGCCTTCGATTACTGATGCATAACGGTTACGTGTCGTAGTCGGGTCGACGCGTGGAGTGACACCGGGGCGGGCTAGGGTCCCGGCCTCGTGAGCACTTCCCAGGGCAGTCACCGCGCCGGACGGCGGGCCGCGACCCTGTCCGTCCACGAGCAGCCGACCCAGGCGGCGCCGCTCGTCGTCCCCGGACCGGGCCCCGCGAACCGCCCGGGACCCGCCCCGGGGATCGCCCCCGAGACCGCCTCCGGGACCGTCCCGGGGCAGGGCTCGCGAACCGGGACCCGCCGCGCGGCCCGCCGTCGCAAGACCTCGGGCGAGGGCTTGCGGAAGCTCGTCCCGCAAGCCCTCGTCGTCGCCTTCCTCGCCGGCGGCACCAGCGCCTTCGTCGCCGACGACAAGGCCGTCGAGCTCTCCGTCGACGGCCGCCCCCGCACCCTCCACACCTTCGCCGACGACGTCGCGGAACTCCTCGCCGACGAGGGCGTCGCCGTCGGCGCCCACGACATCGTCGCCCCCGGCCCCGCCGAGGCCCTCGCCAGCGGCGACGAGATCGTCGTCCGGTACGGCAGGCCGGTCGCCCTCACCCTCGACGGGCGGCGCCGCCAGGTCTGGACGACCGCCGCGACCGTCGAGGGGGCGCTGCGCCAGCTCGGCGTCCGCGCGGAGGGCGCCTACCTCTCGGTCTCCCGCGGCGCCGCGATCTCCCGCCAGGGCCTCGCCCTCGACGTCCGCACCGAGCGTGCCGTCACCTTCCTCGCCGACGGGCGCGAGCGGACCGTCCGTACCAACGCCGCCACCGTCCGGGAAGCCCTCGCCGAGGCCGGGATCACGCTCTCCGGGCAGGACACCACCTCCGTACCGGCCGACTCCTTCCCCCGCGACGGTCAGACGGTGAACGTCATGCGGATCACCGCCTCCCGGCAGGTGCGGGAGGAGCCCGTCCCGTACGCCGTCGAGCGGGTCCGCGACCCCGCGCTCTTCGCCGGGACCGAGGTCGTCGAACGGCAGGGCGTCCCGGGCGTCCGCCGCGTCACGTACAGCCTGCGCACGGTCAACGGCGTGGGACAGCGGCCCCGCAGGACCGGGGAGGAGATCGTCCGCGAGCCCGTCAGCCGCAAGGTCCGGGTCGGCACCCGGCCGCTGCCCGCCTCCGTCGCCGGCGCCGACGGCCTCGACTGGGGCGCGCTCGCCGCCTGCGAGTCCGGCGGCCGGCCGAACGCGGTCGACCCCTCGGGGACGTACGGCGGGCTCTACCAGTTCGACCCCGGCACCTGGCACTCCCTCGGCGGCAGCGGCACCGCCCAGAACGCGCCCGCCGCCGAGCAGACGTTCCGCGCGAAGAAGCTGTACGTGCAGCGGGGGGCGAGCCCGTGGCCCCACTGCGGCCGCCGGCTGTACCGGTGAGCACGCCCGGGGCGGGGCCGGGCCGTCCCGGTGAGCGCGCGCCGGACAGGGCCTAGGCTGTACCGGTGAGCACCACCACCGGCCCCGAAAGCCCCGACGCCCTCCTCGGCCCCGCCGACATCCGTGAGCTGGCCGCCGCCCTCGGCGTGCGCCCCACGAAGCAGAAGGGCCAGAACTTCGTCATCGACGCCAACACCGTCCGGCGGATCGTCCGCACGGCCGGGGTACGGCCCGAGGACGTGGTCGTGGAGGTGGGCCCCGGACTCGGCTCCCTCACCCTGGCGCTCCTGGAGGCCGCCGACCGCGTGACGGCCGTCGAGATCGACGACGTGCTCGCCGCCGCGCTGCCCGCCACGATCGCCGCCCGCATGCCCGCCCGCGCCGACCGCTTCGCGCTCGTCCACTCCGACGCGATGCACGTCGAGGAGCTCCCGGGCCCGCCGCCGACCGCGCTCGTCGCGAACCTGCCGTACAACGTGGCCGTGCCCGTCCTGCTCCACATGCTGGAGAGGTTCCCGAGCATCGAGCGGACCCTCGTCATGGTCCAGGCCGAGGTCGCCGACCGGCTCGCGGCCAAGCCGGGGAACAAGGTGTACGGGGTCCCCTCCGTCAAGGCCAACTGGTACGCGGAGGTCAAGCGCGCCGGCGCCATCGGCCGCAACGTGTTCTGGCCCGCGCCGAACGTCGACTCCGGGCTCGTCTCCCTCGTCCGCCGCACCGAACCCCTCGCGACCACCGCCACCCGGCAGGAGGTCTTCGCGGTCGTCGACGCCGCCTTCGCGCAGCGCCGCAAGACCCTGCGCGCGGCCCTCGCGGGCTGGGCGGGCTCGCCGGCGGCGGCGGAGGAGGCCCTCGTGAAGGCCGGGATCTCGCCGCAGGAGCGCGGCGAGGCGCTGACGGTGGAGGAGTTCGCGCGGATCGCGGAGGCGAAGCAGCGGTGAGCGTGACCGTACGGGTGCCCGCCAAGGTCAACGTGCAGCTCGCGGTCGGCGCGGCCCGCCCCGACGGCTTCCACGACCTGGCGAACGTCTTCCTCGCCGTCTCCCTGTACGACGAGGTGACGGCGACCCCCGCCGACGAGCTGACGATCACCTGCGAGGGCCCGGACGCCGACAAGGTGCCGCTGGACCGCACCAACCTCGCCGCGCGCGCCGCCGAGCTGCTCGCCGCCCGGCACGGCATCTCCCCCGACGTGCACCTGCACATCAAGAAGGACATCCCGGTCGCCGGCGGCATGGCGGGCGGCAGCGCGGACGGCGCGGGCGCGCTGCTCGCCTGCGACGCGCTCTGGGGCCTGAGCACGCCCCGTGACGTGCTCCTGGAGATCTGCGCGGAGCTCGGCTCCGACGTGCCCTTCAGCCTCGTCGGCGGGGCGGCGCTCGGCACCGGGCGCGGCGAGCGGCTGACGGAGCTGCCGGTCGGCGGCGCCTTCCACTGGGTGTTCGCCGTCGCCGACGGCGGGCTGTCGACCCCGGTGGTGTTCGGCGAGTTCGACCGCCTCGCCGAGGGCACCGACGTCCCCGAGCCGGCCGCGTCCCCCGTCCTCCTGGAGGCCCTGCGGACCGGCGACACCGCCGCCCTGGCGGGCGCCCTCGCCAACGACCTCCAGGCCCCGGCGCTGTCCCTGCGCCCCTCGCTCGCCGCGACCCTGACGGCCGGCACGGACGCGGGCGCCCTCGCGGCCCTGGTCTCCGGCTCGGGCCCGACGACGGCGTTCCTGGTGAAGGACGCGGAAACGGCGGCCACGGTAGCCACCGCCCTCACCGCCTCCGGCACCTGCCGCACGGCCCGGGTGGCGACCTCACCGGCGCCCGGCGCGGTCGTTCTCGGCTAGAGCTTGTTCCTGCTGATGCGCGCCAGCAGCAGGTTCGGGTCCGGGTTCGGGGTGGTGAAGTAGGCCGCGCTGGGGACGTAGACGGTCTTGGCGCGGACCGCCACCGAGGTGGGGTTGTCGAGGCCGTCCGCCGCGGTGAGGACCGTCTTGTGCGTGCCGTCGGGGCGGACCAGTTCCAGCTTGTTCTCCATGATCAGCGCGGCCAGGGCCGTGTCGCCGTGCCCGGTGAACGTGAAGTCGTCGATGCCGGTGAGCCCGGTCGCCCTGGTCTCGATCGGGCCGGCGGTCCCGTCCTCCTGGAACGGGATGCGCAGCAGGGTCGAGCGCGCGGAGTTCGACACCCAGACGGCGCCGTCGTGGAGCTTGAGGCCGTTGGCGCCGAAGGGCAGCTCGGCGGTCGGCTGGAGCGCCGCTCCGGAGGCCCAGACCGTCGGCTCCCCGCCGTCCAGGGGTACGCGCCAGACCACCCCGCGCGCCGAGTCCGCGGCGTACAGGCTGTCGCACTTCTCGTCGAGGGCGAGGCCGTTGGGGAACCCGTCGGCCGGGAGCTGCGCGATCTGCTCGGGCGCGCCGCCGTCGGGGCGGATCCGCCAGACGCCGGTCTCGGCGGTGCCGGTCGCGTAGTTGACGTACAGGGTGCCGTCGTGGGCGCGGGCGATGCCCGTGACGATCGCCGCGCCGAGGCCCGGGGTCTGCGGGTTCGCGACCGCGGGCAGGGTGGCGAGGATCGTCGTCTCGCCGGCCTTGGTGACCCGGGCGACCTGCCGGGCGAAGGCGAACGTCAGGTCCGCCGAGCCGTCGGGTTCGAGGGCGATGTTCTCCGGGGTCTGTCCGGCGGCGAAGTCGAAGTGGGCGACGACCCGGGGGTCGGTCACGGTCGGGTCGCCGGCCGACGCGGGTCCTGCGGCGAGCACGGTGAGGGCGGCCGTGGCCACGGCGACGGCGGTCAGGCGTGGGTGTCTCGACATGGGCTTCTCCTCGGGTGGGGGGTGACCTGAGGAGAGGCTGGCGTCTCGCCGCCCGCAGAGCCCGGCAGCCCTGGCCGGGAGGTCGCCCGCGTGGTCGACGGCATGGGGCCGGTTGGCCTGCCCGGCGGCGTACTCAGCCGGTGGTTGAGTACGCGCGCCCTGTCGGCCCGCCGGGTGCGCGCGGCACCGTGCCCGTATGGGAATCAGCGCGCGTGAACTCGCCGCCGCCACACCGGCGACGCGGGACCGGTACGTCGATCTGCTCCGGGTCGCCTCGCTCGCGGTCGTCGTCCTCGGCCACTGGCTGATGGCGGCCGTCACCGCCGACGGGCAGGTCGGCAACCTGCTCGCCGTCGTGCCGGAGCTCCAGGTGGTGACCTGGGTGTTCCAGGTGATGCCGGTGTTCTTCTTCGTCGGCGGCTTCTCGCACGCCCTCGCCCACCGTTCCCGCCCCCGGTACGCGGCCTTCCTGCGGGCCCGGCTCCAGCGGCTGCTGCGGCCGACGATGGTGTTCGCCGGGGTGTGGGGCGCGGCCGCGCTGGTGCTCCAGCTGTCCGGCGCCGACGGCGGGCTCACCGGGGTCGCGTTGCGGCTCGTCACGCAGCCGCTGTGGTTCATCGGGATCTATCTCGCGATGGTGGCCCTCACGCCGCCGCTGCTGCGGCTGCACGAGCGGTGGGGCTGGGGTGCGTTCGGCGCGCTGGTGGGGGCGGCGGTCGCGGTGGACGTGCTGCGGTTCGCGGCGGACGTCCCCTTCGTCGAGTTCCTGAACTTCGCGTTCGTATGGCTCGCCGTCCACCAGCTCGGCTTCCTCCGCGCCGACGGCATGATCCGCCGCCCGGCCCTGCTCGCCGCCGCGGGCCTCGTCGGCGCGTCCGTGCTCGTCGCCCTCGGGCCGTATCCGCTGTCGATGGTCGGCATGCCCGGCGAGAAGGTGTCGAACATGGCCCCGCCGACCCTCGCCCTGCTCTGCCACGGCCTGTGGCTGGTCGGCGCTGTCGAGCTCCTCAAGGGCCCGGGGGCGCGGCTCGTCGCCCGCGCCGGGGTGTGGCGGACGGTGGTCGCCGCCAACGGGATCGCGATGACGGCCTTCCTGTGGCACCTGACGGCCATGCTCGGGGTGTACGGGGCGCTGCTCGGCCTCGGCGTGGGGCTCCCGGCCCCGGCCTCGGCGGCCTGGTGGGCGCAGGTCCCGCTCCGGTTCGCGGCGGCGGGGCTTCTCACCGCGCTGCTGGTGTGGGTCTTCCGCCGCTTCGAGCAGTCCGGGGCGACCCGCCGCGAGGGCGGCTCCGCGCCGCTCGCCGCCCTGGGCGTCACCCTGGCCCTCTTCGGCGTCCTCGGCCTCTCGATGACCGGCTTCGCCGGTCTCCTCACCGGCCACTCCGCCACCCTGATCGCCGTCCCGGTCACGGCCCCGGCGGCGGTCGCCCTGACGCTGGCGGGCTGGCTGCTCGTGGACCGGCCTGCATCTCGTCGATCGCGGTGAGGTCGATGTCGAGGGGGAAGGGGGCGGTCAGCTTCAGCCGGTCACGGTGGACGCCGGTGCAGGTGCGTCATCACGAAGAGTGACCGGGCCCCCCACCGTCTACCCTTGGACGTCGATCGATCCCCCGTACAGGAGTCAACGTGGCCGTCAACCTGGTCAATGTCGAGAACGTCAGCAAGGTGTACGGCACCCGTGCCCTGCTCGACGGGGTCTCGCTCGGTGTCTCCGAGGGGGACAGGATCGGGGTCGTCGGACGCAACGGCGACGGCAAGACCACCCTCATCCGGATGCTCGCCAGGCTGGAGGACGCCGACACCGGCCGCGTCACCCACAGTGGCGGGCTCCGTCTCGGGGTGCTCACCCAGCACGACTCCCTCGACCCGAAGGCCACCATCCGGCACGAGGTCATCGGCGTCATGGCCGACCACGAGTGGGCGGGCAGCGCCAAGATCCGCGACGTGCTCACCGGGCTCTTCGGCGGGCTCGACCTGCCCGGCTTCGAGCAGGGTCTCGACACCGTCATCGGCCCGCTCTCCGGCGGTGAGCGGCGGCGCATCGCGCTCGCCAAGCTCCTCATCGAGGACCAGGACCTGATCGTCCTCGACGAGCCCACCAACCACCTCGACGTCGAGGGCATCGCCTGGCTCGCCCAGCACCTCCAGGAGCGCCGCTCGGCGCTCGTCTGCGTCACCCACGACCGCTGGTTCCTCGACCAGGTCTGCACCCGCATGTGGGACGTGCAGCGCGGTGACGTGCACGAGTACGAGGGCGGCTACTCCGACTACGTCTTCGCCCGCGCCGAGCGCGAGCGGATCGCGGCCACGGAGGAGGTCAAGCGGCAGAACCTGATGCGCAAGGAGCTGGCCTGGCTGCGGCGCGGCGCCCCCGCCCGTACCTCCAAGCCGCGCTACCGCATCGAGGCCGCGAACGAGCTGATCGCCGACGTGCCGCCGCCGCGCGACACCAGCGAGCTGATGAAGTTCGCCAACGCCCGCCTCGGCAGGACCGTCTTCGAGCTGGAGGACGTGTCCGTCACGGCCGGCCCCAAGGAGCTGCTCAAGCACCTCACCTGGCAGCTCGGGCCCGGCGACCGCATCGGCCTCGTCGGCGTCAACGGCGCGGGCAAGACCTCACTCCTGCGGGCGCTCGCCGAGGCGGCCGTCAGCCAGGGCGAGAAGCAGCCCGCCGCCGGCAGGATCGTCGTCGGCAAGACCGTCCGGCTCGCGTACCTCTCGCAGGACGTCACCGAACTCCCCGCCACGCTCCGCGTCCTGGAGGCCGTGCAGCAGATCCGCGACCGGGTCGACCTCGGCAAGGGCCGGGAGATGACCGCGGGCCAGCTGTGCGAGCAGTTCGGCTTCTCCAAGGAGAAGCAGTGGACGCCGGTCGGCGACCTCTCCGGTGGTGAGCGCCGCCGCCTCCAGCTGCTCCGCCTGCTGATGGACGAGCCGAACGTCCTCTTCCTCGACGAGCCCACCAACGACCTCGACATCGAGACCCTGACCCAGCTGGAGGACCTCCTCGACGGCTGGCCGGGCTCCATGGTCGTCATCTCCCACGACCGGTTCTTCCTCGAGCGCACCACGGACCGGACGTTCGCGCTGCTCGGCGACAAGACCCTGCGGATGCTGCCGCGCGGCATCGACGAGTACCTGGAACGCCGCCGGAAGGCGATCGAGGCGTCGGTCCCGGCGCCCGCCGCCGCTCCCGCGCAGCAGAAGCCGGGCGTCTCGGCCGCCGACGCGCGTGCCGCGAAGAAGGAGCTGCAGAAGGTCGAGCGGCAGCTCGACAAGGTCTCCGACAAGGAGGCGAAGCTGCACGCGCAGATCGCCGACAACGCCACCGACTTCGAGAAGGTGGCGAAGCTCGACGCGGAGCTCCGGGAACTCGCGGGGGAGCGCGAGGAATTGGAGATGCGCTGGCTGGAACTGGCCGAGGACGCCTAGGCCCGGTCCGGCGGGACGCATAACGAGGGCATCACAGGCCGGTCCTCCCTTGGGTACAAGGGGCGGACCGGTCGCTTTTGCGCCATCGCGTGAGTGGTAGAAAGAAAACCCGTTCACGTCAAGGGGGAACCGCTGATGACCCAGCCGCCCAGCAACCAGCCGCCGGGGGGCTTCGGAGCCCCTCAGGACCCGAACCAGCCCCCGCACCAAGGTCCGAACCCGGGTCCCGGTCAGGCGCCGGGCACGCCGCCCGTGCCGCCGGTCCCGCCGCAGAGCCCGCCGCCCGCCGCGCCGGGACCGTACGGGCAGCCGGCGCAGCCCGGGTACGGATACCCGCAGCAGCCGGGCCAGCAGCCGGGCCAGGCCCCGCAGCCCGGTCCGTACGGCCAGCCCGGCCCCTACGGGCAGCCCGCGCCGCAGCCCTACGGCTACCCGCAGCCGGGCCAGCCGGCCCAGCCCGGCCCGTACGGTCAGCAGCAGAACCCCTACGGCGGATACCCCACCCAGCCCCCGTACCCGGGCGCCCCGACCCCGCCCCAGGGCCCCGGTGGCGGCGGTCCGTTCAAGGGCCGGACCGGTGTCGTCGCCGCCGTGGCCGCCGCGGCCGTCCTGGTCGCCGCCGTCACGACCTGGGCGGTCGTCGGCGGGGACGACGACAAGGACCCGATCGCGCAGCCCACCGCCACGGCCGGCACCTCCTCGGGTGCGCCCAAGCCCACCGAGTCGGTGGACGAGGGCGACGGCTCGGGTGACGGCCGGGGCGGCGACGACGACCTCAACGCGGGCCGCCAGAGCGGTGAGGCGAAGGTCGACTGGCTGCTGAAGAACGACGTCGACCTGCCCCGCAACGGCTCGGACGTCTTCGGCCCGTGGATCGTCGGCGACACCGTCGTCAAGGCGATGTACAAGGGCGTCGACGGCTACGGCCTCGGCGACGGCAAGCTCAAGTGGCACGTGGACCTCCCGTTCGAGCTGTGCGCCGTCCCGCCGCAGCCCGCCGCCGACGGTTCCATGGTCTTCGGGTACGCCGAGAGCGCCAAGGACGGCGCCAAGTGCACCCAGCTCCAGAAGATCGACCTCAAGACCGGCAAGGCCGGCTGGAAGAAGGCCGTCCCCAAGGCCACGGGGCTCTTCGCCTTCTCCGACAACACCCTGGCCATCAGCGGCAACACGGTCACGGCGGCCGGTTCCAGCAGTGCGTACGGCTTCTCACTCGCCGACGGCCGGCAGCTCTTCAAGGGCGCCACCACCGGCTGCAAGCCCTTCGCCTACGCGGGCGGCAGCAAGCTGATCGCCGCCATGGACTGCCCGTCGGGCAGCACGAGCAAGAAGGTCCAGGCCATCGGCGAGGTCGACCCCAACACCGGCAAGCCGAAGTTCACCTTCCAGCTGGAGGCGAACTGGGAGGTCGACAAGGTCTACTCGGTCGACCCGCTGGTCGTCTCGGCCACCCAGCGCGACCAGAAGAAGTGGTCCATCTTCGCGCTCGAAGCGAACGGGAAGCTCCGCTCGCAGATCCAGGGCGGCAACGACAAGTTCGCCCCGTCGTGCGGCGGCAGCTTCGTCATCTTCGGCAAGAACCTCCAGGGCTGCACGGGCGTCGCGGCCGACGCGAACACCTTCTACATGGCCACCGAGGGCGGTTACGGCAAGACCAACGAGGTCGTCGCCTTCGACCTGAAGAACGGCAAGGCCAAGTGGCGGGCCAAGGCGCCCGAGGGACGCTCGGTGGAGCCACTGCGCATGGAGGGCTCCGACGTCCTGCTGTACGTGGCCCCGCTGTACGACAAGGGCGGCGCCGTCGCGACCCTCGCCCCGACCGGCGGCGCGCCGAAGATCGTGCTCCAGCACCCGGTCTCGACCTCCGAGATCGAGGGCAGCTTCTACGGCGCGAACTACGCCTACGGCAGCGGCACCTTCGTGGTGGCGGCCGGGCGGGTGTCGGCGGCCAACGACAAGGACGAGAAGCAGGTCAAGACGATGATGGCCTTCAGCAAGTGAGGTACGCGGACCGATGACGCAGCCACCCCCGCCCCCGCCGAACCAGCCGCCGGACCCGCAGGGAGGCTTCGGCGCCCCGACGCCGCCGCCTCCGCAGCAGCAGCCGGGCTACGGCTACCCGCAGCAGCCGCCGACCCAGCCCGACCAGGGCTACGGCTACCCGCAGCAGCCGCCGACCCAGCCGGACCAGGGCTACGGCTACCCGCAGCAGCAGCCCCCGGCGTACGGGTACCCCACCGCGCCCCAGCAGCCGCAGCAGTACGGGGACTACCAGCAGCCGGTCCCGCCCCCGTACGGCTACCCGACCCAGCCACAGCAGCCGCAGTACGGCGGCTACCCGCAGCCCACCCCGCCCCCGGCCCCCGGCGGCGGCAAGAAGCTGTCGGCACAGCTGCAGATCGTCATCGCGGCGGTCGTCGCCGTCGTCCTGATCATCGGCGCCGGCATCTGGTACGCCAACTCCGGCGGCGGTGACGAGGGCAACGAGGCCAAGGGCTCCGGCGGCACCTCGCAGGGCTCCGCCTCGGGCGGCGGTGACACCGGAGGCAACGGCCTGGGCGGCGGTGGCAAGGAGAAGCCGCCGGCCGACACCAAGGCCAAGATGGCCTTCCAGCTCGGGGAGCCGAAGGTCCCGGACGTCACCGACTTCTCCGGTTCCTGGATCACCGACAAGGCGTTCGTGAAGCCGGGCGTGAACTCGATCGTGGGCTACGACCTGGACAAGGGCACCGTCCTGTGGACGCTGCCGCTGACCGGCCAGGTCTGCGGCGCCTCGCGCCACGTCACCGCGGACAACAAGGCGCCCATCCTCTTCGAGGCCACCAAGCGGGTCGCGCCGCGCTACTACCAGCCGTGCACCGAGGTCGGCCTGGTCGACCTGAACACCGGCAAGCTGCTCTGGTCGACCTCGGTCACCGGCGGCAGCGCCGGCGACCAGAAGGTCCGGTTCGGCGAGGTCACGCTCAGCGGGGCGACCGTGGCGGCCGGCGGCACCGACGGCGGGGCCGCCTTCGACCTCGCCAACGGCAACCCGCGCTGGAAGCCGCAGGCCAACGACCAGAACTGCTACGACATGGGGTACGGCGGCGGGGAGGGCCTCGTCGCGGTCCGCAAGTGCGGGCAGTACGACAACCCGAGCGTGCTGATCCAGAACCTCAACCCGACGACGGGCGCCCCGGTCTCGCAGTACAAGATGCCGTCCGGCGCGAAGTACGCCTCGATCGTCTCCACCAAGCCGCTGGTCGTCGCGGCCGACGTCGGCGACACCGCCGGTGACGGCAGCGGCATCTCGGACTTCTTCTCCATCGACGAGAAGACCGGGAAGCTGAAGGCGAAGATCACGGCGGACGCCGACCAGTACGCGGCCCGCTGCCGCGCCACCGAGGTCGAGTCCTGCACCCAGGCCCTCGTCGGCAACGGCCGGCTGTACGTGCCGACCGAGGAGCACGAGGGCAGCACCGGCGAGTACGGCGACGAGACCAACGAGATCATCGCCTTCGACCTGGCCACCGGGCGCACGGTGCCCGAGAAGGCCGACGCGGGCGACAAGTTCACCTTCGTCCCGCTGCGCATGGACGGCGGCAACCTCATCGTCTACAAGGCCCCGCCCTACGACCAGGGCGGCCGGATCGTCTCGGTCGACGGCGGCACGATGAAGGAGACCCTCCTCCTGGAGAACCCGGCGAACAAGTCGCTCCACAACCCCGAGTCGAGCTTCAGCCTCAACGGAGCCGAACTCCTCTACCGGGACGGCCGGTTCTTCATCTCGGAGACCCTGGTCAGCAAGCCCCGGCCGAATCCCTCTCCCAACGACATCAAGGAGTACCTGGTGGTCTCCTTCTCCGTCGGGCACTGACGAGCCGTCAGTCGACCGTGGGCCCCTCCGGTGATCCGGAGGGGCCCACGCGCATGTCGGCGGCCGGAACGGGGCAGCGTGTAGCTTTCCGGGTCAGGCCGCCGGGGCGTCCGGCCGGCCGGGACGATGGGGGATGACCGGGATGGGCGTACGCCTCGTGGTGGTGGACGACCACCGCCTGCTCGCGGAGGCGCTCGCCTCGGCGCTGAAGCTGCGCGGGCACCGGGTGCTCGCGGCGGCCGCGCCGGTGGCGGGGGCCGCGGAGCTGGTGGTGAGCCGGGCGCCGGAGGTCTGCCTCCTCGGCACGGCGGCGCCGGACGCGCCGGGGACCTTCGACCCGGTCGTACGGATCAAGCGGGAGCGGCCGCAGGTGGCCGTGGTGGTGCTCGGCCCGGTGCCGTCACCGCGCGGGATCGCGGCGGCGTTCGCGGCCGGGGCCTCGGGATACGTGCGGCACGACGAGCGCATCGAGGGGGTGGAGCGCGCACTTGTGAAGGCGCGGGCGGGGGAGTCGGCGGTGGCGCCGCAGCTGCTCCAGGGGGCCTTCGCGGAGCTGCTGCATCCCTCGGCGCAGCCGGACGACGAGGCGCGGCGGCTGCTGCGGCTGCTGACGCGGCGGGAGGTGGAGGTCCTCGTGCGGGTCGCGGAGGGCGAGGACACCCGGCTGATCGCGGCGGGCATGGGGATCGCGCCGAGCACGGCCCGGACGCATGTGCAGCGGGTCCTGATGAAGCTGGAGGTCGGTTCGCGCCTGGAGGCGGCGGCGCTCGCGGCCCGTACGGGGCTGCTGGACCGCGCGGTACCGGGGCAGCGCGGCCCCTTCTGAGCCCGTGCGCTGAGCGCCGTCCGAGCCTCTTCGGAGTGACTTTCGCGGGCCCCCGGGGCGTGGGGCCCGTTCAGCCATTGACGGCGATGTTCGAATGTGATTCTTTGTGCGTGGTTCTGTTTGTTTCGCTCGGAGGCACCCCCGTGAAGAAGACCGTCACCACGCTGGCCGACGGGCGCGAGTTGATCTACTACGACACGCGTGACGACCTCGTCCGCACCGCCGTCGACCGCCGCGCCCTCACCCCCGTCGTCTCCCGCTCCGAGATCCGGTACGACGAGCTGACCGGCGACCCCGTCGCCGTGGCCTCGCACCGGCAGGCCCGCACCTACCACCCCCCGGCCGACGCCTGTCCGCTCTGCCCCGCCAAGGACGGCCACGAGAGCGAGATCCCCGAGGAGAGCTACGAGGTGGTGGTCTTCGAGAACCGCTTCCCCTCGCTCTCCGGTGGCGTCGGCCGCTGCGAGGTCGTCTGCTTCACCGACGACCACACGGACTCCTTCGCCGACCTCACCGAGGAGCGCGCCGCCCTCGTCCTCGACGCCTGGACCGACCGGACCGCCGCCCTGTCCGCCCTCCCGGGCGTCGAGCAGGTCTACTGCTTCGAGAACCGGGGCGCGGAGATCGGCGTGACCCTGCCCCACGCGCACGGCCAGATCTACGCCTTCCCGTACGTCACGCCCCGGACGGCCGCCATGCGCCGCTGCGCGGACGAGCACCGCGCGGCGACCGGCCGGAACCTCTTCGACGACGTCGTCGCCCGCGAGCAGGCCGACGGCGAGCGCGTGGTCCTGGAGACCGACCACTGGATCGCGTTCGTGCCGTACGCCGCCCACTGGCCGTACGAGATCCACCTCCACCCCAAGCGCCGGGTCCCCGACTTCCTCGCCCTCACCGGCGAGGCCCGCACAGAGTGCGCACAGGTCTACCTGGAACTCTTGAGGCGCTTCGACCGGATCTTCGGCCCGGACGAGCCGCCGACGCCCTACATCGCCGCCTGGCACCAGGCGCCGCTCACGGACGAGCGGCGTGAGGACTTCGGACTCCACCTGGAGCTTTTCACCGTCCGACGGGCCTCCGGCAAGCTGAAGTTCCTCGCGGGCACCGAGTCCGGCATGGGCGCGTTCATGAACGACGTACGGCCGGAGGACGCGGCCCGACGACTCCGAGAGGTGGCAGGCGCATGACGCGGAAGTATCTGGTGACGGGCGGGGCGGGCTACGTGGGCAGCGTGGTCGCCGCCCACCTCCTGGAGCGGGGCCACCGGGTCACCGTCCTCGACGACCTCTCCACCGGCTTCGCCGAAGCCGTCCCCGAAGGCGCCGAGTTCATCGAGGGCCGCGTCCAGGACGCCGCGAAGTGGCTGGACGCCGACTACGACGGCGTGCTGCACTTCGCCGCCTTCTCCCAGGTCGGCGAGTCCGTCGCCAAGCCGGAGAAGTACTGGGAGAACAACGTCGGCGGCACCATGACCCTGCTCGCCGCCATGCGGTCGGCGGGGGTCCGCAGACTGGTCTTCTCCTCCACCGCCGCGACCTACGGCGAGCCGGAGACCGTGCCGATCACCGAGACCGCGCCGACCGCGCCCACCAGCCCGTACGGGGCGAGCAAGCTGGCCGTCGACCACATGATCGGCGGGGAGTGCGCCGCCCACGGCCTGGCCGCCGTCTCACTGCGCTACTTCAACGTGGCCGGGGCGTACGGCCCGCTCGGCGAGCGGCACGAGCCCGAGTCCCACCTGATCCCGCTCGTCCTCCAGGTCGCCCTGGGGCGGCGCGAGGCGATCTCCGTGTACGGCGCGGACTACCCGACCCCGGACGGCACCTGCGTCCGCGACTACATCCACGTCGCCGACCTCGCCGAGGCCCACCTCCTGGCCCTCGACGCGATGACCGGCGGCGCCGTGCCGGCGGGCGAGCACCTCGTCTGCAACCTCGGCAACGGCAACGGCTTCTCCGTCCGCGAGGTCGTGGAGACCGTACGCAAGGTCACCGGTCACCCCGTCCCCGAGATCACCGCCCCCCGCCGCCCCGGCGACCCCGCCGTCCTGGTCGCCTCGGCCGAGGCCGCCCGCGAGCGGCTCGGCTGGACGCCGTCCCGCCCGGACCTCGCGGACGTCGTCGCCGACGCCTGGGCCTTCGCCCGTCGCTCCGAGGGGGTACGGCCGTGAATCCCGCCGCCGCCTTCGAGGCGCTCTACGGCGCCGCGCCCGAAGGTCTCTGGGCCGCCCCCGGGCGGGTCAACCTCATCGGGGAGTACACCGACTTCAACGACGGCTTCGTGCTGCCGCTCGCGCTGCCGCACACCACCGTCGCCGCCGTCGCCCGCCGCGACGACGGCGTACTGCGCCTGCACTCCGCCGACGTCGACGGCGGGATCGTCCAGCTGGACGTGGCGACCCTGGAGCCGCTCTCCGGCGGCGGCTGGGCGGCCTACCCGGCCGGTGTCGTCTGGGCGCTGCGGGAGGCGGGGCACCCGGTCACCGGGGCCGACGTCCACCTCACCTCGACCGTGCCGACGGGCGCCGGGCTGTCCTCCTCGGCGGCCCTGGAGGTCGTCACCGCGCTCGCCCTGAACGACCTGTTCGGCCTCGGGCTCTCCCGCCCCGAGCTCGCCCGGCTCGCCCAGCGCGCCGAGAACGCGTTCGTGGGCGTGCCCTGCGGGGTCATGGACCAGATGGCCTCCGCCTGCGCCGAGGAGGGGCACGCCCTCCATCTGGACACCCGGGACCTCTCGTACCGTCAGGTCCCCTTCGACCTCGCGCGCGAGGGGCTGCGGCTGCTCGTCGTCGACACCCGCGTGAAGCACGCGCTCGGGGACGGCGCGTACGCCGAGCGGCGCGCCGGGTGTGAAGCGGGTGCGCGGGCACTCGGTGTGCGCACGCTGCGCGAGGTGAGTGCCGCGCATCTGCCGGAAACGCTCGCACGGCTGAGCGACGAGACGGTGCGGCGGTACGTGCGGCACGTCGTCTCCGACAACGCCCGCGTGGAGCGGACCATCGCGCTGCTCGACGCGGGCGACCCCCGTGCCGTCGGCCCGGTCCTCACCGAGGGCCACGCCTCCCTCCGGGACGATCTGCGGGTCTCCTGCCCCGAGCTGGACCTCGTCGTCGAGGCGGCGAACGCGGCCGGGGCGCTCGGCGCCCGGATGACCGGCGGCGGCTTCGGCGGCTCGGCCGTCGTCCTCGTCGACGCCGGGCGGACGGAGGCGGTCGCCGCCGCCGTGGGGAAGGCCTTCGCCGAGGCCGGGTACGCGGCTCCCGGGGTCTTCCCGGCGGTGCCGTCGGCGGGCGCGCGCCGGCTCTGAACCACCGCTCGCGTTCCCACGACTTCGGACAGTTCCGCGAATCGGCCCCCGCCGGGGCGCCCCACCCCTACTCTGAGGGGCAGCGCCGGTGGGGGCCGGTGCTGTTCAGGGGGCGAGACCCGTCGGGTACGGCGTCCGGAGCGGGGTAGTCAACGCACGGCGGCGGCCGTGCCTTCGGCGGACCCGCTTCCGGCGCCGTACCCGCGTCGGTCCGTTCCTCGACACTTGGGAGTGTCCGTGGCACGCATCCGCGTCCTGGTGGTGGACGACCACCGGGTCTTCGCCGAATCTCTGGCCGCCGCCCTCGCGGCGGAGCCCGATGTCGACGTCGCCGCCGCCGGCAGCGGCCCGGCGGCCCTGCGCTGTCTGGAGCGCGGCGCGGCGGAGGGCCGCAGGTTCGACGTGCTGCTCGTCGACGCCGAGCTGGGCGCGGGGCCCGCAGGGACGGGCGTGGCGCGCGCGGTGCCCGAGGCCGCCGAGGACGGGATCTCGCTGGTCACGGGCGTACGACGGGTGCAGCCCGCGCTCCGTACGGTCGTCCTCGCGGAACGGGACGACCCGCGCCGGGCCGCGCTCGCGCTCCAGGCCGGGGCCTCCGGCTGGGTCGCGAAGGACTGCTCGCTCCAGCGGCTCCTCGCGGTGGTCCGGGGCGTGCTGCGGGACGAGACGCATCTGCCGCCCGCCCTGCTCACGGGCGTCCTGCGGGAGCTGACGCAGGCCCGTAAGCACCGCACGGACAGCGAGCGGCTCGTGGAGTCGCTGACCCCGCGCGAGCGGGAGGTGCTGCGGTGCATGGTCGCGGGCCTGGGCCGCAAGGCGGTCGCCGAGCGCCTCTTCCTGTCCCCGCACACCGTCCGTACGCACATGCAGAACGTGCTGGGGAAGCTGGGCGTGCACTCGACGCTCGCGGCGGTGGCACTGGCCCGCCGGGCGGGGGTGGGCCCCGCCGAGCCCGTGCTATCCGGGGATGTTGTCGAACGGGGCGGTCAGCCGGCGTAGCAGCGCGGCCAGGTCGCCGCGCTGGGCGCGGGAGAGCTGGGCGAGGATGGCGCGCTCCTGGGCGAGGAGCCCGGCGAGCGCCTCGTCGGCGCGGTCGCGGCCCTCGGGGGTGAGCCGGACCAGGACCCCGCGCCGGTCGCTGGGGTCGGGGAGCCGCTCGACGAGGCCCTTCTTGGTGAGCCGGTCGATGCGGTTGGTCATGGTGCCGGAGGTGACCAGGGTCTGGGTGAGGAGCTGGCCGGGGGAGAGCTGGTACGGGGCTCCGGCGCGGCGCAGGGAGGTCAGGACGTCGAACTCCCAGGGCTCCAGCTGGTGCTCGGAGAACGCGAGCCGACGGGCGCGGTCGAGGTGGCGGGCGAGCCGCGAGACGCGGCTGAGCACCTCGAGCGGTTCCACGTCGAGGTCGGGGCGCTCACGGCGCCATGCTGCGACCAGTCGGTCGACCTCGTCCTCCATGACGATCAGTGTAAAGGGTCTGTTGACATAAAGTCTCTTGTATTCGAGTTTCTCGACCTCAAGCATCTTGATAACGAGATATATTTTCCTGGACTATGGGGAAGGGACCGGCCGGAACGCCGTTCCGCTTCGGCAACTCGTGCCAGCAAGGGGGCTTCGAACATGCATTCCGTCCCATCCGCCGCACCGACCTGGGATCCGCAGCAATACCTCCGCCACTCCGGCCACCGCACCCGCCCGTTCCTCGATCTCCTCGCCCGAATACCGCAGTTGCCCGCCCAGGACCGGCCCGCCCGCATCGCCGACCTCGGCTGCGGACCCGGCAATGTGACGGCCCTCCTCGCCGACCGGTGGACCGACGCCCACATCACCGGGTTCGACCTCTCGCCCGAGATGCTGGAGACCGCCGAGAAGGACTGGGCGGGCACCACCCGGGGCGGCGGCTGGCTCGACTTCCGGCCCGCCGACGCCGCCCACTGGGTCCCCGACGAGCCCTACGACCTCATCGTCTCCAACGCCGCCCTCCAGTGGGTGCCCAACCATCCCGAGTCCTTCGCCGCCTGGATCGACGGCCTCCGCCCCGGCGGCACCCTCGCCTTCCAGGTCCCCGGCAACTTCACCTCACCCAGCCACGCCCTGCTCGGCGAGCTCTGCGACACCCCCGAGTGGCGCCCCCGCCTCGGCGACCAGGGCCGCCGCTTCGTCCACATCCTCGACACCGCCGACTACCTCACCCGCCTCACCGACCTCGGCTGCGAGACGGACGTCTGGGAGACCACGTACTGCCAGCTGCTCCAGGGCGAGGACCCCGTCCTCGACTGGGTGAAGGGCACCGCCCTGCGGCCCGTCCTCACCACCCTGGGCGACGACCAGGAGGCCGCCGACGCCTTCCTGGCCCAGTACCGCGCGCTCCTGCGCGAGGCCTACCCGCCCGGCCCGCACGGCACGGTCTTCCCCTTCCGCCGCCTCTTCGCGGTCGCCCGCAAGAAGGCGTGAACGGCGCGCGCCCCGCACCGGAATCCCGGTGCGGGGCGCGCGTCGGCACATCAGGCCGTCACTGGACGGCGTCGTAGATCCCCCAGCCGCCGCCGAGCCCGGCCCGCGGGGCGAACGCGCCCGGCGTGGTGTTCAGGTAGCGGTAGAGGTCGCCGCCGGAGGTGATGCCGAGGAGGTCGGCCTTGCCGTCGGCGTTGAGGTCACCGGGGGCGACCAGCTTGGCGTACGTGTTCCAGCCGGTGCCGATCCTCACCCGCGCCTTGAACGGCGTGGTGGCGTTGCCGGTGCCCGCGTACAGGTACAGGTCACCGCCGGAGGTCCGGGCCACCAGGTCCGGGCGGCCGTCGCCGGTGTGGTCGCCCGCGCCGAGGAGCTTGTTGTACGCGCCCCAGCCGCTGCCGACGTTGATCCGGGCGGCGAGGGCGGAGCCGGAGCCGTTGCCCTGGTACAGGTAGAGGTTGCCGGAGCGGTCGCGGGCGAGCAGGTCGCCCTTGCCGTCACCGGACAGGTCACCGGGGCCGACGATCGTGTCGTAGATGCCCCAGCCGCTGCCGATGGGGGTGTTGTCGATGGAGAGGCGGCCCTGGTAGACCTCCGCGAGGTCGGACGAGCCGTCCGCGTCCATCGACGAAAGGTGCGACCAGACGGCCCCCCGCCAGCCGCCCGTGTCGCCGTACTGGCTGCGCTGGGCGAGCGTGCCGTTGGTCCTGGCGCTGTACCAGAACATCGTGCCCGAGGAGTCCCGCGCGAAGACGCCCTCCTTGTTGCCCATGACCGGGTTGTTGCCCGCGCCGCCGAACTGCGGGACGCTCTCCCACTCGCCCGTGGCGCTGATCTGCTGACGGGCCGCGAGGGTGCCGTCGCCCTTGCCGGTGTAGTACCAGAGCGTGCCCTTCAGGTCGCGGGCGATCAGCTCGCCGTTGCCGTCGCCGTTGTCGTCGCCGACGGGGAAGATCTGGTTGTAGGCGCCCCAGCCGCCGCCGACGGCCCTGCTCGTGGCGAACGGCCTGGTCTTGTCGCCCGTACCGGCGTAGAACCACAGGGTGCCGGCGGTGTCGCGGCCGAGGAGGTCCGCCCAGCCGTCGCCGTTGTCGTCACCGATGCCGAAGAGCTGGTCGTAGGTGTTCCAGCCGCCGCCGAGCCGCACCCGGGAGGCGAACGGCGCCGTGCGGCTGCCGGTCGCGTAGTACAGCCACAGGACGCCGTCGTGGTCGCGGGCCACCAGGTCCGCGCGGCCGTCGTCGTTCACGTCTCCCGGCGCGACCAGCTTGTTGTAGACGCCCCAGCCGTAGCCCCGCCAGACGACCTTCGCGGCGTCGCCGGGCGGCGTGACGTCCGCGTACAGACTGAGCACACCCTGCTGCGAGAGCGTCAGGACCTCGGGGCCGCTGGCGTTCCCGTCCTGGTTGCCGATCGGGACGACGTCCTTCGGGTAGACCGGGGCCGACCCCAGCCGGCCGCCCCCGCCCGACGTCATGGACAGGTAGACCTGGCCGTCCACGTCGCGGTAGATCAGGTCGCCGCTGCCGTCACCGTCGAAGTCCGACAGCTGCGGAGACGCGCCGACCCCGGCGGCCGCCTCCGCGCCCTGACGGGCCGCGACGCTTCCCGGACGCGTCAGCGGCGGCGGGGTGAAGACGGTGACCGGCTTCTCGGCGGCCGGGCGCGGCGCCGGAGTGCCGGCGGAGGCCGGGCCCGCGAGGAGCAGGCCGGCGGAGAGCACGAGCGCGGTGCAGGCGGCGACACGACGCGCGCGCGTGGAGTGCGGGAAGAGCAAGAGATCCCCCCAGGGACCAGAGGTTCGACAGGAGCCGGTCGGGGGGGCTCGCACGGGTTCGGACGGCGTCGGCGCGTGCCCGGGGGCACAGGAAGACGGCTTCGTCCGGGAACAGGAACACCCCCCCCGGATGTGTGGACAGGAGTCTACTCACGCGGGTGGCCCACGCGCGGGCGCCCCGCACCGGAACTCCGGTGCGGGGCGCCCGCGGACCCGTCAGTACAGGGTGGTGTAGGTCTGGAAGCCGTGGCCGATCTCGACCCGGGGGGTGATCGCGGCGCTGGTGCCCGTCCCCAGGTACCGGTACAGGTCGCCCGCCGCGTTCACCGCGAGCAGGTCGGCCTTCCCGTCGCCGTTCAGGTCGCCCGGCGCCGCCAGCTTGTCGTACGTGCCCCAGCCCGTGCCGATCCTCACCCGCCCGGCGAACGGAGCGGTCGCGGAACCGGTGCCCTTGTACAGGTACAGGTTCCCCGAGCCGTCGCGGACCAGGACGTCCGCACGGCCGTCGCCCGAGAAGTCACCCGCGCCGAGGATCCGGTTGTACGCGCCCCAGCCCGCACCGACCTTGATCCGCGAGGCGAAGCCCGTGCCCGCCCCGTTGCCCCGGTACAGCCACAGGACGCCGGAGGTGTCACGGGCCAGCAGGTCGCCCTTGCCGTCGCCGCTCAGGTCGCCGGGACCGACGAGCAGGTTGTAGATCTGCCAGCCGCCGCCGAGGTCCCGGTCGTTGTTGAGGAGACGACCCTGGTAGACCTCCAGGAGGTCGGCGAACGCGCCCTCGTCCAGGGCGGAGACGTACGCGAGCTGCGCGCCGGCCCAGCTGCCGGTGACGCCCCACTGGGCGCGGGCGGTGATCTTGCCGTTGTTCTGGTCGCCGTACCAGAAGAGCGTCCCCGCCCTGTCGCGGCCGAGGAACCCGCTCCGGCCGGCGGAGGGGATGTTGCCCGCCCCGGCGAACTGGTCCACGCTGAGCCAGCTGCCGGAGAGCTTCACCGGCGCCGAGTACGAGCCGTCGCCGAGACCGCTGTAGGCCCAGAGCGCACCGGCCGCGTCACGGCCGAGCAGATCGGCCTTGCCGTCGCCGTTGCGGTCGTCGGGGGCGACGATCTGGTTGTACGTGTTCCAGCCCTTGCCGAGCTCCTTGCGCGGCTTGAACGGCGCCGCCGGGTCGCCCGTGCTGCCGTAGAAGTACAGCCGCCCGTCCGTGGCGCGGGCCACGACGTCACCGAAGCCGTCGCCACTGTTGTCACCGACACCCACGAGCTGGTCGTACGCGCCCCAGCCGGCACCGACCTTCGCACGCCCGGCGAACGGCGCCGACGGCACACCGGTCGCCCGGTAGTAGTACAGCTCGCCGTTGTACTGGCGGGCCAGCAGATCGGCCCTGCCGTCACCGCTGATGTCACCGGGCGAGAACACCTTGTTGTAGATGTTCCAGCCGTTGCCCGACCACGCCGGCGAGCCGGAGGTCATGGTCGCCTCCGCGTACAGCCGGAGCACGCCGTGCCGGGAGACCGCGAGCACCTCGGGCTTGCCCGAACCGTCCTGGTCCCCCAGCGGAACGAGGTCGAGGTTCTGGTTCACGAGCGAGTCGGCGGCCGTGAACTTGGTGGCCGCCGCCCCGCCGCTCGGCGCGACGTACGTCCGGCCGTCCTGCTTGCGGTGGATCAGATCGGTCCTGCCGTCACCGTCCACGTCGAAACGGGCCGGCACGACGGCCGTCGCCTCGGCGGCACGGGCCGCGCCCGCCCCGACCGCCGGCTGCGACATGTCCAGCTTCGGCGTCGTCGTGTCAGCGCTCTGCGGCTGCTCCACGACGGGCCGCGGCGGCCGGGACGCCGGCTCGGCCACGGCGGGCGACGCCAGCAGCATGCCGGCGGACAGGGCGAGCGCGGTGCAGGTGGTGACACGACGAGCACGCCCGGAGAATGCGGAACGCAAAAGATCCCCCCCTGGGGAACGTGAGAACCAAGGACCGGAACGGGGGGTCCGCGGCGCCCCCGCACGGCCACGGACACGGGCACGCACGGAGGGCGAACACCCCCCCCGGATGTGGGGAGGAGTGTACTCCCGAACGATCAGCGGAGGTCGAACGGTTTCCGCACTCCGTCAGCTCTTCCGGTGCCCGATCAGCCGCGGCTTCTGCTCCAGACCGTCCAGCCCGTGCCACGCCAGGTTCACCAGATGCGCCGCGACCTCCGCCTTCTTCGGCTTGCGGACGTCCAGCCACCACTGACCCGTCAGCGCCACACTGCCCACCAGCGCCTGCGCGTACAGCGGCGCCAGCTTCGGGTCGAAACCACGGGCCTTGAACTCCAGACCCAGGATGTCCTCCACCTGCGTGGCGATGTCACTGATCAGCGACGCGAACGTGCCCGTCGACTGCGCCACCGGCGAATCCCGTACGAGAATCCGGAAACCGTCCGTGTAGTTCTCGATGTAGTCGAGCAGCGCGAACGCCGCCTGCTCCAGAAGCTCCCGCGGATGCCCCGCCGTCAGCGCCCCCGTCACCCCGTCCAGGAGCTGCCGCATCTCCCGGTCGACCACCACCGCGTACAGCCCCTCCTTGCCTCCGAAATGCTCGTACACCACCGGCTTGGAGACCCCGGCCTTCGCCGCGATCTCCTCCACCGACGTGCCCTCGAAACCCTTCTCCGCGAAGAGTGTGCGACCGATGTCGAGCAGCTGCTCCCGGCGCTCCGCGCCCGTCATCCGCACCCGGCGCCCACGCCGGGGCTTCTGCTCGCCGCTGCCCGTACCGCTGGTCCTGCCGTCGATCGCCACGTCTTCCATCATGCCGCGTCTGCGGACGCGCTCTGGCGGCGGGCTTCGATGCGCTCCTTCGCCGGCCAGCGCACGTCGTACGCCCAGCCCGCCTGCTCGAACCAGCGGATCAGCCGCGCACTGGAGTCGACCTGGCCGCGCAGCACCCCGTGCCGCGCCGACGTCGGGTCCGCGTGGTGCAGGTTGTGCCACGACTCGCCGCAGGACAGCACCGCCAGCCACCACACGTTGCCCGAGCGGTCACGCGACTTGAACGGACGCTTGCCCACCGCGTGACAGATCGAGTTGATCGACCAGGTCACATGGTGCAGCAGCGCCACCCGCACCAGCGACCCCCAGAAGAACGCCGTGAACGCCCCCCACCACGACCACGTCACCAGACCGCCCACCAGCGGCGGGATCGCCAGCGACACCACCGTCCACAGCACGAACTGCCGCGAGATCGCCCGAATGGCCGGATCCTTGATCAGATCCGGGGCGTACTTCTGCTGAGGCGTCTGCTCCTCGTCGAACATCCAGCCGATGTGCGCCCACCACAGGCCCTTCATCAGCGCCGGCACCGTCTCACCGAACCGCCACGGCGAGTGCGGGTCACCCTCCGCGTCCGAGAACTTGTGGTGCTTGCGGTGATCCGCCACCCACCGGACCAGCGGCCCCTCCACCGCGAGCGAACCCATGACCGCCAGCGCGATCCGCAACGGCCGCTTCGCCTTGAACGAACCATGCGTGAAGTACCGGTGGAAACCGATCGTGATCCCGTGGCAGCCGATGTAGTACATCGCCACCATCAACCCCAGATCCAGCCAGCTCACCCCCCACCCCCAGGCCAGCGGCACCGCCGCCAGCAGCGCCAGGAACGGCACCGTGATGAACAGCAGCAGGGTGATCTGCTCGATCGAACGCTTGCTGTCCCCGCCCAGCGTGGCGGAGGGCAGCGCCTCACCGGGCGCCTCGGCCGGCGGAGTCATCTGGGGGCTCATGGTCATGGATGTCCCTGGAGGGTGAGAGGAAGGGGGAAACGCGTCGAAGAACGCATACGTGGCTACGCCTCCGTAACCTACGGCGTCGTAAGTATGGCAGCGCCGTGGCGCGCGGCAAGAGGGCACAAGCAGGGCCCTGCCCGCCGCCCAGCATGTGGACACCTATCCTGGGTGCGTCGGACAGCGCGGTCCGCAAGCCTCCAGTACCCCTCCAGACGTGCTCAAACACTGCAAGGAGCCGCACCTGTGAGCAGTGCCGACCAGACCCCCACCGCCAGCACCGAGCTGCGCGCCGACATCCGCCGACTGGGCGATCTCCTCGGCGAGACACTCGTCCGCCAGGAGGGCCACGAACTCCTCGACCTCGTCGAGAAGGTCCGCAGCCTCACCCGCGAGGACGGCGAGGCCGCCGCCGCGCTGCTCCAGGGCGTCGAACTCGAGACGGCCGCCAAGCTCGTGCGTGCCTTCTCCACCTATTTCCACCTCGCCAACGTCACCGAGCAGGTCCACCGCGGCCGCGAGATGCGCGAGAAGCGCGCCGCCGAAGGCGGCCTCCTCGCCCGCACCGCCGACATGCTCAAGGACGGCGACCCCGAACACGTCCGCCAGACGGTCAAGAACCTCAACGTCCGGCCCGTCTTCACCGCCCACCCCACCGAAGCCGCCCGCCGCTCCGTCCTCAACAAGCTCCGCCGCATCGCCGCCCTCCTGGAGACCCCGGTCGCCCAGACCGACCGGCGCCGCACCGACCTGCGGCTCGCCGAGAACATCGACCTCATCTGGCAGACCGACGAACTCCGGGTCGTCCGCCCCGAGCCCGCCGACGAGGCCCGCAACGCCATCTACTACCTCGACGAGCTGCACGCCGGCGCCGTCGGCGACGTCCTGGAGGACCTCGCCGCCGAACTCGAGCGCGTCGGCTTCGAGCTGCCCGCCGGCACCCGCCCGCTCACCTTCGGCACCTGGATCGGCGGCGACCGCGACGGCAACCCCAACGTCACCCCCCAGGTGACCTGGGACGTCCTGATCCTCCAGCACGAGCACGGCATCACCGACGCCCTCGAACTCGTCGACTTCCTCCGCGGCCTGCTCTCCAACTCCATCCGCTACACCGGAGCCACCCAGGAACTCCTGGACTCCCTCCAGCGCGACCTGGAACTCCTCCCCGAGATCAGCCCCCGCTACAAGCGCCTCAACGCCGAGGAGCCGTACCGGCTCAAGGCCACCTGCATCCGGCAGAAGCTCGTCAACACCCGCGAGCGCCTCGCCCACGGCACCCCCCACCAGGACGGCCGCGACTACCTCGGCACCGCCGAACTCATCCGCGACCTCACCCTCATCCAGACCTCCCTGCGCGAGCACCGCGGGGCCCTCTTCGCCGACGGCCGCATGGACCGGGTCATCCGCACCCTCTCCGCCTTCGGCCTCCAGCTCGCCACCATGGACGTCCGCGAGCACGCCGAAGCCCACCACCACGCCCTCGGCCAGCTCTTCGACCGCCTCGGCGAGGAGTCCTGGCGCTACGCGGACATGCCCCGCGACTACCGGCAGAAGCTGCTCGCCAAGGAACTGCGCTCGCGCCGCCCGCTCGCCCCGACCCCGGCCCCGCTGGACGCCGCCGGCGAGAAGACCCTCGGCGTCTTCCACACCATCAAGGAGGCCTTCGAGCGCTTCGGCCCGGAGGTCATCGAGTCCTACATCATCTCGATGTGCCAGGGCGCCGACGACGTCTTCGCCGCCGCCGTCCTCGCCCGCGAGGCCGGCCTCATCGACCTGCACGGCGGCTGGGCCAAGATCGGCATCGTGCCGCTCCTGGAGACCACCGACGAGCTCAAGGCCGCCGACGTCATCCTCGACGACATGCTCGCCGACCCCTCCTACCGGCGCCTCGTCTCGCTCCGCGGCGACGTCCAGGAGGTCATGCTCGGCTACTCCGACTCCTCCAAGTTCGGCGGCATCACCACCTCCCAGTGGGAGATCCACCGCGCCCAGCGCCGCCTCCGCGACGTCGCCCACCGGTACGGCGTCCGGCTCCGGCTCTTCCACGGCCGCGGCGGCACCGTCGGCCGCGGCGGCGGCCCCTCGCACGACGCGATCCTCGCCCAGCCCTGGGGCACCCTGGAGGGCGAGATCAAGGTGACCGAGCAGGGCGAGGTCATCTCCGACAAGTACCTCATCCCCTCCCTCGCCAGGGAGAACCTGGAACTGACGGTCGCCGCCACCCTCCAGGCCTCCGCCCTGCACACCGCCCCGCGCCAGTCCGACGAGGCCCTCGCCCGCTGGGACGCGGCCATGGACACCGTCTCGGACGCCGCCCACACCGCGTACCGCAGGCTCGTCGAGGACCCCGACCTGCCGACGTACTTCCTGGCCTCCACGCCCGTCGACCAGCTCGCCGACCTGCACCTGGGCTCGCGGCCCTCCCGCCGCCCCGGCTCGGGCGTCTCGCTCGACGGACTGCGGGCCATCCCGTGGGTCTTCGGCTGGACCCAGTCGCGGCAGATCGTCCCCGGCTGGTTCGGCGTCGGCTCCGGCCTCAAGGCCCTCCGTGAGGGCGGCCTCGACGGAGTCCTCGGCGAGATGTACGAGCGCTGGCACTTCTTCCGCAACTTCCTGTCCAACGTCGAGATGACGCTCGCCAAGACCGACCTGCGGATCGCCCGCCACTACGTCGAGACCCTGGTCCCCGACCACCTCAAGCACGTCTTCGACACCATCGAGGCCGAACACGCCCTGACGGTCGCCGAAGTCCTCAAGGTCACCGGCGGCGAGAAGCTCCTCGACTCCAACCCCGTCCTCCAGCAGACCTTCGCCATCCGCGACGCCTACCTGGACCCCATCTCCTACCTCCAGGTCGCGCTCCTCGCCCGTCAGCGCGCGGACGCCGAACGCGGCCAGGATCCGGACCCGTTGCTCGCGCGGGCCCTGCTCCTCACCGTGAACGGCGTGGCGGCGGGCCTCCGCAACACCGGCTGACACCCCGTCCGTACACACGGCCCCGTACACACGACAGAGCCCCCGCCGGGCGATCCGGCGGGGGCTCCGTCATGAACGCTGTCAGCCCTGCTGGGCCTTGCGACGGCGGGTCACCAGGACCGCGCCGGCGGCCGCGAGAGCCAGGGCCGCGGCGGCGAGGATGCCGACCGGGGCGCTGGAGCCGGTCTCGGCGAGGTTGCCCTCGCCGCCCTTGGCGTCCGTGCCACCGGTGGCGGCGCCACCCGTGGAGGTCTCACCCGAGGTCGAACCACCGGACGTGGAACCGCCGGTGGCGGTCGTCTCACCCGTCGTGGAGCCACCGGTGGCGGTGGTCTCGCCCGTGGTGGAGCCACCGGTGGCGGTGGTCTCGCCGGTGGCGGAACCGCCGGTGGTGGTCGTCTCTCCCGTGGTGGAGCCACCCGTGGCGGTGGTCTCGCCCGTGGTGGAACCGCCGGTCGTCTGCTCGCCGGTGGTCGAACCGCCGGTGGTCTGCTCGCCGGTGGTGGAGCCGCCGGTGGTCTGCTCGCCGGTGGTCGAACCACCCGTGGTCTGCTCGCCGGTCGTGCCGCCGCTCTCGGCCACGCAGGTGTGGGACAGGTTGAACCAGCCCTGCTTGATCACGCCGTCGACCTCGGCCTCGGCCGAGACCAGCTTCGCGCCCGGAGCGGAGGCCACGTACGCGTGCTTGGCGTCCGGCGGACCGAAGGTCGTGATGACCTGCTCGCCGCCCGGCTCGAAGGTCACCGTCAGCTTGGTGAACTCCACGCCCTTACCGGGAATGACGAAGTGCCAGCCGTCCTTGTCGGCCGGAACCGTCGGGCAGTCACCGTCGTGCGGCGCGTCCGACGCGACGATCGGCGTCGGCTGGTGCAGCGGGTAGGTGTGGGAGCCGTCCGACGCGAAGGAGGCGGGGGCCAGCGCCAGAGAACCCGCCATGGCCGCGACAAGTGCGGCGGCGGGAATGAGGGAGCGTCGCATGTGCAGTCGTCCATCTGTGGGATGAGGATGCCGTGGGAGGTGGCTGGGGCAGCCTATCCATCGCCTTAAGCCGGCTTTAAGGCAGAGGTCGATAACAATCCCGCCCGGAATACGGCCCAAACGGGACGGCACCCGACCAACTGGCCCCTCAGAGCGCGAAGAACGCCGCCACCAGCACCGCCCCACCGGCCCCCGCCAGCGACCACGCCGTCCGCGGCAGCCGCATCCCACCGCCCACCAACGGCGCCGCCAGCAGCAACGCCCCGCCCAGCGGCAGCCACGCGTGCAACCCGCCGCCCCAGCCCGTCCGCACACCCTCGTCCGTCCCCGGCTTCACCACCACCGGGATCGTCGCGCCCTCCTCGGCCGCCACCGAACGCGCGACCATCAGCGTCCGCCGCGTCGACGACGGATCCTCCGGCGCGTAACGCCCGCTGCACGTCTCGTCCGTACAGTCCGTCACCGTCAGCGTCCCGTGCTCACGCCCCTTGCCCAGCAGAACGTGCTGGGCGGAGTTCCACGAAGCCCACGCGCCCGCGACGACGAGGAGCAGGGCGACCAGGGCCATGGCGGCGGTACGGACGTGCGTCATGACCCGCGATCGTACAGTCGTACGGTCCGAGCGCCAGGCCCCGCGACCCTACGAGTTGTACGCCGACTGGGCCCGCTCCAGACCTTCCGCCACCAGGCACTCCACCGAATCCGCCGCCCGGTCCACGAACCAGTCCAGATCCTTGCGCTCCGCCGACGAGAAGTCCTTCAGAACGAAGTCCGCGACCTGCATCCGGCCCGGCGGACGCCCGATCCCGCACCGCACCCGGTGATACTCCGCACCCATCGCCTTCGTCATCGACTTCAGCCCGTTGTGCCCGTTGTCGCCGCCGCCCAGCTTCAGCCGCAGCACCCCGTAGTCGATGTCCAGCTCGTCATGAACCGCCACCACCCGCGCCGTCGGCACCTTGTAGAAGTCGCGCAACGCCGTCACCGGACCGCCCGACAGGTTCATGTACGACATCGGCTTCACCAGGATCACCCGCCGGCTCGACGGCCCCGGAGGCCCCATCCGGCCCTCCACGACCTGCGCCTGCGCCTTCTGCGCCCGCTTGAACGAACCCCGCATCCGGTCGGCGAGCAGGTCCACCACCATGAAGCCGATGTTGTGGCGGTTGGCCGCGTACTCGGGCCCCGGGTTGCCGAGGCCGACGATCAGCCAGGGGGCGTTCGCGTCGTCCGTCATGAGCGTCAGGTCTCCTCGTATCCGTACCAGGGAAGTATCCGTACAAGAGAAACGGGGCGACGGGCCCGTACGGCCCGTCACCCCGTCACGTCAGGCAGAAGCCTGCCAGGCAGAGCCGGAGGCTCAGGCCTCGGCACCCTCGGTCTCGGCGTCGGCGGCCGGCTCCTCGGCCTGCGCGGCCAGGATCTGGATGACGACGGCGTCGGGGTCGGTCACCAGGGTGGTGCCGGCCGGCAGCTCGATGTCCTTGGCGAGGATGGAGGCACCGGCCTCCAGGCCCTCGATGGAGACGGTGACGGAGGTCGGGATGTGCGTGGCCTCGGTCTCGACGGAAAGCGTGTTCAGCACGTTCTCGACCAGGAAGCTGCCCGGGGCCAGGTCGCCCTCGGTCTCGACGACGACCTCGACGGTGACCTTCTCGCCACGACGCACGAGGAGCAGGTCGACGTGGATCAGGAAGCCCTTGATGGCGTCACGCTGGACGGCCTTCGGGATCGCGAGCTCGGTCTTGCCGTCGACCTCCAGGGACAGCAGGACGTTCGGCGTGCGCAGCGCCAGGGCCAGGTCGTGGGCCGGAAGGGTCACGTGCGCCGGCTCGGCACCGTGGCCGTAGACGACGGCGGGAACCTGGCCGGCACGGCGGACCGCACGGGCGGCACCCTTGCCGAAGTCGGTACGGACGGCAGCGGCGAGCTTGATCTCGGACATGGTGCACTCCTCGTAGAAAGGTGACGAACAAAGTGGTCACCCGGCCACGACTGGCAATGGCCTGCTACGAAGAGCGCGTCGATAACGGACCGCCGTGACCCTGTACACCCGTACGGGCACGGCCTCCCTCGCCGAGCAACTACGGCAGTCTACCGGCCGTCCCCCCTACCACCCAATTCGATCACCCAAACACGACGGAGGGCCGCTCCCCCGAACGGGGAACGGCCCTCACACGCGTCTACCGGGAGTCTCAGTGCTCCTCGAAGAGGCTCGTCACCGAACCGTCCTCGAAGACCTCACGCACCGCGCGCGCGATCGTCGGCGCGATCGACAGCACCGTGATCTTGTCCAGCTCGAGGGCGCCCGGCACCGGCAGCGTGTCCGTGAACACGAACTCGCTGACCTTGGAGTTCTTCAGCCGGTCAGCCGCCGGACCCGACAGGATGCCGTGCGTGGCCGTCACGATGACGTCCTCCGCGCCGTGCGCGAACAGCGCGTCGGCCGCGGCGCAGATCGTGCCACCCGTGTCCACCATGTCGTCGACCAGGACACACACGCGGCCCTTCACGTCACCGACGACCTCGTGCACGGTCACCTGATTGGCGACGTCCTTGTCACGACGCTTGTGCACGATCGCCAGCGGCGCGTCCAGGCGGTCGCACCAGCGGTCGGCGACCCGCACACGACCCGCGTCCGGAGAGACGATCGTCAGCTTCGCGCGGTCGACCTTCGCGCCCACGTAGTCCGCCAGGACCGACAGGGCCGACAGATGGTCCACCGGACCGTCGAAGAAGCCCTGGATCTGGTCCGTGTGCAGGTCCACGGTCAGGATCCGGTGCGCACCCGCCGTCTTCAGCAGGTCCGCCACCAGACGCGCCGAGATCGGCTCACGGCCGCGGTGCTTCTTGTCCTGACGGGCATAGCCGTACGACGGGATGATCACGGTGATGCTCCGGGCCGAAGCCCGCTTCAGAGCATCGATCATGATCAACTGCTCCATGATCCACTTGTTGATCGGAGCCGTGTGGCTCTGGATCAAGAAGCAGTCCGCGCCGCGCGCCGACTCCTGGAAGCGGACGTAGATCTCACCGTTGGCGAAGTCGAACGCCTTGGTCGGAACGAGACCGACACCCAGCTGGTGCGCGACCTCCTCGGCCAGCTCGGGGTGGGCGCGGCCGGAGAAGAGCATCAGCTTCTTCTCGCCGGTCGTCTTGATCCCGGTCACAGCACTGTCTCCTCAGACGTGTTCTCTGGCCGCGGTCCCACGCCCGTCGAGCGCATGTGCGTGCCAGCCGAATTTGTGTGCACGTATCACGGTACGCCGAGTTCGACGCACCCGTTTCCGGTCAGCTTTCGCCGGCGGACTCCTCAGAGGCGGCCTGAGCGGCCTGCGCGGCAGCACTGCCGGGCCGCTTCCGGGCCACCCAACCCTCGATATTCCGCTGCTGGCCCCGGGCCACGGCCAGCGAACCGGCCGGCACGTCCTTCGTGATCACCGACCCCGCCGCGGTGTACGCCCCGTCCCCGATCGTGATGGGAGCCACAAACATGTTGTCCGAACCCGTACGGCAGTGAGAGCCGATCGTGGTGTGGTGCTTCGCCTCACCGTCGTAGTTCACGAACACGCTCGCCGCGCCGATGTTCGTGTACTCGCCGATCGTCGCGTCACCCACGTACGACAGATGGGGGACCTTCGTCCCCTCGCCGATCGACGCGTTCTTCATCTCCACGTACGTACCGGCCTTGGCCTTCTTGCCGAGCCTCGTCCCCGGACGCAGATACGCGAACGGGCCCACCGACGCGCTCTCACCGATCACGGCCGAGTACGCCACGGTGTTGTCCACCCGGGCGCCCTTGCCCACCGTCGTGTCCGTCAGCCGCGTGTTCGGCCCCACCTCGGCGTCCTCACCGATGTGCGTCGCCCCGAGCAGCTGCGTACCGGGGTGGATCACGGCATCCGGCTCGAACGTCACCGTGACGTCCACCAGCACCGAAGCCGGGTCCAGAACCGTCACACCGGCCGTCATCGCCCGCTCCAGCAGACGCCGGTTCAGCAGGGCGCGCGCCTCCGCGAGCTGCACCCGGTTGTTGATCCCGAGGATCTCCCGGTGGTCGCCGGCGACCGACGCCCCGACCCGGTGACCCGCCTCACGCAGGATCGACAGCACGTCGGTGAGGTACTCCTCGCCCTGGCTGTTGTCCGTACGAAGCTGCTTGATCGCCTCCGCGAGCAGCTTCCCGTCGAAGGCGAACACCCCGGAGTTGATCTCCCGGATCGCGAGCTGCGCCGCGGAGGCGTCCTTGTGCTCGACGATCGCGGTGACGGCGCCGGAGTCGTCCCTGACGATCCGCCCGTACCCGGTGGAGTCCGGCACCTCGGCCGTCAGCACGGTCACGGCGTTGCCGTCGGCCGCGTGCGTACCGGCCAGCGCCTTCAGCGTCTCCCCGGACAGCAGCGGAGTGTCACCACAGACGACGACGACGGTCCCCTCGGGCGCCGAACCCAGCTCCTCCAGCGCCATCCGCACCGCGTGCCCGGTGCCGTTCTGCTCCTCCTGGACGGCGGTCCGGGTCCCGGCGTAGTGCTCGTCGAGATGCCCCTTCACCTGCTCCCGGGCGTGCCCGACGACCACGACGAGGTGCTCGGGCTCCAGCTCCCGGGCGGCGGACACGACATGTCCGACGAGCGAACGCCCGGCGATCTCGTGCAGGACCTTGGGGGTCTTCGACTTCATGCGGGTGCCCTCACCCGCTGCGAGGACGACGACGGCTGCCGGGCGGTTGGCGCTCACGGGAATGCCCTTCGGCTTTGGGTGGTGGACGCACGAAGGATACCGGGGGGCGGTGGGCCGGATATGAGTGCGGGTCCTGACCATGGCGGTCAGGACCCGAACCGAGACCTCGTGTGCTGTGGCTCCCCCGCAAGGATTCGAACCTTGTCCTGCTGGTACCAAAAACCAGTGTGCTGCCAGTTACACCACGGGGGACAGCTGCTCAGACCTTACCGGAGACGTGTTTGGGCCCGTGCCACGTTTCCGTTCCACCATCCTTCGATCAGGACCGTCTTCGGGCGAGGGGCTGGCGTGTGCCGCGTTGACGTGGGGGGCCGGTCGTAGGGTGGTGGGTATGACCGCGACGGGGGCAGACCGGGACGCTGGGGGCGTCGGGAGTTGGTGGTGGGGGAGACGGCGGAGCGCCGTGCTCGATGTCGGGCTGGCGGTCGTGTCCGCGCTGGAGTGCGCCGTCGAGGGGATCGGGTTCGCCGACAAGGCTTCGCTGCCGGTGCCGCTGGGGGTGGTGTTCGGGTTGCTCGTCGGGTCCGTGCTGCTCGTCCGGCGCCGCTGGCCCATCGCCGTCGTGCTCGTGTCGATCGCCGTCGCGCCCGCCGAGATGGGCTTCCTCATGGGGATCGTCGGGCTGTACTCGCTCGCCGCCTCCGAGGTGCCCCGGCGGGTCACCGCCGTGCTCGCCGGGATGTCGACGCTCGCCGTGTTCGTCGTGACCGTGGCGCGGATGCGGCAGGACGTCGCCCAGGTCGACGAGGGGCCGTCGGACATCGACCCGAGCGGCTGGTACGTACCGAGCGTCTCGCTCTTCATGACGCTCGGGCTCAACGCGCCCCCGGTGCTCTTCGGTCTGTACATAGGGGCCCGCCGCCGGCTCATGGAGAGCCTGCGGGAGCGGGCGGACAGTCTGGAGCAGGAGCTGTCGCTGCTGGCGGACCGGGCCGAGCAGCGGGCGCAGTGGGCGCGGCAGGAGGAGCGGACGCGGATCGCGCGGGAGATGCATGACGTGGTGGCGCACCGGGTGTCGTTGATGGTGGTGCACGCGGCGGCGCTGCAGGCGGTGGCGTTGAAGGATCCGCAGAAGGCGGTGCGGAACGCGGCCCTGGTGGGGGACATGGGGCGGCAGGCGTTGACGGAGTTGCGGGAGATGTTGGGGGTGCTGCGGGAGGGGGCTGTTCCTGCGGCGCCTGCCGGGGTGCCGTTGGCCGCTGTGGGGCGGGCTGCTGCCGCCGCTGCCGAGGCCGCCGCGGAGGACGGCCCGTGTCTGGACGCGGTGGAGGCGTTGTGTGAGCAGTCGCGGCTGGCGGGAGTGGTCGTGGAGCTGGTGGTGAGGGGTGAGGCGCGTTCGTATGCCCCGGAAGTGGAGCGGACGGCGTACCGGGTGGTGCAGGAGGCGTTGACGAACGTCCACAAGCATGCGGCGGGGGCGAAGGTGGTGGTGCGGCTCGCGCATCGAGAGGCGGAGGTCGCGATGCAGGTGGAGAACGGGCCTTCGGACGCGGCGGTGGCGGATGCGGGGCTGCCGAGTGGTGGGAACGGTCTTGTCGGGATGCGGGAGCGGGTGCTGCGGCTCGGGGGTGTGTTCGTGTCGGGGCCGACCGATGCGGGTGGGTTCAGGGTGTCGGCGGTGCTGCCGACGGTGTCGGCCGGTTAGCCGGTGGTGAGGCGGGTCGGCTGGGCTCCTGTGATCAGGGTGGAGAGCGCGGCGTCGATGTCTTTTCCGAGGTACCAGTCGCCGGCGTGGTCGAGGCTGTAGACGCGGCCTTCGATGTCCACGGCGAGGACGGCGAGGTGTTCGCCTTCCTCGCCGAGGGGGGCGAGTTCGGTGTCGAGGGCGCGGCCGAGGTCGGCGAGGGTGCGGGAGAGGTGGAGTCCGGCGAGTGGGTCGAAGTGGATGGCGGCGGGTGCTATCTGCCGGCCGTGGCCGGGTGCGGTGATGCGGAGGCCGCCGAATTCGGCCCAGGCTTCGACGGCGGCGGGGAAGACGCTGTGCCGGTGGCCGGCGGGGGAGACGTGGGCGCGGAGGGTGTCGGCCCATTCTTCGGCGAGTCTGATGTCCCAGCGGCCGGGCTGCCAGCCGGCTTCTCGGAGGGCGGCGTCGACGTTGACGGGGAAGCGGGTCGTGTTGAGGTGGTCGGGCATGGGGGCGTGGTCAGCCGTTCTCGACAGGCGTGGTGGGGTCGACGGCGCGGACTCCGAAGTGGGCGAGCATCGCCGTACAGGAGCGGCAGGGTGCGGCGTAGCTGCCGTGGAGGGGGTCGCCGTCCTCGCGGATGCGTCGGGCGGTGAGTTTGGCGTGCTTGAGGGAGCGGCGGGCCTCGCTGTGGGTGAGGGGTTTGCGCTGGGCGCGTTTGGAGCGGTTGTTCTCGGTGGCGGTGAGGTGCCGGGAGAGCAGGATCGCTTCGGGGCAGCGGCCGGTGAAGCGTTCCCGCTGGCTGCTGGTGAGGGTGTCCAGGAAGTCCTGGACGAGGGCGTGCAGGACGGGGGGCCGGTCGCCGCGGCCCGCGGTGCACGTGAGGGTTTCGCCGCGGACGGAGAGTGCGGCTCCTACGGTGGGGAGGATTCCGTCGCGGCGGTGACGCAGTAAGGGTGCGCGGGTGGCCTCGGCGCTGCTGCTCCAGTTGAGGCGTGGGTCACCCTGTGTGGGCGTCGTTGTTGCGTGCATGGTGCTGGTCTTCCCCTCCTTGCAATCCCCCGAGTTGCGTGGACAGCCTGCCAAATAGGGAGCCATATGGGGAAGCTGGGGCGGCGAAACACGTCCTCGGTGTGTCGGAATCATGGTGCACCTGTCATGGCGTCGTGACAGTTGGTCACGGTGGGTCGTCGCGGGTTCGGGTCCGGTTCGGGCTCTTGTGGCAGCGCATAGGCTGTGCGGCATCAGTCGGCCGCAGCCGTCGGCTGTCGGTAGCAAGCAGTCAGCGACGCCATGCAGGGGGCAACCGCCATGACGACAGGTCGGCTCGGGCAGGACACCGCGCCACCGAACGCGGCCTACGCCGGGCAGGTCGTGCATTTTCCGGATCCGGTCCGTGCGTCCCGTCACCCGAGGGGGGTGCGGGTGGATGAGCATGGTCATCCGGATTTCTCGCCGTACGCGCGTGCGGCGGCGGAGATCGCCGATCCGCCGGAGGGTTTCGGTGTCGACGAGCTGCGTCTGACGGATTACGTGTCGGCGAACGCGGCGCTGGCGGCGACGGGTCATGAGCTGTGGGACACGATTCCGTCGGTGGCGACTCCGCATGGCTGGACCTGGCATCACGTGGCGCGTTCGCGGCGGATGGAGCTGATCCCGGTCGAGGTGAAGGCGCTGTTGCGTCATCACGGTGGTGTGGCGACGGCGGCGGTGGACCAGTCGAAGCGGGGGACGCGTCCGCTGCAGGAGACGCGGCCGGTGCACTTCGGGCTGCCGAAGGGTCTGGTGTCGGTGTCGGAGCAGCAGCTTCAGGGTGTCGAGGAGGATCTGGGCTATCGGCTGCCGGGGGCGTACCGTTCCTTCCTGAAGGCGGCGGGCGGGTGTGCCCCGGTGGGGGCGGCGCTCGACGCGGAGCTGGGGCTTCTGGTCGACCAGCCGTTCTTCACGGTGCGTGAGGAGGCGGGGGTCAATGACCTCGTCTATGTGAACAAGTGTCTTCGTGACCATCTGACGAAGGACTATCTGGGCGTGGCGTTCGTCCAGGGTGGTCTGATCGCGTTGAAGGTGCGGGGTGCGGCGGTCGGTTCGGTGTGGTTCTGCGTGTACGACGATGCGCGGGACTCCGGCGAGGTGGCGGCGGGCTGGACGGTGAACGAGCGGGTGGAGCGGTTGCTGCTGCCCTGCGGCGCGGATTTCGACGCTTTTCTGGGGCGTCTGGCGGGCAATCCGCCGGAGCTGGAGACGGTGGCGAACCTGATGGTGGACGGCGGCTTCGCGCGCGCTGTGCCCGTGGTCCCGGTGGGGGAGTGAGCTGGCAGTGGTGACGTTCGCGCAGGCGCAGGAGCGCGCCGAGGAGTGGATCAACGGCGACCTGCCGTCGTATCAGCACCGTGAGGTGCGGGTGCGGGAGTTCGAGCTGGGTTTCGTGGTGTGGGCGGAGGACCGCGAGGGTGGTCCGACGTCGGACGGCGGGCGTCAGCGGCTGGTGATCGCGCGGGACAGTGGTGAGGCGACGCTGTGGCCGGGGTTGCCGGTGGGTGAGGTGATCCGGCGGTACGAGGAGGAGTACGGGGCGACGGACGAGGTTCCGGCGCAGGCGGCGGTCCCGGCGGCCCGGATCGATCTGAACCAGACGTCGTTCCTGCTGAGTCCGCCGGAGTGGTTGCAGGACGCGGCGGACAAGATCGGGTTGCCGAGGGAGGAGTCGCACGCGTCGCAGGAGAGCGTGAGCGCGTTGGCACCGGCGGACGACGCGTCGGAGGCGGTGGGGGAGCCGGGGTCTTCGGCATCGGTGGCGTCGTCGGCCTCTTCGGCGTCCTCTGCGTCTTCGGCTTCTTCGGCTTCCTCTGAGTCGTCGGTTTCCTCTCCCTCTTCCTCTTCTTCGTCGGTGCCGGCTTCGGAGGCCGGTCCGGCTCCGGCGGCTGCGGGTGACGCGTACGAGCCGACCGCGATGGACGGCGTCCCGGCGGCGAGTCCCCCGGCGGCGACGCCCGCGCCGGGGGTTTCCGCGCCGGTGGTCCCGCCGGTCGCACCCCCGGCTCCGCCCACCCCCGCTCCCGTACCCCCGCCCGCGTCGTCCAGCCCGTGGGTGGACGCGAACGCGAGTTCCGGTGGCGTGGACGGGGCGGTGCCGCTGCCCGCGACCGTCTTCGCGCCGCCGCTGTCGGGGGCGGACGACGAGGACACGCCGCCGCTGTCGGTGGGCGCGGACGCGCCGACCGCCCTGATGAAGGGGGGCAGCGCGCTGCCCCCGACCGCGATCGCTCCCCGTCTCGACCCGGCCGCCCCGGCTCCGGGCGCGGCTCCGGCGGCCCCGCCGGCTCCACCCGCGCCCCCGGCTTCGCCGGCTCCCGCGCAGGCCGGTCCGGGTGCGCCGCCGCTCCCGCCGCCCGCGCCCCCGGCGCCGGGCGCACGGGACATCGCGGACGCCGCGACCAGCAAGGCCGCTCTTTCGCCGAAGGCGGGGCGGGGTCCGACGCCGCCTCCGCCGCCGGGTGCTCCGGGGGTGCCGGGTGCGTCGTCGGGGGGTAACGCGTACATCCCCACGCAACTGGTGTCGCAGCTCGGGCCCGAGGGGCCCAAGCCGCCCGCGCGGCCGGGTCCGCCCGGTCCGCCGCCTCCGCCGGCGCCGCCGGGTCCAGTGACGCCGCCGCAGCCGGTGCACCACGCGGCGACGATGCTGGCGCACCCGAACCAGGGCGGTCCCGGCGCGCCGCCGCCGCCCCCGCCGCCGCCGGGTGTGCCGGGTGGGACGCCCGCGGGAGGTATCGCGCACGCCGCGACGATGCTGGCCCACCCCGGTCCGGGCGGTCCGCCGCCTCCGCCGGCTCCGGCGCCGCCGGTCGGTGGCCACACGCCGCCGCCCGCGCCCGGCCCCGTGCCTCCGGGTCCCGTGGCCCCTGGTCCCGTACCTCCGGGTGCCGTGCCTCCGGCGTACGGCTATCCGCAGCCGGCGGGTCAGCCGACGGTCGGTCCCGGCTATCAGGCGGTGCTGCGGTACCGGGCGCCGGACGGTTCCGAGGCGCAGATCATCCGGCGTTCGGCGCCGGGTACCCCGCATCCGGAGTGGCAGATCCTGCATGAGCTGCGCGCGATGAACGTGCCGCCACAGCAGGTGCTCGAGCTCCACACGGAGCTGGAATCCTGTGAGCTGCCGGGTGGTTACTGCGCGCGGATGATTCGGGAGACGTGGCCGCAGGCACGGATCACGAGCATCGCCCCGTACGGACGTGATCACGCGGGCCGGCAGCAGGGCATGCGGCAACTGCTGACCCATCAGGGCGAGTTGCACCAGGTCGCGGACGGCCCGGCGCGTCCGGCTCCGGTGCGGGCGCCGCTGCCGCAGGTGCAGCCGGCGCCGCCGATTCCCCCGGAGGGGATCGCGCAGGAGCTGGCGGGGGCGTTCGGTCCGGGCGTGCTCCGGTTCGACCAGCGGGCGGTGTCCCGGCAGGGTGTGCCGGAGGTCGTGGCGCGCACGCTGGTGTGGGCGGGGCTTCCGGCGGACTTCGGTCCGTTCTTCTGGGCGCAGCCGGCGATTCCGGTGGTGCCGACGCTGGCGGAGCTGGCGGCGCAGCGGCAGGTTCCCGCGGCGCCGGACGCGAGTTCGTATCTGGTGCTCGGTTCGGACTTCGGGCGGGCGATCTGTGTCCAGTACGGGACCGCGCACATCGTGGCGGTGCCGGTGGAGGCCGGTCCGGGCGGGCAGTCGGTGCCGCCGCAGTTCGTGAACACGGGGCTGCCGGAGTTCACGCGGTCGATGGCGCTGCTGGGCAGGATGTGGCGGCTGCGGTTCGGGCTCAACCCGGAGCAGGCGGGCCGCTGGACGGTCGATTTCCAGGCGCAGTTGGCGATGCTGGACCCGGCGGCGCTGTCGTCGCCGGAGAACTGGTGGTCGGTGCTGCTCGAGCAGATGTGGGACGGTCTCCTCTAGGGGCGTGCCGTAGTCACCGGCAGGCCGGATGTGACCAAAGGCGCTCGACGTGCGTGCACGTGGGGCGCCTTTTGTCCGTTCTGATGGAGCATCCTGGATGCTTGAGGCCGAATGGGAAGGGGCGTCAGGGATGAGTTTCGCCGTCGGGCGGGGGCGCGGTTACCGCCCCGAGCAGGTCGACCGCCACCTCGCCGCGCTCTCCGAGGAGCGGGACGGCGCCTGGGAGCGGGCGGCGCGGCTCACGGTCCTCGTGAAGGAGATGGAGGCGGAGGCCGCCCGGCTCCGCGAGGTCGTCGAGGCGCTGCCTCCGCAGCGGTACGAGTCGCTGGGCGAGGCCGCGCAGCAGATCCTCCATCTCGCCGAGCAGGAGGACGAGAAGCTCGTCCGGGCCGCCGAGGCCGAGGCGCAGGCGATCGCGGAGGCGGCGGACGCGGCGGCCCAGGAGGCGGCGGAGTCGGCGCGGGCGTACGCGGAGGGTGTCCGCGAGGCGGCGGACTCGGCGGCCCGTACGACTCTGGAGTCGGCTCGCGAGCGGGCGGCGGAGCTGCTGGCGGAGGCGCGCCGCGAGGCGGACGAGCTGCGGACGGGTGCGCGGGAGGCGTTCGAGGCGACCGAGCGGCGGTCGGCGGAGCTCCTGGCGGAGCAGCGGGCCGAGCAGAAGGCCGTACGGGACGAGGCGGAGCGCGCGGCGGAGGCCCGGTTCGCCGAGCTGGACGCGCGGCACGAGGAGCTGACGGGCCGGGCGGAGGCGGGGCTCGCGGAGGCGCAGCGGGCCCTGGCCGAGACGGAGGAGCAGGCCCGGCACGGCCAGGAGGACGCGGAGGCGCGTGCGGCGGAGCTGCTCGCCGAGGCCAGGATGAAGGCGGAGCGGGTCGAGCGCGAGACGGAGCGGGTGCTGCGGGAGCACGAGGAGGCGCGGGACGAGATCCACTCCCACATGGAGCACATCCGCAACTCGCTCGCGGCGCTGACGGGCCGCCCGACGGTCCCGGAACCGGAACAGGGCGAGAAGTAGGGCGACTTGGGCGACGGGAACGGCTCCGGCGACGCCGGGTAGCCTCCCGGATCATGCTCATGAAACTGACGGCGATCACGCTCGACTGCGCGGACCCGATGGCCCTGGCGGCGTTCTATCACCGGGCCACCGGGCTCCCGCTCGCCGACCGTTCCGACGACGAGTTCGCCGGGTTGTGCGGCGCGGACGGCCTGTTCCTCGGCTTCCAGCGCGTCGCCGGCTACCGTCCGCCGTCCTGGCCGAGCCAGGAGGTCCCGCAGCAGCTGCACCTCGACTTCGACGTCGACGACCTGGACGAGGCCGCGGCCCGCCTGGTCGAGTGGGGCGCGACCGTCCCCGCCGAGCAGCCCCGGCCTGACCTGTGGCGGCTCGTGCTGGACCCGGCGGGCCACCCGTTCTGCCTGACGGTCCGGCGCCCGGCTCGGGACTGACGGCCCCGCGCCCGGCTCGGGACGAACCGCCTGACAGGCCCCCGGCCGCCCTGGGCGGTCCGACCGAGGAGCGCCTGGCCGAGTTCGCTCGTCCCCGCGAGGTTCTGCGAGACCGCGCCGGGACTCAGCCCGGTCTGCAGGGCGACGCCGGTGGGGGCCCTGCCGTTCTTCCGCGCCGCGGCCGGGTGGTACGCGGGGGCGTGCGTGCTCCAGGGCCTCGGCTGGACCGCCTGCATGACGCGGGGGCCAGGACGGTCCCCTGGACGGGGGCGCTCGGCGAACTGTTCGCCGTGGTCCCGCTGCTCGGGACGGCGGCACGGGGTGCGGCGGGACGTGAGCGGCGCGGGGTGCTCGACATTTAGTCTTCGCAGAGATAATCTGTGGACACATCATCTGATCGAGGAGGCCCGCAATGTGGGAGTACGAGCACGGCGTCGAGACCACCGCCACCCCCGAGGCGATCTGGCGGCTCTGGGCCGATGTCGAGAACTGGGGCACCTGGAACGCCGAGATCGAGAAGATCGAGATCAGCGGCCCGTTCGAGGTGGGCGCGCGGATCACGATGACGCCGCCCGGGGACGACCCGGTGGAACTGCGCGTCGCCGAGGCCGTCGAGGGTGAACTCTTCGTCGACGAGGCCCGCTTCGGCGATCTGCTGCTGCGCACCGTCCACCGGATCGACCCGGTCGACCGGGACCGTGTGCGGGTGGTGTACCGCATGGAGATCACCGGCGCCGGCGCCGACGAGGTCGGCCCGCAGATCGGCCCGGGGATCACCGCCGACTGGCCCGACACCATGGCCGCCCTGATCGAGCTGGCCCGGCGCTGATGGCCCTCGACCCCGGCGAGAGCCCCGGATTCCTCCTGTGGCACGCCACGCTGCGCTGGCAGCGCGACATCGCCGCCGCCCTGGCCCCCCTCGGCCTCACCCACGTGCAGTTCGTCCTGCTCGCCTGCGCCTGGTGGTTCAACACCCAGGGTGAGCACCCCAACCAGCTGGCCCTCGCCCGCCAGGCGGGCACCGACGTCAAGATGACGTCCCAGGTCCTGCGCACCCTGGAGGGCAAGGGACTCGTCGAGCGCGAGGTCGACCCGGCCGACACCCGCGCCAAACGGCTGCGCGTCACCGACACCGGCGCCGCCCTGGCCCCCCGCGCGATCGAGGCGGTCGAGCAGGTCGACGCGCGGTTCTTCCGGCCGGTGCCCGTCGACGACGCGATCGCCCTGCTGGGCCGCCTGGCCCACCCCGAACCCTGAACCGCCCACCGCCACGGGCGGCTCGCTGACGAACACCGTTGCCTGGCGGGTCGGCAGCGGATGGGGAGTGTACGACCGGCTCGAAAGCGCCGGGAACATCGCGGGCACGACCGCGCCCGACATCCTCGCCCGGGACGGCCCCGGCGTCCTCTGGCTCTACCAGGGCACCGGCGACCGGGACAGGCTTCTCTCCGCCCGGACCTGCATCGTGGCGGCTGGCAGACGTACGACCGGCTCGCGGCCGGCAGCGACGTCACCGGCGACGGCCGCCCCGACCTCCTCGCCACCGACAGGTCCGGCGTCCTGTGGCTCTACCCCGGCACCGGGAACAGCACCACCCCCTTCTCCGCGCGCAAACGCCTCGGCGGCGGCTGGGGCGTCTACAACGAGGTCGCCGCCGTCGGGAACCTCGCCAGAGGCCCCGCCGGTGACCTCGTCGCCCGGGACAAGGCCGGTGTGCTCTGGCTTTACCTCGGGAAGGGCGACGGCACCTTCGCGGCACGCACGCGGATCGGCGGCGGCTGGGGTGGCTTCACCGATCTCATCGGGTGTCGGGGACGCCAACGGCGACGGGCACGCCGACCTGATCGCCGGGGCCACCTTCTTCGCCGGTACGGGGAACTGGAAGGCCCCCCTCAAGCCCGGCTCCGGGATGGGCGCCGACGCAGGGGAGCGCGCCTTCTAGCCCCGCCCCTCACGTGAGGGCGCACTCCGCCCAGACCGTCTTCCCCGGCGCCCCGGGCCTCGGGCACCAGCCCCAGCGGTCCGTGAGTGCTTCGACGAGCAACAGTCCCCGGCCCCCTTCCGCGAGTTCCGGCTCCGGAAGGGGGCCGGGGCGGGGCGGTACGCGCTCCGCGCGGGTGTCGGTCACCTCGATCCGCGCCACCGGCCGGTCCCCCTCCGTCACCCGCAGCAGCAGCCGGAAGTCCCGCCCCGGCACATGTCCGTGCCGCACCGCGTTCGCCGCCAGCTCGGCCGCGACCAGCACGACGGTGTCGTGGGCCCCGGTCCCGTACGGCACGCCCCACTCGTCCAGCCGGACGGCGACAAGCCGGCGGGCGAGCCTGGCCCCCCGGGGGGTCGAGGTGAACCGCAGGGCGAAGACCCTGCTCCCCAAGTAAGGCGAGACACCCGGGGGTTGGGTGGTGTCGGTGAGGCTGTCGTTGTTGCTCGTCATGCCTCCCACGCTCCTCTTGGTGGCGTAGCGTGACCAGTGGTGACGCACTGACGCAACTGTCTTGTACGCGGGGTGTCGGTGCCGGTACGAGGGGCAGGGCGCGATGACGGAAGAGCAGGCGGGCGCGACACCGGAGCCCGTGGCGGCGGACAAGTCCGGCCAGGGTGTGGTGGCGGCGTTCGGGCAGAGCCTGAAGACGCTGCGGGTGCGCGCGGGAATGGAGCGCGAGGAGTTGGGCAGGCGCCTGGGCTACTCAGCTTCCACCATCGCCTCGTTCGAACAGGGCCGCAGGATCCCGCCGCCGCGAGCGATCGACCGCGCGGATGAGGTACTCGACGCGGGCAAGCTGCTGACCGTCTGGAAGGAGCAGCTGGAGAAGGCGCAGTACCCGGCGTTCTTCCAGGGGATGGCGCAGCTGGAGAAGCAGGCGATAGAGCTGCTGGCGTACGACACGCTGGTGGTCAACGGTCTGCTGCAGACCGAGGAGTACATGCGGACGATGGTGGGCAATCGGCGTCCGCCGCTCGACGCGGAGACCATCGAGCAGAGAGTGACCGCACGTGTCGCTCGGCAGGACATCTTCGAGCGGCGGCCCGCGCCGTTGCTGAGCTTCGTCATGTGCGAATCGGTGCTGCGGCGGAAGTTCGGCGGCAGAGAGGTGCTGCGCGGACAGTTGGAACAGCTGCTCCTCATCGGTCAGAGGAGGAACGTCGAGCTCCAGGTCATGCCGCTCGACTGCGCGGAGAACGCGGGTGGGGACGGGCCGTTCACCGTCGTCACCCGTGAGGACGGGAAGAGGTTCGTCTACACCGAGGTCCAGGGCACCAGCGCCCTGGAGACCGACCCCAAACAGGCCGTTCTCGCCGCGGCCCGCTATGGGATCATCCGGTCGCAGGCTCTCACCCCGCGGGAGTCAATGGAGTTCATCGAGAAGTTGTTGGGAGAGCTATGAACAGCACGGAATCCCTCGCCTGGTTCAAGAGCAGCTACAGCGGTGGTGAAGGCGGCCAGTGCGTCGAGGTCGCGGCCGGCGCGGGAACCGTTCACATCCGGGACTCCAAGGACGTGGCCCGGCCGGGCCTCCGAGTCTCGCCCGAGGCCTGGGCCGGGTTCGTCGGGCTTGCCTCGGCGGAGTAGTACAACCGGGCTTTGTACGCGGTCAATCCTTGTCCCCCGCCGCTTCCTCGAGGACCGGGAAGCGGCGGGGTGCCAGGGTGAGGAGGGCCAGGAGGGCGAGGGCCGCCGCTGCCGCCGCGCCCAGGTAGACCCGGTCCACCGCCGCGTCGACCGCGCGGCGGATGTCGTCGGTGGCGTCGAGGGAGCGGGCCAGGGCGTCGAGGTCCGTGTCGGCGCCGAGGCGGGCGGCGAGGACGCCGTTGGCGACGGCGCCGAAGAGCGCGGCGCCGACGCTCTGGCCGACCTGGCGGCAGAAGAGGACGGACGCGGTCGTCGTGCCGCGTTCCCCGTACGGGACGGTCGACTGCACGCCGACGATCAGCGGCAGCTGGAACAGGCCGAGGGCCCCGCCGAGCAGCAACATCAGGAGGGCCGGCTGCCAGGGTTCGCCCGGGAACGGCAGGAGCGGGAACGCCAGCAGCAGGAGCAGCGCGCCCGAGATGCCCAGGATCGCGGTGAGGCGGAAGCCGATGCGGGTGTAGACGCGGTTGGAGAGCGCGGCCGTGAGGGGCCAGCTCAGGGTCCATGAGGACAGGACGAAGCCGGCGGCGATCGGGCCGAGGCCGAGGACGGACTGGGCGTACGTGGGCAGGAAGACCGTCGGGGCGACCATGAGCAGGCCGAGGGCCCCGAGGGAGAGGTTGACGGCGGCGATCGTGCGGCGGCGCCAGACCCAGCCGGGGATGATCGGTTCGGCCGCGCGCCGCTCGATGACGACGGTCAGGGCGGCTAGGGCGGCGGCTGCGCCGAGGAGCCCGAGGGACGGGGCGGAGAGCCAGGGCCAGGCGACGCCGCCCTGGACGAGCGCGGTGATGAGGACGGCTCCGGTGGCGAAGATCGCGAGCGCCCCGGCCCAGTCGACGCGTACGCGCGCGCGGGGGGCCGTGCGGGCGGGTTCCGTCAGGTGGCGGCCGATCAGCCAGAGGGCGACCAGGCCGACGGGCAGGTTGATGAGGAAGATCCAGCGCCAGTCGGCGTAACCGGCGAGGAGCCCGCCGACGGCCGGTCCCGCGACGGACGAGCCGGCCCACACGGAGGACAGCTTCGCCTGGATCTTCGGGCGTTCCCTCAGCGGGTAGAGGTCGGCGGCGATGGTCTGGACGGTGCCCTGGAGGGCGCCGCCGCCGAGGCCCTGGACGACGCGGAAGGCGATCAGGGAGCCCATGTTCCAGGCGGCGGCGCAGAGCACGGAGCCGACGAGGAAGAGGACGGTGCCGGCGATGAGGACCGGCTTGCGGCCGAAGGTGTCGCTGAGCTTCCCGTACACGGGCAGGGTGACGGTGACGGCGAGCAGGTAGCCGGAGAACAGCCAGGAGAAGACGGAGAGTCCGCCGAGGTCGCCGACGATCTGGGGGACGGCGGTGGACACGATCGTCCCGTCGAGGGCGGCGAGTCCCATGGCGAGCATGAGCGCGGCGACGACGGGCCCCCGGCGGGCGGGGGCGGTCACCGGGGCGGGTTCGGCCCGTGTCGTCGACGGCTCTGTCACCGCGCGCCCTTCCTTTCTTCGTACACCTAAATGTGCGCGGTCAGGGTCTCACTCGACCCCGGGGTGGAGAAACCCCTAGGGGCCTCTCCCCCATGCGGGCCAGGGGTCGTTCGTACCGGCGGAGGAGGTGAAGCGCCGTTCCCGGTTCTTAACTTGAACCTACAAACCACCCACCGCTCCAAGGAGAGAACCGTGACTTCGGCTGTGACCATCCCCAGGCACGGGGGTACTGGAGGACGTACGGCCGTCGCCGCGCGGGCTCGTCAGGTCGTCAAGGCGTACGGCTCCGGGGAGACCCGGGTCGTCGCGCTGGACTCCGTCGACGTGGACATCGTCCGCGGCCGGTTCACCGCGATCATGGGCCCTTCGGGATCCGGCAAGTCGACCCTGATGCACTGCCTCGCCGGGCTCGACACCGTCACCAGTGGGCAGATCTTCCTCGACGAGACCGAGATCACCGGCCTCAAGGACAAGAAGCTCACCCGGCTCCGCCGGGACCGGATCGGCTTCATCTTCCAGGCGTTCAACCTGCTGCCCACCCTGAACGCCCTGGAGAACATCACGCTGCCGATGGACATCGCCGGGCGCAAGCCGGACGCCGAGTGGCTGCGGCGCGTCGTCGACACCGTCGGGCTCTCCGACCGGCTCAAGCACCGGCCCAACCAGCTCTCCGGCGGTCAGCAGCAGCGGGTCGCCGTGGCCCGCGCGCTCGCCGCCCGGCCCGAGATCATCTTCGGCGACGAGCCGACCGGAAACCTCGACTCGCGGGCCGGCGCCGAGGTCCTCGGCTTCCTCCGCGCGTCCGTCGACGAGCTGGGGCAGACGATCGTCATGGTCACCCACGACCCCGTCGCCGCCTCCTACGCGGACCGGGTGCTCTACCTCGCCGACGGGCGGATCGTGGACGAGATGGAGCGGCCCACCGCCGAGGCCGTGCTCGACAGGATGAAGGACTTCGACGCGCGCGGGCGGACGTCATGACCGTCCTCAAGACCTCGCTGCGCAACTTCTTCGCGCACAAGGGCCGGATGGCGCTGTCGGCCGTCGCCGTGCTGCTCTCCGTCGCCTTCGTCAGTGGGACGCTCGTCTTCACCGACACGATGAACACGACGTTCGACAAGCTCTTCGCGTCGACCGCCTCCGACGTCACCGTCAGCCCGAAGGGCGCGGCGGCCGACGACGAGATCCCGCAGAACGGCCGCCCCGAGTCCCTCCCCGCCTCGCTCGTCGAGCGGGTCAGGAAGGTCCAGGGCGTCAAGGACGCGCAGGGCTCGGTCACCTCCCTGAGCGTGACCGTCGTCGACGCGAGGAACAAGAACGTCGGCCCGACCGGCGGCGCGCCGACCATCGCCGTCAACTGGAGTCCGTACGAGCTGCGTTCGGTCGAGCTGGCCTCCGGCCACGAACCGCGCGGACCCACCGACGTCGTCGTCGACTCCGGCACCGCCGAGAAGCACCACCTGAAGATCGGCGACACCCTGCGGACCATCGCCGTCACCGGTGACTTCACCGCGAGGATCTCCGGCATCGTCGAGTTCAAGGTCACCAACCCCGGTGCCACCGTCGTCTACTTCGACACCGCCACCGCGCAGCGCGAACTCCTCGGCAAGCAGGATGCGTTCACCCAGGTCATGGTCGACGCCGAGCCCGGTGTCGGCGACGACGCCCTCAAGGCGGACGTGGCCGCCGCCCTGGGCGCCGACGCCGCGAAGTACAAGCTCAAGACCGCCGCCGAGGTCGCCGACGCGGGCCGTGAGGACATCGCCGGCTTCCTCGACGTCATGAAGTACGCGATGCTCGGCTTCGCCGGGATCGCCCTCCTCGTCGGCATCTTCCTCATCGTCAACACCTTCTCCATGCTGGTCGCGCAGCGCACCCGCGAGATCGGGCTCATGCGGGCCATCGGTTCGAGCCGCAAGCAGGTGAACCGTTCCGTCCTCGTCGAGGCGCTGCTCCTCGGCGTCGTCGGCTCGGTCGCCGGTGTCGCCGCGGGTGTCGGCCTCGCCGTCGGGCTCATGAAGCTCATGTCGTCGATGGGCATGGAGCTCTCCACCCGCGACCTCACCGTGGCGTGGACGACCCCCGCCGTGGGTCTCGTCCTCGGCGTCGTCGTCACCGTCCTCGCCGCGTACATCCCGGCCCGCCGGGCCGGCAAGGTCTCCCCGATGGCGGCCCTCCGTGACGCGGGCACCCCCGCCGACGGCAGGGCGGGACGCGTACGCGGCGGGATCGGGATCGTACTCACCGCTGCCGGGGCGGCCGCCCTGGTCGCGGCGGCCCGCGCCGACGAGGCCGGACCCGGCGCCCTCTGGCTGGGCCTCGGCGTCGTCCTCTCCCTCCTCGGCTTCGTCGTCGTCGGACCGCTGCTCGCCGGCGGGGTCGTCCGCGCCCTCGGCGTCGTCGTCCTGCGGATCTTCGGCCCGGTCGGCCGGATGGCCGAGCGCAACGCCCTCCGCAACCCGCGCCGCACCGGCGCCACCGCCGCCGCCCTCATGATCGGCCTCGCGCTCGTCGCCGGCCTCTCGGTGGTCGGCTCCTCGATGGTCGCCTCGGCCACCGAGGAACTGGACCGCTCCGTCGGCGCCGACTTCATCGTGCGGTCCGGCACCGGGCAGCCGATCGTGCCGCAGGCGCAGGCCGCCCTGGCGAAGGCCCCGGGCCTGGACCACGTCACCGCGTACAAGTGGGTCGACGCCGAGGTCACCGACCCGCGCGGCAAGGTCGCCCAGGCCGGCCTGGCCGCCACCGACCCGACGTACGTGAAGGACCTGCGCCGCGAGACCACCGCCGGCAGCCTCCCCGACGCGTACGGCGAGGGCGCGATGTCCGTGGGCAGCGACTACGCCACCGAGCACCGCGTGAAGGTCGGGGACGTCCTGACCGTCGCCTTCAAGGGCGGCGACACGGCGAAGCTGAAGGTCGCGGCGATCACGGCGGACGTCGGCCAGGTCGACAAGGGCGCGATGTACATCAACATCACCACCCTCGCCCGCCACCTGCCCGCCGACCGGGTGCCGCACAGCCTGCTCGTCCTGGCGAGCGCCAAGGACGGCCAGGAGACCCAGGCGTACCAGGCCCTCAAGGACGCGCTCGTGCCGTACCCGCAGTACAAGGTGAGCAACCAGGCCGACTACAAGGAGGAGTTGCGGAACCAGGTCGGGCAGCTGCTCAACATCGTGTACGGGCTCCTCGCCCTGGCGATCGTCGTCGCCGTCCTGGGCGTCGTGAACACCCTCGCCCTCTCCGTGGTGGAGCGGACCCGCGAGATCGGCCTCATGCGGGCCATCGGCCTCTCCCGCCGGCAGCTGCGCCGCATGATCCGCCTCGAGTCCGTGGTCATCGCCCTCTTCGGCGCGCTCCTCGGTCTCGGTCTGGGCCTGGGCTGGGGCACGGCGGCGCAGAAGCTCCTGGCGCTCGAAGGCCTCGGGGTCCTGGAGATCCCCTGGCCGACGATCCTGACGGTCTTCGTCGGCTCGGCCTTCGTGGGGCTCTTCGCGGCGCTGGTCCCCGCGTTCCGCGCGGGCCGGATGAACGTGCTGGGGGCGATCGCGAGCGAGTGACCCCCGGCGATGGTACGGCCCTGACGTGAGACCGCGTCAGGGCCGTACCGCTGCCCGAACGCGGGTAGTTCCGGCGCCATATCAAAGAATCGCGCGGAACGTAAACCGATTTGGCCCCCCGGAGGCCGTGAAATAGAAGAATTTATTGGTTTGTTGACGCTTCGGGTTCGCATCATAAGATGCCGGACGACAGGCGTACGACACGGCGACTCTGTCATGTACCTGCGTCAACTCGGCTGACCACCGAGTTCTGTCATCGACAGAGGACGCACTGGCCCATGACGCATGTCATGGGCCGACCGTGCGGGGGGAACGAAGATCTGTTACGGATGGCAATGCCCTGTCGCGGAAAGCGACAAGAGGCTTGAACGCGTGAAAGCGCATGACATGCGGGCGGAACGCCGCCCGCTGACCGGGGACACGCCGCGAAGCGGTGATTTCCCGGCCGACCCGCTCGCGGGGGCCTCGCCATGCGCGGGCGCCGCACCGAGGGGCGTACGGACCCGGTTGCGCCGGGAGCCTCGTACATGACCGCCTTAACGACTCCCCGGAGCGGTTCTGAGCGGTTCCACCTCTCCACCCGGGCATCGCTGTGTCCGCTCACGGCCGTACGCGTGGGCGGCCGGCTGCCCGCCGGCGGCGCGGCGACCGCGACGGTGGGATCCCGCGCGGTCGTGATCTCGCCGAACACCGTTCCGGCCCCGCCGAGTTCGTCGTCCACCGCGCTGCCGGTGGCCGGCGCCCTGGTCCTCCTCACCCTCATCGGCGCCGGCGGTCTCGTCCGCCCGGCGCCGTGCGGCGCGCGGGCCGGACCCGGCTTCCGCGCCTCGCACCCTCTCTGACAACCCCCTACAAGGATTTTGGAGAAGAAGATGGGACGCCCGGAAATACCGATCAACCCGGCCGACGGCCCCTTGCAGCGCTTCGCCCATGATCTGCGCGAGCTGCGGAGGGCGGCGGGCAGCCCCTCGTACCGTGCGCTCGCCAGCAGGGCCAACTACTCGGGGACGTCATTGTCCGAAGCCGCCCGCGGTGTCGCCCTGCCCAGCCTCGACGTGACCCTCTCGTACGTCTCCGCCTGTGAGGGGGACGTCGAGAGCTGGGAGAAGTACTGGAGGCGCACCGCGGCCGAGCTGTCGACCGACTCCGCGTGTGAGGCGCCACGGGGGGCGCGCGTCGAGCGGACATCCCGTGGTCGCGTCGGCACGGCGCCGGCCACCCGGCCCGTCGCCCGTGCGACGGCGTCCACGGCGTCCGACCGTTCCGGACGCCGTCCCAGAACGGGCTACGGGGAGATGGCAAGCCTGGCCGGGTCGGCCCTGAGGAAACCCGAGATCGTGTTCGCCCTGGTGGCGGGCAGCTGGGCCCTGGCCACGGGCCTGCGGGTGAAGAGGGCCGCTCATGGCGCGTGACGACATGCGCGGCGGCGTCGAGGCCGGCGCGCCGCCCCGGCGGTCGGCGGTCGGCTGGCTCACGGACATGCTCCGCGATCTCGCCCACTGGCTGACGCGCAAGCCGGTCGCACTGCACGGCGCCCACCACGCCATCGCGCACTCCGCCGATTCCCGGATGGTCATCTGGGCGGTGGCGGCGGCCGATCTCGTCACCAGTGTCGTCGTGGACGCGATCGTGCCCGCGACGTACCGCCCTCTGCACCTCGTCTGGGTGGTCTCCACGGTCGTCCTGACCGTCGGGTTCTGCGCGATGACCGCACGCGCCCCCCACCTGGTCGACGAGCGGACGCTGCACCTGCGCACCGGCCCCTTCCGCTCACTTGTCATTCCGATCAATCAAATCCGGACCGTGCGCAGCGCCCACGGCATGAGCCCCAGTCACGGCCTGCGCCGTCCGCTGGACCAGGACGACGCCGTGGCGTGTTCGGTCAGCAGCGCCACGAACCTGACCCTCGAACTCGCCGAACCGCTCCGGGTGCACCTCCGCAAGGGCGACCCGGTCATGGCCCGCCGCGTCCACTTCAGCGCCGACCAGCCGGCGAAAGCCGTCGAACTCATCAGGAGCGCGATGAGCGGGAGCGCCCGGTCATGACGGTCACGCGACACGGCCCGCCCGGCGAGAGCCGTGCGGGACAGGAAGGGCTGAGAAGCATGAGTACCACTCCCGCAGCGCCACTACCGGCCGCGGAGGACGCGGGATTCCAGGAGGTGAACGACTTCCTCGTACGTCTGGGGCTGGGGACGCTCGACGGGCAGCCCGGCCGCAGGTCCCTGCCCGGCCGCAACACCAACGTCAGCGGTACGACGGACACCGGCCGGGGCGTCTTCGTCAAGAGGCTCGAAGGCCCGCCGGACGTGGTCGCGACCCGCATCCGGCAGTGCCTGGCCTTCGAGAGCCTCGTACGGGAGTGTCCGGAACCGCGGCTCTCCTCGCCGCGCGTCCTGGGCTCCGACCCCGACGCGCGGCTCATGGTGTTCGAACTGGTCGAGGACGCCGTGACCGCGGCCGAACTGGTCAAGAACCATGAACTGACGGACGAGCTCGCCCGCACCCTGGGCAGAACGGTCGGGGATCTCCACAGCCTGCCGGTCGACCGGCTTCGCCAGACCGCCGGGAAGACACCGCTGCTCCCCTCCACCGAACTCCTCGACGGCATTCCGATGGCCCTGTTCGAGGCGTCGTCGGCGGCGGAGCTCCAGGTGTGGAACCTGTTGCAGAACGACACCCCGCTGGCGGACGCCCTGCGGCAGCTCCTTGAAAGGGAGCGGCAGGCCGAACCGGTCGCCGCCCACTGCGATCTGCGCCTGGACCAGTTCCTCATGTCCGGCGGGCGGGCCCACCTCACCGACCTGGAGGAGTTCCAGGCGGGCGACGCGGCCCGTGACCTCGGCGGTGTCGTCGGTGACCTGCTGCACCGCGCGGTACTGGACGCCGCCACGACCACCGAGGGCGCCGACCACGGGGTGGCGCCCTCGCGTGAACGGATGCTGGCGCAGGTCACGTCCGGCATCCGGGTGGCGCGGCCGAGCATCCGGGCGTTCTGGGGCGGTTACCTGGAGCGGCGGCCCGAGGCCGGCGCCCTGGCGGCGCGGGTGGTGGCGTTCGCCGGGTGGCACCTCCTCGACCGGCTGCTCGCGGGCGCGCGGACGGCGCCACGACTGGCGGCCCTGCCGCGCGCGGCCGCCGGTATCGGGAGAACGGCGCTGATCACGCCGGAGAAGTTCGTCCTGACACTCGGACTCACGGAGGACGTCGTATGAGCGACCTGGCCGCATTCCCGCGCACGGACGGTCGCGTGGGGGAGGGGCCGGCTCCGCGGTTGTCCGGCCGGCTCCTGGACGTACTGGATACGGTGCACGTGGCGGCGGACGGTCTCACGGCCACGGTGGGGGCGAGGACGGTGACCGCGCCCACCTCCCGGACGCTCGTCGGCCACCTGGCCACCGCCCTCTACCAGGTCGTCCACGTGGGCAGGCCGGAGACCGACACCGAGCGGAAGGCGGCCACCGCCTCCGAGCGGGATCTCGAAGCCCTGCTGGCCCGGGTCGTGCCCCACCGGTACACCTCGTACCAGGCACCGGTGCTGTCCGCCGGGGAGGGCGGTCCGGTCGTCGTCGGACTGAGCGGTGTCCGCGTCCGCCTGAGTCCGGACCGGCTCGTGTCCACCAGCGACGACGGGCAGCGGGCACACGTGCGGGTCTCGGCCGTCCGCCCCATGCTCTCTCCGGGGTTCTTCCTCGTCGACGGGTCGCTTCCGCTTCCGCCCGAGTCCCAGGTGCTCCGGGTGTACCTGCACGTCGGGACGGCCGAGGCCACGGTCGAGGCCTGGCGCCGGGCCCTGGAATGCCTGGAAGAGCGGGGCGTCGCCTTCCGGGCCAAGGCGACGTCGTCGAGCGCGGCGCTGCCGCGGCGCGATGGCGTGGTGGTGTACCTGAACGGACTGGACCGGGAGCTGCTCGCGGCCCTCGTCGGCGCCGTCGCGGGGGTCACCGGTCTGGAGGCCGGCGCCTCTCCTTTCACCATGCCGCTGGCCGCCGGGGTGGCCGTGGCGTGGGAGCCGGACGACGCCCGGCCCGGGATGCGCCACACGAGCCTGGGCGAGCACCGGTCCCGGGCGCTGGCCTCGGGGCTGGTCGATCACGTGGTGCGACCGGACGGGCGGACGCGTGCGGAGCGCGTACGAGAGGCCCTCGTCGAAGCGGGAATCGATCCGTCCGCCCCCGCCCGCAACCTGTCGTCCCCTCGTTTCCCCTGGAACGAGGACGACGCGGCGACGAACCCCGGGAAAGCGGCCGGAGTTGATGAAAGGCGGGCTCCGTACAATTGATCATCAAAAGGATCTTCCGCGTCCGAATGGCGCAGCCCTAGGTTCGATCTCGCCGCAGGGACCAATCGGCCAGGGCGTTCACGGAGGACGTCCCGACCGGGCGGTGCCGGGTTTTCGGAATCGAATCCTTTGAGGAGTTCATCATGAACGAGATCGAACTGGCCGCCGGCTTCGACACCTACGCCGACGTGAACGAGATGGCCGCCGAGGTCGCCACCGACGAGGCTCCCTCGCCGCAGACGATCGTCTCCCTGAGCGTCGTCGCCAGCATCAAGTGGGGCTGCTGAACAAGCCCGCCTCTTTCGTGTCCGGCCGGCAGTCGCGACTGCCGGCCGGACACGGCCACCCGCAATACCCCTTCATTAGGTCAGGGTATGACGATTTCCATCCTCCTTCCTTTCATGCCGACCGAAGGGAATCAGGTACTTCCCTTCACCGACCTGATCAAGGAGGGCTTCGCCGAACGCCTGTGGACCGGACAGTCCCTCCTGCTCGAGCCGCACACGGCCCTCGCCCACGCCGCCGGCGCCGGCGCCCGCGTCCCCTTCGGCACCAGCGTGACGCTGCTGCCGCTCAGGCACCCCTTCCAGGCCGCTCTCCAGGCACGGTCGCTGGCGGCTCTGAGCGGGCACCCCTTCGTCGCCGGACTGGGCACCGGACCGCAGCCGTTCGTCCAGGCGCTGCGCGGCCGCCCCTACGCCGGCCCGCTCGGCGCGGTACGCGAGTACACGACGATCGTGCGGCGCCTGCTGGCCGGTGAAACGGTGGACGTGGCCGGGGACCACTACGAGATGCACGGTGCTCTGCCCCCGCTGGCCACCCCGCCGGTCGAGGTCGGTCTCGGGGTGCTCAGGCCGAGGATGGCCGAGCTCGCCGGTGAGATCGCCGACGTCGCCATCACCTGGCTGACGCCCCCGAGTTACCTGGCCGAGACCCTGGTGCCCGCACTCGCCCGCGGCGCGGAACGCGCGCAGCGGCCCCGGCCGCGGGTGACCGCCGTCGTCCATGTCTCCCTCGACGCCCCCCGGCGCGACCACGCACGCGTCATCCTGGCCGCCACCCACGCCCACCTCCGGGCCCCGCACTACCAGGCCATGCTCGGGCTCGCCGGGATCGACGTGAACCCCGACGACCTCCTCGCCACGGCCGGGCGGCTCATCGAGAGCGGAACCGTCGCCGTGGGCAGTGTCACGGAGATCCTCCGCACCGTGCGCGCCTACTACGCCGCGGGGGCGGACGAAGTCGTCCTCAGCACGATCGGCCTCCACGCCGTGAACGGAACCGACGCGTCCCTGGCCGCACTGGGCGCCGTCGCCCGAGCCGTCCGGGCAGAGGACCCCTCCCTGGAAGCGAGCCACCGATGACGGGACAGCCGGCACAGGCCCCGGTGTTCTCCGCCCGGCGCCTCCTGGTCATCGGCACCGGAGCCCTGGGCGTCTCCTCCCTGCCCGGCTGGCTCGGCTGGCTGCGCGAGACCTACCCGGAGACCGAGACGAAGGTCCTGCTCACCCGGCAGGCCGGCCGGTTCGTCTCTCCCGCGGCCCTCACCGCGATCGGGGGACGGCCCGTGCTCCACGACGTCTGGCCCACCGAGCCCGAGGTCGCCGCTCCCCATGTCCAGCTCGGCCAGTGGGCCGACGCCATAGCCGTGTACCCCGCCACCTTCCACTTCGTCAGCCGCTTCGCGACGGGACTCGCCGACACCCCGGCCATGCTGGCTCTGCAGTGCACCACCGCACCGATCGGCATCGCCCCCGCGCTGCCGCCGGGCGGATACGAGAGCCACGCCTTCCGCGCCCACCTGGCCGCGCTCGAGGACCGTCCCAACGTCGTCGTCGCCGCCCCGGAGCCCGGCCGCAGCGTCACCAGCGGACGCATGGAAGCCTCCACGGCCGCGCCGCTCACCACCTTGCTGCCGCTGATCGAGGAACTCCGCGCCCGGACCGGTGGGAGCACGGCACCATGACCCCCTCGCCCGACACCGTCATCGAGCGCTACGGCAGTGGGCACGTCCAGACCGAGATCACACGGTCCCCGAACGGACGGACCACGTGGACCCGCAGCGCCGGCGAGAAGCGGACCCAACCGTTCCGGCCCCCGCACCCGGCCCTCCTCACCGTTCTCGCGGCCCTCGCCCCCGCACTCCCCGGCGCCCGCTTCGTCCCGCCCCGGGCCCACGGTGCGGCCCTGCGCTACGCGACTCCGGGACCGGTGTCCACCGCGGATCTCCTCTTCTCGGGCGATCCCCAAGTCCACGCGAAGGTCGGCTCGTTGCTGCAACAGCTCGGACGGCTGCTCCGGTCCCTGCACGCCGTACCGCCGGCAGTCGCGGACACCGCCCCCGACGCGCCCCTGACCTGGCTGCGACTGTCCGACTGGCTGGACAGCCCGCGACCCGGCCCTCCGGCCGTGCTGCACACCCGTCTCCGGCACGACCTCGGCGCCGCCCGGTGGCGGCTGCTCACCTCATGGCTGGACGCCCTGCATGCCGAACCCCAGGTGCTGCTGCACGGAAACCCGAGCCTGGGACTCCTCGTACCCTCCACGTCCGACGAGTCCGCCGCCCTGCTCACCGGGGAGGAGCTGGGCCGCGGCAGCCGGCACCAGGACGTCGGCTGGGTCCTGGGCGAACTCCATGAACTCCAGGCCGTGTCGGCGCGCCTGCCGCCGGCGCATCGCCCTCCCGACGGGGACGCCCTCGCCGCACGCTTCCTCGAAGGCTACGGACAGCCGCCCGAGCCCCTGACCCACCGTGCGGCCACCCTCAAGAACCTCCTCCACCTGCACGACTTCTGTGTCTTCGTGCGGTGGGACGACGCCGAGATACGCCGCTGCGCCACAGACCTCGCTCACCTGGTGGACGAACACGGAAAGGGCTGAGAAGTGCCTGCCGACACCCCCCTCGCCTACCCCGCCGCCCGACGCCAGGACCTGGTGGAGAACCTGTTCGGCCACGCGGTCGCCGATCCGTACCGGTGGCTGGAAGACCCCGACAGCGAGGACACCCGCACCTGGCTCACCGCGCAGGACGGCCTCAGGCACGCCGCGCTCGACTCCCTGCCCGGACGGGACCGCCTCCGCGCCCACCTGAACGAACTGATCTCGGTGGGCGTGACCGGCCCGCCCGTCTGGCGCGGCACCCGCCACTTCTTCATGAAGCGCGAGCCGCAGCAGGAACACGCCGCCCTCTACCTGGCCGACGGCGACGGCACCCCCCGCCTCCTCATCGATCCCGTCGACCTGGACCCCACGGGACGCACGACACTGGACAGCTGGCAGCCGGACGGGACGGGCGACCGACTCGCCTACCAGGTCTCCGTCGAAGGCGATTCCGACAGCCGTCTCTACGTGCTCGACACCGCGTCGGGCTCCGTGGTCGACGGGCCCATCACCCGGTGCCGCCACTCTCCCGTCGCATGGCTGCCCGGCGGTGACGCCTTCTACTACGTGCGCAGCCTCCCCGGGTCCGCCGTGCCCGAGGGGGAGGCGTACTACCACCGGAGGGTCTGCCTCCACCATGTCGGCACCGACCCCGACACCGAGGACTCCGTCGTCTTCGGCGCCGACCGTCACAAGGCGACCTCCTACGGCGTCACGGTCACCTCGGACGGCCGCAGGCTCCTCGTGACCGCGGCCGTCGGAGCCGTACGCCACAACGAGGTGTGGCTGGCCGACCTCACCGCCGGCGACCCCCGCCGCCCCGAATTCACCCCCGTGCGGGGACACGCCCCCGCCCACACCCGGCCCTTCGCCGGCCACGACGGACGGCTGTACCTGCACACCGACCTCGACGCCCCCCGGGGCAGGCTCGCCGCCGTCGACCTCGACACCCCGGAGTCCGGCCCGTGGCGGGACGTCCTGCCCCAGGACCCCGAGGCACGCCTCGACCACGTCGCGGTCCTCGACAGCCCGAAGCTGGCGCGCCCTCTCGTCCTGGCGGGGCGGACCCGCCACACCTTCAGCGAGATCACCGTCCACGACCTGGCCACGGGCGAACCCGTCGACCGCGTCGAACTCCCCGGCCACGGACTCGTCGGCGAGATACGCGGCCGGGGAGACGAGGCCTGGTTCACCTACACCGACCCGTTCACGCCGCCGACCGTCTTCCACTGGAACGCCCGCACCCGCACCCGTACCCTCTGGGCCGCGCCGCCGGGACGGAGCGCCACCCCCTCCGGGCCCCCGGGCGCCGTGCACCAGCTGCACGCCACCTCGCCGGACGGGACCCGGATCCGCGTCACCGTCCTCGCCCCGCACACACGACCCGGACCGCTGCCCACGATCCTCTACGGCTACGGCGGCTTCGCGCTCTCCCCGGCCCCGGTCTACAACCCGGAGATCCTCGCCTGGGTCAAAGCCGGCGGCGTCTACGCCGTGGCCCATGTCCGCGGCGGTGACGAGGGCGGAGCGCAGTGGCACGCCGCGGGCGCCGGGGCGAACAAGCAGAAGTCCGTCGACGACTTCCACGCCGCGGCCGAATGCCTCGTCGACGGCGGCTGGACCACCAGCGCACAGCTGGTCATCAGCGGTGAGTCGAACGGCGGGCTGCTGGTCGGCGCGGCGCTCACCCAGCGCCCCCACCTCTACCGGGCGGTGCTCTGCGGAGCCCCCGTCCTGGACATGGCCCGGTACGAGCGTTCCGGGCTCGGGCCCTCCTGGACCGCCGAATACGGCTCGGCCGCGGTGGAGGAGGAGCTCGGATGGCTCATGGGCTACTCGCCGTACCACCACGTCACCGATGACGAGGTCTACCCCGCGGTGCTGTTCAGCGTCTCCGAAGGAGACGGGATCGTGGACCCGCTGCACGCCCGGAAGATGTGCGCCGCACTCCAGCACGCGGCCGGTAGCCCTCCGGTCGCCCGTGACAACGGGATCGTGCTGCTGCGGCGCGAACCCGGCGCGGGCCACGGGGCACGCTCGATGAGCCTCGTGGTGGACCTGCTCGTCGACCAGCTGGCCTTCGCGGCCTGGCAGGCCGGACTGCCGCTCGGGGCGTCGCCGGGACACGACGACGGTCCGGCGCGGGTGCGCGGGAGGCGGTACGGCCCCGGCGAACCTGACCACTCCTGTCCTCACCCCAGCCCCTACGGAAAGAAGGACCCGACATGACCCGCCCGCTTCCGCGCACCTCCGTTCCCGCCGCGCTCCTCGCCGCGGCGGCCGCCCTCCTTCTCGGGACCTCGCCGGCCGTCGCCGCCGCCCCGGTCCAGGAGCGTGCCGCCTCCACCGCGGACGCCTGGCTTCCGCCGGCCGGCTACACCCACCAGGGCTCCTTCTTCGGAAGCGCCGCCTGCCAGACCGCCGGCAAGGACGGCGTCGCGGCCGGCCGGTGGAGCGCGTACATCTGCCACCAGGACCTGCCCTTCTCGGTCGTCCAGGAGCTGTACGTGAAGAAGTGACGGGCCCGGCGGCGGGGCGCGGCCGGCACGTGCCGGGCCGCCCCCGCCGCGGGCACCGCCGGTCGCCCTCCCGAGTGGCTCCCTTCCTTCCGGCGCGTGTCGGTGCCACGTCGTAGGCTGGGGGCGACCGGGCCGTACGCGCCCGGGACCACCCGGCCCGTTCGACGTGTCGGGCTGTTCGCGTTGCCCGACCCGTCGTACGAACCCGGGATGGAAGTTCATGAGCCTGCACGGTCTGCTCGATGTCGTCGTCAAGGACGCGGCCCTCGCCGAGGCGGTGAAGGCCGCCGCCGACGGGAACCGGCCGCGTGTGGACCTGATCGGGCCCGCGGCCGCGCGGCCCTTCGCCGTGGCCGCGCTCGCCCGGGACTCGGGCCGGACGGTGCTCGCGGTGACCGCGACCGGCCGGGAGGCCGAGGACCTCGCCGCCGCGCTGCGGTCCCTCATCGACCCGGACACGGTCGTCGAGTACCCCTCCTGGGAGACCCTGCCGCACGAGCGGCTCTCGCCCCGCTCCGACACCGTCGGCCGCCGGCTCGCCGTGCTGCGCCGCCTCGCGCACCCCCGCGACGACGACCCCGCCGCCGGCCCGGTCAGCGTCGTCGTCGCCCCGATCCGCTCCGTACTCCAGCCGCAGGTCAAGGGCCTCGGCGACCTGGAGCCGGTGGCGCTGAGGAGCGGTGACACGGCGGACCTGAACGAGGTCGTCGAGGGCCTCGCGGCCGCCGCGTACTCCCGGGTGGAGCTGGTCGAGAAGCGCGGCGAGTTCGCCGTGCGCGGCGGCATCCTGGACGTCTTCCCGCCGACCGAGGAGCACCCGCTCCGGATCGAGTTCTGGGGCGACGACGTCGAGGAGATCCGGTACTTCAAGGTCGCCGACCAGCGCTCCCTGGAGGTCGCCGAGCACGGTCTGTGGGCGCCGCCCTGCCGGGAACTGCTGCTCACCGAGGACGTGCGGCAGCGGGCGGCGGCGCTCGCCGAGGCCCACCCCGAGCTGGGCGAACTCCTGAACAAGATCGCGGAGGGGATCGCGGTCGAGGGCATGGAGTCCCTCGCGCCGGTCCTCGTCGACGAGATGGAGCTGCTGCTCGACGTGCTGCCCAAGGGCTCCATGGCCGTCGTCTGCGACCCGGAGCGGGTGCGGACCCGGGCCGCGGACCTGGTCGCCACGAGCCAGGAGTTCCTCCAGGCGTCCTGGGCGGCGACGGCCGGCGGCGGCGAGGCGCCGATCGACGTCGGCGCGGCCTCCCTGTGGGGGATCGCGGACGTACGGGACCGGGCGCGCGAGCTGGACATGGCCTGGTGGTCGGTGTCGCCGTTCGCGGCCGACGAGGTCGTGTCGGGGGACACCCTGACCCTCGGCATGCACGCCCCCGAGTCGTACCGCGGCGACACCGCCCGCGCGCTCGCCGACACCAAGGGCTGGCTGGCCGACGGCTGGCGCACGGTGTACGTGACGGAGGCCCACGGCCCCGCGTCCCGTACGGTCGAGGTCCTCGGCGGCGAGGGCATCGCCGCCCGCCTCGACGCCGACCTCGCGGAGATCGCCCCGTCCGTCGTCCACGTGGCCTGCGGCTCCATCGACTACGGCTTCGTCGACCCGGCGCTCAAGCTGGCCGTGCTCACCGAGACCGACCTGTCCGGCCAGAAGGCGGCCGGCAAGGACGGCCAGCGGATGCCGGCCAAGCGGCGCAAGACGATCGACCCGCTGACCCTGGAGGTCGGCGACTACATCGTGCACGAGCAGCACGGTGTCGGCCGGTACCTCGAGATGGTCCAGCGGACCGTGCAGGGCGCGACCCGCGAGTACCTCCTCGTCGAGTACGCGCCCGCGAAGCGCGGCCAGCCCGGCGACCGGCTGTACATCCCGACCGACCAGCTGGAGCAGGTCACCAAGTACGTGGGCGGCGAGGCGCCGACCCTGCACCGGCTCGGCGGCGCGGACTGGACGAAGACGAAGCAGCGCGCGAAGAAGGCCGTGAAGGAGATCGCGGCCGATCTGATCAAGCTGTACTCGGCGCGGATGGCGGCCCCCGGCCACGCCTTCGGCCCGGACACCCCGTGGCAGCGGGAGCTGGAGGACGCCTTCCCGTACGTGGAGACGCCCGACCAGCTGTCCACCATCGCCGAGGTGAAGGAGGACATGGAGAAGACGGTCCCCATGGACCGTCTGATCTGCGGTGACGTCGGCTACGGCAAGACGGAGATCGCGGTACGGGCGGCCTTCAAGGCCGTCCAGGACGGCAAGCAGGTCGCGGTCCTCGTTCCGACGACGCTGCTCGTGCAGCAGCACTTCGGGACCTTCTCCGAGCGGTACTCGCAGTTCCCCGTGAAGGTGCGGGCGCTGTCCCGGTTCCAGACGGAGACCGAGTCGAAGGCCACCCTGGAGGGGCTGCGGGAGGGCTCGGTCGACATCGTCATCGGCACCCACCGCCTCTTCTCCTCCGAGACGAAGTTCAAGGACCTGGGTCTGGTCATCGTCGACGAGGAGCAGCGTTTCGGCGTCGAGCACAAGGAGCAGCTGAAGAAGCTCCGGGCGAACGTCGACGTCCTGACGATGTCCGCCACCCCCATCCCCCGTACGCTCGAGATGGCGGTCACCGGCATCCGCGAGATGTCGACGATCACGACCCCTCCGGAGGAGCGGCACCCGGTCCTCACCTTCGTCGGGCCGTACGAGGAGAAGCAGATCGGCGCGGCGATCCGCCGCGAGCTGCTCCGCGAGGGCCAGGTGTTCTACATCCACAACCGGGTCGACTCGATCGACCGGGCGGCCGCCCGGCTCCGCGAGATCGTCCCCGAGGCACGGATCGCGACCGCCCACGGCCAGATGTCGGAGCAGGCCCTCGAGCAGGTCGTCGTCGACTTCTGGGAGAAGAAGTTCGACGTGCTCGTGTCGACGACGATCGTCGAGTCCGGCATCGACATCTCCAACGCCAACACCCTGATCGTCGAGCGCGGTGACAACTTCGGGTTGTCGCAGCTCCATCAGCTGCGCGGCCGCGTCGGCCGTGGCCGCGAGCGGGGCTACGCGTACTTCCTGTACCCGCCGGAGAAGCCGCTCACGGAGACCGCGCACGAGCGGCTGGCGACGATCGCCCAGCACACCGAGATGGGCGCCGGCATGTACGTCGCCATGAAGGACCTGGAGATCCGCGGCGCGGGCAATCTGCTCGGCGGCGAGCAGTCCGGTCACATCGCGGGTGTCGGCTTCGACCTGTACGTACGGATGGTCGGCGAGGCGGTCGCGGACTACCGGGCGCAGATGGAGGGCGGGGCCGAGGAGGAGGCGCCCCTGGAGGTCAAGATCGAGCTCCCGGTCGACGCCCACATGCCGCACGACTACGCGCCGGGGGAGCGGCTGCGGCTCCAGGCCTACCGCTCGATCGCCTCCGCGAACTCGGAGGAGGACATCAGGGCCGTACGCGAGGAGCTCACCGACCGGTACGGCAAGCTGCCCGAGCCCGTGGAGAACCTGCTGCTCGTCGCGGGCCTGCGGATGCTGGCGCGCGCGTGCGGAGTCGGCGAGATCGTCCTCCAGGGCTCCAACATCCGCTTCGCGCCGGTGGAGTTGCGCGAGTCGCAGGAACTGAGGCTGAAGCGCCTCCACCCGCGCACGGTCATCAAGCCGGCCGTCCACCAGATCCTGGTGCCGCGCCCGACGGCCGGGAAGATCGGCGGGAAGCCGGTGGTGGGCCGTGAACTCCTCGCGTGGACGGGGGAGTTCCTGACGACGATCCTCGGGGGGTGACGTGGGGGTGCGGCGCCCCTGTCCGGGGCGCCGCACCATGGCGTCTACAGCTCGTCGAGGTCCAGGGCCCCGGCCATCGCGGTGTATCCCGCGTCGTTCGGGTGGAGGGCGTCGCCCGAGTCGTACGCGGGGAGGATGCGGTCCGGGTCGGACGGGTCGGCGACGGCGCGTTCGAAATCGACGACGGCGTCGTACGCGCCGGAGGTACGGATCCACTGGTTGACGGCATCCCGCTTGGCCTCGTTGACCGGGGAGTCGTAGAAGGAGCCCTTGATCGGGGTGAGGGTGGCGCCCACGACCTTGAGGCCCTTGGCGTGCGCCTCGCGGATCAGGGTGCGGTGGCCGGCGATCAGCTTCTCGACGGAGACCTCGGGGGTGGGGCCGCCGGGGAAGGCCGGACCGCTGCCGCCGATGTCGTTGATGCCTTCCAGGATGACGACGGTCCGCACGCCGGGCTCGGTGAGGACGTCCTTGCGGAAGCGGCTGAGGGCCTTCTCGCCCGCCCAGCTGGTGTCGTTGACGACCTGGTTGCCGCCGATGCCGTGGTTGAGGACGGCGCGGGGCCGGCCGGAGGCGGCGAGGCGCTCGGCGAGCTCGTCGGGGTAGCGGTTGTCGGTGTCGGTGGTGGAGCCGACGCCGTCGGTGATGGAGTCGCCGAAGGCGACGACGCCGTCGCGGCGGGCGGTGTCGCGGCCGCCGGTGACCTCGACGCCGGAGAGGTAGTACCAGGAGGCGCTGGTCTCCTTGAAGGCGGTGCCGGAGAGGTCGGCGCGGTGGTCGCCCTCGGCGCGGTAGCTGGTGGCCGAGGAGAAGGAGTGGAAGGTCGCGGGGCCGGTCGCGTCCGCGAGGTAGAGGGTGACGGTCAGCTGCTCGAAGGCCTCGACGGGCAGGTTCACGGCGTCGCTGAGGAGGGTCTCCCCGGCCGGGATCGTCACGGACGGCCGGTGGCCGAAGCGGAGGGTGCGCACGGAGCCGGGTTCGACGGCGCTTCCGGCGGCGGTACGGGCGACGGTCGCACCGGTGATCCGCAGTGGACCGGTGCCGTAACGGTTCGTCAGCTCGATGCGGGCCCGGGTGCCCGTGGCGGTGACGCGGACGACCTGGCGGACCGTCTGGTGCTCGAAGCCCTGCTGCGACCAGTTGGGCCCGAACGGCGCGGCCGCCGACTGCGGGGACGCGGCCCAGGCGGCGCGCCATGCCGGGCCGTGGTGACCGGCGTCGGCGAGGGCGGTGGGGGCCAGGGCGAGCGCGGCGGTGGTGAGGACGGCGAGTGCGGAGCGGCGGAGGGTGTTCGTGGTTCGCATGTCAGGGTCAATTACGGGCTGGCGCGGGCTATTCCCCTTCGCGCGGGCCGAGTTGACTTGTGAAGAGCAGGCCGGTGAGTGAGCGGAAGTACTCCTCGGGGTCACGGTCGCCGATGGCGTCCCGCACGTTGTGGGTGAGGAGCAGCGTGGCGAAGCCGTGGGCGAGCGACCAGGCGGCGATGCCGGCGGTACGGGCGTCGGGGACGTCCTCCAGGCCTGCGACGCCCGCGCGGAGTTCGGCGGAGGCGCGATCCTTGGCGGCGAGAAGCTCCGGGTCGTCGGCGCGCAGCAGATCCGGCTGGAACATGACCTGGAAGTGGGCCGGGTGGGCGGTGGCGAAGCGGACGTAGTGCACGCCGCGTTCGCGCAGCCCGGGTGAGCTTCCCAGGGCTTCGGCGAGGAGTTCGTAGCCCTCGGTGGCGATGGCCGTGAGCAGTCCGGTGCGGTCCTTGAAGTGGTGGGCGGGGGCGGCGTGCGAGACGCCCGCGCGGCGGGCGAGGTCGCGCAGGCTCAGTGCGCCGGGGCCCTCGGCGGTGATCACGTCGAGGGCGGCGGCGAGGACGGCCTGCCGCAGATCGCCGTGGTGGTAGGTGCTCCGGCTCGTCATGGCAGCAGCCTAGCCGTCATCTAGTCATTGACAAGTTGCGGCGCGGAGGGGAATCTTGTCACTGACAAGATACGGATGAGGGAGGACGCCGTGGACACCGCTCGCGTACGGCAGATGTGGCACCTGCTCGAACCCCTGCACGCGCTGCTCTACTACGCTCCCGAGGCCTTCGAGGAGGCCGCCGCCCTCGGCCACGACACCACGGAGCGCTGGCCCTCCTACTTCGCCTGGCGCGCCGCGCCCCTCGGCGCCGCCGGCCCGGTCCGCGTGGCCTCCGCCTTCTACAGCTTCAGCCCCGCGATGGTCGCGCGCCACGTCCCCGCCGCGTGGGAGACCGCAGCCCCGGCCGAGGTCCTCGCCGCCCGGCTCCGCGCGGTCGACCGCGCCTACCGGTCCGTCCTCGGCGAGGAGGCGGTCGGGGGTCCCGCACTCGCCGAGGCCGCCGCCCTGGCCCGCCGGGCGGCCGGCGCGGCCCGCACCGAGGGCCGGCCGCTCGCCGCCGCCAACGCCGAACTGCCCTGGGCCGATGCCCCGCACCTCGTCCTCTGGCAGGCCGCGACGATCCTGCGGGAGCACCGCGGCGACGGCCACCTCGCCGCACTCCTCGCCGCCGGACTCGACCCGGCCGAGGCCCTCGTCTCGTTCGCGGCGGTCGGCGCCGCGCCGGAACCGGTCTTCGAGAGCCGGGGCTGGAGCGCCGCCGAATGGTCCGCCGCCCGCGCCCGTCTGACCGCCCGCGGCCTGCTCGACGCGGAGGGGGCGGCCACCGCCGCCGGTCGCGCGCTGCGCACCGAGGTGGAACGGCGCACGGACGAGCTTGCCGCCGGCCCGTGGACCGCCCTGGGCCCGGACGGCACCGCCCGCCTTGCCGACCTGCTCGGCGGCCCCTGGCTGACCGTCATCGGCTCCGGACTGCTCCCTGCCGAGAACACCCTCGGCATCGGCAAGGTGTGAGGGCTTCCGGGCGGGACGCGGAAGGGCCCGGGCGTCGCGTGTGCGATGCCAGGGCCCCTCGACCGGTCTGATCAGAAGCGCGTCAGAAGAGCAGTTCTCCGGCGGGGAAGCTTGAACCGACCTTCACGCGCGGGGCGTAGCCGCCGGCCCCGTCACCCTTGTAGAAGTACAGGTCGCCCGCGTCCTCGCGGCCGACCATGTCGGGCTTTCCGTCGCCATTCAGGTCCCCGGGGGCCGCGAGGGTGTCGTAGATCCCCCAACCGGTGCCGATGATCCTGCGCTCTCCGAGAGTCCCGTCCCCGTTCCCTTCCTGGAGCCAGAGGTAGCCGAGCTCGTCGATGGCGACGAGGTCGGTCGTGCTCCGGCCCCCGCCCATGGTGTGGGCGAAGTCCCCCGCGATCACGGACTGATACATGTCCCAGTCACCGCTGGTGTCGACGATCTGGGTCCGCGGGGCGTAGTTGTTCGGGCCCGTCCCCTTGTGGAGCCAGAGCTTGCCCGTGGTGTCACGGGTGATCAGGTCGGCGATGCCGTCGCCGTCGAAGTCGCCCGGTGCGAGGAGCAGGTTCAGGCCGTAGTTCTGGAAGCCGGTGCCGGCCAGGACGCGGGTGGAACCGGAGTACGAGCCGTCGACCGAGCTGACGGGGTAGTGCCACAGGTTGCCGGCCGTGTCGACGGCGACGACGGTCGTCCCCTGACGGGCGACCTGCTCCATTCCCGACCAGCCGTAGCCGACCTTGCACGGCTTGGCCAGAACGGCGCTCTCGCCGCTGGCACGGCCCTCGTAGCGGTACAACCCGCCGGCCGCGTCCCGCCGGTACACGGCGCCGGGAGTGGCACCGTAGGTGCCGCAGTCCTGCCAGGAGGCCGCGGCGCGGACCGGCAGGTGGTCGGAGATCCACTGGTCGTTCGTGGTCTTCGGCTCGTCCGGCACGTCGCCGACCTCGCCGCGGAAGAACGCGGCGCTGAAGAAGGTGTAGTCGAGCTTCTCCACGACCGCCGTGTGCGCCGCGTTGAACTTCGTCCACTCGCCGACACGGCACCGTGTGAGATCCGGCGTGGTGCAGCTGCTGCTCGTGGCGAAGTTGTCGCGGTCGGTCTCGTCGGCTTCGACGAAGCTGCCGTACGCACCGCTGCCGGCGTCGGGCTCGTAGATGGGGTCGAGTACGTCGTGCCAGGGCTTGGCGTTGAAATCGCCGCCGAGGACGACGGGGACGCCCGCCGTCTCCCACTCCTTGGCCTTGTTCGCCAGGTACTTCGCCTCCCGGAGCATCACGTCGTGCCTGGCCGTGCGGTCCTTGTACAACGCGATCTGCTGGGCCGTCGCGTTCGCTCCGGGGGCGTCAGGAGTGTGCGGGGTTCCCCACCACAGGTGTACGGAGCAGGCCCAGGACAGCCTGTTCTGCACCCATGCCTTGATGCAGGGGGCCGTGATGTTCTCGGCTCCGACGGTCTCCACCTTCACCGGATCGACGGTGGCGTGGATCGCGTCCTTCGTGTCCAGTGTGAGATCGGCGCCCTCGACGAAGGAGCCCCGGACGAACACGGCCATGCCGTAGCTGCGGACCGTGTTCCTCGTCGTGTTGGAATCGGAGCAGCTCGACCCGAGGTCGCCGGACGGGACGGTCTCGACGTACCGGCCCGTGTACCCGCGGGGCTTGAGGAGACCGGCCAGGTCGTTGAACTGATACCTGCAGATCTCGACGAGGAAGATGTAGTCGGCGTTCCAGCCGCTGCCCGTCCCCCCCGTCTCCTTCACGATCGTCTCGTAGCGTGCCTGGTTCATGCCGGCAGTGGCCTGGCATCCCGTGGTCGCGCCGCTTCCGCACAGGTTGTACGTGTACGTCTTGATGGGCGGCGCGGTCGACGTGTTCACGGTGTCCGCCACCGCCTGAGGCACCGTCATCATCGTGGCCGCACATATGAAGGCCAATGTGGCCAACAGGGCTCTCAACAGCCCGAATCTACGCATGGGATCTCCCCTGATGGAGTGTCATGGAAGATTCGAACGGTACTCGCATGTGGGTTCGATCGAATGGCAGGGGTGGCCGTCCGGGGTCCTCTCCACCCGACCTAGGATCAAAAGGTGTTCACACGACGGACGTATCGAAAGGCCCTCGCCGCCTCGGCCCTCGCGGTCGCCGCGCTCCTCGCCTCCTGCTCGCCCGGAACCGACGCCCCGGGCGGCGGGGGCACGGGCGGGAAACCCGCCGCGCGCGGCACGGCACTCGCCGCGGTGGACTCCCTCACCGTCAAGGGCCGTGCCCCGAAGACCGGTTACGCACGGGAGAAGTTCGGCCGCGCCTGGGCGGACGTCGACGGCAACGGCTGTGGCACCCGCGACGACATACTCCGGCGCGACCTCACCGGTGTCCGCTTCACGGACGGACACTGCAAGGTCGCCTCCGGGACCCTCACCGACGATCCGTACACCGGCACCACCGTCCGCTACGTCCGGGGACGCTCCAAGGTCGACATCGACCATGTCGTCGCCCTCTCGGACGCCTGGCAGAAGGGGGCGGGGAAGTGGGACGGCGAGACCCGGCGCCGGTTCGCCAACGACCCGCTCAACCTCCTCGCCGTCGACTCCGCGGCCAACCGCCGCAAGTCCGACGGCGACGCCGCGACCTGGCTGCCGCCGAACAAGGCGTACCGCTGCACGTACGTGGCCCGGCAGGTCGCGGTGAAGAAGAAGTACGGGGTGTGGGTGACGGCGGGGGAGCGGGACGCGATGAAGCGGGTCCTCGGCACCTGCCCGCAGCAGCGGCTTCCGTAAGACCGGGCCCCGGCGAAAAAACGTTTGGGCGGCCGGGTGAACGATCTTTAACCTGGCCTCATGGCCCTGAACATCACCACCCTCACCGAACGGCCGGAGCTCGAAGGAGCGATGTGGTCCATGAAGGACCTGTGGCCCGAGTTCATGATGTACGACCCCGTCGGCTGGGCCAACATGGGCCGGATCGTCCGGGAGTTCCCCGAGTACGTGCTCGTCGCCACCGACGCCGGGGGCGCGGTCGTCGCCCGTGGCTTCAGCGTGCCCTTCCGGCTCGACGCCGAGGGCCGCCGCGAGCTGCCCGCCCGGGGCTGGGACGAGGTCCTCAACTGGGCCTTCTCCGACCTGCGGCACGGCCGCGAGGCCGACACCGTGAGCGCGATCGAGATCACCGTCGACCTCGGCCACCTCGGGAAGGGCCTCTCGCACCGGATGCTCGCCGCCATGCGGGAGAACGCCGGGAAGCGGGGCTTCGCCGAGCTGGTCGCCCCGGTCCGCCCCAACGGCAAACACCTGGAGCCCGAAGCCTCCATCCACGAGTACGCCTTCCGCACGCGGGAGGTTGACGGTCTGCCCCACGACCCGTGGCTCCGTGTCCATGTGCGCGCGGGCGGCGTGATCGAGGCGGTGGCCCCCGCCTCGATGACGGTCTCCGGCTCCGTCGAGCAGTGGCGGACGTGGACCGGCCTCCCCTTCACCACGGACGGCCCGGTCGAGGTCGAGGGCGCCCTGGTCCCGGTCCACTGCGAGGCCTCGCGCGGCTACGCGGTGTACGTGGAGCCCAACGTGTGGGTACGTCACCGCATCGCCTGACGGTCCCGCCGGGGGACCCCCGCGGCGATCTTCGTGGCGGGGGATGTACCGTACGGCGTCCCCTGCCGTACGCGCGTGCGTCCTTCGCGTGCGCACACCCGTGAGAGGTCCCCGACGTGAACCAGGCCGTCCTCCTGGAGAAGGGCGCGGAACTCCCGCGCCGAACGGAGCTGCCCGGCCGGTGGCTCCGGGTGGCGCTCGCCGCCGTCCCGCTGCTGAGCCTCGGGGTCTTCGGTCTCGTCCCCTCGCTGACCCTGGCCCTGCGCCGGGGGACGCGCCGCGACTGGCTGGCCGCGCTGCTGTTCACCGCGGTCTCCGTCGGCTGGTGCTTCCAGATCGCCCTGACCCCGGAGGAGACGAGCGGCGTCCCGTACGCCCTCGACGTGCTTCTCCTCGGCACCTCCACGGTGGGGGCGACGGCGCACTGCCTCCTGGTGAGGGACGCACGGGACGAGAGGGCCGCGAGGGGTGCGGGCGTCGCGCATGACGCGCACGTCCCGAGCGACGTGAACAGCGGGAACGGCGTGAGCGACGCGACCGGCGCGACCGGCGCGAATGACTCGACCGGCTCGACCCACGCCGAGGAGGCCGGGCGATGAAGACCCGCCGTGCCTGGCGCGTCACCCAGCGGGAAGCGGCCAAGAAGGAGGCGGCGGAGGCCGGTCTCGACGTCCGGGGCGTGCTCGCCGCGACGTCGGGCGCGCTGCGCGGCCGGGCCGGCTGGGCTTCGGGGGCCGTCCTGGTCCTGGTCCTCGGCTTCCTCGCCGTCTGGCTGTTCGTCGGTGGGGAGGGGAAGGGCACCCCGCCGGACACGCGGGCCCGCGCCTACAAGGACTACGACGCCTGTCTGCTCACCGACGACAAGGGCATCGTGACGGGCGCGCCGGCGGCACCGGTCTGGGAGGGGATGCAGGCCGCGTCCCTGGACAAGCGGATCCGGGTGACGTTCGTGCCGGTGATGGGGGAGCAGTCGGCGGCGAACGCCCGCCCGTTCCTCAACGGTCTGGTGCAGCGGAGTTGCGAGATCATCGTGGCGTCGGGTGCGCCGCAGGTGAAGGCCGCCGAGGAGGCGGCCGAAAAGAACCCGAAGGTCCGTTTCGTGACGGTCGGTGGAGGCGCCGGAGCCGCGCACGGCAACCTGGAGCGGGTGGCGCCCGGGAAGTCCCTGGAGGGTGACATCACGGCGACGGTGAAGCGCCTGGCCGCCGACAACTGACGCGTCGATCCGGAAGGGTTCCTTCAACCCGGTAAAGCCGAGGTAAAAACTGGGCCCCTGCGTGGAACTGGTGATCTGTCATCGGGCAGGCTCGCGAAGCTTTGTAAGCATCGCGTTAGTAAAGGCTGACCCATGCATATACGCCGGGTCCGTAGCCCTCGACCACAGCCACCGGGTCGCACCCACCGGCGAAGGTGGAGGGCTACGGCTCTCTCTGTCATCATTTCCATGTTCCTCATGGTCTCCACCGAATCGGCGGTCGCCGCGGGCGTCACGCTCGGCCCGGTGAAGATGCCCGAGCTGTCTCTCTCGGGCCTCTGGACCTGGCTGAACACGAACCCGCTCGACACCCCTGACCAGCAGGGCGGCACCGCCCGCGGCAAGAGCCACAAGGCCTCCGCGGAGTCCACCAGCAACGAGGGCGACGCCGGCCGCAAGCCGGGCAAGGGCAAGGGTGAACTGCCCGCCTTCGAGCGGGAGACCGACGACCCCGCCGACGTCACCACCGGCAAGGCGCCGGGCGGCAAGAACAGCTTCGACGCCCGCACCAGCAAGCGGAACGCGAAGAAGTCCACCGCGACGTCGGACTTCTTCGTCAACGCCGACGGCTCCACGACCGTCCGCCACTACAGCGGCCGGACGAACTTCAAAGCCGCCGACGGCACCTGGAAGCGGATCGACACGAGCCTGACCGAGGACAAGGACGGCCGTCTGCAGCAGACGGCCAACTCCCTCGACGTCGAGTTCGCGCCGACCGCCGCCGACCAGCAGCTCGCCTCGGTGGACTTCGGCTCCGGCCGGTCCCTGGCGTACGCGCTGCGCGGCGCCGCCAAGACGGAGCCCACCCTCGCGGCCGACGGCTCCCTCACGTACGCCGACGTGCTGCCGGAGACGGACGTTCGGCTCGTGCCGCTGGCCGAGGGCTTCAAGGAGTACGTCGTCCTGCGCTCCCCGCAGGCCGCGAACTCCTGGATCTTCCCCCTCGACGTCAAGGGACTGACGCCTCGGATCGCGGCTGACGGCGACGTCGAATTCACGGACGTTTCGGGAGCGGTGACCGCCACCATCCCGCACGCGTACATGGAGGACTCGAAGGTCGACCCCCGCTCCGGTGACGCCGCACAGTCCCGGGCCGTCACCTACGAGCTGACCGAGGTCGACGGCGAGCCGGCCCTGCGGATGACCGCGGACCGCGCCTGGCTCGACGCTCCCGAGCGGGCCTACCCGATCCGCGTCGACCCCACGGTGACCGCGTCCAACTCGACGTACACGCAGAACACCATCGGTGGCGACCACTCGACCGAGACGATGATCAAGGTCGGCTCGTACGACTCGGGGACCAACAAGGCGAACTCCTTCCTGCAGTTCTCCTCCCTGGGCACGACGCTCGCGGGGCAGCGGGTCACCGCCGCCACCCTGAACGTGTACGCCCTCTGGTCCGCGACCTGTACCGCCGAGTCCTTCTCGGTGCACCCGGTCACCCAGTCCTGGACCCCGTCCGGCGTCACGTCCTACCCGGGACCGACGTACGGCGCGGCCATGGGCACCGCCACCCCGGCGCCGGGAGCCTCCTGCTCCAACAGTTCCGGCTCGACGAGCGTGGGCGTCCGGATGCCGGTCTCCCTCTCGACGACGTGGTTCAACAACGTCGCCGGCGGCGCGGCCAACTACGGCCTCGCGCTCACCGCGCCGACCAACGACGGGCTCCACTGGAAGAAGTTCCACTCGGACAACTCGGCGACCGCCGGCTTCCGCCCGGCCCTCGACCTGACGTACACGCCGAACACGGCGCCGCAGATCAACGCCCAGTACCCGCCGCAGAACTTCCAGGCCAACACCCTCCAGCCGGAGCTGCTCGCCTACGCGAGCGACGCCGACAACGGCCCCAACCCGCTCTCGTACACCTTCGAGGTCTACGACGGCGACGCCACGGGCACCCCCGTCCTGGTCGCCACCTCCGGCGCGATCACCAAGAGCAGCTGGAAGGTGCCCGCGGGCAAGCTGAAGTGGTCGAAGAACTACGACTGGTACGTGGCGGCGAGCGACGGCACCTCCGAGGTCGTGGAGGACAGCCGCTTCACCACGGCCGTGCCGCAGCCGCCGGTCACCTCGGGCCTGTCGATGAACAACGACGGCCACGACTTCGACCCGTCGGACGGCAACTACACGACGGACGACACCGACGCCGACGTGCCGGTCATCGGCCCGTCCCTGGAGATCGAGCGCGCGTACAACAGCCTCGACCCGCGCGTGGACAGCGCCTTCGGCGCCGGCTGGTCGACGATCGTCGACATGAAGGCCGCCGAGGTCAAGGACAGCACCGGCGCCGTCACCAGCGTCATCATCACCTACCCGGGTGGTGAGCAGGTCGCGTTCGGCCGCAACAGCGACGGCACCTTCGTGCCCCCGCTGGGCCGCTACGCCCGCCTGGAGGCGGTCACCACCGCCCCCATCGGCTACAAGCTGACGGACAAGGACTTCACGGCCTATTCCTTCCAGCAGCCGACGGCGAAGACCGGAACCTACGCGCTGACCACGATCAAGGACTTCGCCAACCGCACCGAGACGTTCACGTACGACGCGAACAAGCGGCTGACGAAGATCTCCAACGTCACGTCCAAGCGGAACCTGGGCCTGACCTGGATCCAGCCGAGCCCGACCAGTGCCTGGCACGTCGCCACGGTCTACACCGACCCGTCCACCGCCGGCGACTCCGCCACGACCCAGACGTGGAAGTACGGCTACACCGGCGACCAGCTCAGCAGCGTCTGCCCGCCGGCCGACTGGTCGAAGTGCACCACGTACACGTACGCGACCGGCAACCACTACCGCACCACGGTCCTGGACGCCGACCCGTTCGCCTACTGGCGGCTCGGCGAGACGTCCGGCACGCTCGCGCGTGACGCGATCGACTCGAACCAGGGCCAGTACAACGGCACGTACAAGAACGTGACCCTGGGCGGCACCGGTCCGCTCGTCGGCTCCACCCAGAAGGCCGCCACCTTCAACGGCACCACCTCGTACGTCGAGATGCCGAGCGCCCCCGGCGCGACGCCCTCGTACACGACGGTGTCCCTGTGGTTCAAGACTTCGACCGCGGGCGGCGTCCTCTTCTACTACGGTGACAAGCCGCTCAGCGACTCCAACCCGGTCGCCAACACCCGCTACAACACCCCCGCGGTGTACGTGGGCACGGACGGCAAGCTGCGCGGCTGCCTGGCGATGTCGCCCGGCTGCGGGACGACGATCACGTCGACGCCGACCGTCACCGACGGCAAGTGGCACCAGGCCGTCCTGACCGGTGTCGCCAACGGACAGACGCTGTACCTCGACGGTGCCGCGGTCGGTTCCCTCAGCGGCACCGTCAACGACTGGGTCCAGCCGTACATCTCGCTCGGCGCGGGTGTGAACACCCACGGCTGGCCGGCCATGAACCCGAACGACACGCTCGGGCACTACAACGGGCAGATGGCCGAGGTCGCCATCTACTCCGAGCCGCTCGCGGCCGACGTGATCGCCACGCAGTACAAGGCCGCCACGCAGGCCGCCGGACTGCTGCAGAAGATCACCACGCCGAACCTGAAGACCCAGGCGTCGGTCGTCTACGACACCACCGACGACCGCGTCCTCCAGGCCACCGACGGCAACGGCGGCACGTGGAAGCTGAACCCGCCGACCATCACGGGCTCGTCCCAGGTCTACCGCTCCGCCGTCATGGGCTCCGCCCCGGCCGGCTACTGGCGTCTGGACGACACCCAGGGCGCGGCCCAGGCCGCGAACCAGGTCAACACCGGATTCGGCACCTACAACAGCGTCATCCAGGGCGTCGAAGGCCCCTTCGGCGCGGACGACGTCTCCGCGGCGACCTTCGACGGCACCAGCTCCTTCCTGGAGATCCCGTACGGGCCGCTGCACGCAAAGCCCGACCGCTCGGTCGAGCTGTGGTTCAAGACGGCCGAGCCGGGCGTCATCATGAGCGACCAGAGCGTCGCCCCGAACAACCCCGGCGGCGTCACCGGCAGCTGGAGCGACCTGCTCTATGTCGGCGCCGACAACAAGCTGCACGGCCACTGGTGGAGCAGCAGCTGCAACGGCACGGCCACCATGGGCTCCACGGGCACCGTGACCGACGACAAGTGGCACCACGCCGTCCTGTCGGCCACCGGTACGACGCAGACCCTGTACCTCGACGGCGCCAAGCAGCAGTCCTGCAGCGGCGCCCCGAACGACCAGACGACGTCGCGGACGTTCCTCGGCGCCGGCTTCAGCAAGTGGTACAGCTCGCCCGGTGACGTCTCGTTCTTCACCGGTTCGATCGCCGAGGTCGCGGTCCACGCCAAGGGCCTGACCGAGTCGGACGTCGCCACCCACTGGTCCGCCTACAAGTCGTCCTCCGGCATCGCCCCGGTCAAGACGGTCACGCTGACCGACCCGACCGACAAGACGCTGACGTACGTGTACGACGCGGAGATGGGCAACCGCCTGCTCGCGGCGATCGACACGGTCGGCAACCGGACGACGTACGGCTACGACACCGGCGGCTTCCTGCACACCATCACGGACGCCAACGGCAACCGGTCGATCACCGGCCACGACGTGCGCGGCAACGCGGTCTCCCAGACCACCTGCCAGGACACGGCCGCCAACAAGTGCTCCACCGAGTACTTCACGTTCTACCCGGACTCGACCACCGCGTTCCCGGCGATGGACCTGCGCAACGACCTCATGCTCACCGAGCGCGACGGCCGTTCCTCGGGCCCCACGGACAACGCGTACCTGACGAGCTACTCGTACGACACGGCGGGCAACCTGCTGTCGGTCACGACGCCGCCGGTCGCCGGGTTCCCGAACGGGCGCACCGCGACCACGACGTACACCACCGCCACCACCCCGGCGGCGGAGGGCGGCACGGCCGTGGCTCCGGCGGGGCTCGTCGCCTCGGTGACGACGCCGGGAGGCCGCAAGACCTCGTACACCTACTTCGTCAACGGTGACCTCGCGCAGGTCACGGACGCCAACGGCGCCACCGTGAAGTACACGTACGACAACATCGGCCGGCAGATCAGCAAGACCGAGATCTCGGACGCCAACCCGGCGGGTCTGGTCACCAGCCAGACCTATGACAAGAACGACCAGGTCGTCACCGAGACCACCCCGGTCGTCACCAACAGGGTCACGGGTGCCAAGCACCAGGCGAAGACCACCACGGCCTTCGACCCGGACGGCAACATCCTGTCCCAGACGGTCACCGACCTCACGGGCGGCGACGCCGCGCGCGTCACGACGATGACGTATGACGCCAACAACCAGATGGCGAGCAGGACGGACCCGGGCGGCGACACCACGTCGTTCGAGTACGACGTCTACGGCAACAAGGTGAAGGAGACCGACCCCGCGGGGAACGTCAACACCTACACCTTCGACGGCGAGCAGCGTCCGCTGACGACGAACCTGCTCAACTACACCGGCGACCCGTTCAACCCGTCTCCCGCGACCACCCTGGTCCAGGAGTCCCGGGCGTACGACCCCGCTGGCCGTCTCGCGTCGATCACGGACGCGATGGGCTGGGTCACGGCGTACACCTACACCGACGACGGCCTGTCCGCGACGGTGGTCCGCAAGGACCCCCAGACCGGCAAGCAGTTCACGGAGCAGGCGAACACCTACGACGCCGCCGGCAACCTGATCGAGCAGATCACCAACGACGGTCAGACCCGCTCCACCTTCACGGTGGACGCCGCCGACCGCACGGTCTCCGAGATCCTCGACCCCAACGGGCTCGCGCGGACGACGCAGACCAGCTACGACCCGGACGACAACGTGGTGACGGAGACGGAGCGGGACCCGGCGACGGGCGACGTCTCCACGACCGACACCCGGTACGACGCCCTGGGCAACATCACGGGCTCGGTGGAGCACGACGGCACCACGGCCCCGGTGGCGCGGTACAAGCTGGACGAGACGACGGGCTACGGCCTGGCGGACTCCTCCGGCGGCAACAGCACCGGTACGCACGGCACGGGCATGCACTGGAACACCGACCGGGGCGGCAGCGCCGTCTTCGACGGTGATGCCAACTCGTGGGCCCAGACCACGGGCCCGGTGGTGAACACGGCGGGCAGCTTCACGGTCTCGCTGTGGGCCAAGGTCGACGACCTGACCACCAACCGCACCCTGCTGTCGCAGGACGGCGCCGACGCGTACGGCTTCGCGCTGTACTTCTCCAGCGCGAACGGCTGGACCTTCGGCCGGAACACGTCGGACGTGCAACCGACGCCGACCCTCGTCCGGGCCATGTCGGGCCTCTCGGGGGCCACGGCGGGAGCGTGGACGCACCTCGTCGGCGTGTACGACGCCGCGGCGGCCAAGATCCGTCTGTACGTGAACGGGGCCCTGGCCCAGGAGACGGCGTACACCACGCCGTGGGAGGCGACCGGTCCGCTCCAGCTCGGCCGTCACCAGACGTCCACCGGATACGGCGGGAACCACAAGGGTGGCCTGGACGACGTCCAGGTCTACCAGGAGGCCCTCACCGCGGCCCAGGTCACGGCCGTCAAGGGCGGCACCCTGCCGGCCGCGACCAGCACGGTGCGTGCCACCACCTGGAAGCTGGACCAGCGCGGTCTGCCGACGTCCATGACGGATACGGGCGGCAACGTCACCGACTACGGGTACGACGAGGTCGGACAGCAGACCTCGGTCACCGAGCCGGCCGTCAACGCGGAGCAGAACGGCGGGACTCCGGTCTCCGTCCGCCCCGTGACGATGACCGGCTACAACACCTTCGGTGAGCCGACGGAGATCTCCGACCCGCTCGGCAACGTCGACACGACGGCGTACGACGCCGAGGGCCAGGAGTCCTCGACGACCTCGCCCGACTACCTGGCGCCCGGGGCCACCACCCCGATCAAGGCGACCTCGTACAACGAGTACAACAAGCTCGGCCAGGTGACGGCGGAGGTCGACCCGCTCGGCAACCGCACCACCTACAGCTACACGCAGCTCGGCGACCTGGCCTCGGTCACGGAGCCCGGCGGCGGCACGACCAAGTACACCTACGACACCAACGGCGACCAGCTCTCGGCCACCCGGCCGAACGGCGCCAGGCAGGAGACCACCTACGACTACCTGGGCCGGGAACTGACCAGCACGGACATCGTGCGTCAGCCGACCCAGCGGGCGTACACCGCGATCAACGAGTACAACGCGCCGGGCGGCGAGCTGTCCCGCATGGTCTCGCCGACCGGTGTGAGCGAGTCGTACAAGTACAACGCCGTGGGCGACGTCATCGAGTCCACGGACACCGCGGGCAACGTCTCGAAGTTCACGTACGACATGGACAGCCGGCCGCTGAAGGTCACCGAGGCCGACGGCACCGCCACCCGCAACACGTACGACGGCTTCGGCCAGCTGACCAAGACGGAAGACCTGGACGAGACGGGCGCGGTCCTGCGCACCGGGCGGACGGTGTACGACCGCAACGGCAACATGGTCTCGGCGACCGACCAGCGCGGTCACACGAAGACCTTCACGTACGACCCCACGGGTCTGATCACCAAGGTCGTCGAGCCGGTCTCCGCGACCGAGTCGATCACCACGACCTACGGGTACGACGCGGCGGGCAACCAGACCCGGTTCACCGACGGGCGGGGCAACGCGTTCCTCACGACGTACAACACGTGGGGCATGCCGGAATCGACCGTCGAGCCGTCGACGCCGACGCATCCGAACCTCGCGGACCGGACGTTCACGGCCGTCTACGACCAGGCCGGACGGTTGAAGGAGTCCCGTGCCCCCGGTGGGGTCACGATGTCCTTCGAGTACGACGTGAAGAGCCGTCTCGTGCGCCAGACGGGTACGGGTGCGGAGGCCGCCACGGTCGACCACACGTACACGTACGACGCGGACGACCAGGTCACGGCCGTCGCCGGTGACGGAACGACGGACAACACCTTCACGTACGACGACCGCGGTCAGCTCCTTACGGCGAACGGCCCGTCGGGTTCCTCCTCCTTCGCCTACAACGGCGACGGGGCGGTCACCTCGCGGACCGACGCCTCGGGCACGTCGACCTTCGGCTACGACACCGCCGGCCGTCTGAAGACGGTCAACGACGGTGCCACGGGCACGACGGCGACCTACGCCTACGACGTCAACAACAACGTCACGGCGATCGACTACGGCACGGGCAAGTCGAAGCGCAGCTTCGGCTACGACAAGCTCGAACGCGTGACCAGCGACAAGCTGACCTCGCCGACGGGCAAGACGCTCGCGTCCTTCACCTACGGGTGGGACGAGAACGACAACCTGACGTCGAAGACGACGACGGGTGTCACGGGCGCGTCGACGAACACGTACGCGTACGACTGGGCCGACCGACTGACCTCCTGGAACAACGGGACGACGACGGAGACCTACGGCTACGACGCGTCCGGCAACCGGACCCGTGTGGGCGGCGACACGTACACGTACGACGCCCGCAACCGGCTCACGTCGGACGGTCACAGCGCCTACACGTACACCGCGCGCGGCACTCTGAGCTCGGTGACGGACGATGCCAGCCGGGTCACGACGATGAAGGTCGACGCCTTCAACCGCGTGATCCAGGAGGGCGACCGGACGTACACGTACGACGGCATGGACCGTGTGCTCGCCGCCAAGGACGAGACGGGCTCCGCGCTCTACTCGTTCCAGTACAGCGGTGCCGGCAACGACGTGGCGTCGGACGGCGTGGCGAAGTACAGCCGCGACGCGGACGGCTCTCTCTTCAGCGTGAAGACGGCGGCCTCGTCGGTGCTGGCCATGACGGACCTGCACACCGACGTGGTGGCGCAGTTCACCGACACGGGCGAGGCGCTGACCGGTTCGACGAGCTACTCGCCGTTCGGCAAGGTGCTCCAGACCTCGACGATGGCCGGTTCGCTGGGCTACCAGTCGGGCTGGACGGATCCGGCCACGGCCAAGGTCAACATGGCCGCGCGCTGGTACTCGCCGGAGAACGGCCAGTTCAACAGCCGTGACACGGTCGCGACCAGCGGTCTGCCCGACTCCGTCGGTGCCAACCGCTACGCCTACGCCAACGACAACCCGATGACGGGCATGGACCCGACGGGCCACTGGCCCGGCTGGGCCGACAAGATCGTCAAGAAGGTTAAGAAGAAGGTCAAGAAGGTCGTCAAGACGGCTTACAAGCACGTCAAGAAGGCCGTCAAGAAGGTTGCCAAGGTCGTCAAGAAGGCCGCCAAGGTCGTCAAGCGGGCCGTGAAGAAGGCGGTGAAGCGCGCCAAGCGGGCGGTCCGGAAGGCCGTGCACTATGTCGCCGACAGCGTCAGAAAGGTCAAGAGATACGTCAAGCGCGTCTACAAGCGCGTGAAACGTGTCGTCCACAAGGTCGTCAAGCACGTCAAGAGGGCTGTCAGAAAGGTCGCCAAGGCGGTCAAGAACGTCGCCCACAAGGTGGTCAAGGCAGCCAAGAAGGTGGGCCGGGCCGTCAAGAAGGCGGCGAAGGCGACAGCCAACTTCGTCAAGCAACACGCCTCGACCATCGCCTCGGTCGCCGTCGGCATCGCCGTCTTCGCGGGCTGCACCGCGATCACGGCCGGCGCGGGCGCGATCGGCTGTGCCGCACTCGCGGGCGCGGCGGGCAACGCGGTCGGCTACGCGATGAGCGACGGTCCGAAGACGCTGGGCGGCTTCGCGATGGCGGTCGGCATCGGCGCCGTGACCGGTGCGGCCGGCGGCGTGGGCGGCCGGCTCGCGGCGAGCGCCGCGGGCAAGCTGCTCTCCGGCGCGGCCGGCAGGATCGGCACGAACATCGCCGAGAACGCCGGTGAGGAAGCCCTCGCGGGCGCCGTCGAGTACGGCACCTCCTGTGTGAACAGCGAGGAGGGCTGCTCGGTCGCGGGCGCCGCGAAGGCGGCCACGATCGGCGCGGTCATGGGCGGCGCGTTCGGAGCGAAGGGCAAGGGCAACAGCCCGAAGTCCAAGCCGTCTCCGGATCCGGACGGCGGCTCGGGCCCTGGTTGCCCGATCCGGCGCGGCAGCACCCCGCACAGTTTCACGGCCAAGACGCGCGTGCTGCTGGCGGACGGTTCGACCAAGGAGATCGCCAAGGTCAAGGCCGGGGACAAGGTCCTGACGGCCGAACCCGGCAAGAAGACCCAGGAGATCCACGAGGTCAAGCAGGTCATCGTCACCAAGACCGACCGTGACTACGTCGACGTCACCATCGCGACGGAGGCCGGCCGGAAGACGATCCAGACCACCGAGCACCACCAGTTCTACGAGTCCACCCGCAACTCCTGGACGCAGGCGGGCGACCTCATGGTCGGCCAGAAGCTCCAGGACGGTGAGGGTGCCCCGGCGGCGATCGTCGAGGTCAAGTCGTACACGGCGCAGCGCGTCACTTACGACCTGAGCATCGAGGGCCTGCACACGTACTATGTGCTGGCGGGCGCCACGCCGGTTTTGGTGCACAACGATGGCGGCGAGCCTGTAACCGATGACTTCAACCAGGCGCGTAACAAGGCGCTGAACTGGCTGGACTCTCGCGGATTCAAGGCCGAAAAGGTGAATCTGGGCAAGTTCGGATCGATCAAGGGCAAGCCCGTCGGCATGCAGACCGCAAATGGAAAGGTGGGCTTCCGGATCGAGTTCGATGATCGACACGCGGCTCACATCAACGTGTGGTCCGGCAAAGAAAAGGGTCCGCACTTCCAGTTCAATGCCACCGAGAAGACTGTGACGAAGCTTCAGGCTCTGCACGGCGGCGGCGGATGCGGTTGATGGGAGAAGAGATTGTCTGGTGACTACTGGGAGGACGAGGTGTTCTCTGTGCCACCTCTGGATTCCCTGGAGAGAACAAGCGACTCGGCCGTGTTCGACTGGCTGGAGCTCCATTTCCCTTTCTCGGGCGGCAAGATCGATTGGCGCCGCGTGGAGGGGAAGCACCAGCACTGGAACATCGACGACGAGCAGTTGCTCGCGGCGAGTGCGTCCAGGGAGATCTGTGCACGAGTCAGGCCGGGATCGGTGGTCGAGCACGTGGGAGACGGACTTTCTCCCTACGGCGTGCGCTTCGCCGAAAGCGAAGCCGCTTCGGTCACGGCTGCACTCCTTGAGGTGCCGGAGCATCACTACTTCCTCGCAGAGGATCGAGCGTGGATCGTGGTGGTCTCCAGCGAAGGTGACCTGGATGTCCTGGAGCGAGCCGGCGCTTAGCCGAATGCGGGAGGGACCAGAGTGACCCTCACCTCCGCCTGATGTCCGACGTCTGAGAGCAGCGCCCCCATCGGCAGCGGTGTCGATGGGGGCGCTGCGTCGTCCGGCGGTTGCGTCAGCGGATGAAAGGGGCCCGAGCAGGGGGATCGACTTCCCGGCTTTCCCGTTCCTCGCGGGCCGCAGGGCAGTGCGTCAGCCCGTCTTGGCCCAGTCGCCGCAGCCCGACGACTTGAAGTAGGCGTCGGAGGCGGTGACCTTCACGATGGCCGTGCCCGTCACGTTGTCGTTGGCGAGGATCGCGTCCGTGTCGTGGCTCGCGTCCTTCGCGCGCTCCCAGTAGCACTCGGCGTCCTTGTTGCCCGTGGACTTGTACGTGCCGGGGGCGATGTCGACGCCCACCTTGAACATGCCGCCGTCGCCCTTGAGCGTGGTCTTGGGGGTGCCGGTCGCCTTCGGGTCGACGGCCTCCCACGTTCCGCAGCCGGAGGACTTGAAGAGCTTGTCCGACTTCTTGATCTCGACGTAGCTGGTGCCCGTCACGTTGTCGTTGGCGAGGATCGAGTCCGCGTCCCCGGAGGCGCTCTTGGCGCGCTCCCAGTAGCACTCGGCGTCCTTGTTGCCCGTGGAGCGGTAGAGGCCGGGCTTCACGTCCGTGCCCGCCTCGAAATCGCCGTCGCCGTCGATCGTGACGACCTTCTTCCCGGGGTCCTTGGACTCGGGGGCCCTCTTGTCGCCGCCCCGCTTCGCGGACTGCTCCTGCTTCGTGCCGGCCTTGGGAGAGTCGGTGTCACCGCCCCCGCCGACCGCCGCGCCGATCACGACGACGGCGACGACCGCGCCGACGGCGGTGAGGACCTTGTGGCGGGCGAACCAGTTGCGCTGCTGCTGAGACATGGCTGTTGCACCTTCCGGGCGCTGTAAGGACTCCGTGTTCGATGACGTAATCACAGCAGACCCTGTGAACCGAGTCAACATCATTCACAAGGTTCGAGTCCGGTCATGCCGTGAACCGGTGTGAGCGGTAAGATCGGTGTGTTCACACGCGTACGAGGGAGACGGACAGGTGCCCGAAGAGAGCACGACAGAGGTCACCGCCGCCGGCATCGCCCGGCTGGCGGGCGTCGGCAGGGCCGCCGTCAGCAACTGGCGCCGCCGCCACGCCGACTTCCCCAAGCCCGTCGGCGGGACGGAGACCAGCCCCTCCTTCGCCCTCGGCGAGGTCGAGCAGTGGCTGCGCGACCAGGGCAAACTCGCCGAGGTCCCGCTCCGTGAGCGCGTCTGGCAGCAGCTCGCCAGCCATCCCGCCGGCACCGTCGCCGGTCTCGTGCACACCGGCTGCGTCCTGCTCCTGCTCCGCGAGCGGCCGGGTGCCTGGACCGGACTCGCCGGGCTTCCCGACGACCGGCTCGGCGACGTTCTGCCCGACGCCCTCGAAGAGGTCCTCGCCGTCCGCTTCGGCGTGCCGAGGGCCGTCCGCACCCCCACCCCGGCGGAGACGGCGACCGCCCTCCCCCTGCTCCGCGCCGCCGTCGAGCTGGCCGCCGAGCTCGGCGGCGTCCGCCCGGCCTTCGAGTTCCTGCTCGGCCGCCACCTGGACGCCAATCCCCGGCAGTACACCCTCACCCCACCCCCGCTCGCCGAACTCATGGCAGAGCTCGCGGCCGCCGCGGCCTCCGACGGCCGCCCCCTCGCCAACGTCGTCGATCCGGCCTCCGGCACCGGTGGCCTGCTGCGCGCCGTCCCGCGTCCCACCGCGCTGTACGCCCAGGACACCGACCCCGACCTTGCCGCTCTCACCGCCCTGCGGCTGGCCCTCCACGGCGATGCCGACATCCGCTGCGCCACCGCCGACACCCTCCGCGCCGACGCCTTCCCGGACCTGGCCGCCGACGCCGTCCTGTGCCACCCCCCGTTCAACGAACGGACCTGGGGCCACGACGAGCTCGCCTACGACCCTCGCTGGGAGTACGGCTTCCCGGCCCGCACGGAATCCGAGCTGGCCTGGGTGCAGCACGCCCTCGCCCGACTCCGTGACGGCGGGGCCGCGGTCCTCCTCATGCCGCCCGCCGTCGCCTCCCGCCGCTCCGGCCGCCGCATCCGCGCCGACCTCCTGCGCCGCGGCGCGCTGCGGGCCGTCGTCGCCCTCCCGGCCGGCGCCGCGCCCCCGTACGGCATCCCGCTCCACCTCTGGGTCCTCGTCCGGCCAGGCACCGGACAGCGGCCCCCGGCGGAGACCCTGTTCGTGGACACCGCCGGGCTCGTCCCCGACGCCGGCCGCGACAAGCTCCCCTGGACCACCCTCCGGAACACGGTCCTCGACGCCTGGGAGGCCCGGGGCGGCGAGGAGCCCGTGGCCCGCGCCGTCCCCGTCATCGAACTCCTCGACGACGAGGTCGACCTCGCCCCCGCCCGCTATCTCACCGCCCCCGCCGCAGGTGGCACCGCCCCCGAACTCGCCTCCGTCCGCGACCGCCTGGACGAGACCCTGCGCCGCACCCGGAGCCTCACCCCCACCCCCGTCCCCGCGCGCTCCGGACCCCGCCCCCTGACGACGGTCGGCGAACTGGCCCGTACCGGAGCCCTCCAGCTCCGCACCGGCGGCTCCGGCACGGCCCCCGAGGGCGACGCCCTCCCCGTCCTAACCGAGCACGACGTCCTGTCCGGCGGCGCACCCTCCGGAACCCTGCCCGCCGGCGGCCCGGCCGAGGAACCCGTCCTCGTGGCCGAGGGCGATGTCGTCGTCCCCGTCCTCGGCGGCGGCTCCGTCACCCGGGTCGTGGACGCCGCCACCGCGGGCGCGGCCCTCGGCCGCAACCTCCAGCTGCTGCGGCCCGATCCGGCCGCCCTCGACCCCTGGTTCCTCGCCGGTTTCCTGCGCGGAACCGCCAACAACCGGCAGGCGAGCAGTTTCGCCTCGACCGCCACCCGGCTTGACGTGCGCCGCCTCCAGCTGCCCCGGCTGCCCCTCGTCGACCAGCGCCGCCACGGCGCCCAGTTCAAGTCCCTCGCGGAGTTCGAGGAGGCCCTGCGTCTCGCCACCCGCCTCGGCGAGCAGCTCGTCCAGGGCCTGTACGACGGTCTTGCCGACGGCAGCGTGGAGCCCGGGTGACGACAGGGGCATGGAGACCCGGTGAAGACCGTCCTATCCTCTTAGCCTGATCATCCGTCCGGGGGAGCGTCGTATGCACGGCCAGGTGCCCACACCCACACCGTCGCGGGCCGCCGGCCCGTCGGCGGCCACGATCACCGTCCGCGTGCTCATCACGGTCCTGGTGATCCTGTCCCTGGGGTTCCTCGCCTGGGTCGCCATGCTCCGGATCGCGATCATGCGGCGTGCAGGTCGGGACTGGGCTCTCTTCTGGGGTCAGTTGGCCCTCAACATCGCCTGTGTGGTGCCACTGGAGCAGCGGTTCACCGGCACGTGGATGAACACTGCCGGCATGGTGGTCCTCCTCGTGCAGATGGCGCTCGTGACCTGCTATTTCCTGGTGGTCGACATCCGCCACCACCAGCCCGCCCCGGTCGTGGTCATGGTTCCGTCAGCGGGAGCGCCCCCGTATCCGTACCTCGCTCCCGGCTACGGCTATCCGCCGGGAGAGGTCACGGCGCCCCGCCCGGTTCCGGGCCCCGGCCGAGGCCCGAGCCCGTACGCGTCCGCCCCGCCGCTGCCGCTGGTCCCTCCGTCCGTGCCCGCCCAGGCGCCCCGCATCGACCAGGTCCGCGCCGAGCTCGACGAGCTGAGCGACCTGCTGCGGTACAAGAGGGAAGACGACGGTCGCGCGTGAACGGGCGGGTCATCGGCGGGCGTTACGAGCTCTCCACCGTCATCGGCCAGGGCGGGATGGGCCAGGTCTGGACGGCGTACGACGGACGCCTCGACCGCCGGGTCGCGGTGAAGCTGCTCCGGCCGGCCACCATGACGGGACCGGCCACCGCCGCCGAGGAGCTGCGGCGCCGTTTCGTGCGCGAGTGCCGGGTGACCGCGCAGGTCGACCACCCCGGCCTGGTGACCGTGCACGACGCGGGCAGCGACGGCGACGACCTCTACCTCGTCATGCAGTACGTGGAGGGCGCGGACCTCGCCGACCACCTCGCCGAGCACGACCCGTACCCCTGGGAGTGGGCGGTCAGCGTCGCCGCGCAGCTCTGCGCGGTGCTCGCCGCCGTGCACGCGGTGCCGATCGTGCACCGCGACCTCAAGCCGCGGAACGTGATGATCCGCCCGGACGGCACCGTGACCGTCCTCGACCTGGGCGTCGCCTCCGTCCTGGACACCGACACCACCCGGCTCACGCAGACCGGTTCGCCCATCGGCAGCCCGGCGTACATGGCGCCCGAGCAGGCCATGGGCGGCGCCGTCGGCCCGTCCACCGACCTGTACGCGCTGGGGGTCCTGCTCCACGAACTCCTCAGCGGGGACGTGCCGTTCGCTGGCTCCACCGCGCTCGGCGTGCTGCACCGGCACCTGTACGAGCCGCCCGCGCCGCTCCGGCAGCTGCGGCCCGAGGTCCCCGAAGTGCTCGAGGCGCTGGTCCTGCGGCTGCTCGCCAAGGACCCGCAGGCGCGGCCGTCCGGCGCGCACGAGGTGTACGAGCACCTGCTGCCGCTGCTCCCCGCGCGCGGGGCCCCGGCGGGGCCGATGGACCCGACCCGGCCGTTCCTGCGCCCGCACGCGCCCTGGCCGGAGCGGTCGGCGACGCGGGCCGCGGTGGTCCCGCCGGTGCCGGTGACGCCTCCGCGGGCCGATCCCCGCACCGACCCCCGGGTGTACGGAAGCGGGGCGCCCGCGCGTCCCGACGTCGCCGCGGCCGTCGAGGAGGTGAAACGGCTGCTCGGGGAGGGCTCGCTCACCCAGGCCGTCGACATGCTCGGCGCCATCCTGCCCGCCGCGGCGGCCGAGCACGGCGAGCGGTCACCGGTCGTCCGCATCCTGCGCAAGCAGTACGCGTCGACGCTGATGGACGACGGCCAGTACCGGCGCGCACTGCCGGAGCTGCGCCGGCTCGCGGAGGACCGGGGTGCGGAGGCGGGCCCGGCGGACCCGCAGTTCCTGCAGTTCCGCCACGACGCGGCGCTCTGCCTGGAGCAGCTGGGGGAGACGGACGCCGCGCTCGCGGAGTTCCGCGCGGTCCTGCCGTACTACGAGCGGGACCTGGCGCGCGCCTTCGACATCCGGCAGCGGATCGGGCTGCTGCTCCTGGCGGCGGGCCGGCACACGGCCGGGCAGGAGGAGCTCCAGCGGCTGCTGTTCGACGCGGAGCGCGCTTACGGCCCGTATCACCCGCTTCCGGTCGACTTGCGGCGGGCGTTGGACCATCAGCGCCGGCTCGGTCCGTGAACAGGGCGGGACGCCAGGATCACGACTCGGCAACTGATCACCTAGCAGATCTTCGTGATCCCTTTTGCCTGTTTTGGCGCATGTAACGTTCGCGTCTGATCATGTTCACGTCCCCAAGGAACTCCAGATGACGACGCCGTCCGCTCCCCCCGCCCCTGAGCAGCAGCAGCCTGCCGCCCCCGCCAAGAAGGGTGGCACCTTCCTCAAGAAGGTCGGCGGCGTCATCGTCGCGATCGTCGTCGCCCTCGCTGTGAAGCTCGGCCTTCCGTACCTCACGGGCGACGCGCCGGTGCACGCCGAGGCCGGCGAGTGCGTCACGGTCAGCGGCCCCGACAACGACCCGAAGGTCGACAGCGCGGACTGCTCCTCCGGCAAGGCCGACCTCTTCAAGGTCGTCAAGGTGGTCGACGGCACCTTCGACGTCGAGAAGTGCGGCGAGGTCGGCCAGGTCGCGCTCGCGCAGGAGCTGAAGTCGGACAAGTTCGTCCTGTGCATGGACGAGGTCGCCGCGAAGTAGGCGCGCGCCACTCGCGAGAAGGGCCGGAACCCACGGGTTCCGGCCCTTCTCCGCGTCAGGGCGACTCCAGCGGCCGGGGCGCTGAGACCACCGGCGCAGGGGGGACGCCCGGGGAGTCAGGGGTTTCCGGGACGGGTGAGGGCGCAGGGGGCGCGCCCGTGCGCTCCGGGGTGCGGGCGGGCGGCACCGGGTCCGGGTTCGCGGGCCCGTGCGGGAGCAGGAGGAGGACGCACACGGCGGCCACGGCTGCGGCCGTCCCGAGCGCCGCGAAGACGACCGCGCGGACCCGGCGCGTCCCCCGGCGGCGCCCCTGCGGAGGCGGGTCGCGGCGCAGGTCGCGGTAGGTGACGAGCGCGGCGCGGGCGGCGAGCGCGGCGCGCAGCCGTTCCTCGACGGGTGAGGTCATCGGCCCGCCTCCAGTCCCTTCCCGAGCTTTCTCTCCAGGGCGTCGAGGGCGCGGCTCGCGGTGGACTTCACCGTGCCGCGCGAGAGCCCGAGGGTCTGCGCGATCTGCGCCTCCGTCAGCTCCGACCAGTAGCGCAGCACCAGCACCTCGCGCTGCCTGCGCGTCAGTTCCGCCAGTGCGTCGAGGACCTGCCGGTGCTCCTCGGCGAGGAGCAGTCCCTCCTCGACGGGCGCGCCGGTGCCGGGGTGGGGCGGGGTGTACGCGCGCGCGGTGCGGCGCCGGCGCAGCACGGAGCGGGCCGCGTTGACGACGGCGGTGTGCAGGTACGCCCCGGGGTCCTGGAGTCCGTCGAGCGAGGTGCCGTAGGCCCGGCACACGGCGGCGAACGCGTCCTGCACGACGTCCTCGGCGGTCGGCAGGTCGTCCACCAGGAACAGCGCGAGCCGCACCATGTCGAGCCGCCGCGCCTGGTAGAGCTCGGTGAGGGTGGGCGCGGGCCCGTCGCCGTACGGAGCGCCGACGGCCCGCAGAGGCCGTTCCGGTACGGGCACGAACGCGTCCCGGGCCGCACGGGAGACGCGCGCGAGCAGCCGGGACCACCGGGGTGGCGCCAGGGTCAGGGGGAGGGCGTACGGCATGGGCCTCGATCCGTCGGGGAGGGGGCGAGCGGGCGGACCCGGGGGCGGGCCCGCCCGCTCACCCTGCGGCGCTACTTACCGGGCGCGATCACGCGGGGCTCGTCACCGACGGGCGCGGGCGCGGGCGCGGGAGCCGGGACCGGGGCGGGCGCGGGCTTCGGCGCGGCGACCGGCCGAGGCGCGGCGGGCGCGGGCGCGGGGACGGGCCGGGGCGCGCCGGCCTTCGGCGCGGCGGGCGCCGGAGCCGGTCGGGGCGCGGTGGCCGGCCTTGGCGCGGTGGCCGGCCTCGGCGCGGTGGCCGGCCTCGGCGCGGCGGGCGCGGCCTCCGGCGCGGCCGGCCGGGCCTCCGGCTTGGGCGCGGCCACAGGCTTCGGCGCCGCGGGTGCGGCCTCCGGGGCGGCGGGGGCCGGCTTCGGGGCCTGGTCGGCGACGGCCTGCGCGGCGAACCCGCCGCCGAGGAGCAGCGCGGCACCGGTGACGAGGCCCAGGATCCGGGGGCGGGGGCGGTAGTTCCGCCTGGCGTGGCTGGACATGGGTGGGTTCTCCCGAGGAAGTGTCGGAACACGGTCTGGAACATCGGATGAAGGGCGCCTTCAACCCACCAGACGTGCGGCACCGCCCGAGGTTGCGAACCGGGTCCGGGAAATTTCCCCCACAAGAAAGAAGCGAGAGGGAAACACGCACCTCTCGCACTCTCAACGTATAGCGCACAGGGGGGCTTGCGGCAAGGCCCCCTCCGTGGCGCAGAATCGCTCCTCGAAGCCAGAAGATGAGAAATCGGGAGTTCCCCTACATGACGTCCCTTATTGCCGGTGTGTTCGATCTGTCCGGCAACCTCTCCCCCAAGGCCGCCCCGGCGCTGATCGCGGGCGACGAGCAGCACTTCGCGGACATCGCGAAGTGCCTCGACGAGACGATCGCCGAGCTGTCGGCGCGCCTCGACGCCGAGCGGAGGGCGCCCGGCGGTGTCGGCCGGGAGGCGATGGACCGGGACGCGGAGATCCACCGGCTGTCCGGCCGCCTGCGGACGCTGCGCCGCTTCGGCCTGGACCTGTGCCTGGGCCGGGTGGTCGGGGCGGACGACCCGGAGCCCGTGTACATCGGGCGGCTCGGCCTCACCGACAGCACCGGCCGCCGGCTGCTCATCGACTGGCGCTCCCCGGCGGCGGAACCTTTCTTCGCGGCGACGCACGCGAACCCCATGGGCCTGGCGAGCCGCCGCCGCTACCGCTGGTCCGGTGGCCGGATCACGGACTACTGGGACGAGGTGTTCACCGCCGAGGGCCTCGAAGGGCATGCCGCGCTCGACGACCAGTCCGCGTTCATCGCCAGCCTGGGCGGCAACCGCTCGCCCCGGATGCGGGACGTGCTCGCCACGATCCAGTCCGACCAGGACGCCATCATCCGCGCGGGCTCGCGCGGCGCCCTCGTCGTCGACGGCGGCCCCGGTACGGGAAAGACGGTCGTCGCCCTGCACCGCACCGCGCACCTCCTCTACGCCGACCCGCGCCTCGGGCACCGCCGGGGCGGGGTGCTGTTCGTCGGCCCTCACCAGCCCTACCTGAACTACGTCGCCGACGTCCTGCCCAGCCTCGGCGAGGAGGGCGTACGGACCTGCACCGTGCGCGACCTGGTGGCCGAGGGGGCGAAGGCGCCGGCGGAGAGCGACCCGGAGGTGGCGCGCCTGAAGTCCTCGCGGGCCATGGTGGAGGCGATCGAGAAGGCCGTCGCGTTCTACGAGGAGCCGCCCACCGAGGACATGACCGTCTCCACGCACTGGTCGGCCATCCGGCTGACCGCCGCCGACTGGGCGGAGGCCTTCGACGCGGTGGAGCCGGGGACCCCGCACAACGAGGGGCGCGAGCAGGTCTGGGAGCACCTGGTCTCGATCCTGTTCGACAAGTACGACGGCGAGGAGGTCCCGGAGGAGCAGTTCCGCAAATCGCTGCGCCAGGACCGGGAGCTGTCCGGGGCGCTCCACAGCGCGTGGCCGATGCTGGAGGCCGCCGACCTCGTCGGCGACCTGTGGACGGTCCCCGCGTACCTGCGGATGTGCGCGCCCTGGCTGACCCCCGACGAGGTGAAGCGGTTGCGACGGGCGGACGGCCAGGCGTGGACGGTCTCCGACCTGCCGCTCCTGGACGCGGCCCGGCAGCGGCTCGGCGACCCGGCCACGGCCCGGCTGGCGCTGCGGCGCAAGGCGTCCGTCGCCGCCGAGCGCGCGCGCATGGCGGGGGTCATCGACAGCATCGTCGCGGCCGACCCCGACGGCGAGGGCGCGGTCACGATGCTGCACGGCAAGGACCTCCAGGAGACCCTGGTCGACGAGAGCGCCCTGCCGGCAGCCGAAGTGGAACCGCTGGACGGGCCGTTCGCCCACATCGTGGTGGACGAGGCGCAGGAACTGACCGACGCGGAGTGGCAGATGCTGCTGCTCCGCTGCCCGTCGAAGAGCTTCACGATCGTCGGCGACCGCGCGCAGGCCCGGCACGGCTTCACCGAGTCGTGGCGGGAGCGCCTGGAGCGGGTCGGCTTCGACCGTATCGACATGACGTCCCTGAGCATCAACTACCGCACGCCGGAAGAGGTCATGACGGAGGCCGAGCCCGTCATCCGCGCCGCCCTCCCCGACGCGAACGTCCCGACGTCCATCCGCAGCAACGGCGTCCCGGTCGCCCACGCCCCGGCCGCGGACCTGGAGGCGATCCTCGACACCTGGCTCGACGAGAACGCCGAGGGCGTGGCCTGCGTCATCGGCGCACCCGCCTTCCGCGAGCGCCCCCGCGTCCGCTCGCTCACGCCGTCGCTCGCGAAGGGCCTGGAGTTCGACCTGGTCGTCCTCGTCGACCCGGACTCCTTCGGTGAGGGCATCGAGGGTGCGGTCGACCGCTACGTGGCGATGACCCGCGCGACCCAGCGTCTGGTGATCCTGACGAGCGCCTGACCGTACGGAGCGGCCTCCGCCCGGGGTGGACGGAGGCCGCGGTGGGCGGAGGCCGCGGTGCCGAACGGCGTCAGCCCGCCTGCGGCTCCCGCTTCATGGACCACAGGACCGGGCCGCCGCCCGGCAGGGAGAACTCGTCGCGGACGGTGAAGCCGAAGTGCTCGTAGACCGGGAGGTTGTCCGGCTTCGAGGACTCCAGGTAGACCGGCAGGCCCGCCGCGTCGGCCTTGGCGAGGCCGGAGCGGAGGAGGGCGGAGCCGTGGCCCCGGCCCCGGGCGGCGGGGTCGGCGCCGATGACCGCGAGGTACCAGTGGGGTTCGGTCGGCCCGTGCTCGGCGGCGGCCATGACGGCCTCCCGGAAGACCGGGGCGCGGTCGCCGAGGATCTCCACGAGCTCCTGCACGGTCTCCGCGTCGGGTACGGCCTTGTCCGCGCCCTCGGGCGCCACCCAGAAGGCGGCGGCCGAGTCGGTGCGCTCGCAGACGCCGTGGAGGCCGTACTGCCGGGTGAAGAGGGTCGTGAAGTAGCGGCCGAGGTCCGTCTCGCGAGAGGCGTCGTCGGGGAAGAACCAGCGCATCATCGGGTCGTCGCCGAAGGCGGAGGCCAGCGTGCGGCTGACCGTGCGGGCGTCGTCGATCGTGGCCGTCTTCGGTGTGTTCGCAAGGGGCATAGGGGTCATTCTGTACCCGCGATGATCTTGGTCGGGGCGGGGGTGGGGCCTCGACCGTCGGTGCTGGTCAGGCGGCCACGGCGGGCAGGGAGCCGGAGAGCCGGCGGCTCCGGCTCCTGCGCGGGAGCCCCCGAAGTGCCGCCGGTCGACGGAGAACGGCGTGCGACGATGCCCGGGTGCGAGAACCGCGTGAACTGAGCGAGCTGACCCGGGTCGACGAGCCGGCGTGGCCGCAGCTCGAAGCGGAGCTGCGGGCGGCGAGGGTGCCCGTCGAGGTGCTGGCCGCCGACCCCGGCCGGGCGGCGGCCACGCTCCTGCGGACGCAGGTCACCGTCGGCTCGTACCTCGGGGCGTTCCTGTTCCGCACCGGCGGGGCACTCGTCGACGGCGGCTGGCTGCGGGTGTACGGCAGCCCGGCCGCCCACAACGACCGGCGCCTGCCCGGCCTCGCCCGGGTCAACGGCCACCCCGCCGAACCCGACCCCGCCCGTCGGCCCGCCGCCGGACTCGTCGTCGCCCACGACGTGCTCGGCGGGACCTTCGCCGTCCGGGGCGGTACGGAGGAGGAGACCGGACTGCCCGGCCGCCCCGGCGAGATGGTGTACTTCGCGCCCGACTCGCTGCGCTGGGACGCGATCGGCGCGGGGTACGGCGCCTGGCTGTCGTGGGTGCTCGCCGGGGGCACCGAGGAGTTCTACGAGGGGCTGCGCTGGCCCGGCTGGCGGGACGAGGTGCCCGGGATGACCGGCGGGGAGGGGCTCAGCCTCTATCCTCCCCTGTGGTCCGCCGAGGCCCACCGGGACCTGGCCGCGACCAGCCGCGCGGTCGTCCCCCTGGGGCAGCTGCTCGGACTGGAACGGGAGACGGCCCTGGAGCTCGACGGGACCGACCCGGGCTTCCTGGGGGACGTCGACGCGTGAGGAACGAACAGCGGGACGGCGCGGAGCCCCTCGCGGGCGTGACCGTACGGACCGGGCGCCTCGACCTCGTGCCGCTCGCCGTCGCGCACGCCGGCGAGATGGCCCGGGTCCTCGCCGACCCCGCCCTGCACACCTTCACCGGGGGCGCCCCGCTGACCGCGCCCGAGCTGCGGGTCCGGTACGAGCGGCTGGTCGCCGGATCGCCGGACCCGGCGGTCCTCTGGTGCAACTGGGTGGTGCGGCTCCGCGCCGGGGACCGGCTCGCCGGGACCGTGCAGGCGACGGTCACCGAGGGCGGACGGACCGCCGAGGTCGCCTGGGTGACCGGTACGGACTGGCAGGGGCGGGGGATCGCCCGCGAGGCGGCCGAGGGGCTCGTCGGGCTCCTCGTGGAGCGGGGCGTCCGTACCGTCGTCGCCCACATCCACCCCGAGCACACGGCCTCCGCCGCCGTCGCCCGCGCGGCCGGCCTCACGCCGACGGACGAGGAACAGGACGGGGAGATCCGCTGGGAGCTGCGGCCGTGAGCGCGGAGACGTTCCTCCTCCGGTTCGTGGACGGCGAGCCCGCCGGGCTGGACGTCGATCGGTTCCGCCGGGCGCGCGGCCCGCTCCTGACCGCCCGGCGCCCCGCCAGGACCATGCCCGCGAGGCCAAGGGCCGCCACCGCCCCCGCCGCCAGGCCCGCACGCAGGCCCGGGGGGCGGAAGGAACAGGAGAGTTCCCTCCCGGCCGGGACGGCGAGGAGGCCGCCGTACGGGACGGGGGCGGCGTTCTCGCAGTGCCAGCCGGCGATGCGCGGGGCCGCCACGACCGCCGTGCCCGTGAAGCCCGGCGGGAGGGTGGCCAGTATGCCGTCCGGGGTGACGTGGACCGAGGTCGCCGCGTGGGCGCGGAGCGCCGTCACCGCCGCGCGCAGCCGGTCGTGGTCCAGGCAGCCGAGTTCACCGGGCCCGGGGAGGTCCGGTCTCAGGCCGGGCACGCGCTGGACGCCCAGCGAGGTCAGGGCCGCACGCCGCTTCGGACCGCCGCCCAGGAGCCGGGTCTCGTGGTCGCCGAGGCGGGCCGTGCCCGTCGCGTCCGGGGCCCAGAGGAAGACCTCCGTACCGACCGGGCACGCGCCCGCGTGAGGGGGCCCGTACACCCGGGCGCCGAGCAGGAGTTCCTGGTTGCGGAAGGGCGACGGGCCGTAGACCGGCGGCGGGCCCGGCGGCCGTACCGTCACCAGCGGGAGGTACGTGTCCGTCCGTACGACCTCGCCGTCCCGCCAGCGCGCGCCCACCCCGAACAGCGCGTCCGTCACCGGGTTGTCCAGGCTCAGCAGGTTCCGGCCGCGCGAGGTCCAGCCGCCGCCCAGCGCGGCCAGCGTCTCCGTCAGGACCGCCGGGGTGTGGCTGCTGTAGTACGCGGCGCCCTGACCGCCCAGGAGCAGCGGGTCGTTGCCCGCGACCCGGGGAAGCCCGGGGTCCGTGCGGTACGCGGGCCAGCCGTCGGCCGCCGCCAGGGCCGCCGCCCGCCGCTCGTGCTCCGCGCCCCACGGCGGGTAGTCGTCGAGCCGGGCGAGCCGCTCCCGGTCCGCGTACGCCGTGGTCGCCGCCGCCTGCCCGAGCAGCGTCCCGGTCACCAGGAGCGCGGCGACGAGCCCGTACCGGTCCCGGCGGGGGAGCAGGAGCGCGCCGGCCACCGCCGCGAGGCCCAGGGCCGCGAGCAGCAGCGACCAGGGGGTGAGGAGGGGGCTCGGCAGGGCCCCGGCCGCGAGGGCGAGGACGACCGCCGCCCCGCCGAGGAGCGACCTGCGGTCCGGGAGGCCGTGCGCGAGGCCCGTCCAGGCGGCGATGACGAGGACGCCGGACAGGACGAAGGTCTGGCGGTACGGGCTGCCGTTCGGGGTGGCGAAGACGTGCCAGACGAGATGCGTCGGGCCCCACTGCATCGACACCGCGACCGCCGCGCACAGCCCGCCCCACAGCCACCGTTCCCGGCCCGGCACGTCCCGGCGGAAGAGCAGCGCCCCGGCGAGCAGCGGCACCGCCGTGCAGACGAAGGCCGCCGGGGTCGCGAAGCCGTACGTCACCGGCAGCAGCCGGGCCAGCACGTCCGCACCGGCCGCCGGGGCGAAGTCCCGCACCACACCCGGGTGGGCGTGCCGGGAGCCGAGGAAGACGGGGACGAGGACGGGGGCCGCGAGGCCGACGCCGATCCCGGCCGTCAGCGCCGCTCGCGCCAGGACGCGTACGCGGAAGGAGTCCGTGACCGCCAGGCGGACCAGGAGCACCAGGGCGGCGCCCAGGGTGGCCATGTACGCCGTGTAGAAGTTCGCGAGCCAGCAGACCGCCACGACCAGGGGCGCCAGGAGCGGCCGCCGCCCCTCCCGTGCCCACTCGCCCACCAGGCAGAGCAGCGGGAAGGCGATCAGACCGTCCAGCCACATCGGGTTGTACGTGCCCTCCGCGAGCGACCATCCGCACAGCGCGTACGAGGCGCCCAGGACCGCCGCCCACCACCACGCTCCGGTCGGGCCGAGGCGCCGCAGCAGGAACGTCATCGCCACCGCCGCGACCGCCGTCTTCAGGACGGTGATCCCGTACACCGCGTACTCGATGTCGCCGCGCGGGAAGAGCGCGACCAGCGGTGCGAAGGGGCTCGACAGGTAGGTGCCGTAGTCCGGCAGGAAGCTCGTGCCCCAGCCGCCCTGCCAGTCGAGCAGCGGCCCGCCGTCCGCCCGGCCGCGCAGCAGGTCCCACAGGTGCGCGTGGAACGGCACGAACTGGTTGGCGAGGTCGTTGACGGCGCGGCGGCGCGGCCCGAAGGGGAACACCCGGGCGACGGCGTCCCCGCCGCAGACGGCGACGGCGGTGAGCAGGGCGGCGAGCAGAGACGAGCGCGTGGTTTTCGGCATGACGGGTCGAATATGCCAGCGCCCGCGCGGGAGACGACGGGTCCGGCGGGCCCGTTCACGCGATGGTCGCCTGCTCGCCATCCACCCGGACCGGCCGGGACACCGGGCTCCGTTGTCGTGGTCCGCGTGCTGCTCTCGATCGTCGTCCCGTGCTTCAACGAGGAGGACGTCCTCGCCCGCTTCCACGACCGCGTGACCGCCGAACTCTCCCGTCTCGACGGAGACTTCGAGCTGGTCTACGTGGACGACGGCAGTCGCGACGGGACCCTCCCGCTCCTCCGGGCGCTCGCCGGCCGCGACCCGGACCGGGTCCGGTACCTCTCCTTCAGCCGCAACTTCGGCAAGGAGGCCGCGATGCTCGCCGGGCTCCGGCACGCCGGCGGCGACGCCGTCGTGATCATGGACGCCGACCTCCAGCACCCGCCGGAGCTCGTCCACCGCATGGTCGCCCTGCACGCCGAGGGGTACGACCAGGTCGTCGCCCGCCGCACCCGCGAGGGGGACCGGGTCACCCGTACCCTCACCGCCCGCCTCTACTACCGGGCGATCAACCGGCTCGTCGACGTCGAGCTGGTCGACGGGGTCGGCGACTTCCGGCTGCTGTCGCGGCGCACCGTCGACGCGGTCCTCGGCCTCGGCGAGTACAACCGCTTCTCCAAGGGCCTCTTCTCCTGGGTCGGCTTCCGCACCACGACCTTCTCCTACGAGAACGCCGTCCGTGAGCAGGGCCGCTCCAAGTGGACCTTCGGCAAGCTCCTCAACTACGGCCTCGACGGGCTCCTCTCCTTCAACAACAAGCCCCTCAGGGCCGCCGTCCACCTCGGCCTCCTCCTCACCGTCGCCGCCCTCGGGTACGCGGCCTGGATCGTCGGAGACGCGCTGGTCAACGGCGTCGACACCCCCGGTTACGTCACCCTCCTCGTCGCCGTCACCGCCCTCGCCGGCGTGCAGATGGTGATGGCCGGACTGATCGGCGAGTACGTCGGACGCATCTACTACGAGGTGAAGCGCCGGCCGCACTATCTGGTGGCCGAGACGCACGCGGTACGGGCCGACACCCCGGTGACGGGTGAGTCGTTGTGGGAAACAGTCGCTCCGAAGTAGTGGCTCCGGCCCCGGCGACTCCCTACCATCGATCACCGCAAGGTCGTTCCACTGACGCACGACCAGCCCGGGAGGCTCCTTTGCACCGCCGCACCGCACTCGCCGTCTCCGCCGCACTCCTCGCCGCGGCCCCGCTGCTCACCGCCTGCGGCAGTGACGCCCACCCAGGAGCGGCGGCCGTCGTCGGCGGCGAACGGATCGACGTCTCCAGCCTCCAGGCACAGGTCAAGGACGTACGGGCCGCGCAGGCGGCCTCGCCGCAGTCCGCCCAGCTGGTCGCGGCGACCGGCGACCTCAACCGCCGCAAACTCAACGTCATGATCTTCGACCGGGTCATCGACAAGGTCGCCCGGGACCAGGGCGTCACCGTCACCCGCGCCGAACTCCAGCGGACCCGGGCCTCCTTCGTCCGCCAGGGCGGCGGCGAGGACCAGCTCGCGGCCGTCCTCCTCCAGGAGCAGGGCGTGGCGCCCGACCAGATCGACGCCTTCGTCCGCCGCAACGTCCTGATGAACAAGATCGCCGAGAAGCTGGGCGTCACCGACGACGCGGCAGGCCAGAAGAAGCTGACGGAGGTCTTCTCCGCCGCCTCCAAGGCCCTCGCCATCGACGTGAACCCGCGCTACGGCCGCTGGGACGACGCCCAGGTCCGGCTCGACACCGGCTCCGGCGGCGCGCCCTGGCTCCGCCAGATCAGCCAGGACCCGGCCGCCGTCCCGTCCGGCGCCTGAGCCCAGGTAGGTTCGAGGGGTGACTTCTGAGAGCCCCGGCCGCATCGTTCTGCTCACCGCCAGCCACCGCGTGGCCCCCGGACTGCTGTCCTGGCCCGCCTGGCAGGCGCTGCACGGAGCCGACCGGGTGCTCTGCCCCGACGAGGACCACCCCCAGCTGCCGTACCTGCGGGAGGCCAGCGTCGCGGTCGAGCACGCCCGGCCCACGGCCGAGGAGCTGGTCGAGGCCTGCGCCGGGGGCCGCACGGTCCTGCTGCTGCCCTCGGGCGAGGGCGACCGGGCGCTGACCGACGGCCTCGCCCGGCTCGCCGGCTCCGGCCGGGTGTCCATGCCCGACCTGGAACTGCTGCCCGGCTCGTACGACCTGCCCGGCGCCCGCCTCATCGATCTCGTGCAGATCATGGACCGGGTCCGCCGCGAGTGCCCCTGGACCTCGAGCCAGACCCACCGGGGGCTCGCCAAGTACGCCATCGAGGAGGCGTACGAGCTCGTCGAGGCGATCGAGACGGGTGACCGGCGGGAGCTGCGCGAGGAGCTCGGGGACGTCCTGCTCCAGGTCGTCTTCCACGCCCGGATCGCCGAGGAGGACGCGGAGGAACCGTTCTCCCTGGACGACGTCGCCGGGGCGCTCGCCGAGAAGCTGATCCACCGGCACCCGCACGTCTTCGGGGACGCGGTCGCCGAGACCCCCGAGGACGTCCGGGCCCACTGGCAGCGCACCAAGGCGATCGAGAAGCGGCGGGAGTCCGTCACGGACGGGGTGCCGCTCGGGCAGCCGGGGCTCGCGCTCGCCGCGAAGCTCGCGGGGCGGGTCCGTTCGGCGGGCCTCGACGTGAAGCTCCCGGCGGGCGAGGGGATCGGGTACGAACTGCTCGCCCTCGCCGCGCGCGCCGAGGCGTCCGGGGTGGACCCGGAGGCGGCGCTGCGGGCGGCGGCCCGCACGTACCGGGAGGCGATCCGGGCGGCGGAGGGGCTGACCGGCACCCCCTGAGGCGTCAGGCGCGGGGCGCCCGGGCGTCCGGGTCGTGCCAGAGCGGGGCCGGCGGGGCCAGGAGGCGTTCGGCGGCGGTGGCCGGGCGGGTGGCGAAGCGGTCCACGGGCGGCAGGGTGTCGTGGTGGATCCGCCGCGGGTCGGTGCCCAGCTCCTCCAGGGCCTCGGCGACCTCCGTCACGAAGACCGGCGGCCCGGCGAGGTACACGTCGTGCGAGGACCAGTGGACGCACGCCCGCAAGGCCTGGAGGAGCCGCTCGGTCGCCTGCTCCTCGGGCCGGCGGGGCGCGGCCGTGATGTAGGTGACGTTCAGGCCGGGGAGGCGTTTCCCCAGGAGCTCGGCGTCCCCGCGCCCGTAGAGATACTCCTTGGCGCGGGCCACCACGAACAGCCGGCCTTCGAGTTCCGGCTCGGTCTCGGCGGCCTCCGCGAGCAGCGCCCGCACCGGGGCCCAGCCCGTACCCCCGCATATATAGGTGCGCAGTCCGCCCGGCGGCGTCCGCGCGGTGAGCCCGCCGCCCGGCGCGCTGAGCCGCAGCACCTCGCCCGGTGCCGTCTCCTCGACCAGGACCGTGCTCATCGCACCGCCCGCGACCCGGCTCACGTGCAGCTCCACCGTGCCGTCCGGGCGGGGCGCGTCCGCGAGGGAGTAGGTGCGCCAGACGCGGGGGACCCGCAGCGAGCTGACGCCGACGTACTGGCCGGCGCGGAAGGGCAGCGGCTGCCGGGGGCGCAGGGTCAGGACGGCGAGGTCCGCGGCGTACCGCTCGTGCCGGACGACGTCCGCGTCCCACCAGGCGGGCTCCCCGGCCGCGGCCGCCGCGTCGGCGCCCGCCATCATGAGTCCGGCGATGTGCCCGTACGCCTCGCCCCAGGCCTTCTCCGCCTCGATCGTCCAGGCGGCGCCGGCGGCGTGCGCGAACGCGGCGAGCAGGCTCTGCCCGACCGCCGCGTACAGCGCGGGGGAGGCGAGGAACTTGCGGTGGTCGCGGCCCAGCCGCCCCAGGTACCCCGCGAGCCCGGGGGAGTCCAGCTGGGTCACCACACGCGTGAGCGCGGCGAAGAGCCGGTCCCGCTGGGGGAGCAGGTCCTCGGGGAAGAGCTCCCGCATCCCCGGGTTGCGCCGGAAGAGGTGCGCGTAGAAGAACGTGACGGCGTGCTCGGCGCGTCTCTCGACGACCGCGAACGTGCTTCTGAGCAGCTGGAGATCCACCGGCACGAATGTAGGGCACCAGCCGCGCGGGTGATCACAACTTCTCCCCGAACACTCCTCCGGAGCCGCCCTGTACGGTCGTGGCGTGAGTACGACCCCCGGCCCCGCCCCCGCTCCCGCCCTCTTCACCTGGGAGTTCGCCAGCGACCCCTACCCGGCCTACGCCTGGCTGCGGGAGCACGCACCCGTCCACCGGACGACGCTTCCCAGCGGGGTCGAGGCCTGGCTCGTGACCCGGTACGCCGACGCCCGGCAGGCCCTCGCCGACCAGCGGCTCTCCAAGAACCCCGCGCACCACGACGAGTCCCCCCACGCGAAGGGGAAGACGGGCATCCCGGGGGAGCGCAAGGCCGAGCTGATGACGCATCTGCTCAACATCGACCCGCCGGACCACACCCGGCTGCGGCGGCTCGTCTCGAAGGCCTTCACCCCGCGCCGGGTCGCGGAGTTCGCGCCGCGCGTGCAGGAGCTGACGGACCGGCTCATCGACTCCTTCGTGGAGCGGGGGAGCGCCGACCTCATCCACGAGTTCGCCTTCCCGCTCCCCATCTACGCGATCTGCGACCTGCTCGGGGTGCCGGAGGAGGACCAGGACGACTTCCGGGACTGGGCCGGGATGATGATCCGGCACGGCGGGGGGCCGCGCGGCGGGGTCGCCCGGTCGGTGAAGAAGATGCGCGGCTACCTCGCCGAGCTGATCCACCGCAAGCGGGAGAAGCCGGGGGACGACCTCATCTCGGGGCTCATCAAGGCCTCCGACCACGGCGAGCACCTCACCGAGAACGAGGCCGCCGCGATGGCGTTCATCCTTCTCTTCGCCGGCTTCGAGACGACCGTCAATCTGGTGGGAAACGGGCTTTACGCACTTCTCCGGCATCCCGAGCAGCGCGCGCGGCTCCAGACCTCGCTCGCCGCCGGGGAGACCGGGCTCCTGGAGACCGGGGTCGAGGAGCTGCTGCGATACGACGGGCCCGTGGAGATGGCGACCTGGCGGTACGCGACGCGGGCGCTGACCATCGGCGGGCAGGAGATCCCGGCGGGCGACCCGGTGCTCGTGGTGCTCGCCGCCGCCGACCGGGACCCCGAGCGGTTCGACGGGCCGGACACCCTCGACCTCGCCCGGCGCGACAACCAGCACCTCGGCTACGGACACGGCATCCACTACTGCCTGGGCGCGCCGCTCGCCCGCCTCGAAGGACAGACCGCGCTGGCGACCCTGCTGACCCGCCTGCCGGACCTGCGACTTGCCGCCGATCCGGACGAACTGCGGTGGCGCGGGGGGCTCATCATGCGCGGTTTGCGCACGCTTCCGGTGGAGTTCTCCCCCTCCGTACCACTCCTGGTTGCTGACGGTCGATCAGAAATGTGATCTTCACGTGATCGCGGGGCGATCGACTTGTGACGGACGTTCGAATGCCGCTACGTTTCCCGGCAGTCTCAGCCGTCACGCGAAAGGCGCTCCTATGCGTTCCGGGAACGGACGACACCGTCGCCCCCGTCAGGCCCCTGCCCTCGTCGTCGCCGCTGGCGTGACCGGATCCGCCATGGCGCTGCCGCTGCTCGCCACCGGATCCGCCTCCGCCGCCGACGCCGCCACCTGGGACCGGGTCGCCGAGTGCGAGTCCGGCGGCCAGTGGAGCGCCAACTTCGGCAACGGGATGTACGGCGGACTCCAGTTCACCCAGGACAGCTGGGAGCGGCACGGCGGTCTCGCGTACGCGCCCAGCCCTGACCTCGCCAGCCGCGCCCAGCAGATCGCGGTGGCCGAGAAGGCGCTCGCCCAGGGCAGCACCGAGTGGGCCACCTGCGCCCCGATCGCCGGCCTGACGAACGACGGCAGAGCCACCGGCGTGAACCCCGGCCCGTCCGTCGTCCCCACGGCCCCCACCGGGCCGCTCCCCGAGTCCGACCGCACCGCGGGCGTTCCGGCCGCCTCCACCGCCACGGGCGCGGCCTCGGTGCCGACCCGGTCCGCCACGCCGGCCGCCCCCGCCGCGCCCTCGGCTCCGGCGGCCTCCGCCACCCCGGCCGCGCCGGTCACGCCCACCAAGTCGGCGGCCCCGGTCTCACCCAAGGCGCCCGACGCGTCCGTTACGCCCGGTACGCCGGAATCGCCCGACATGCCGAAGGGTGACGCGCCGTCGGCCACGCCCGGGACGGGCAAGCACCGGGGTGGGGCCGCTCCGGAGGAATCCGGCAAGCCGGACAGCTCGGCCGAAGCCGGTCGACATGCGTCGAGTACGGACAAGCCCGTCGAAGCCGTCGACGCCACGCCCGTGACTGACGAAGTGAAGAATCCGGACGCAACGGACAGTCAGGGCGCTTCGGGCGAGTACACCGTGCGGCCGGGTGACAGTTTGTCCGGCATTGCGCGGCAGAACGAACTCACCGGAGGCTGGACGGCCCTCTATGACGCCAACCGTCAGACGGTGGGCGCCGATCCGGACCTCATCCTGCCTGGTCAGAGCCTCGACCTGACGGTGGATTCGGCGTCGGCAGCCGGTTAGTTCGAGGGCTTATGTCCGGTTCTGGGCAAGTGAGACATGGGTCTCTTCGTCCCAACTGGCGTGTCACGTCCGCTAACTCTGCTTCTGTCACCTCTCACCTGCATAAATACCGCCCACCGGAGGGCAAGCAGGGGCGATATTTCCGCAATGCGCCTCTTTGAACTTCCGGTGGGTCTGTGTCTACGGTCGTCACCGCTCGCCACCGCGGGCCCCGTCGACCGAAACGCCGAATCCTGCCGTCGGCCGTCGGGAACAGTCGTCGCGCAAGCGCCGAAGGCAGGAGTGGGGGACCCAAGGTAAGTGCCGGTCCCGGCCGTCGAGACAGACGGCCGATGACCGGCTTGGGGTGAAGCCGCGTGCTAGGACACGCGGCCGGGCAACTTTCCGGCCCGAACCCGACAGCTCACCTCACAGGCGTCGGTGAGGAGAATTCCCATGCTGTTTTCCGTCAAGGGCAAACACCGCCGTCCCTCCAAGACCGCCCAGGTCGCCGCGCTCGTCGGCGTCACCGGTGTCGCCGTCGCCGCCCCGCTGCTGACCGCGGGCGCCGCCTCGGCCGCCACCTCCGCCGAGTGGGACACCGTCGCCCAGTGCGAGTCCGGCGGCAACTGGTCCATCAACACCGGCAACGGCTTCTACGGCGGCCTGCAGTTCACCAACTCCACCTGGGCCGCGTTCGGTGGCACCGCCTACGCCCCGCGCGCCGACCTGGCGTCGAAGTCCCAGCAGATCGCCGTCGCCGAGAAGGTCCTGGCCGGCCAGGGCAAGGGTGCCTGGCCGAACTGCGGCGTCGGCCTCTCCGGTGCCTCCTACGACGGCGGCGCCGCCGAGAGCGCCCCGCAGCAGAGCGCGCCCCAGCAGGCCGCCCCGCAGCAGCGCGAGACCGAGCAGCCGACCACCCGCAGCCAGCAGCGCCAGGCCCCGAAGCAGGCCACACAGCAGGCCGCGCCGAAGGCCGCCGCGAAGAAGACCGTCACCACGCCGACCGGCAAGAAGGTCAAGAAGGGTGACGGCGAGTACAAGGTCGTCACCGGCGACACCCTCAGCAAGATCGCCCAGGCGCACGGCGTCAAGGGCGGCTGGGCCAAGCTCTTCGAGCTGAACAAGGACGTCGTCGACACCGCCGACCTCATCTACCCGGGTCAGCAGCTCCACCTGAAGTGAGTCCGGCGGCTCGCGTGAGTCCGGCGGCTCACGCGGCCCCGACGACCCTCCCGCGGTGACCACCCCGGTCCGGCGCGCCCTTCCCCCGTGCGCGCCGGACCGGGGTTCCCCCGTATAGAGGGACGGATCCCGGGTTCGGTGGACGCGTCGACGGTTACCGTCCAGTAGATCTTGGGCCCTTCCTCCCGAGATGCGTGCCCTTGGGTCCTTTTTCGTCCCAGGGGGCGGGCGCACGGCGGGCGGGAGCCCCCGAGCCGGTTAGGCTCTTGTCGCAAGGCCAAGCGACCCTGCACCGACCTTGCGTCACATCCAGCGTCACATCCCAGAAGGAGATGCTCGTGCCGTCCATCGACGTCGTCGTAGCCCGGGAAATCCTGGACTCCCGAGGCAACCCCACGGTCGAGGTCGAGGTCGGCCTCGACGACGGCAGCACCGGCCGTGCTGCTGTTCCGTCCGGCGCCTCCACCGGTGCGTTCGAGGCCATCGAGCTTCGCGACGGTGACCCGAACCGTTACCAGGGCAAGGGTGTCGAGAAGGCCGTCCTCGCCGTCATCGAGCAGATCGGCCCGGAGCTCGTCGGCTACGACGCCACCGAGCAGCGCCTGATCGACCAGGCCATGTTCGACCTGGACGCCACCGAGAACAAGGGCTCGCTCGGCGCCAACGCGATCCTCGGCGTCTCCCTCGCCGTCGCGCACGCCGCCTCCGAGGCCAGCGACCTCCCCCTCTTCCGCTACCTGGGCGGCCCGAACGCGCACCTGCTGCCCGTTCCGATGATGAACATCCTCAACGGTGGGTCGCACGCCGACTCCAACGTGGACATCCAGGAGTTCATGATCGCCCCGATCGGCGCGGAGTCCTTCTCCGAGGCCCTCCGCTGGGGCACCGAGGTCTACCACACCCTCAAGGCCGTCCTGAAGACCAAGGGCCTGTCCACCGGCCTCGGCGACGAGGGCGGCTTCGCCCCGAACCTGGACTCCAACCGCGAGGCGCTGGACCTCATCCTGGAGGCCATCAAGCAGGCCGGCTACGTCCCGGGCAAGGACATCGCGCTGGCGCTCGACGTCGCCGCGTCCGAGTTCTACAAGGACGGCTCGTACGAGTTCGAGGGCAAGTCCCGCTCGGCCGCCGAGATGACCGAGTACTACGAGGAGCTCGTCTCCGCGTACCCGCTGGTCTCCATCGAGGACCCGCTGTTCGAGGACGACTGGGCCGGCTGGAAGGTCATCACCGACAAGCTCGGCGCCAAGGTGCAGCTCGTCGGCGACGACCTGTTCGTCACCAACCCGGAGCGCCTGGCCCGCGGCATCGAGGAGGGCACCGCCAACGCCCTGCTCGTCAAGGTCAACCAGATCGGTTCGCTGACCGAGACCCTGGACGCCGTCGAGCTCGCCCAGCGCAACGGCTTCAAGTGCATGATGTCGCACCGCTCCGGCGAGACCGAGGACGTCACCATCGCCGACCTCGCCGTCGCCACCAACTGCGGCCAGATCAAGACCGGCGCCCCGGCCCGCTCCGAGCGCGTCGCCAAGTACAACCAGCTCCTGCGCATCGAGGAGATCCTCGACGACGCCGCGGTCTACGCCGGCCGCAGCGCGTTCCCGCGGTTTCGCCCTGCGAACTGATCAGGCACAGCGCGCTGCGAACTGATCAGGCACAGCGCCCTGCGAACTGATCAGGCACAGCGCCTTGCGAACTGATCAGGCACAGCGCCCTGCGATCTGATCAGGTACAGCGCTCTGCGAACTGATGAAGAGGGGCAAGGGCTGACACCCACGCTCCTTCGTACGTCCCCGTACTCGGTCCCGTACCGTGTGCGGGGACGTCCGCGTGAACAGGGGAGGCGACACGACATGGCCGCGAAGGACCGGGACCGGTTCTCGACCGCGACCCGGATCAGGCTGCTCGGCGAGCAGACGGCCGCCCGTGTCTACCGCTCCCAGACCCGCCGTCAGGCGCGCCGCTCCCGGCTCACCGGCCGCGCGGCTTTCCTCGCCCTCGTGGTCTGCTCCCTCGTCGTGGCGCTCGCCTATCCGATGCGGAGTTACGTCTCCCAGCAGGGCGAGATCGCCGAGCAGGAGCGCCGGGCCGCCGAGGCCGCCCGGCGGGTCGAGGAGCTGAAGGACGAGAAGGCGCGCCTTCGGGACCCGGCCTACGTCCGCCGCCTCGCCCGCGAGCACCTGCACTACGTGCTCCCCGGCGAGACCGGTTTCACCGTGAACGACCCCGACGCGGAGCAACGGCCCCGCGCCGACCAGGGCGCGGCGGACCGCCCCTGGTACGACAACCTCTGGGACGGCGTCGACCACGCCGACCGTCCCTGATCCCTCCGCGACACGAACAAGGCAGACATGGAAACGCCCCCTCCGCAGACCGAACGCACCGAGCCCACCGCGACGGACATCGCCGCCTTCGAGCTCCAGCTCGGCCGCCCGCCCCGCGGCCTGCGCGCCATCGCGCACCGCTGCCCGTGCGGCAACCCGGACGTCGTCGAGACCGCGCCCCGGCTCCCCGACGGCACGCCGTTCCCGACCACGTACTACCTGACCTGCCCCCGGGCGGCCTCGGCCATCGGCACCCTGGAGGCCAACGGGGTCATGAAGGAGATGCAGGCCCGGCTCGCCACCGACCCGGAGCTCGCCGCCGCCTACCGGGCCGCGCACGAGGACTACATCGCCCGCCGCGACGCCATCGAGGTCCTGGAGGGCTTCCCGAGCGCCGGCGGCATGCCGGACCGGGTCAAGTGCCTGCACGTCCTCGTCGGCCACTCGCTGGCCGCCGGCCCGGGCGTGAACCCGTTCGGCGACGAGGCCCTCGCGATGCTGCCGGAGTGGTGGGCGAAGGGGCCGTGTGTGACGCCGTGCGCGGAGAAGAAGGAGGAGGACGGCTGGACGGTCCAGGGTGACGCGGACGGCCACTTCGCCTTCAAGCCGATCGACGAGGAGGGCGCCCAGTGACCCGGGTCGCCGGAATCGATTGCGGTACGAACTCCATCCGCCTCCTGGTCGCCGACGTCCACCCGGAGACGGGTGAGCTGATCGAGCTGGACCGGCGGATGACGATCGTCAGGCTCGGGCAGGGCGTCGACAAGACCGGCCGGCTCGCCCCCGAGGCCCTGGAGCGGACCTTCGCGGCCTGCCGCGAGTACGCCCGGGTCATCGAGGAGCTGGGCGCCGAGAAGCTCCGCTTCGTGGCCACCTCCGCCTCCCGCGACGCCGAGAACCGCGCCGACTTCGTGAACGGCGTCGTGGAGATCCTGGGCGTCGAGCCCGAGGTCATCACCGGTGACCAGGAGGCCGCGTTCTCCTTCACCGGCGCCACCGGTGAACTGCAGGGCGACGACCGGCGCCTGGTGGTGGACATCGGCGGCGGCTCCACCGAGTTCGTGGTCGGCAACAAGCACGTCGAGGCCGCCCGCTCCGTCGACATCGGCTGCGTGCGGCTCACCGAGCGGCACGTCCGCCACGACCCGCCGACCGCCGAGGAGGTCGCCGCGATCCGCGCCGACGTCCGTACCGCGCTCGACCTGGCCGCCGGGACCGTGCCGATCGACACGGCCGAGACCCTCGTCGGCCTCGCCGGCTCGGTCACCACGGTCGCCGCGATCGCCCTCGGGCTCCCGGAGTACGACTCCGAGAAGGTCCACCACTCCCGTATCTCCGCCGCCCAGGTCGCCGAGGTGACCGAGCGGCTCCTCGCCTCCACCCACGACGAGCGGGCCGCGATCCCCGTCATCCACCCCGGCCGGGTGGACGTGATCATCGCCGGGGCACTCGTCCTGAGGGAGATCGTGGAGCGCGTCGGAGCCCGCGAGGTCGTCGTCAGCGAGCACGACATTCTCGATGGGATCGCTCTATCCGTCGCATAGGGGGCGGCTATCGACCCCTCCGCCGACAGCCTGTCGGAGAACGTTCGTGAAGTTCTTCACAAGGAAAAGGGCCCCGATGGAGTCCGAAGAGGGTCATTGGGCCCTCCGAGGGGTGTCCCGGGGCCCTTTCGCAGGCGTGGAGGGCGATTCGCTCGATGTTTCCATCGTGTGAAGCGGGGCTCCGCTTCAGCGTTAACGGGGGCTCTCCAGGCCAGTTCACGAGGGGTGAACAACGTTCACCAGTGCACCCCGGTTCCTTTGCAGCACCATGACGTGGATCACGTGGGCGGCGCAGTGTAGCAGAGGTACCCGGAGAGCTTGTGAAGGGGCGCACGAGCACCCCCCTCCAGAGGGGTGGATACTCGATCCCATGAGCACCACGGAGCGTCCCAGGATCCTCGTAGTAGGAGGCGGGTACGTAGGCCTGTACGCGGCTCGGCGCATCCTCAAGAAGATGCGCTACGCGGAGGCGACCGTCACGGTCGTCGACCCGCGGTCGTACATGACCTACCAGCCCTTCCTCCCCGAAGCCGCCGCCGGCAGCATCTCGCCGCGCCACGTCGTCGTCCCGCTGCGACGCGTCGTCCGCGGAGCGGAGGTGCTCACCGGTCGGGTCACCACCATCGACCAGGACCGCAAGGTCGCCACGATCGCGCCGCTCGTCGGCGAGGCGTACGAGCTGCCGTTCGACTACCTGGTCATCGCGATGGGCGCGGTCTCCCGCACCTTCCCGATCCCCGGCCTCGCCGAGCAGGGCATCGGCATGAAGGGCATCGAGGAGGCCATCGGCCTGCGCAACCACGTCCTCGAGCAGCTCGACAAGGCCGACTCGACCACCGACGAGGAGGTCCGCCGCAAGGCGCTGACCTTCGTCTTCGTGGGCGGCGGCTTCGCCGGCGCGGAGACCATCGGCGAGGTCGAGGACCTGGCCCGCGACGCCGCGAAGTACTACCAGAACGTGTCGCGCGAGGACATGCGCTTCATCCTGGTCGACGCGGCCGACAAGATCCTCCCCGAGGTGGGCCCGAAGCTCGGCCAGTACGGCAAGGAGCACCTCGAGAGCCGCGGTATCGAGATCTACCTCGAGACCTCGATGGACTCCTGCGTCGACGGCCACGTCGTGCTGAAGAACGGCCTCGAGGTCGACTCCAGCACGATCGTCTGGACCGCCGGTGTGAAGCCGAACCCGGCGCTCTCCCGCTTCGGTCTGCCGCTCGGCCCCCGCGGCCACGTGGACTGCAACGAGAAGCTCCAGGTCAACGGCCTCGACTACGTGTGGGCCGCGGGCGACAACGCCCAGGTCCCGGACCTGGCCGCGATCAAGGCCGGCGTCCCGGCCGAGCGCGCCTGGTGCCCGCCGAACGCCCAGCACGCGCTGCGCCAGGCCAAGGTCCTCGGCGACAACGTGGTGGCCGGCATGCGCGGCTTCCCGCAGAAGGAGTACAGCCACGCCAACAAGGGCGCCGTGGCCGGACTCGGTCTGCACAAGGGCGTCGCGATGATCGTCATGGGCAAGGTGAAGATCAAGCTCAAGGGCCGTCTCGCCTGGTACATGCACCGTGGCTACCACGGCATGGCGATGCCGACCTGGAACCGCAAGATCCGCGTCTTCGCCGACTGGACCCTCGCGATGTTCCTCAAGCGTGAGGTCGTCTCCCTCGGCGCCATCGAGACGCCGCGCGAGGAGTTCTACGAGGCGGCCAAGCCCGCCCCGGCGCCGGCCGCCCCGGCGCAGGAGAAGGCGAAGGCCTCGTAACACCCCGCAGTACCCCGTACGTGCGCGCACGTACACGCAAGGCCGTAAAAGGGCCGTCCGCCATCCGTGGTGCGGACGGCCCTTCGCGTGTTTTGCCGACTCGTTGCGCTGTGCCGGGACTGCGAACGCCTACTGACGGTGTTCCCTTGGTCACGAGCATTTCTGGGGTACGAAGATCACGGAGGTGTGCACCATGGCCGACGCCGCGTCGCGGCTGACGACTCTCGCCGAGGAACTCCTCGGGGAACCGCTCCCGGTCCGTCTGCGAGCCTGGGACGGCAGTGAGGCCGGCCCGATCGGCGGCCCCGTCCTGATCGTCCGCGACCGCCGAGCCCTGCGCAGGCTCGTCTGGAAGCCCGGCGAACTGGGCCTGGCCCGCGCCTGGGTGGCCGGGGAGATCGACGTCGAGGGAGATCTCTACGCCCTCCTGGACCGCCTCTCGGGCCTTCTGTGGGACCGGGGCGAGGAGACGAGGGGCCTGCTGGAGTCCGTACGCGATCCCAAGCTCCGCGCCGCCGCCCGCTCCCTGCTGGGGCTCGCCGGACCGCCCCTGCCGCCGCCGCCCCCGGCCGAGGAGATCCGCGGCCGCAGCGGCAGCCGGCACAGCAAGCGCCGTGACAAGCAGGCGATCAGTCACCACTACGACGTGGGCAACGACTTCTACGAGCTGGTCCTCGGCCCCTCGATGGTCTACTCCTGCGCGTACTGGACGGAGGACGGGACGCTGGAGGAGGCCCAGCGCGACAAACTGGACCTCATCGCCCGCAAGCTCAACCTGAAGGAGGGCGACCGGCTCCTCGACGTGGGCTGCGGCTGGGGCTCCATGGCCATCCACGCGGCCCGCGAGTACGGCGCGCGGGTCGTCGGCGTCACCCTCTCCCGCGAACAGGCCGCCTACGCCCGCAAACGGATCGCCGACGAGGGCCTCACCGACCTGATCGAGATCCGGGTCCAGGACTACCGGGACGTCGCCGACGGCCCGTACGACGCGATCTCCTCGATCGGCATGGCCGAGCACGTGGGCGCCGTGAAGTACCGGGAGTACGCCGACACCCTGTACGGCCTCCTCAAGCCCGGCGGGCGGCTCCTGAACCACCAGATCTCCCGGCGCCCCGAGCCCGACGAGGAGGCCTACGAGGTCGACGTCTTCATCGACGCGTACGTCTTCCCCGACGGTGAACTCGCCCCCATGGGACGGACCCTGACGACCCTGGAGGACGCCGGCTTCGAGGTCCGGGACGTGGAGGCGATCCGCGAGCACTACGCGCTCACGCTGCGCCGCTGGGTGGCGAACCTGGAGGCGGACTGGGACCGGGCGGTCCGGCTCACCTCGCCCGGCCGGGCGAGGATCTGGCGGCTCTACATGGCGGCCTCCGCGGTCTCGTTCGAGCGCAACCGGATCGGCGTGAACCAGTTCCTCGCGGTGAAGACCCCGGCGTCGGGGGCGAGCGGCACGGCGCTGCGGCCGCGCGTCTGGAACGAGAAGGTCTGACACACGGACGGAAGGGCCGGTCCCCCCCCCGTGGGGACCGGCCCTTCGCTGTCGTACGGGACCTACTCGGCCTTGATCGCGGAGAGCATGTTCAGCCTCGCCGCGCTCCGGGCCGGCCACAGGGAGGCGAGGACGCCGACCAGGGCGGCCAGGACCAGGAAGAGCCCGATCCGGTCCCAGGGCAGGACCAGGGCGTAGCCCGGCAGGCTGTTCTTGAACGTCTCGCCGATGGCCCAGCCGAGGAACGAGCCGAGGACGATGCCGACGACCGCGCCGAACACCGAGATGACGACGGCCTCCAGACGGACCATCCGCTTCACCCGGCGCCGGTCGAGACCGATCGCCCGCAGCATGCCGATCTCCTGCTGACGTTCGAAGACGGACATCGCGAGGGTGTTGACGACACCGAGGACGGCGATGATCAGGGCCATGCCGAGCAGGCCATACATGATGTTCAGCATCATGTTGATGGGGCCGCCGAAGGAGTCGCGGATGTCCTTGTGGTCCATCACCGCGATCGCCGGGTTGTCGCCCATGGCCTGCGAGAGGGCCTTGGCGTGGGCGACGGAGGCGCCGCCGTCCGTCTTGACGAAGATCTGCGGGATGTACGGCTGCTGCTCGTGGGCGTCGAGCACCTTCTTGTCGATGAGGACGGGCGAGACGAAGTCGCTGCTCTCGTATATCGCGCCGATCCTCAGCGTGGCCTTCTGCTTGTCCATGAAGGCGACCGGGACGGTGGCGCCGACCTTCAGGCCGCGCTTCTCGGCGGTCTTGCTGTCGACGGCGATCTGCCCCTGGCCGAGGGAGGCCATCGAGCCGTTGACGACGTCGAGCCTGAGTACCTTCTCGATGGCGCCGGGGGTGACACCGGAGGCCGAGACGAACTTGTCCTTGATCTCCAGCGCGCCGGCCTGCTGCGGGGAGACGGCCGTCACGCCGGGCGCCTTCTCCAGGGCGGTCAGGGCCTCCTGGCTCAGGCTGCCGCCGTCGCTCGCCATCGTGACCATGTAGTCGGCCTTGATCTGGTCGGTCGTCGCCTTGTCCAGGGCCGTGCCGACCGTGGCGCCGAGCACCGAGAGACCGGTGACGAGGGTCAGGCCGATGGCGAGGGCGGAGGCGGTGGCGCCGGTGCGGCGCGGGTTGCGGACCGCGTTCAGGCCGGCGAGCTTGCCGGAGACGCCGAAGACGTTCACGAAGAGCGGGCGCAGCACGGCGATGACGGGCCGGGACAGCATCGGGATCAGGACGATGACACCGATGAGGGTGAGGAAGGCGCCGCCCGCGATGTACATGCGGCCCTCGTCGCCGCCCTGGCCGGCGCCGAGCACGATCAGGACGACACCGAGCGCGGTGAGCGCGGCGCCGATGGAGTTCCGCACGACGAGCGACTTGGTGCTCGCGGTGGCGTGGACGCTGCTCATGGCGGCGACCGGCGGGATCTTCGCGGCGCGGCGGCCGGGCAGCCAGGCGGCGAGCATCGTGATCAGGACGCCGACGCCGAACGCGGCGAGGGCCGGGGCGGCGCCGAGGACCAGGTCGCCGTCCGGGACCTTGAGGTCGAAGGCGCTCATGGCCGAGCGGAGCCCGACCGCGAGGCCGATGCCGAGGACGTAACCGACGGCGGAGGCGAGCAGGCCCACCAGACCGGCCTCGGCGAGGACGGAGCGGGTGATCTGCTTCCGCGAGGCGCCGACCGCGCGCATCAGGGCCAGTTCCTTGGTGCGCTGGGCGACCAGCATGGTGAAGGTGTTGGAGATCAGGAAGACGCCGACGAAGAGCGCGATGCCCGCGAAGCCCAGGAGGACCTGGTTGAGCGCGCCCATGCCGGCCTCGATGTCCTTGGCCTGCTGGTCGGCGAGGGCCTGCCCGGTCTGGGCGGTGGCCGCCTTCGGGACGACCTTCAGGACCTCGTCGAGGAGCTTGTCGGCGTTCGTGCCGGAGTCGGCCGTGACCGCCAGGTCCGTGAAGTAGCCGGGCTTCAGGTAGAGCTTCTGGGCGACGGCGCCGTCGAAGACGACGAGGCTGCCGCCCGCGTTGACGGCACCGTCCTCGGTCGTGAAGACACCGGAGAGGGTGTACTCCTTCACCGGGGCGTTGGTGGCGACGCGGACGGTGTCGCCGACCTTGTAGCCGCCCTTGTCGGCGGTGTCCTTGTCGAGGGCGATCTGGCCGGCCGATGCCGGGCCGTCGCCGGCCGTGAAGGTGTACGCGGAGTCCTTGCCGTCCTTGCCGGGGGCGAAGTTGGTGCCCTTGTTGGCCCAGCCCAGGCCGATCAGCTTGCCGTTCTTGTCCGGCACACCGGCGAAGCCGTCGACGCGGGGGGTGACGGAGGCGACGCCGTCGAGCTTCGCGACCTTGTCGACGTCCCGTTGGGAGAGGCCGGGGGTCTTGCGGGCCTCCTCCTCGGTCGGGTGCAGGCTGACGGCGACGGCGACGTCGTCGTAGCTCTTGGCCGACTGGTTGCGGAAGGCCTGGGAGAGGGTGTCGGTGAAGACGAGGGTGCCGGAGACGAAGGCCACGCCGAGCATCACGGCGAGGACGGTCATCAGCAGTCTCGCCTTGTGCGCGAGCACGTTGCGCAGGGCGGTACGGAACATGGGTGTGTCCTGGAGTTTCAGAAGGCGGCGGGCAGGGGCGGTTCGGGGCTCAGCTCGTACGGCCCTTGGCGTCGAAGGCCTTCATGCGGTCGAGGACGCCGTCCGCCGTGGGGCGCAGCATCTCGTCGACGATCCGGCCGTCCGCGAGGAAGATCACGCGGTCCGCGTAGGAGGCGGCCATCGCGTCGTGGGTGACCATGACGACGGTCTGGCCGAGCTCCCGTACCGAGTTGCGCAGGAAGCCGAGGACCTCGGCGCCGGAGCGGGAGTCCAGGTTTCCGGTCGGCTCGTCGCCGAAGATGATCTCGGGGCGGGAGGCGAGGGCACGGGCGACCGCGACGCGCTGCTGCTGGCCGCCGGAGAGCTCGGACGGGCGGTGGCTGAGCCGGCCGGAGAGCCCGAGCATGTCGATGACCTGCTGGACCCACTGCTTGTCGGCCTTGCGGCCCGCGATGTCCATCGGCAGCGTGATGTTCTCCAGGGCCGTCAGCGTCGGCAGCAGGTTGAAGGCCTGGAAGATGAAGCCGATCTTGTCCCGGCGCAGCTGGGTGAGCTGCTTGTCCTTCAGGGTGGAGAGCTCCGTCTCGCCGATCCGGACCGAGCCGGAGGAGAAGGAGTCGAGGCCGGCGACGCAGTGCATGAGCGTCGACTTGCCGGAGCCGGAGGGGCCCATGATCGCGGTGAACTCGCCCTGCCGGAAGTCCACGCTGACGCGGTCGAGGGCGACCACCTGGGTCTCGCCGTGTCCGTAGACCTTCGAGAGATCCGTGGCGCGGGCGGCCACCGCGGTGGCGCGGGACACGGTGGGGGTGGTGGTCACGGGAGGACTCCTGTCACTGCGACGGTGATGCGGGAACCCCTCCATCGTGTCGAGCGTTCCGGCCCGGGTCGTCCGTCCACGTGCCCGTTCCCGGGGCAGTCTCGAGTCTGACCGGGGGCCCTGATCCTCCTCCTGAGGTATGACGGCGGCCCTGAGAGTCACCCCCGCGCGGAGGGCCCGGCGGGCCCTCCGGCGGAGGTGACAGAAGTGCGACGACTTTTCGTCATTCCAGGGGGTGCGGCTTTGCGCCTGCGACCCCCGTCACAGTTTGACGAAAGGGCCCTCACCTGCACTGACGCACCCTCAGACCTCAATAAAATAAGACAACATCGGGCTGGCGTTCAGCTGATCGGGGGAAACCGTCCCGATAGGCTCATGTGCCAACGCGGAGCTTCGCGGCGACGCCCGGATGGTGGAATGCAGACACGGCGAGCTTAAACCTCGCTGGCCTTCGGGCCGTACCGGTTCGAGTCCGGTTCCGGGCACCACGGTTCGCTAGTACGGCAGGTGCTCCAGCAGCCGGGAGCCGTACTCCTTGGAGAGGAGCGGGCCGCCGGAGGCCGGCGCCGCGCCGGTGAGGGTGTCGTCCGCGATCTCCTCGTCCAGACCGTCGGACACGCCCTCGTCGACGAGCCGCAGGAAGCGGGGGATCCGGGGCCGGTCACCCATACGGCTCAGCTCGGCCTCGTCCTCCAGCTCCGGGGCGGCGCCGTTGTGGGAGAAGAGGACCGCCGTCCGGTGGTCGATGCGCTGGTACTCCATGCCGGCGAGGGCGTAGCGGGCGGCGAGGGCGCCCTGCCCGGTGCCGCCGACGGTCAGAGGGGCGTCGCCCGCCCCCTCCGCGATCGCCCGCATGACGGTGTTCTGGACGGTCCCGCCGTCGCCGGTCATGGAGCCGTCCTCGGGCAGGCCGAGCAGGATCAGGTCGTGGCCGCGCGCCGCCAGCTCCGAGCGGAGGGAGTACGTGCCGTGGTCCGCGCCGGAGGCGAGCGCGGCGAGCTCGGTGCCGGCGTCGCCGACCAGGATCAGGGGCCTGGTGAGGCGGGTGTCCGCGGTGAAGACCCACGCGGTCGCGTGGCGCAGGGTCCAGATCTCGTCGGGTTCGGCGGTCAAGGGGGCCCTCCCGGGGTAGGGGTTGTTTCCGACGGGAAGAGCCTGGTCGGAGGGGGAGGCCCGCCGCCGACGATGATCGAAACCTTGCGGGAAAAGATCCTCCCCGAGCACTAGGGTCTTTCTTTTGCCTACGCATTACCCTTGACGCAAGACCGCGCCGTGCGGTCCGCCATGGAGGAGTGAGATGAGGAGCAGCAACCCGGTCTTCTCGCGACGGGGGTTCAGCCGCGACGCCGGCTACGCGGGCTTCAACGCGCAGCAGCCGCAGGCCGGGGGCCCCGCCGTGGGAACCAACCCGTACGCCACGGGCAACCCGTACGCCCAGGACGCGGCGAACCCGTACGCGACCAACCCGTACGCCCCGCAGGACACCACGCTCGGCGCCCCGCAGCAGGCCCGCGGCAACGTGATGACGATCGACGACGTCGTGAGCCGTACGGCCATGACGCTCGGCACGGTCGTGGTCACCGCCGTCCTGTCCTGGCTGCTGCTCCCGGTCGACCCGGCGAACCTGGGCAAGTCCTACGGCATCGCCGTCGGCGCGGCCCTGGTCGCCCTGGTCCTGTCGCTGGTGCAGTCCTTCAAGCGCAAGCCGTCGCCCGCGCTGATCCTGAGCTACGCCGCCTTCGAGGGCGTCTTCCTCGGCGTGATCTCCGCCGCCGTCTCGACGTACATCGCCGACGGCGTGGTCATCCAGGCGGTCCTGGGCACGATGGCGGTCTTCGCCGGTGTGCTCATCGCCTACAAGCTGGGCTGGATCCGGGTCAACCGCCGCTTCTACGGCTTCGTGATGGCCGCCGCGATGGGCTTCATGCTCCTCATGGTGACCAACCTGCTGTTCGCCGTCTTCGCCGGCGGTGACGGCCTGGGCTTCCGCAGCGGCGGCCTCGGCATCGTCTTCGGCATCGTCGGCATCATCCTGGGCGCCTGCTTCCTCGCCCTCGACTTCAAGCAGGTCGAGGACGGCGTGACCTACGGCGCGCCGCGCGAGGAGGCCTGGCTGGCCGCCTTCGGTCTCACCATGACCCTGGTGTGGATCTACCTGGAGATGCTGCGTCTGCTGTCGATCCTGCAGGGCGACGACTGACGCGTCCCCGACTCGGGGGGAAGGGCCCGTCCGGCTTCGTGCCGGGCGGGCCCTTCCGCGTGTCCGGGATCTTCGGGCCGGGCCGGCGCGGAGGCCTTCGCCCGAGGGGTCTCAGAGCAGTCTGCGCGCCGCCCGCCGCAGGTCGTACTCGTGGATGATCGCCTTCGCGTGGCCGTAGGCCAGGTCGTGCGCCCCGCGGAGCCAGCTGACCCGCTCCTCGAAGCGGACGAGGGACGGTCCCTCCTCGACGGTGCGCATCCAGTCGGCGATCTCACGACCGGTGCGGCGCGGGATGCGGGCCAGCAGATTGCGATGGGTCTCAGCGGAGAAAGTGTGGGACATCGGCGCCTCCGGACGCGTCGTACCGTGTGCTCCTCGTACTCCTTCCCGTCACCGTGCCGAAGGCTTGGGCCGTTGGCAAGGGGGCCCGGAGGGCGCGTAGGGTCGCGGGGTGCACGATACGAGTGAACTGACCGCCGCCGTCGAGCGGTTCGCCGACCGGTTGCGGGCGGCCCCGCACAGCCGTCTCCAGCGCGGCGCGGCGGCCGAAGGGCTCGCTCTCGCCCGGGAGTTGGCGGTGCGCGCCCAGCGCGCCGAGGACCCGGACCGGGAGCCGAGGACGATGCCGGACGCGGGTCTGTTCGCGGTGGGGGACCAGCTCGCCGTCGCCGGGAACGATCTGGCCGAGATCCTGCGAACGGCCCCTGCCGGCTCCTGCGAGGAGGAGCTGCACGAGGCCGTGAGGCTGGTACGGGAGGCGGCGGAGCGCTCGGGGCTCTGACCGAGCCCCTAGAGCGACGCGATGACCCGGTCCGCGAGGATGTAGACGTTCTCCTCGTCCGTGTCGCCGTACGAGAAGGTCAGGGCGAAGGCGCCGGAGACGCCCGAGCCGCCCAGCAGGAACGGCGTGTGGCCCGCGCGCAGCGCCTCGGCGAGGCGCTCCGCGGTCTCGCGGTGGCCGGGGGTCATGCAGAGCGTGGTGCCGTCCGCGAAGACGTACACGTCGAGGGTGCCGAGCGGGCCCGGGCGCACGTCGGTGAGCGCGGTACGGGTGTCCGCGAGCTCCTCCAGGCGGGCCACCGTCCGCTCGTGGTCGGTGACGACGGGCGTCTGCACCGGCACGAAGTCGGGGTGCGAGGGGTGGCGGCGGCGGGCCGCGGCCAGCTCCGCCGAGTCCTCGGGGTACTCGTCGAAGGCGTCCAGCGCGTCGGGGCCGTCGAGGGCGGCGGCCTCCGCCTCCATGGCCTCCAGGGCCATCGCCTCGAGACCCACGAAGTCGGCCTGGCGCGGCACGAAGAACGTACCGTCGTCGGCCTGGCCGCCCAGACCGCCGAGCAGGGAGGGGGCGTCGGCCGCGTCACGGGCCTCCTGCGCGGCCCAGAAGGCACGGGCCTCGGCGAGCTCGCGCTCGCGCTCCTCGGCCAGCGCCTCGGCGACCGCGGCCCGTATCTCGGCGGCGGGCGTGGCGCGGGCCGCGGGGACCGTGCCGCCGTGACCGGCGGCCAGCTCGCCCCGGAGGGCGGTGACCTCCTTGCGGAGACCGTGGACGGCGTGCAGGGCAGCAGCGCCCACGGCCGTGGCAGCGGCCGTGGTCAGCAGCAGGGCAAGAGGCATGGCGCTCACTGACGTACTCCCGATTCCGAGTCGATCCCCCGACTTCCTACATCAGCTTGTCCTGGGGCGGTGCCCGCTGTCAGTGCATTACGTCACGAATTGGACAGGTATTTCTGCCAGGCGTTTGGTCCCGAAACCGCTCTGACCTGGGAAAACGAACTCCCCCGGGACGTAGGTCACATCCTGGGGGAGATTCGGTCACGGCTCGGACGCGGAGCGGTTGACGCCCTCGGCCGCTGGAGAGCGGGGCGGGCGGGCCGGGGCCGCGACAGCCCGGCCGTCAGCTCAGTCGCGCGCTTCCTTGGTCGCACTGGGCTTCGCCACCGCTGAGGGCAGGTGCCGCGTTCGTTCCTCAGGCGACCCCTGACCGCTGCGGGCAGGTGCCGCCTTCGTTCCTCAGGCGACCCCTACCCTCCGCTACGGCTCAGCTCAGTCGCTCGATGACCATGGCCATGCCCTGGCCGCCGCCGACGCACATGGTCTCCAGGCCGAACTGCTTGTCGTGGAACTGGAGGCTGTTGATCAGCGTGCCGGTGATCCGGGCGCCGGTCATGCCGAAGGGGTGGCCGACGGCGATGGCGCCACCGTTGACGTTCACCTTGTCCAGGTCCAGGCCCAGGTCCTGGTAGGACGGGATGACCTGGGCGGCGAAGGCCTCGTTGATCTCGGCGAGGTCGATGTCGCCGATGCTCAGGCCGGCGCGCTGGAGGGCCTGCTTCGAGGCCTCGACCGGGCCGAGGCCCATGATCTCGGGGGAGAGGCCGGAGACGCCGGTGGAGACGATCCGGGCCAGCGGGGTCAGGCCCAGCTCCCGCGCCTTGGTGTCGGACATGATGACGAGCGCGGCGGCGCCGTCGTTCAGCGGGCAGCAGTTGGCGGCGGTGACCAGGCCGTCGGGGCGGAAGACCGGCTTGAGGCCCTGCACGCCCTCCAGGGTGACGCCCGCGCGCGGGCCGTCGTCCGTGGAGACGACCGTGCCGTCCGGCAGCGTCACCGGGGTGATCTCGCGCTCCCAGAAGCCGTTCTTGATGGCCTGCTCGGCGAGGTTCTGCGACCGTACGCCGAACTCGTCCATCTCCTGGCGGCTGACGCCCTTCCAGCGGGCCAGGTTCTCCGCGGTCTGGCCCATGGCGATGTACGCGTCGGGGACGAGGCCGTCCTCGCGCGGGTCGTGCCAGGTGGAGCCCTCGGAGGCGGCGACCTCGGCGGTACGGGCCTCGGCCTCGGCGAAGAAGGGGTTGTGCGTGTCGGGCAGCGAGTCCGAGTTGCCCTTCACGAAGCGGGACACCATCTCGACACCGGCCGAGATGAAGACGTCGCCCTCGCCCGCCTTGATCGCGTGCAGCGCCATGCGGGAGGTCTGCAGCGAGGAGGAGCAGTAGCGGGTGACCGTGCAGCCCGGCAGGTGGTCCATGCCCATCTGCACGGCGACGATGCGGCCCAGGTTGTTGCCCTGCTCGCCGCCGGGGAGGCCGCAGCCGAGCATCAGGTCGTCGATGTCGCGCGGGTCCAGCTCGGGCACCTTGGCCAGGGCGGCCTGGATGATGGTCGCGGTCAGGTCGTCCGGCCGCAGGTCCTTGAGGGAGCCCTTGAAGGCCCGGCCGATGGGCGAGCGGGCGGTCGAGACGATCACGGCTTCGGGCATCACGGCTCCATGAGGGTGCGGTGTGAGCGGACTGAAAGGGAAGTTACCCGTACGTACCGCAGGGGTCACCGCCCGGACGGTGTGACACGGACCTCTTTTCTAAGCGCCCGCTCAGTCCGGGGCCTGCACGGGCCGCGCCCAGGGCGAGCCCCCTACGTCTGCGCGTCCTCCGGGGCCGGGGTTTCCGTCGGGACCGGGAGGCGACGGCGACGGCGGTGTTTCAGGAGGGCCCACGGCGCCCGCGCGCCCGTGACCTCCGTGCCCGCCTCCTTCACCGCCTCCGCCGCCGCCTTCGCCACCGGCAGCATGTCCTCCCGTCGCGCCGGCTCCAGCCGGTCCATTTCCGGCCACACGCCCAGCGCGGCGCACAGCGTCGGCAGGACCGCCATCGCCGCCGTCGCGTACCCCTCCGCCGAGGGGTGGAAGTTGTCCGCCCCGAACATCTCGCGCGGGTTCGCCGCGAACTCGGGACCCAGGAGGTCGCCCAGCGACACCGTCCGCCCGCCCTGCTCCACCACCACGATCGTCTGCGCCGCCGCCAGCTGCCGCGAGGCCCGCCGGGCCAGCCAGCGCAGCGGCTGGTAGACCGGCTCGATCGTGCCCAGATCCGGGCAGGTCCCGACCACCACCTCCGCCCCCGCCGTCCGCAGCCGCCGTACGGCCGAGGCGAGGAGCCGTACCGATTCCGTCGGCGGCAGGCGGTGCGTCACGTCGTTCGCACCGATCATGATCACGCACACGTCCGGCGGCCCGAGCGGCTGCGCGAGCAGCAGCGAGACCTGGCGCTCCAGGTCGTCCGAGCGCGCCCCCGAGAGCGCCACGTTCCGCAGCACCACCGGGCGCTCGGCGACCGCCGCGAGCCCGGAGGCGAGCAGCGCGCCCGGTGTCTGGCCCGTGCGGCGGACCCCTTGGCCCGCCGCGGTGGAATCACCCAGAAGGGCCAGCCGCAGCGGGTCCTCCGTGCCGAAGGCGCGGCCGTAGAGGCCGTCCGCCACCGGCGGCAGCGGTGCCGGTGCGCCGTAGACCGTACGCTTGGCCAGCTGGGCCTCGGCCAGGAGGACGCCCACCGCCGCCACCCCGATCAGCCCGATGCTCCCGCCGCCGTACGCCGCACCCGCCGCGATCCGCCGCGCCACCCTCGCCCTCGACATGGGGGCCGTCACCTCCTTCAAGCCGTTCAGGGTCTAACTGCCCCGTAACCCGCTCCGACTACGCATACGCTGGCCACACCATTACGGAGACCCCGGAGATTACGGTGCAATTCCACGACTCGATGATCAGCCTCGTCGGCAACACCCCGCTGGTGAAGCTCAACAACGTCACAGCGGGTATTCAGGCGACCGTTCTGGCCAAGGTCGAGTACTTCAACCCCGGAGGCTCGGTCAAGGACCGGATCGCCCTGCGCATGATCGAGGCGGCCGAGCAGAGCGGTGAGCTCAAGCCCGGCGGCACCATCGTCGAGCCCACGTCCGGCAACACCGGCGTCGGCCTGGCGATCGTGGCCCAGCAGAAGGGCTACAAGTGCATCTTCGTCTGCCCCGACAAGGTGTCGCTCGACAAGATCAACGTGCTGCGGGCCTACGGCGCCGAGGTCGTGGTCTGCCCCACGGCCGTCGACCCCGAGCACCCCGACTCGTACTACAACGTCTCGGACCGTCTCGTCCGCGAGACGCCGGGCGCCTGGAAGCCCGACCAGTACTCGAACCCCAACAACCCGCGCTCGCACTACGAGACGACCGGTCCCGAGCTCTGGGAGCAGACGGACGGGAAGATCACCCACTTCGTGGCGGGGGTCGGGACCGGAGGTACGATCTCCGGCACCGGCAACTACCTCAAGGAGGTCAGCGGTGGGGCGGTGAAGGTGATCGGCGCGGACCCGGAGGGTTCGGTCTACTCGGGCGGTTCCGGCCGGCCGTACCTGGTCGAGGGCGTCGGTGAGGACTTCTGGCCCACCGCGTACGACCAGAACGTCACGGACCGGATCGTCGCCGTGTCCGACAAGGACTCCTTCCAGATGACCCGCCGTCTCGCCAAGGAGGAGGGCCTCCTCGTCGGCGGTTCCTGCGGCATGGCCGTCGTCGCGGCCCTGGAGGTCGCCAAGGACCTCGGCCCGGACGACGTCGTCGTCGTCCTGCTGCCGGACTCGGGTCGCGGTTACATGTCGAAGATCTTCAGCGACGAGTGGATGGCCGGCCACGGCTTCCTGGAGGCCACCTCCACCGCCACCGTCGCCGACGTCCTGCGCCACAAGGAGGGCGGCATGCCGTCCCTCGTCCACATGCACCCGGACGAGACCGTCGGCCAGGCCATCGAGGTGCTGCGCGAGTACGGCGTCTCCCAGATGCCCATCGTGAAGCCCGGCGCCGGCCACCCCGACGTCATGGCCGCCGAGGTCGTGGGCTCGGTCGTCGAGCGCGAGCTGCTCGACCACCTCTTCACCAAGAAGGCCTCCCTGGAGGACCCGCTGGAGCGGCACATGAGCGCACCGCTGCCGCAGGTCGGCTCGGGCGAGCCGGTCGCCGACCTGATGTCCGTCCTCGGCGAGTCCGCCGACGCGGCGATCGTGCTGGTCGAGGGCAAGCCGACGGGTGTGGTGAGCCGTCAGGACCTGCTGGCCTTCCTGGCCAACGGCGGTACGAAGTAGCGGGGGAGCAGTTCGCCCAACCGGTACGAGGGCGACACGTACACGCAGCACCCGCTTAACACGCGTACGGCACATTGGTGGGTGTCGGCGTCACGGACTTCCGGAGCGGCTCCCGGGCTCCTGAGACGCCGCGGACGCGGCGACCGGCCCTGACCCGGGCCCGTGTCCCTCGCGGGGACCGCCGTCGTCCCGCCCCCCGGTGACGGGGGTGCGGCGGTCCCCGCGCCAAGCACCTCGCCTCCGTACGAAACGGCCGGGCCCCCCGCTTCCCCGCGGGGGGCCCGGCGTCGTGTTGCCCCCGTCCAGCTCCGCCGATCATGCTCTGGTCAACCGGGAGGGTGGGCGCTACTGTCGCAACGCTCCGACAGATCGCCTTCCCGGGACGGCCCGACCGCGCCCGGGGCTCTTGACCGCCACCGCTGTCATGATCATGATCGCGCAGGGGGCGGATGCACGGCCACCGTTACCGGGGGAGGCTTCCGCGCCCTACGAGCCTCTTAAGGAGCGCAGTTGAGATTCCTCCGTACGACGCGAGCACCCCTGGCAGCGGTGGCTGCCGGTGCGCTGCTCGCGGGACTGACCCAGGCCTCGGCCTGGGCACAGCCCGGGCCCGCCGCCCCGCCGGCGCCCGTCACCACCGACACCGCCCCGTCGGCCGACCGCGTCCCGGCCCGCGACCGGGCCGACGTCCTCGGCGAGGGCTGGCAGAAGTCCGACGACATCGCCTGGACCACCACCGGTGACGCCCAGGGCTTCCACCTGCTGACCGCCACCGAACAGAGCGGCTACGCCTGGAAGACGCTCGCGTCCCTGGCCGAGCCCGGCTTCGACGTGGACCAGTGGATCGGCAACGCCTGCGTCACCGGGTCCGGCAAGCGCGCCGTCGTCGTCTACGCCCCCCGCACCTTCACCAACGACCCCCAGCTGATGGCCCGCGGCGGCTTCGCCGCCGTCGTCGACCTCACCAGCGGCGCCGTCACCAAGCTGAAGGTCAACGCCTCGCTGTCCTACTACGACCCCGGCTGCGGCGCCGACGAGGAAGCCGTCCTCACCCAGTCCCCGGGCGAGGACAAGAAGCAGACCCGCCTCTTCCGCGTGAACACCGCCACGGGTCAGGTCGCCGAGCCCGTCGTCGTCGACGGCCAGATCACCTCCTCGGTCCCGGCCGGCGGCGGGAAGATCGCCGCCGCCTCCGGCCGCACCCTCGTCGAGATCGACGGCAAGGGCGCCAAGAAGAAGCTCGCGACGACCGGCACCGTCCCGTACCGCATCAGCAAGGACAACGACGGCGGCTACGTCTTCCTGGAGCGCGACCAGCGCGACAGCCTCCAGGAGAAGGAGACCGCGTTCGTCCGCCGCTGGGCGGACAGGAAGGTCTCCAAGCTCGGCCACGGCTCCCTCGCGAACACCGGCCTCACCCGGGTCGGCGGACAGGTCTACCTGACGGGCGACGTCACCCCGGAGACCGGCGCGAGCCTGCCGAAGTCCGTCACCCGGCTCTCCGGCGTCCACAAGGACGCCACGCTGTCCACCAAGGGCCAGGCGATCGTCCAGCACACCGTCTGGGCCGACAACATAGGCTCCGCGAAGTACCTCCAGCGCGAGAAGGCCACCGACGTCCGCCCGGTGAACATCGACACCACCCTGCGCGACACCGGCAAGAGCGTCGACTTCACCGTCACGCCCATGGACGTCACCGCGCCGAGGTGGGAGACCTCCCGGACCCCGTCGCCGCTCCTCGGCACCCCCAAGGACGCCGGTGGCGACGCGGGCGGCCCGACGGCCCAGACCGCCGGCACCCGCGCCCTCACCGCCACGACGGCCGCCGCGGCCGCCTCCGGCTCCTCCGGCGAGATCGTCGAGTCGGAGCGCACCTGCTCCGTGCCCCGCAACGACCCCCGCAACCAGGCCATGCAGCCCAAGCCGCGGCAGGTCGAGTGGGCCGTCGACAAGGCCATCACGGGCAAGCTGAACATCGGCGCCTCGCGCCCGGCGAACTGGAAGAACCTGGGGATGCCGGCGTACGCGCCGCAGACCCTCTTCCCGAACCCCGTCCTCGAAGGCGGCGGCCGCGTTCCCGCGCAGGTCCTCCTCGGCATCACCGCCCAGGAGTCGAACATGTGGCAGGCCTCCCGCTCCGCAGTCCCGGGTGTCACCGGCAACCCGCTGATCGGGAACTACTACGGCGTCGACTACTACGACGGAAACCCGGCCAACGACTGGAACGTCGACTGGTCCAAGGCCGACTGCGGTTATGGAATCACCCAGGTCACCGACCACATGCGCTACGCCGGGCGTGAGCACGGCAAGGGCGGCACCGCCTGGGACTACCAGCAGCAGCGCGCCGTCGCCCTGGACTACGCGGCCAACGTCGCCGCCGGCATCGGCATCCTCGTCGACAAGTGGAACACGACCCGGCGCGCCGGACTCCAGGTCCACGACGGCAACCCGGCCAAGCTGGAGAACTGGTTCTTCGCCCTGTGGGCGTACAACTCCGGCTTCTACGAGAACGTCAACGGCAACGACGCCTGGGGCGTGGGCTGGGCCAACAACCCCGCCAACCCCGAGTGGGACGCCGGACGCCTGCCGTTCATGGAGGACCGCCTCGGCAACGAGGACGCCTCCGCCGCCGCGCGCCCGCAGAACTGGCCGTATCCCGAGAAGGTGCTCGGCTTCGCCGCCCACCCGCCGTCGTTCCTGGAGTCCCCGGGCACCCTGGTCGCCGCCTTCCGCGCCGCCTGGTGGAACGGCACCACCGAGGACGCCACCGTGGCCGGCTCCGCGAAGTACAACCGCGCGCGCGTGAAGCCGCCGGAGGACCTCTTCTGCGGCGTCTACAACTGGTGCGAGCCCTCCAAGATCGGTGACGGTGCCAAGAACGAGCCCGGCGCCGGTCCCTGCACCCGCGACGACTTCCACTGCTGGTTCCACCTGTCCGTGCAGTGGAAGACCGACTGCTCGTACTCCTGCGGCAACGAGCTCTTCCGCTTCACCTCGCCGGACTACGACGCCGAACAGGCCGACGGCACCGCCTACCCGCCGAACTGCACCCGCGGCGGCCTGCCCTCCGGCGCGCTGATCGTCGACGACCTCCCCGGCGGCACCCCGTCGGTCAGGCCGGGCTGCGCCAACGGCGACTGGTCCAACTCCGGCAGCTTCAGCGCCGACTTCCTCGGCGAGTCCGGCATCGCCCACGACGGCACCGCCGCGACGGTGTACCCCGGCAAGATCGACATGCACCAGCTCGGCGCGGGCTTCGGCGGCCACTTCTACTTCGGCCACACCCGGGACCTCACCGCCAAGGGCGACCGCCTCAACTTCACCGGCACCTGGAAGCTGAACCAGGCCCGCACCGATTGGATGCGCGTCCTGGTCCACCTCCCCGACCACGGCGCCCAGACCCAGCAGGCCAAGTACGACATCGACACCGGCAGCGGCTCCTTCGACCGCCACCGGTACGTCAACCAGAAGCGCGGGACCAACGGCTGGATGTCCCTCGGCACGTACCGGATGAACGGCGTGCCCCGCGTCCGGCTCACCACGGAGGCCGAGGACGGCACCGGGGACGACGACGTCGCCTTCGACGCCGTCGCCTTCCAGCCGCTGCCGGGCAAGCCCCAGCAGGTCGTGCAGATGGGCGACTCGTACACCTCCGGCGAGGGTGCCGGCTCGTACGCCAAGGACTCCGACAACGACATCGACGTCAAGTCCCGCTGGAACGCCTGCCGCCGCAGTGCCAACTCCTGGGTCCGCAAGACCACCCTGCCGGGCCGGTCGGCGTCGACCGGCACCCTCGCGGACAACTTCTCGTCCGAGCTGGAGCTCCAGAACGTCTCCTGCTCCGGAGCGCGCTCCTGGCAGATGGAGACGGGCAACGCCGTCGACAGCAACGGCAACGAGGTCTGGGGCACCGACGGCAACTTCCACGAGCGGTTCCAGATCGACTCCGGTGTGCTCAGCGGTGACACCGACCTCGTGACCCTCACCGTCGGTGGCAACGACGCCGGCTTCCCGCAGGTCATGCAGGACTGCGCGACGGTGGGCTGCCCGGCCGAGGAGGACGTCCACAAGGACATCGACGACGCCATGGTCGGAGTCGAGGACCTGCTGCGGAAGATCCACACCGAGGCGTGGGGGGCGAAGATCGTCCTGCTCGGCTATCCGCAGATCTTCAACGAGAACTCGTTCACCTGCGTGAGCGGCGTCGGCGGCGCCGGCATGGTCCGCATCAACGACAACGCCGTCTACATGGAGGCCAAGCAGCGGGCCGTCGTCACCAAGCTCGCGGCGGAGGGCCTGCCGGTCTTCTTCGAGTCCCCCGACGGGGACTTCGAGGGCAGGCGGGCCTGCGACTCCCCCGAGGGCATCAACAAGATCGTCACCGCGGGCAAGGGCCCCGGCGACTTCAAGTGCGAGCTCGGCGGCACCTGGTGCGTCAGCCGTGAGAGCTACCACCCCAACACCACCGGGACGACGGCCTACGCGCAGGCCTTCCGCCGTGCGGTGGATCGCCTTCCCAAGTAATCTCGGGACACGGTGAAATCAGAACGCAGAGGCGGAACCGCACCCTGGGCCAAGGTCCTGGGTGCGGTTCTGCTGCTCCCCGTCCTGGCGCTCGTCGCCCTCTATGCCCTCGCCCGGGCCCGCGAGTCCGGCCGGGAGCACGACGCCTTCGAGGCCACCCGGGCGGACGCGACGCGGTTCGCCGCCGCCCTCCTCGCCGACCAGGGGCTGACGCCCTCCGACCAGGACGTGCGGGACGCCCTGGACCGGTTCGACGGCGACGGCCCGCGCCTCGGAGCGCTCGCCGGGGTGCACCCCGGCGAGCACGGCACCCGGGTCTTCGTTCAGTTCTCCCGCCCGTATGAGCGGAGCCCGGCCGTCTTCGGGCCGGCCGGCGCCCTGGCCGTCCGCTGCTTCACCATCGACCTCCCGGAGACGGTCCGGGACCGGCCCCGGATCACCGCCCACGGACCGGATGTGTCCTGCGCCTCCCTGGCCGCCACCACGCCTCACTGACCGGGAGCGCAGCATGAACCCCGTCCACGACCTCGGCTTCGCCTGGACCCGGATCGTCCACTGGCTGGAGAAGCACGCGCCCGCCGACGCGCGGACGCTCGCCCCACCGGCCACGGACGCCGACCTCCGGCTCCTGGCGGACGCCCTGGGGTACCCGGTCCCCGCGGAGCTGGAGGTCTGGCTGCGCCGGAACGACGGCGCCGCCGCCCCGCTCTTTCCCGGAGGCGAGGTGTTCCCCGGCTGTGCGGGCATCGCCGAGCGGTACGCGCAGCACGTGCGGATCGCCACCGACATCGGGGACGAGGACTGGTGGCTGCCGACGTGGATCCCCGTCCTCGCCGAGAGGGACGCCCACTACGGGCTGCTCCTCGACGCGGGCGCGGCCGGAGCGGACGGGGCCGCGGAGGCCCCGGTCCTGGTCTACCGCGAGACCGACTACGCCAAGGCGTACGCGCCCTCCCTGGGCGCCGTGCTGACCGCCGTGGCCGACATGCTGGAGCACGGCGAGGGCGACACCGCGCTCACGCACGGACGGTACCCGTTCGTCCGGGAAGGGCACCTGGTCTGGGACTGACGCTCGCGGGGCGCAGACGCGGGCGGGGGCCCGGTGAGGAATCACCGGGCCCCCGCTGTCGTGCGGTGTCGCGTGTCACGGCTTGGGCGAGTTCACCCAGTAGTTGTCGCCCTCCAGGACCCGGTTCTCCTTGCGGAACGTCGGGAACAGGCTCATCGCCTGCGTGTTCTGGTTGTTCGACATGCTGGAGCGGCCGCACGGCTCGTTCCAGGTGGGCAGGTGGGCCCGGGGGTCCGGGATGAGGCGCCAGACGCCGGTCGTCGCGTCCTTCTGCGCGACCGTGGTCAGGCACTGCTCGCCCTTGGTGATCCCGGGCTGGAGGTTCTTGCCGCCCCAGGTCCCCTTGATGGGCGCGCTCTGCCAGCTCGCCGCGAAGGGGAACTCGTCACAGCTCGGCACGTCGCCGGAGCCCAGTTCCGGTGACATGGTGGCCAGCGGGCTGCGCGGCCAGGACGACGAGGGCGGGCAGACGATGTCCCGGTTGTAGTCGACCAGAGTCTTGTTGCTCGTCGGGGGATCCGGCAGGTAGACGTCGTTGGCCAGGAACGTCAGCGGCTCCTTGCCCTTCAGGCCGTACCCGCCGGGCAGCTTGGTCTGCATCAGGTAGATGTGGGCCGCCACCGCGGGGAACTTCTTGGTGTTGATGTTGTACGTCGGCCGGTAGCGGGAGAAGACACAGCCCGGGGTGGTCTTCACCTCGACGTCGCAGCGGACGTCGAGATCGCCCTTCTCGACCTCCAGCGGGATGCGGACCGCGGCGCCGTTGATCGAACCGCTGAACCTCCAGTACGGCGTGAGCAGGTTGCGCTCCGTGCCGGTGCTCGGGGTCCACTTCATCCGGGACACCTTGATGGCCGAGTGCTGGTCACCCTGCCCCCACGTGTTGAGGCCGGTCCACGGGGTGTCGTTCATCTGGCAGTAGCCCCGGCACAGGAAGTCCAGGTTCACCGTGGCCGTCGTGATGTCCGCGTCCATGGACTTGAGGCGCAGCGACGCCGTCTCGGTGACCGTGTCGGTGTTCACATCGGTGTCCACCTCAAGCCGGTAGATGAACGTGGCGCTGCCCCGGGGGACGTCGTTCACCAGCCAGGTGACGATCAGGTCGTCGACGACACAGGAGTCGGTCCGGGTGTACGTGATGGATTTCGTGGCCACGGAGCAGCTGGCCGTCTCCCCCGTGGTGGCCATCGTGGTCACCCGGGAGGTGGACCCGGTCCCGCGGCCGGCCGTGGACTTCCCGGCCGATCCCATGACGGCGGTCGCGCGGACGGCACCGGTGGCCGCCTTCGCCGGGCGGCCGCCCGGCGTCACCAAGCCGCTGCCCGTCCTGACCGAGCCGCTGCCCGTCGCGGGACCGGCGGTCCCGCGCTCCCCACCGGCGGTCGACCGCGCGGCGGAGGCGTCGAGGATCGGGAAGAACGAGTCGCTGGCGGACTGCGGATCCTCGACCTTCGGCGGCTCCGGGGCGTTCGGGTCCGGGTCACCGAAGGTCAGGTCGGCCGGGATGCCGGAGTACTCGCCGGGGACGAAGGCGATCGCGTCCCACGCGATGTCCTTGTCGCCGTTCCCGTCGCTGGTGAAGTTCGACAGGCTGACCTGCGGCAGGGTGTCGCCGAACTGGTAGGCGCCCAGGTCGACCCACTTGTTCGAGGCGTTGTCCGCCTGGGAGATCGTCTTGGTGACCGTGCCCTCGACGGTCGCGATCTGGTAATCGGCGATCTTGGTCTGCGCGCCGTGGTCCGGGATGTGCGCGTAGACCTTCGCCTGGCCGCCCGGGACGGCCCGGTTCAGCTTCCACACGCCGTCGACGTACAGCCGGTGGCCGTAGTCGGGGTCCGGCTTGCGGGTGTGGGCGAACCAGAAGTGGTTGCCGTACGCGGCGCCGATCTGGTGGGTGTCCATCTTGCCCGGGTAGGTGCCGTCGGCCCAGATGTAGTAGTTCAGGTTGAACGTTCCGTCCGACTTCACCGCCCCGCAGCTCCGCGAGGCCGAGCCGGCCGGGACGACGCCGTTCGCGACGTCGTCGACGATCAGCGCGCCCGCCGGAAGGCCGCTGGAGCAGCGCGGCGGATACGAGTTGGCGTCCGGCTGCTCCGGGTAGGTGGTGTTGAACCGGTGGACCTGGTTGCCGCACTGGGCGCCGGAACCGCAGTTCTTCCAGGTGACCGACTTGTTCCACCAGCAGTGCAGCCAGTGCGGGTTGCTGGTCTTGTCGCCGGAGTCGAGGGTGCAGGCGCCCTTGCCCGGGTCGTTGGAGTCACCGTCCGCGATCTTGCCCGGCGCGCAGGAGTTGGACGCGTCGCAGAACAGGTCGACCGGCGGCTTGGCGCGCGTCCGGTCACCACTGGTGGTCCAGTTCGCGGAGATGTATCCGGCCCGCATGTCACCGGGGGCGAACATGGCCGTGATGGGCCGGGCGGCCCAGCCGATGACCTTCTCCTCGTACGGCCAGTCCTGCGGGTGCGCGGCGTGGCTGTAGTCGTCGAGGCCGAGCATGTTCTCCAGGAACGGCGTGCGGTTCGCCTTCCACAGCGGGTTGGCCGGGTTGTTGGTCCAGCCCACGCCCCAGTGCCCGGCGCTGTCGGCCTCGGACTGCGGGTAGAAGCCGGAGTTGTACGCCCACAGGGCGAAGAACCAGTTCTCGATCCACTTGGGGTGGCCGTCGTTGACCTTCATCCCCGCGTTGTACGTCTGGTTCCACTTGTCCGACAGGATCTGCGCGCCCGCCGCGATGTTGGCGGTGTAGTCGAGCGCGATCGCCTCCTGCTGGAGGACCGACTTCGTCGGCTGGTCGTGGCCGGGCAGCCGCATGCCGTCGGTGGCCTGCGTGATGCCGTAACCACAGTCTGCCTTCGCCCAGTTGATCGCCCAGGGGTCGAGCTGGGTGCCGCTCGCGCTGAAGTCGACGCCGTAGTAGTTGCCGATCAGGCTGTTGGAGGTGACGCCGGGCACCGCGTACCGGGTGGCCTGCCACATGTTGGACTCCTGGGCGGTGACGCCGAGGAGGATCTGGGACGGGATGTGCCAGCGGTCGTTGGTGCCGTCCTCGGTGTCGAGGCGCCCGTTCGGGTCACCCGCGAGGATGATCGGCGGGAACAGGCCCTGCGGCTGGTAACCGCCCATGCCGGTGTTCTTCCAGTCCGGGTTCCGGTAGAAGTCGAGGCGGCCGATGACCGCCTGGTCCACCGCCCACTCGACCTGACGCGGAGTCGGCTGGAACGCCTGCTTCTTCACGTTGTTGCGGGGCACGGCGCAGGTCCGCTCGGACGCGTCCTCGCTCGGGTCGTCCGGCGCGGAGGCGACGGAGACGTCCGGGGCCGTGCCCGGGGTCACCGCGCCCGCGGTCGTCCTGCCGGGGGCGGCCTTCCGCGGCTGCGGGAGCGCCGGGGAGGTCGTACGGCCCTGCTCCCGCGCCTTCGCACCGCCGATCCGGCTCTCGCCGGGCAGGGCGTCCAGGGTGACGGTCCGCCCCGTGCCGAGGAGCCGCAGGGTGGTCCGGGCGGTGCGCTCGGTCAGCGCCTCCTCGGGCAGGATCCGGCTGTCCTTGCCGTCCGCCCAGGCGGTGGTGACCGCGGCGTGGCCGTGGCTGGAGAGCAGGGCGCCCTTGGCGATGCCGCCGGGGTTCTTCACCCGCGCCGGCAGGGTGCCCGTGGTGGTGGCCCGGCCGGTGACGAAGACCGTGCCGTCGGCGGAGGACGTGAGGTCCCACGCGGCGAGGGCGCCGGACGCCAGCGTGGTGGCCTTGGCCCCGGAGCGCTGGAGCTGGAGGGGGTCCAGGTGCCGGGCGTAGCTCGTCGACGTCTTCTCGGCGTCCTTGCTCGGGGCCCGGTCGATGTAGGTGAGACCGCCCGTGGCGTCCACCGTCAGCTGGAAGGGGACCGCCTGGGTGCGGGCGATCTCCCGGAGCAGGCCCTTGGCGCCGGCGGAGACGAGCCGGTTGCCGTGGGCGGCGACCACGCCGGTCTTCGTCGGCACGGCCGAGGTGAGCTGACCCGGATACACGACCGGGGCGCCGACCCTGCCCGAGGCGGCGTCCACCGTGATCAGGCGGGTCCGCTGCACGGTGTCGCCCTCGTACGAGAGCTGGGTGAACACCGCCTGCTCGCCCGCGCCGCAGCCGGGGCTGAAGTACGCGAGGGAGGCCTGGAACGGCAGCTTGGTGACCTTGCCGGTGGTGAGGTCCACGGTCGCCGCGAAGGCGCCGCGGGCCATCAGCTCCGGCTTGTTGGTGAACGTGCGCGGCGCGTACGCCACGGCCGCCCGCTTGCCGGAGGCGGTGAGGCAGGCGTTGCCGATCCAGGTGTCGGCCTCGAAGCCCGGCTCGGACAGGCTGGCCGCGGTCTTCCAGCCGTACCCGTTCTTCTCGTCGGCGACCAGGAGGTGGAAGCCCGTGCCGTCACCGGAGGTGGTGAAGGCGGTGTCGGTGGACTTCGCGTGGCCGCCGCCGAGGACGGCGGAACGGTCGGCCGGAGCCACGGCGCGGGGCCGGTGGGCGTCCGTGGCGGCCGTGGCCGCCCTCTGGGCTGTTCTCTTCGGTGGTGCCGGCTCGGATGCCATGGCCGGCATCGAGAGCGGCACGGCCAGCGCCGTGGCCAGCGCGACCGTGAGCGGCGCCGAGCGCCGCATGCGTATGGACTTCACACTCTTCCTTCTTCGGTGGTGCTCGCGCACCGGGGGACCTTCCGGCGGCACGGCCCGGGGCGGTGTTCCGCGCGCGAGTGCGCATGGGCGCGCCGGGCCGTGACGTAGGTGGGTTCAAGCCGGAGGTCAGCGGCGCAGCGCCTCGACGGGCTGGATGCGGCTGGCGCGCCACGCCGGGTAGAGCCCGGCGAGCAGGCCGGTCAGGAGGCCGATCACCGGGGCGGCGACGACCGTGGTGGGCGGGATGACGGGCGTCCACTCACGGGCCATGGCGACACCGACGACGACGGTCACCCCGAGGGAGGTGCCGATGAGGCCGCCGAGCGCCCCCAGGACCCCCGACTCGGTGAGGAACTGGGCGAGCACGTGCCGCCCGCGCGCGCCGAGCGCGCGCCGCAGCCCGATCTCGCCGGTCCGTTCCATGACGGCGACGAGCGTGGTGTTGGCGATGCCGACCGAGCCGATGAAGAGGCAGACGGCGGCGAGCACCAGGAACAGCTGCCCGAGGTCCCCGCTGACCCCGCTGCGCAGGGTGCGCGGGTCGGGCGGCGGAACGGCCCTGAGGTACTCGGGGTGGTCCGGGCGCAGCGCGACCGGCGCCTCGCTCGCGACCTGCTGCGCGGCCCCCACCCTCGTACTGACGAGCATCTCGGCCCCGTCCTTGGGCGGGCCCCAGAGCTCCTGCGCGGTGCTGCGCGGGACGATCACCGAGAGCAGCAGATCGGCCTTGCGCTGCGTGTCGTCGACGATGCCGATGACGGAGAACGCCTCGTCGCCGATGAACAGCGCCGGCTGGGTCTCCAGGGTGGTGATGCCGAGCCTGGCCGCCATGCCCACGCCGATCACCGCGACCCGCTGCCGGGTCGCGTCGTGCCAGCGGTCGTACACACGTCCTTCCCGCACCGAGGGTTCGGCCGCGAGGAGCGCGCCGGAGGAGGCGGCGACGACCTGGATCTGGCTCGCGGCGCCGGCTCCGGCGACGGGCGCGGAGCGCACCTCCTGCCCCTCGCGTAGCTGCACCGTCCACAGCACACCGCCGTGGGCGACCCCGTTGAGGCGCTCGACCCGCCGGTCGGCGTCGTCCGGGAACGCCAGGGCCTCGAACTCGGTGTGTTCGCCGCTGACGTCCTGGACGGTCACCTCGGTGGCGCTCAGGCCGCTGAAACGCGCGTCGATCTGTGAGGCGGCGGTCGCGGTGAGACCGAGCACGGCGACGAAGGAGCCGACGCCGAGGACGGTGCCGAGGGCCGTGAGCGCCGCGCGCGCCGGGCGCTGGAGCAGGCCGGCGGTGGACTCGGATACCAGGTCCCGCCAGTGGAAGCGGGACGGCTCGATGCCCTCGGTGCGACGACGGATCCGCGTCCTCACTCCGCCCGCCCCTCGGTCAGCACGCCGTCCCGGATGGCGAGGGTGCGCGCACCCCGCCGGGCCACGGCCGGGTCGTGCGTGATGATCAGGACGGTCATGCCGTCGCGGTGCAGGTCCTCCAGGAGCTCCATCACCGTGGCGGCGGTCGCGGTGTCCAGGTTTCCCGTCGGCTCGTCGCACAGCAGCAGGGAGGGGCGCGCGGCCAGCGCCCGCGCGATCGCCACGCGCTGCCGCTCGCCGCCGGACAGGGTCGTCGGCACGGCCTCCAGGCGGTGCCCGAGGCCGACGCGGACGAGGGCGTCCCGGGCCGCCCGGTCCCGCTCCTTGCGGGGGGCGCCGCCGTACACCATGGACAGCGTCACGTTCTCCACGGCCGTGCGGTGCGGCATCAGGTGGAAGGCCTGGAAGACGAAGCCGATGCGGCGGCCCCGCAGCGCCGAGCGGTCCGCGTCGCTCAGCGAGCCGGTGTCGATGCCGTCGAGGAGGTACCGGCCCTCGGTGGGGGAGTCGAGGAGGCCCGCGATGTTGAGGAACGTCGACTTGCCGGAGCCCGAGGGGCCCACGATCGTCACGAACTCGCCCTTGCGTACGGTCAGTTCGCAGGGCTTGAGGGCGGAGACCGCGGGCGGCCCCGGGTACGTGAGTCCGGCCCCGCGCATCTCGATGACGGGCGGGGCGGTCGTCTCGTCCGTGACCCGCTCCGTGGCGGGCGCCGCGGCCCCGGTCACGGCGTGCCGAAACCGGTGGGGGCCGCGCCGGTGTCCGCGCCCGCGGCGACCCCGGTGATGACCTGGTCGCCCGCGGACAGCCCGTCCTGGCGCGCGGGCCGGACCTCCACGTAGCCGTCGCCGGTCCCGCCGGTGCTCACGGGGACACGGAGCCGCTTCCCGTCCGCCCGGACGACCGTCACCGCGGTCCGGCCGTCGGCGCCCGCCGAGATGGCGGTCACCGGGACGACGAGCACGGCCCCGTCGGTGGCCGCGGTCTGGACCGTCAGCCGGACGTCCTGCCCGGCCATGGACGCGTCCAACGGCTTGTCCGGGGTGACGACCATGGCGTACCCCTGGGCGGCGGACTTGTCCTGGGCGCCCTCCGCCCCGGCGGCGGGCTGCGGCCGGGCGAGGCCGGTCGCGACGGAACGGACCGTCGCCCCGGCGGACTTGCCCTCCCACTCGGAGAAGATCTCCACCCGCTGGCCCGGCCTGACCAGGCCCCGCTGGTGCTTCTGCAGATAGCCCTCGACCACCAGGACACCCGCCGACACGGTCAGCGCGTTCCCCTCGGCCTTGCTGCCGACACCGGCCGACACCGAGTCGACCCGGGCCGGGAAGCCCTTGAGGAACACGACCTCGGAAGCCGGCAGCATGGGGCCGGTCCTCGCCTTGACCTGGTCGAGCCGGCCCTGGGCCTTCGTCAGGTCCTCCCGGGCGCGGCGGAGTTCCACGGCGGAGTCGCCCCGGTCCCGCAGTCCGAGGTCGCCCGCGGTCTTGCCGTCGGCCCCGGCCGGGTCCGGCGCGCGGCGCGCCGAGGTCTGGATGTCCTCGACCCGGCGGAGCGCCTCGGTCACCGCCTCCTGCGCTCCGGTGAGCACGTCCTCGCCGCCGTCCTCGGCCGGCAGCGGGTCGTATCCCACGCTCCGGTAGAACGCCGTCAGGGCGGCCTTCGTCCCCGGGCCGAAGAGTCCGGAGCGGTCGCCGCCCGTGTCGTGACCCCGCTCCCGCAGGGCGCTCTGGAGCTGGGCGACGTCCTCGCCCTCGGCGCCGGGCTTGAGGTCCCGGTAGACCGGAACGGCGCCCTTGAGCGCGATCACGGGCCGCCCGGAGACCTCCATCAGGACCCGGCCGGAACGGAAGGTGTCCCCGGCGCCCACGTTCATCTTGGTGATCACGGGTGCGCCACCCGCCCCGCCGGAGACGGCGGCGGAGACCTCCACCGTCTGCGAGGCGCGTACGGACCCCCGGAGGATCACCGCCTCCTTGAGCACCCGGCGCTCCACCGGGGCGGTGATGACGCTGGGCGGCGGCGCGGCGGTGTCCGCGGCGGCCTGCGCCGGCGACTTGATGACCCGGGCGGCGACGATGCCGAGCCCCGAGACCAGGACCGCGGCGGCGGTCACGGCCCCGAGCAGGCGCCGGCGGCGGGCCAGGCCGTTGCCCGGTCCGCCCGCCCTCGGGTGCTCCTCCTCCGGTGTGCCGGCGTGCTCCCACACCTCGTCGGCGGAGGCCGGAGCTTCGGGTCCGTTACCCACGACTGTTCCCCATATCTGCGCGGCGCCCCGCTGGGCGACGGCATCAGGCCGTGGCGGGCGTCGGCGCGGCCGCACCGTCGCCCACCACGGGACGTGTCATCCGCGGAGTGCCGCCTCGGCGGCCTTCACCGCGTGGGCGTTCTTCTCCTTGAGCTGTTGCAGGGCGAGTTGGTTCTGCTCGACCTGCTGGGTCTGGATCGCGGCTTCCGTCCGGTGCCAGACGCGGACGAGGTCCGTCTCCTTCTTGCAGTCGATGTCCGCCAGGGCGGCGGAGATCTCCTTCGCGGACGTCTCCGCTCCCTCGACCCGGGGGACGAGATCGATCGCGGCGTAGGGGTCCGCCACGGCGTACCCCTTCTTCCTCATGCAGCCCGACCAGGCCGTGACGGCCGCCCGGACCTCGCGGGTCTCCTGGGACTTCACGAGGCTGTCGTGGTCGAGCCTGCTGGGGAGGCCGAAGTCGATGCGCGCGCCGATCCGGTCGAAGGACGCGCCCTGGCAGCCGTCCTCGGGGATCTTCTTCCCCCGGTACGTGGCCGGTGCGGGTTCGGCCCGGGGGTCGAGGCCCTTGCGGCCCGTGAGGACGGCGACGGCGGCGGCCGTCAGCTTCGGCGGCGGCGGGTGTTCGACGGTGTCCGGCGGGATCCCGAAGCCGTACTTCTCCGCCATCGCGCGGTCGCTGATCCCGTACCGCCGGGACATGTTGGCGTCGTCGGCGTTGGGCGGCGGGTTGGTGCCCACGGGCGGGAAGGCGATGGTGAAGCCGAAGTCGGCCATGCACTGCGTCTGGAGGCTGCGCGCGGCCCGTTCGATGACGACGGAGTCCTGGTACGTCTGCATGTACTGCTGGAGCGGCAGGACGAGCCCGCGGGCGAGCCCGGTGTCGGGTGTCACCTTGGGCCACTTGGACTCGTCGACCGGGGCGTTCGCTCCGGCGGCCGGCGGCGTGTGCCCGGCGGGGTCCGTGCCGGCGCAGCCCGTGAGGGCGGTCAGGGCGAGACCGGCCGCGGCCAGGGCCGCCAGGGACCGCGCGAGCGGTCCCGGCGTCCCCGGCCGGCGGTGGAGCCCCGTCGTCTCACGCGAAGTGCGAGGAGGCATTGTTGTTCTTCAGGGTGGCGTCCAGGTTGGTGCTGGAGGCGCAGGACCAGTAGTGCGGGATGGACTGCGAGTGGCCCGCGTAGCCCGAGTTGTAGTAGACGCGGTAGCCGTCCACCGTCGAGCAGTTGTTGGCAGAGGCGGCGTTGTTCTTCACCAGCTGGCCGGAGCCGTCGCCCAGACCGGCGGCGAACACGAAGACGTAGTTGACGGTGCCCGCGTCCGTGCCGTTGTACGAGATGGTCTCGCCGGCGTGGCTGTACTGGTTGCCGTAGAACGCCGCGAAGCTGCCGCTCGGGTTGCCGTTGCCGGAGCTGGCGACCGAGTGGTAGTTCATGTAGAGGTCGCCCTCGCTGCAGGACCGGTAGTCGCAGTTGTCGCTCACGTACTGCGTGGAGACGGCGGCGGCGGGCGTGGCGCCGTAGACCATGGTGATGGCGGCAGCGGCGGCCGCGGCCGTGGCACCCACGCGCGTACGGACGGAACGGACCTTCATGATTCCCCCAAGACCAGCGATTCCCCGGAGCCGACGGGTCCGGACGGGCCGACGGTAACCGGAGGTCGGGGCGGCGGTCTAGGCCAATCCGCGAGTGCCGGAGGTGTCTGGTTTTTCGGTTCTTGTTGTGATCATGACGGATGCGTGACGGGGTGCCGGACCGGTGTCCACGGGGGCGGACTCGCGCTCAATTGGCTTACTGGTCAGGGCAGTTGAGGGGTGCTGGAGGTGGGAGTGTCCTCGGGCGCGTGAGGCTCGCGGCGGGCGGCGACGGCTGGCTGTGTGACCCAGATCACAAGAGCGGTGGCGTGAATTTCCGGGGGTGCCGCGCCTTGGGGGATGTGCATATCCTTATGCAGAATCTATGTGCGTGAATAGGTGAAGGGGGCGCGGCATGAGCGACAGCCCGGCCGGTCGGCTGCAGGTGCTCTTCGAGGGGCACCGGCTGACGCCGACGCAGCGGCGGATCGCGCACTGCATGGTGCGGCGCGCCGGGGACGTGCCGTTCCTGTCCAGCGTCGAGCTCGCCGAGCTCGCCGGGGTCAGCCAGCCGTCCGTCACCCGCTTCGCCGTCGCCCTCGGCTTCGACGGCTACCCGGCGCTGCGCAAGCACCTCCGGGAGAGCATGCCCGCCGCCGCCGAGGAGACCTCCGGCCACAACGAGTACCAGCAGGCCGTGCTCGCCGAGATCGAGAACCTCCAGCACCTCGTCGGCCTCCTCGCCGACCCCGCCCCCGTCGAGCGGGCCGGACGGCTCCTCGCCGGCTCCCGGCCGCTGCCCGTGCTCGGCCTGCGGGCCGCCTCCTCGCAGGCGCGGGGCTTCGCCTACTTCGCCGCCAAGGTGCACCCGGACGTCCGGCTCCTCGACGAGGGCGGCTCGATGCTCACGGACCGCCTCGACGCGGCCGTACGGGCCGGGGCCACGGCCCTGCTCTGCTTCGCCCTGCCCCGGCACCCGCGCGAGGTCGTCGAGGCCCTGGAGTACGCGCGGGCGGCCGGGCTCACGGTCGTGACCGTCGCCGAGTCGGCGTTCGCGCCCGTCGCCGCCCACAGCGACCTGCTGATCCCCGCCGCCGTCGGCACCGGACTCGCCTTCGACACCGCCTGCGCGCCGATGCTGCTCGGCCGGGTCCTCCTGGAGGCCATGGCCGACGAACTCCCGGACGCGCAGGCGCGCCTGGAGGAGTTCGACACCAAGGCGGCGGCCCGGGGCCTGTTCGTCGACTAGGGGTCAGACCTCCAGCTCGGCCTCGATCTTCCGCAGCTGGTGGCGGGCCATCGCCAGGTTCGCCCGGCCCTTGTCGAGCGCCAGGTACAGGAAGAGGCCGTTCGTCCCGCGCGCCTTGAGCAGCCGGATCAGGTGGTACTGGCCGCCGAGGGTGATCAGGATGTCCTCGATCTCGTCCTGGAGACCCAGCATCTCCATCGTCCGGACCTTGGCCCGGACGACGTCGGTGTTGCCCGCCGCGGCCATGTTCAGGTCGAGTTCCTTGCCGCCGCCGATCGTGCCGAGCGCCATACCGCTGGTGTAGTCGACGAGGGCCGCGCCGATCGCGCCTTCGATCGAGGCCGCTTCCTTGAGGGAGGTCTCGGTGTTCGCCATGATGTCGTACTTCTTCCTTCTCGGTGCTGTTCGGACGGTTCAGTTCAGGTCTCTGCGTTCCAGCGCGCCGTCGACGAGTTCCCCTATCCGGGCGCTGGACCGGCGGGCCTCCAGGTGGAGCCGCCCCACGTTGATCCTGGGTTCGGCGAGCAGCGTCAGGACGGCCGAGCCGCCCGCGGCGTACGTCGCCACGTAGCCGTTCTCGCCGCGTACGAGCAGCTCCCGGAAGCGGCCCTGCCCGGTGGAGTCGGTCAGCCGCTGCCCGACGCCGAGCGCCGCCGCGGTCAGCGCGGCCACGCTCTCCGCCTCGCCGTCCACCGTGTCGTGGGCGAGCACGAGTCCGTCGGCGCTGGCCGCCAGGGCGCCGGTGAGCTGGGGCAACCGCGCCCGCAGCCGTCTGAGCTCCCCGAGGACCTCGGCTTCTGCCGTCATGAGCTGTCTCCTCTCGGCGCGCATGCGCAGGGCACGCCTCATCACAGGTGTGCCTCCAGGGCGTCACGGAGCCGGCGCAGCAGGGCGATGTCGGGATCGGCCACCGGCAGGGCCGGTAAGAGCGCCTGGGGTGGCGGGGCGGGGCCGGGTTCCGGCCCGGGGTCGAGCGGGGTCTCGACGAGCCCGGCGGCGGCGAGGCGCCGCACGTCGAGCAGCGTGTGGAAGGCGGGCCGGCCGAGCAGCCGGGCCAGCTCCGCCGGGGTCCGCTCCCCGTCGGCGGCGGCGAGCAGCGCGCGCTGCCGCGCCCCCACGGTCTGGCCGGGGGAGGCGGGGCGCGGCACGACCGGGGCGGTGTCCACGGCGGCGTACGGCCAGACGGCGTCGAGGAGTTCGCGGCGGCGCACGGTCTCGCGCTCGACGGCCTCGGCGGAGACCGGCCGCACCGTCCCGAACCAGTGCCCCACCCCGTACCGGAAGCGGGTCGGCCCGCTGGTCGGGGACAGGGCGAAGAAGGCCGCGTCGAAGACGGCGCCCAGGTGGCAGATCTCCAGCTCGCCGTCGTGCAGCCGCCCGCTGTCGACGAGGAAGCGGCCGACCGCGCGGTGCGCCCCGGCCCGGTCCACGGCCTCGTCCCAGCCCTCGCGGGGCAGCCGGCCGCCGGTGGTGAGGAGGATGTCGACGCCGGGGGCGGCGGGGGACTCGGCGTGCACGACCCGGCCGTCGACGAGGTAGAGCGTGCCGTGGTCGCGCAGCAGGGCGCCGGTGGCCTTCTCGGCGGCGAGCCGGACCAGCATCGGGGAGACGGCCGTCCTGCTCATCCGAGGACCAGCCGCTCGGCGAGGTCGCGGAGCCGGAGCCGGGCGAGGGCCAGGTTCCCGGAGTCGCGATCGAGCCAGAGGTGGAGGAAGACGCTGCTGTCGAAGGAGGTCTCGACGAAGCGGAGGACGTGGTAGCCGGCGCGGGTGGTGAGGATCAGGTCCTCGACCGGAGGTCCGGAGCCGGGGCCACCGTCCGCTGCCGTGAAGGAGTCGAACTCGGCCGCCGAGCGGGCCAGTTCAGCGGTCTCGGCGGCCGTCGTCTCGTGGTCGCCGACCGGGGAGTCGCCCGCCGTCCCGAGAGCGAGCCCGCTGGTCCAGTCGACCAGGGAGGCGCCCCGGGCCCCGGGCAGGGCCATGGCCTCCAGGAGGCACTCGTCGATTCCGGGCACGCGGATTCCCCTCCCGATGCGGCGTGCGAACGTGCGGCAGTGACGGTGACGCTACTGAACGTTCCGGCCCCGGGGAGGCGTTCTGGCATTTTCCATCGGAACATGCCGACGACTGGCGTGAATTGATCCGGAGGGGGCCCGGATCAGCCGCGTGACTCCACGGCGCGCGCGAGGTCGGCCAGGTCCTTCGCGAGCGCCTTCGCGACCGCCTTCGCCCCGAAGCGGGCGAGCAGCCGGGCGACGAGCCCCGGGGCGCGGCCGCCGGCGGGCCGCGCGGAGAACGCCATCCGGGCGGTGGTGGCCCCCGCGCCGTCGGGCGTCAGGGCGAGTTCGGAGACGTAGCGCATGCCGTGCGACTCGGCGACCGTGACGTACCGGTCGGGCGGCTCGCACTCGGTCACGGTCATCTCCTCCGTGGCCTCCTTGCCGAGCATGCGCCGGGTCTCGCGCCAGCGCGTCCCCACGCCGAAGCCGCCCTCGGTGAGCACCTCCACCCGGTCGACGCCGGAGAGGACCCGGGGCATGTCCCGCAGGTCGGTGATCGCTTCCCAGACCCGCCCGGGGGAGGCGGCGACCCGGCGCTCGACCACGACGGAGGTGGTGTCCGTACCCGTTCCAGTCATGGGCTCATCGAAGCCGGGCCGCCGCGCCCGCGCTACCGGAGGCGGGCGTTCCGGCGGACGTCCGCCAGACATCCGCCGGCCAGAGGGGTCGGCGCTACCGGAGGAGGGCGCTCTGCCGGACCAGCGCGTCCGCCTGCGCCCCGCCCGCCTCGGCGACGATCTCGTCGAGCGTCTGGTGCCTGCGGACGGTCGTGAACGTCACCGTCCCGTCGTCGGCGGCCGTGAAGCCGTGGATCGCGGGCCGGGGCAGGCTGTTGTACGCGTAGTGGTGGGCGAAGTAGTACGCGCCGGTGTCCGGGACCGCCACGACGTCGCCCGGGTGCAGCAGCGGCAGCGCGCGGGCCGTGGCGAGCAGGTCCCCGGCGAAGCAGGCGGGACCCGCCACGTCCTGGACGACGTCCTCCCCGGTGCGGGGCCGGCCCTCGGAGTCGTACGCGAGGACGCGCAGCGGCCAGGACTCGGGGGCGTAGACCGTACGGGTGGCCAGCTGCACGCCCGCGTGGGTGACGGCGATCGGCCGGCCGCCGGAGGTCTTCGTGTACTCCACCCGGGCGAGGACCGTGCCGTGCTTGGCGAGCAGGGAGCGCCCGAACTCGGTGACGAGCCGGTAGCGGCCGTCGAACAGCCCGGGGACGGTGTCGGCGAGCAGCCGGGCGTACTCCGCGTACGTCGGTGTCTCCTCGTCGGAGCCGAAGTTCACGGGGAGTCCGCCGCCGATGTCGAGGGTGTCGATCTGCTGCCGGCCGGCCGCGCGGTTGATCTCCTCGGCGAGCGCGTACGTCTCCCCGACGCCCTCGGCCATGCGGGCGAGCGGGACGCCCTGGGAGCCGGTGTGGGTGTGCAGCCGGGTCAGCCAGGGCCGCTCCAGGTAGGCCGCGAGGACGGCCTTGCGGGCGCCTTCGTCGCGGAGCGCCACGCCGAACTTGGAGGTGGCGGTGGCGGTCGAGAGCGCCTCGATGGAACCGGCTCCGACCTGCGGGTTCACCCGCAGTCCGAGCGGGGATGCGGTGGGCGCGGAGGCGACGAGCGCGTCGAGCCTGGCCAGTTCCTGGAGGTTGTCGGCGTTGACGGCGATGCCGAGGGCGAGGGCCTGGCGGAGCTCGGCCGGGGTCTTGGCGGGGGAGTCGAGCACGGTGTGCGTGGGCGGGACGCCGGCGGCGCGGGCGAGGGCCAGCTCGCCGGGGCTCGCGACCTCGACGCCGAGGCCCGCCTCGTGGAGCAGGCGCAGGACGGGGACGAGCGGGGCGGCCTTCACGGCGAAGGCGTGCAGCACGTGGGCGTCGGTGACGGCGGCGAAAGCGCTGGTCAGGGCGGCGGCGGAGGCGCGGATGCCGGCGGTGTCGAGGAGCGCGACGACCGGTTCGGCGGGGGAGAGGAGTCCTTGATCGACGGAGGCTCGGACGGCGAGATCGCGACGGGAGGAGGCCATGCGGCCCATCCTCGTCCATCGCGTGGCCGGTACGCCCTGTTGACTACAACTATTCAGCAGTCCAGGATGTGAATATCTGAACGACATTCGAGGAGGCACCCCCATGTCAGGACCCCGCCCCGTGCGAGCAGCCCGCGGTACGGAACTGAGCGCCCTGGGATGGCAGCAGGAAGCCGCCCTCCGGATGCTCCAGAACAACCTCGACCCCGAGGTCGCCGAGCACCCCGACAAGCTCGTGGTCTACGGCGGCACCGGCAAGGCCGCCCGCGACTGGCGCTCCTTCGACGCCATGGTCCGCACCCTGCGCACCCTCAAGCAGGACGAGACGATGCTGGTCCAGTCGGGCCGCCCGGTCGGCGTCATGCAGACGCACGAGTGGGCCCCGCGCGTCCTCCTCGCCAACTCCAACCTGGTCGGCGACTGGGCGAACTGGGAGGAGTTCCGCCGCCTGGAGCACCTCGGCCTCACCATGTACGGCCAGATGACCGCCGGCTCCTGGATCTACATCGGCACCCAGGGCATCCTCCAGGGCACGTACGAGACCTTCGCGGCCGTCGCCGCGAAGAAGTTCGGCGGCACCCTCGCCGGCACCATCACCCTCACCGCCGGCCTCGGCGGCATGGGCGGCGCCCAGCCCCTCGCCGTGACGATGAACGACGGCGTCGCCATCTGTATCGACGTCGACCCGCGCGCCATCGAGCGCCGCATCGAGCACCGCTACCTGGACGTGAGGGCCGACAACCTCGCGCACGCCCTCCAGCTCGCCACCGAGGCCCGCGACGCCCGCCGCCCGCTCTCCATCGGCCTCCTCGGCAACGCCGCCGAGCTGCTCCCGCGGATGCTCGCCGAGGGCGCCCCGATCGACATCGTGACCGACCAGACCTCGGCCCACGACCCGCTCTCGTACCTCCCGATCGGCGTCGACTTCGACGACATGGCCGACGCCGCCGCCAAGGACCCGGCCGGCTTCACGCAGCGCTCGCGCGAGTCGATGGCCAAGCACGTCGAGGCCATGGTCGGCTTCATGGACGCCGGCGCCGAGGTCTTCGACTACGGCAACTCGATCCGCGGCGAGGCCCAGCTCGCCGGCTACGACCGCGCCTTCGCCTTCCCCGGCTTCGTCCCGGCCTACATCCGCCCGCTGTTCTGCGAGGGCAAGGGCCCGTTCCGCTGGGCCGCCCTCTCCGGTGAGGCCTCCGACATCCACAAGACGGACAAGGCGATCCTCGACCTCTTCCCGGAGAACGACTCCCTCCACCGCTGGATCAAGATGGCCGGCGAGCGCGTCCACTTCCAGGGCCTCCCCGCCCGCATCTGCTGGCTCGGCCAGGGCGAGCGCGACAAGGCGGGCGACATGTTCAACGACATGGTCGCCGACGGCACCCTCGCCGCGCCCCTCGCGATCGGCCGCGACCACCTGGACTGCGGCTCCGTCGCCTCCCCGTACCGCGAGACCGAGGCCATGCTCGACGGCTCCGACGCCATCGCCGACTGGCCGCTGCTCAACGCCATGGTCAACGTCGCCTCCGGCGCGTCCTGGGTCTCCATCCACCACGGCGGCGGCGTCGGCATGGGCCGCTCCATCCACGCCGGCCAGGTCTCCGTGGCCGACGGCACCAAGCTCGCCGGAGAGAAGATCCGCCGCGTGCTCACCAACGACCCCGGCATGGGCGTCATCCGCCACGTCGACGCGGGCTACGACATCGCGGAGCGCGTCGCCGACGAGAAGGGCGTCCGCGTCCCGATGCGCGAGGGCGACCAGGCGTGAGCGCCACCTTCCACGCCATGTGGCGGTCGCTGCGGCCCATCGGCCGCAGCGCCGCCTCGGGCGGCTACCGCCGTTACGCCTGGACCGGCGCCGACGCCGACTGCCGTCTCTGGTTCCGGATGCAGGCCGAGGCCCGCCGCCTGGACGTCGAGACCGACCGCAACGGCAACCAGTGGGCCTGGCTCGGCGACCCGGCCGCCGGTGACGCCGTCGTCACCGGCTCGCACCTGGACTCCGTCCCCGACGGCGGCGCCTTCGACGGCCCCCTCGGCGTCGTGTCCGCCTTCGCCGCCCTCGACGAACTCCGCGCCCGCGGAGCCTCGTTCAGGCGGCCGCTCGCCATCGTCAACTTCGGCGACGAGGAAGGAGCCCGCTTCGGCCTCGCCTGCGTCGGCTCCCGCCTCACCGCCGGCCGGCTGACGAAGGAGCAGGCGTACGAACTCCGCGACGCCGACGGGATCACCCTCCCGCAGGCCATGGAGGCCGCCGGATACGACCCCTCGGCCATCGGCCCGGACCCCGAGCGGCTCGCCCGTATCGGCGCCTTCGTCGAGCTGCACGTCGAACAGGGCCGGGCCCTGGACCTCTCCGGGGACGCCGTCGGCATCGCCTCCGCCATCTGGCCGCACGGCCGCTGGCGGTACGACTTCGCCGGCGAGGCCAACCACGCGGGCACCACCCGCCTGGTCGACCGCCGCGACCCCATGCTCACGTACGCGGAGACCGTCCTCGCCGCCCGCCGCGAGGCCGAACTCGCGGGCGCCGTCGCCACCTTCGGCAAGATCGCCGTCGAGCCGAACGGCGTCAACGCCATCCCGTCGATGGTCCGCGGCTGGCTCGACGCCCGTGCCGCCGACCAGGGCTCCCTCGACAAGGTCGTCGCGGGCGTCGAGGCGGCGGCCCGCGCCTACGCCGACCGCCACGGCATCGACCTCGCCGTCGTCCAGGAGTCCTTCACCCCGGTCGTGGACTTCTCGCACGCCCTGCGCGACGAGCTGGGCCGCGTCCTCGGGGAGAAGACCCCGGTCCTCGGCACGGGCGCCGGACACGACGCGGGCATCCTGTCCGAGTCGATCCCGACCGCCATGCTGTTCGTACGGAACCCCACCGGCGTCTCGCACTCCCCGGCCGAGTTCGCGGCCGAGGACGACTGCGTGGCCGGGGTCCTCGCACTCGCCGACGTACTGGAGGAGCTGGCGTGCCGCTGACGACGTACTGGCTGGAACACGCCTGGCTCGACACGAACGTCGAGCCGGGCGTGGCCCTGGAGGTCACCTCCGAGGGCCGGATCGGAGCGGTCCGCACGGGGGTGGACGCGCCCCCGCCGGGCGCCGTGATCCTCCGCGGCCTCACGATCCCCGGCCTGGCCAACGCCCACTCGCACGCCTTCCACCGCGCCCTGCGCGGCACCGTCCAGGTCGGCTCCGGCACGTTCTGGACCTGGCGCGAGACCATGTACACGGTCGCCCAGCGCCTCACGCCCGACAGCTACTTCGCGCTCGCCCGCGCGGTGTACGCGGAGATGGCGCTCGCGGGCATCACCTCCGTCGGCGAGTTCCACTACCTGCACCACGCGCCCGGCGGCAGCCCGTACGCCGACCCCAACGCCATGGGCGAGGCGCTCATCGCGGCGGCGGGCGAGGCGGGCATCCGCATCACCCTCCTCGACACCGCCTACCTCTCCTCCGGCTTCGGCGCCGCCCCCGAGCGGCACCAGCTCCGCTTCACCGACGGCACGGCGGAGAAGTGGGCGGAGCGGGTCTCGGCCCTCAAGGAGCGGGAGGGCGTCCGGATCGGGGCGGCGATCCACTCCGTACGAGCGGTCCCCGCGGACCAGCTGTCCACGGTGGCCCGCTGGGCGCGGGAGCGGCAGGCGCCCCTCCACGTCCACCTCTCGGAACAGACGGCGGAGAACGAGGCCTGCCTCGCGGCCCACGGCATGACACCGACCCAGCTCCTCGCGGAGCACGGCGTCCTCGGCACGCGGACGACGGGCGTCCACAACACGCACCTGACGGACACGGACATCGCGCTCATCGGCGGGTCCTCCACCGGCACCTGCATGTGCCCGACGACCGAACGGGACCTCGCGGACGGCATCGGCCCGGCGGTGGCCCTCCAGCGCGCCGGCTCGCCGCTCTCCCTGGGCAGCGACAGCCACGCCGTCATCGACCTCCTCGAAGAGGCGCGGGCGATGGAGCTGAACGAGCGCCTGCGCACCCGCACCCGCGGCCACTGGACGGCCGCCGCGCTGCTCCGCGCGGCGACGGCGGACGGCCACGCGGCGCTCGGCTGGGCCGACGCGGGCGTCCTGGCGGCGGGCGCCCTCGCCGACTTCACGACGATCACCCTGGACTCGGTCCGGACGGCCGGGCCGGTACCGCGCCTGGCGGCCGAGACGGCCGTCTTCGCGGCGACGGCGACGGACGTGCACCACGTGGTGGTGGGCGGCCGGGTGGTCGTACGGGACGGCGCGCACGTCTCCGTACCGGACGCGGGCGAAGCCCTCGCGACCGCGATCGCCACGCTGAGGAACTAGGGCCCGTCCCGACCCGACCCCCCCACCGGAGAGCACCATGACGACGACGCTCATCACGAACATCGCCACCCTCGTCACGAACGACCCCGCCCTCGGCGAGGGCCCCCTGGGCCTCGTCAAGGACGCGGCCCTCGTCCTGGAGGGCGAGAAGGTCTCCTGGGCGGGCCATGCGACGGCGGCCCCGGCGGCCGACACGTCCGTGGACGCCGGGGGCCGCGCCGTCGTCCCCGGCTTCGTCGACTCCCACTCGCACCTCGTCTTCGCGGGCGACCGCACCGCCGAGTTCAACGCCCGGATGTCGGGCCGGCCGTACGAGGCGGGCGGCATCCGCACGACGGTCGCGGCGACGCGCGCGGCGAGCGACGAGGCCCTCTCGGCGAACGTGGCCCGCTACCTCCGTGAGGCCCTCGCCCAGGGCACGACCACCTTCGAGACGAAGTCCGGTTACGGCCTGACCGTCGAGGACGAGGCCCGTGCCCTGCGCATCGCGGCCGAGCACACGGACGAGGTCACGTACCTCGGCGCGCACATCGTGTCGCCGGACTACGCGGACGACCCGGCGGCGTACGTGGAGCTGGTGACGGGCGAGATGCTGGACGCCTGCGCCCCGTACGCCCGCTGGGTGGACGTCTTCTGCGAGAAGGGCGCCTTCGACGGCGACCAGGCCCGCGCGATCCTCACCGCGGGCAAGGCGAAGGGCCTCCACCCCCGGGTGCACGCCAACCAGCTCACGTACGGCCCCGGTGTCCAGCTGGCGGTGGAGCTGGACGCGGCGAGCGCGGACCACTGCACGCACCTGACGGACGCGGACGTCGACGCGCTCGCCTCCGGGAACACGGTGGCCACGCTCCTGCCGGGCGCGGAGTTCTCCACGCGCGCGCAGTGGCCGGACGCCCGCCGCCTCCTGGACGCGGGCGTGACGGTGGCGCTGTCCACGGACTGCAACCCGGGCTCGTCCTTCACCTCCTCGGTCCCCTTCTGCATCGCCCTCGCGGTACGGGACATGGGCATGACCCCCGACGAGGCCGTGTGGTCCGCCACGGCGGGCGGCGCGGCGGCCCTCCGCCGCACGGACGTGGGCCGGCTGACGCCCGGCTCCCGCGCGGACCTCGCCGTCCTGGACGCCCCGTCCCACGTCCACCTGGCCTACCGCCCGGGCGTACCCCTGGTGACGGAGGTCTGGCGCGGGGGCGTGCGGGTGGTCTGAGGGGGAGCGCTCAGGGGGCCGCCCCTCGCCCCTACGAGCGGTGGCTCAGCACGTTGACCACGCGGCCGTCCGGGTCGCGGACGAAGAAGCGGCGGACGCCCCACTCCTCGTCGGTCAGCGGGTGGACGATCTCGGCTCCCGCGGCGCGGACAGCCTCGTACGCCGCGTCGACGTCCTCGACCTCCACGCTCAGGTCGGGGACGACCGGGGCGGTCAGGTCGGAGGACATGAGGCTGAGCTGGGCCGCCGGCGCGGACGGCGAGGCGAGGGTCGTGATCCAGCCGTGGTTCATGACCTCCTCGAAGCCGAGCAGCCCGTAGAACTCGCGGTTCTCGGCCGGGGTGTGGGTCCGGAGGTTGGGGACGACGCGACGGACGGTCAACGGGGGCTCCGCATCATCGGGGACGGCTCGCAGGCGGGCGCTGATCGTACGGGCCGCCCCCGAGCGCTGTCAGCGGAACTCGCGCACGACCTCGATCTCGCCCGCGATGTGCGCGTTGAACTCGTCCAGTTCCTCCGCCGGCACCCACAGCTCCAGGATCGTCCGCCCGCCCGCCTGCTGGACCGGGTACCTGCGGACGAACTCCGTGTCGACCTCGAAGCGGGTGACGTAACCGGCGCCGTCGTGCTTCACGTTCCAGTCGCGCGCGATCCTCACCGCGTACTCCTCGTTGAGCACCGGATAGAAGATCGGCTGCTCCGGCAGCCGCGGCGGCCAGGCCCGCCATCCCGACTCCCGTACGAGCTCCAGCTCGACGGGGCCGGTGGGGCGCCACAGGGTCGTCGTCGGGCGGGTGCGGCCGGTCATGGTGGTTCGCTCTCCGTGGGTGCGTACGCGTGGCGGCCGCCGATGCGGCAGCCGGGGGCCGACGGTATCGACGGCCCCTCTCCGGCCGCCACCGGGTTGTGCCTCGGCGTCTCCGACAGCCGGGGCGCTCTGCCCCCTGACGGGAAGGGCCCGTCCACGGTCGGCGGACCGTGGACGGGCCCTTTCCGCAACCGCTTTGGCGGTGCTGGGGCGCCGGTGGAGGTCATTCCTCCACGGTCAGGCCCCGGCGCAGCCGGCCGAGGGTGCGGGCGAGCAGCCGGGAGACGTGCATCTGGGAGATGCCGAGCTCCGCGCCGATCTCCGACTGGGTGAGGCCCGAGACGAAGCGGAGGGAGAGGATCTGCCGCTCGCGGTCGGGCAGCGAGGCGATCATCGGCTTGAGGGAGGCGATGTACTCGATGCCCGTGAGCCCGTGGTCCTCGTAGCCGATCCGGTCGGCGAGCGCGGCCTCGCCGCCGGCGCCGTCCTCGTCGTCGGGCTGCGCGTCGAGCGAGGCCGCGGTGTAGGCGTTGCTCGCGGCCATGCCCTCGACGACCTCCTCCGGCGCGATGCCGAGCTCCTCGGCGAGTTCGGCGACGGTCGGGGCGCGGTCGAGGCGCTGGGCGAGCGTGTCACCGGCCCTCGCGAGGTCGAGCCGGAGCTCCTGGAGCCTGCGGGGGACGTGCACGGACCACGAGGTGTCGCGGAAGAACCGCTTGATCTCGCCGATGATCGTCGGCATGGCGAAGGTCGGGAACTCGACGCCACGGGCCAGTTCGAAGCGGTCGATCGCCTTGATGAGGCCGATGGTGCCGACCTGGACGATGTCCTCCATCGGTTCGCTGCGGGTGCCGAAGCGGGCGGCGGCGAACCTGACGAGCGCGAGGTTGAGTTCGACGAGGGTGTTGCGGACGTACGCGTGCTCGTGGGTGCCCTCCTCCAGCTCGGAGAGCCGGGCGAAGAGCTGCTTCGACAGGGCACGGGCGTCGACCGGTCCGATCCGGTCGAGTGGCGTGTCGAGGAGCTGGTCGGGCAGGTCGGCGACAGGGGGGTGGGGGAGTGTTGCCGACGGCGCGTCGGGGGTACGCGTGGCGTCGAGCCGGGGTGACATGGATCTCCTTCTGGTGCTTCTCGCTGCGGTTTGCGGCGCCTCCAAAGCCGGCCGTGTCGGACGTTCACCTCTAGGCCTACCCGCTCGACCCTGATGGTTGCAAGTGCCAATAATCCGTTCTGTGTCGATATGTGAGGTACCCCATGTGCATCGGAGGCCATGCCGCTTGTAGGGTTCGGGGGCACGTCAGTCGACAACCGCGAGAGCGAGAAGAGGCACGGCCATGGACCCCGAACAGATCGGCAGCGCGTCACCCGCGCGCCTGCGCGTCGAGGTTCGCGACGTGGCCGGCAGCGCACTGCTCACGCCCGTCGGTGAGCTCGATCACCACACGGCGGACATTCTGCGCACCCCGCTGGACGACGTCCTCGACGCGGGCCAAGCGCGGCTCGTCGTCGACTGCTCGGGCCTGGAGTTCTGCGACTCGACCGGGCTCAACGTGCTGCTCGGCGCCCGCCTGCGTGCGGAGGCCGCCGGTGGCGGCGTCCACCTGGTGGCGATGCGCCCCGCGGTGGCCCGGGTGTTCCACATCACGGGCGCGGACTCCGTCTTCACCCTTCACGAGACGCTCGCCACAGCGCTCCCCGCCTGAGCCCGCCCCGCCCCCACGGCTCCGCCCGTATGTCCCGTCCCTGCTGTCCCGTCGATCGGTGAGGTGAAGCGTTGATGGACCAGGCTTCCGACGTCCGTACGCTCGACCTCGGCGAGACGAGCGGCACCGTTCCGCTCGCCCGTGACTTCACGCGGTCGGCGCTTCACGAGTGGGGCTGGCTGCCGGCCGCCACCGCCGACCGCCGGGCCGCCGCCGAGGACGTCCTGCTCGTCGTCTCCGAACTGGTCACCAACGCGTGCCTGCACGCCGAGGGCGCCGACCAGCTGCGCGTCCTGCGGATGGCCCGGACGCTCCGCCTCGAAGTCACCGACCGCGGCGCCGGACAGCCCGCTCCCCGCACCCCGCACCGCGCCGGACGGCCGGGCGGCCACGGCATGTTCATCGTGCAGCGGCTCTGCCTGGACTGGGGCATCGACCGTACCCCCGGATCCCCCGGCAAGACGGTCTGGGCCGAACTGGCCGCACCCGCCTAGGACTTTCACAAGTCCGCGCGTTCCCCTGCCTTCCCTCCGCACGGTCTCGGGCGTACCTTGACGGCCAATCTGAAAGACCGTCAGTTCCGTTGCGGTGAGGGGTGCTCGGGGTGTCCAAGGTGCCGAACCGGAGGAGAACGACCGCCGCGCTCACGGCCGCGGCCGCCGTGGCGGGCGCGACCGTGCTGGCCGGCGCACCCGCCGCCCAGGCGGCCGTCGTCGACGTGGACTACGCCTGCGAGACGAAGATCGGACCGAAGAGCGCCGTCTCGCCCGTCGACATCAAGGCCGTGAAGAGCGGCGGCGGCTACACGATCACCATGTCCTTCGAGAAGGGGGTCTCGGACAGCCCGGTCGAACTCCCCAAGGGCGTCATGACCCCGCGCGCCGAACTCGTCCTCGGCGGCGCCGCGAGCGGCACGGTGAAGGTCGGGGGAACGCCGAACACGGCCGCCATCCCGCCCGACACCCCGATCAGGATCGGCACGCTCACCGGCACGTTCACCCCGAAGAAGAACGGCAGGGTCACCTTCACGGCCGGCACCCTCACCGTGCACGCCCTCGGTATGGACGCGGCCGTCTGCACGCCGAAGAACAACCCGAAGCCCTCCCTGGAACTCCAGGTCACGGGGGCCTCCGGAGGCGGCTCGGGAGCCGGCACCCCGCCGCCCGCCACCGAAGGCGAGCTGCCCAGGACCGGCCCCCTCGACTCCGCCGTTGCGCTCGGCACCCTCGGCGGCACCGTCCTGCTGACCGGCGCCGCCGGAGTCCTCTGGCTCACGCGGCGCACGGCACGCTGATGCGGACGGCGGACCGCTCCCGGACGCGGAGGGGGGCGCTCCCGGGTCGGCGCACGGCCGCGCTCCCGGGCGGACGTCCGGCCGCGCTCCCCGGCCGGCGCACCGCCCCGCACCCCGGTCGTCGCGCGGCGGCCCGCGCCGGGCTCCTCGCCGCCGCGGCCGCCCTCCTCGGCGCCGTCGCGGCGGCGCCCCCCGGCGCCCGGGACTGGACGGCCGCCCCCGCCGCCGGACGGCCGTACGCCTACCTGGAAGGCCCGGCGGGCAGCGTCCTCCAGGACACGCTCTCGGTCACCAACCCCTCCGCCGTCCCCCTCACCGTGCGCCTCACCAGCCAGGGCGCCGCACCCGTGTCGTTCGCCGCGCGGACCGTGACCGTGCCCGCCAGGACCCGCGCCGACGTCCCCTTCGCCGTCACGGTCACCGCCGACACCCCGCCCGGCGAACACCGGGGCACCGTACGGGCCGCGGCCGCAGGCCATGAGGTCCGGGTCGAGCTGCGGATACGGGTCAGCGGACCGCGCCTCGCCGCGCTCACCGTCGAGGACGTCCACGTCGACCGGACCACCGGCGCCCTCCGCTACACCCTGGTCAACCGCGGCACCACGGTCCTCGCCCCGCGCCTCGCGGTCCGCGCCGAGGGCCTCCTCGGCACCGTCCTCGACCGGCCGGACCGCCCCCTGCCGCTCACCCTCCGCCCCGGCGAGCGGGCCGTCCGGACCGAACCCTGGCCGGACCCGCCCGCCCTCGACGCCGTCACTGTCCGGCTGACGGCCACCGCGGCGGGCGCCGCCCCCGCCACGGCCCGCGCGGAGGCCGCCTTCGCCTCGGGCCCCGCGCTCACCGGCACGGCCGGACTGCTCCTCGCGGCGGCGGGCGGCGCCGGGTACGCGGCGCGGCGGCGGAGCAGGTCCCGTACCCGGCGAGCCCCGACGGGAGCGACACCATGAGGACGATCCGTACCGCCGCCGCCCTCCTCACCGCCCTCGCCCTCGCCCTGCTGCCCACCACCCCCGCCGCGACGGCGGCCCCCGGGCCGGTGGTCGAGCTGTCGGCGCCGGAGGGTGGCAAGGGCGGCGAGATCGCCGTCAGCGGCAGCGGCTGGAAACCCGGCGCGCTCCTCATGCTCCTGATCTGCGGTCAGGGAGCCCCCGGCAGGGGTGTCATCGGCGGCACCAACTCCTGCGCCAACACCGACGGCCGGGCCGCCACCGTCGACCGCAGGGGCGCGTTCAGCGTGAAGCTCCCCGTCGCCGAACCGCCCGAGCCCTGCCCCTGCGTGGTGCACGTCGCCGGGGTCACCGGCCGGCAGGACGTCGTCGACAAGGAGTTCACGGTCGCCGGGCACCCCACCGCCCCGCTCCCCGAGGCCTCCGGTGACGGCCGCCTCGCCGTCCTCGCCGCCGTGCGCCTCGAAGGCTCCAGCGGCCTCCTCGTCTGGTTCGGGGCGCCCCCGCGCCGCGAGGTCGTCTTCACCGTCGGCAACCTCGGGCCCGCCGCCGTCAAGGACCCGGTCTTCCAGGTCGGCACCGGCCACGGCGTCTTCGCGCCCCAGTACGAGGAACGCCAGTGGCGCGGCACGATCGCACCCGGCGAGAAGGCCCTGATCCGCCTCCCCGCCGAACTCGCGGCCGGCGCGCACGGCGACTACCAGGTCTCCGTGAGGTACGCGGGCAAGGTCCTCGTCGAGCAGCCGTGGGGCGTCGGCAGGCCGTGGGGCGTGACGCTCTTCTGGGTGCTCCTCGCCGTCGTGGTGCCGGCCGCGCTGTTCCGGATCGGCATGGCCGTGGTCGACCGCGCGCGGCCCGCTTCCGGGGGCGCCGGGGCCCGCGCCCCCAGGACCCGGCCGGGGGCGCGCCCGCGTCGCCGCGCCCCGGCCCGTACACCCGCTTCCGCCCCCGCACCGGGGGACGGCGAGACGACCGCGGCCCTGCCGTGGTTCAGCCCTGACTCCGCACCGTCAGCGCCTGAGAGCAGCAGCCCGACGACGAAGGGACATGCGTGAGTACGCAACGGAGGATGAGCGCGGCCGGGGTCGCGCTGATGCTCGGCGGCGCGGGGATCCTGTGTGCCGCCGACCCCGCCCGGGCCGCCGAGACCAGCTACGCGACGGAGTGCGTCCCCCCGTCGATCTCGGGGCTCCCGCCCGTGCAGGGCACGACGAAGGTGCTGATCACCGCACCGGCGGAGGCCGAGGTCGGCGACGAGGTCGAGATCGTCTGGAAGACGGTCCAGGCCGCCTCGAAGAACCCCGACGTCCTCGACCTGCAGAAGGACACGGTGAAGCCGACCGGCGTCCTCACCCTGGGCGGCGCGGGGAGCGGGACCGTCGCGATGGAGGGACCCCGCCAGAACCCGCCGATCCCGAAGAACAGCCCGATGGTGCTGCCCGACATGAAGGGGAGGCTGAAGCTGGACAAGGCGGGCGAGATCACGCTGACGCCAGGCAAGTACACGATCAACGTGTCCAAGCCGATCTCGACGGACACCAAGTGCTCCCCGAAGGCAGCGGTGCCGGTGGGGGCGACGATCAAGGTGACGGAGGGGGGTGGGGGGACGACGACGTCCGGCGGTACGACGTCGTCCGGTGGCACGACGACCTCGTCCGGCGGCTCCTCGGCCTCCGGCGGTACGACTTCCGGCTCCGGCGGCACGGATTCCTCCGGCGGTGCGAGTTCCACCGGTGGTGGCTCCGACAACACCGGCGGCTCCGCGACCAGCTCGTCCGGCGGCACCGGAGGCGACTCCGGCTCCGGCTCCGGCTCCGGCTCCGGCTCCGGCTCTGGCGGAAGCTCCGGCGGAGGCGGCGGGCAGACCGAATTCCCCGGCAGGCAGGTCGCCGTCCAGTTCGCCTGCCAACCCCCCGGCCCCACCTCGATCACCTCCAAGGTGACCATCGACGCCAAGAAGAGCGGCGACGGCTACGCCCTCACGGTCAGGACCGCCAAGGGCGTCATGGACAGCCCGGCGGCCCTCCCCGCGGGCGCCCTCAAGCCGTCCATGGCCGTCAGGATCGGCGGCGCCGACAGCGGCACGGTGAAGGTCGCGGGCCCCGCCAACGCCGCCCCCCTCGAAGCGGGCAAGCCGGTCGACCTGCCCGACATGAAGGGCACCTACACGCCGGGGGCGACGGGCAGGTCCACCCTCGGCCCGGGGACGCTCACCATCAGCGTCTCGCTCGGCGGCTCGCCGATCGTCATCCCCTGCCAGGTCAAGGGCGCCGTGGGGGCCTCCCTCGAACTGGACACGAGCAAGCAGGCCGGCGGCGCCTCCGGCGGCTCCGACGGCGGCTCGAACACCACCACGGGCTCCGGCTCGGGCTCGGGCTCCGGCTCCGGCGGCTCCGACGGCGGGAACCTCGCCCAGACCGGCGCCGAGAACGACGGCGCCCTGCGCGCCCTCGCCCTCGTCGCGGGCACGGTCATCCTGGTCGGCGGCGCGGTGTTCACCTTCACGCCCTGGGCACGGCTCAGGAGGTGAGCGAACGGCGAAGGCCGCCGCACCGGACGGGTGCGGCGGCCTTCGGCCGTACAGAGGGAGCGGGCGTCAGTGGACGCCGCCCATGAGGCCCTGGACCTTCTTGCGGTACATCCAGATCGCGAAGCCCGCGAGGACGGCCAGCGCCGCCTCCATCGCGATGATCCCCGTCCCGTTGAGGTCCACACCGGCCAGCGACAGCAGACTCGTGCTGCAGTCACCGGCGGTGACGGCGAGGAACCAGACGCCCATCATCTGGGAGGCGTACTTCTGCGGCGCCATCTTCGTCGTGACGGAGAGGCCGACGGGGGAGAGGCACAGCTCACCGATCGTCTGGATCATGTAGATCGAGACGAGCCACATCGGGGAGACCTTGGTGCCGTCGCCCGCCATGTTCATCGGGACGATGAAGACGAAGAAGGACGCGCCGACCAGGACGAGACCCATCGCGAACTTCACGATGGTGTTCGGCTCCTGGTTCTTGCGGGCCAGCCACAGCCACAGCCAGGCGAAGACCGGGGCCAGCGCCATGACGAAGAGCGGGTTCAGGGACTGGTACCAGGTGGCGGGGAAGCCGAAGCCGAAGACGCTGTCCGCGGTCTTGTCGTCCGCGAAGAGCGACAGGGTCGAGCCACCCTGGTCGTAGATCATCCAGAAGACGGCGGCGGCGACGAAGAACCAGATGTAGCCGGTCATCTTCGACTGCTCGGTCTTGTCCAGGTCCTTGTCGCGCTTGATGCGGACCAGGACGGCGACCGGGATGATCAGACCCGCGAGGGTGATCGGCACGAGCGCCCAGTTCAGGGTGTACATGCCGAGGGCGATGACGACGCCGTAGAACGCGGCGGCCAGCACGGCGACGAGGGCGACCTTGACCAGGATGCCCTTGCGCTCGGCCGGGGAGAGCGGGTTCGGGACGATGTTGCTCCGCGGGCTGAGGTTCTTCGTGCCGAAGAGGAACTGGACCAGGCCCAGACCCATGCCCAGCGCGGCGAGCGCGAAGCCGAGGTGCCAGTTGACCTTCTCGCCGACGGTGCCGACCACGAACGGCGCCACGAAGGCACCGAGGTTGATGCCGACGTAGAAGAGCGTGAAGCCACCGTCACGGCGCGGGTCGTCCGGGCCGTCGTAGAGGTGGCCGACCATCGTGGAGATGTTGGCCTTGAGCAGACCCGAACCGGCGGCGACGAGCGCCAGGCCGACGAAGAACATCGCCTGACCGGGGAGGGCCAGCGAGGCGTGACCGGCCATGATCACGAAACCGGCGATGGTGACGGTCTTGCGGGCGCCCCAGACGCGGTCGCCGAACCAGCCGCCGGGCATGGCCATCAGGTAGACCATCGAGACGTACACCGAGTAGATGGCCGTCGACGTGGCCGCCGTCATGGCGAGACCGCCACCCTGGCTTCCGGTCGCCGCGTCCGCGCCGCCGGAGACCAGGTACAGAACCAGAAGGGCCCGCATGCCGTAGTAGGAGAAGCGCTCCCACATCTCGGTCATGAAGAGGGTGGCCAGACCACGGGGGTGGCCGAAGAACGTCTTCTCGGAACCGGGGGTTCCGGTCGAAGCCGTCGTCAGGCTGGACGCCATGTCGATCCTTGCTCTGTCGGGACGCACGCCTCGTGAGCGTGATGCGCCCGGTGGGGGAGGCCGGCACCGGCGGAGTCGTGGAACTCCACCGGGATCCACGCCCCGGGAGACGCGTCTACGCGCCCCGGAACCCGGCCCACAGGTCATTCACCGTCTCAAGGTTCGGCGGGGCCGACCTCACGCAGAAAGAGGACCTTGGCGCGCGAAGCTGGCCAAAGGTCCCCGATTACCGCTACTGACGTCTCGCCACCATACGACACGACAGGGTCGGATATGGAAGGACTTGAGAGATGGATCACAGGTGACGAAGGAACCGTACGCGATCATTCGAAGGTCATCTGCTGGATGCCCACAAGATCTCCAGGGGTCATCGGGGCCCGGTGGATCCCGCCCCGGCCCGGCCGCCGTGCCGACTACCATCACTCCATGACCCGTGTACTGCTCGCCGAGGACGACGCATCCATCTCGGAGCCGCTGGCCCGCGCCCTGCGGAGAGAGGGGTACGAGGTCGAGGTCCGCGAGGACGGTCCGACCGCCCTCGACGCCGGACTCCAGGGCGGCGTCGACCTGGTCGTGCTCGACCTGGGCCTGCCCGGCATGGACGGCCTGGAGGTCGCGCGCCGGCTGCGCGCCGAAGGTCACACGGTCCCGATCCTGGTCCTCACCGCCCGCGCGGACGAGGTCGACACCGTGGTCGGGCTCGACGCGGGCGCCGACGACTACGTCACCAAGCCCTTCCGCCTCGCCGAGCTCCTCGCCCGGGTCCGGGCCCTCCTCCGGCGCGGCTCCACGGAGCCCGCCGCCGCCCCCGCGACCCACGGCGTCCGCATCGACGTCGAGTCGCACCGCGCCTGGATGGGCGACGAGGAGCTGCAGCTCACCGCCAAGGAGTTCGACCTGCTCCGGGTCCTGGTCCGGGACGCCGGCCGGGTCGTCACCCGCGACCAGCTGATGCGCGAGGTCTGGGACACCACCTGGTGGTCCTCCACCAAGACCCTCGACATGCACATCTCCTGGCTGCGCAAGAAGCTCGGCGACGACGCGGCGAACCCCCGCTACATCGCGACGGTCCGAGGAGTCGGCTTCCGCTTCGAGAAGAGCTAGACGCTGCCGTCGAAGCGGAGGCCAGGAGGCGCGTCATCGCCGTAGGGGTGCGCGTCGTGTCGCGGCCGCGGGTTGTCGTGGGCCGGTCACGCGGTTCCCCGCGCCCCTTCAGGGCCTTGCCACACTGGTCGTCGTCAAGCCGCCCTCCGGAGGATCCATGCGCCGCCGCCTGATCAACTCCACGCTCGCCGTCGTCCTCGTCGTCATCGCCGTCTTCGGCGTCTCCCTGGTCCTCGTCGAGACCCGCACCATCGCCGGCAGCGCCCAGGAGAGCGTGGACTCCGAGGCGCTGCGGATCGTCTCCATCGTCGACAGCCGGCTCATCGGCGGCGAGCCGGTCAACCCCGGCATCCTCGCCGAGCAGAGCGGCGCCAAGCGGTACGCCCAGATCCGCATCCCCGGCCGCGACCCCATCGAGATCGGCGCCCGCCCCGGCGGCGAGGTCATCCGCGGTCTCGCCCAGGGCGAGCGCGGCGAGACCGTGGTCGTCGAGGAGTCCCGGTCCGCGGTGACCGCCGAGGTCGGCCGCACCCTGCTCATCATCGGCGCGGTGGCCCTGCTCGCGGTCGTCGCCGCCGTCCTCCTCGCCGTACGGCAGGCGAACAAGCTGGCGTCGCCGCTCACGGACCTCGCCGAGACCGCCGAGCGCCTCGGCTCCGGCGACCCGCGGCCCCGGCACAAGCGGTACGGGGTCCCCGAGCTGGACCGGGTCGCGGACGTCCTCGACGCCTCCGCCGAGCGCATCGCCCGGATGCTCACCGCCGAGCGCCGCCTCGCCGCCGACGCCTCCCACCAGCTCCGTACGCCCCTCACCGCGCTCTCCATGCGCCTGGAGGAGGTCGCCCTCGCCGTCGACCTGGAGACGGTCAAGGAGGAGGCGACGATCGCGCTCACCCAGGTCGAGCGGCTCACCGACGTCGTCGAGCGGCTCCTCACCAACGCCCGGGACCCCCGCACCGGCTCCGCCGTCGCCTTCGACCTGGACGAGGTCGTCAAGCAGCAGATCGAGGAGTGGCGCCCCGCCTACCGCAGCGCGGGGCGGGCCATCGTCCACTCCGGCAAGCAGGGCATGCGGGCGGTCGGCACCCCGGGCGCGGTCGCCCAGGTCCTCGCCGCCCTGATCGAGAACTCGCTCATGCACGGCGGCGGCACGGTCGCCCTGCGCACCCGCGTCACCGGCAACCAGTCCGTGATCGAGGTCACCGACGAGGGCCCCGGCGTCCCCGCCGACCTCGGTGCGCGGATCTTCGAGCGGGCGGTGAGCGGGCGCAGCTCCACGGGCATCGGTCTCGCGGTGGCCAGGGACCTGGCGGAGGCGGACGGCGGGCGCCTGGAGCTGCTCCAGCAGCAGCCGCCGGTCTTCGCGCTCTTCCTGAGCCGGGAGGTCAGGAGCGTCACGGAGGAGCCACCCGAGCGCCCCGTACGGTAAGAGGCCAGGCTGTGAGGGGGTCAGACGCGGTCGGGCTGGCGGCGGGTCGCCTGCTGCGGGGCCTGCTCCAGGAACGATTCGGCGGTCTGCACGGCCTCCTTCGCCGGCAGCGCGCGGAACACCCACGTGCGGTACGACCAGAAGCGGAACAGGGTCGCGACGCCGATGCCGAAGAACTTGAAGAAGTTGCTCTGCAGCGGGGTGTCCCAGCCGAAGCCGTACGTCGCCGCGTACAGCAGACCGTTCTGGATGACCAGGCCGATCAGGCTGAAGACGAGGAAGAGGGCCAGCTCCTTGGCGCGGCTGCTCTTGTCCCGGTCCCGGTAGGTGAAGTACCGGAAGCCGAGGTAGTTGAAGACGATCGCGACCACCGTGGCGATGACGCTCGCCCGCACGACCGGCAGGTCCGAGAAGTGGCGGACGAGGTTGAACACCCCGAGGTCCACCAGCACCCCTACGGCACCGACGGCCCCGAACTTGGCGACCTCCCGGAAGAGCCCCTCGAGTCGCATGCGCAGCGCGCCGTGTTCACTCATGGTGATCGCTCTGTCCCGTCCGTCCGGATGACGTCCGGGCGACGTCAACCCAACCATGCTAACCAGCGGCCCTGTCACCCGCCTGTGTACCTCGCAAACCTGTGGAGAACCCGGCACCGAGCGCGTGCCGCTTGTGTCAAAACACAGCCGGACGAGTGTTCCCCGATGGTGCGGATACCCTAAGAGGGTGACGTTCCCCGTAGTAGGCATGGTCGGCGGTGGCCAGCTCGCCCGTATGACCCACGAGGCCGGCATCCCCCTCGGCATCAAGTTCAAGCTCCTCAGTGACACCCCGCAGGATTCCGCGGCCCAGGTGGTGAGCGAGGTCGTCGTCGGCGACTACCGCGACCTGGACACGCTGCGTGACTTCGCGCGCGGCTGCGACGTGATCACCTTCGATCACGAGCACGTCCCCACCGAGCACCTGCGCGCCCTGGAGGCCGACGGCATCCCCGTCAGGCCCGGCCCGGACGCGCTCGTGCACGCGCAGGACAAGGGGGTGATGCGCGCGAAACTCGACGAGATCGGCGCGCCGAGCCCCCGGCACCGCATCGTCGCCGATCCGGCGGACGCGGCGGCCTTCGCGGCCGAGGTCGGCGGCTTCCCGATCATCCTCAAGACCGTGCGCGGCGGTTACGACGGCAAGGGCGTCTGGTTCGTCCGTACGCCCGAGGACGCCCGCGACCCCTTCCTCGCCGGGGTCCCGGTCCTCGCCGAGGAGAAGGTCGACTTCGTCCGCGAGCTCGCGGCGAACATCGTCCGCTCCCCGCACGGACAGGCCGTCGCCTATCCGGTCGTCGAGTCCCGCCAGGTCGACGGCGTCTGCGACACGGTCATCGCGCCCGCGCCCGACCTCGACGAAGAGCTGGGCGGGCAGGCGCAGGAGCTGGCGCTCCGGATCGCCAAGGAGCTGGGCGTCGTCGGCCACCTCGCCGTCGAGCTGTTCCAGACCACGGACGGCCGCATCCTCGTCAACGAGCTGGCGATGCGCCCCCACAACTCGGGCCACTGGACCCAGGACGGGGCGATCACCTCGCAGTTCGCCAACCACGTCCGGGCGGTTCTCGACCTTCCTCTCGGCGATCCGCGCCCCCGCGCGACGTGGACCGTGATGTGCAATGTCCTGGGCGGCGACTACCCGGACATGTACTCCGCGTATCTGCACTGCATGGCCAGGGACCCGCAGCTCAAGATCCACATGTACGGCAAGGACGTGAAGCCCGGTCGCAAGGTGGGCCACGTCAACACCTACGGCGACGACCTCGACGACGTGCTGGAGCGCGCCCGTCACGCCGCCGGCTATCTGCGAGGAACGATCGTTGAGTAATCCGCTCATTGGCATCGCGATGGGGTCCGACTCGGACTGGTCCGTCATGGAGGCCGCCGCCCAGGCCCTCGACGAGTTCGAGATCCCGTACGAGGTGAACGTCCTCTCCGCGCACCGGATGCCCCGCGAGATGATCGCGTACGGCGAGGAGGCCGCGGGCCGCGGGATCCAGGCGATCATCGCGGGCGCCGGCGGCGCCGCCCACCTGCCCGGCATGCTCGCCTCCGTCACCCCGCTGCCCGTCATCGGCGTGCCGGTGCCGCTGAAGTACCTCGACGGCATGGACTCGCTGCTCTCCATCGTGCAGATGCCGGCCGGCATCCCCGTCGCCACGGTCTCCGTCGCCGGCGCCCGGAACGCGGGCCTGCTCGCCGCCCGGATCCTCGCCGCGCACGACACGGAGCTCCGCACCCGGATGACCGACTTCCTCCAGGAGCTCAACGACCAGGCCACGGAGAAGGGCAAGCGGCTGCGCGCCAAGGTCGAGGGCGCCGCGTCCTTCGGCTTCGCCAGGTGAGCGCCTCACCCGGCGCGGCGGACCGTCTGGAGGAGGCCCGCGAGCTGCTCGCGGGCCATCCCGTGGTCGACGGCCACAACGACCTCCCGTGGGCGCTGCGCGAGCACGTGCGCTACGACCTGGACCGGATGGACATCGCCGCCGACCAGACCGGCGCGCTCCACACCGACCTCGCCCGGCTCCGGGCGGGCGGCGTCGGCGCCCAGTTCTGGTCGGTGTACGTCCCCTGCCGGCTGGCCGGCGACGACGCGGTCAGCGCGACCCTGGAGCAGATCGACATCGTCGACCAGCTCCTCGACCGGTACGCCGCCGACCTCGCCCCCGCGCTGACGGCGGACGACATGGAGGCGGCCCGGAAGCAGGGCCGTATCGCCTCGCTCAAGGGCGCCGAGGGCGGCCACTCGATCAACAACTCCCTCGCCACCCTGCGTGCGCTGCACGCCCTGGGCGTGCGGTACATGACGCTCACGCACAACGACAACAACGACTGGGCGGACTCGGCGACCGACGAGCCCGGCGTCGGCGGGCTCTCCGCCTTCGGCCGGCAGGTCGTCCGCGAGATGAACCGCTCCGGGATGCTCGTGGACCTCTCGCACGTCGCCGCGACGACCATGCGGGACGCGCTCGACGCCACGGCGGCGCCGGTGATCTTCTCGCACTCCTCGTCCCGCGCGGTCTGCGACCACCCGCGGAACATTTCGGACGACGTCCTGGAGCGGCTGCCGGCCAACGGCGGCGTCGCGATGGCCACCTTCGTGCCCAAGTTCATCCTGCCCGCGGCCGTCGAGTGGACCGCGCGGGCCGACGAGAACCTCCGGGCGCACGGCTTCGACCACCTCGACACCACCGCCGAGGCGATGAAGCTGCACCGCGCCTTCGAGGAGACCGACCCCCGCCCGGTCGCCACCGCCGCGACGGTCGCCGACCACCTCGACCACATGCGCGAGGTCGCCGGCATCGACCACATCGGCATCGGCGGCGACTACGACGGCACGGCCTTCACCCCGGCCGGCCTCGACGACGTCGCGGGCTACCCGAACCTGATCGCGGAGCTCCTGCACCGCGGCTGGTCCCACCCGGACCTCGCCAAGCTGACCTGGTCCAACGCGGTCCGCGCCCTCCGCGACGCGGAAGCGGTCTCCCGCGACCTGAAGAGCCGTACGGCCCCGTCGAACGCGACGATCGACGCGCTCGACACGCCGTAACCGGTTCACCCGGACGGCCCAGCCCGCCGAGCCCCCCGAAGGGGCCGGTGGCACGGTGGACGGTGCTGCCCCGCCGCTCTCGGCGGGGCGGTACTGCATCGCCGAGTTCGGAGTAAGACCATGGCGGAACTGATAGACGACCCTCCCTCCCTCTCCACCGTCCCTGCCGCCACCGGCGAGCCCGGCCCGCCGGAGTCACCGCTCGACGAGACGGCCCGGGCCCGCGCCCTCCTGGCCGCCCAGCCCGTCACCGAGGGCCACACCGAACTCCCCGACCTCCTCGACCCCGAGGACCTGCCACCCCCGCGCGCCCGGGAGACCGGGGCCCAGCTCTGGTCCCTGCACGTCGAGGCGGACGAGGGCGTCGTCGGGACGCTGCGGCGCATCGACTCCGTCCGCGCCCTCGTCGCCGCGTGCCCCGAGGACCTGCGCCTCGCGTGCTCCACCGCCGAGCTGGCCCACGCCCGCGACTGCGGCCGCGTCGCCGCCCTCCTCGGCCCGGTCGGCTGGACGGCGCTCGGCGGCTCGGCCGCCACCCTGCGCGCGTACCAGGCGCTTGGCGTACGGGCCGTGAACCTCACCCTCTTCGACCGTTTCGCCCGCGAGGCGGTACGGGAGATGAACCGCATCGGCCTGGCCGTGGACCTCTCCGGCGCCGACCAGGACACGGCCCGCCAGGCCCTCGCGGTCACCCGCGCCCCGGCTCTGCTGACGAGGGCGGCCCCGGAGACCCTGCCGGACGAGGTCCTGCGCCTCCTCGGCGAGAACGGCGCCGTCCTCATGGTCACCGTCACCGACGACCCGGCCGCCGCCGCCGAGGTCCTCGACCGGGTACGGGCGGAGGCGGGCCCGCAGTGCGTGGGCGTCTCCCACACCACGGCCCCGGCCGCCGGCTACGTCCCGCTCTTCGCGGAGCTGCTGCGCCGGGGCTGGACCGCCCAGGAACTCGTCGGCCTCGCCCACGCCAACGCCACCCGGGCGCTGCGGGAGACGGAGTTCCTGGCCCGGACGAACCGGATCCGGCCCGCCGCGGCCTGAGGCGTACGGGAGAGGGGCGCACCGCCCGGCGGTGCGCCCCTCTCCGTGTCCCGTACGTCAGGCGGTCGGACGGCCCATCGCCCGGTACGTCCAGCCGGCCGCCCGCCACAGCTCGCCGTCGAGGGCGTTGCGGCCGTCGAGGATCACCCGGGTCGCGGCGACCGAGGCCAGCTCCGCCGGGTCGAGCTCGCGGAACTCGCGCCACTCGGTCAGGTGGAGCACCACGTCCGCCCCGCGCACGGCCTCCAGGGCCGAGTCGGCGTAGCCGAGGGTCGGGAAGACGCGGCGCGCGTTCTCCATGCCCTTCGGGTCGTAGACGGTGACCTGGCCGCCCTGGAGGTGTATCTGCCCGGCCACGTTCAGCGCGGGGGAGTCGCGGACGTCGTCCGAGTCCGGCTTGAAGGTGGCTCCGAGCACGGCGACCCGGCGGCCCAGGAAGGTGGACCCGCCCAGGGCTTCGCGGGCCATCTCGACCATCTGGCCGCGCCGCCGCATGTTGATCGAGTCGATCTCCCGCAGGAAGGTGAGGGCCTGGTCGGCGCCCAGTTCCCCCGCGCGGGCCATGAAGGCCCGGATGTCCTTGGGGAGGCAGCCGCCGCCGAAGCCGATGCCGGCGCGCAGGAACTTGGCGCCGATCCGGTCGTCGTGGCCGATGGCCTCCGCGAGCTTGACGACGTCGCCGCCGGCGGCCTCGCAGACCTCCGCCATCGCGTTGATGAAGGAGATCTTCGTCGCGAGGAAGGAGTTGGCGGCCGTCTTCACCAGTTCGGCCGTCGGGAAGTCGGTCACGACGAACGGCGAGCCCTCGCCGACGGGGACCGCGTACACCTCGCGGAGCGTCTTCTCGGCCCGCTCGCCGAAGTCACGGACGCCGACGACGATCCGGTCGGGGCGCAGGGTGTCCTGGACGGCGAAGCCCTCCCGCAGGAACTCGGGGTTCCAGGCGAGGTCGACGCCCTCCGGGAGGAGCGCGGCGAGCCGCTCGGCCGAGCCGACCGGCACGGTCGACTTGCCGACGACCAGGGCCCCGGCGCGGACGACTCCGGCGAGGGAGGTGAAGGCGGCGTCCACGTAGCTCATGTCGCAGGCGTACTCGCCGTGCTTCTGCGGGGTGTTCACGCAGACGAAGTGCACGTCGCCGAAGGCGCCGACCTCCTCCCAGGAGGTGGTGAAGCGCAGCCGGCCGCTCGATCCCTCGATGCCGGCCACGTGCTTCGCGAGCAGCTCCTCCAGGCCCGGCTCGTACATGGGGACGCGTCCGGCGGACAGCATCTCGATCTTCTCGGGGACGACGTCGAGCCCGAGCACCTCGAAGCCCAGCTCCGCCATGGCCGCGGCGTGGGTGGCGCCGAGGTAGCCGGTGCCGATCACAGTGATCTTGAGGGCCATGCGGGACTCTCCAGGGAACGTCGGGCGGAATGCCTGCCCGAGCATAGTCGGGCGCTGGTCCGGGGCCGGGTCACGCCCTACCATTTGGGTTACTTAACGGTAGTTAGCAAGCGTGGGAGTGAATGAGCGTGTCGGGTTCGACTGATTTCGACCTGTATCGGCCTTCCGAGGAGCACGACATGCTCCGGGAGTCGGTGCGTGCCCTCGCGGAGGCGAAGATCGTTCCGTTCGCGGCGACGGTGGACGAGGAGGGCCGGTTCCCGCAGGAGGCCCTGGACGCGCTGGTCGCCAACGACCTGCACGCCGTGCACGTCCCCGAGACCTACGGCGGC
>NZ_JBVISK010000009.1:0-14363 GCF_055575535.1 Streptomyces sp. NPDC034084
ACGCAGCCTCCCCATGGGTCTCCGTGTCCCGCGGCACATCACGCGCATTCCCCCACATGAGGTCCCGGGGTTGTTGGTTTCGCGTGCCCCCCGCCCCGTGCGGGGCGGGGGGCACGGACCCGCCGGTTCACTCCGCGCTGTGGGCGAAGAGCTTCAGGACGGGGACACCGACCTTGTGGCGGGCCCGGGAGGCCCAGTCCCGGTGGAAGAACTCCTCCACGTAGTGCGGGGCGGTGAGCACGATCACCTCGTCCGCCTTCGACTCGTCGACCACCGCCTTCATCTTGTCGAGCGGGTGGTCCTCGACGACCTGGCCGACCGCTTCGCAGCCGGCGTTTCTCAGGGCCTGGAGCGAGACCTCCAGTGCCTGCTCGGCGGGGACCCGGGCCTCCTTGCCCTCCGGTTCCTCGCCCTCCCGGGTCGCCTCCTTGAGTTCGCCCATGGCGACGTCGTCGATGGCACGCAGCAGTACATCGGCCTGGTCACCACGCGGCTGCATGAGAACGATGAAGGACATGCCCTCGTCGCCGTGCAGGGTGGTGACGAATTCCACGTCGACGGACGTGAGGGGCTTCTCGATCATCAGAACGCTTGTGAACACCTCAGGAGCCCTTCTGCGGAAACCATCCTTCCCCGTGCCCGCACGGGGTCTGCGACAGTAAGTGTGCCCAGCGGACGCAAAGCGGAACGACAAATTCCGCCGATTGTCAGATCCGAAGGTAGCGGGTGAAGAGGAAGCCGTCCTGCTCCAGCACGGAAGCCACCTGGAAGCGTGTCGGGACGGCCACCGAGGGGCCTCCGGCGATCCGCTGGGCGTCGCCCGCCGTCATCGTCGGCGAGAGCGTCAGGCACAGCTCGTCGAGGACCTGGGCGCCCACGAACTGACCGAGCAGCCGCGGCCCGCCCTCGGTCAGCTGGCGGCGCAGCCCGCGCTCCGCGAGCACCGCCAGCGCGCGGGCCGGCACCACCCGGGCCCCCTCGCCCGCGAACAGCACCTCGGCGCCCGCCTCCCGGGCGGCCCGGATCCGCTCCACGGGCGCGCCGGAGCCGGTGAGGATCAGGGTCGGCACCAGGGGCTCGGTGAAGAGCGGCAGCGAGAAGTCCAGGTCGAGGGAGGCGCTGACCACGGCGATCACGGGAGCCGGGCCCTGTCCGGCGGCGGCCCGGCGCGCCGCGAAGGCCTCCCGCGCGCGGGCCGGCCGGTAACCCTCCAGCCGGACCGTCTCCGCGCCGACCACGACGACGTCGGCGAGCCCGCGCAGGAGGCCGAAGATCCGCATGTCCGTCTCGGAGGAGAGCGGCCGGGAGCGCCCGTCGTGCTGGCCCGCCCCGTCGAGGGAGGAGACCATGTTGGCCCGCAGCCACGGACCGTCGCCCTCCGGATACGCGTAGGCGTCGGCGAGGTCGTCGAGCGACCACTCCCGGTCGGAGAGCGCCCTTGCGCGATCGGAAAGCGACTTCTCGCGAGTGGAGATCGACTTCTCCCGGTCAGCGAGCGACTTCTCGCGGTCGGAAGGTGATCCCTCCTGACCGGAGAGCGACCTCTCCTGGTCGGAGGTGGTGAGAGCTGTCATGTCCGTCACAGGGAAGAGCTGGCGCATCCCCGCAGTCTGGCACGGCGCTTACAGTGGGGAACTGTGTCGACCCGTGCCCTCACCGAAGCGGCGGCTTCTCCGGAAGCGGCCCCCCTCTCGCTGTGCTCCCGAGAGCCCCACGTCCCCGCCGACCGCCTCGTCGCGGAGATGGTGCCGCCGCCACGCTTCGACTCGGTCCGCTTCGACACGTACCTCCCCGACCCGAACCAGCCGAGCCAGACGGACGCCGTCAAGGTACTGAGCACCTTCGCCGAGGGCCTCGGCGGGGCGCACGCCTCCGGCGCCGGGAAGCGCCGCTGGTTCGCGAGGAAGCCGGCCGCCCCGAGCGGCCCGCGCGGGGTCTACCTGGACGGCGGGTACGGCGTCGGCAAGACCCACCTGCTCGCCTCGCTGTGGCACGCGACGCCGGCGGAGCCCGCGCTGAAAGCGTTCGGCACCTTCGTCGAGCTGACCAACCTGGTCGGGGCGCTCGGCTTCCAGAAGACCGTGCAGACGCTGAGCGGACACCGTCTTCTCTGCATCGACGAGTTCGAGCTCGACGACCCGGGCGACACCGTCCTCGTCTCCAGCCTCCTCGGCAAGCTCGTCGAGTCGGGCGTGGCGCTCGCCGCCACCTCGAACACGCTGCCGGGCAAGCTCGGCGAGGGCCGCTTCGCCGCCGCCGACTTCCTCCGTGAGATCCAGGGCCTCTCCGCCCACTTCCGGCCGCTGCGGATCGACGGCGAGGACTACCGCCACCGCGGTCTGCCCGAGGCCCCCTCCCCGTACTCCGACCAGGTGGTCACCGAGACCGCGTACGCGACGCCGGGCGCCTCCCTCGACGACTTCCCGCATCTGCTCGAACACCTGGCCAGGGTTCACCCGAGCCGGTACGGCGCCCTCACGGACGAGCTCAGCGCCGTCTGCCTCACCGACGTCCAGCCGGTCCCGGACCAGTCGACGGCGCTGCGGCTCGTCGTCCTCGCCGACCGGCTGTACGACCGCGAGACACCCGTGCTCGCCTCCGGTCTCCCCTTCGACAGGCTGTTCAGCGACGAGATGCTGAACGGCGGCTACCGCAAGAAGTACTTCCGGGCGATCTCCCGGCTCACCGCGCTCGCCCGCGACGCGAAGGGACTCGTCGCGCAGTAGCTTGGGGGCCGTACCCGATCGAAAGGGATCCACCATGGCCACCGTGCGTCACGCCCACACCGTCTGGCAGGGCGACCTCCTCAAGGGCTCCGGCGTCGTCACCCTCGACTCCTCCGGTCTCGGCTCGTACGACGTCTCCTGGCCGGCCCGGACGGAGGAGCCGGACGGCCGGACGAGCCCCGAGGAGCTCATCGCCGCCGCGCACTCCTCCTGCTTCTCGATGGCCTTCTCGAACGGACTGGCGAAGGCGGGCCACGCGCCCGACCGCCTGGAGACGAAGGCCGACGTCACCTTCCAGCCGGGCCAGGGCATCACGGGCATCCACCTGACCGTCCGCGGGACGGTCTCCGGTCTGGACGCGGACGAGTTCAAGGCGCTCGCCGAGGACGCGAAGAAGAACTGCCCGGTGAGCCAGGCGCTCACGGGCACGACCATCACCCTCACCGCCGAACTGGCCTGACGCCGGGTCACCAGTCGCGCCACATGAGGCCGTTGCGGCCCGCATGGTTCACGTGTCACCACTGTGCGTGGTACACACATGCGGGTCACACGTCACACACCTGTGCTCCCCCGGGCCCCGCGGCCCGGGGGACCCCCAACAGGAAAAGTGGGTTGCCTCATGTCCGCAACACGACGTCAGCTCCTGTCCCGCACCGGCGCGTCCGTCGCCGGGATCGCCTTCACGGGCGCCCTCTCCGAGCTCTTCGCCGGAAGCGCCGCCGCCTCGGGGCTCTTCGCCGGAAGCGCCGCCGCGGGCGGCCGGGGAGGCTACGGCCCCCTGGTACCGGACCCGGACGGTCTCCTCGACCTCCCGGCCGGCTTCCGCTACCGGGTCCTGTCCCGGCAGGGCGACCCGCTCCGCTCCGGCGAGGGCCTCGTCCCCAGCAACCACGACGGCATGGGGGCCTTCCCCGGCCGCCGCGGCCGGGTGCACCTCGTCCGCAACCACGAGAACCGGGTCACCGGGAAGATCGCCGTCCCCACCGTCCCCGGCCTCACCTACGACCCGGCGGGCAAGGGCGGCTGCACGGCCCTGGAACTCGACGGCCGGAACAACGTCCTGGGCGAGCGGGTCGCCATCGCCGGCACCGCCGTCAACTGCGCGGGCGGGCCCACGCCGTGGAACACCTGGCTGACCTGCGAGGAGACCGAGGACCGGGCCGGCACCAACGGCTACACCAAGGACCACGGCTTCATCTTCGAGGTCGACGGCGCCGACCCGCACCGCACCGGCGCCGTCCCGCTCACCGCGATGGGCCGCTTCCAGCACGAGGCGATCGCGATCGACCCGGCGAGCGGCGTCGTGTACGAGACGGAGGACGCCTTCGAGCGGCCCTTCGGCCTCTTCTACCGCTTCCTCCCCGAGAAGCCGCTCGGGGGCACCGGCTCGCTGCGCGCCGGCGGCGCCCTGGAGGCCATGCGGGTGCCCGGCGTGCCGGACCTCTCCGTCATCCAGGAGACCGGCGCCCGCTTCGAGGGCGTCGAATGGGTCCCCGTACCGGATCCGCTGGCGAACGGGACGCCCATCCGGCACCAGGACTTCGGGCCCCGGGGCATCACCCACGCCCAGAAGCTGGAGGGCTGCTACTGGGGCGGGCGGGCCGTGTACTTCGTGTCCTCCTTCGCGCGGGCCAAGGACGGCTCGGCGGCCACGCACTTCGGCCAGGTGTGGAAGTACGAACCGCACAGGCGCCGGCTCACCCTCGTCGTGGTCTTCGGCCCGAGCACCGACGTCCAGCTCCCCGGCGAGTCCCCGGACAACATCTGTCTGGCGCCGACCGGAGGCCTGATGGTCTGCGAGGACGGCGACGGGGCGCAGCACGTCTTCGGGGTGAGCGCGAAGGGCGAGGTGTACGCGGTGGCCCGGGGCAGGCAGAACATCGGCACCCCGGAGGCCCCGGAGTGGGGCGAGTTCGCGGGCGTCACCTTCTCGCCGGACGGCTCGACCATGTACGTCAACTGCTACACGCCGGGCACGACGTTCGCGGTGACGGGCCCGTGGTGCTGAGCTAGCGGGCGCCCGGGATCCGTCGCACGATCGGGAGAGGACGATCGGCGCGGTGGAAGGGGCGACGGATGCCGAAGAAGGACGGCGGGGGGAAGAAGCCGAAGGCTCCCGAACCCGTGCTGCGCGACCTCCTGCGGATCCCCGAGGGCGAGCGGGTCGACCTCACCGCGTACGACGCCAGGGCGACCCCGGCCGGCCCCACCGGCAAGGCGGCCGGCCTGGACGCCACCGCCGCCCTCGGGCCGCGCCTCGCCGAGCTCCAGGAGCGCCTGTACGCGGCGAGCACCGCCGGCGACCGCCGGCGGCTGCTCCTCGTCCTCCAGGGGATGGACACCAGCGGCAAGGGCGGCACGGTCAAGCACGTCGTCGGCTTCTTCAACCCGGCGGGCTGCCGGATCCGCGCCTTCAAGGCGCCGACGGCGGAGGAGCGGAACCACCCGTTCCTCTGGCGGATCATGCGGGCGCTCCCCCAGCCGGGCGAGATCGGCATCTTCGACCGCTCGCACTACGAGGACGTCCTGGTCGCCCGGGTCCACGACCTGGTCCCGCGCCGGCTGCTCGGCCGCCGCTACGGCCAGATCAACCGCTTCGAGAAGTCCCTCGCCGAGGACGGGGTGACCGTGGTCAAGGTCTTCCTCCACCTCTCGTACGAGGAGCAGCGCGCCCGGCTCCTCGAACGCCTGGACAACCCCGACAAGCACTGGAAGTTCGACACGGGCGACCTCGAGGAGCGGGCGCTGTGGCCGGCGTACCGGAAGGCGTACGAGCTCGCCCTCGAACGCTGCACGACGGACGAGGCCCCCTGGCACCTGGTCCCCGCGGACCGCAAGTGGTACCGCAACTGGGCGATCAGCAAGCTCCTGCTCGAACACCTGGAGGCGCTGGACCCGCGGTACCCGCCGGGGGACTTCGACGTGAAGGAGTGCCGGGAGCGGCTCCTGGCCCTGTGAGCGGGGCGGTCATCGGCGGGGCGGCCATCGGGCGGGGACCCGGGTGCTGCTGCTGTGGCGTCGCGGGCATTCATCACTTTGATCGGATAACTTCCGATCGTGAACACTTCTGTACGAAAATTGGCGGCGCTTGGTCTCCTGGGTGCCGCCCTCGTCGGCTGCGGCAGCGGCGCGGCCGAAACCCCGGCGCCGAAGGCGAAGGCGGCCGTCGTCGACGGCCCCTCGCCGAAGCCCAGCGAGGCCGCCCCCGGCCCGAAGCCCGCGCGCGTCCCCGCCGCCCCGCCCACCATGGCGCCCGGGCCCGGCGGCCTCGCCCCCGTCTACACCCGCCGCGCGAAGGGCACCGAGAAGGTCGTCGCGCTCACGTTCGACGCCGACATGACGGCCGATCAGGGGCCCCGGGCCGCGCGCGGCGAGCGCTTCGACAATCCCGCGCTCATCGCGACCCTGCGCCGGCTCAAGGTGGACGCGACCGTGTTCATGACCGGCCGCTGGGCGGAGGAGTACCCCGACCAGGCCAAGTCCATCGGCGGCGATCCCCGCTTCGAGATCGCCAACCACTCCTACAGCCACTACGCCTTCGCGTCCCCCTGCTACGGCCTGCCGACCGTCCCCGGGCCCGACATGGCCTCCGACGTGCAGCGCGCCTTCGACGCCTTCCGGGACGCCGGCGCCGTCAACGTCGTCCCGTACTTCCGCTTCCCCGGCGGCTGCTACGACGACGCCGCCCTGCGCGCCCTGGCGCCCGCCGGGGTCACCGCGGTCCAGTGGGACGTGGTCAGCGGCGATGCCTTCGCTAAGGACGCGGACGCCGTCGCCGAGCAGGTCCTCGACGGGGTGAAGCCCGGCTCCCTCGTGGTCATGCACTGCACGCGCAGCGCGGCCCCCGTGACCGAGCGGGCGATTCGCCGGATCGTCCCCGAGCTCCGGGCCCGCGGCTACCGCTTCGTGAAGGTCTCGGAGCTCATGAGCCGCTGACCCGGTGCCTCACTCCAGGCGCGCCGTCGCCCGGCAGGCGAGCGCCGCCGTCGCCGCCGCGAGGAGCAGCGCGCCGGCGCAGGCGAGCCAGGGCGGGTCGGCGGTCGTCGTACGCGCCCCGGTGACCAGGGCGGTCATGGCGTGCTTCGCGGGGGAGCCGGTGGTCACGAGCGCCAGCAGGGAGCCGAGCACGAGGGCGGCGAGGGACCAGCCGGGGGCCCGGAGGAAGGGACGGGTGGTCAGCGCCCCGACGGCGGCGCCCGTCAGGGCGCAGGCCACCGCCGCGAGCAGCCCGGCGGAGGCGGCGGCGAGCGGGGTGACCCCGCGCCGGTCTCCGATCGCCGTCACCGCGAAGACGGCGGCCGTGCCGACGAGGACCGGCCAGGCGGCCCCGGTGAGCAGCGCCGCGAGATGCGCGCGGCCCCGCCCGGCGACGGCCGCGACCACGCTGCGGGCGGCGGGCGGCTCCTGGGTGAGGCAGATCCGCACGGACCAGGCGGAGACCGGGAGCAGGGCGGCGGCGGTGAAGCCGAGCGCGCCGAGCACCGGTTCGCCGGCCTGGACGCCGACTCCGATGAAGGCCGCGTACAGCAGCAGCGGTGCCAGCCAGCGCTGGGAGCGCAGCAACAGACCCGACTGGTAGCGCAGGAGCGCCGTCATACCCGTACGCCTTCGGTGCCGAGGTGATGGATGTGCCAGGACGCGTCGAGGAGCACGCCGAGAAGGGCGTCGGAATGGGCCGCGTCCACGGTGAGGACGGTGGTGCCGTCGGGCCCGGGGGTGGCCACCGGATCACCGGGCACACGGCCGGGGAGCGGTCGCCCGCCGGAGACGACGATACGGACGGAGGGCCGGGAGGCGGCGGGAGCGGACACCGACAGGGGCACGGCGAGAGCGGGCTCGGGCCGGCCCGCCGAAAGACCGGCCGCCGTCGTCCCGGGCCCGGGCCGAGTCTCCCGGAGGCCCCCGCCCCTCGCCGCGGGCCCGGGCCCAGCAGCCGAAACACCGAGCCCGGGCGTCACCTCCCGTACCCGGCCCGCCTCCACCCCGTACACGACGGACGCCTCCCCCTCCAGCCGACGCGGATCGTGGTCGACGAAGACGATCGTCGCGCCCGCCGCGAGGCGTTCGCGGACGGCCGTGTCCAGTTCGGCGCGGGCGCCGGTGTCGAGGCCGGTCCAGGCCTCGTCGAGGACGAGCAGGGCCGGGTCGGCGAGGAGGGCCTGGGCGACGGCGACCTTCTGGCTGGTGCCCTTGGACAGCTCCGCGAGCCCGGTTCCGGCGTGCTCGCCCGCCCCGAAGCGCTCCAGCCACTCCCCCGCCCTGGCCCGCGCCGCCGCCCGGCCGAGGCCCTGGACGCGTCCGAGGTGGACCAGGTAGTCGACGGCCGTGAACGGCAGGGCGACGGGGAAGCGCTCGGGGACGTACGCCGTGCGGACCGGACGGCCGTTGATCCGGCCCTCGGTGGGCGCGTCGATGCCGGCGAGCAGCCGGAGCAGCGTGGACTTGCCCGTGCCGTTGGTGCCGACGACCCGGACGAGGGCGGCGGCGGGCAGGTCGAGCGAGACCTCCCGCAGCACCCACGGCCCGCGAAGGCCGTGCCGCCGCCCGACGTGCTCCAGCCTCAATGCGAGGAGTTCTTCTGGGGGGTGAGCTCGCTCGGCCGGACGACGACGAAGCCCTGGCCCTCCAGCTTGAGCTGCACCGCCTCGCCCGAGCCGCCGCGCATCATGGAGCCGAGGGACTGGGAGCGGTGCAGGGAGGTGTGGAGCTGCTCGCTCCAGCCGACGACGGCGTCGGTGTCGACGTACACGGGCGCCTGCGGCGTCACGGGGATGACGACGGGGCTGCCCTCGCACATCAGGGCGATCTTGCCGTAGCCGGAGAAGACGGAGTTGAAGAGTCCGCCGCCGGTCATACCGGCGCCCTTCACGGTCCTGATCTCGTAGTGGAGGGTCGCGTCGAAGCAGAGCACGTTGCGGCCGTTGACGGTGAAGGCCTCGCCCTGCTCGATCTCGACGATGAAGCAGTTCTGCGCCTCGTGCGCGAACCAGGCCTCGCCCTGGCCGCGTACGGCCATCAGCGGCAGGCCCTCACCGGTGACGGCCCGCTTCAGCAGACCGCCGATGCCCTGGCCCTTGCGCTCGAACTGGAGGTCGCCGCGGAAGGCGATCATGGAACCCTGGCGGGCGTGCATCTCCCCGTTCACGGTGTACTTGACCGATTTGGCGTTCTGGAGGGTCATCCCCGGGAAGGCCGCCGCCTCGGCGAGATGTTCGCCGGCAAAAAGATCGCTCTTCATGAGGGGCATCCTGACCCGGAGGCGATGATTCCCACAAGAATCGCTCCTCACGACGGTGGCAGACTTGCCGGGTGAGCAGCAACGAGACCGATCTCCGCGATGAGAAGCCCCAGTTCGTCCTCCCCCTGGTCGTCCGGATCGAGCGCGACGCGCCCCCGAGCCGTACCGACGCCCTGGAGACCGCGGCGCGGGCCGTCCTGGAGATCCTGACCGACGACCGCTCCCTCGGCGAGGGCGAGTGGGCGCAGGTGATGACCGACTGGCAGGACGCCCGGATCCGCAAGGTGGTGCGCCGGGCGCGCGGCGCGGAATGGCGCCGCGCGAACACACTGCCGGGCCTCACGGTCACCGGCGCGGAGGCGGAGGTACGGGTCTTCCCGCCGGTCCCGCTCGACGGCTGGCCCAAGGAACTCGCCAAGCTCCAGGTGTCGGGCACCGACCTCGACGACCCGGCCGCGCCCGGTCCCGTACCGGAGGGGGCGGCGGTGCTGTGGCTCAACCCCGAGCTCGACATGTCGGCCGGCAAGGCGATGGCCCAGGCCGGACACGGCGCGCAGCTGCTCTGGTGGGCGATGCCGGAGGCCGACCGGAAGACCTGGCACGAGGCGGGCTTCCCGCTGGCGGTGCGGACCGCGAAGCCCGGGGACTGGCCGGCCCTGACGTCGAGCGGCCTCCCGGTGGTCCGCGACGCGGGCTTCACGGAGATCGCCCCGGGCTCGTGCACGGTGGTGTCCGAGGGCAGCGCCCTCTTCGCCCCTCACCTGCGGATCCCCCGGACCTGACCGGGGGGCGCCCCGGGTCAGGTGTCTGACCCGTGCCGTAGCGTGCGGCGGGTCTTGCACTTCGAGGAGATCCGCATGCCCGTTCACGCCCGCCTCCGCGCCACCGTCCCCGCCCCCCTTTCCTCGCCCGAGGCCGGCCCGCCTCAGATCGCGGGACTTCCGGGGCGCAGGATGCTCATCCAGCGGAGCGACGAGGAGGTCGTGGCGCGGCCCCTGGACGACGCCTTCGCCGCGGTCCCGGGGGCGGAGGTCCGTTTCCCCGCCCCGTGGCCGCGCCACCGCGGGACGTGGGAGGTGGCGCCGGACGCGAGCCTGGCCGTCTTCGCCGGGGTGCACGGGGTGCGCGCCGTGGAGCCGTCGGGTGCGACGCGCTGGGAGGTCCGGCACGGTTGCTGGTCCGGCGCGTGCCGGGAGCTGCACGAGTCGTACGCCGACTACGCGGAGGAGCAGGACCACCGCTACCCGGACGGGGGTTCGGTCGGCTTCGCCGCAGACGGGAAGCTCGTCTGGGCCCATGTGCGCGGCCCGTTGCCCGAGGGCGAGCTGACCCCGGACACCGTCGACGAATGGCTGGTGATCGACGCCGGCGACGGGCATGTGCTCGCCCGCGGCGACGCCGAGGCCGCGGCGGCCGGCAGCTTCCACCTCCCCCACCCGACCGACCCCCGTCGGATGGGCCTCAGCATCGGCGAGGGCCAGGACGGCGCGCCCCTGCGCCTGGGCAGCTGGGACGGAGAGCGGCTGGACGTCACCTACGTCGAGGGCGACCTCTGTCTGCTGGACGTGAGCCCCTCGGGCGAGCGGCTCATGACGGTCTCCCACGACCAGGACGCGCTCTCCGTCCGCGACTTCGACGGCCACCTGGTGGAGGGGCTGGAATGGGACGCCGAGTCGGTGCTGCCCCCGCACCCCGACGCCCCGTCGAACGGCGAGGACGAGGTGCCCGTCCACTGGGACTGGGCGGGCGGCTTCGTGGACGAGACGACCCTCGTCGTCTCGACCGTCGAGAGCGACGAGGAGTGGGGCGAGGTCCGGCACTGGCTGCTCGACACCACGGGAACGCACGGCCTCCGGCCCCTCGCCTACCCCGCCCGGACCTCCGGCCCGCCGACCGCACTCGGGCACGGCACCTGGGCGACCGCGTCCGAGTCCGGCGACGCCCTGCACGTCTGGGAGGCGGCCGAACCTCAAATGAAGCTCTGAACGTCCCCCTGCTGGGGTTCGGACGTTCCCGCCGGGGCCATCACGTGGGGGACTGAGGACCGAAGGAGGGGGACATGACGGAACTCGGCATCGGCATCGGCTGGCGTCCCGAGATCGCGGACGCGGTGGAGGCGCTGCCCGGAGTCGACTGGGTGGAGGTCGTCGCGGAGAACATCTGCGCGGACCATCTGCCCGATTCTCTGACCCGGTTGCGCGAGCGCGGCGTGACGGTCGTACCGCACGGCGTCTCGCTCGGGCTCGGCGGCGCGGACCGGCCGGACCCGGCGCGGCTCGCGGCGCTCGGGGAGAAGGCGGTGGCCCTGGGGGCGCCGCTGGTCACGGAGCACATCGCGTTCGTACGGGCAGGGGGGCCGCTCACCGCGACCCCGCAGCTCGAGGCGGGGCACCTGCTGCCGGTGCCCCGGACGCGGGACGCCCTCGACGTGCTCTGCGAGAACGTGCGCGTCGCGCAGGACGCGCTGCCCGTGCCGCTCGCCCTGGAGAACATCGCGGCCCTGATCTCCTGGCCGGGCGAGGAGATGACGGAGGGGCAGTTCCTGGCGGAGCTGGTGGAGCGTACGGGGGTACGGCTCCTCATCGACGTCGCCAACCTGCACACCAACCACGTCAACCGGGGCGAGGACCCGGCCCGGGCCCTGTCCGAGCTGCCGGTCGAGGCGATCGCGTACGTGCACGTGGCCGGCGGGATCGAGCGGGACGGGGTCTGGCACGACACCCACGCCCACCCGGTGCCGCCCGCCGTCCTCGACATCCTGGCCGACCTCGCGTCCCGGGTCTCCCCGCCGGGAGTCCTCCTCGAACGGGACGACGACTTCCCGCCGGAGGAGGAGCTGGCGCGGGAGCTGGAGGCGATGGCCGCCGTGGGCATGCGTTCCGCCGGCACGGACCGGGTGCGCACAGCCCACCGGCACGGCGCCCTTTCGCCGGTACCCGCGCCCCGGCGAGCCCCGCTCCTGATCGGCGCCGGGGCCAGGGTCTCGGGCGGCCCGATGCCGAGCGCCCCGGTCGTCCAGGAGCCCGAGCCCGTCGCGTGCGACGCCGCCCGTCAACGCCTGGCCGTCACCCAGGCCTCCCTCCTCTCCGCCCTCGTCGCCGGCACCCCCGTCCCCGAAGGCTTCGACAGCCGTCGGATCGGGGTCCAGAGCCGTGCCCTCGCGGCCAAGCGCGCCGGGGTCGTCGCGAAGGTCGCGCCGGAGCTGCCGGTGATCCTCGGCAAGGGCTTCCGGCCCGCGTTCCTCGCGTACGCCAGGACCCGCCCCATGACCGGCGGCTACCGCCGTGACGCGCTCGACTTCGCCGAGCACCTGCTGCTCGCCGGACGCCCGGAGGACCCGACGGCTCGGCGGCTGCTCACGGAGTGGTGGCAGGACCGTTCCGGCAGCCGCCCGCCGGGCCGCGCCACCCGGCTCGTACGGGCCGCCCGACACGCACTGGTACGGAGATGACCATGGACCTGCTGCTCGTCCTCCTCCACCTCGCGGGCGCCGTCGGCATCGCCCTCGTGATCACCCGGGTCGTCCGGACGCGCGGCGGCGGCCCCGGCGGGCCCGTCCACGACCGGTACGAGGTCGCCTTCCTCAACGGCGGCCCCGCCCGCGTCGCCGACACCGCCCTCGCCGCCCTCCAGGCGGACGGCAGGATCACGATCGGCGGCCCCGGCATCGTCGCGGTCGTCCGCCCCACCGCGTACGACCCGGTGGAGCGCGCCGTCTTCGAGGTGCACGCCGCCGCCCCGCACGGGGCCCTGCACCACCTGCGTCTCGGTGTGATGCGGCACCCGGCCGTCCAGGAGATCGGCGACGGTCTCGCGGCGCGCAAACTGGTCGTCGCCCCGGCGACGCGGCGGGCCACGGCCCGCTGGTGCGCCGCCCTCGGTGTGACGGCCTTCGGTCTCTTCCCCGTCTCGGTGCTCCTGACGATGATCGACTTCGCCACCGACCCGGAGTTCCGGCTCCCGTTCGTCCTCAAGGTGCTGCCGTTGCTGTTCGCCGCAGGCATCACCGCGATCGTCTGCGGGTCGATCGCCGCCGGGCAGGTCACCTCGGCCGGCCGCCGGGCGGTCTTCGCGTACGGCAGGGCGCACGGCCACCTCGCCGACGCCGGCCATCTCGTGGCCCTGCACGGGCTGCGGGCCCTGCCGGACCCGATGCTCCGCGAACAGCTCGCCGCCGCCGCCCGGTACTACGCGCCGCCGCGGCGGCGGAACGGGCGCGGCAGGCGGCCCTCGCCGTCGCACTTCTCGTCCTCGGACGCGGCCGTCCTCGGCGTGGCGACCGAGTGGTGCGCGACCAACAGCTCCTGCGGAGGCGGAGGCGGTGGGGGCAGTTCCTGCTCGGGCGGGGGCAGCTCCTGCTCGTCCGGGTCCTGCTCCTCGGGCTCGTCCTGCTCCTCCGGCTCGTCCTGCTCCAGCGGCAGTTCCTGCTCCAGTTCCAGCAGCTCGTGTTCGAGTTCGAGTTCCAGCTCGTGCTCCAGTTCCAGCAGCTGAGGGGCCCGAGGGGTGGCGGGCGCGGGCGTCCTCCCGTACAACCGGGGCATGGTCTGGGTTCCCCTTCTCCTGGTGGCGTTCGCCGTGGCGGGCGCCGGCTGCGCGCGGGTCTGCCGCGCCTCGCTCGCCGCCGCCGCCCGGACCGACGGGGCGCCTGGAGGTACGGATGAACTCACCGTTCGAGAGGCGGCCTACCTCGCCGGCGGGCCGCTGCGGGTCACCGATCTGACCCTGGTCTCGATGCACCGGGCGCGGCGGTTGCTGCTGGCCCACACCGGCTGGGCGACGGTCGTGGACTCCACGGGCACGGGCGGGGACGAGCTGGAGCGGGCGGTGCTCGGGGCGATCGGGTCCGGTGGTCAGTCGCCGGTCGCCGCCGTCCGTGCGGTGGTCGCCGCCGCCGAGTCCGTACGGCTGCTCGCGGAGGGGCTCGTGGACCGGGGGCTCGCCGTGTCCGAGGAGGGGCGCCGGGAGATCGCGGCCGGGGTGCGTGCGGTACGGGTGGGGTTCCTGCTGACGCTGGTGCTGGGGACGGTCGCGGCGCTCCTGACGCCGCCGGCCGAACGGGCCCCGGTCGTCGCCGCCTTCGCGCTGCCGCTGCTCGGTTCGGGGCTCTGCCTGCTGATCGGGCGGATCGACGTGTACCCGTACACCCGCTGGGCGTCCCCGGCCGGGCAGCGGCTGCTCTCCGGGCTCTCACCGGCCGATCCGCTCACGGCTCTCGCGACGCGCGGTCCTTCCGTACTGGAGCCGGAACTCCGCGCGGCCCTGAAGGCCTGAAAGGCCCCGGAAATGACGCCGGTGCGGGGGGGGGGGGGTGGGGATCGCGACGAAGAGGGAGAACGGGCGGGTGGGGAGCGGGGGAGGGGGGTGTAGCTGACACTTCGCTCTCTCTTTCAGGGACGTGG
>NZ_JBVISK010000009.1:14373-202439 GCF_055575535.1 Streptomyces sp. NPDC034084
TGTTTTCGCCCTGTCTTCTTTTTGGGGGGGCGGGGGCTCGTCACCCTGGCCTACCACCTCCCCCCGCCACCAGGTTTCGTACGGCCGTCAGGCCAGGCCCGCCACCAGGTCGGCGACGCTCTTGCGGCGGCCGGTGAAGAACGGGACCTCCTCGCGGACGTGCATCCGCGCCTCGGAGGCGCGCAGGTGGCGCATGAGGTCGACGATGCGGTGCAGCTCGTCGGCCTCGAAGGCGAGGAGCCACTCGTAGTCGCCGAGCGAGAAGGAGGCGACCGTGTTGGCGCGGACGTCGGGGAAGCCGCGGGCCATCTTGCCGTGGTCGGCGAGCATCCGGCGGCGGTCCTCGTCGGGCAGCAGGTACCAGTCGTAGGAGCGCACGAAGGGGTACACCGACACGTAGTCGCGCGGGTTCTCGTCGGCCAGGAAGGCCGGGATGTGCGACTTGTTGAACTCGGCGGGGCGGTGCAACGCCATGTTCGACCAGACCGGCTCCAGAGCGCGGCCCAGCCTGGTGCGGCGGAAGAGGTTGTACGCCTCCTGGAGCTCGTCGCTCGTCTCGGCGTGCCACCAGATCATGACGTCGGCGTCGGCGCGCAGACCGGAGAGGTCGTACGTGCCGCGGATGGTGATGTCCTTGGCCCCGAGCTGGTCGAACAGCTCCTGGACCTCGTCGGCGTAGCCGCCGCGGTCCTCGGGGAGAACGTCGCGCAGCTTGAAGACGGACCACAGGGTGTAGCGGATGACCTCGTTGAGGTCCTTCGCCTTCTTACCGGCGTTCGGGATCTTTTCGGGCGCACTCATACGCCTATTCTCGCCCGTCACGAGGAGTGCCCCGCACCGGGGTCGGTCCTCCGCGACGTGGCGATGATCTCGTCGGCCGCGCGGTGGGCCGAGGCGATGCAGGCGGGGACGCCGACGCCGTCGTACGCGGCGCCCGCGAGCCGCAGTCCGGGGAGGGCGGCGACGGCCGCGCGGACGCGGGCGACGCGGGCGAGGTGGCCGACCGGGTACTGGGGAAGGCCGCCGGTCCAGCGGGTGACCGTGCTCGCGACCGGGCGGGCGGCGAGGCCGGTGGCGGCGGCGAGGTCCTTGAGGGAGGCGTCGACGAGGTCGGAGTCCTCGCGGTGGACCTGCTCCTCCTCGCCGTGGCGGCCGACGGAGGTGCGCAGCACGAACAGGTCGGGGGCGCCGTCGGAGACCCACCGCCACTTCTGCCCGGAGAACGTGGAGGCCTTGACGGTGTGGCCGTCGACGGGCGGCACCAGGAACCCGGAGCCTGCCAGGGCGGGCACGTCGGAGCGGCGGAAGGCGAGCGTGATCAGGGCCATGGAGGCGTACTCGATCGCGTCGAGCTCGGCGGCCGCGTCCGGGGCGTGGCCGCCGAGGAGGCCGGCGGCGGTGCCGGCGGGGGTGGCGAGGACGACGGCGTCGGCGTCGAAGGTCCGGTGCCGGGTCACGACCTGCCAGCCGGTGGTGCCGGTGCGGACCAGCGCGTCCACGGGCGTGCCGGTGAGGATCTCGCCGCCCGCGGCGCGGATCGCGTCGGCGACCGCGCCGGGGAGGGTGCCGACGCCCCCCTCGATGCCGAGGAAGACGGCGCCGCCGAGGCCGGTGGCGGCGCCCGCCGCGTCGGCGGGGGTGGCGGCGCCGGCCCGCTGGACGGCGTGGACGGCGGCGGTGAGCGTGGGATGGACGCGGGCGGCCTCGAAGAGGGCGGGGACGGCGGCCTTCATCGAGATGCGGTGGGCGTCGCCGGCGTACACCCCGCCGAGGAGGGGTTCGACGAGGCGGTCGACGACCTCGTGGCCCATGCGCGCGGCGACGTACGCGCCGATGGCGATGTCCTCGCCGATCTCGGTGGGCGGCAGCTCCAGGTCGCCGCCGACGCGGCGCACGCCCTCGGCGGAGAGGAGCCCCTCGACGGCGGTGGGGTCGCCGGGGACGCCCATGACGTGCCCCTTGGGCATCGGGACGAGGCGGCCCCGGGACCAGACGGACGCGGTGGTCGTCACGGGGGCCTGGAGCCGGTCGCCGAGGCCGACGGACCGGGCGAGGGCGACGGCCTCGGGGCGGCGGGCGAGCAGCGACTCGGCGCCGAGGTCGACGGGCGCGCCCGCGATCTCCCCGGCGAGGAGCTTGCCGCCGAGCCGTCCTTCGGCTTCGAGGAGGGTCACCCGGTGGCCGGCGAGGGCCAGCCGGTGGGCGGCCGCGAGTCCGGCGATCCCGCCTCCGACGACGACGGCGTGAGGCCCGGTGGGGTGTCCCGTGGTGTCCGCGTTCATGGCACCACTCTCTCAAATCGCCCACCGGCTCCCGGCGCCCGGCCGCTCCCGTTCCGAGGCCGGACCGTGACCGCATCGCTACCGCCGGAGGGAAACCCGCACCGGAGGCCCGTGCGTCCAAGAGGCATCAGCCACCACCACCCTGGGGGGATCCTCGTGCGGACAGCGCGAACGAGAACGACGGCCGCGGCCCTGCTGACCGCCTCGCTGGTCCTGACCGGCTGCGGCGCGGGCGCCACGGACACGGCCTCGGACAGCAAGGGCGGCATGGCGGCGGCGAAGCCCGCGGACGCGGGCCGGGACGGGGCGGGCGAAGGAGCGGCGGACAGCGGCTCCGGGCCCGCGGGCAAGCCCGCGTCGAAGGCGCCGGCCCAGAAGCACGTCATCCGTACCGCCTCGCTCTCCGTCGAGGTGAAGGACGCCGCGAAGGCACTGGCCACGGCCCGCCGGGCGGCGACGGACGCGGGCGGCCACGTGGAGAACGAGTCGACGGAGCGGGTCGACGACACGTACCTCACCTCCCAGATCGTGCTGCGGGTGCCACAGGAGCGGTACGACTCCGTCCTCACCGAGCTCGCGGGCACCGGGAAGCTGCTCGACCGCAAGGCGGACGCCAAGGACGTCACCGGCGAGGTGGTGGACGTGGAGAGCCGGATCGCCACCCAGCGGGCGAGCGTGGCGCGGGTGCGGGCGCTGATGGACCGGGCGGAGAAGCTGTCCGACGTGGTGACCCTGGAGGGCGAGCTGAGCCGCCGCCAGGCGGACCTGGAGGCGCTGCTCGCCCAGCAGGCCTCGCTGAAGGACCGTACGACGCTGGCGACGATCACGCTGCGCCTCTCCGAGAAGGAGAAGCCACCGGCCCAGAAGCCGGAGGAGGGCCGCCCCGGGTTCGGGGACGCCCTGAGCGGCGGCTGGAACGCGCTGGTGGGCGCGGCGGCCTGGGTCGGGATCGTCCTGACCGCCCTGGCCCCGTGGCTCGCGGTCGCCCTGGCCGGCTTCCTCCTGTGGCGCCGCCTCGTCCGCCCGCGCCTCGCGGCCCGCACCCGGCCCGCGGCCCCCGCACCCGGCCTGCCGGGCACCGCGCGGAACGCCGCCGGAGCGGCCGTGGCCACCCCGCCCGCCCGGGGCACCGGGCCCGGGCAGGCCCCCGAGCCGCCGAAGGCCCCGCAGCCCCGGGAGGCCCCTGAGAAGTAGCGTCCTCCCATGAGCGAACGACTGGTAGTCATCGGTGGCGACGCGGCGGGCATGTCCGCCGCGTCGCAGGCGCGCAGGCTCAGGTCTCCCGGCGAGCTGGAGATCGTCGCCTTCGAGCGCGGGCACTTCTCCTCGTACTCGGCCTGCGGGATCCCGTACTGGGTCGGCGGGGACGTGGCCACGCGCGGGGAGCTGATCGCGCGCTCCCCTGAGGAGCACCGGGCCCGCGACATCGACCTGCGGACGCGGACGGAGGTGACGGAGATCGACCTCCCGGGACAGCGGGTCCGCTCGCGGGACCTGGAGGCGGGTACGGAGGCGTGGACGGGTTTCGACAAGCTGGTGATCGCGACCGGGGCCCGGCCGCTGCGCCCGCCGCTGCCGGGGATCGACGCGCCCGGGGTGCACGGCGTGCAGGACCTCGAGGACGGCCAGGCACTGCTCGACTCGCTGTCCGGTACGGAGGGGCGGCGGGCGGTCGTGGTGGGCGGGGGCTACATCGGCGTGGAGATGGCCGAGGCACTGCTGAACCGGGGTTACGAGGTGACGGTCCTGACCCGGAGCGAGCAGCCGATGGCGACCCTCGACCCGGACATGGGGCGGCTCGTGCACCGGGCGATGGACGGGCTGGGGATCAGGACGGTCGTCTCGGCGCCGGTGACGAAGATCCTCACGGGCCAGGACGGCCGGGTGCGGGCGGTGGCGACGGACTCCGACGAGTACCCGGCGGACGTGGTGGTGCTCGGCACGGGCGTGGCGCCGGAGACCACGCTCGCGCGGGACGCGGGACTGCCGCTCGGGGTGTACGACGGGCTGCTGACCGATCTGGCGATGCGGGTCCGGGGGCACGAGAACGTCTGGGCCGGCGGTGACTGCGTGGAGGTCCTGGACCTGGTCTCGGGCCGGGAGCGCCATGTGCCGCTGGGCACGCACGCGAACAAGCAGGGCCAGGTCATCGGCTCGAACGTCGGCGGGGGTTACGCGACCTTCCCGGGCGTGGTGGGCACGGCGGTGTCGAAGGTGTGCGACCTGGAGATCGCGCGGACGGGCCTGCGGGAGAGGGACGCGCGGGAGGTGGGGCTGCGGTTCGTGGCGGTGACGGTCGAGTCGACGAGCCGCGCGGGCTACTACCCGGGGGCCGCGCCGATGACGGTGAAGATGCTGGCGGAGAAGCGCACGGGACGGCTGCTCGGGGTGCAGATCGTGGGCCGTGAGGGGGCGGCGAAGCGGGTGGACGTCGCGGCGGTGGCGCTCACGGCGGGGATGACGGTGGAGGCGATGACGGCCCTGGACCTGGGGTACGCGCCGCCGTTCTCCCCGGTGTGGGACCCGGTCCTCGTCGCGGCGCGCAAGGCGGTGGCGGCCGTACGGGCCGCGGGATGACCCGAACGGCAGGGTGACCCCTGGTGACGGCTTGCGCCTTCCGGTCACCAGGGGTCACTGCGCTCCAGGGCGGATGGGCGTCAGACGGCCGTCCGCGTGTGCACGTACTCGACGAGACGGGACAGGGCGTCCGGGTCCATCGCCGGCATGACGCCGTGGCCCAGGTTGAAGACGTGCCCCTCCAGGTCCTTCGCGGCGGCGAGGACCTCGTCGGTCTTGGCCTCCACGACCTCGCGCGAGGCGAAGAGCACGGCCGGGTCCAGGTTGCCCTGGAGGGCCTTGCCGGGGCCGACGCGGCGGGCGGCCTCGTCGAGCGGGACGCGCCAGTCGACGCCGACGACGTCCGCGCCGGCCTCGCCCATCAGGCCGAGGAGCTCGCCCGTACCGACGCCGAAGTGGATGCGCGGGACGCCGTAGCCGGCGACCGCGTCGAAGACCTTGGTGGAGGCGGGCATCACCGAGCGGCGGTAGTCGGCCGGGGCGAGGGCGCCGACCCAGGAGTCGAAGAGCTGCACGGCGGAGGCACCGGCCTCGATCTGGACCTTGAGGAAGGCCGAGGTGATCTCGGCGAGGCGGTCGAGCAGGTCGGCCCAGAGCTGAGGGTCGCCGTACATGAGCGCCTTGGTGTGCTCGTGGCTGCGTGACGGGCCGCCCTCGACGAGGTAGCTCGCGAGGGTGAACGGCGCGCCGGCGAAGCCGATGAGCGGGGTGTCGCCCAGCTCCTCGGTGAGCATCCCGATGGCCTCGGTGACGTAGTGGACGTCCTCGGGGGTCAGGTCGCGCAGCCGGGCGAGGTCGGCGCGGGTGCGGATCGGGTCGGCGACGACCGGGCCGACGCCGGGCTTGATGTCGAGGTCGACGCCGATGGCCTTGAGCGGGACCACGATGTCGCTGAAGTAGATCGCGGCGTCGACCTTGTGGCGCCGGACCGGCTGGAGCGTGATCTCGGTGACCAGCTCGGGCCGCATGCACGACTCGAGCATGGGGATGCCCTCGCGGACCTTCAGGTACTCGGGGAGGGAGCGCCCGGCCTGCCGCATGAACCAGACGGGGGTGTGCGGCACCGGTTCGCGCCGGCACGCCTTGAGGAACGCGGAGTCGTACGTCCGCGACTGCTGCTTCGTCTGCTGGCCCTGCGGGCTGTCCGTGGCACTCACGCCCAAATCTTCGCATGTGGCGGGAAGCCGCTCGTCCGGGCCGGGTGTCCCTCCCTGCACGGAGGCCCCGTTCCGCCTACTCTTCCCCGCATGGCTGCGGCGCAGGGACATTTTTCCGATCATTCCGACGGCGAGCGAGGGACGGACGAAACGGCGGACAGTACGGACACGAATCCGGTTCCGGCCGCGTTCCGGCGGGCGGTGGAGGCCCTGCGGTCGGCGAGGCTGCGGCCCGAGATCGAGATCGACCCGACCAGGCCGCCGCAGCGCCTCGCCCCGTACGCGTACGCGGTGGAGGCGGCCGTCGTGGAGGGCGAGGAGGACCTGGCGGACGGGCGGCTCGTGCTGCTCCACGATCCGGACGGCCACGAGGCCTGGAAGGGCACCTTCCGTCTGGTGACCCTGGTCCGCGCGGAGCTGGAGCCGGAGATGGCGGCGGACCCGCTGCTGCCCGAGGTGTGCTGGTCCTGGCTGACCGGGGCGATGGAGGCGCGGGGGCTCGCGTACGGGGAGGCGAGCGGGACCGTGACGATGGCGGGCTCGCACTACTTCGGCGGTCTCGCGGACCGCAGGCCGGCGACCCAGATCGAGATCCGGGCGTCCTGGACCCCGCGCGAGGCCCTGGGCGGGGTGCCGGACACCGGGGCGCACCTGGCGGCCTGGTGCGATCTGCTCTGCCAGATCGCGGGGCTGCCGCCCGCGCCGGCGGATCCGGGGGCGGGGACGGTGACGGGGGCGGGGGTCGTCTCGCTGCCGCAGCGGCGAGGGCCGCAGGGGACCTGAACGCCCGCCCGGTGGGGGTCCCTTCCGGGTCCCTCGTGGGGGTGACGGAGCGGGCCCGCTCGTAGGATGATCGATCACGCGTCCGAATTGCCCTAATTATTACTCACCAAATCGTGATCTTTTTCTAAAGGCGGGCGGCCCGACTGCCGAAGGAGTAGTGACCCCTTCACAGCACGGGTTCGCCCCCGGCTTCTTCCCCGAGCCGGCTCCGTCCCGCACCCTTCCCCCCAGGAGGCCTGGTGTCCGTTCTCCTCGAGCAGCCCGCAAGCCTGGTCGCCTACCGCCCGAACAAGCCGACGGCCATGGTCGTCGTGGCCGATCCGCGCGTCCGTTCCACCGTGACCCGCCACCTGTGGGCCCTCGGAGTACGCGACGTGATCGAGGCTTCGTCCATCGCGGAGGCCCGTCCCCGCGTCGGCAACCCACGCGACATCTGCGTTGCCGACGTCCATCTGCCCGACGGCAGCGGCCTGACCCTGCTGTCCGAGACCCGCGCCGCGGGCTGGCCCAACGGCCTCGCCCTCTCGGCCGCCGACGACATCGGCGCCGTACGCAACGCCCTGGCGGGCGGAGTGAAGGGCTACGTCGTCACCGGCACCCGGACCAACATCGGCCACCCCACCCGTCCCGGCGCCGCCCCCATCGGCGCCGCGGCGGCCCGCCTCGGCCACCGCCGCCCCCCGGGTGCCCCGAGCCACCCGGGCGGCTACCGCGAGCTCTCCGGCCGTGAGGTCGAGGTGCTCCGGCTCGTCGCGGAGGGCCAGTCCAACAAGGCGATCGGGGTCTCCATGGGCCTCTCCGCCCTCACCGTCAAGAGCCACCTCGCCCGCATCGCCCGCAAGCTGGGCACCGGCGACCGCGCCGGCATGGTCGCGGTGGCCCTGCGGACGGGGATCATCCACTGACCGCCGGTGGACACGGCCCGCGCCCGTCGACGGAACGTTCCGTCGGCGGGCGCTTGCCGTTCACCGATACCCTTGACACGTGACCGACGCCCAAGAGACCGCAGCAGACACAGCACTGCGCACCACCGGGGGCGGCCCCCCGGACGACGATGTCCCTGCGAATGGGCTTCCGATCCCGTTGCTGGAGCCCCGCGAGGGGGTTCCGCCCGTCATCGAGACCGAGGACGCCCTCGCCGAGGTGATCGCCGCGTTCGCCGCCGGAACGGGTCCCGTGGCCGTCGACGCCGAGCGTGCCTCCGGCTACCGCTACGGCCAGCGCGCCTACCTCGTCCAGCTCCGCCGCGAGGGCGCGGGCACCGCGCTCGTCGACCCCGTCGGCTGCCCCGACCTCTCGGGGCTCGGCGAGGCGCTCTCCGGCACCGAGTGGATCCTGCACGCCGCGACCCAGGACCTGCCGTGTCTGCGTGACATAGGCATGCTGCCCACCTCGCTCTTCGACACCGAGCTGGCCGGGCGCCTCGCGGGCTTCCCCCGGGTCGGGCTCGGGGCGATGGTCGAGTCCGTCCTCGGCTACGCCCTGGAGAAGGGCCACTCCGCCGTCGACTGGTCCACCCGTCCGCTGCCCGAGCCGTGGCTGCGGTACGCGGCCCTGGACGTCGAGCTCCTCGTCGACCTGCGGGACGCCCTGGAGAAGGAGCTCGACCGGCAGGGGAAGCTGGAGTGGGCCCACCAGGAGTTCGACGCGATCGCCGCGGCGCCGCCCGCTCCGCCGCGCAAGGACCCGTGGCGCCGGACCTCCGGCATGCACAAGGTGCGCCGCCGGCGTCAGATGGCGGTCGTACGGGAACTGTGGACGGCCCGTGACAAGGTCGCCCAGCGGCGCGACGTCTCCCCCGGCAAGGTGCTGAGCGACGCGGCGATCGTGGAGGCGGCGCTCGCGGTGCCGCTGAACGTGGCGGCGCTGACGGCCCTGCCCGGCTTCGGCAACCGGATGGGCCGCCGCCAGCTGGAGCAGTGGCAGGCCGCGGTGGACCGGGCCAGGGCCCTCCCGGAGAGCGAGCTGCCCCAGCCGGGCCAGCAGGTCGCGGGCCCGCCGCCGCCGCGCGCCTGGGCGGACAAGGACCCGGTCGCGGCGGCCCGCCTGTCGGCGGCGCGCGCGGCGGTCTCGGCGCTCGCGGAGGAGCTGAACCTCCCGCAGGAGAACCTGATCACCCCGGACACCGTGCGCCGCGTCTGCTGGGAGCCGCCGTCCCCGGGCACCCCGGACACGGTCGCCGCCGCCCTCACCGGCTACGGCGCCCGGCCGTGGCAGGTGGAACTCGTGACCCCGCTGCTCGTGAAGGCGCTGACGGCGAACGCGTGATCCTGTCGGCGGAGCCCCCGGCGCCCGGAGGGGCGCCGGGGGCTCCGCCGTGTCCCGGCAAGACACCCCCTACGGGGCCGGGCTGAGGTTGCCGTCGACGTCCATGTCGAAGACGCCGTGCGTCTTGCCGTCGACCTTGAGCTGCTTGAGCCAGTGCTTCGAGAGCTCGTGCACGTTCGTGTGCTGCTTCTCCCACGGCACGGAATGCCCCGCGCAGGCCAGCTTGACCATCAGCTTGTGGGCGCCCGCGACGGCGTCGTAGAGCGCGGGGACCGAGAAGTTGAGTTCCGGGTTGTTGGGGTTGGGCGGTGTCGTGTTCGCCTGCCTGTCGTGCTCCCCGTACACGATCAGTACGGGCACGCTTCCGCCGAGCACCCCGCCCTGCTTCGCGGTGGTCTCGTTCCACCCCCACCGGGCGAAGCTCCTGAACCGGTTGAGCCCGTCGATGCCTCCCCAGACGCTGCCGACCGGGTCGCTCTTCAGCAGCGCGTCCCAGACCACGTCGACGATGCCGTCCTCGCGCTGACCCTCGCAGTGCAGTTCGCCGCCCCAGCCGCCGGGGGAAGACAGTCCGCTCTTCGTGCTGAGGTTGGTCGGGTAGCCCGGCACCGGTAGCGAGGCCGGCGGATCCGAGGTGCCCTTGGCCGGGAAGATCGGCGCCAGCAGGAACAGGCTCTCGACCATGCCGGGGTTCTTCACCGCGTACGGCCCCATCCAGAACGCGGCGGCGGACCAGCCGATGAAGGCGACCTTGTCCACCTCGCACAGGTCGCGGATGAACTTCACGACGGTGTGCAGCTCGTCCCGGTCGCTGTTCGAGTCGTTCAGCTGGTACGGGTAGTTCGGCTGGCCCGGTGTGAATCCCGGCGGCCGCGGCGTCAACAGGTTCTGCTGGTTGGGGTTGACGTTGCGGGGGTCGTCCATCTTGGGCCGTGCCGAGAGGCCGGAGCCCTGGAGGTCCATCATGAAGACGTCGTAGCCGGCCTGCGCCAGCGCCCCTGCCCAGCTGTAGTCCTTGTACCGGAGGTCGAAGCCCGGGAGCACCGGGACGCTCCGGCCGTGCAGCATGAGGACCGGCCTGCGCTTCTGTCCCTTGGGCGTGCCGTTGCGCTCCCGTACGAAGAGCTCGACCTCCTCGTCCTTGTTCGCGGGGACGGTGGACCTGTGCCAGACCCAGTGGTCGGTGGTGATGACCTTCGCCATCGGAGTCCTTTCCGTGGGGGGGGACCCGAGGCCGCACGCCCCGGTCCGGCCAGCGTCTTCCGGACGGGTCACGGGCGCCACGGCACGGTCGCCGGCGTGGGCCCATCGGGTTGCGGGAACCTCCCAACGGAGGGGCGCGCGGAGGGGGCGCGTGCCGTGGTGGGGGATGTGACCTTCGCCGCTTGGCCCTCAGGGGGTGGGCAGCCTGGTTACCCACAAGTAGCATGGGGGAAGCAAGCGCGCGCTTAGGCGTGCGCGGCAGCAGCAGTGCCACCCCGCACCCTGGAGGAGAGCCATCGTGCCTCGTACCGTCAGGGACGTCGTCTTCGTCGACGGCGTCCGCACCCCGTTCGGCAAGGCGGGCCCGAAGGGCATCTACCACGAGACCCGCGCCGATGACCTCGTCGTGAAGGCCATCCGGGAGCTGCTGCGCCGCAACCCGGGCCTCGACCCCGCGAAGATCGACGAGGTCGCCATCGCCGCGACCACGCAGATCGGTGACCAGGGTCTGACCCTCGGCCGCACGGCCGGCATCCTCGCCGGCCTGCCGCAGTCGGTGCCGGGATACTCCATCGACCGCATGTGCGCCGGCGCCCTCACGGCCGTGACGAGCGTCGCCGGTTCGATCGCCTTCGGCGCGTACGACGCCGTCATCGCCGGTGGCGTCGAGCACATGGGCCGCCACCCCATGGGCGAGGGCGTCGACCCGAACCCGCGCTTCGTGTCGGAGAAGCTCGTCGACGAGTCCGCCCTCTTCATGGGCATGACCGCCGAGAACCTGCACGACCGCTACCCGAGCATCACCAAGCGCCGCGCCGACGAGTACGCCGTGCGCTCGCAGGAGAAGGCCGCCAAGGCGTACGCCGACGGCAAGATCCAGCAGGACCTGGTGCCGATCTCGGTGCGCCGCACCGACCCGGCGGGCGGCGAGACCGGCTGGGGCCTGGTCACCGCCGACGAGCCGATGCGTCCGGGCACCACCCTGGAGTCGCTGGCCAACCTGAAGACGCCGTTCCGCGTCCACGGCAACGTCACCGCGGGCAACGCGGCCGGTCTCAACGACGGCGCCACCGCCTCGATCATCGCCTCCGAGGACTTCGCCCGGGAGAACGACCTCCCGGTCAAGATGCGCCTCGTCTCGTACGCCTTCGCCGGCGTCGAGCCGGAGGTCATGGGCTACGGCCCGATCCCGGCGACCGAGAAGGCCCTGGCCAAGGCCGGTCTGTCCATCGAGGACATCGGCCTCTTCGAGATCAACGAGGCCTTCGCGGTCCAGGTCCTCGCGTTCCTGGAGCACTACGGCATCGCCGACGACGACGCCCGCGTGAACCAGTACGGCGGCGCGATCGCCTACGGTCACCCGCTCGCCTCCTCCGGCGTCCGTCTGATGACGCAGCTGGCCCGCCAGTTCGAGGAGCACCCGGAGGTCCGCTACGGCCTCAACACGATGTGCGTCGGCTTCGGCATGGGCGCCACGGTCATCTGGGAAAACCCCCACTGGGAGGGCAAGTGAGCACCACCGCCGAGCTTCTGAAGGGCGCCGCCGAGCTCTTCCCGGACGAGGTCGTGACCTCGGCCCACGTACGGCACTTCGAACTGCCCGCGGGTGCGGGCCGGTTCGCGCTGATCACGCTGGACAACGGCTTCGACCACACCAAGCCGACCACCTTCGGCCCGCAGTCCCTCGCCAACCTGAACACGGCGATCGACCAGGTCGAGGCCGAGGCCGCGAACGGTGAGATCACCGGCGTCGGCATCACCGGCAAGCCGTTCATCTTCGCCGTCGGCGCCGACCTCAAGGGCGTCGAGCTGCTGAAGAAGCACGACGAGGCGCTCGCCATCGGCAAGGGCGGCCACGACGTCTTCAAGCGCCTGTCCGCGCTCGCCGTGCCGACCTTCGCGTACTACAACGGCGCGGCCATGGGCGGCGGCGTCGAGGTCGGTCTGCACTGCACCTACCGCACCGTGTCGAAGGCCCTGCCGGCCTTCTCGCTGCCCGAGGTCTTCCTCGGCCTGGTGCCCGGCTGGGGCGGCTGCGCCATCCTGCCGAACCTGATCGGGGCCGAGAAGGCCGTCTCGGTCATCATCGAGAACTCGCTGAACCAGAACCGCCAGCTCAAGGGCAAGCAGGTCTTCGAGCTCGGCATCGCCGACGCGCTCTTCGAGGGTGCCGACTTCCTGGAGCAGTCGCTCATCTGGACCGCCGGCGTGCTGAACGGCTCCGTGACCGTCGAGCGCCCCGAGGTCGACCGCGGCGAGGCCTGGGACCAGGCCGTCGCCAAGGGCCGTGCCATCGCCGACTCCAAGGTCCACGGCGCCGCCCCGGCCGCCTACCGCGCCCTCGAGATCATCGAGGCCGCCAAGGACGGCGACCTGCAGAAGGGCTTCGACGCCGAGGACCAGGCCCTCGCGGACCTGATCATGGGCGGCGAGCTGCGCTCCGGCATCTACGCCTTCAACCTGGTGCAGAAGCGCGCCAAGCGCCCGGCCGGCGCCCCGGACAAGTCCCTGGCCCGCCCGGTCACCAAGGTCGGTGTCGTCGGCGCCGGTCTGATGGCCTCCCAGCTGGCCCTGCTCTTCCTGCGCCGCCTCGAGGTGCCGGTCGTCCTGACCGACATCGACCAGGAGCGCATCGACAAGGGCGTGGGCTACGTCCACGGCGAGATCGAGAAGCTGCTCGGCAAGGGCCGTATCAACCAGGACAAGGCCAACCGTCTCAAGGGCCTCGTCTCCGGTGTCCTCGACAAGGCCGAGGGCTTCGCGGACGCGGACTTCATCATCGAGGCCGTGTTCGAGGAGATGGGCGTCAAGCAGCAGGTGTTCGCGGAGGTCGAGGCGGTCGCCCCGGCGCACGCGATCCTCGCCACCAACACCTCCTCGCTGTCGGTCTCCGAGATGGCCTCGAAGCTCCGGCACCCGGAGCGCGTGGTCGGCTTCCACTTCTTCAACCCGGTCGCGATCCTCCCGCTCCTGGAGATCGTGCGCGGCGAGAAGACGGACGACGCCTCGCTGGCCACCGCCTTCGGTGTCGCCAAGAAGCTGAAGAAGACCGCGGTCCTCACCAAGGACGCCCCGGCGTTCGTCGTGAACCGCATCCTGACCCGCTTCATGGGCGAGATCCAGAACGTCATCGACGAGGGCACCCCGGTCGAGACGGCCGAGAAGGCCATCGAGCCGCTCGGCCTGCCGATGTCCCCGCTGGTGCTCCTGGAGCTCGTCGGCCCCGCGATCGGTCTGCACGTCTCCGAGACCCTGAACCGCTCCTTCCCCGAGCGCTTCAAGGTCTCCCCCAACCTGAAGGCGGTCGTCGAGGCCGGCAAGCGCGGCTTCTACGTCTACAACGCCGAGAACGGCTTCAAGCCGGAGCTCGACCCGGAGGTCGCCGCCCTCCTCAAGCAGGGCGACGTCGTCCTGACCGAGGAGCAGGTCCGCGACCGCGTCCTGGACGCGGTGGCGCAGGAGATCGGCCTGATGCTGGAGGAGGGTGTCGTCGCCGAGGCGCAGGACATCGACCTCTGCCTGATCACGGGCGCGGGCTGGCCCTTCCACCTGGGCGGCATCACGCCGTACCTGGACCGTGAGGGCGTCTCCGAGCGCGTCAACGGCAAGCGTTTCCTGGCCCAGGGCGTGGCGAGCGTCCCGGCGTAACACTCCCAGGGCGTACGTGAACGGCCCCGGCACCTCGCACAGGTGCCGGGGCCGTTCCGCATGTCGGGGGCGGCGTCACCCTATGGAGCGCCAGCCTTCGAGCAGCAGCCCCTCGGCGCCCACCTTCTGACGGGTCATGACCGGCGTGCCCCCGTCGGCCACGGTCATCGCGACCAGACCGCCGTCGAGGCCCCGGGTGAGGACGGCCTCCAGGCTGCCCCGGCGCTCCCCCGTCTCGGACCAGCTCAGGCCCTCCGCCTCCTGCTCGCTGGGGTAGGCGGCGAGGGCGAGCCGGCCGTCGTCGGACTGCTGGGCGAGGACCGTGCAGTCGAAGCCGTCGATGAGACAGCGGGTGACGGACAGGCGTCCGGTGCCGACCGCCTTGCCCAGCGGCGTCGGCGCGAGGTCGCGCTCCGGCGACCAGGCGGAGACCTGGCCCTCCTGGTCGAGGTAGAAGAGCGTCACGTGCCCGGAAGGGCCGGTCACGGCCGCCAGGCTGCCCATGGTCACGGAGGCCGGCAGGAGCTCCTCGCGGACCGGCTTCGCCCCGGCCTCGCGCTGTACGTAGCGGACGAGGCCCTTCGCGTGCGAGCTGTACAGCTCGACGAGGCCGGAGCCGTTGGTGACGGCGACCGGCGAGGGGTCGGTCTTCGACCCCATCAGGTCCCACCAGGGGTGCCAGCCGCCCACGTCCTTCTGCGCGCGGACGCTGATACCGCCGCCCCCGTTCCGTACGAAGGCGTAGACACGGCCCTGGGCGTCCACGGCGACGGCGGGGTTGCCCGTCCACGGCCCCTTGCCGTTCGAGTGCCCCAGGGACCGCCAGGCGGCCGCCGGACGGCCCGTCTGGAACTGGACGGCGTGCACCAGCTCGACGTGTCCCTCGTCCCCGCCCGTCGGCCGCAGGCCGACGAGGTGGACATAGCGGTCGGCTCCCTGGCCGACGGCGAGGAAGGGGGTCAGGCCGTCGCCGCCGAGGGAGACGGGGCCGCTCCAGCCGCCGCCGGGCTCCTCGGTCCAGCGCACCACCTCGCCGTCCCGGGGCAGATAGGCGCTGAACCGGCCCTCCTCCCCTCTGGTGAGCCAGCCGCCCTGCAGCACGGGGGCAGCGGGGCCGTGGGAACGGTCGGTGGGGGCGTGGGATCGATTCGCCATGGGGGGATCCAGCACTCCGGTCGTCGGGAGGAGTTCGGGTACGAACCGACTGTAGTCGCCCTCCCGGACCCTCTCCGCCGCGCCTTCGGCCTCACCCCGTCAGTAGCGGGCGTCCCCTCCGGCCCGGCCGAGTCTGCTGTGACCGCGCCCGTACAAGAAGTACACGACCAGGCCGATCACCATCCAGACGGCGAACCGGAACCAGGTCTCGCCCGGCAGGTTGAGCATGAGCCAGACCGAGGCGGCGATGGAGAGGATCGGCAGCACGGGCACCCAGGGGGTGCGGAAGGCGCGCGGCAGGTCGGGGCGCGTGCGGCGGAGCACCATGACGCCGATGGCGACGACGACGAAGGCGAAGAGGGTGCCGATGTTCACCAGGGTCGCGAGTTCGTTGATGCTGGTGAAGCCGGCGACGATGGCGATGATCACACCGAGCAGGATGGTCGGCCGGTACGGGGTCCTGAACCGCGGGTGCGTGACGGAGAAGAACCGCGGCAGCAGGCCGTCGCGGCTCATCGCGAAGAAGACGCGGGTCTGGCCGAGCAGCAGGATCAGACAGACCGTGGTGAGGCCGACGGCGGCGCCGAAACTGATCACGCCCGCGTAGAAGGGGTGACCGGCCGCCTTGAAGGCGTCGGCGAGCGGGGCGCTCACGGACAGCTCCGTGTAGTGCTGCATGCCGGTGACGACGAGGGCGACGGCCACGTACAGCACGGTGCAGATGAAGAGCGAGCCGAGGATGCCCCGGGGCATGTCCCGCTGCGGCAGTCTGGTCTCCTCGGCGGCGGTGGCCACCACGTCGAAGCCGATGAAGGCGAAGAAGACGACGGAGGCCGCGGTGAAGATGCCCATGACGCCGAAGTTCGTCGGCTCGTATCCGAAGATCGTCTGGACCAGCGGGGAGTCCCAGTTGGAACCGCCGCCCTCGGGGGTGACGGCCTTCGGGATGAAGGGCTTGTAGTTGTCGCCGACGATGAAGAACAGGCCGGCGATGATCACGATCATCACGACGGTCACCTTGATCGCGACGACGACCGCGGTGATCCGGGCGGAGAGCTTCATGCCGAGGACGAGGACCACGGTCAGCACGAGGACGAGCAGGAAGGCGAGGATGTCGAAGGTGCCGCCCTCGATGTCCGGGCCTTCGAGCGCGGCCGGCAGGTGCCAGCCGATGTTGTCCATCAGGGATCTGACGTACCCGGACCAGCCGACGGCCACCACCGCCGTACCGAGGGCGAACTCCAGGACCAGGTCCCAGCCGATGATCCAGGCGGGCAGCTCTCCGATCGAGGCGTACGCGAAGGTGTACGCCGATCCCGCCACCGGCACCGTCGAGGCGAACTCGGCGTAGCACAGGGCGGCGAGGGCGCAGACGATTCCGGCCGCGACGAAGGCCAGGGCGGTGGCCGGTCCGGCGTTCTCCTTGGCGACCTTGCCGGTGAGGACGAAGATGCCGGTGCCGATGATGACGCCGACGCCGAACACCGTCAGATCCCAGGCCGACAGGGATTTCCGGAGCGCGTGCTCGGGCTCCTCCGTGTCGCGGATCGACTGCTCGACCGACTTGGTCCGGAACATTCCGGTGTTGGCGCGTGGCCGCTGGTCCGTACTCACGTCGCACCTCCCTGCCATGGGGCTGCCCATCCTGTGGTCAGCATGCACGCGAAAGGGCCGGTCGGCACTCCGAAGAGTGATCCGACCGGCCCAAAGGTGACGCGGAGTGGCGGTGGTCCGTCAGTCGCGGGCGGGCTCCACGGCCTGCGCGCTGCTCTCGAACCTGCCGTCGAGCCGGGAGACCAGACCGGTGACCTGGCGGGCGATGTCCGGGGCGGTCAGCCCGATCTCGGCCAGGACCTCGCTGCGGGAGGCGTGGTCGAGGAAGCGCGGCGGGATGCCGAAGTCACGCAGCGGTACGTCGACGCCCGCGTCGCGCAGCGCCTGGGCGACGGCGGAGCCGACACCGCCGACGCGGCTGTTGTCCTCGACGGTGACGACGACCCGGTGGCGCTCGGCGAGCGGGGCGAGGGCCTCGTCGACGGGCTTGACCCAGCGGGGGTCGACGACCGTGGTGGAGATGCCCTGCCGGTCGAGGAGGTCGGCGATCTCCAGGCACATGGGGGCCAGGGCGCCCACGGAGACCAGGAGGACGTCCGGCCGCTCCGAGCCGGGCTCGCGGAGCACGTCCATGCCGCCGACGCGACGCAGGGCGGGGACGGCCGGGCCGACGGCGCCCTTGGAGAAGCGGACCACGGTCGGGGCGTCGGTGACCTCGACGGCCTCGCGCAGCTGGGCGCGGACCTGGTCGGCGTCGCGCGGCGCGGCGAGCCGCAGGCCGGGGACGACCTGGAGGATCGACATGTCCCACATGCCGTTGTGCGAGGCGCCGTCGGTGCCGGTGACACCGGCCCGGTCGAGGACGAAGGTGACGCCGCACTTGTGCAGCGCCACGTCCATCAGGACCTGGTCGAAGGCGCGGTTGAGGAAGGTCGCGTAGACCGCGAAGACCGGGTGGAGGCCGCCGGTGGCGAGGCCGGCCGCGGAGACCGCGGCGTGCTGCTCGGCGATGCCGACGTCGAAGACCCGCTCGGGGAAGGCCTTGGCGAACTTGTCGAGCCCGACGGGCTGGAGCATGGCCGCGGTGATCGCGACGATGTCCTCGCGCTCCTTGCCGAGCGCGACCATCTCGTCGGCGAAGACGCCGGTCCAGTCGGCACCGGAGGTGGCGATGGGCAGGCCGGTGTCGGGGTGGATCTTGCCGACGGCGTGGAAGCGGTCGGCCTCGTCCTGGAGGGCGGGCTGGTAGCCGCGGCCCTTCTCGGTGAGGCAGTGGACGATCACCGGGCCGCCGAAGCGCTTGGCGCGCGTGAGGGCGGACTCCAGGGCCTCGATGTCGTGGCCGTCGATGGGGCCGACGTACTTCAGGCCGAGGTCCTCGAACATGCCCTGGGGGGCGATGAAGTCCTTGAGGCCCTTCTTGGCACCGTGCAGGGTCTCGTACAGCGGCTTCCCGACGACCGGGGTGCGCTCCAGGATGTCCTTGCCACGGGCGAGGAAGCGCTCGTAGCCGTCGGTGGTGCGCAGGGTGGCCAGGTGGTTGGCGAGGCCGCCGATGGTGGGCGCGTAGGAGCGCTCGTTGTCGTTGACGACGATGACGAGCGGGCGGTCCTTGGCGGCGGCGATGTTGTTCAGCGCCTCCCAGGCCATGCCGCCGGTGAGGGCGCCGTCGCCGATGACGGCGACGACGTGGTCGTCCTTCTTCAGGACCTCGTTCGCCTTGGCCAGGCCGTCGGCCCAGCCGAGGACGGTGGAGGCGTGCGAGTTCTCGATGACGTCGTGCTCGGACTCGGCCTGCGAGGGGTAGCCGGAGAGGCCGCCCTTCATCTTGAGCTTCGAGAAGTCCTGGCGTCCGGTGAGGAGCTTGTGGACGTAGCTCTGGTGGCCGGTGTCCCAGAGGACCTTGTCCTTCGGGGAGTCGAACACCCGGTGCAGGGCGATGGTCAGCTCGACCACACCGAGGTTGGGGCCGAGGTGCCCGCCGGTCTTGGAGACGGCGTCCACGAGGAACGACCTGATCTCGTCGGCCAGCTGGTCCAGCTGCTCCGGGGAGAGCCGGTCCAGATCTCGCGGTCCCCTGATACGGGTCAGCAGAGCCACCCGTTCCTCCTTGCTTTGAGCTGGTCGAGCTTGCCGATTTGTCGAGTCTAATGTTCCGTCTTGGATCGTGGGCATCGGGCCGGGGGGTGAGGCGTCACCCTCACGGCCGACAAGCCGCTGATCTGTACGGCTCTGTACGCGGCGCCTCTGTACGGCTTCGTGCGCGGGTTCGCGCCGCTCCGTACGCGCGCGTGCACTGCTCCGGACGCGCCGGAGCCCGGCACCGGTTTCCCGGTGCCGGGCTGATGTGACGGGGGTTACGCGCGTCCGGCCGTCTTCTGGGTGCGGCGGGAGACCGAGTCGATGATCACGGCGATGAGCAGGACCGCTCCGGTGATCATGTACTGGATCGCGTTCGAGGACAGGTTCATCTGGTTGAGGCCCTGGACGATCGACTGGATGACCAGGATGCCGAGGAGTGCCGACCAGACCTTGCCGCGTCCGCCGAAGAGGGACGTGCCGCCGATGACCGCGGCGGCGATGCACATCATCAGCTGGTTGCCGCCGCCGAGGGAGCGGTCGGCGCCGCCGGTCGCGGAGGCGAGGAAGAGGCCGCCGACGGCGCCCATCGTGCCGGAGATCATGAAGACCGAGATCCGGATCCACGAGACGTTGATGCCGGCGCGGCGGGCGGCCTCGATGCCGCCGCCGACCGCGAAGACCTGACGGCCGTAGGTGGTGCGGCGCAGGACGAAGTCGGTGACGAGCAGGATCGCCAGGAAGATCACCAGGGAGAGCGGCAGGCCCTGCTCCTGGTTGAAGCCGTACGCGGCGACGAGGACCAGGACCGCGAGGACGGCGGTGCGCAGGATGATCTCGCTCTGCGGGCGGTGCGGCAGCTCGGCGGCCTTGCGGCGGCGGGAGTCGCGCAGCTGGGCGAGGTAGAAGGCGGCGACGACGGCGACGGCGAGGCCGTACGCGGCGGCGACGTCGGAGAAGTAGTACTTGGTGAGGTCGCCGACGAAGCTGCCGATCGGGGTGGGGATGGTCGACCGGTCGCCCATCACCCAGGTCTGCAGACCGGCCCAGCCGAGGAAGCCGGCGAGGGTGACGACGAAGGCGGGGACGCCGATCTTGGCGAACACCATGCCGTGGAAGGCGCCGATCAGGGTGCCGGACAGGATGCCGAGGAGGATCGCGAGGCCGTCGGGCATGTCGGTGCCGAGGACGCCCCAGACGGAGCCGGCGAGTCCGGCCACGGAGCCGACCGCGAGGTCGATCTCGCCGAGCAGCAGCACGAAGACGATGCCGACGGCCATGATGCCGGGGCCGACCGCGTACAGCGTGATCTGGTCGAGGTTGTACGAGGTGATGAAGTTGCCGGTGAGGGCCTGGAAGACGACGCCGATGACGATCAGGCCGACGACGACGGGCAGCGAGCCGATCTCACCCGAGCGGATCTTGCGCTTGAACTCGTCGACGTAGCCCTTGAAGCCCTGCTCGCGGACGAGGAGGCGGGGGTCGACGGCGGGGACCGCGGCGGCCGCGACCGGGGCCTCCTCGCGCGGCTCGGGCACGGTGTCCTCGGAGGTACGGGGGGTCGTGCTCACTTCGCTACCTCCGCGTTGCGGGCCTGGCGGCGGGTCACGGCGTTGTCCGTGGCACCGGTGATCGCGGCGATGATCTCTTCGTGCGTGGTGGTGGCCACCGGGAAGGTGCCGTTGTTGCGGCCCAGGCGGAGCACGGCGACGGTGTCGGCGACGGCCTTCACATCGGCCATGTTGTGGCTGATGAGGATGACGCCGAGGCCCTGCTCGCGCAGCCGCTCGACGAGGTCGAGGACCTGCGCGGTCTGCTCGACGCCGAGCGCGGCGGTGGGCTCGTCCAGGATCACGATCTTGGGGTCGCCGACCAGGGCGCGGGCGATGGCCACGACCTGCCGCTGGCCGCCGGAGAGGGCGGCGACGGGGATGCGGACGCTGGGGATGCGGATGGAGAGCGTGGAGAGCAGGTCCTTGGCGCGCTTCTCCATGGCGACCTCGTCGAGGACGCCGCCCTTCTTGATCTCGCGGCCGAGGAACAGGTTGGCGACGACGTCGAGGTTGTCGCAGAGCGCGAGGTCCTGGTAGACGGTCGCGACACCGAGGTTCTGGGAGTCGTGCGGCCGCTGGATCTCGACGCGCTCGCCCTCCCACTCGATGACGCCCTCGTCGATGGGGTGCACGCCGGCGATCGTCTTGACCAGCGTGGACTTTCCCGCTCCGTTGTCGCCGACGAGCGCGACGACCTCTCCTGCGTGGACTTCGAGATCGACACCGGAGAGGACCTGAACCGCTCCGAACCGCTTGAAGATCCCGCGCAACGCCAGCACGGGCGTCTGGGACACGTGAACCAACTCCTTCGCCGCCCGGGGGGCGGCGGCATGTCGCGCCACCGGTGCAGCGCCGAAGTTTCGAGGGGGGCTGTGCTCGTCCGGCCCCCGGACCGACAGCGGGGTCTGGGTCGGCCGGGGGCCGGACGGGCTGGGGGCGGATCCGTACGCCGTCGCCGGTCTTCGTCACCGGGGGTCTTCACCCTCTGTACGCGGGGCCGTACGGGGCCCTCGGAGAGGGGAGACGGACGGGCGGGATCCGTGGCGCCGGGCCCGCGGGGGCCCGGCCGGGTCGGGCGGGGTTACTTGACGCCCAGCTCGGTGCACTTGGCGGCGAGGTCCGCGGTGCAGAGGTCGGCGGCCTTGTAGATGCCGTCCTTGACGACCGTGGTCTGGATGTTGGTCTTGTCGACCACGACCGGGGCGAACAGCGTGGAGGGCACGCCGTCGGTCGAGCCCTGGGCGCCCAGGTCCTTGCCCTTGAGCAGGTTCACCGCGAACTTGGCGGCCTCGGGGGCCAGCTGGAGCGGCGACTTGTAGATGGTGAAGGTCTGGGAGCCGGCGATGATGCGCTGGACGCCCGCGACCTCGGCGTCCTGGCCGCCCACCGGGATGCCCTTGACGCCGGCGTTCTCGAGGGAGGTGATGATGCCGCCGGCCATGCCGTCGTTCGCGGAGTAGACGGCGCCGATCTTGTCCTTGCCGACCGAGGAGATCGCGGCGGACATCTTCTCGCCCGCGACCTTCGGGTCCCACTCGCCGGAGGCCTCGTAGGCGATCTTGCCGACCTTGCCGTCGAGCGCGGTGTGGGCGCCCTTCTTGAACAGGGCGGCGTTCGGGTCCTTCTCGTCGCCGTTGATCATCACGACGTTGGCGGTGGCGGCCTTCGGGCCGAGGGCGGCCAGCAGGGCCTGGCCCTGGAGCTCGCCGACCTTGTTGTTGTCGTGGCTGACGTAGGCGTCGGCGCCCGGGACGGCGCGGTCGTACGCGACGACCTTGACGCCCTTGGCCTTCGCGTCCTTGACCCAGCCCGCGGCCTTGGCGGCGTCCACCGGGTCGAGGGCGATGACCTTGACGCCGTCGGCGATCAGCTGGTCGAACTGCTGCTTCTGCTTCACGACGTCGGAGACCGCGTTGTTGTAGACGATCTCGCAGTCGGAGCAGGCGGCCTTGACGGCCTTCTCGAACTGGGGCTTGTCGAGGGCCTCGTAGCGCGAGGTCTTGTTCTCGGGAAGGAGCAGACCGATCTTGGTCGAGCTGCCCTTGTCTCCGCTGTCGCCGCCGCCGGCCTGGCCGCAGGCGGCGAGCGAGAAGGCCATCGAGACCGCGGCCGTGGCTATGACGGCACGACGCGTCACTGCGTTCATGTGGGGTTGCCTCCCTGACGAGGCCGCGACGTTGCGGCCGAGGTGGCACGAAGTCAACTCGGCCGCAACGTTGACGTCAAGAAGTAAATCCTTAACGAGATGACAACGGTGGTGTTCGTTATCTAAGTGAAGGCAAGGCGCGAGACCGGCGCGGCCGCGGGCAGCGCACTCTCCAACAGGGTCGAATCGCCCATTTCGCTCAGCACGAGGGCGAGGGCGCCGAGCACCTCGGCGCGGCCGCCCAGCGCCCCCTGGGCGAGCGAGAGCTGGCGGGCGGCGCTGGGGATCGCGTACCGCGAGACGGAGTCCCTGATGGGCGCGAGGACCAGCTCACCGGCCTCGGCGAGGTCGCCGCCGAGGACCACGCGGCTGGGGTTGAGCAGGTTGCAGAGGTTGGCGATGCCGCTGCCGATGTGCCGTCCGACGTCGGCGATCACCCGGCGGCAGCCGGGGTCGCCGTCGCGGGCCAGCTGGACGACACGCTCCATGGTCAGGTCGGGGCCGTGGCTCGGCTGGAGCAGGGGCAGGACGTACCGCGCGGCGGTGAAGGTCTCCAGGCAGCCGCGGTTGCCACAGCGGCAGACGGGCCCCGACTCGTCCAGGGTGATGTGCCCGATCTCCCCGGCGGTGCCGCCGGGCCCCCGGTAGACCCGCCCGTCGATGACGAGCCCGGCGCCGACGCCGCTGGCCACCTTGATGTAGGCGAGGTCCGTGACGCCCCGGCCGCTGCCCCAGACCAGCTCACCGAGCGCGCCGAGGTTGGCGTCGTTGTCGACGTGCACGGGGACGCCGAGCCGGCCGGAGAGCTCCTCGGCGGGGTTGATGCCGCTCCAGCCCGGCAGGATCGAGGTCGAGCCGAGCGTCCCGGAGGAGACGTCGATCGGGCCCGGTACGCCGAGGCCGACGCCGATGACCTTGTCGGGGCCGATGCCGGTGGCCCTGATCAGCCGCTTGACCAGCTGCTCGGCCCGGTCGAAGCCCTCGGCGGCGGAGGCGTCGACGTCGAGCGGCTCGGCCTCCTCGGCGAGCACCTGGTGAGCGAGGTTGCCGACGGCGACGCGGAGATGCGTGTGGCCGAAGTCCACGCCGATCACGATGCCGGCGTCGCCGGAGAGCGAGACGCTGCGGGCCCGGCGGCCGCCCGCGGAGGTGGGTGTGACCTCTACGGTGCCGCCGTCCTTCAACTCCCGCACGATGTTGGAGACCGTGGCGGCGGAGAGGCCCGTCGCCCGGGCGATCTCCGCCTGGGTGAGCGAGCCGGCCATACGCACCGCCCGGACGACCCGTTCGAGATTGGCCCTGTGCAGAGACGTCTGCGACCCCGGAGTCTCCATCGACTCACTCACTCCCACCGTTTTCTCCAACATGTGAACTCTAAGGGGACGCTTTCGGCTTGGTCCCCGTCAAGACCTTGAGTGTCGGACGGTGAGTGTCACACGACGCGCGGGGCCCCCGGCGCGGCTGCGCCGGGGGCCCCTGGCCGCGGGAGCGGGGTTACTTCACGGCGCCGGCGGTGAGGCCGGCCACCACCTGCCTCTGGAAGATGATGTACGCGGTGAGGACCGGGAGCATCGCCATCACCAGGCCGGCGAAGAGACCGGACCAGTCGCCCTTGTAGCCCTGGCTCACGGCCAGCTGGACCAGGCCCTGCGAGAGCACCTTCCGGTCCGGCTCCGTGTTGAGCACGGTCGGCAGCAGGTACTGGTTCCACTGACCGAGGAAGTTGAAGATGGCGACGCTGATGAGACCGGGCTTCGCCATCGGCAGCATCACCTGGAAGAAGGTCCGGGTGTGCGAGGCGCCGTCCACGAAGGCCGCTTCCGCCACCGAGGTAGGCAGGGTGCGGAAGAAGGCCGTGAGGAAGAAGACGGTGAACGGCAGCGAGTACGCGATGTAGACCAGGATCAGGCCGTGCAGCGTGTTCAGCAGGCCCATGTTCTGCATCACGTAGAAGAGCGGCACGAGCGCCAGGATGATCGGGAAGCTCATCCCCCCGATGAAGAGGTAGTAGATGAAGCGGTTGCCCGGGAACTCGAAGCGGGCCAGGACATAGGCCGCCATCGAGCCGAAGAGGAGCGTGCCGAGGAGCGAGCCGCCGACCACCAGGAGGGTGTTCACGAAGTAGTCGCTCATGTGCGCCTCGGTCCAGGCCCGCGACCAGTTCTCGAAGTGCAGCCTGTCGGGCAGCGCCCACGGGGAGGTGAAGATCGCCCGGTCGGTCTTGAAGGAGGTCATGACCGCCCAGAGCAGCGGCATGACGACCATGATGGCCCAGACGATCAGGACGCCGTGCGAGAAGACGTTGAGGGTCGCGCCCTCCGCCTTGGCGGTCCTGCGCGGGGCGGGCGCCGTCGTCCTGGTGACCGCGGGGCCCGGGCCTGCCGGGGAGCCGGGGGTCTCGACGCCGGTGGTGGCAGTGTCGGTCGTCTTCATCAGAACTCCAGCCGCTCGCGCCGGCCCAGCTTCATCACGAGGGCCGCGAAGGCGAGCGTGACGACGAGGAGCGCGACACCGATGGTCGTTGCGTAGGCGGCCTGACCGTCCCGGAACGCCTTCTGGTACACGTACAGCGGAAGGACGATGGTGGAGTAGTCGGGCCCGCCGCCGTTGGGGCCGACGGTCATGATCTGGACGACGGCGAAGGACTCCGCGCCGAGCGCGAGGATGCCCATGTAGATCCAGCCCGACTGCACGGTGTCCCAGAGCAGCGGCAGGGTGATCTTGAAGAAGGTGGTGAAGCGGTTCGCGCCGTCGAGCAGGGCCGCCTCGTAGAAGTCCCTCGGAATGGACGCCATGCCGGCCGAGAAGAGGACGACGAAGAATCCGACCGTCGACCAGACGAGGACCACCATCACGCAGATGAGGGCGAGGTCCGGGTCACCGAGCCAGTCCGGCTGGACGCTGCCGAGACCGATTCCCTGCAGGACGGAGTTGATGGCTCCGCTGTTCGGGTTGTACGCGAACTGGAAGAGCAGGGCGACGATCGCGATCGACAGCACCTGCGGGAAGAAGTAGACGATCTTGTAGAACGAGGAACCGCGCACACCCGCGATCGCCGCGCCCCTGCGGCGCCGGCCTCCGACATTGAGCATGAAGGCGAAGAAGAGCGCGAGCCCCACGGTCACGAGGGGCAGCACCACCGCGAAGGTCAGGCTGTGCTGGAGGGATTTCCAGAAGACCTCGTCGTCCAGCATTCTGCTGTAGTTGTCGAATCCGACCATCCCGAATTCGGGACTCAGTCCGGACCAGTTCGTGAACGAGTAGTAGATGGACTGGATGAACGGCCAGATCACGAACAGCGCGTAGAGCGCGAGGGGGGCCGCCAGGAACCCCACGATGAAACGGTACTTGCCGTGCTGCATTCCTACCGACCCCGATCTTCCCGCGGTGACGCGCCGCTGGTGCCGCGCGCCGCTCGTGCCGCGCGCCAAGGGGCCGGAGCCCGCTCCCGGTCGGCGGGAAGGGGCCCCGGCGGTGTTGGTCAGTGCTTGTAGTGCTTGATGCTCGAGTCCTTGGCCGCTTCATCGGCGAATTTCTGGATCTTCTTGATGGTCTCCGCCGGGGTCGCGCGGCCGGCCATCATCTCGCCGATGCCGGCGACGCCGATCTTCTCCTTCTGGAGGGCGACGTACCAGTCCTGGAGACGCGGGTTGACGACGTTCTGGCCGGCCTTCTCCAGGGCCGCGACACCGGACTTGAGGCCCGGGGTCAGCTCGATGCCGTCGGTGCCGCCGTTGTAGGCGGTCAGGGACTTCACCGACTTGGTGAAGTTCTTCGAGGAGGCCTCGCTGAGCATGATGCGCAGCTGCTCCAGGCCACCCTCCAGGTTCTTCGCCTTCGCCGGGACGATGAAGGGCTCGCCGCCGGAGGCCCAGATGGTGCCGAAGGGCATCTTGTCGGAGGAGTCGATGCCGGTCGGGGCGGACACGGCCAGGTCGAAGTCGGCCGGCATGGTCTTCGCGGCCTCGTTCTCGACCCAGGAGCCGTTCGGGATGAACAGCGCCTTGCCCTCGGTCCAGGCGGTCTGCGACTGGATGTGGTCGAGACCCGGGGTGCCCTTGAGGATGTACCCCTTCCTGACCAGCTCGTAGTACGCCTCGAAACAGGCCTTGACGGCGGGGTGCTCCCAGGCCTTCGGCTCCAGGTTGTCGATGGCGTCGAGTACCTCGCGGCCGCCGACCTTGCCGATCATCGGGTAGAGGGAGAACGGGACGTAGTACGGGTGCTTGCCGGCGTACGTCCAGCCGGCGATGCCCTTCTTCTTGGCCTTCTCGCAGACGGCCAGCATCTCGTCCCAGGTCTCGGGGTACTTCGCGTCGAGGGAGTCGAGCAGCTTCTGCGAGTACCAGACGCCGTAGATCGTGTAGGCGTAGTACATGATCCACACCGGGTCACCGTCGAACTGGCCCATCTCGACGATGCCGGGCCGCAGGGTGTCGCGGACCTTCTTGCTCGGGTCGTCGACGGACGGCGCGTCCAGGAGCGGGGTGAGGTCCGCCAGCTGCTTCTGGCCGACGAGGACACCCATGTCCATCTGCTCGGCGCCGGAGTTGTCGATGAGGTCGGGCGGGGTGCCGCCGTTGAAGCGCGGCTGGAGCGTGGTGGTGATCTTCTGGGTCGGCGTGAACTTGACGCTCGCCTTGGGGTAATTGGTCTCGTAGACCTTGATCGCGTCCTTGGCGTACTCCTGTCCGAATCCGCCGTCGAAGAGGACGAAATCGAGCGGTGCCGACTCGTTCACCCCGAGCGGGTTCTTGTCGGACTTCGTACCCTTCTCGACCTTTCCGTTGCCACCGCTGTCACTGCTCGCGCAGGCGGACAGGAAGCCCATGGTCGGCACGGAGATCAGACCGATAGCGGCGGAACGCTTGATCAGATCGCGACGGCCGAGGCCCTCATCGTTGTGTGCGGAGGTGGATCCCATGCTCAAGTCCTCGCCTTCATTCAGGACTCAGGCGGTGTACCGGTCGCCCGTACTCACTCGCCACAGGCGAAGGGCCCCGCCACCGCGGTCATTTGCAGCCGGGTCGTGCACGCGTCGGGCCGTCGTCGGATCACTCCGACTGGCTGGACGCCGACAGGTATAGTCCACTTCCCTTCACGGGAGCAAGATCGAAACCAGGTTTGCACGCCCATCTTTCCCGAGTTGAGACCTCCGGGATAAGCACGCTGGATCTGCGGCGTTTCGTCCAACCATTCGCCACGCGACACCCTTGACACGGCATCAGAATCACCCCATCGCCCGGGGCCGCACCGGCGCCCGGCCTGAGCCCGCGGCCAAGGGGGCAAAGGGGGACATACGCTCGACATCGAAACAGTTGTGTCACAAACCAGTTGCCCGGTGAAGATCTCGTGAGAAGGATCCTGGATCATAGAGACCCCGCCACCCCCTGCCTCCGGCACGGGCGTGCGGCGGGACCTGCCTCATTCCATACGGATCTGGAGTAATACGTGGCCAACTCTTCTGGCCTGAACCGCACGGGCATCCTGTCCCGTGTCACGGTCGCGGCGATCACGGCCGCCCTGGTCGGCACCACGACGGCCGCCGTCGCCGCTGACGCGCCGCAGGAGCGGACGGCGTCCGCCGCCTCGCAGCCCTCGTCGAACGCGAGCGCCTTCGCCGCCACCAGCGACGCCCAGGTGAACGCCCTGTACGGCATCGACTCCCGCGGCGACATGTACGGCTACCCGCCGAGCGGCGAGGGCGGCCTCGACGCGCGCGTCTACTCCGGCTACGGCTGGAACAACGCCAAGTTCATCACGCAGGTCGACCAGGACCACGACGGCTACTCGGACGGCATCTGGGACGTCACCGCGGGCCGCCTGTCGTACCTGAAGTTCGGTGCCGACCCGGTCTCGATCGGCACCGGCTGGAGCATCTACAACAAGGTCCTGTCCGCCGGCCAGCTCGGTGGCGGCACGGCCGACGACGTGCTCGCCCGTGACAGCTACGGCACGCTGTGGCTGTACCTGGGCTACGGCAACGGCAAGCTCACCAGCCGCTACAAGGTGGGCACCGGCTGGGGCATCTACAACCAGATCGCCGGAAAGGGCGACCTGAGCGGCGACGGCAAGGACGACCTCGTCGCCCGCGACGGCAACGGCACCCTGTGGCTGTACCGCGGCACCGGCAACTACAAGGCGCCGTTCGGCACCCGCACCAAGATCGGCAGCGGCTGGGGCATCTACAACAACATCCTCTCGGTCGGTGACATCGACATCGACGGCATCACCGACGTGATCGCCCGTGACGGTGCCGGCGCCCTGTGGCTGTACAAGGGCACCGCGAACGGCAACACGCCGTTCAAGCCGCGCGTGAAGATCGGCACCAGCGGCTGGAACTCGTACCGCCTCATGTTCTGATCCCGCTCCCGTCGCGAGACGGCGCGTGTGACGAACGAAAGGGCCCCGCTCCTCTTCCGAGGAGCGGGGCCCTTGCCGTTCACCCGATGCGTCAGCCGCGGATCAGGTTGCGGAGCACGTACTGCATGATGCCGCCGTTGCGGTAGTAGTCCGCCTCACCGGGGGTGTCGATGCGGACGACCGCGTCGAACTCGACACCGGTGTCGGTGGTGACCTTGACCGTGCTCGGCGTGGTGCCCTCGTTCAGCTGCGTGACGCCGGTGATGGAGAAGGTCTCCTCACCGGTCAGGCCGAGCGAGTCGGCCGTCTGGCCGGCCGGGAACTGCAGCGGCAGGACGCCCATGCCGATGAGGTTCGAGCGGTGGATGCGCTCGTACGACTCGGTGATGACGGCCTTGACGCCGAGGAGCGCGGTGCCCTTGGCGGCCCAGTCGCGGGACGAGCCGGAGCCGTACTCCTTGCCGCCCAGGATGACCAGCGGGGTGCCGGCGGCCTGGTAGTTCTGCGAGGCGTCGTAGATGAAGCTCACCGGGCCGTCAGGCTGGGTGAAGTCGCGGGTGTAGCCGCCCTCGGTGCCCGGCGCGATCTGGTTGCGCAGGCGGATGTTGGCGAAGGTGCCGCGGATCATGACCTCGTGGTTGCCTCGGCGCGAGCCGTAGGAGTTGAAGTCACGACGCTCCACACCGTGCTCGGTGAGGTACTTGCCGGCCGGGGTGTCGGCCTTGATGGCGCCGGCCGGGGAGATGTGGTCGGTGGTGACCGAGTCGCCCAGCTTGGCCAGGACGCGGGCACCGGTGATGTCGGTGACCGGCGTGGTCTCCATCGTCATGCCCTCGAAGTACGGGGGCTTGCGGACGTAGGTGGACTCGGCGTCCCACTCGAAGGTGTTGCCGGTCGGGATCGGCAGCGCCTGCCACTGGGCGTCGCCCGCGAACACGTCCTGGTAGGACTTGCTGAACATGTCCTCGCCGATGGCGTTGGCGACGACGTCGTTGACCTCGGCCTCCGACGGCCAGATGTCGGCCAGGTAGACGGGCTTGCCGTCCTGGTCGACGCCGAGGGCGTCCTTGGTGATGTCCACCTTCATGGAGCCCGCGATGGCGTACGCGACGACCAGCGGCGGGGAGGCCAGGTAGTTCATCTTGACGTCGGGGTTGATGCGGCCCTCGAAGTTGCGGTTGCCCGAGAGGACCGAGGTCACGGCCAGGTCGTGCTCGTTGACGGCCTTGGAGACCTCCTCCGGCAGCGGGCCGGAGTTGCCGATGCAGGTGGTGCAGCCGTAGCCGACGAGGTTGAAGCCGACCTTGTCGAGGTACGGGGTGAGGCCCGCCTTGTCGAAGTAGTCGGTGACGACCTTCGAGCCCGGGGCGAGGGTGGTCTTGACCCACGGCTTGCGGGTCAGGCCCTTCTCGACGGCCTTCTTCGCGACGAGCGCGGCGGCGACCATCACGTACGGGTTCGAGGTGTTGGTGCAGGAGGTGATCGCGGCGACGGTGACGGCGCCGTGGTCGATCTCGTAGGTGGAGCCGTCGGGGGCGGTCACCTGGACCGGCTTCGACGGGGCACCGTTGGGGTGGTTGGCCGGGGCGTCGGAGGCCGGGAAGGACTCCTTGCCCGCCTCGTCGACCTCGTCGACGTAGTTGCGGACGTCCTGGGCGAACTGCGCGGCGGCGTTCGCGAGGACGATGCGGTCCTGCGGGCGCTTCGGGCCGGCGATGGACGGGACGACCGTGGAGAGGTCGAGCTCCAGCTTCTCGGAGAAGTCGGGCTCGGCGGCCGGGTCGAGCCAGAGGCCCTGCTCCTTGGCGTACGCCTCGACGAGCGCGACCTGCTGCTCGGAGCGGCCGGTGAGCTTGAGGTACTTCAGGGTCTCGTCGTCGATCGGGAAGATCGCGGCGGTGGAACCGAACTCCGGCGACATGTTGCCGATGGTGGCGCGGTTCGCGAGGGAGGTCGCGGCGACGCCCTCGCCGTAGAACTCGACGAACTTGCCGACGACGCCGTGCTTGCGCAGCATCTCGGTGATCGTGAGGACCAGGTCGGTGGCGGTGGTGCCGGTGGGGAGCTCGCCGGTCAGCTTGAAGCCGACGACGCGCGGGATGAGCATGGAGACCGGCTGGCCGAGCATCGCGGCCTCGGCCTCGATGCCGCCGACGCCCCAGCCGAGCACACCGAGGCCGTTGACCATGGTGGTGTGCGAGTCGGTGCCGACGAGGGTGTCGGGGTACGCCTGGCCGTTGCGGACCATGACGGTGCGGGCCAGGTGCTCGATGTTCACCTGGTGGACGATGCCGGTGCCGGGCGGGACGACCTTGAACTCGTCGAAGGCGGTCTGGCCCCAGCGCAGGAACTGGTAGCGCTCCTTGTTGCGGCCGTACTCCAGCTCGACGTTCTGGCCGAAGGCGTCCTTGGTGCCGAACTTGTCGGCGATGACCGAGTGGTCGATGACCAGCTCGGCCGGGGCGAGCGGGTTGATCTTCGCCGGGTCGCCGCCGAGCTCCTTGACGGCCTCACGCATGGTGGCGAGGTCGACGACACAGGGCACACCGGTGAAGTCCTGCATGATCACGCGGGCGGGCGTGAACTGGATCTCCTGGCTCGGCTGAGCCTGCGAGTCCCATTCGCCGAGGGCCCGGATGTGGTCGGCGGTGATGTTCGCGCCGTCCTCGGTGCGGAGCAGGTTCTCCAGGAGGACCTTCAGGCTGTAAGGGAGGCGCGCGGAGCCCTCGACCTTGTCCAGCTTGAAGATCTCGTACGACTCGTCGCCCACGCGCAGCGTGCTGCGGGCGTCGAAGCTGTTCGCCGACACGACAGTCTCCTTCATATATGTGCGCGTTCCACCACATCCTGCCGCCACGTACACGTCGTCGATCCGCTAAGGTAAGGCTAAGTTAGGTAACCCTTACCAGGGTGGCGGCAGCGGTGCGCCTCGGCAGATATCTCGATGTCGAGATAACTCTAGTACATCGCCGCCGCCCGGTCATGCCTGGCGTGCCTCTGCTTGCGCAGAAGGCCTTACTTCAGGCGGCCGACTCCGGACCCCTCACTTCAGGTGCCGGCCGAAGAACCGGTTCCCGTCGTCCACCTCGAACCACGGGGTGCCGGTGTGACCGCCCATGTTGGCGTGCAGTGTCTTCTCCTCGGTGCCGAAGGCGTCGAAGAGGTCCAGGGCGCGCTGCCGGGGGTTTCCCTCGTCATCCCACTGGAGCAGGAAGAGCAGCGGCACGGTGACCCGGCGGGCCTCCTCGCGCTGGGCGCGGGGGACGTATCCCCCGGCGAAGAAGCCTGCGGCCGCGATGCGCGGCTCGGTCACGGCGAGGCGGATTCCGAGGGCGGTCCACCCCGAGTACCCGACCGGGCCGCCGATCCCGGGCAACGCGAGGACGGCGTCCAGGGTGGCCCGCCACTCCGGGGCCGCGTCGTCGACGAGCGGGCCGATGAAGGACTCGAAGATCTCGTCGACCGGCTCACCGGCCCGCATCGCCCGGCGGAGCTCGGCGCGGGCCTGCTCGTCCGCGGCGGAGCGGGGCCGGTCGCCGCATCCGGCGGCGTCGATGGTGGCCACCGCGTAGCCGTACGCCGCGGAGTGCCGGGCCCGGGCCACGAGTCGGTCCGCCGTCCTGGGCAGGCCGTTGTTGTGAGCCATGAGGATCAGCGGGACCGGCGCGGCGGATGCGGGCGTCCACAGGGTGCCGGGGATCTCGCCGAGGGTGAATTCGCGTTCGAGGACGCCGTCGTCGAGGCGTCGCTCGGAGGTGAAGTGCATGGTCGTGCCTTTCGAGAGTGCTCTGGAACGGCGCTCCCGGACGACCTGCCTATCGTCCGACCGTGACCCCGGAGGGGAGCACCCATGTCGATACTGCGTTCACGGGTACCACCTCCTCGTTCTCTCGCACGGCCTCCGGAAAGTTAGCAGGGGGCGCGGTGCCCCGCCAGCGGATTTTCAGGGGTCCAGGATCCAGGCGGGGGCTCCCGGATCCGGGGATGCGCGCGCCCCGAACGGATGCCCCCCGATTGCCGCGGTGGCCCGCGCGCCCGACGATCGATCCATGTTCAGCGGCGCGCATGTGATTCTCTACACCCGGGACGCGGAGGCCGACCGGGCCTTCCTCAAGGACGTCGTCGGCTTCGAGCACGTGGACGCCGGGGGCGGCTGGCTCATCTTCCGGCTGCCGCCCGCCGAGATCGCGGTGCACCCGACCTCGGACGAGCCGAAGCACGAGGTGTATCTCATGTGCGACGACCTCACGCGTACGCTCACCACGCTGGAGGACCGGGGCGCGGAGATTTCACGGGCCATCACCGACCAGGGCTGGGGGCTGCTCGCTGCGGTACGGCTGCCGAGCGGTACGGAGCTCCCCCTGTACGAGCCGCGCCATCCCACCGCGCTGAACCTCCCCGGTTAGGGCAATCTGGTCATAGCCTGACGAAGGTGACGGGATATCACCCGAACGCACTATCCCAGTGATCACCACATCTCATATCTGAGATAACGTGACGCCATGGCAGACGACTACCTCGTACGTATCGGCAAGCTCATCCGTGACGCCCGGCAGCACCGCGGCTGGACGCAGACGCAGCTCGCCGAAGCGCTGGCCACGAGCCAGAGCGCCGTCAACCGGATCGAGCGCGGCAACCAGAACATCAGCCTTGAGATGATCGCCCGGATCGGCGAGGCCCTCGACAGCGAGATCGTGTCCCTGGGGTACGCGGGGCCGATGCACCTCCGGGTCGTCGGCCGGCGCCGTCTCTCCGGCGCCATCGACGTCAAGACGAGCAAGAACGCCTGCGTCGCGCTGCTCTGCGCCTCGCTCCTCAACAAGGGCCGCACCGTCCTGCGCCGGGTCGCCCGCATCGAGGAGGTCTTCCGGCTCCTGGAGGTTCTCAACTCCATCGGCGTCCGCACCCGCTGGATCAACGACGGCGTGGACCTGGAGATCGTGCCCCCGGCCGAGCTCGACATGGAGTCCATCGACGCCGAGGCAGCGATCCGCACCCGCTCGATCATCATGTTCCTCGGGCCGCTGCTGCACCGCATGGACCGCTTCCGGCTGCCGTACGCCGGCGGCTGCGACCTCGGTACGCGCACGATCGAGCCGCACATGATCGCGCTGCGCCGCTTCGGCCTGGAGGTCACGGCCACCGAGGGCATCTACCACGCCCAGGTCGAGCGCTCCGTCTCCCCCGGCCGCCCGATCGTCCTGACCGAGCGCGGCGACACCGTGACCGAGAACGCGCTCCTGGCGGCGGCCCGCCACGACGGCGTGACCGTCATCCGCAACGCCTCCTCCAACTACATGGTCCAGGACCTCTGCTTCTTCCTGGAGGCCCTCGGTGTCCGCGTCGACGGCATCGGTACCACCACCCTGACCGTGCACGGCGTCCCGCAGATCGACGTGGACGTCGACTACTCCCCCTCCGAGGACCCGGTCGAGGCGATGAGCCTGCTCGCCGCCGCGGTCGTCACCGAGTCGGAGCTGACGATCCGCCGGGTCCCGATCGAGTTCATGGAGATCGAGCTCGCGGTCCTGGAGGAGATGGGCCTCGACCACGACCGCTCGGCGGAGTACCCGGCGGACAACGGCCGCACCCGCCTGGTCGACCTGACGGTCCGCCCCTCGAAGCTGGAGGCGCCGATCGACAAGATCCACCCGATGCCGTTCCCGGGCCTGAACATCGACAACGTCCCCTTCTTCGCGGCGATCGCGGCGACGGCCCAGGGCAAGACCCTCATCCACGACTGGGTCTACGACAACCGCGCCATCTACCTCACGGACCTCAACCGCCTCGGCGGCCGCCTCCAGCTCCTCGACCCCCACCGGGTCCTGGTGGAGGGCCCGACCCGCTGGCGCGCCGCCGAGATGATGTGCCCGCCGGCCCTCCGCCCGGCCGTGGTCGTCCTCCTCGCGATGATGGCCGCCGAGGGCACCTCCGTCCTCCGCAACGTGTACGTCATCAACCGCGGCTACGAGGACCTCGCGGAACGCCTCAACTCGATCGGCGCCCAGATCGAGATCTTCCGCGATATCTGACGGCTGTTTACAATGCGCCTCTCGGATCCATTCGGAAGAGAGCATTGTGAACAAAGCGCGTATATGTCTCGCGGTGGCCGCCGTTCTCATGGTCGCCTCGTGCGGGGGCGGCGGGGAAAGCGACACCACTGTCGACACCTCCCGGCTGAGCGACCGCGAAAAGGAATGGGTCAAGTTCTCCTACGCGCACGAGAAGAACCAGGACATCAAGGAGAAGTGGGAAGGACTGCCGGCCGACGGCGTCAAGTCCTACCTCGATGAGCAGCTTCCCCGGCTGTGCGGCGACACGGCCGCGCTGATGGAGAGCCTCAAGGCGGCGGGCTACGAGGCCGGGGAGATGCGGGAGTACAAGGAGAAGTCCGCGGAGCTCATCTGCTGATGTCCGCGCGTTCTCGCAGAGGGAAGGTCCCTGCCGTCATCGGCAGGGACCTTCGTGTTCCGGAGGGCGGCCGCTCTAGGCCACCGCGCCTCCGAGGATTCTCAGGGAGTACGTGGCGTAGGCCCGGTGCAGGACCATCACCACGGGGCCCGAGGTGAATACGCCGCTGACGACGTACTCCTTCTTGTTTCCGGTCTCGGCGACCTTTTTCTCGTACAGGGAATCGGTCTCCTTCTTCGCCTGATCAAGCCAGGAGGACGCCTTGCCGTGATCGACTCCCGCCACGTCCAGACCGGTGCAGGCGGCGAGGAAGCCGAGGGCGTCGGACTGGTTCGCGCTGGTCCGGCAGACGAGGGACGACATGTGGGTGTGGTCGGCGTATCCGGCCGAGACCGTCCTCCCTTTTCCGCCGCGGCCGTTGACGTACGTCCTCTTCTTCCCGTCGGGCATCTCCTGTTCGACGGGCTTGTCCAGTTTCAGCGTCCAGGTCTTCGCGAGGCCGGCGAGGAATTCCTTCCCGGTGTATCCGGTGGCCATCGTGTCCGCCGTGCCGAAGCCGGGCCTCTTGTCGCCCGACACCGCGTGCTTCGGCAGGTCGGCGGCGTGCGGAGCGGTCCTCGTCGTGGTGGACGGCGCGGGACGAGGCGACGCCGTGGCCTTCGGGCGCTCGGGCGCCGCCGTGCCGGGGCTGTTCTGGCTGCTGCAGGAGGCCGTCCCCGCCGTGCCGATGGCGACCGCCATCAGCACGGCGGGGACGCGGAGGGCGGCGCGGATCACACGCCACCGTCGACGAGGCCGCAGGGACCGGGCTCGGGGTAGTTGTACGGAACGAAGGCGATCGCGTCGAACACGACGTTCGCGTCTCCGGTGCCGCCCTTCTGGATGTTGTCCATCTCGATCCGTCCCCCCTTCCAGAAGGTGAAGGTGCCCATCTCGAACCAGGTGTCCTTGCCCGCGCTGCGGGTTCCCTGGTTCACGTTGCAGTAGTCGGGCTTGGCGCCCGCCGTGTTGTCGCCCGGGATGAAGTCGTACCGGACGACCGCTTCCGCGCCGTGACTGGGCAGGTGCAGGTAGATCTTGTAGCGCTTGCCGGGCTGGTCTCCGGAGGGCAGCTTCTCCTGGTTGACCTGCCACCGGCCGGTGACCTGGTGGAACGGCTCGGTGTACGGGTAACTGTGCGTGAAGTAGACGTGGTGGTCGTACCCGGCGCCGAGCTGGTGCAGGTCGAGCGGGGCGATGTAGGGGGTCGCGCGGAAGGTGCCATCGCTCCTCAGCGTGGTGACGCTGTCGCCGGCCTGGAGGGTGAACTTGCCGTCGTCGGCGCCCTCGAAGTCCCCGCAGCCGTAGGTGTCCTCGTGCTCTCCGAGGTCATCGACGATGATCGCGTTGGTGTAGACGCTCGGGTGGTCGATGCAGGGGCCGTGACCGTACTTGCTCTGGAGCGCGGGTTCTCCCGATCCGAGCGAGTAACTGAGCTTTTCGGTGCTGGAGTTGCCGGTGTTCTGCCCGCCCATCCAGTCCGCGCTGCCGCTCCAGCGGCACTGGTCGTCCCAGGTCGGGCACGGGTCGGCCGCGGTGGGGGTGCAGGCGTTGATGGACGGCGAACAGAACAGGGTGCGCGGCGGGATCTTGATGACGCCCATCGGCATGGTCGGCTCGGAGTACGACTCCTCGGCGTTCCAGGTCAGCTGGGGCGTCTCCGCCCAGCCGAGGATCTTCTCCGAGTAGTTCCACTCGCCGGGGCGGGAGGCGTCGTTGTAGCTGTAGCGGAGGAACGGCTGACGGTCGGCCGGGTAGCTCGGGTTGACCGGGTTGTTGAAGAAGCCGAGGCCGACGGAACCGGAGGTGTAGACGCCGGAGTTGTAGCCCCACAGCGCCATGTACCAGTTCTCGATGTAGGCCGGGTTGCCGTCGTTGGCCGTCATGCCCAGGGCCTTGAGCTGGTTCCACTTCTCGGCCAGAATGCCGAGACCGGCGGCGATGTTCGCCGCGTAGTCCGTGGTGACGGCGCCCGCGCGCAGGGTGTCCAGCTGGGAGTCGTGCTTCTCCGACATGCCGGTGGTCACCTGGGCGATGCCGTAGCCGCAGTCGGCCTTCTCACGGTTGGGGTAGCCGTGGATGCCGTTCAGGTTGCCGAACCAGTCGGACCGGGTGACGTTGCCCGAGTCGCCGTTCATGGAGTGCCAGGAGGCCTGCTTGAAGTTGGACTCCTGGGCGAGGATGCCCAGCATGACCTGCGCGGGGATCTCGCCTCCGCCGGTCAGCGCCGGCTTGGGGAAGAGTCCCTGCGGGGTGTAGGCGGCGAGGCCCGTGTCGTGCCAGTTCTGCTCGCGGGAGACGTACAGCCGGCCGTGCACGGCCTGGTCGACCGCCCACTCGACCTGGTTCGCGCTGGCCTGGAGCGCCTGGCGCTTCGGGTCGTTGCGCTTGACGATGCAGGGTGTCTCCATCGTGCCGACCTTGCCCCAGACGGGCGCGCCGGCGCCGGAGAGGCACTTCGTCTCCGGCTCGCCCTCACCGCAGTTGCGCGGATCGTCGTCGTCGTCGAGAGGCAGGGCGAAAGCGGCCGGGTCCATCGACGGCGCCGAGTCCGGCTTCGGCCGCTTGCGGTCGGCGTTCACGAGCTTGGTGGCCTTGGCACCGGTCTTGAGCGCGGTCGCCTCGACGGTCAGCGATCCGGCGCCCTCGGAGGAGGCCGCGCCGATGCGTGTGGTGATGCCCTTCATCTGCTCGGAGAAGACCGAGTGGGTGACCAGGTGGCCCTGCCGGGAGATCCCGGCGACGCGGCCGTCCACCGCGTGCTTGGCGAGCCCCGGGGCCTTGCTGGTGTCGATTCCCTTCACCTCGCCGACGACCGCGGCGCCGTCGGCGACGGGGAGGAGCTTGACCTTGCCCTTCGGGGCCCGGCCCAGCTCGGTGAAGCCCTTGCCGTCGAAGTGGGAGATGACGCTCTTCTCGCCGTCGACCGTGCCGACGTCCACGCCGTTCTCCGTGGCGGTCAGCGCGAACATCGGGCCGGGCACCGCGGCGAGCTTGCCGGCGGTCAGCTTCTTGCCGTTGCCCTTCAGGTCCACCAGGTTGCCGTCGAGCACGCCGACGGTTCCCTTCCGGGTGGGCGTGACGTGCGTCAGGTAGCCGTCGACCGTGCGCCGGGAGGAGACCGATCCCTTGGCCGCGTCGACGGAGATCACCGTCGTCGCGCCGGCGGACGTGTCGGTGGCCGAACTGGAGGTGAACGCCACCTCGTCGCCGGATCCGCAACCCGGCGTGAAGTACGCCAGTTTGACCCGGTCGGGTATCTCGGTGACCTTGCCGTCGGAGAGCCGGATCACCGCGGCGAAGGCGCCGCGCTCATATGCGCCGGGCTCGTTGGACCAGACCGACGGGGCGTAGACCGCCGCCGCGTAGTTCCCCGAGCCCGTGGTGCAGACGTAGCCCGTCCACGGGCCGATGTCGGACAGTTCCTTGCGATCGAGACGGGCGATCTCGTAGAAGGAGAATCCGTCGTTCTCCTTCGCCGCGAGGATGTGGAGTCCCTCGGCGTCGCCGGTGGCCTGCACGATCGCGTCCGACGAGGAGGCGTAGTCCGCTCCCAGGTCCTTGCTGGGGGTGGAGAAGAGACGGGGCGTCGTGCCGTCCGCGGCGGCGGGGGCCGCCGTGGTGTCCGCGGAGGCCAGGGGAACGAGGGCGGCGGACGCCGCCACCACGCTCAGGGCGATCAGCGGGTTCGTGGCGAAGTATCTTCCAAGGCGTCGCGTGCGCATGCTCTTCCTCACATCCAGTCCGTGCAACTGCCGTGAAGCGCCGGGAGGCTCACGTCGACCGGCTTGTCTCCGGTGGCGGTGGGGTCCTGGATGATGTACTTCATCGGTTCGGGGTCGTACTGGGCGTTGACGTCGTTCCAGCACGCCTTCGCGGTCGTGCCCTTCCAGTTCTGCATCGGGGTGTAGGCACCCGCCACGCCGTCGCCGAGCCTGCCCGCCGTGTCGTAGGCCTCGACGCCGCCGTCGGGGTCACGCGTCGTCCACAGCGTCAGGTACACGTAGTCGGGCGAGGTGTCGAGGTCGCGGGAGACCTTCGCCCACACGCCCTGACACTCCGGCGACCACATCAGCCGCACCGCGACCGAGCCGTCCGCCTCGGTCACCTGTTGAAGGATCTCCGCGTCGGCGTCACACCCCATCTGGATGGGGTCCTTGCCCGAACACGTGGCTCGCCAGCACCCGGTCGCGGCCGCCGGGCTCGCCTGAATTCCCTGAAAAACTCCCGCCAGTAGCGTCAGAGCGGCCGCTACCGGCACCCATCTGCGTATGCCGTGCACACACATCACCTTCACTCTTTCTTCTCCGTGCCGTTTCGGGCGCACGGAAAAACGTGTTCTTCCTTGCCACCCTTGGGCCGCTTCCGGCGACATGGGGCATGCGCAGAATACGCGAACAGGCCTGTGGCGAAAGCTGGTTGCAGCCCCTGCCACCTGCTCCGATGCCGAAGTTGGACATGTCGTGGCAGTGCGTCTCATCCGTGGTGCACGACCCCAGAGCGGGACGTGTCATACGGTTTCTCCGCGGCGAGCAAATAGGCCCGTATCCGCCGGTTCGGCATTTGAGAACGCGAGGTAATGTCGTTCTTCCCGTACTCCTCGGCATTCACCCCGGGCCACCAATTGCCTGTCGCCGGGTGGGGGTTGCGACTACGATCCGGGCCGTGGATCCGTACACCAGCGTCCCGCCGCCGCCCCCGCTGCCGCCCTCGACTCCGCCGCGGCCGGCTCCGCGCCGGTGGTGGCAGCATCCGGTGCTCGTCGTCGTCGCGTTGGTCGCCCTGCCGCCCGTCGGCATCGGGCTCGCGTGGCTGAGTCCCTGGCAGAGGAGCCGGAAGATCCTCGCCGGCGTGCTCGCGGCCGTCTGGTTCGTCCTCCCCTTCCTCGCCGGCGATCCGCCGGAGAGGAAGCCCGTACGGGACGATGCCCGGCCGCCACGGGTCACCATCACGGTCTCCTCCGCGCCCGAGCCCGCCGCGCCTCCCTCGCTCGTGGGGAAGGGCCTCCGGGAGGCGAAGGACGCCGCCTCCGCCGCCGGGTACTCCGTCGTCTCCCACGACGCGTCCGACCAGGACGCCAGGCAGTGGGACGCCGACGCGTGGACGGTCTGTTTCCAGACCTCCGCCGGGCAGCGGTCGGGCGACCGGCCCGCCCTCGACCTCGCTGTCGTGCGCGTCGGGTCGCCCTGCCCCGCCGCCGACGGCGAGAAGCTCCCCTGGCCGAGGATGCCCGCCGTCACCGGCATGACCTTCGCGCGCGCCTCCGAGGCGCTGAAGCCGATCGGGTTCAGGAAGGTCGAGCGCGAGAGCGCGTACTCCGACGTGGCGCTGCCCGGCGTCGCGGATCCGTGGAAGGTCTGCTTCCAGGACCCCGAGCCGGGCAAGGAGGTCGAGAACCCGCAGTACGGGACGGCGTATCTGAAGCTCGCGCCGCCCGACACGGCGTGCCCCGAGCGGCCCTATGCCGAGCTGCGCCCCTCGGCCACGGCGAAGCCGTGACGGAGGGGCGGCACGGTGTGCGTCAGGCGCCTGGCATCATGCCGCCGCCCTTGAGGCGTTCGAGGTCGGAGGGACGGACCTTGATGACGAAGAGGGCTATCAGCGCGCCGATCACGGCGAAGATCGCCGCCGTGACGAAGCCCGCCGAGACGCCGGAGGTGAGGACCTGGTCGGCCCAGGGCGGGGGCAGCTGGCCGGTCTTCGCGAACTGGGCCTTCTCCAGCGGGCCCGCCTGGGACAGGAAGGCCGGCACCTGCGTCTCCGCCTCGTTGCGGCTGGCCGTCCCGAAGACCGTCACCAGGATGGAGAGGCCCAGTGAACCGCCCACCTGCTGCATGGCGTTGAGCAGGCCTGACGCGGCTCCCGACTCCCTCGGCTCGACGTTCGACAGCGCCATGATGGTCAGCGAGACGAACATCAGTCCCATGCCGAGGCCGAAGACCAGGATCGGGCCGAGGATGCTGCCTGCGTAGGTGGAGTGCACATCGGTCAGCGTCAGCCAGGACAGGCCCGCCGCCGCGAGAATCGAACCCGTCACCATGAAGGGTTTCGGGCCGTACTTCGGCAGCAGGTTGGACGTGAGCCCGGCGCCGACCGCGATGATCGCGCTGACGGGCAGGAAGGCGAGGCCTGCCTGCAGGGGGCTGAAACCGAGGACCTGCTGGACGAAGAGGGTGAGGAAGAAGAACATCCCGAAGATCGCGGCCGCCAGGCAGAGCATGATGGCGTACGTGCCCGAGCGGTTGCGGTCGGCGAACATGTGCAGCGGGGTGATGGGCTGCTGCGATCGCCGCTCCACCAGCAGGAAGAGGGCCAGGAGCACCACGGCCGCGCCGAACGAGCCGATGGTGTAAGGATCGCGCCAGCCCTCCTGCGCGGCCCGGATGAAGCCGTACACCAGCGCCACCATGCCGAGGGTGGAGGTGAGCGCGCCGAGGAGGTCGAAGTGGCCGGGGTGTCGCTCGGACTCCTTGACGTGCCGTGGCGTCAGGAAGGCGATGACCACGGCGATCGGCACGTTCACGAAGAAGATCCAGCGCCAGTCGAGCCACTCGACGAGCATGCCTCCCGCGACCAGTCCGATCGCGCCGCCGCCGGCCGAGACGCCGGCGAAGACGCCGAAGGCCCTGTTGCGTTCGGGGCCTTCGTCGAAGGTCGTGGAGATCAGGGACAGCGAGGTCGGGGAGGCGATGGCGCCGCCGACGCCCTGGAGCGACCGCGCGGCGAGCAGCTGCCACTCGCTCTGCGCCAGGCCGCAGAAGAGCGAGGCCAGTCCGAAGAGGAGGACGCCGAACATGAAGACCCGTCGGCGGCCGAGGATGTCACCCGCGCGCCCGCCGAGGAGGAGGAGTCCGCCGAAGGTGAGCGTGTAGGCGTTGACGACCCACGCGAGGCTGGTGGTCGAGAAGTCCAGTGCGCTCTGGATGTGCGGGAGCGCGATGTTCACGATGGTGATGTCGAGGACGACCATCAGCTGGCAGGAGGCGATCACGAACAGGGCGATGCCCTTGCCGTCGCCGTCGTGTTTCCGTGGAGCGGTCGCCGTGCGGGCCGTCGGCTCCGGTGTCCTACTCATGGCAGTTCATGGCGCATCACGCCCCCCGGTCGAGGGTTGGGCCGGTCAGTCCACCTTTCGACACTAAGCCCGGCCCCGGCGCGCGACCAGTTGATCAAGCATGCGCGGGCTCGTCGAGGACCGCGAAGCCGTCGAGCTCCACCAGCGCCTGCTCGTCCCAGAGCCGTACGACTCCGATGACGGCCATCGCCGGGTAGTCGCGGCCCGCCAACCGGCGCCAGATGCGGCCCAGTTCGTGCGCGTGCTCGCGGTAGCCGGGGACGTCGGTGGTGTAGACGGTGACGCGGGCGAGGTCGGCGGGGGCGCCGCCGGCGTGCCGCAGGGCGGTGAGCAGGTTGCCCAGGGCGGTGGTGAACTGCTCGGCGAGGTCCTCCCCCACGACCTTGCCCTCGGTGTCGAGGGCGGTCTGTCCGGCGAGGAAGACGAGCCGGGACCCGGTGGCGGTGACGGCGTGCGAGAAACCGGTGGGCGGGGACAGTTCGGCGGGGTTGTGACGGTGCAGGCTCACGGGGTCGCCTCCTTCGCGGTCTTCTTCACGGGCGGCAGCTTCGCGTACAGCTCCTTCGCGATGATCGTGCGCTGCACCTCCGTCGCGCCCTCGTAGATCCGGGGGGCGCGGACCTCGCGGTAGAGGTGTTCCAGGAGGTGGCCGCGCTGGAGCGCGAGGGCGCCGTGCAGCTGGACGGCGGCGTCGACGACGTACTGGGCGGTCTCGGTGGCCAGGAGCTTGGCCATGGCGGAGCGCCGGGGGACGTCGGGGTCGCCCTCGTCGTACGCGACGGCCGCCGCGTACACGAGGAGGCGGGCGGCCTCGGTGCGGGTGGCCATCTCGGCGACGCGGTGCGAGACGGCCTGGAGGTCGGCGAGGACGCCGCCGAAGGCGGGGCGGGCGGCGGTGTGGGCGAGGGCGGCGTCGAGGGCGGCCTGGGCCATGCCGACGGCGAAGGCGCCGACGCTGGGCCGGAAGAGGTTCAGGGTGTTCATGGCGACCCCGAAGCCCCGGTCGGGCTCCCCCAGCAGGTCCTCGGGGCCGACGGGGACGCCGTCGAAGGTGAGGGTGCCGAGGGCGTGCGGGGCGAGCATGTCGAGCGGCTCCCCGCCGAGGCCGGGGCGGTCGGCGGGGACGAGGAAGGCGGTGACGCCTCGGGCTCCGGCGCCCCGGGTGGTGCGGGCGAAGACGGTGGCGAAGTCGGCCTCGGGCGCGTTCGAGATCCAGCGCTTCTCTCCGTGCAGGCGCCAGCCGCCGCGCCCGTCGGGGACGGCGTCGAGGGCGAGGGCGGCGGCGTCGGAGCCGGCGTCCGGTTCGGAGAGGGCGAAGGCGGCGACGGCGCGTCCGGCGGTGGCCTCGGGGAGCCAGCGGGCGCGCTGGGCCGGGGTGCCGAAGGCGGCGACGGGGTGGGTGCCGAGGCCCTGGAGGGCGAGGGCGGTCTCGGCCTCGGTGCAGGTCCGGGCGAGGGACTCGCGCAGCAGGCAGAGGTCGAGGGCGCCGGCGCCGAAGAGGCGGGCGAGGAGGCCGAGCTCGCCGAGGGCGGCGACGAGGGGGCGGTTGACCCGGCCGGGTTCGCCCTTCTCCGCGAGGGGCTTCAGGCGGGTGGCGGCGAGAGCGCTGAGCTCCGCACACCAGGTGGTCTGTGCCGGATCGAGCGAGAATGCGGGCATGTGGGCCCTCTCCGACGCCCTCGGGCGCCCTGCTCCCGGCGCCTTCCGGCGCCTTTGTCGCGAACCGTTGACTGCCGTCACCAACACGATACGCTCGTGGAGCGACGGGCGACCCCACCACGACAGGGGGACGGACTCATGGAGCTGACACCCTCGGGACACCTCGACACGTTCGCCCGCGACCGGCTGCCCCCGCCCGAGCGGTGGCCGCGTCTCGTCTTCGACCTCCCCGAGCTCGCCTACCCCGACCGGCTCAACTGCGGCACGGAACTCCTCGACCGCACGGTGGAACGATTCGGCGCCGGCCGGCCCGCCTTCCACGACGGCGAAGGCGGGGTCTGGAGCTACGGGGAGCTCCGCGAGCGGGTGGACCGCATCGCCCACGTCCTCACCACCGACCTACGGGTCCTGCCCGGCAACCGGGTGCTGCTGCGCGGCCCCACCACCCCATGGCTCGCCGCCTGCTGGCTCGCCGTGATGAAGGCCGGCGGCGTCGCCGTCACCGTCCTGGCCCAGCAGCGAGCCCCCGAGCTGACCGTGATGGCCGAGGCCGCCCGGTGCACCCACGCGCTCTGCGACGCCCGTGTGCTCGACGAGCTGCTCGCGGCCCGGATACCCGGCCTGCGGGTCACCCCCTTCGGCGGGGGCGGACCGGACGACCTGCTGACCCTCGCCGACCGCCGCCCCGGCCCGTACGAGGCGGTGGCGACCGCCGCCGACGACGTGGCGCTGATCGCCTTCACCTCCGGCACGACCGGGCGGCCCAAGGGCTGCGTCCACTTCCACCGGGACGTCCTGGCCGTCGCCGACACCTTCTCCGCGCGCGTCCTGCGCCCGCTGCCCGACGACGTCTTCGCCGGCTCGCCGCCGCTCGCCTTCACCTTCGGCCTCGGCGGGCTCGTCGTCTTCCCCCTGCGGGCCGGGGCGAGCGCGGTCCTCCTCGAACAGGCCGGGCCGAAGCAGCTGCTCGCGGCGATCGAGCGGCACCGGGTCTCGGTGCTCTTCACCGCCCCGACGGCCTACCGGGTGATGCTCGACGAGCTGACCCAGGGCACCGCCCCGGAGGTGGCCTCGCTGCGCCGCTGCGTCTCGGCCGGCGAGAACCTGCCGGAGGCGACCTGGAAGGCCTGGTACGCGCGGACCGGGCTGCGCCTGATCAACGGCATCGGGGCGACCGAGCTGCTGCACATCTTCATCTCCGCCGCCGACGGCGACATCCGCCCCGGGACCACCGGCCGCCCGGTGCCCGGCTGGCAGGCCAGGATCGTCGACCGCGACGGCAACGGCGTCCCGGACGGCGAGGAGGGGCTGCTCGCGGTGCGCGGCCCGGTCGGCTGCCGGTATCTGGCCGATCCCCGCCAGGAGGAGTACGTCCGGAACGGCTGGAACGTCACGGGCGACACGTACGTCCGCGAGCCCGACGGCTGGTTCCGTTACGTCTCACGGGCCGACGACATGATCATCTCGGCCGGGTACAACATCGCGGGCCCCCAGGTCGAGGAGGTGCTCCTCGACCACCCCGACGTCGTGGAGACGGCGGTGGTGGGCCGCCCGGACGAGCTGCGCGGCCAGGTGGTCGTGGCGTACACGGTGGTACGGGACGGGGTGCCGCGCGACGCGAGCACCGCCGCCGCCCTGCGGGCCTTCGTCCGCGCCCGCATCGCCCCGTACAAGTCACCCCGGGAGATCGTCTTCCTCGACGCGCTGCCGCGCACGGCCACGGGCAAGCTCCAGCGGTTCCGGCTCCGGGACCCGGCGTGACCGGCATGACGTGTGCGCCACCCCCTAAAGTGATCACGTGGCCGAGCAGCACACTCCCCGATCCCTGATCGTCTCCCTCTACGGCGCCTACGGCCGTGCGCCGGACGAGTCGCCGGTGCCGGTGGCCGCGCTCGTCCGGCTGCTCGGCGTGCTCGGCGTGGACGCGCCCTCGGTGCGGTCCTCGGTCTCGCGGCTCAAGCGGCGCGGGCTGCTGCTGCCGGGCCGGACGGCGGGCGGCGCCGCCGGGTACGCCCTCTCGGCGGACGCCAGGCGGCTCCTGGACGACGGTGACCGCCGGATCTACGCCCGTACCGAGCCGAAGCTGTCCGAGGGCTGGGTCCTGGCCGTCTTCTCGGTGCCGGAGGCCGAGCGGCACAAGCGGCACCTGCTGCGGTCCCGGCTCGCCCGGCTGGGCTTCGGCACGGCGGCGCCGGGCGTGTGGATCGCACCCGCCCGGCTGTACGAGGAGACCCGGAACACCCTGGAGCGTCTGGAGCTCTCCGCGTACGTGGACCTCTTCCGGGGCGACCACCTCGGGTACGCGGCGACGGCCGAGGCGGTGGCCCGCTGGTGGGACCTGCCGGCGATCGCCGGGCTCCACGAGGAGTTCCTGGCGGCGCACGGGCCGGTCCTGCGGGCCTGGCGCTCGGCACCGGCGGGCGCCGAGAACGCCTACCGGGACTATCTCCTCGCCCTGGACTCCTGGCGCCGGCTCCCCTACGCGGACCCGGTGCTGCCGGCGGAGCTCCTTCCCGACGACTGGCCGGGCCGCCGCTCGGCGGAGGTCTTCGCGGCCCTGCACGAGCTGCTGAGGGACCGGGGCGCGGAGTACGTGGGGCCGTTCCTGGCGGGGGACTAGCGTCGTACCGACAGCGCCCGCAACAGGCAGATGAACCCAGCCGTGCTCAGGACCGCGCGGACCAGGTTCCACGCCACCCAGGGCCCCTCGAAGGCGGCCCGCGCGGTGGCGGGGTCCTTGGTCGCGGCGAGGGCGTCGTTGAGGGGGACGTTCGCCGCCGAGGTGACCACGAGGACCACCAGGCCGAGTACGAACCCGGCGAGGGTCCAGAGCCGCGCCCGGCCCGCGCGGTGCTGCCAGGCGGCCACCGCCGTGAGGACCGGCACCCCGAAGAACGGCGTGAAGAACACCGGGTTCTGGATCACGTCGTTGATGTTCCGCATCACCTCGACGTAGACGCGGTCGTCGCTGCGCGCCAGCGCCGGCATCACCGAGCAGACGTACGCGAACCACACCCCCGCGATAAGTCCCGTCGCCACCGTCGCCGCGCCGAGGACCGCCCCGGCACCCTTCCCGCCCCTGTTTTCCGTCATGCCCTCATTCAAGGGGAGGGGCGGTGCGCGGGCCATGGTCTCGCGTCGCACCCGCATACGCGAGCGTCCAGGGAGGGCTATTCGCGGCGGCCGGTGGGTGGGCGGCGGCTGCCCGCGCGGTACGGGGCGGGCCAGGGGGCGGCCGGCCCCTGGTACCCCTGCTCGGCCGCCGCGTGCAGGGTCCAGTGCGGGTCGTAGAGGTGGGGCCGGGCGAGGGCGCAGAGGTCGGCGCGGCCCGCGAGAAGCAGGGAGTTGACGTCGTCCCAGGAGGAGATCGCGCCGACCGCGATGACGGGGACGCCGAGCTCGTTGCGGATCCGGTCGGCGTACGGGGTCTGGTACGAGCGGCCGTAGGCGGGCTCCTCGTCGGGGACGACCTGGCCGGTGGAGACGTCGATCGCGTCGGCGCCGTGGTCCGCGAAGGCGCGGGCGATCGCGACGGCGTCCCCGGCGGTGGTGCCGCCCTCGGCCCAGTCGGTGGCGGAGACGCGGACGGTCATCGGCCGGTCGGCCGGCCATGCCTCGCGCACCGCGTCGAAGACTTCGAGGGGGTAGCGGAGGCGGGCCGTGAGGTCGCCGCCGTAGGCGTCGGTGCGGTGGTTGGTGAGCGGGGAGAGGAAGCCGGAGAGGAGGTAGCCGTGGGCGCAGTGGAGTTCGAGGAGGTCGAAGCCGCTGCGGGCGGCGCGGCGGGCGGCGGCGGTGAACTGCTCGCGTACGGCGCTGAGTCCGGCGCGGTCGAGCGCGGCCGGGGTCTGGTTGACGCCGGGCCGGTACGGGAGGGGGGAGGCGGCGACGAGTGGCCAGTTGCCCTCGGGGAGGGGCTGGTCGATCCCCTCCCACATGCGGCGGGTGGAGCCCTTGCGGCCCGAGTGGCCGAGCTGGACGCCGAGGGCGGTGCCGGGTGCCGAGGCGTGGACGAAGTCGGCGATGCGCGCCCAGGCGGCGGCCTGGGCGTCGGTCCAGAGGCCGGTGCAGCCGGGGGTGATGCGCCCTTCGGGGCTGACGCAGACCATCTCGGTCATGACGAGTCCGGCGCCGCCGAGGGCCCGGGAGCCGAGGTGGACGAGGTGGAAGTCGCCGGGGACGCCGTCCTCGGCGACGTACAGGTCCATGGGGGAGACGACGACCCTGTTCCGCAGGGTCAGTCCGCGCAGCCGGAAGGGGGTGAACATCGGCGGGGTGCCGGGCGGGCAGCCGAAGTCCTCCTCGACGGCGGCGGTGAAGGCCGGGTCGCGCAGCTTCAGGTTGGCGTGGGTGACGCGGCGGCTGCGGGTGAGCAGGTCGAAGGCGAAGCGGCGGGGCGGCCGGTCGACGTGTCCGGCGAGCTCCTCGAACCAGCGCAGGCTGGCGCCGGCCGCGCGCTGGGTGGACTCGACGACGGGACGGCGCTCGGTCTCGTACGCGGTGAGGGCCTCGTCGAGGGTGGGGTGGGCGCCGACGGCGATGGCGAGGGCGACGGCGTCCTCGACGGCCAGCTTGGTGCCGGAGCCGATGGAGAAGTGCGCGGTGTGGGCGGCGTCGCCGATGAGCACGGTGTTGCCGTGCGACCAGCGGGCGTTGGTGACGGTACGGAAGGCGGTCCAGGCGGAGTTGTTCGAGCGGAGCTCGCGGCCGCCGAGCGCCTCGGCGAAGACCTTGGCGCAGCGGGCGGCGGACTCGGCCTCGTCGAGCTCGTGGAAGCCGGCGGCCCGCCAGACCTCCTCGCGCATCTCGACGATGGCGGTGGAGGCTCCGGCTGAGTAGGGGTAGGCGTGGAGCTGCATCACGCCGTGCTCGGTCTCGGCGATCTCGAAGCGGAATGCCTCGAAGGGGAAGTCGGCGGCGAGCCAGATGTAGCGGCAGCGGTGGGTGGTGATCCGGGGGCGGAAGTGCGCGGCGTGGGTCTCGCGGGTGCGGCTGTGGATGCCGTCGGCGGCGACGACCAGGTCGTGGCCGGAGGCGAGTTCGGCGGCGGGCGGGGCCTCGGCGCGGAAGCGGAGCCGGACGCCGAGCTCGGCGCAGCGGGCGTGCAGGAGCTCCAGGAGCCGGCGGCGGCCGAGGGCGGCGAAGCCGTGGCCGGTGGAGGTGGTGCGGTGGCCCCGGTGGACGACGTCGATGTCGTCCCAGCGGACGAGCTCGCGGCGGAGCGCCTCGTACACGACGGGGTCGGCGTCCCGGATGCCGCCGAGGGTCTCGTCGGAGAGGACGACGCCGAAGCCGAAGGTGTCGGAGGGGGCGTTGCGCTCCCAGACGGTGATCTCGCGGGCCGGGTCCTGCCGCATGAGGAGGGCGGCGGCGTAGAGCCCGCCCGGCCCGCCCCCGACGACGGCGACGCTCCGGGGGCCCCGGCCGGGCACGGTCAGCACCCCCGCCACTTCGGGGGGCGTTTCTCGGTGAAGGCGGCGTGGAACTCGGCGTAGTCCTCGCCGTTCATCAGGAGCGCCTGGGTGGCCGCGTCCATTTCGACGGCGGCGGCGAGCGGCATGTCGAGTTCGGCGGTGAGCAGTGCCTTGGTCTGGGCGAGGGCGAGGGCGGGGCCGTCCGCGAGGCGGCGGGCGAGGGCGGCGGCCCGCTCCCCCGCGGCGCCCTCCTCGGTGAGCTCGCTGAGGAGGCCGATGCGCTCGGCTTCGGCGGCGTGGACGGGCTCGCCCAGCATGAGGAGGCGGGTGGCGTGGCCGAGTCCGACGACCCGGGGCAGCAGATAGGCGGCGCCCATGTCGCCGCCGGAGAGGCCGACCCGGGTGAAGAGGAAGGAGAAGCGGGTGGTGGGGTCGGCGATCCGGAAGTCGGCGGCGAGGGCGAGGACGGCCCCGGCGCCGGCGGCGACGCCGTGGAGGGCGGCGACGACAGGGAAGGGGCACTCGCGCAGTGCGCGGACGACCTGGCCGGTCATCCGGTTGAAGTCGAGGAGCCGGGCGGTGTCGAGGGCGAGGGTGGCGCCGATGATCTCGTCCACGTCGCCGCCCGAGCAGAAGCCCCGGCCCTCGCCGCCGAGGACGAGGGCGCGGACGGCGCGCTCGCGGGAGAGCTCGGCGAGGAGGTCGCGCAGGTCGGCGTAGGCGCCGAAGGTGAGGGCGTTGAGTTTCGCGGGGCGGGCGAGGGTGACGGTGGCGACGCCCTGGTCGATGTCCAGGCGCAGATGCTCCCAGCGGGCCGTGCGGGGCGCGGAGCCGGTAAAGGGGCTCATGCGGGGGCCTCCTTCCTCCACAGGGGAGCGTATCACCATGTTGTGACTATCGTCACGAGTACGCGATACCCCGACGGGGAAGGCCATGGGGAGGGGTGCGAGTGCATGCCTCACAAGGTCCCGGAGGGGGATGACGGAGGTCCCGGCTCCCAGGGCGGGGGTGCCCTGGGAAATGGATTTTGCACCTCGTAAGGTTGAAACCAGGACGTCTCGGGACGCCCCCCGTGCCATATCCGCCCCGCCCGCCCTCGGTGAAGGGAGCCCGCCCGTGCCCGAAGCCACCGAAGCCCCCGGAACCGCCACCTTGCCCTCCGATGCCACCGGGCCCGCCGGCACCTGGCGTGTGCGCCTCCCCCACACCACCGCCGCCGTGCCGATCGCCCGCGCCCTGATCCGTACCGCACTCACCGACATCGCCCCCGCGGCCGCCGACCGCCCCGCCCCCGCCCGCCCCGACCTCGACACGGCGGAGCTCCTCACCGCCGAGCTGGTCGCCAACGCCGTCGAGCACACCGCCGGCACGGGTCCGATCGAGCTGGTCGTCGAACGGCTCTCCACCCCCGGCGGCTGTCAGATCGAGGTCCACGACTCCCAGCCCGCCCGCCCCGGCGAGCTCGTCTGCCCCGACATCGAGGCCGGGATCGACCCCTGGCAGGAGCACGGGCGCGGCCTTTTCCTGATCCGGGCGCTGAGCAGCGACTGCGGCCACCGCCCCACCGCGCACGGCAAGGCGGTCTGGTTCACGCTCCCGGGGGTACCGGCGCAGCGGCGCCGGCGGATGCCGTGACCATGTGACCGGCCGCGGACTCGGGCGCCCGCGGAGGGCACCCGTCCGTCACGTGGCCGAGGGCCGGGGCTGTTCGGGCGGGACCGAGCTTTCGGCCATCGCCATCCACTGGTCGAGGTCGGCCTGGGTGAACTCCGTCCAGGCGGGTATCCCCGGCAACCGGCGGAGAAGATCGAACGCCTCCGCGATGTGCGGCGGGCGGAGCACCGGCGTGTGGCAGCCGGCGACGACCTCGGCGCCCAGCCCCTGGAAGCCGTCTACCACCGAGCGGAACTTCTGTTCGTCCGCCAGCGCGACCCAGGGGGAGACCAGGCGTCCGCCGAAGAACTGCCCGTCGCGGAATTCGTCCGCGGTCAGCTCGGCGATCTCGGGCAGGGGGGTGGGCACGTTGGTCGCGAAGGTGTCCACCGACCACAGGACGCCGGTCTGCGTGTCGAAGAGCGCGCGGGTCGTCGGGTTGTCGTAGAGCGGCGGCCGTCGGGCCACCAGGGTGCGGTCACCGGCGTCCACGGTGTCGCCGTCGATCATGAACCGGCACCGGTTGATCGGCGTCTCCCACTCCTCGGCCATGCGCCCGATGGAGAACCAGGTGGTCAGGAGCGTCGCGTTCGGGCAGGCGGCGAGGACGGCCAGGAGGTTCCCGGCGTGATCGCGGTCGTCATGGGTCAGGAAGATCCCCCGCACGTCCAGGGGATCCACGATGGACCACGCGGCCTCCAGCCACTGGGATCGCACCGCGGGAGCCCCGGTGTCCACGATGACCGGTTCGGCTCCCCGGATCACCATCGAGTTCATCGGGAAGTGGCCGACCGGCGGAGCCTCCAGGGCCCACGGAATGACGAACGTCTCCTCGGCGATCCGGTACGGCTGGAGGAGCTCGAAGGTTTCGGTAGCAGTCATCGCTGCTCCCTGGAGTGGAGTTCGGCCGGGACGCCCGTCCCTCCAGTCCAGCCCCGTCCCCCGCCCGCGTCAAGCCGACGGATGCGGGGCGGCGGGTCGGTGGCGGCACGCCAGGTGCCGGGCCGACCGACCCGCGCGCTCGGGCTCTTGCCCGCGCCGGCCCTACTCCCCCGCCGGACCGGCCAGCGTCGCGACCAGGACCGCCTTGATGGTGTGCATCCGGTTCTCGGCCTCGTCGAAGACGACCGAGTGCGCCGACTCGAAGACCTCGTCCGAGACCTCCAGCTCGGTCAGCCCGTGCCGGGCGTATATGTCCCGGCCCACGGCCGTGCCCAGGTCGTGGAAGGCGGGCAGGCAGTGCAGGAACTTGACGTCCGGGTTCCCGGTGGCGCGCAGCACGTCCATGGTCACGGAGTACGGGGCGAGGGCGGCGATCCGCTCGTCCCAGACCTCCTTGGGCTCGCCCATGGAGACCCAGACGTCGGTGACGACGAAGTCGGCCCCCGCGACGCCCTCGGGCACGTCCTCGGTGAGGGTGATCGTGGCACCGCTGGTCTCGGCGAGCTTGCGGGCCGCGGCGACGACGTCCTCGGCCGGCCAGTACGCCTCCGGGGCGACGATCCGGACGTCCATGCCGAGCAGGGCACCGGTGACCAGGTAGGAGTTGCCCATGTTGAAGCGGGCGTCGCCCAGGTAGGCGAAGGCGATCCCGTCGAGCGGCTTGTCCACGTGCTCGGTCATGGTGAGCACGTCGGCCAGCATCTGGGTGGGGTGCCAGTCGTCGGTGAGCCCGTTGAAGACGGGCACGCCCGCGAAGGCGGCGAGCTCCTCGACCGCGGCCTGGCTGTCCCCCCGGTATTCGATGCCGTCGAACATCCGGCCGAGGACGCGGGCGGTGTCCTTGACCGACTCCTTGTGGCCGATCTGGGAACCCGAGGGGTCGAGGTAGGTGGTGGAGGCACCCTGGTCGGCGGCGGCGACCTCGAAGGCGCAGCGGGTGCGGGTCGAGGTCTTCTCGAAGATCAGGGCGATGTTCCTGCCGCGCAGCCGCTGCACCTCGGTGCCCGCCTTCTTGGCGGCCTTGAGTTCGGCGGCGAGCGCGATCAGGCCGCGGAACTCCTCGGCGGTGAAGTCCAGCTCCTTGAGGAAGTGGCGGCCGATGAGGTCTGTGGCCATGGGACGCGCTCCTGTGGGTACGGTCGGGAGGACGACGATCGGGACTCTGGAAGTGTATACGCACTTCAACATTTCTATACAGCCCCCTCCGGCCTCCCGTCTCCCGCCGCCGTCAGACCGCGTCCCGCTGCACCGGGCAGCTCATACAGCGCGGACCGCCCCTGCCCCGGCCCAGCTCGCTCCCGGGGATCTCGATGACCTCGATGCCCTGCTTGCGCAGATGCGTGTTGGTCGTGACGTTCCGCTCGTACGCGACGACCACCCCCGGCTCCACGGCGAGCACGTTGCACCCGTCGTCCCACTGCTCGCGCTCGGCCGCGTGCACGTCCTGGGTCGCCGTGAGGACCCGGATGTCCTGGAGCCCGAGGGCCGCCGCGATGGCGCTGTGCATCTGCTCCGGCGGATGGTCGGTGACCCGGAGGGACTGCCCCGCGTCACCCGGTTCGATCGTGTACGAGCGGAGCATGCCGAGCCCCGCGTACTGCGTGAACGTGTCCCCGTCGACCATCGTCATCACCGTGTCCAGGTGCATGAACGCCCGCCGTTTCGGCATGTCGAGCGCGATGATCGTGCGCGCCGAGCCGGCCGCGAACATCCCCCGGGCCAGCATCTCCACCGCCTGCGGCGTGGTCCGCTCGCTCATCCCGATCAGCACGGCGCCGTTGCCGATGACGAGGACGTCCCCGCCCTCGATCGTCGACGGGTAGTCCGCCTGCCCCTCGGACCAGTGGTGGAAGGGACCCGCCTCGGGGCCCGTGAACAGCGGATGGTGCTTGTAGATCGCCTCGAAGTGCACCGTCTCGCGCTGCCGGGCCGGCCAGCGCATCGCGTTGATGGAGACGCCGTCGTAGATCCAGGCCGAGGTGTCCCGGGTGAAGAGGTGGTTCGGCAGCGGTCCGAGGACGAAGTCGTCCAGGTCGAGGGCGTGGAAGCGGACCGAGGTCGGTTCCCGGTGCACGGCCAGGAACTCCCGCTTCGTCATGCCGCCGACGAGTGCCTCCCCGAGAGCGGCGGCGTCCAGCGAGTCGAAGGACGCACGGAGGTGGTCGGCGGCGAGCGGCCCGTACTCCTTCTCGTGGAAGACCCGGTCGAGGACCAGCGCGCGGGCCGCCGGGACCTCCAGGGCCTCGCGCAGCAGGTCCCCGAACAGGTGCACCTCCACTCCCCGGTCGCGCAGCACGTCGGCGAAGCCGTCGTGCTCCTGCCGGGCCCGGCGCACCCACAGCACGTCGTCGAAGAGCAGGGCGTCCTTGTTGGACGGGGTGAGCCGCTTCAGCTCCAGATCGGGCCGGTGCAGGATGACGCGGCGCAGCCGCCCGGTCTCGGAATCGACATGGAATCCCATGCGCCCATCCTGACGGAGGCGGGCGGCCCTGGCCCGCCTTTCGACAGGGGTCACGCGCTTCCCTCACGCTCAGCCGGCCCCCTGGGCGCGACCCGGTGGGTTAGCGAAGCCTGCGTGAAGGCTCCGCGAACGCACCCCGGAGCCCTCGCCCGCCCGGCCACCAGCCGTGCGAGACCGGCCCAGGTGGTCGCGGCCGGGCGGCCGGGTCCCGGCATCCCCAGCGCCCGGCAGACGTGAGACGGCCGCCGCCGGGCGCGGAGCCGCGGCCTGAGGCGACGTCAGAGTCGCGGGTCGACCGGTTCGGATTCCAGGGCCAGGACCGCGAAGACCGCCTCGTGGACCCGCCAGAGCGGTTCGCCCGCGGCGAGTCGGTCGAGCGCCTCCAGGCCCAGTGCGTACTCGCGCAGCGCGAGCGAGCGCTTGTGGCCGAGGAAGCGCTGCCGGAGCCGCTCCAGGTTCTCCGGGCGGGTGTACTCGGGACCGTAGATGATCCGCAGGTACTCCCGGCCGCGCACCTTCACTCCCGGCTGCCCGAGCCGTCCCTCGGCGTCCCGGACGAGCGCGGCCAGCGGTTTGACGACCATGCCCTCGCCGCCCGCTCCGGTCAGTTCCAGCCACCAGTCGGTGCCCGCGCGGACCGAGGCCTCGTCGCCGGTGTCGACGACGAGCCGGCGGGTGACCTGGAGGAGTCCGGTCGGGTCGTGCTCGACGAGCCGGTCGAGCCAGGCGAGCTGCTCGTCGTGCGGCACCGCCGCGAGGGAACGCCCACGTGCCCCGAGCAGCTGGAACGGCGCGAACCGCACCCCCTCCAGGCCCTCCGTCGGCCAGCAGTACCTGCGGTACGCCTCGGTGAAGGCCGCCGCGTCCACCGCCCGCTCCCGCTGCCGGGCGAGCAGCCCGTCGATCCCCTCGACCCCGCGGTCGACGGCCCGTTCCAGTGCGTCGATCGCCCCGGGGAGGACGGCCCCGGAGGCCGCGCCGACCGCCGCGTACTGCGCGCGAAGCAGCCCGGCGGACTTGAGCGACCACGGCATCAGCTCGCCGTCGAGCAGCAGCCAGTCCGTGTCGAGCTCGTCCCAGAGCCCGGCCGCGCCGATCGCGGTCCGCAGCCGCCCGAGGACCTCTTCGGTGACGTCGGAATCGTCGAAGAACGGCCGTCCGGTACGGGTGTGCAGGGCGCCGGTCACCCCGGTCACCCCGAACCGTTCACGCGCCGCGTCGGCGTCCCGGCAGACCAGGGCCACGGCCCGGGAGCCCATGTGCTTCTCCTCGCACACGACCCGCTCGACGCCGTCCGCCCGGTACTGGGCGAAGGCCTCGGCCGGGTGCTCCAGATAGCCCTCCTCCTTCGAGGTGGCGGTCGGTGCCATCGTCGGCGGCAGGTACGCGAGCAGCCGCGGATCGACCGCGAACCGGCTCATGACCTCCAGGGCCGCCGCGGCGTTCTCCTCGCGCACGGCGACGTTCCCCAGGTGGCGGGTCTCCACGATCCGCCGCCCGTGCACGTCGGCCAAATCCAGGGGCCGCCCCTGGTGGCCGCCGGGCGCCTCGGTGGCGAGCGGTCGCGCCGGCTCGTACCAGACCCGCTCGGCCGGTACGTCGACGAGCTCGCGCTCCGGCCAGCGCAGCGCCGTCATCTTCCCGCCGAAGACGGCCCCGGTGTCGAGGCAGATGGTGTTGTTGATCCAGGAGGTGTTCGGCACGGGCGTGTGTCCGTACACGACGGCCGCCCGGCCCCGGTACTCCTCCGCCCACGGGTAGCGCACCGGCAGCCCGAACTCGTCGGTCTCACCTGTGGTGTCCCCGTACAGCGCGTGCGAGCGCACCCGCCCGGAGGTCCGGCCGTGGTACTTCTCCGGCAGACCGGCGTGGCAGACGACGAGGTTCCCGCCGTCGAGGACGTAGTGGCTGACGAGCCCCTCGATGAACCGTCCGACCTCCGCCCGGAACTCCTCGCTCTCCCGTCCCAGCTGTTCGACGGTCTCGGCGAGGCCGTGCGTCTCCTGCACCTTCCGCCCCTTGAGCCACCGGCCGAGCTTGTTCTCGTGGTTGCCGGGGACGCACAACGCGTCGCCCGCGGCGACCATCCCCATGACCCGGCGCAGCACGCCCGGCGAGTCGGGGCCCCGGTCGACGAGGTCGCCGACGAAGACGGCCGTCCGCCCGTCGGGGTGGTGTCCGTCGACATAGCCGAGCTTCGCGAGCAGGGTCTCCAGCTCGGAGGCGCAACCGTGGATGTCGCCGATGATGTCGAAGGGGCCGGTGAGGTGCCGCAGGTCGTTGAAACGGCGCTCCAGGACGACCTCGGCCGCCTCGACCTCCTCCACGGAGCGCAGCACGTGCACCTTGCGGAAGCCCTCGCGCTCCAGACCGCGCAGCGAACGGCGCAGTTCCCGCCGGTGGCGCTGGATGACGTGCGCCGGCATGTCCGCCCGGTCGGGCCGGGCGGCGTTCCGGGTGCGGCACACCTCCTCGGGCAGGTCGAGGACGATCGCGATCGGGAGGACGTCGTGGGTCCTGGCCAGCTGGACCAGCTGACGCCGGGCCTCCTGCTGCACGTTGGTGGCGTCGACGACGGTCAGCCGGCCGGCCTCCAGGCGTTTGCCCGCGATGTAGTGGAGGACGTCGAAGGCGTCCCGGCTCGCGGACTGGTCGTTCTCGTCGGCGACGAGCCCGCGGCAGAAGTCGGAGGAGACGATCTCGGTCGGCTTGAAGTGGCGCCGGGCGAAGGTGGACTTGCCGGAACCGGTGGCGCCGACGAGCACCACGAGGGACAGGTCGGTGACGGGCAGGGTGCGGGTCTCGGTGGTCATCTCGGTCCCTCCTTCTCGGTGTCGGTGCGGGTGAACACGGCCATCTGGGTCGGCGGTCCGACCTCCGGGTCGTCCGGTCCCACGGGGCGGAACTCCACCCCGTAGCCATACCGCCCGGCGACGGCGGCAGCCCAGCTCCGGAACTCCTCGCGGGTCCACTCGAAGCGGTGGTCGCCGTGCCGGACACGGCCGGCCGGGAGCGTCTCCCAGCGCACGTTGTACTCGACGTTCGGCGTGGTCACGACGACGGTTCGGGGCCGCGCCGAGCCGAACACCGCGTACTCCAGGGCCGGCAGCCTCGGCAGGTCCAGGTGCTCGATCACCTCGCTGAGCACGGCCGCGTCGTAACCGGCCAGCCGCTTGTCGGTGTACGCGAGGGAGCCCTGCGTCAGTTTCACGCGGGCGGCCTGCCGCTCCCCCATCCGGTCGAGCCGCAGCCGGCGCGCGGCGATGCCCAGGGCGCGCGCGGACACGTCGACACCGACGATCTCGGTGAAGCGCGGGTCCTTGAGCAGGGCCTGCACCAACTGCCCCTGTCCGCAGCCGAGGTCGAGCACGCGCGCCGCACCCGCCTCGTTCAGCGCGGCGAGAATCGTCTCCCGCCGCTGCTCGGCGAGCGGCACCGGCCGCTCCTCCGTGTCGGTCGTCTCGTCGACGGCGTTGTCGACGTCCTCGACGTCCAGCCCCTCGGCCTCGGCGAGCCGCGCCAGTTCGAGCCGCTCCGTCGCCTCCCGGGCCAGGCCCCAGCGCCGCGAGAGGTAGCGGGCGGTGATCAGCTTCCGCTCGGGGTGCCGGGCCAGCCAGCCGTCACCGGCGCGCAGCAGCTTGTCGACCTCGTCGGGCGCGACCCAGTAGTGCTTGGCGTCGTCGAGGACGGGCAGCAGGACGTACAGGTGGTTGAGGGCGTCCGCGAGCCGCAGCTCGCCCTCCAGGACGAGCCGCACGTACCGCGAGTCGCCCCACTCGGGGAACTCCCCGTCCAGCGCCACCGGTTCGGCGTCCACCGTGTCCCAGCCCAGCGGCCCGAACAGCGCCCGCACCAGCTCCGCGCCGCCCCGGGCGGGGAGGGCGGGAACCTCGACCCGCAGCGGCAGCGGCGCCGCGGCCCGCTCGGGCATCGCCTTGCACTCGCCGTGGAGCGCGGTCTTGAAGACCTTGGCGAGCGCGACGGCCAGCAGCGAGGACGCCGCGTAGGGCCGGTCGTTGACGTACTGCGCGAGCGCCGAGTCCGGGGCGCCGCCCCGGCCCTTGCCCTTGCCGCGGCGCACCAGCGCCACGGGGTCCACCTCCAGGAGGAGTGCCGCCGTGCACCGCTCGGCGCTCGCCTCGGGGTAGAGGACGTGCGCCGTGCCGTGTGAGGTCGAGAACGCCTGCGCCCGCTCGGGATGCTTGTGCAGCAGAAAACCGAGGTCGGTCGCGGGCCGCTCCGGATTGCCGTAGGTACTGATCGTCAGGAACACACGTCCGAGTATGAGCGTCCCCCACCCCGCCGACCAGGCATTTTCCGGGCCGGCGGGGTGAGGCCGCGGCCCGGAGGCCGCACCCGGGTCCCGGTCAGCGGGAACGGTCAGCGGGAGCGGTCGGCGGCGAGGGCCGCGGCGACGGCGGCGATCGTCGCAGGACCGACGCGGCAGCAGCCGCCGACGAGGCGAGCCCCCGCTGCGGCCCAGGCGACGGCCCGGGCCGGGTCGAAGGCCATGTCCCCACGCCAGCCCCGCGCCTCGGCGTCCCACCGCTCCCCGCTGTTGGGGTAGACCACGGCCGGCTTCCCGGTCACGGCCACGGCGAGCTCCACGGCGGCCCCCGCCTCGGCCGGGTCGCAGCAGTTCACCCCGACCGCCACGACCTGCTCGTTCCCAGCGGCGACCGCGAACGCCTCCGCCAGGTCCTGCCCGGCGCGGGTCCGCCCGCCCTCGACCGTGTACGACAGCCACACGGGCACCCCGCACCCCGCGGCCGCCCGCAGCAGGGCCTCGGCCTCCTCGACGTCCGGAACGGTCTCCAGGGCCAGGACGTCCGGCGCCGCCTCGGCGAGCACCTCGATCCGGGGCCGGTGGAACCGTTCCAGCGCCCGCACGGACAGCCCGTACCGTCCCCGGTACTCACTGCCGTCCGCGAGCATCGCCCCGTACGGTCCGACCGACGCGGCGACCCACACCTCCTCCCCCGCCGCCTCCGCCACTGTCCGGGCGAGCCGCACGCTCCCGCCGAGCAGCCGCGCCGCCTCCTCCCGGCCCGTGCCCCGCCGGGCGAACCCCTCGAACGTGGCCTGATAGCTGGAGCTGATCAGCACCCGCGCACCAGCCCGTACGTACGCCGTGTGGGCCGCCTCGATCTGCTCGGGCCCGTCGGCGAGGAGCCGCGCGGACCAGAGCGCGTCCGAGAGGTCACAGCCCTGCGCCTCCAGCTGGTTGGACAGCCCGCCGTCGAGGACGAGTACCCCCGCCCCGAGGGCGTCGGCGAGCGTACGGACCGGTCTCATCGGATCGCCCCGCTCATCCCAGCTGCGACAGGACCTGGGCGGAGATCAGCTCCAGGTGGTCCAGGTCCTCCAGGTCCAGGACCTGGAGGTAGACCCGGGAGGAGCCGATCGCCGCGTACCGCCCCAGCTTGTCGACGACCTCGGCGGGCGAGCCCGCGAGCCCGTTCGCCTTGAGCTCGTCCACGTCCCGGCCGATCGCCGCGGCCCGGCGGGCCACCTCGGCGTCGTCCTTGCCGACGCACACGACCAGCGCGTTGGAGTACACCAGGTCGCCGGCCGGCCGCCCGGCCGCCTCGGCGGCGGCCCGCACCCGGCCGAACTGCCGCTCGCTGTCCTCGACGGAGGCGAACGGGATGTTGAACTCGTCCGCGTACCGCGCGGCAAGCCGTGGCGTACGGGTCGCACCGTGCCCTCCGATCAGCACCGGGATCCTGGCCTGGGCCGGCTTGGGGAGCGCGGGCGAGTCGGTGAGCTGGTAGTACTCCCCGTCGTAGCTGAAGGTCTTGCCGACCTCGGTCTCCCACAGGCCGGTGACGATCGCCAGCTGCTCTTCGAGACGACCGAACTTCTCCTTCGGGAAGGGGATGCCGTACGCCTTGTGCTCCTCCTCGAACCAGCCGGCGCCCAGGCCCAGTTCGACCCGGCCACCGGACATCTGGTCCACCTGGGCGACCTGGATGGCGAGGACGCCGGGAAGCCGGAAGGTGCCGGCCGTCATCAGCGTGCCCAGCCGGATCCGCTTCGTCTCGCGTGCCAGGCCGGCGAGGGTGATCCAGGCGTCCGTCGGTCCGGGCAGCCCGTCGGCGGACCCCATGCTGAGGTAGTGGTCGGAGCGGAAGAAGGCGTCGAATCCGAGCTCCTCGGTGGCCCGGGCCACCGTGAGGAGGGTGTCGTAGTCGGCCCCCTGCTGGGGTTCGGTGAAGATGCGAAGATCCATACCTCCATCCTGCACCTTCCGGTGCCTGTCAACCTCACTGTCACCTCCCTGTCCACCCCGGCTCGGTCGGGTGAACATCCGGCCCCCTGCCGGGCCGCGTCCGCCCTGGCCAGTGACCGGGGCCGGGCCTCGTCGTTGGCTCGGGCGGAGCCGGACCGCCCGGCCCGCGTGCCGGCGGCCACTGTCGGCGCGTCTCCCTCATGGCCTCGCCCTCCGCGGCGGAGCCCGGGCCGAGGAGGCCGTCATGTCCCAGGAAGCCGCGCCGGAACGGGCCGTGCCCGAACGACCGGTGCCGCAGTCCGTGCCCGAACAGAAGGGCCCCGGCGCTCCCAAGGGCCTGCTCCAGCAGATGGAGGAACTGATGGCGGCGCTCTCCGCCGACCTCTCCCAGCTGGACGCCGACCTCCAGTCCACGTCCGACCGCCACACCCCTGAGCCGCAGATCGAGTCGCGGCCCGAGCCCCGGCCGGCCCCTCAGCCCCAGCCCCAGCCCCAGCCCCAGCACGACGACGCCGAGCGCGACGATCCCCAGTGCCCCCGCACCGAGCAACAGGACGCCGAGCGTCACGGCCCAGCGGCGCACTGACTCGGCCGGCAGCGAATCCACCGGCACGGAGCCGAACAGGATCGCCCCCTCGCCGCGCGCCCCTACCACGAGGGGCCCCGTCCCGGGCCCGCTCGGCCTCGGGCGGGGTCGGGAGGCCGGGCACGCTCCCCGTCACGCACGGCGAGGCGCCGCAGCATCCCGCGCACCCGGTCACTCGACTCGTCGGCGGCGTCGATCGCCTCGATGCACTGCCAGTAGAGCCCCTCCTCGTCGGTGGCGCAGGCCACACCCACGAGCGCGATCCCCACCTCCCCGAGAAGCTCCCCGAGCGCGGTCAACGCCCCGCACGGATCAGCGACTTCGGTCAGCTGGGCCGCGCGCGGGCCCCCGGCGCCCCAGGCCGGATACTCCCCGGTCTCACTCAGCCCCCGGGCCTCCCCGCGCAGCTCCTGCGGTCCGCAGAGCGCGAGGTGACTCCCTATCGCCTGGGCGAGCGCCTGGGCCTGCCAGGCCTCCCCCACGATGTCCTGTGCCGTCCCGCTCTCCGCCAGCGCGTGCCGGCCGAGCGCGATGAGTCGCTCCGCTTCCATCAACGCCGCCCCCGTTCGTACGACTTACTGCCCACTCGCTCACTACCCAGAGTGAGGCCAGCCGAGCCTTACCACCAGAGGAATTCGGAAATCTGTGGACAGGAAGCGTGACGGGGACAAGTCGATCACTCCGAAGAGTGACGATCCCCCTCCGATTCCCCCTCCGATTCCCTCTCCGGGCCTCCCTCCACGTCCCTGTCCGCCCCGGTGTCCACGCCCCCGTCCGCGCCCTCGTCCACGCCGGCGTCCGCGCCCCCATCCGCGCCGCCCCTCCCCCGGACGGGGAACCGGACCTCGTTCCGGTCGATCTTGGCCGCGAGCGCCGCCAGCGGATCGACCCCGAGCACCTGACAGAACTGGAGGAGGTAGGCGAGCACGTCCGCCACCTCGTCGGCGACCCGGTGCGCCGACTCCGGGTCCTCCATCACCCGCTCGGCCTGCTCCGGCGTCAACCACTGGAAGATCTCCAGGAGTTCGGCGGCCTCCACGCTGAGGGCCGCCACCAGGTTCTTGGGCGTGTGGTAGGGCTGCCAGTCGCGCGCCGCCGCGAATGCGGCCAGCCTGCGCTGCAGCCCCGCCACGTCGTTGTTGTCCGTCACCCCCTCAGGTCTACCACCGTCACCCCGGGCGTCCGGCGCGCCTCCTCCGCCGTCCCCTCCGCGACCGTGCCCACGACCCGGATGTGTCCGTCGGCGGCGATGTCCGTCGCGACCCGCAGAAGTTCGCGCACCTGGCGTCCGTCGAGCCCTCGATCCAGGCCGTCGGCGAGCAGCGTCAGGCTCTGCATGGCGTCCGGCACCTCGGCGATCCGGTCCATCTCCAGGACCCCGGGGCCCGTGAGCAGGGTGAGGGCGAGCGCCAGATAACGGAGTTCGCCGTCGCCGAGCCTGCCGAGCGGGGTGGCGGGCCGGCCGCCCCGCTCGAGCACCGCGCGGACGGTGCCCTCCGGGAGTTCCTCCACGCCGAGCCCCGTGACGGGTCCCACGCAGCCCGCCCCGGCGACGGTGGCGAGCCGCTGGTGGCGACGCGGGCAGTCCGTGTGCGTGCGGTGCAGCACCTCGGCGAGATTGCCGCAGCCACGCCGCAGCCGCCCCTCGCCCGGCGGTACGGCGTCCCGCATCCGCTCCGGCCGGGGGTCGCAGGCGAAGGCGGATCGCAGCCCGACGACGACCTGTTCGGCGGCGGCCAGGACCTCGAGCTGTCCCGGCGTCTTGCCCGCGACCCGCAGCGGCAGAAGCGCCGTGCCGAGCAGGTCGTCGGGGAACGGGGCCCGGGTGACGGGGGTGGCGCCCGCCGTGTGCCACTCGGCCTGGACGGTGCTCCGGCCGGGGTCGCGGAGCGCGGTGGCGAGCAGGGTGCGGCCCCGGCCGGTGAGCCGCTCGCCGACGATCCGGAGCCGGGGCTCGGCCTGCACGGCGAGGTCCAGGCTGACGGGGCCTTCGGGCCCGTCGACCGTGCACCCGATCCGGAAGCCGCGCCTCCCCTCGGCGTCGGGCCGTGCGCGCTCGGGGACGCAGCCGGCGGCATCGGGGAACACCTCGTCGAGCGGGTCGCCCGCGCAGAGCCTGGCCAGGGCCTCGTACGCCCGCAGGGTGGTGGTCTTACCGCTGCCGCTGGGCCCGGTGAAGAGGGTGACCGGCCCGAGCGTGTGCACGGCGGAGCGGAGGCCGGCGAACGCGGACAGCCGCAGCTCGGTGACAGCGGGACGGGCGGAGGCCGGCCCTCCCCGCGCCTCCGCCGCGCCCGGCCCCCGCGCCTCCGCCGCGCCCGGCCTCCGCGCCTCGGGGACGGAGGCACGGGGCCCGGAGTCGCGCGATCCGGACGTGGGCGATCCGGAAGAACGAGGTCCTGATGCGCGAATCCCGGAGGCACCGGGCCGCCCGGCGGCGTCGGGACCGGAAGCGCGGGCCGCGGGAGCGGGCACGACGGAGGAGGAACCGACAGGGAAAGAGCGAACCGGGGACGGGTGACCCGATGCGGGGTGACCCGGGGACGGGGGAACCGCGGGAGAACGAACAGCGGAAGGAACGACGTCGGAGGAGCGGGCGTCTGACGTGCGGGCGAGCGCGGGGCCGCCGGTGAGGTCCATGCCCGGACCGTACGCAGACCATTCCCTGACGAACCGTTACGGCGAGATGACCTTCCTACGATCGAGGGACGCCGGCGGTCCTGCCGTCCACGACACCGTCCTCGTCCTCACCCTCCGCGCCCTCGACCTCCGTACCGGCCGGGGCCAGAAGGAAGACGTTCCGGTCGACGCGGTGCATCCCGCTGCCCAGGCCGAAGACGACACCGCTGCTGAAGTCGAGGATCCGCTTGGCGACCTCGGTGTCGGCGCTCGTCAGATCGAGGAGCACCGGGATCTGGGCGATGAGGTACTCGGCGACCTCTCGGGCGTCGGCGAAGACCTGCACGCGGAGCACGACCATACGGCGCTGCTCGGCGGATTCGTACTGCTCGGGGATCGTGCGGTGATCGACCCTGGACGGCCATTCGTCACGGCCGCGCAGGGGCACGACCTGGGCGAGGCCCTCCCACTGCTCGTCGGTGACGTCGTACCTCTCGTACCTACTCATGGGGCCATCCTCCCGCTCCTCACCCGTTCGGCCCAACAACGACACGAGGTGATGCCCCGGGCGGCGGCCGGCGTACGGCTCCGGGTCAGGCGGTCGCCTGACCTGCGGCCGTCGGCGGGACGGAGTACGTGACGGTGGCGGAGGCCGCCAGATCGCCCGCCTCGTCCCTGAGTTCGGCGAGGACCACGCACAGCCGCCGGCCGAACTTGGCCATGCGCGCGTGGGTGCGGAGCAGTCCGGGCCGGGGGCGGTTGAGGTAGCTGATCTGGAGGGAGGTGGTGAGCGCCATCGGAGTGGGGCGCCCGAGCCGCGCGTTGATCAGGAGGAAGGCGGCGAGGTCGACCAGCCCGGCCTGTTCGGGGCCGGAGATCGTGCCGCCGGGGCGGGTGCGGAGCCGGGCTCCGTCCGCCTCCATGAGCAGGTGCGTCCCGCTCGCTTCGGTGACCCGGCAGGCCGCGTAGTCAGGAAACTGCCGCTGGACGAGCGCGTTGAGCTCGTCCGGCGACAGCGTGCCGGCGACGGCCGGAGCGGGAACGAGAGCGTCCCCACGGGGTATCGAGCAGCTCCCCGCGTCCCTCATCGGACGAAGCTCTTCGCCAGCCGGCGGAGCCCTTCCCTGATCTCGTCGGCCGAGTGCGTCGTGAAGGACAGCCGCATCGCGCCCGGATCCGGCTCGCCGCAGAAGAACGGCGCCCCCGGCACGTACGCCACCTCGTGCCCGACGGCGCTCTTCAGGAGGGCCGTCGCGTCGTGGCCCGCCGGAAGCGTCACCCAGATGAACATGCCGCCCTCGGGCCTGTTCCACCGGCTGCCCTCGGGCAGGGCGCCCGGCAGGCCGTCCAGCATGGCGTCCCGGCGCTCCTGGTACGCGGCGCGCATCACCGCGACATGGGCGTCCAGGTCGCTGTCGCGCAGATAGCGCGCCGCGGCGGCCTGGTCGATGGTCGAGGTGTGCAGGTCGGCGGCCTGCTTGGCGATCACGCAGGCGCGGCGCAGCCCGGCGGGGGCGCGCAGGTAGCCGAGCCGGAGGCCGGGGGCCATCACCTTGGAGAAGGAGCCGAGCAGGACGGTGCGGTCGGCGGCCGCGGGGTCGGCGGCGATGCAGGGGACGCGCTCGCCGTCGTAGCGCAGTTCGCCGTACGGGTCGTCCTCGACGATCCAGAACCCGTGCCGCGCGGCGGCTTCGGCGACGGCGTGGCGGCGCTCGGCGGGGAGGGTGCGGCCCGTGGGGTTCTGGAAGGTGGGGACGATGTAGAGGAGGGTGGCCTTCTCGCGGGCCGCGATCTCCTCCAGGGCCTCCGGGAGGATGCCCTGGTCGTCGGTGGGGACGGGGACGACGCGGGCGCCCGCGAAGCCGAAGGTCTGCAGGGCGGCGAGGTAGCAGGGGTCCTCGACGAGCACCACGCTGCCCGGTTCGACGAGGGCGGTGGTGAGGAGGGTGAGCGCCTGCTGCGAGCCGGTGGTGACGAGCAGGTCGTCGGCGTCCGTGGGCAGGTCGCGCGCGGTGAGCCGGGCGGCGATGGCGGCGCGCAGCTCGGGGTCGCCCTCGGTCGTGGAGTACTGGAGGGCGTACTGCGGGTTCTCCGCCAGGACCCGGTCGTACGCCGCCCGGATGCCGGCGATGTCGAACAGCTCGGGGGCGGGCAGGCCTCCGGCGAACGAGATCACCTCGGGCCGTGCCGTGAGCGCCAGGATCTCCCGTACCGGCGACGAGCCGACGTCGGCCAGACGGGAGGCGGTGGCCGGCGCGGGCACGGAGGGGGTGGAGGGGGTGGCGTTCGCGGGCGCGGAGGCGGCAGAAAACATGGCGCCAGCATATAGAGATTCAAGGCGGTGTCCAGGTCGTTCGATTCCCGCCGGACATGGCCGAGTTGCCCCGCCGCGGGTTCCCCGGCGGGGCCGAATTCCAGGCCTGATCCGGTCCCGGTTTGCACGTGCCCCGGGCGCTGCTTCGGTTCTGCTCCGGGCCTGCGTCACGTTCGACCCGATTGATCGGGCTTGATTCGGCCACTCTGCGGACCGTGGGAATTCAGCCGCCTGCGCCGAATTCGGAGGACTTCCCTCCCCCGGCTTTCTCGCTGGTCGCCACCGGGGACCGAGGGCCGGGTGGTCTTCCTCCCCGTTGTCCGACGCGCCGCAACCAGTTCTTGATCCGGTTCTCCACGCACCGCGAGCGACTCGGGGAAATCGGCCATTCCGGTCTTTGGTCTCATTGATGGACGGCTGCGCCATGGATAGCGTTCGACCGCTCCACCACCGCGATGTCAGCGGTCTTTCGGGTCGAAGTCGAACGAGCGAGGCGAGTGGATCACCATGGCATCTTCCGTTCCCGTCGACGAGGTCGTCGTCGTCCGCACCCCCGAGGAATTCCTCGCCATGCCCGAGGACTACCGCGAGATCGCCGTCCGGGGAATGATCGTCAACACCGAGGGCGAACTGTCCGGCGCCGACGACTACATCCAGGTGTTCCTGCCGCTCGCGCCGAACGCCGAGGAACGGCAGGTGTGCGCGGAACGCGCCGTCGAGGAGTACGACCACTACAAGATCGGCAAAAGGATCCTGGCCGACATCGGCGTGGACACCGGATACATGGAGCAGCAGCGGCTCGCCGACCGCGATCTCTTCGCCGGCCACGAGTTCCACACCTGCACCACCTGGGCCGAGCGCGGGATCTTCTCGTACATCGGCGAGGAGACCGCGATGGTGATGATCTCCGAATTCGCGCGGAGCAGTTACAAGCCGTGGGCCGAGGCGGTGCGCACGATCATTCTCGACGAGAAGGTGCACATCGCGCACGGCGCGCGTGTCTGCCGGAATCTCGCCCGCACCGAGGAGGGCCGCGAGGAACTCCAGGCGGGGCTCGACCGCTTGTGGCCGGGATTCAACCGGATCTTCGGAAGCGCCCGTTCGGAGCGGTCGAAGCTCGCGGTTCGCTTCGGCCTCCGGCAGACCACCAACGGCGAGGCGCGCGACATCTGGCGGGCGAAGGTCACCCCCCGGATCGAGAACCTCGGCCTGAAGGTGCCCGAGTAGCCCGGTACGACGAGCCAGCCGGTACGGCGAGACACAGCGGTACGACGAGCCAGCCGGTACGGCGAGACACAGCGGTACGACGAGCCAGCCGGTACGGCGAGACACAGCGGTACGACGAGTCAGCCGGTACGGCCGGACGCAGCGGTACGGCGAGACGGAGCGAGAGCGCGAGAGGCACAGCGACAGCGCGAACGGCACAGCGACAGCGCGAGAGACACCGAGCAGCAGTCCGACCGAGGAGTCCTCACCCCCATGGCCACCCCCCTGACCATCACCCCGCGCCCGCTCGGCCGCCGCGAGGCGAAGGAGCGCACCGCCGCCCTCCTGGCCGAACGCCCCGATCTCGCCGAGCGTCTGCACCGGTTGCGCCGTCTCGGCCGCGAGGTGCGCTCGTGCGAGGTCCACCTCACCAACACCTGCAACATCCGCTGCAAGGGCTGCTGGTACTTCGAGGGCGGCTTCGACACCGCCGTGCGCGAGCTCTCGGACGTCGACAGGATCCGTGCCTTCGCCCGCCGGCTGCGCGACGAGGGGGTCAACCAGGCCACCCTCATCGGCGGGGAGCCGACCCTGGTGCTGCGCCGGGTGGAGGCCTTCGTCGAGGAGCTGCCGTACATCACGATCTCGACCAACGGCCTGCGTCCGATGCCCGTGCAGGGATTCGAGCACATCGCCGTGGCCGTCAGCATCTTCGGCGGCGGGCCCCTCGACGACGACCTGCGGGCCATCCGGGTCAACGGCTCGAAGTTCACCGGCCTGTTCGACACGGCGCTCTCGCACTACCGGGACGATCCGCGGGTCCTGTTCATCTTCGCGCTCTCCGAGGACGGCCTTCCGTACCTCGAACCGACCGTGCGCAAGATCGCCGAGAACGGCAACATCGTCACCTTCAACTTCTACAGCGAGCACGGCACCGACACCCCCCTGCGGATCGAGAACGAGCGACGTGTCCTCGACGAGGCCCTGCGGGTCAGGGAGGCGTATCCGGAGGCCGTGGTCAGCCATCCGTACTTCATCCGCAGCCTCATCACGGGCACCTCGCACTGGGGGGCGCGCTTCGGGTACGACGTGTGCCCGAGCCTCAGCGTCGACCATCCCGACCACGAGGAACGGGTGGCCAACGGCAACCCGGTGATCCCGGGCTTCGCCGCCTGGGGCGCCGACTACGAGTCGCTGCAGTTCTGCTGCACGTCCGGGGAGTGCGGCGGCTGCCGCGACAGCCAGGCCGTCTACAGCTGGCTGGTGGTGAGCGCCGCACGCTTCCTGGACAGCGCCGCGCGCCTGGAGGAGTGGGTGGACATCGCGGAGAGCTACTGGCGCCAGTGGCACTGGTCCCCGTACCACGCCTCGAAGCTCATCCCCTGACCAGCCCCCCCATCCGGCCGTCCGAACACCGCACGGGAGAGTCATGTCCGAGACACTGGACCGCGCCACCATCGAGCAGTTCATCACCGACGCCCTCGTCGAGCTCGGCGTCGACGCCGCCGACGTCCGCCCGGGGGCGGCGCTCGACGACCTGGAGATCGACTCGCTCGACATGGTCGAGCTCGCGCAGTCGGTCAAGCGGGACCTCGGCGTGCCGGTCCGCACGAAGGACTTCGACGGCATCGACACCGTCGGCGAGATCCTCGACCTCTGCTACGAGAAGGCCGGAGTTGAGTGATCCTCGGGGGGACCGGGAGGTCGTCGTCACCGGTTTCGGCGCGGTCACCCCGTTCGGCGTGGGCGCCGGCGTGCTCCACGAGCGCGCCGTCGCCGGGGACGTGGCGCCGGCGGGTTCTCATCCGGCCGTTCGGCACGCCGACTTCACGGCCGCCGACCATCTGCCGCGGAACCTGGTGCGACGCACCGACCGGTTCACACAGCTGGCCCTGGTGGCGGCCGACGAGGCCCTGACCCAGGCCGGGAAGCGGGGCGGCGCGCCGGCGCCGTGGCCGTCCGACCGCGTCGCCTGCGTCATCGGCTGCGGCCTCGGCGGCACGTCCTCCTTCGAGACGCAGCGCGAGGTGTACGACAGGGAGGGCGCCGGGTTCGTGTCGCCGCTCATGATTCCTCAGATGATGGCCAACGCGGCCGCCGCCCACCTCTCCATGCGGCACGGTTTCCGCGGCGAGAGCCTGTGCGTGGCGTCCGCGTGCAGCAGCGGCGCGCAGGCCGTCGGTACGGGAATGCGGCTGCTGGCCTCGGGGGCGGCCGACGCCGTCGTGGTGGGTGGCGCGGAGGCCGCCACCTCGGACCTGGTGGCTGCCGCCTTCGCCAACGCGGGCGCCCTGTCGCCGGGCGGTGCCGCCCGCCCCTTCGACCGGGACCGCGACGGATTCGTGATCGGCGAGGGCGCCGGGATCCTCGTCCTGGAGACGGCGGCGGGTGCGGCCCGGCGCGGTGCGGAGGTCCTCGGAGCCGTACGCGGATACGCGGCGACCTCCGACGCCCACCACGTCACGGCGCCCGACCCCGGCGGCGGGCCCGCGGGCCGGGCGGTCACCCTCGCGCTGCGGGAGGCCTCGGTGGCGCCCCGGGAGCTGGCGTACGTGAACGCCCACGGGACCGGCACCGCCCTCAACGACCGCCTGGAGTGCGAGGCGCTGCGGCAGGCCCTCGGGGCCGACGTCCTCGCGGGGCTGCCGCTCTCCTCCGGCAAGGGCGCCCTCGGGCATCTCTTCGGGGCGGCGGGCGCGGTCGAGGCGATCGCCACGCTCCAGGCGTTGCGGCACGGCGTCGCGCCCCCGACGGCGGGGCTGCGTCATCCGGACCCGGCGCTCGGCCCCCTCGACCTCGTCCGTGCGGCGAGAAAACTGGCTCCGCGGGCGGGCACCGGCCGGCTCTTCGGGCTCTCCACCTCCTTCGGCTTCGGCGGACACAACGCGGCCCTCGTCCTGGCCGCGGAAGGACGGTCCTGATGCGCGCGCCCCGCCACCCCCACGGCCTGCCCGACGGGCCCGCCTCCCCTGGCTCCCACGCCCTCCCCGACCGGCCCGGCTCCCGCGACCGGCCCCGCCTCCCCGACCCGCTCGGCTTCTCCGGGCGGCGCTATCTGGTCACCGGGGTCCTCAACGACGACTCGATCGCCTGGCACACCGCGCGGGCGCTCCAGGAGGCCGGCGCGGAGGTCCTGTTGACGGGCTTCGGGCGGACCCGGCGGATCACGGAGGCGGCGGCCTCCGGCCTCCCGTACCCGGCCGACGTCCTGGAGCTCGACGTGACGCGTCCCGAGGACCTCGACGCGCTCACGAAGGAGCTGGAGCGCCGCTGGGGCGCGGTCGACGGCGTCCTGCACGCGATCGCCGCCGCCCCCCGCTCCGCGCTCAGCGGCAACTTCCTCACCACACCCGTCGAGAGCGCGTCCCTCGCCCTGCGCACGGCGGCGTTCTCGCTGCACTCGCTGACCACGGCCCTCGCCCCGCTGCTGCGCGAGGGCGGGGGCGCCGGGACGGCCAGGGGCAGCGTCGTCGGACTCGACTTCGACTCGTCCGGGGCCTGGCCAGGCTATGACTGGATGGGGGTCGGCAAGGCGACGCTCGGCGCGGTCTGCCGCTACCTCGCGCTCTATCTGGGCCGCTCCGGCATCCGCGTCAACCTCGTCGCCGCCGGCCCGGTCGAGACCGTGGCCGGGCGGGCCGTCAGCACCTTCGACCGGATCGCCGACCGCTGGGAGCAGGAGGCGCCGCTCGGCTGGAGCCGCTCCGATCCGGCCCGGCTCGTCGGCCCCGTCCTGTTCCTGCTCTCGGATCTGGCGGCCACCGTCACCGGGGAGATCGTGCACGCGGACGGCGGGATGCACGCCGTCCGCATGGGCGTCGACGCCGTCGGCGAGCCCCCGGACATCGGCGCCCCGCCCCGCGTCGGCAAGGAGGACCCGTCATGACCGCGGCGATCGTCGGCATCGGCTCCGCGCTGCCCGAACGGGTCGTGTCCAACGGCCACTTCGCCGCCATCGGTTCCTCCGACGAGTGGATCGTCAAGCGGACCGGCATCCGGCAGCGCCACTTCCTGCCGGAGGACGGGCACCTCGCCGATCTCGCCCTGGCCGCCTCCCGGACCGCCCTCGCCCAGTCGGGCCGGACGGCGCGCGAGGTGGGTCACGTCGTCGTGGCGACCACGACGCCCGACCGGACCACGCCGGGGCTCGCCGTGGAGGTGGCCGCCCGGCTCGGGGCGGACCGGGCCGCCGCCTTCGACCTGCACGCGGCCTGTGCCGGGTTCGTGTACGCCCTGGACCACGCCGTCGCCCTGATCGAGTCGGGCCGGGCGAGCACCGTCCTGGTCTGCGGGGCGGAGGCGCTGACCCGGATCACCGACCACGAGGACCGGTCGACGGCGGTGCTCCTCGGCGACGGTGCCGGGGCGGTGATCGTGGCGGACGTGGACCTGGTGCCCTCCGTCGAGCCCGCGTTCCGGCTCGGCTCCGACGGTGACCTGATCCCACTCCTTTACGCCGACCGGTACGACCGGAAGCTCCGGATGGACGGCCCCGAGATCTTCGTCCAGGCCGTGGAGCGGATGAGCGAGGCGGCCCGTGACGTCCTCGCGCGGCGGGAGCTGACCGCCGAGGACGTCGACCTGTTCGTCGCCCACCAGGCCAACGCGCGCATCGTACGGGCGGTGGGCAAGGAGCTCGGGGTCCCGCCGGAGCGGCTGTACCTCAACGTCGACCGGGTCGCCAACACCTCCTCCGCCTCCATCCCCCTCGCCCTCCACCAGGCCTGGCAGGAGGGCCGCCTCGGTCCGACGGGCCTGCTCGGGGTGGCCGGGTTCGGCGCGGGCGTCACCTGGGGGGCGGGCGTGATCGGCTGGCGCCTGGCGGACGGGGACGCGGGGGCCGGTGGCGGAGCGGGACTATGAGAGCCTCGCCCTTTCCCGTGCTCGCCGAGCTCACCGCCCCGGACGGCGCCACCCTCGTGGTCCGCGTCCACGCCCGCCCCGAGCCCACCGCCCCGGTCGTGGTCGTCCTCCCCGCGATGGGCACCGCCGCCCGCCACTACACCCCGCTGGTGCGGGCGCTGCACCGGCGGGGCGCGACCGTGGTGACGACGGACCTGCGGGGTCACGGCGAGAGCACTCCGGTGCCGGCGCGCGGGGTGCGCTTCGGCTACCGGGAGCTCGTCGAGCACGACATCGGCGCCGTCCTCGGGACCGTCGAGCGCGCGTTCCCCGGGGCGCGGAGGCTGCTTCTGGGGCACAGCCTGGGCGGGCAGCTCGGTCTCGTGCACTGCGGACTGCTCCGGCCGCACCTCGCGGGGGTCGTCCTGGTCGCCAGCGGCTCGGCGTGGTGGCGGGCGCTCGGTACGGGGGCGGATCCCCGGCCGGGTGCGCGGTGGCTCGTACGGAGCCTGGTGTGCGTGGCCGGGGCGGAGCTGCTCGGGTACTGGCCGGGGCACCGGTTCGGCTTCGGCGGGCGGGAGTCCGTGGGCGTGATGCGGGACTGGGCGCGGCAGCTGCGGACCGGGCGGTACGGGGCCAGGGGCGCCGTCGCGGACTACGAGGAGGCGCTGCGGGGCGTCGACCTGCCCGTGCTCGCCGTCGACGTGGAGGGCGACGCGCTCGCGCCGCCGCGGGCGGTGGACCACCTGTGCGCGAAGCTCCCCTCGGCACGGGTCCGGCGCTGGAGCTACCGGGCGGCGGACGCGGGCGGCCGGCGGCTCGACCACTTCCGCTGGATCCGGCACAACACGGCCCTGGTGGAACGGATCGCGACGTGGGCGGAGTTCCCGCCGGTGACCGGCGCGGACGGGCGGCGCGGGACGGCCCCGTCGGGTGCGCGGGCGTGAGTGTGGGGCGACGGGAGGGCGGTTCGCTGCTCGGCGCGCTGCTGCCCGAGCGGGTGCGCTGGGCTGAGGAGGTCTCCGCGCCCGGGGCGGCCGGCGCGGCCGCCCCCGGGTGGCTCTTCGCCGAGGAGGAGGCGCTGATGGCTCGCGCCACGCCCGGCAGGCGGCGGGAGTTCGCGGCGGGCCGGCTCTGTGCCCACCGGGCGCTCGCCGCCCTGGGGGTCGCGGCGGCGCCCCTCCTGCGGGTGCGGCGCGGGGCGCCCGCCTGGCCCGCGGGCACCGTCGGCAGCATCACGCACTGCGCGGGGTACCGGGGCGCGGCGGTGGCGCCGGCCGTCCGCTTCCTCGGCCTCGGCATCGACGCCGAGCCGCACGCGCCCCTGCCGTGCGGAGTGCGCGAGGCGGTGGCGTTCGGCGCGGAGGAGGCTCGGCTGCGCGAACTGGCCGTCCTGCGGCCCGACATCGCCTGGGACCGGCTGCTGTTCAGCGCCAAGGAGTCCGTCTACAAGGCCTGGAGCGGGTACGGCGGTGCCTGGCTCGGCTTCGAGGACGCCGAGGTGTCCTGGCACCCCGGTACGGACGACGGCCCGGATCGGGCCTCACGCGCGCGTACGGCGCGTTCCGGGGTCACCGGCCGGTTCCGGGCGCGGCTTCTGGTCGATCCGCGCATCCCGTCCGCAGCGGGACCGTCCACGTTCCCGCGCGTCCTGCCCGGTCGCTGGCTCGTCCGCGACGGCCTGCTGCTGACGGCGGTCGCCGTCCCCCGCCCCGTACCGCCTCCTCCTCCGCACCGCACGGCCCCGAAGGAGCACCCGTGATGAGCGTCGACGACGGCACCGTTCCCGCGCTGCTCGCCCGGAGCGCGGCCGCGCACCCCGACAGGACCGCGCTGCGGCTCGGCGCCGAGGAGCTGACGTACGGCGCGCTCGACGAGCTCGCCGACCGGGCCGCCGCGCTGCTCCACGCGCGCGGGGTCGGGCCCGGCGACCGGGTGGCGCTCATGCTCCCGAACAGCACGCTGTTCGCCGTGCTCTACTACGGCATCCTGCGCGCGGGCGCGATCGTCGTCCCGCTCAATCCGCTGCTGCGCGCGGGCGAGGTCCGGCACTGTCTGGCGGACGCCGGGGCGGCGCTGTTCCTCGCCTGGCACCGGGACGGCGAGGAGGGCGTCGAGGGTGCCCGGCTCGCCGGCACCCCGCACCTCACGGTCGGACCGCGGACGTTCACGGCGCTGGCGCCGGACCGCGCCCGGGCGGTGCCCGCGTCCCGTACCGCTGCGGACACGGCTGTCGTCCTCTACACCTCCGGCACCACCGGGGCGCCGAAGGGCGCCGAGCTCACCCACCGCAACATCCGGCGCAACGTCGAGGAAGGGGTGCGGGTCCTGGGGCTCGGTCCCTCGGACGTGGTCTTCGGGGGGCTGCCGCTCTTCCACTCCTTCGGTCAGGTGATGGGGCTCAACTGCGCGGTGGCGGTGGGCGCCTGTCTGACCCTCATGGCACGCTTCGACCCGGCGGCCGCGCTCGCGCTCGTCGCCCGGGACCGGGTCACGGTCTTCCTCGGCGTCCCCACCATGTACGGGCTGCTGCTGCGGCACCCGGACCGCGGGCGCCACGACGTCTCCTCGCTGCGGGTGTGCCTGTGCGGCGGCTCGCCCCTCCCGGTGGCGGTGCTGACCGGTTTCGAGTCCGGCTTCGGCTGCGCCGTACTGGAGGGGTACGGGCTGTCCGAGTCGTCCCCGCTGGCCTGTGTGAACCGGATCGACCGGCCGCGCTCCCCCGGCACGATCGGCATCCCGATCGAGGGCGTGGAGATGCGCGTGGTGGACCGGGAGGGCAAGGAGGTCCCCGACGGCGAGGTGGGCGAGCTCGTCATCCGGGGCCACAACGTCATGAAGGGGTACTGGCGCCGCCCCGAGGCCACCGCCGAGACGGTACGGGACGGCTGGCTGCACACCGGCGACCTCGGCAGCCGCGACGCGTCGGGCGACTTCCGGGTGGTCGACCGGGTGAAGGACGTCGTGATCCGGGGCGGTTTCAACGTGTACCCGAGGGAGGTGGAGGAGGTGCTCCACCTCCACCCGTGCGTGGCGGAGGCCGCGGTCCTCGGCGTCCCGCACCCGGTGCACGGGCAGGAGGTCGCCGCCGCGGTCGTCCCGCGGCCCGGCAGCCTGGTCTCCCCCGCCGAGCTGCGCGCCCATGTGCGGGAGCGGCTCGCCCCGTACAAGTACCCGCGCCGGATCTGGCTCACCGACGCCCTCCCGAAGGGGCCGACGGGAAAGGTCCTCAAGCGTTCGATCGTCCCGCCGGAGGGCGCGTGAGGTCCTGCCGTCAGGCCGGTCCGTCTCCGGCGTCCGGTTCGTCGCCCGCGTCGGGGTCGGCCCACAAGGAGCGCACATGGCCGAGGTGGCGACGAGCGCACGCCTCCGCGCCGGGGGCGTCCCCCGCGATCATCAGGTCGAGGAGTTCGAGGTGCTCCTCGGCGGAGGAGACCAGCTTGCCGGCCTCGTCGAGGCCGGTCAGGCCGTAGAGCCGGGAGCGCTTGCGCAGCTCGCCGACGGTCTCGACGAGCCGCTCGTTCCCGGAGAGGGCGAGCAGCGCGAGGTGGAAGCGGCGGTCCGCCTCCAGGTAGCCGATGAGGTCGTGCTCGCGGGCGCGGGAGACGATCTCCTCGGCGACCGGGCGCAGCTGTTCCAGCTGCTCCCGGGTGGCCGTGCGGGTGACCCGGCCGATCGTGGGGACCTCGATGAGGGTCCGCAGCTCGGTGTACTGGTCGAGGTCTCGCTCGCTGACCTCGGTGATGCGGAAGCCCTTGTTGCGTACGGGCTCGACCAGGCCCTCCCGGGCCAGGTCGAGCATGGCCTCGCGGACCGGGGTCGCGGAGACGCCGAGGTCGCCGGCGAGCCCGGGGGCCGAGTAGACCTGGCCGGGGCGCAGTTCCCCGGCGATCAGGGCGGCGCGAAGGGCGTGGCCGACCTGGTCGCGGAGCCGTTCCTGCGCTCTGACCAGACCGTACTGTTTCAGGTCACCCATCGTGCGTCCTCCGAGAAGTCACGGGGGAGCATCGTACAATGTCACGTTTCCCCGGCAGGCCGTCCGTGACGTCAGAGCAGGAAGCCGGCGGGGAAGGGGTCGTCGGGGTCGAGGAAGTACTGGGCGGTGCCCGTGATCCAGGCGCGGCCGGTGACGGCCGGGACGACGGCGGGCAGCCCGCCCACGGCCGTCTCGCCGACGATCCGCCCGGTGAACTCCGTGCCGATGAAGGACTCGTTGACGAAGTCGGTGCCCGGGGCGAGCAGTCCGCGCGCGTGCAGCTGGGCCATGCGGGCGCTGGTGCCCGTACCGCACGGGGAGCGGTCGAACCAGCCGGGGTGGATGGCCATGGCGTGGCGGGAGCGGCTCGCGTCGGAGCCGGGGGCGGCCAGGTAGACGTGCTTGACCCCGGCGAAGGCGGGGTTCTCGGGGTGGACGGGCCGGTCGGGGCCGGCGTTGACCGCGTCCATGACCGCGAGCCCGGCGGCGAGCAGCTCGTCCTTGTGGGCGCGGTCGAAGGGCAGGCCCAGGGAGTCGAGGTCGACGAAGGCGTAGAAGTTGCCTCCGTACGCGAGGTCGTAGGTGACCGTGCCGTACCCGGGCACGTCGGTCTTGAGGTCGAGCCCGACGGAGAAGGCGGGGACGTTGGTGAGGGTGACGGAGCAGGCCCGGCCGTCCTCGACGCGGACGTCGACGTCGACGAGACCGGCGGGGGTGTCGAGGCGGACGGTGGTGACCGGTTCGACGACCGGCACCATGCCCGTCTCGACGAGGACGGTGGCGACGCCGATGGTGCCGTGGCCGCACATCGGCAGCAGCCCGGACACCTCGATGTAGAGGACGCCGTAGTCGGCGTCGGGGCGGGTGGGCGGCTGGAGGATGGCGCCGCTCATCGCCGCGTGGCCGCGCGGTTCGTACATGAGGAGGGTGCGGACGTGGTCGAGGTGCTCGGCGAAGTGGAGCCGCTTCTCGGCCATGGTGGCACCGGGGATGACCCCGACGCCGCCGGTGATGACGCGGGTGGGCATGCCCTCGGTGTGGGAGTCCACCGCGTGGTAGACGTGGCGGGTGCGCATGGGGTCCCCTTCTGGTGGGTGAGTGACGGTCTCTACGCGTGGCCTTCGGCCAGGACCTTCTCCGTGGCGGCGCGCACGACGGCCTCCTGTTCGGGCGTGAGCGGGAGGCGCGGCGGCCGGGTGGCACCCCCGGTGTGCCCCGCGAGGTCCATGGAGAGCTTGATCGCCTGGACGAACTCCGTCTTGGAGTCCCAGCGGAAGAGCGGGTGCAGCGAGCGGTAGAGCGGCAGCGCGACGGCGAGGTCGCCGGCGACGGCGGCCCGGTAGAGGGTGGCGCACGCGCGCGGGAGGGCGTTGGGGAAGCCGGCGATCCAGCCGACGGCGCCCGCCACGGCCAGCTCCAGGAGCACGTCGTCGGCGCCGACCAGCAGGTCGAGGCCGGGGGCGAGTTCGGCGATCCGGTAGGCGCGGCGGACGTCCCCGCTGAACTCCTTGACGGCGACGATGCTGCCGTCGCCGTACAGCCGGGCGAGCAGGTCGGGGGTGAGGTCGACCTTGGTGTCGTAGGGGTTGTTGTACGCGACGACCGGGATCCCGGCGGCCGCGACCTCGGCGTAGTGGGCGCGTACGGAACGCTCGTCGGCGCGGTAGGCGTTGGGCGGGAGGAGCAGGACCGAGGCCGCACCGGCGTCGGCGGCCTGTTCGGCCCAGCGGCGGGCCTCGGCCCTGCCGTACGCGGAGACCCCGGGCATGACCCGGGCACCGTCCCCGGCGGCTTCGACGGCGGTACGGACGACCTCGGCGCGCTCCGCGTCGGTGAGGGTCTGGTACTCGCCGAGGGAGCCGTTCGGGACGACCCCGTCGCAGCCTTCGGCGATCGGCCGGGCGACGTGCTCGGCGTAGGCGTCGTGGTCGACGGAGCCGTCCTCGCGGAACGGAAGGGCGGTGGCGACCATGATCCCGTGCCAGGGGTGGGCGCGGTGCAGGGGGCGCGCGGCGACTTGCGCGTGGACCATGAGGACTCCCTTGTGTGGTGTGTGACATTTTATTGATGGAGGCGATGTCCACAAGGGTCCTGCACATGCCCAGTTCTGACGCGCGATCAGCTCAGCGGACGGTCATCGCGAGGGCTCGGCGGCGCGCGACGGCTTGGACGCCTTGCCGGGATGGCCCGAGGCGCTCCGACCGGCGCCGTCTCGCAGTCGAGTCCTCACGGAGCACCACGGGCATAGGCGGCCATGAACATGTCCAGCAGCCCGTCGATCGCGGCCTCGTCGACCGGGCGGGGCGTCAGGAGGTGGCGGTAGTACAGAGCCCCGCACAGCACCTCCGCCGCGGAGGCGAGCTCCAGGTCCGCGCGCAGCTCCCCGGTGCGCTGAGCGAGGGTGATCCGCTCCAGGGTGCTCCGTTCGACGGTGCGCAGGAACCGCTCGTACAGCGTCGCCCGCGCCGCGGGGTCGGACTGCGCCTCGGCGATGACGGCCCGGTAGACCGGACCGATCGGCGGGTGGGCCAGGGCGGACGAGGACCGCAGGAACTGTTCGCGCAGGTCGGCGCGCAGGTCGCCGGTGTCGCGGTACTCCATGTCCGTGGTCCAGGCCCGCTGGAGCGCGTCCAGGAGCAGGGCCGCCTTGGTCGGCCAGCGCCGGTAGACCGTGTGTTTGCCGACTCCGGCCCGTCGGGCGATGGCCTCGATGGTGAGACCCGCGTACCCGACCTGCACGGCGAGGTCGAGCGTCACCTGGAGCAGCGCTTCGGTGCGAACGGCGCCCCGGCGTCGGGGCGCCGAGGATTCGTTCGGCATGCGCGCGATCCTAACGGCACGGCCCATGCCGTTGACACCGTGCGGCATGGCACACCATGATCAGCACGCATCGTGCCGTTCGAGCCCCGCACCCGCCACCGCCGGGGAAACGCGCTCATGCCGGTACCGGCCGGGCCGACCGTCCTTCAGCCGGTGCCCGAGCAGCGCCACCGATGACATCGTCAGACACGCTCACCGCGGGGGTGAGGCGTGTGGAGGAGGGGGAAGAGCGCCGATGACCGACGCGCTCCGGGCAGGCGCCGACGACCGGGGGCCCGCCGATCTGAGCGGCCGGGACCGTGAACGTGCTTTCCTCGACGGCCTCTTGGCGGAAGCCTGGGAGGGCCGGGGCGGGGCCGTGGTGCTCCTCGGCGAGGCGGGATCGGGCAAGACGGCACTGCTCGACCGGTGCGCCACGGCGGCCGCGGGCAGAGCCCGGCTGTTGCGGTGCACGGGTGTCCAGTCGGAGGCGGCGCTGCCCTACGCCGGTCTCCAGGTACTCCTCCGGGGCGTCCTGGAGCCGGCCCGGAACCTGCCGGCGCGTCACCTGGCGGCGCTGCGCGGGGCGATCGCGCCGGACGACGTGCCCGTCGGAGACCGCTTCCTCGTCGGGGCCGCGACGCTGAGCCTGCTCGACGAGCTGGCCGAGGAACGCCCGGTCGTGGTCCTGGTCGACGACGCGCACTGGCTGGACCTGGAGACCGTGGACGCCCTGCTGTTCGCGGCCCGCCGGCTCTGCGTGGGGCGGGTGGTCATGGTGCTCGCCGCCCATGAGGACGCGCCGGCCTTCGACGGTGCGCCGGGCCTGCCGTTGCTGCACCTCGGGCCGTTGACCGACGAGGAGGGGGCGGCCCTGCTGGCCGGCCGGGCACCCGATCTGCACACCGCCGTGAGCAGCAGGATCCTCGGGCTCGCGCAGGGCAATCCGCTTGCCCTGGTGGAGCTCGTGGGGGCTCTGACGCCGGCCCAACGCGACGGGAGCGAGCCGCTGGACGCGCGGGAGATCGCCGTGTTGCCGGCCTCGTGGCGGGTGCGGCGCATCTTCGACGAGCGGATCCGGGCGCTGCCCGCGCCGACCCGTCTGCTGCTGACGGTCGCCGCGGCGGACGACACCGGTGACGTGGCACTGCTCGTGGCGGCGGGGGAACGGCTGGGCGCGGCCGCCGGTGACCTCGGGCTGGCGGAGGCGGCGGGGTTGGTGAGGGTGTCCGGGCGCCGGCTGGAGTTCCGGCATCCCCTGGCGCGGGCAGCCGCCTACCAGGGGGCGTTGCTGGTCGAGCGGACGGCCGCGCACCGGGCACTCGCCGAAGCGGCGCCGGCCGCCGGCGACATGGGCCGCCGGGCCTGGCACCTGGCCGCGGCGACCGTCGGCTACGACGAGGAGGTCGCCGCGGAACTGGAGCGCAGCGCCGAGCTGTTCCGCTCACGGGGCGGCCGGGCGGCGGTCGCCGCCGCCTACCGGCGGGCCGCCCGGCTGACCGAGGACCAGGAAGCCCGGTCGCTGCGGCTGGCCGCCGCGTCGGCCGCCGCGGCCGAGGCCGGACAGGCGGAGCTGGCGGGGACGCTCGCCGACGAGGCGGGGCCGGTGAGCAGCCCGCCGACGATGGCCCGGCTCGCCAGCGTCCGGGCGGCGCTCGAACACCGGCAGGGCCGTGCGGAGTCGGCGCGGCTGCTGCTCGTCGAGGCGACGACGGAGGTGACCGCGCACCGCCCCGCCATGGGGGCATGGCTGCTGTTCGAGTCGGCAGCGATGGCCTGGGACTCGCCGGACCCGGTCGCGGCCGCCCGGGACACCCTGGCGCGAATGGCCGGTCTGGACTTCGGCGAGCATCCCGTGCACCGGGGCGCGGCCGGGGTGCTCCACACGCTGGCGGGCGATCCGGTGAGCGGGGCGGCGGCGATACGGGAGTTCGCCGGGTACGTCGTACGGACCCGGCACGAGCGCAGCCTGATCGAACAGGTGCGCCTGCACGGCTGGGACATGCTGCTCGGCGAGTACCGCACGGTGCACGACGAGGCCGTGGCCCTGGAGCGGGAGTGCCGGGCGGAGGGGGCCGTCGGGGTGCTGCCGCGGGTGCTGTTGCGACTGGCACGGCTGCGGCTCTTCCTGGGCAGGCACCGGGACGCGTACACGACGGCGGTCGAGGGGCTGGAGATCGCGTGCGACACCGGTCAGCACCAACTCGCCATGATGCTGAGCGGCGTCCTGGCGGTGCTGGCCGCGCTCGACGGGGAGGAGCCGTGCGGGTCGGCGGGACCGGGAGGGGGCGACGGGGCCGGGGCGGGCGGAAGGCTGGGTTCGGCCGGACTGGATTCCGGCGCGCTGGGTCCCGCCGGACCGGGTTCCGCCGGGTTGGATCCCGAGGGTCCGGGTGCGGCTTGGCCGGGTTCCGCGGGTCCGGCTGGGCGGGATCTGTGCCTCGGCGTCGCGCCGATCCCGATCTGGCTGATCCGGGCGCAGGGCCTGTTCGACCTCGGGGTCGGCCGCTACGACCGGGCGCTGCAACGTTTCGCCGCCCTGACCGGGGGCCCGCACCGGCACCTCATGGTCTCCGTGCACAGCCTGCCCGACCAGGTGGAGGCCGCCGTGCGGATCGACCGGACCGCCGACGCCGGTCAGCCGGCCGCCGAGCGTTTCGCGCGCTGGGCCGGCGCCACCGGAACCGCGTGGGCGGAGGCGGTGGAGCTGCGCTGCCGCGCCCTGCTCGCCGCCGACGACGCGCGGGCGGAGGAGCTCTACGAGCGGGCGCTCGCCGCGCACGAGGGGGACGGCCGCCCGTTCGAGGAGGCGCGCACCCGGCTCCTGTACGGGGAGTGGCTGCGCCGGGCGAGGCGCCGCGCCGACGCCCGGGAGGCGCTGACGGTGGCGCTGGAGTCGTTCGAGCGGATGCCGGCGGCCGCGTGGGCGAACCGGGCTCGCACGGAGTTGCGGGCCGTCGGCGCCGCCCCGGCCGCGCCGGCGGCGAGCGCGGATCTCGTGGGCCGGCTGACCGCGCAGGAGCTGCGGGTGGTCCGGCTCGCGGCGACGGGCCTGAGCAACCGGGACATCGGGGCGCGCCTGTTCCTGAGCCCCCGCACGGTCGGCTACCACCTGTCCAACGCCTACCCGAAGCTCGGCGTGACGTCGCGGGCGGCCCTGGGAGCGCTGGACCTCGGCTGACCGCGGGCGGCCGAGCCGTCACCGCGGTCCTCCCCCAGGCGGCGCACGGTCGTGGTCCGGTCGTGTGGGAGCACCGGTACGGACCCAGGTCGTTCGACGGATCCGCGGGGCCGGGCGGGGTTCCTACGGTTCTCCTGTTCGAGGAACGTCCGCATGGGAGGGTTCATGAAGGTTCTGGTGCTCGGCGCCACCGGTTACATCGGCTCCGCGGTGGTGTCGCGACTGACGCTGGAGGGCCACGACGTGGTGCCCCTGGTGAAGAACGCGGCCTCGCTGCACCCGGACGTGCCGGTGCGGGTCGGCGATCTGGCCGACCCGGCGTCACTGCGCGCGGCGGTGACGGACGACGTGGACGCGGTGGTGAACCTGGCCACGCCGACCGGCGACGAGGCGGTGGACACCGCCGCCCTGGAGGCGCTGCTCGCTCCGCTGCGCGGCACGGGCCGGGCGTTCGTCTACACCAGTGGCGTGTGGGTGCTCGGCGCCACCGGGGACGTCCCGCTGACCGAGGACGCCGACACCGACCCGATCGCGATCGTCGGATACCGGCCGCGGATCGAGCAGCGGGTGCTGGCCGCCGCCGGGGACGACGTACGGGCCGTGGTGATACGTCCGGGCATCGCGTACGGCCGGGACGGCGGCATCCCCGCCCTGATGACCGGCTGGGCCCGGGAGCACGGCGCGGGTCGCTACGTGGGTCCGGTCGCGACCCGCTGGCCGATGGTCCACGTCGACGACCTCGCCGAGCTGTACGTCCTCGCCCTCACGAAGGGCGAGTCGGGTGACCTCCTGCACGGCGTGGCGTGGGAGTCCGTCCCGGCGGCCGCGGTCGCGGCGGCCGCCGACATCGCCGCGGGCGGCACGGGCCGGGCCGAGCCGTGGCCGCTCGCGGAGGCCGCCGAGGTGCTCGGGGCGCCGTTCGCCGAGGCGCTCGCGCTCGACCAGGTCGTGTCGGGGCGACGCGCCGTCGAAGAGCTGGGCTGGCGGCCGAGCCACCCGTACGTCCTCACCGAACTCACCGCACACACCGCACTCACCGGAGGCAACCGTGGCTGACAACACCGTCCAGACACCCCCGATCTGCCGCACCTGCGGCACCCAGTACGCCGACGCGCGCCCGGACTGTCCCGTCTGTCTGGACGAACGGCAGTATGTGGGCCGGGGCGGCCAGCAGTGGACGTCGCTGGCCGGGCTGCGCGAGGACGGCCACAGCGGCCGCTTCGAGGAGCAGGGGCCCGACGTGCTCGGGATCGGGGTCACCCCGGACTTCGCCATCGGCCAGCGGGCCCTGCTGCTGCGCACCGCCGCCGGGAACGTGCTGTGGGACTGCGTGCCGTACCTCGACGACGCGATGGTGCGTGCGGTCGAGGAGCTCGGCGGCATCGACCACATCGCGATCAGCCACCCGCACTTCTACTCCTCGATGGTGGAGTGGGCGCACGCCTTCGACGCGCCGGTCCATCTGCACGAGGCCGACCGGAAGTGGGTGGGCCGACCGGACCCGGCGGTGCGGTTCTGGAGCGGGCAGACGCTCCGGCTCACCGACGAGCTGACGCTGATCAACCCGGGCGTGCACTTCCCGGGCAGCGCGGTGCTGCACTGGAGCGCGGGCGAGGGCGCGCTGTTCACCGGTGACGTGGTCAACGTCTGCCCTGACGGCCGCTGGGTGACCCTCATGTACAGCTACGCGAACCACATCCCGGAGCGCCCGGACGCGGTCCGCGCGGCGGCGGACCTGCTCGCCGGCTACCGCTTCGAGCGGATCTACGGCGCCTGGTGGGACCGCGTCGTCACCTCCCAGGGCAACGAGGTGCTGGCCCGGTCCGTCGAACGCTACCTCCGCTTCGAGGAGGGCAAGGTCCAGGAGATCTGACGGCCCCGTCCGCAGGATCTGCGCGGGTAGCACGGCGCTGACATGCGGATTTCGGCTTGAGGGGGCAGTTCTTGAGATCACCGGCGGTATAGATGAGTCTGTGACAGAACTCCGGCTGGCCCTACCTCGACAGGTAGAGCCAGCCATCCCACTCAGGCGACCGGCCACGCGGCCGCGGCACTCTCGAACGGGGGTACGAGAGATCATGGACGTCCACGTCCTTTCCGACACCGTCCACGGGTTGATCCGTGAGCACCGGATCCCGGGAGCCCAGTTCTCCCTCTACAGAGACGGCACCCTCTGGGAGGTCTGCGCCGGCGCCGAGCGGTTCGGGTCGGACGCGCCGGTGTCCCCACGGTCCCGTTTCGCCTACGGTTCGGTGAGCAAGGTCTTCACGGCCGCGCTCGTCATGCAGTTGGTCGAGGAGGGCGAGGCGGAGCTCGACACGCCGGTGACGGAACTCCTCGCGGGCGTCGCGGGGCACACGCGCGTTCCCGTGGACCATCCGATGCGCAGCGTGACGTTGCGCCAACTGCTCAGCCACACCGCCGGACTCGTGTCCGACCACGAGGGCGCCCCCCTGCGTTCCCCGTCCCTTCGCCGCTACTTCGAGTCGGTGGTGCGCGAGGGGCACTTCTGCATGCCCGGCTGCACGTTCTCGTACTCGAACACCGGCTACGCCGTGGCGGCGTATGTGATAGAGGTGCTCACCGGGCAGAGCTGGTGGGACTCCATGGAGTCCTACGTGGCGTCCCCGGCCGGACTTGATCTCGCGTTCGTCGAGGATCCGCGGCCGGGCCGTGCCCCGGGCGCCACCGTCAGCGGCCACGCCGTGGACGCACGGACCGGCCGCACCGAACCCGTGGACTTCTACTGCGAGTCGACGCTGGCCGCCGCCGGAGGCATCGCGGGCAGCGCCACCGACCTGGTCCGCTTCGGCCGGGCTTTCCTCGGCGAGGGCCACGAGGCCCTGGACGCCGACATAGCCGATCCCGAGACGCTGGCCGTGATGGGCCGCGCCGTGCCGGCCGCAGACCCGTTCGGCCTGGCCGCCGGGTGGGGCGCCGGATGGGGCCTCTACCCGGCCGGGGAGACCCTGTGGCTCGGCCACGACGGCACACTCGACGGCGGCTCCTGCAACGTCCGCGTCGACCCGGCGAGCGGCACGGCACTCGCCTTCACCACCAACTCCACCACCGGCCTGGCCGCCTGGCTCGACCTCGTCGGCGAGCTCGACCGCACCCTCGGCCTGCGCGTCGGTCATTACGAACAGCCCGCCCCCGCCGGCCGGCCGTACCAGGAGGCCGCCGCGCTCGCCGGGGAGTTCGTCAACGGGGAACTCGCCATCCGGGTGTCCCACGAAGCGACCGGCGGCATCCTGCGCATGGACGCGGACAACGGCGTCTCCGGGGTGCTCAGCATCGGGTCCGACCTCGTCTTCAGCGTGCGCGCCGCGGACCAGGGCGACGTGCTGTTCAGCGGCCGCTTCCTCAGCTCCGCGAAGGGCCGTCCGGCCGACCTCATGCAGTACAACGGCCGGACCCTGCGGAGGGCGGAGGCCGTCACCCATCAGGCCGCCGCCTGACCTTCGTTCGTCACCCACACTTTCGTCCCCCCACGCCCCCTCCCCCTCCCCCTCCCCCTCCCCCCGCTTCCCCCCACTTTCGTCCCCCCGTTCGCGCTGCCGCCGGCCCGACCGGCGGCCGCGCGCCCCGCCCCTTCCTCACGCGCGGTGTCGCACCGGCGTGCGGCCCCCTCTCGCGCCCGACCGACGCGGCGGCGCGCACCGCTCTTGAGGAGTAGCAACCGTGGCTTCTGCCCAGCACGCGGAGTACCGGACGCTTCCGGCGCTGTTCGGCGCGCAGGTGGCCCGTCGGCCGGACGCGACCGCGCTGACGGCCGAATCCGGATCCATGAGCTACGCCGAGCTGGACGCGCGCGTGGCGCGGGCGACCGCCGTGCTGCACGGCCACGGGGTGCGGCGCGGGACGCTGGTCGGGGTGTGTCTGGAACGCGGCACCGCCCTGGTGGTGTCCATGCTCGCCGTCATGCGGGCGGGCGGTGTCTACGTACCGCTGGACCCGGCCTATCCGGCGGAGCGGCTGCGCTACATGACCGACGACTCCGGGATCGGCCTGGTGATCACCCAGCCGTCCGTCGCCGGCCTGGTGCCGGACGGACCGCGGCGGATGCTCGTGGCGGATCTGGACGACGCGGCGTGGGCGGATGCGCCCGCCGTGGAGCTGGGTCCTGACGACGCCGCGTACATGATCTACACCTCGGGCTCCACCGGCCGCCCCAAGGGCGTCGTCGTCACTCACCGCGGTATCGCCGACCTCTCCCGCACCCAGCGGGAGCGGATGGAGGTCACCGCCGGCTCGCGGGTGCTGCAGTTCGCCTCGCCCAGTTTCGACGCGGCGGTCTTCGAGGTCACCAAGTCGCTGCTGAACGGCGCGGCCCTCGTCGTGCTCGACCGCGGTGGACTGGCGGGCGCCGAACTGACCCAGGTGCTCCGTGACTTCGAGGTCACCCACGCGACGCTGCCGCCCGCCGTGCTGCCCACCATGGACCCCGAGGACCTGCCCGGCCTGGCCGCCCTGATGGTGGCCGGTGAGGCCTGCCCGGGCGAGCTGGTCGACCTGTGGTCGCGCGGCCGCCGCATGTACAACGGCTACGGACCCACCGAGGCCACGGTGTGCGCCACCATGAGCGAGCCCATGAGTGGCGGCGGCACCCCGTCGCTCGGCGTCTCGGTCGAGGGCACCGAGGTGTACGTCCTGGACGAGCGGCTGCGGCCGGTTCCGGCGGGCGCGACCGGTGAGCTCTACATCGCGGGCGAGGGGCTGGCCCGCGGTTACTGGGGCCGCCCCGATCTCACGGCGGAACGTTTCGTCGCCAATCCGCACGGCCCCGCCGGGGCCCGGATGTACCGCACCGGCGACCAGGTGCGGACCACCGACGACGGCGGACTGGAGTTCGTCGGCCGCGTCGACGACCAGGTCAAGCTGCGTGGTTTCCGCATCGAACCCGGCGAGATCGAGGCCGCCGCCATGCGGCTGCCCGGCATCGCCCATGCCGTCGCTCTGGTACGGGAGGACCGTCCCGGCCACCCCCGCCTCGTGGCGTACGCGGTTCCCGACACCGCGACGGCCGTCCTCGACACCTCGGCGGTACGGCCCACGCCCGCCGCGGTCCGTACCGCCCTGAAGCGCGCGCTGCCGGACTACATGGTGCCGTCGGCCGTCGTCGTACTGGACGCGCTGCCGCTCACCGTCAACGGCAAGATCGATCGTGCCGCGCTGCCCGAGCCCTCCCTCGCCCAGCTGGTCGGCGAGTACGTCGCCCCGAGCGACCCCCGCGAAGAGGCCGTCGCCGAGGCGTTCGCCGAGATCCTCGGCGTGGCCCGGGTCGGTGTCCACGACAACTTCTTCGACCTCGGCGGCGACTCCATACGCGCCGTTCAGGCCCTGTCCCTCATCGAGGCCCGGCTGGGCGCACGGACCGGGCGGCGCGCCCTGTTCGCGCACCCCACCGTCGCCGAACTCGTCGCCCGTGGACTGACCACCGAGGCCGTCGACGACGGCATCCCGCACGCCGACCGCGACCGCCCGCTGCCGTTGTCGTCCGCGCAGCGCCGTCTGTGGTTCCTCGACCAGTACGAGGGCGACTCCACCGAGTACTACACCGGCAGCGCCTACCGGCTGCGCGGCGCTCTCGACGTCCCCGCGTTACGCACCGCCCTGCGCGGGCTGCTCGCCCGGCACGAGTCGTTGCGCACCACCTTCCACGAGGACGGCGGCCACCCCGTCCAGCGGGTGCGCGCCGTCGCCGACGCGCCGCTCGCACTCGACGAGCGGGACCTGTCGGACCTGCCCGGCAGCGAGCGCGAGGCGGCGCTGTCCGCGCTGCTGCTCACAGAGGTGGAGACGCCGTTCGACCTGACGGCGGGCCCGCTGCTGCGGGCGGTGCTGGTGCGGTGCGCCGACGACGAGCACGTCCTGGTCCTGAGCATCCACCACATCGTCAGCGACGGCTGGTCCCTGGACGTGCTGACCAAGGACCTCAAGGCTCTCTACCGGGCCGCGATCGACCCTCAGGCGGCCCCGCCGGCCGCGCTGTCCGCGCAGTACGCCGACTTCGCCGCCTGGGAACAGGCCGGCTGGGACCGCGCTGCGGCCGCCGACCGGTTCGCCTACTGGCGGCGGCAGCTGGACGAGGTGCAGCCGCTCTCGCTGCCCACCGACCGGCCGCGCCCCGAGGTCCGTACCACCAGCGGCGCCGTGCACCGCTTCGAGCTGACCGCCGACGAGACCCATGCGCTGAAGGAACTGGGCCGCGGCCGCGGCGCGACGCTCTTCATGACGCTGACCGCCCTGACCCAGCTGCTGCTGGCGACCGCGTCCGGCAGCCGCGACGTGACCCTCGGCGTCGCCTCCGCGGGCCGGGACCACCGGCAGACCGCCGACCTGGTCGGCTTCTTCGTCAACCCCGTCGTCATCCGCTCCCGGGCGCGCACCACGGACACCGTGGTGTCCTTCCTCGATGGCGTGCGGACCACCGTGGGAGAGGCCTTCGACCACGAACTCCCCTTCGACCGGCTGGTCGAGGAGCTGGTCGCCGAGCGCGACCCCAGTCGCACCCCGCTGTTCCAGGCCATGATGGTGCTGCAGAACACCCTGCCCCAGCAGGTCGACCTGCCCGGCCTCGACGTCGCCGAGGTGCTGCTGCCCCGCGCCCGCTCGCTGTTCGACCTGGTGGTGGAGTACGAGGAGCGCGACGGCGCCCTGCGGGTCGCCATCGAGTACAACACCGACCTGTTCGAGGAGGCGACGGCTCGGCGGCTCGGCGAGCGGCTGCGCCGCCTCGTCGCCACGGCCACCGCGCGACCGCACCTGCCGCTCGCCGCCCTGGACCTGCTGTCGCCCGACGAGCGGCGACAGCTCGCCCAGTGGGCCGGCCGCGCTCCGCGGGACGCGGTGCCGGGCGTCCCCGAACTGTTCGCGGACGTCGCCGCGAAGGTACCGGACGAGACCGCCGTGATCGGCACCGCCGAACACCTCAGCTACGCAGAACTCGACTCCCGCGCCGAGCACCTGGCCCGGCGCCTGCGGGCCACGGGCGTGCGGGCCGAGACGCCGGTCGTGCTCGTCCTGGAACGTGGCGTGCAGGTCGTGGTCGCCATGCTCGCCGTCCTGCGCGCGGGTGGCACCTACGTACCGGCGCACACCGGGTATCCGCTCGACCGGGTCCGGGCGCTGACCGAACAGGCCGGGGCGGTCTGCGTGATCGCCGACGACGCGTCGGCGGACCGGGTCCCGCAGGACACCGGACTGCCCCTGATCGTCCTCGACGAGGGCGGCCGGCCGACGTCCGAAGGTCCGCGGGAACCGCTCGCCAGGACCACCACGCACCATCCGGGGCAGCTCGCCTACGTCATGTTCACCTCGGGCTCCACGGGGACTCCGAAGGGCGTGGGGATCACCCACGAGGACATCACCCGGCTCGCCGTCGACAGCCGCTGGCGCGACGGCCGCCACGACCGGACGCTGTTCCACTCCTCGCACGCGTTCGACGCGGCGACCTTCGAGATCTGGGCGCCGCTGCTGAACGGCGGCAGCGTGGTCGTCGCCCCGCCCGAGCAGCTCGACGCTGAGGCCTTCCGCGCGCTGGTCGACGAACACGGCGTCCACTCGACGTTCGTCACCTCCGCGCTGTTCAACCTGTACGCCAACCAGCTGCCGGAGTGCTTCTCCGGCCTGCGCGCGGTGCTCACCGGCGGCGAGGCCGCGAGCACGACGGCCGTTCGCAGGGTCGCCGAGGCCTGCCCGGACCTGCTGATCTGCAACGCCTACGGCCCCACCGAGACCACCACCTTCGCCACCGTCCACGCCTACGCGCCGCACGACGGCGAAGCGCCGGCGCTGCCCATCGGCACCGCCCTCGACGACACCCGGCTGCTGGTCCTCGACGCCTTCCTGCGGCCGGCGCCGGCCGGGGTCACCGGCGAGCTGTACATCGGCGGCGCCGGACTCGCCCGCGGCTACTGGGCCCGCCCCGACCTGACCGCGGAACGGTTCGTCGCCCACCCGACCGCGCCCGGCGAGCGCCTCTACCGCACCGGCGACCTGGTCCGCTGGACGCCCGGCGGCGAGCTCGAGTTCATGGGCCGGGTCGACGACCAGGTGAAGATCCGCGGCTTCCGCGTCGAGCTCGGCGAGATCGAGGCCGCGCTGCTGCGGCTGCCGGAGATCGGCGAGGCCACGGTCGTGGTGCACGGCACCGAGGCCGGCGGCAAGCGCATCGTCGGCTACGTGGTGCCGGAGCGGGACCGGAACACGCCGCTCGACCTCGACGGCATCCGGGCCCGGCTTGGCGAGCGGCTCCCCGAGTACATGCTCCCGGCGGTCCTGATCCCGCTCGCCGCCCTGCCCCTGAACGGCAACGGCAAGGTGGACCGGCGCGCTCTGCCCGCGCCGTCCCAGGAGGTCCTGGCCGGCGCCGCCTATGTCGCGCCTCGGGACGCGGCCGAGCGGGTGCTGGCGGCTGTGTTCGGGTCGGTGCTGGGTGTGGAGCGGGTCGGGGTGCACGACAACTTCTTCGACCTGGGCGGTGATTCGATCCTGAGCATCCAGGTCGTCTCCCGCGCCCGGAAGGAGGGTCTGCGGCTCACCTCGAAGGACGTCTTCGCCCGGCAGACGATCGCGGGCCTGGCGACCGTGGCCGTCACGGCCGGCGGCGAGCGGGCCCTCGCGGACCAGGGTGCGGTGTCGGGCGGGGTGGCGGTGACGCCGATCGTGGACTGGTTCTTCGGGACGCATCCGCAGGCCCCGGAGCACTTCAACATGGCGGTGCTCCTGGAGGTGGCGGACGGTTTCGAGGCGGATGTGCTGCCGGAGGCGGTCGGAGCGCTGCTGGCGCAGCACGACATGCTGCGGCTGCGCGTGGTGGACGGAACGCTGACCATCGCCGGGTCGGAGGACGCCCGGCGGGTGCTGGAGACGGTGGACGTCTCCGAGCTGTCCGGGCCGGAACTGGACGAGGCGGTACGGGATCACTCGGCGGGGGTCCAGTCGGGGCTGGACCTGGCGAAGGGCCCGCTGATTCGGGTGGTGTTCTTCGACAGGGGCGCCACGGGAGGGTCCCGGCTGCTGCTGGCGGCGCACCACCTGGTCGTCGACGGCGTGTCCTGGCGTGTCCTCCTGGAAGACCTGGACAGCGCCTGCCGCCGCGCCCCGCTCGGTGCCAAGACCACCTCGTTCCAGCAGTGGGCCCGGCTGCTGACGGCCGCCGCTGCCGAAGGCCGCTTCGACGCGGAGACGTCGTACTGGACCGAGGCCACCGCGCTCGCCGAGGCCGAGATCCCGGTGGACGCCACGGGCGCCAACCTCATGGGGACCCAGGAGTCGGTGCGGGCGGAGCTTCCGGCGGAGCTGACGCGCCGGCTGCTGCACGACGTGCCGGGGGCGTACCGGACACAGGTCAACGACGTCCTGCTCGCGGCTCTGACACGGGTGCTGTGCGGGTGGACCGGGGAGCGACGACTCCTGGTCGACCTCGAGGGTCACGGCCGCGAGGAGTTGTTCGAGGGAGTGGACCTGTCCCGGACGGTGGGATGGTTCACCACGATGTTCCCCGTCGCCCTCGAAGCCCACAAGGGCTGGGACGCGCAGATCAAGCACACCAAGGAACTGCTGCGGGCGATCCCGCACCGCGGACTGGGCTACGGCGCCCTGCGCCACCTCCGCACCGAACTGAAGGACCTCCCCGAAGCACGCATCAGCTTCAACTACCTCGGCCAGTTCGACCCGCGCACCGAGGACGGCCTGTTCGAGTCGATCGAGTTCAACCCCGGGGGTGAGTACGCCCCGGTGGAGGAGCGGGCGCATCTGCTGGACGTGGTCGGCCGGGTGGTGGACGGACGCCTGGTCTTCGAATGGGCCTACTCGACCGCCGTACACGACGAGACCACTGTGGCAGACCTGGCCCAGCGCTTCATGACCGAACTCACCGACCTGATCGGCCACTGCGTGTCGGACGGTGCCGGCGGGGCCACCCCCTCCGACTACCCGCTCGCCACCCTCACCCAGACCGAGGTGGACCGGCTCGCCGGCGACGGCCGGGACGTGGAGGACATCTACCCGCTGACCCCGATGCAGCAGGGCATGCTCTTCCACACCCTCCTGGAACCCGACTCCTCCTCCTACTTCGAACAGATCATGTTCGTGCTCGAGGGAGTCACCGACATCCACGGGCTCGCCGGGGCCTGGCAGCGGGTCGCGGACGCCACGCCCGTCCTGCGCACCTCCCTCGCCTGGGAGGACCTGGCCGAGCCGGTCCAGCGGGTGCACCGCTCGGCTGTCTTCCCCGTCACCGTCGGGGACTGGAGCGGTCTGTCCGAGGACGAACAGCGGGTTCGACTCGCGGAGTTCACGGCCGAGGACGAGCGGACGGGTATCGACCTGACGGCGGCACCACTGTCCCGAGTGGCACTGTTCCGCCTCTCGCCGACACGAGTACAGGTGGTGTGGACCTTCCACCACATCGTGCTCGACGGCTGGAGCCTCCCCCTCGTCATGGCCGACCTGTTCACCGCCTACCGCGGCGGCGAACTCCCCCCGCGACCCCCCTTCCGCGACTACCACGCCTGGCTCCGCGAACAGGACACACAGGCCGCACACGCCTACTGGCGCGAGATCCTCACCGGCTACGACACACCCGTCCCCCTCCCCTACGACCGCGTCCCCGACGACGTCCGCACCGCGCGCTCGACCGCCCGGCTGGTCGAGGACCTGACCGCCGACCTGACCGGTGCCGTGCACGACTTCGCCAAGCGTCACCGGCTCACCGTCAACGCCGTCGTCCAGGCGGCCTGGGCCCTGCTGCTCTCGACCCACTCGGACCGGACGGACCTGGTCTTCGGCGCGACGACCTCGGGCCGGCCCACCGACCTGCCGGACGTCGAGTCGGCCGTCGGCCTCTTCATCAACACCCTGCCCGTGCGGATCCGCATCGACCCGGACCGGCAGGTCGCCGAGTGGCTGCAGGGCATCCAGCTGCAGCAGTCCGAGGCACGCGGCCACGACTACCTCCCCCTGGCCCGGATCCAGGCGGAGGCCGGGCTCCCGGCGGACACCACGCTCTTCGACAGCCTGGTCGTCTTCGAGAACTACCCCGTCGACGAGGACAGCGCCCGGACCCACGGCCTGACCGTCGAAACCGTCACCGCCAACGAGGCCACCAACTACCCGCTGATGCTGGCCGCCTACGACGGCGCCCGGATCGGTTTCCACCTGCGCTACGACCCGCACCACTTCGACGCGGACACCGCCCGGCGGCTGCTGGACCGGCTGGTCCACCTGCTGACCGCACTCGTCGCCGAGCCCGGACGCCGGCTGGCCGCCGTACCGCTGCTCACGCCGGACGAGGAGCGGACCGTACTGGCTCGCCCCGTACAGCGGGGTGCCGCCGGTACCTTCGTCTCGTTGTTCGCCGAGCAGGCCCTGCGGCACCCGGAGCGCGTCGCGCTCGCCGGGGAGCACGAGCAGCTGACGTTCGCCGAGCTCGACGCCCGTTCCGACCGGGTCGCCCGCGCGCTGCGCGCACACGGCGTGGAGCGCGGGGCGTTCGTCGGCGTCTGCCTGGAGCGCGGCCCGTCGCAGACCGTTGCCTACCTCGGGGTGATGAAGGCCGGTGCGGCCTATCTGCCGATGGACCCGACGTACCCGCTCGATCGTCTCCAGTACATGGTCGACGACTCCGGCGTCCGTACGGTCGTCACCCAGCGCTCCCTCGTCGGGGTCGTCCCCGGTACGGAACGGCAGCTGATCCTGGACGAACTGACCGCCACCGCCGTGGACGAGCTCGCGGCGCCGGAGATCGGCCTGGACGACGCCGCTTACGTGATCTACACCTCGGGGTCGACCGGCCGTCCCAAGGGCGTCGTGGTCAGCCACCGGGGTGTGGCCGACCTCGCGCGCACCCAGCGGGACCGGATGCGGATCACGCCGGACTCGCGCACCCTCCAGTTCGCCTCACCGAGCTTCGACGCCGCTGTCTTCGAGACGACCTGCTCCCTCCTCAACGGCGGCGCGCTCGTCACGCCCTCCCGCGACAGGCTCGTGGGCGACGAACTCGCCCAGGTCATCCGCGACTTCGAGGTGACGCACTCCCTGCTGCCGCCCGCCGTCCTGCCCACCCTGGATCCCCGGGAGGTGCCCGGACTCGCCGTCCTGGCGACGGGCGGTGAGGCGCTCCCCGGCGAACTCGCCGACCGGTGGTCGCGGGACCGCTGCCTGATCAACGCCTACGGCCCCACCGAGACCACCGTGTGCGTCACGATGAGCGGCCCGTTGTCCGGCGGTGCCACGCCGCCGATCGGCACCAGGGTCGAGGGCAGCGCGCTGTACGTCCTGGACGCGTTCCTGCGGCCGGTGCCGGACGGGGTCGCGGGCGAGCTGTACATCGGCGGCGCCGGACTCGCCCGCGGCTACTGGGGACGGCCCGGCCTGACCGCCGAGCGGTTCGTCGCCGACCCGTTCGGCGCGCCCGGAGCCCGGATGTACCGCAGCGGTGACGTGGTCCGCCGGCGCACCGACGGCGAGCTGGAGTACATGGGCCGGGTCGACGACCAGGTGAAGATCCGCGGCTTCCGCGTCGAGCTCGGCGAGATCGAGGCCGCGCTGCTCGCCCGGCCGGGGGTCGGGCAGGCCGTGGTCACGGTCCGCGAGGACCGCCCCGGATCCAAGCGGCTCGTCGGGTACGTCGTCCCCGAGGCCGGAACGGCCCTGGACGCCGCCGTCCTGCGCGCCCGCGTCGGCGACGTCCTGCCCGCCCACATGGTCCCTGCGGCCGTGGTGGTGCTGGACGAACTGCCGCTCACCGTCAACGGGAAGACCGACACCAAGGCGCTCCCGGACCCGGTCTGGGCCGCTGCCGAGGGCTCCGCGTACGTCGCGCCGCGTGACGCGGCCGAGCGGGTGCTTGCGGGTGTGTTCGGGTCGGTGCTGGGTGTGGAGCGGGTCGGGGTGCACGACAACTTCTTCGACCTGGGCGGTGATTCGATCCTGAGCATCCAGGTCGTCTCCCGCGCCCGCAGGGAGGGCGTCCACCTCACCTCGAAGGACGTCTTCGCGCATCAGACCGTCGCCGAGCTCGCCAAGGCCGCCGCACCCGGTCAGGGCGCGGCTCCGGTGGCCGAGCAGGGTGCGGTGTCGGGCGGGGTGGCGGTGACGCCGATCGTGGACTGGTTCTTCGGGACGCATCCGCAGGCCCCGGAGCACTTCAACATGGCGGTGCTGCTGGAGGTGGCGGACGGTTTCGAGGCGCGTGTGCTGCCGGAGGCGGTCGGGGCGCTGCTGGCGCAGCACGACATGCTGCGGCTGCGCGTGGTGGACGGAACGCTGACCATCGCCGGGTCGGAGGACGCCCGGCGGGTACTGGAGACGGTGGACGTCTCCGGGCTGTCCGGGCCGGAACTGGACGAGGCGGTACGGGATCACTCGGCGCGGGTCCAGTCGGGGCTGGACCTGGCGAAGGGCCCGCTGATTCGGGTGGTGTTCTTCGACAGGGGCGCCACGGGAGGGTCCCGGCTGCTGCTGGCGGCGCACCACCTGGTCGTCGACGGCGTGTCCTGGCGTGTCCTCCTGGAAGACCTGGACAGCGCCTGCCACCGCGCCCCGCTCGGCGCGAAGACCACCTCGTTCCAGCAGTGGGCGGCGCGTCTGGCCGAGCACACGAAGCAGGGCGGCTTCGACGCCGAACTGCCCTACTGGACCGCGGTGACCGAAGGCGTTCCCACCGACGTCCCCGTGGACGCCACGGGCGCCAACCTCATGGGGACCCAGGAGTCGGTGCGGGCGGAGCTTCCGGCGGAGCTGACGCGCCGGCTGCTGCACGACGTGCCGGGGGCGTACCGGACACAGGTCAACGACGTCCTGCTCGCGGCTCTGACACGGGTGCTGTGCGGGTGGACCGGGGAGCGACAACTGCTGGTCGACCTCGAGGGTCACGGCCGCGAGGAGTTGTTCGAGGGGGTGGACCTGTCCCGGACGGTGGGCTGGTTCACCACGATGTTCCCCGTCGCCCTCGAAGCCCACGCGGGCTGGGACGCGCAGATCAAGCACACCAAGGAGCTGCTGCGGGCGATCCCGCACCGCGGACTGGGCTACGGCGCCCTGCGCCACCTCGGCACCGAACTGAGGGAACTTCCCGAACCGCGCATCAGCTTCAACTACCTCGGCCAGTACGAGGCCTCGGTCGGCGGAGCCGGCGTCTTCGCCGCGTCCGACCTCAACCCCGGGGGTGAGTACGCCCCGGTGGAGGAGCGGGCGCATCTGCTGGACGTGGTCGGCCGGGTGGTGGACGGACGGCTGGTCTTCGAATGGGCCTACTCGACCGCCGTACACGACGAGACCACGGTGACCGGCCTGGCCCAGCGGTTCATGACCGAACTCACCGACCTGATCGGCCACTGCGTGTCGGACGGTGCCGGCGGGGTTACCCCCTCCGACTACCCGCTCGCCACCCTCACCCAGACCGAGGTGGACCGGCTCGCCGGGAACGGGCGGGAGGTGGAGGACATCTACCCGCTGACCCCGATGCAGCAGGGCATGCTCTTCCACACCCTCCTGGAACCCGACTCCTCCTCCTACTTCGAGCAGACCCTCCTGGTGCTCGACGGCGTCGAGGACGTCCAGGGACTCGCCCGCGCCTGGCAGCAGGTCGTCGACGCCACGCCCGCGCTGCGGACGACGGTCGCCTGGCAGGGCGTCGAGCGGCCCGTCCAGATCGTCCGGCGCGACGTCGTCCTGCCCGTCACAGTCGGGGACTGGAGCGGTCTGTCCGAGGACGAACAGCGGTCTCGGCTCGCGGAGTTCACAGCCGAGGACGAGCGGACGGGTATCGACCTGACGGCGGCACCACTGTCCCGAGTGGCACTGTTCCGCCTCTCGCCGACACGAGTACAGGTGGTGTGGACCTTCCACCACATCGTGCTCGACGGCTGGAGCCTCCCCCTCGTCATGGCCGACCTGTTCACCGCCTACCGCGGCGGCGAACTCCCCCCGCGACCCCCCTTCCGCGACTACCACGCCTGGCTCCGCGAACAGGACACACAGGCCGCACACGCCTACTGGCGCGAGATCCTCACCGGCTACGACACACCCGTCCCCCTCCCCTACGACCGCGTCCCCGACGACGTCCGCACCGCGCGGACCACCGAGCGCCTGGGGCTGGACCTCCCGGCCGGTCTTTCGGACGCCGTGCTCGATTTCGCCAAGCGGCACCGCCTCACCGTCAACACCGTCGTCCAGGGCGCCTGGGCGTTGCTGTTGTCGGCCTACTCCGGCCGTACCGACCTGGTCTTCGGCGCGACGACCTCGGGACGGCCCACCGAGCTGCCGGACGTCGAGTCCACCATCGGCATCTTCATCAACACCCTGCCCGTGCGGATCCGCATCGACCCGCGCGAGCCGGTCGCCGCCTGGTTGCGGGACATCCAGCTGCGGCAGACCGAGTCGAGGCGGCACGACTACCTCTCCCTGGCCCGGATCCAGGCGGAGGCCGGGCTCCCGGCGGACACCACGCTCTTCGACAGCCTGGTCGTCTTCGAGAACTACCCCGTCGACGAGGACAGCGCCCGGACCCACGGCCTGACCGTCGAAGCCGTCACCGCCAACGAGGCCACCAACTACCCGCTCACTCTCAGCGCGTACTCCGGCGACACGGTGCGGCTGGTCCTCGGCTACGAGCCCCGGCACTTCGACGAGCGGACCGTACGCGGTCTGCTGGACCACCTCGGCGACGTTCTCCGGGCCATGGCCGAGGGGCCCGACGTGCCGCTCGGTCGCCTCCCGGTCCGACAGGACCCGGCCCTGGCGGCCTTCGAGGACGGCGGCGCCACCGAGGTGCCCGGCCTCAGCGTGCCCGAGCTGTTCGCCGAGCAGGTCGCACTGCGGCCGGAGGCAGTCGCTGTCGTCGGCGAGGACGAGGTGCTGACGTACGCCGAACTCGACGCCGAGACGGACCGGCTGGCCCGCCGACTGCGTCACGCGGGCGTCGGCCCCGAGTCGCGGGTCCTGCTCCTGATGCCGCGTTCCGCGCGGGTGGTCGTGGCGATGCTGGCGGTGCTGAAGGCGGGCGGGGCGTACGTTCCCGTGCACGCGGCCTTCCCGGCGGACCGGGTGGCCTGGCTGCTGGAGGACACCGCCGCCGCGGCGGTCGTCGCCGACACCTCGATGCTCGACCGGCTCGTCGAGCCCGAGGTGCCGGTGGTGGTGTACGACGCGACGGGCGACACCGGCCCGGACCACGCCGGCGCCGCGCTGCCGCGAGTGCCGGCCGACTCCACCGCGTACGTGATGTTCACGTCCGGCTCCACCGGCACCCCCAAGGGCGTCACCGTCAGCCACCGCAGCGTCGTGGCGCTGACCCGGGACCACCGCTGGCGGGGCGCGCACGAGCGGGTGCTGTTCCACTCGCCGCACGCCTTCGACGCCGCCACGTACGAGGTCTGGACCCCGCTGCTCGCGGGCGGCACCGTCACCGTCGCCCCGGCCGGGGACCTGACCGCCGAGATCATCCGCGGCTGCGTGGCGGAGCACGGCGTCACCGCGATGTTCCTCACGACCGCGCTGTTCAACCTGTTCGCGCAGCAGGACCCCGGCTGCTTCGGCGGACTGCGCGAGGTGTGGACGGGTGGCGAGGCCGCGCAGCCCGCGGCCTTCGTCCGGGTCGCCGAAGCATGCCCGGACACCACTGTCGTGCACGTCTACGGCCCCACGGAGACGACCACCTTCGCCACCTGCACTCCGATCACTCCCGACGAGGCACGGGCGGCCGTGACGCCCATCGGCCGGCCGATGGACAACACCCGGGCCCACGTCCTGGACGCGCTGCTGCGGCCGGTGCCGGCCGGGGTGGCGGGCGAGCTGTACCTGGCGGGCGACGGGGTGGCCCGCGGGTACGAGAACCGGCCCGCGCTGACCGCCGAGCGGTTCGTCGCCGACCCGTTCTCCGCCGGCGGGCGCCTGTACCGCACCGGTGACGTGGTCCGCTGGAACGCCGAAGGCCGGATCGAGTTCATCGGCCGTGCCGACGGGCAGGTCAAGATCCGCGGTTTCCGCATCGAGCTCGGTGAGATCGAGAACGCGCTCGCCGACTGCCCGGGCGTCGCCCGCGCCGCCGTGGCCGTCGTCGACTCGCCGTCCGGGGCGAGACAGCTGGTCGGTCACCTCCAGACGGAGGACCTCGCGGCCGCGCCCGAGCCGGAGGCCGTACGGGCCAAGCTCGCCGGGATGCTCCCCGCCTACATGGTGCCGACGGTGCTACTGCCCATCGACGCACTGCCGCTGACGCCGAACGGCAAGGTCGACCGCCGGGCACTGCCCGAACCCGACTGGTCCCGGCTGTCCGGGGAGCGCTACGAAGCGCCGGAGACCGTCACGGAAGAGGCGCTCGCCGACGTCTGGGCCGGGGTCCTGGGCCTCGAACGGGTCGGCGTGCACGACAACTTCTTCGACATCGGCGGCGACTCGGTCCGCAGCATCCAGGTCATCGGCGCCGTCGAGGCCGCCCTCGGGGTGCGGATGCCCACCCGGTCGCTGTTCGCGCACCAGACGCTGCGGGCCTTCGCGGAGGCCGTCGAGGAAGCCGTCCTCACGGAGCTCGAGGACCTCGACTGACCCATGCCCCCCCTCACCGAACGCCCGTACGCATCACACGAACCAGCGCCGGAGGACAGTGCGATGACCCTCGACCGCAAGGAACGGCTGAAGCAGGAGATGCTCCGCCGGCTGGCGGCGCAGCAGACCCGCAAGGACCGGAACAGGATCCCCCGCGTCTCCCGGGACGGCGACCTGCCCCTGTCGTACGCCCAGCAGCGGCTGTGGTTCCTCGACCAGCTGGAGCCCGGACGGGCGGACTACAACTCGGCCATGTGCCTGGAACTGCGCGGCGATCTGGACCCCGAGGCGCTGCGCCGCGCCTGCGCCGCGCTCGTCGTGCGGCACGAGGCGCTGCGCACCACCTTCCACGAGAGCGACGGGCGGGCCGTGCAGCGGGTGCGGCCGGCGCGGGAGGCCGAGGACGCGCTGGTCTTCGAGTACACCGCGGCGGGCGACGAGGAGGCCCTGGCCGAGGCGCTGCGCGAGCGCTTGGGCCGGCCCTTCGACCTGTCCGCGGGGCCGCTGTTACGCGCCCACGCGGTGCGGGCGGGGGCGCGGCGGCACGTGTTGCTGGTGGCGATGCACCACATCGTCACCGACGGCTGGTCGATGGGGGTGCTGCGGTCCGAGCTGGACGGGCTCTACCGGGCGGCGCTGGAGCGGCCCGCCGTACCCGTCGCGGAGCTGCCCGCCGCCGCGGGCCTGGCCGAACCGGCCGTGCAGTACGCGGACTACGCGGTGTGGCAGCGCGAACGGCTCAGTGGCGAGCGCTACGAACGGTCCCTGGAGCACTGGCGGACCAAGCTGGCCGGGGCCGAGCCGCTGGACCTGCCCACCGACCGGCCGCGGCCACCGGTGCGCGGCACCGGGGGCGGCGCGCACGTCTTCCGCGTCCCGAAGACCACCGCCGACGTCATGCGGCGGGCCGCCGCCGCGCAGGGCGCCACCCTGTTCGCGGTGCTGGTCGCGGGCGTCCGGCTGGTGCTGTCCCGCTGGACCCGCTCCGACGACGTGGTCGTCGGCACGGTCGTGGCCGGCCGGGACGACCCGCAACTGCGCGACACGGTCGGCTTCTTCGTCAACACCGTGGCCCTGCGCGGGCGGGTGGACGAGCGGCAGACCTTCGGGGAGCTGCTCGCCGGCGTCAAGGACGGCGTGCTGGCCGACCTGGACCACGCGGAGGTGCCCTTCGACGCCGTCGTGGACGCCGTCCTGGACGAGCGCGACGCCTCCGTACCGCCGCTGGTGCAGGCCACGGTGGTCCTGCAGAACCAGGACGGCGGGCAGCGGGCCGGCCTCGGCGGGCTCGAGGCCGACGCCTACCCGCTGCGGCGCGAGCACTCCGTCTTCGACCTGACCTTCGAGTTCGCGGAGACCGCCGACGGCCTGGACGCGCGGCTCGAGTTCGCCACCGAACTGTTCGACCCGGGCACCGTCGAACAGCTCGCCCGTGACCTGTGTGCGGCGCTCGGCGCGGCGGCCGATCCCCGGCCGCTGCGGGACACCGAACCGCTCGGCGCCGACGGCCGCGCGCGGGCACTCGACGCCGGCCGGGGTCCGGCGGGCCCGGCGCCGCGCACCTTCGGCGAACTCCTCGCCGTACGGGCCGCGCGGCACCCCGCGGAACTCGCGGTCGTCTCCGACCGGGAGCAGCTGACCTTCGCCGAACTCACCGACCGCGCGGGACGCTTCGCCACGTACCTGCGCGACCGCGGGCTGCGCGGCGGCGAGTTCGTCGGTGTGTGCCTGGAGCGGGGCGCCGACCAGACGGCCGCGCTGCTCGGCGTCATGCAGGCGGGCGGGGTCTATCTGCCTCTGGACCCCGGTTATCCGGCGGAGCGCCTCGCCTACATCCTGGACGACTCGGGAGTGCGTACCGTCCTCACCGACACGGACGTCGCCGGGGTGCTCCCGGACTCGGTCGAGCGGATCCTGCTCGACCGGGTGCGCGACGACGTCCTCGCGTGCGAGCCCGCGCCGCAGCTCGCCAGGGTCGACGGCGCCGCGTACATGATCTACACCTCGGGTTCCACCGGCCGCCCCAAGGGCGTGCTCGTCGGCCACCGCGGCATCGCCGCCCTGGCCGCGGCGCAGGGCGCCCGCATGGACGTCGGCCCGGGGACGCGGATGCTGCAGTTCGCCTCGCCCGCCTTCGACGCGGCGATCGCCGAACTGTCCGTGGCACTGCTGAACGGCGCCACGGCCGTGGTACTGCCGAGGGAACAGTTGCGCGGTGAGGGGCTCGTCCGGGCACTGGGCGCGTACGGCGTCACCCATGTGACGCTGCCGCCCGCGCTGCTGCCCAGCCTCACGCCCGAGAAGCTGCGGCCGCTGCGGGCGCTGCTGGTGGCCGGCGAGGCCACCCCTGGCGAGCTGGTCGCGGAGTTCTCCGCCGGACGCCGGATGTTCAACGCGTACGGGCCCACCGAGTCCACCGTGTGCGCCACCATGAGCGCCCCGCTGTCCGGCGCGGCCACCCCGCCGATCGGCACCGCGATCGAGGGCACCCGGGTCTATGTCCTGGACCGCTGGCTGCGGCCGGTCGGGCCCGGGGTGCCCGGCGAGCTGTACATCGCGGGCGACGGCCTGGCGCACGGCTACTGGCAGCGGTCCGCGCTGACCGCCGAGCGGTTCGTCGCCGACCCCTTCGGCCCGGCGGGTGCGCGCATGTACCGCAGCGGCGACGTCGTGCGACGGCGCGGCGACGGGGCACTGGAGTTCCTGGGCCGGTCCGACGGCCAGGTGAAGATCCGCGGCCACCGCATCGAGCCGGGCGAGGTCGAGGGCACCCTGCTGCGGCTGCCCGGGGTGGCGCAGGCCGTCGTGGACGTCCAGGGCCGCGGCGCCGACCGCAGGCTCGTCGCGTACGCCGTGCCGAGCGCGCCCGGGGCGGTGACCGCGGACGGGTTGCGCGAGCAGCTGGCCGCGACCCTGCCGGAGCACCTGGTGCCGTCCGCGATCTGCCTGCTCGACGCGGTCCCGCTGACCAGCAACGGCAAGGTGGACCGCAAGGCGCTGCCCGCCGTCGACTGGGCCGGCCAGTCGGGCGTGGGGCACACGGCCCCGTCCACCCCCACCGAGACGGTGCTCGCCGGGATCTGGGCCGAGCTGCTCGGCCTGGAGAACCCGGGCGTCCACGACGACTTCTTCCGGGTCGGCGGCGACTCCATCGGCAGCGTCCGGATGCTCTCCCGGGCCGCCGACGTGTTCGGGGTGCGGCTGCCGCCGCGCAGCGTCTTCGACCGCCCGACGATCGCCGGCCTCGCCGCCCTCCTGGACGCCGCCATGGGCGGCAGGCTCCGGGACGGCGGGCCGATCACACCCGCGCCGCGGGACGAGCCGCTGCCGCTGTCGTACGCGCAGCGCCGTCTGTGGTTCCTGGACGACTTCGCACCGGGCGGCTCCGAGTACAACTCGGGTGGCGCGCTCAGGCTCTCCGGCCCGCTGGACCGAGGAGCGCTGCGGAAGGCCGCGGACGCGCTGGTGCACCGGCACGAGTCGCTGCGCACCGTCTTCGTCTCCCGGGACGGCAGCCCGGAGCAGGTCGTCCGCCCGGCGGCGCCCGTACCGCTGCCCGTCACCGACCTGACCGGCCGGTCCGCCGCGGACCTCGACGCGCTGCTCGCCTCGGAGGTCCAGCGCCCCTTCGCCCTGGACGAGGGGCCGCTGCTGCGGCTGCTGCTCGTCAAGCTCGGTGCCGAGGAGCACGTCCTGCTCCTGAGCATCCACCACATCGTCACCGACGCCTGGTCGATGTCCGTGATCACCCGGGAGCTCGGCGCTCTGTACGCGGCGGCGCTGTCCCACCCGGACACGCCCGCCGCGGATCTTCCCGTACGCGCCGGGCTCGCCGAACTGCCGCTGCAGTACGCGGACTTCGCCGTCTGGCAGAACCGCAGGGAGTCGTCGGCGGACCTCCGGGCGTCCCTGGACCACTGGGCGCGGCTCCTGGCCGGGGCGCAGCCGCTGGAGCTGCCCACCGACCGCCCGCGTCCCACCGTGCGCGGCACCGCCGGCGCGGTGCACGACTTCGCGGTGCCCGCCGACGTCCTGGACGGGCTGCACCGGCTCGGGCGGGCGCACGGCGCCACGCTGTTCATGACGCTCACCGCCGCCGTGCAGCTGCTGCTGTCCCGCTGGACCGGACAGGACGACATCACCGTCGGCACGGTCACCTCCGGCCGGGAACGCGCGGAGCTGGAGAACATCGTCGGGTTCTTCGTCAACACGCTGGCGCTGCGCACCAGGATCGACGAGTCCATGACCGTCGCCGGACTGCTCGCGGGGGTCCGCGAGACGGTCCTCGACGCCTTCGAGCACGCCGACGTGCCCTTCGACCGGGTGGTGGAGGCGGTGGCGCCCGAGCGGGACCCCTCGCGGCCCACCCTGGTGCAGGCGGTCGTCGCGCTGCAGAACGCGCCGGGCGAGGCCCCCCGCCTCGACGGCCTGGTCCTCACCGAGCACCCGCTGGTCCGCGAGCACGCGCTGTTCGACCTCAGCCTGGACTTCGGCGAGGTGGACGGCCGGCTGCTCGGAGCACTGGAGTACAACACGGAGCTGTTCGACCCCGGGACGGTCGCCCGCCTCGCCGACCAGCTCGTGGCGCTGCTGCGGCTGCTGGCCGAGGACGACGGCCGCACCCTGCGTGACCTCCTCCCGCTGACCGACACCACCCGGAGCGAGCTGCTGGCCGCCGCGTCCGGGCCCGCCCTCGCCGCCGACGGCGGCCATGTCCTGCGCGGTCTGGCCGAGACCGCCGCCGCGCACCCGGAGCGGCCCGCGCTGACCGCGGGGGACGTCACGCTCTCCTTCGGTGAACTCGACGCCCGCGTCAACCGGCTGGCCCGCCGACTCGTCGCCTCCGGCGCCGGACCCGGCGACCGGATCGCGCTGGTCCTGCCGCGCACGGCCGACACGGTGACGGCCGTGTTCGCGGTGCTGCGGGCCGGCGCCGCCTACGTACCCGTCGACCCGTCGTACCCCGACGACCGGATCCGCTCGATCGTCGGCCAGGCCCGCCCGCACAGTGTCCTCACCGTCGAGGCGAGCGCGGCCGCGCTGCGCGAGCTGTTCGGCCCCGACGTCGACGTGACGGTCCTGGACGGGGAGGCGGCCGCCGCGCTCGCGGAGGGGGACGGCTCGCCGTTCGACGACGCCGAGCGCATCCGGCCGCTCACCGACGCCCATCCCGCTTATGTGATGTACACGTCCGGCTCCACCGGCACCCCCAAGGGCGTCGTGATCGACCACGGCAATCTGCGGGCCATGATCGACGGTTACCGGGCCGTCGTCCTCGACGCGCTGCCGGATCCGGGGGCGCCGCGTCGTGCCGCGCACATCGCCGCCTTCTCCTTCGACGCGTCCTGGGACCCCCTGGTGTGGCTGATCCACGGCCACCACCTGCACGTGGTGGACGAGCGGACCCGGCTGGACGCCGAGCAGCTGTGCCGCAGCCTGGACGAGTGGCGCGTCGACTACTTCGACGCGACCCCGTCGTACCTCACCCAGCTCGTCGCGGCCGGACTCCTCGACGAGGGCCGACACCGCCCGCAGGTGATCACCGTCGGAGCCGAGGCGCTCGACGCGGCCCTGCTCGCCCGGCTGCGCGAGGCCGGGGTGGCCACCGGCTACAACTTCTACGGCCCCACCGAGAACACCGTGAACAGTGTGTACTGGCCGATCCGCGAGGGCGAGCGGCCGCTCATCGGCCGCCCCATGCCGGGGACGCGCGCGCACGTCCTGGACTCCTCGCTGAGACCGGTGCCCGTCGGCGTGCACGGCGAGCTGTACCTGGGCGGCGCGGGCGTCGCCCAGGGGTACGCCGGCCGGCCCGACCTGACCGCGGAACGGTTCGTCGCCGACCCCTTCGGCCCGGCGGGCGCCCGCCTGTACCGCACCGGTGACGTGGTGCGCTGGACCCCGGACCACGAACTGGAGTTCATCGGCCGCGCCGACAACCAGGTCAAGATCCGCGGCTTCCGGATCGAACTCGGCGAGATCGAGGCCGTCGTGGCCGCCGTGCCCGGGGTCCGGCACGCCGTCGTCGTCGTACGGGAGGACACGCCCGGAGTCCGCCGACTGGTCGCCTACGCGGTGGCCGATGGCGTCTCCGCCCGCGAGATCAGGGCGGCGGCCTCCGCGGCCCTGCCCGAGTACATGGTCCCCGCGGCCGTCGTGCTCCTCGACGACCTCCCGCTCAACGCCAACGGCAAGCTGGACCGCAAGGCCCTGCCGCGGCCGTCCCACGACGCCCTGGCCGGCGCCGCCTACGTGGAGCCGCGCACCGCGACGGAGCGGCTGCTCGCCGATATCTGGGCCGAGCTGCTCGGCGTCGAACGCGTGGGAGCGGAGGACAACTTCTTCGAACTGGGCGGCGACTCCATCCTCAGCATCCAGCTGGTGTCCCGGGCCCGTAAGGCCGGTCTCGTACTGACCTCGAAGGACGTGTTCGTCCGGCAGACCGTGGCCGGACTCGCGGCCGGGCTCGGCGCGGGAGCGGACACGCCGTCGGCCGGTGCCCCCGAGGTGGCGGCCGGGCAGGGCGCGGTGGTGGGGGAGGTTCCGCTCACCCCCGTGCAGGACTGGTTCCTGCACAGCCACCCCGTGGCTCCCGAGCACTTCGACATGACCCTGCTCGTCGAACTCCACCCGGGCGTCGACCTGACCCTGATACCCCGGGCCGTCGCGGCCCTCCTGGAGCAGCACGACATGCTCAGGCTGCGCGTCACGCGCCAGGATGGCGTGTGGACGCAGCGGATCGCGGAGCCGGACGACGCGCCGCACGAGGCGGCGCACGCCTGGCACACCGTGGACGCCTCCCGGATGAGCGACGAGCGGCTCGACGCGGCGATCCACGAGCGGGCCCACCGCGCGCGGTCCGCCGGCCGACTGGCGACCGGCCCGCTGTTCGAGGCCGTCGCCTTCGACCGCGGCTCCGGCCGCCCCGCCCGGCTGCTGCTCGGCGCCCACCACCTGGTGGTCGACGGAGTCACCTGGCGGGTGATCCTGGAGGACCTCGCCACCGCCTACGAGCAGCTCGCCGCCGGGAAGCGGCCCGACCTCGGCGCCAAGTCCACCTCCTTCCCCCAATGGGCGCAGAGGCTGGCGGACTTCACCCGTGACGGCGGCTTCGACGACGAGGCCGCCCACTGGGCGGGCGTCCTCGACGGCGCGCCGGTCGAGGTGCCGCTGGACCACCCCGGCGGGGACAACACCGTGGCCTCGCAGGAGACGGTCACCGCCGCCCTGTCCGAAGTGCACACCCGGTTGCTGCTGCAGCGGGTGCCGGGCGTCTTCCGCAGCCGCGTCAACGATGTGCTGCTGGCCGCGCTGGGCCGGGCCCTCGCCGAGTGGACGGGGTCGCCCCGGGTGCTGGTGGAGCTGGAGGGTCACGGCCGCGAGGAGCTGTTCGACGACGTCGACCTCTCCCGTACGGCCGGCTGGTTCACCACGGTCTACCCGGTCTCCCTCGACCTGCCGGACGGCGCGGACTGGCGCCGGACCGTCTCGGCGGTCAAGCGCCGGCTCCGGCTGGTGCCCCGCAACGGCATCGGCTTCGGCGCCCTCGCCCACCTGGGCACGGAGGAGCAGCGGGCGGGGCTGCGGGACCTGCCGATGGTGCCGGTCTCCTTCAACTACCTGGGCCGGTTCGGCGGCCAGGGCGAGGGGGACGGCTTCTACCGCCGCTTCCTGCCGAGTCCCGGCGGCGACCACGCACCCGCCGAACTCCGCACCAACGTCCTGGATGTGACGGGCAGCGTGTCCGGGGAGCGCATGGAGTTCGTCTGGACCTACTCGGCCGCGCTGCACCGGCGCGGGACCGTCGAACGGCTCGCGCGGGCCTTCACCGACGGCCTGCGCGAGATCGCCGAGGCCTCCGCCTCCGGCAGGTAGCCGGCAGGAGCACCTGCGGATCCCCGCAGCGAGCAGACCCCGCGACAGCGGACGTGACACACGAGAGGAAACATCCCATGAGCAACCCCTTCGAGGACGAGAACGCCACCTACCTGGTCCTGGTCAACGACGAGGGCCAGCACTCCCTGTGGCCGTCCTTCGCCGAGGTGCCGGCCGGCTGGGAGACGGTCCTGGCCGAGACCTCGCGCGCCCAGGCCGTCGAGTACATCAACACCCACTGGACCGACATGCGGCCCAAGAGCCTCATCGAGGCGATGGGCGCCTGAGCGGGCTCGTACGCATGCGAAGGGGCGGGGCCCCGGCCGATCCGGCCGGGGCCCCGCCCCTTCGCTCGCCCCCTGACGCTATTCCCGCACGCCGATGGCCTCCACCGGCTTGGTCCGCAGGGCCAGCCGCACCGGGACCATCGTCGCCGCCATGCCGAGCACGACCGTGGCGGCGATCACCGACACGTAGATCAGCGGAGACCCGGCGGGCAGCGGACTGCCCAGGAAGGCGATGCTCAGCGCCCCGAGCGGCAGCACGGTCATCGCGGTGCCGAGCAGCACCGCGAGGCCGCACATCAGCAACGCCTCCCAGCGCAGGGTGCGGATCACCTGGCGGTGGGTCATGCCGATCAGCCGCATCAGGGCGAACTCGCGGGAACGGGCCGCGGTCGCCACGACCAGGGTGTTGACGACGGCGATGGCGATGTAGAGCAGGATCATCGCCAGGCCCGTGAGGTTGATCCAGGCGGCGAGGGTGGCCTCCTGGCGCACCCCCGCGGAGAAGCCGTCCCGGTCCTTCACGGACAGCGAGGGGTACGTGTCGGCCAGCGTGCGCAGCGCCTCGCCGACGGCCGCGCGGTCGCCGCCGTCCCGCACCCGCACCAGCAGCTGCCCGGGGGCACGGGCCGTGGTGTGCCCGGTCAGGACGTCCTGCGGGACGGTCATCTCCCCGAATCCCATGCCGCGTTCGTACGTGGCCACCAGCTTCAGCCGGGTGCGGCTGCCGTCGCCGAGGTACAGCTGCACCTGGTCGCCGACCGAAACGCCGAGCAGGGTGGCCTGGGTCTCCTCCATGGCCAGGGTCCTGCCACGCAGGTTCCCGATGTCGCCGTCGACGACCCCGAGGTCGATGGTCCGGGAGAGCTTTTCGGGGGTGACGCCGCGCAGCGAGAATCCGGCGAGCTCCGTGTCCTCGAACACGGTGATCGCCGTGAACGCCTTGGAGGTGGACACCGCGGTGGCCACCTCCACGTCCTTCACCTCGCGGACCCGGTCGACGACCTGGGACGACAGACCGCCCGAACCGCCGTCTCCCACCACGTAGTCGGCGTCCAGGCCCGCCTCGACCTGGCGACCCGCCGCCGCGGACAGGGTGGTCTGGGTGTAGACGAGGGTCACGCTGAAGCCGATGGCGAGCACCAGCGGCATGACCGCGGAACTCATCCGCCGCGCCGCCGTGGCGCTGTTGGAGGCGGCGAGGAAGCCGCTGACCCGGCTCGCCCGCAGCGGGAGCCCGAGCACGCCGACCAGGGCGCGTACCACCAGCGGGCCGAGCAGGGCGAGTCCGACGAGACCCAGCAGCGCCGCGCTGCCCGCCCCGGCCGCTCCGAGCTCGCTGCGCACCACCAGCGGCATCACGGCGGAGAGGGTGGCGATCCCGAGGAGGGCGAGACCGAGCAGGACCCGCCAGAGGGACCGGCCGCGGCGCTCCACGGCCGCTTCGCCGAAGGCGTCGACCGGGTTGATGCGCGCGGGACGGTGGGCGGCGATCAGGCCGGCCACGAGGGCGGTGGCGACGCTGAGGACCAGCGCCGCCACCATCGGCACGGGACCCACGACCAGGGGGAGATCGTCGGGGACCGCGCCGAACCCGGCGAAGAGGCCGCGCAGCAGCTCCGCCACGGCTACGCCGGGAGCGCAGCCCAGGACACCGGCGACGACCGCGACCAGCAGCGCCTCGGACAGGACCAGTCTGTAGACCTGTCGCGGGGTGGAGCCGATGGCGCGCAGCACCGCGAACTCCCGGCGCCGCTGGTCGACGGAGAGCCCGAGGGTGCCCGCGACGACGAACATGGCGACGAACGCCGCCATGCCGCCGAAGGAGGTGGCGACCAGCAGGAGCAGTCCGCCGGCCGAGTCGACGTCCGGGAACTCCAGCCTGCTCCGGTCGTCGCCCGTGTGAGCGACGGTTCCGGGGACCGCCGTCTCGACGCGGGCGGCCAGCGCGGCGGCGTCGACTCCGTCCGCGGCGAGCACGCCGACGGCGTCGAACACGCCGGGGTGGCCGGACAGCCGGGCGGCGGTGGCAGGGGTGAAGAACGCCGCGCTCTGTCGTTCGAGTCCGGCGTCACCGGACGGATCGGCGAGGCCGGAGACGCGGTACTCGGCGGGCACGGACTCGACGACGACACGGACCCGGTCCCCGACGCGCGCACCGGCGGCCCGTGCGGCGGCGTTGTCCAGCACCACGTCGTCGGCGGACGCGGGGGCACGTCCCTCGGCGAGCCGGAAGGGGCCGAGGACCGCGGCGTCCCAACCGTGCCCGTACAGCGGCTCGGTGTCGGCCCCGGGCAGGGCGGCGGTGAAGCTGTAGTCGCCGACGGCGCGCCGTACCCCCGGAACGGCCGCCACCGCGCGCAGCACGTCCTGCTTCAGCCGGGCGCGCTCGGGCAGGGTCTCGCGGACGGTGAAGTCACCGCCCGGCACCCGCAGGGTCTGGTCGCCGCCGACCATCACCGCCGCGCCGGCGTAGCGTTCGGGCCGTACGGACGTCCGCAGCCCCGACTCGACGAGGATGCCGGACGCGGCGAGCACCGCCGTACCGCAGAACAGCGCCACGAAGGCGCCGAGGAACGCCGCTTTGCGGGCGCGCAGCGTCTTCCACGCGATCTCGAGCACGGTCACCGGCCCCCGAGGTGGGCCATGCGCTCGGCGACGCCCTCGGCCGTGGGGGACTCCATCCGCTCGACGAGCCTGCCGTCGGCCAGGAAGAGCACGCTGTGCGCGTACGAGGCGGCCACCGGGTCATGGGTGACCATCAGCACGGTCTGCCCCAGGTCGCGGACCAACTCCTGGAAGAGTCGCAGTACTTGCTGCCCGGACTGGGAGTCCAGGGCGCCGGTCGGCTCGTCGGCCATGACGACGTCGGGCCGGCTGATCAGCGCGCGGGCGATCGCCACCCGCTGCTGCTGGCCGCCGGAGAGCTCGGACGGACGGTGGCGGAGCCGTTCGGTGAGGCCGACCCTGCCGGTGATCTCCTCCAGCCAGCCGCGGTCCGGGGAGGCGCCGCTGAGCCGCAGGGGCATGGTGATGTTGTCCTTCACGCTCAGCGAGGGCAGCAGGTTGTACGCCTGGAAGACGAACCCGACCCGGTCCCGCCGCAGCCGGGTCAGCCCGGTCTCTCGCATGCCGGACAGCGGGACGCCGCCGAGCCAGACCTCGCCACTGCTGGGACGGTCGAGTCCGGCGGCGCAGTGCAAAAACGTGCTCTTGCCGGAACCCGACGGACCCATTACCGCAGTGAAGCTGCCGCGGGCAAGGTCTACGGAAATACCCCGAAGGGCTTGCACCGCATTCCCTCCCCGGCCATAATTCTTGGTTACGTCGCGCAAGGTCAGTGCAGGCGCGCCGGGCGCGCTGAAATTCATCGAACCACCGGACACAAGAGGAACCCCCGCTCAGAATGACGCCGGGAAGCTATCACGAGGCCGGGAAGCCGGACAATGCATATCTGACTGCACCCGCGGGGGTGTACGCAGGTATACCCCGGGGGCCGGAAAACGGCTCGGTGCTGCGGAAAAGGGCCCGCGCCGCCGTGCCGGAGGTGCGGTATCTGGTCGCCGCGGCGGGATCGGCCACAGCCTCCTGGGCCATGCTCCCCTTCCTCCTTTTCGCGAGCCTGATTTCCGCGGTGGGATTGCGCACCCATTTTGTGCCCGAACTACTGGAACGAGCCAGTAGAAATCGCGCCGCGGATCTGGACGCCAGTGTCTCGGTCTTCACCAGGAGAAATATTCCGGTACCGGAGGGTCCGGAGCCCGAGCCCCGGGAGGAACTGGCCCGCTTACGGCGCGCGGTCGCACGGTCCGTGGTCAACGCGCTCACCGGTCTCCTCACGGGAATCTGTGTTCTCGTGCCGGCGCTCAGCGCCGCCGTCGCTCTCACCGTCCCGCTGTGGTGGTGGGCGCTCCCGCCCCACATCGTCCTCAGTCCCGCCTTCTTCCCGGTCCGTGACTGGCCCACCGCCCTCCTCACCCCCGTGGCGGCGGTCCCGCACCTGGCCGTCCTCGTCTACCTCGCTCCGCCGGCGGCACTGCTGCACGCCCGGGTCAGGGTCCACCGGCTGACCGCCGGCGGAAGGACGCGGCTCGCCCACCGGCTCGCCGAGGTGACCACGTCCCGGGCGGAGGCGCTGGAGGCGCACGCCGCGGAACTGCGCCGCATCGAACGCGCCCTGCACGACTCCACCCAGAACCGCCTGGTCGCCGTGCGGCTGCACCTGGGCATCCTCGAACGCCTCATGGACAGCGACCCCGTCAAGGCCCGCGAGCTGATCGGGGTGACCCAGGCCGCGGCCGAAGAGGCTCTCGCGGAGTTGAGGAACGTCGTACGCAGCATCTACCCGCCCGTTCTCGCCGACCGCGGCCTGGCCGGCGCGGTCTCGGCACTCGCTCTGCGCTGCCCGCTGCCGTGCGCGCTGGAGGTCGGCGCCCTGACCCGCGCGCCCATGGCGGTGGAGGTGGCCGCGTACCACGTCGTCGCCGAGGCGCTCACCAACGCCGTCAAGCACAGTGGCGCCTCCGGGATCCGTGTGGGTATGAGGACCGAGGGGCAGACCCTGTACGTCACCGTGACCGACGACGGCCGGGGTGGCGTCGACGAGACCCGCGGCAGCGGACTCACCGGCATCAGGGGCCGGGCCGCGGCCTTCGACGGAACGACCGAGGTGTCCAGCCCACCGGGCGGGCCCACGACCATCCGGGTGGAACTACCGTGCGCGTGCTGATCGTCGAGGACGACGCCCTGCTGAGGGCCGGGCTCGAACTGCTGCTGGTGACGGAGGGCATCACCGTCGTCGGCACCGTGGACCGGGCCGAGGAACTGCCCGCGCTCGTCGCGGCCTTGACCCCCGACGTGGTGGTGCTCGACGTACGGCTGCCTCCGACCTATCGCGACGAGGGCCTGCGGGCCGCCGCCGAACTGCGCCGCGAACGGCCGGGATTCCCGGTCCTCGTCCTGTCCGCGCACGTGGAGGACAACTACGCGACGGAACTCCTCGGCGACGACGCGAGCGGAATAGGTTATCTGCTGAAGGACCGGGTGGGAAACGTCGCCGAGTTCATGGCGGCGGTGCATCGCGTCCGCGCGGGCGGCACCGTCATGGACCCCGAGGTGATCTCCCAGCTCCTCGGCCGGCGCCACGGCCAGGACCCGCTCGATCTGCTCACCCCGCGCGAGCGGGAGGTCCTCGGCCTCATGGCGGAAGGGCACGACAACGGGCGGATCTGCGAACTCCTCGGACTGTCGGTGCCGGCCGTGAGCAAGCACATCAAGAACATCTTCACCAAGCTCGGTCTTCCCGCCTCGGGCACGGGGCACCGCAGGGTCCTGGCCGTCCTGGCCTTCCTGAACCGGTAGCGGTGGGCGGGGGCCGTTCGTGAACACGTAGCCGTGGGCTGAAGCGTGACCACGCTGTTCAGCCGCGGCCACACGTCGCCGTACGGCTTCAGGTCCCGGACGCGAGTTCGCGTACGGCCGCGTCGCGGCTCAGGCGCTCGCCCTCCGCGCACCGTCGGCGGAACTCCGCGGCCCCCAGACGCACGGTCAGTTCACGGCTCAGCGCGCGCACTTCGGGACTGCCCAGATCTTCCAGACCCCGCAGCGCCGTCGCGGTGCCGAGCAACTGCGCGGACCGTACCGGCCGGCCCTCGTGGAGGGCGACCGACGCCAGCAGCTCCGCGACCGTCGCGAGCACCCACATGTCGTTGAGCGGCGCGGCCAGCCGCAACGCCCGCGTCGTAGCGTCCCGGGCCGCTGCGACGCCCCGAGTCCCCTGCGACAGTTCCAGCGCGGCGGTGCGCCGCAGCACCTCGATGTGCAGGAACTCCTTGTCGAAGACCGCGTCGTCGAGCAGCCGCAGCGCCCGTTCGAGCCGCTCGGACGCGATCGACGGCTGGCCGCGCCGGGTGGCCAGCTCCGCCAGGCCGGCCGCCACCAGCACCTCGTACTCGGGCATGGTGCGCCGGGGACCGTGCACCGCATGGTGGAAGCTCACCTCCGCCGCTTCGTACTCCCCGGAGCGCAGCTGCTCGGTACCGAGCCGGATCCGGATCTGAGCGATGTCGTCGACCGAGCCGACCGCCTCGATCGCGGTCCGCGCCTCGTGCAGCAGAGCCAGCGCGCCCGCGGTGTCCCCGCGCAGCGAGGTGAACCGGGACAGCGTGCAGGTGAGCTGCGCCGTGGACCACTGGTCGCCGAGCTCGCGGAACGACTCCAGCGCGGCCCGCAGGTGCCGTTCACCCGCGTCGCTGTCGCCCGTGGTCTCCGCCGCGAAGCCGAGGGCCGCACGGCCGGAGGCCCGCGCCCAGGCGTCGTGATGGGCGCAGGCCCGCCGGGCGCTGCGCTCCATCTCCTCGTGCTCGCCCACCGTCAGCCAGCACTTGGGTTCCAGCAGCGACAGCAGGGGATGCTCGCTCATGGCGTCGCAGTCCCGGGCGCGCCGGGCCGCCTCGGCGACGTCCCGGTCGAGGTCTCCGGCGTCCCGCTCCTGGACGGCGGGCGCGGGGAGCAGCAGCCGCAGCATGGTGAACACGGCCGCTGCGGTCTCCGGTACGCGCGCCCCGAACCGCAGCAGCTCGCCGCACCAGGTGTTGGCCTCGGAGTAGCGGCCGCGCATGACCCAGTACCACGACAGGGCGAGGCCCAGCCGGACCGCGGTGTCGATCTCCCCGCCGTCGACGGCCCGGCGCAGGGCCAGCAGCACGTTGTCGTGGTCGGCGTCGAGCCGGGCGATCCAGCGTGGCTGGCCCGCGCCGCGCAGTTCCTCGGCTGCGCGTTCCGCGAGCACGACGAAGTGCCGGGTGCAGGCGGCCTCGGCCGACTCGCGCTCACCGGAATCGGTGAGGCGCTCCGCACAGTACGCCCGGGTGGTCTCGGGCATGCGGTAGCGCATCTCGCCGCCCTCGGTCTCCCACAGGTGCAGCAGGGACTTGTCGACGAGCGACGACAGGAGATAGGGCACGTCGTCCTCGGCCAGATCCGCGCCCGCGCAGACGGCGGCGGCCGCATCCTGCGTCACGCCGTTGCCGGCTGCGGAGAGCCGCCGGGCCAGGGTGCGTTCGGGCTCGGTGAGCAGCTCCCAGCTCCAGTCCATGGTGGCGCGCAGGGTGCGGTGCCGCGCCGTGGAGGTGCGGTTGCCGACCGTCAGCAGCCGGAAGCGGTCGTCGAGCCGTTCGGTGATCTGCTGGACGGACATCGACCGCAGTCGGGCGGCGGCGAGTTCGATCGCGAGCGGTAGTCCGTCGAGCGTGCGGCAGATCTCCACCACCTGGGCCGCGTTGGACGGTGTGAGGGTGAAGCCGGGTCGCACCAGTGCGGCCCGGTCGCAGAAGAGCTGCACCGCGGTGGAGCGTTCGGCCTCGGCCTCCGAGGACGGCAGACGCAGCGGGTCGACCCGGCACAGCGCCTCACCGGTGATCATCAGGGGCTCGCGGCTGGTGGCGAGGAGCAGCAGCCCCGGGCAGGCGGCCAGCAGCTTGGCGGCGAACCGGGAGACCTCGGTGATCAGGTGCTCGCAGTTGTCGAGTACCAGCAGTACACGCCGGGCCGACAGGAACGCCGCGAGCCGGTCGAACCGGCTTCGGCCGGGCTGGGGCTGTTCCAGCAGGGGGGTGCCGGGGAGACCGAGGGCCCGTGCGACGGCATCGGCGAGGTCCTCGCCACCGCTGAGTCCGACGAGTTCGACCAGATGGACGAGGTCGGCGGTGTCCGTGCGGGTACGCGAGGCGAACTCGGTGGCGAGCCGTGTCTTGCCGACCCCGCCCGGCCCGTACAGAGTGACCAGGCGGGAGCCGCGCAGCGAGGCCGCCACACGCTGCAGTTCGTCGTCGCGACCGACGAAGCGGGTGATGGGGCTGGGCAGGCCCGGGGTTCCCGCCGCGGGCGTACCGGTCCGCGATGCGGCCGTCAGGGCCGCCGTGTCAAGGCCCGGACTCCGCGGCCGCGCACCGGGGGGCCTGTCCCCCGGAGCCTCGCCGGAGCCCCGCCGGGCGCCGTCGGTCAGTGCCTGGGTATGGATGCGCCGTAGCTCGGCCGACGGTACGGCACCGAGCTCGTCGGCGAGCGCGGCCCGCAACCGCTCGTACGCGGTGAGTGCCTCGGCCGGGCTGCCCGAGAGCTGCAGGGCGCGCATGAGCAGCCCGGTGCCACGCTCGCGCAGCGGATGACTGCTCGTCAGAGCATAAAGTTCAGCAAGGAGTTCGGGGGCACGGCCCAAGGCCATCCGTGCCTCGATGTGGTCCTCGACCGCGGCGAGCCGCAGCTCCTCCAGCCGGGCGGCGGTGCGGCTGGCGAACCCGGTGTCGGTGTATTCGGGCAGGGCCGCCCCGCGCCAGAGCGACAGGGCCTCCTGGAGCACGGGTACGGCCTGCTCGGGGGCGCCCGCGCGCAGCAGCCGACGGCCTTGCGCGGCCAACTGTTCAAAGCGGTGCGCGTCCACGTCGGCGGGACCGACGGTCAGGGAGTAACCGCCGGGCCCGGAGATCACGCCTCCGTCGTCGTGGCCGGCCTGCTGCAGTGTGCGGCGAGCCCGGGAGACCAGCCGGTGGAGCGCGTTGATCCCGCCGGCGGCCGGCGGTTCGTCCCCCCACAGATCGGCGATGAGTGTGCCGGTGGGGACGAGTTCGGCGGGGTTGAGGGCGAGCCGGGCGATGAGCAGACCGACCCGGCGGCCACCCGGCGGTATCGGTCGCTGATCAGGGCCGCGCAGCTCGAGCGGACCCAGCAGCAGTAATCGCACGATCGCTACACTCTCGCCACGTCTCTTGACACGTCTCGCCGTCCATGACGATCACCTCGTCATGCGACCTGTTCCCTCGCTTCGCTACCCATGGCACGCCGGTCTACGCAGTCACGGCACCATGAATGGGCGGGATCCTTGGGCGAGTTCAGCATCAGCGCGCCGAGTGCCGTCACCTCGTGGCGCACGCTGACGCCGTTCCGGGTCGTGGAGACGAGCCCGGAGCTGCGCAGCACCGAGGTGTGCTCGCTGGCCGTGGTCGCCGAGATGTGCAGTGCGGAGCTGAGTTCACTGGTCGACTGCGGCTCCGTGAGACGTTCCAGTACCGCTGCCCGGGTCCGGCCGAGTAACTGAGGCAGCGGCTTGGCGGTCCGCTGGGTCTCCTTCACCAGGGCGGTGGAGGCCAGACCGTGCGGGCACACCGGAAACACCATGACGCGCACGGGCCGGACGACCGCGCGCTCGGCCGCGGTGCGCCCCGCTGTCCGGTCCCGGAAGGTGTACAGCCGCGGGGTACCGCTGAGGAACACCGACGGCACCAGCTCCAGGCCCTGGCCGTCGAGGAAGACCTCGCGGTCCACACCGTCGTCGACGGTCAGGGTGGCGGCCTCCCATTTGGCGTTGCACTGCAGTCGTTCGAGCGTCGCCGCCAGGCCGAGCCGCGCGACCATGTCCGAATAGCAGTGACGGGTCTCGTCGAGCATCTCCTGGATGCTCGTGCGATATGGCGTGATGCAGGCCTTCTGGAAATCGGCCAGCGCCGCCAGCGCCTGCCGCATGTCCTCCGGAACCGCCGCGTCCCGGTCCGGAGCGTGCCGTGTCAGGAGGAAGGGCAGCAGTTCGTCTCTGCGTCTCAGCGCGTGCTGCAGACCGGGGCGGCGCGACGGTCTGGCCGCGACCCAGGCGCGTGCGTGCGAAACCCAGCCACCCACGCCCCTGTTCCGCTGCGCGGAGCGTTCCAGATGGCCGAGGGCGAACAGCGTCTCTGCCCGGTGGCGGGCCCTGGGCGACATATGGGTTCTGGCGATGTCCTCGTGAGTGAAGTGCACGGTCAGCACGCTTGTCCTCCTGGCCTGTGTCCGACGGCCGGCTTGCCCGCCCGTGACCGACTCATCTCGTCCGGCGGGCGTACGCCCGTACGGCCAGCGGGAACAGTACGGTAAAGAGAACGGCCATCCAGATGAGACTGGCCATAATCGGCCCCGAGGCGTCGCCGCCGAGCATCAGGGCCCGGGTCGAGTCCACGAAGTGGCTGACCGGGTTGACATCGACCCACCACTGCAGCCAGCCGGGCATGGTCTCCGGCGAAGCGAAGATATTGCTGCCGAACGTCAGCGGGAGCACCAGCGCCATGGCGATGCCGGGAACCGCCTGCGGGCTTTGCGCGACCATGCCGATCAGCACGGACAGCCAGCACAAAGTAAGGCCGAAACCGATCGACAGCAGCATCGCGAGTGCGACCTCGACGGGGCCGGTTTTGACCCGGAAGCCCATCGCGAAGGCCAGCGCGAGCAGGACGACCAACGCGAGGGCGTAGCGCACCACATCGCCGAGGACGGCACCGACGAGCGGCGCGGAGCGCGCGATGGGCAGGCTGCGGAAGCGGTCGAACACTCCCTTGACGACGTCGGTGTTGAGCGCGAGGCCGGTGCCCACGCTCGCGTAGAGGATGATCTGCACCATCAGGCCGGGTACCAGCGGCTGGAGGTACGACTGCCAGTCGCCCGCGATCTCGCCGCCGAACAGCAGCGCGAACACCACGAGGAAGAGCACCGGCTGGATGATCGTGTCCACCAGGGTGGCCGGGGAACGCAGGATGTAGCGGATGTTCCGGGCGGCCAGGGTGAGACTGTGCCCGAGCCCGCGCACCGGACCTATCCGCACGTCGACGGGGGGCTCGACCATGGCACTCATGCTGCGCTCCGCTCGGTGGTCGGTTCGAGGGCGTCGCCCGTGTTCTCCGTGGCGGGCTTGCCGGTGAGGGAGAGGAAGACCTCGTCGAGGCTCGGCAGCCGCAGTGCGAGCTCGTCCACCGCGATGCCCGCCTCGTCCAGCCGCCGCACCAGCGCGGACAGCAGGACGGTGTCGTCGGCCAGGGTGGTGATCAGGCCGGTGTCGGCGTCGGCGGTCGGGGCGGCCTCGGTGAGCAGGCCGAGTATCCGCATCACCTCCGGCACGTCCCGGGGGTCGGCGGGCCGAACCTGGAGCGTCTGGCCGCCGGTGCGCTTCTTCAGCTCGTCGGCCCGGCCCTCCGCGACCACACGGCCCTGGTCGATGACCGTGATCCGGTCCGCGAGGCGGTCCGCCTCCTCCAGGTACTGGGTGGTCAGCAGGACGGACACACCGTCATTGGCCAACCCCTGCACGACGTCCCAGACTTCGTTCCGACTGCGCGGGTCCAGGCCCGTGGTCGGCTCGTCCAGATAGAGCACCTCCGGCCGGCCGACCAGGCTGGTGGCCAGGTCCACCCGGCGGCGCATCCCGCCCGAGTACGTCTTGACCTGGCGTCCGCCGGCGTCGGTGAGCGAGAACCGCTCGAGCAGCTCCGCGGCGCGCGCCCGCGCATCCGCCCTGGACAGTTCGAGCAGCCGGCCGACCAGAACGAGGTTCTCGAGTCCGGTGAGTTCCTCGTCGACCGAGGCGTACTGTCCGGTCAGGCCGATCCGGCGACGCACCGCGACCGGCTGGCGCAGCACGTCGTATCCGGCGACAGTGGCCCGGCCCTCGTCGGGCCGCAGCAGGGTGGAGAGGATGCGTACGGTCGTCGTCTTGCCCGCACCGTTGGGGCCGAGCACGCCGAGAATCGTCCCGGCGGGTACGGCCAGGTCCACGCCGGCGAGCGCCGTGTGCGATCCGTACCGTTTCACCAGACCTTCGGCCTGGATTGCGAGTGTCATGGAGCCTCCCTGGTCCGCAAGGGATCGTTCAGGGACGCTCTGACAACGGGCCCACAACTCGCTGACAGAGTGATGGGGCCTGGTCGGAGAGTGCGGTGGCCGTGGCGGGCGCGCGCTGAGGCCCAGGACCACGACCGCGCGGGGCTGTGACGGAGCGGTGGCCGGGTCTTCGACACCGGTCTCGCCTTCGCGGCCCGTATCCACCTCGCGCCGGCGCCCCCCACCTGCTGCCTCGTGATGTCCGAACCTCGGACGACGAGCAGAATTGACGTGAGGTCCCCGTCGACCGACGAGTGGCGCACTCGGCTGAGGCGTGTGCGCTCGAAAGGGCGCCTGGTGTCATCGAATCCCACGGGGGTGCAGGGTCCCGGCCCGCTCTGGTCGGAGCCGGGAACCCTGCTGGAGCACGTGGCCGTCGCCGTGCTCGGGATGGATGACGAGGACCGGATCTGCTACTGGGGACCCGGCGCGCGAAGACTCTTCGGATATGAGGCCGGGGACGTGCTCTCCCAACCTGCCGCGAACCTCTTTCCCGCCGCCTCCGTGGACGGGTCCAGCGCGGCGGAACGGCTCGCGGAACGCGGCCGCACCCTGGGCTACTGGCGGGTAAGAATGCCCGCCCTGCACCAGGACGGCACGGTCTTCGACTGCGGATTCCGGGTCTTCCCGGTGACCGGCCGCCAAGGCCGCACCGTGATCGTCGGTCTCGCCAGCAGGGGCGACGAACTCGACCGCGTCAAGACCAACCTCGCCTTCCTCGACGCCCTCTTCGAAACCTGCCCGATCGGCCTCGTCATGCTCGACGAGGACCTGCGCTACGTCCACCTCAACCAGGCCCTCGCCGACATGGACGGCATCCCGATCGAGGACCACATCGGGCGCAGCATGGAAGACTTCATGATCACATTCGACGGCGGCGAGTACCAGCGCATGCTGCACGCCGTCGCCGACGAGGGGCGGCCCGTGGTGAGCGCGCTGGTCGTCCTGCGCACACCGGGCCGTCCCGACCGGGACCAGGTGCGCTCGGTGAGCTTCTTCCCCCTGAGCCAGGCGGGGGACACGCGGCCGGGACTGGGCGGTCTCCTCGTGGACGTCACCGACCGTGAGCAGGCCATCGTGGAAGTGACGGCCGGACGGCAGCGGCTGGCTCTGCTGGACAGGGCGGCGGCCAGGATCGGCACCACGCTGGACGTGGACGTCACCGCCCGTGAGCTGGTCGAAGCGGCCGTCCCGGAGTTCGCCGACGCCTCCGTCGTGGAGGTCGTGGAGTGGATGGACGAACCGGAGGTGTTCGACCCGGCCATGCCCCTGGTCACGCGTCGGATCGCAGCCGGCACCACTCTGCCGCCTCCGGCCCCCGAACTCGTCGGCGGTCTGGAGCGCGTGACCTACCCACCGGGCTCCACGATCCACGAGACGCTGAGAACGGGCCTGCCCGTCTGCGTGCCCGTGAACGAGGAGTTCATGACACGGACCGTGACCCACCAGGCCCGCAGCCGGTTGCTGATCGACAGCGGTCTGACCTCCCTCCTCATCGCTCCCCTCATCGCCCGGGGAACAGTCCAGGGCATCACCATGTGCGGCCGCTCGGCCGACCGCCCGGTCTTCACCGAACAGGACCTCAGCCTGGCCGGCGAACTCGCCTCCCGCGCCGCCCTGTGCCTGGACAACGCACGCCTCTACAGCCAGGTCCAGGAGATCGCGCTCACCCTCCAGCGCGCGCTGCTCCCCACCAATCTGGCGACCAGCCCAACCCTGCGCATCGCTCACCGCTACCTCCCCGGCAGCCACCTCACGGAGGTCGGGGGCGACTGGTACGACGTGATCGACCTGCCGGGCGGTGGCGTGGCCCTCCTGGTCGGTGACGTCATGGGGCACGGCGTACCGGCTGCCGCGGCGATGGGCAGATTGCGGATCACCGCGAAGGCGCTGGCCCGCCAGAACCTGGAACCCGGCGATCTCCTCAGGGAACTCGACGCCTGCGTCCAGGAGGCGGGCATCGAGCTGGCGACCTGCCTCTCCGTCCACTACGACCCCGGGACGGGCCGAGCCCGCATCGCGAACGCCGGCCACCCACCGCCGCTCGTACGGGAACCGAACGGCTCGGTGAGGATCATCGACAACGTGCCGGGGGTTCCCCTCGGCGTCGGCGGTTTCCCCTTCGGCACGCTCGAGATCACACTCCGGCAGGGCGACATCCTGGCCCTCTACACCGACGGCCTCATCGAGTCCCGGGGCAAGGACATCGACGAGGGCATCGCAGCACTGCGCACCCGACTGTCCGCAGCCACGGGCACGTTGGAGCAGACGGCGGACGGCATTCTCGCCCACCTCCTGCCGACCGGCCCGACCGACGACACCGTCCTCCTCCTCGCCCAGGTCACTCCACCGAGAGGCCCGTAGTCGCGAAGCGCCGCGATCTTGGCGGCTGGAGTGGGCGGGCCGGGTCCGACCCCCGGAAGGCGCCGGTGCCGGTGCCGGGGTCGGACTGTGCAGGCGTGGCGGCTGCTTGTGTGGATTTGGGCGTGGTTGCATCCGTATCGGCACGCGATGAGGTGGGTAAGAGGAGGCTGGATGACCGGCTCGGCTGACGTTCCGACGCGGCGTGGCCGGTGGGGACGCCGTTGGAAGCAGACGCGGGAGAGAGGGTTTCGGCACCTTTCCCGGACGGAGCGCCGGGGTGCGTCCCAACTGCTGTGTGCGGTGGTCGGCCTGGCGCTGGGGATGCTGGTTCCGAAGGTCTCGGCAGGACCGCAGGTGGAGACCGAACGGGTGGTGTCTTTCCTTTTCACCATCGGATTCGGAGTCGTCAGCCTGGTGAGCATCATCTACTCGATGCTGTTCCTGGTCGTGCAGTTCTCCTCGAGCATGTTCACGCCGCGCCTGGCACTGTTCCGCGAGGAGCCGATCGTCTGGCGCACGTTCGCCGTCACCGTCGGCGTGTTCGTCTTCTCCATCACCGCGGCCCTGTCACTCGGGACGCGCAGCGACGTCTCGGCCCTGGTGCCCACACTCGCCATGGTGTTGGCGCTGGTCGCCCTGGCATTGATGTGGACTCTGCAGGCCAGGGCGTTCCACTCGATTCAGCTCGCGCATTCACTGACCGCGATCACCGCGCGCGCGTACCGGCTCCTCGAAGGACTGTATCCGCCGGTCCGGGAACAGGCCGTGGACGCCGTGGCGCCGCCCACGGCTCCCGGCGTCCCGGTCCGATGGACAGGAGCCGCGTGCGTGGTCCAGCAGATCGACGTGCCTGCGCTGGTCGGGATGGCGAGGCAGCGGGACTGTCGCCTCACCTTTCGCGTGCGCCCTGGTGAGACCGTGTCGTGGGGGATGGTCCTGGCCGAGGTGGCGGGGGGCGCGGTGTCCGAGGACGAGCTGCGCGGCGCTGTGATGACCGGGGTGGAGCGCACGTTCGATCAGGATCCCGAGCTGCCGTTCAGGCTGCTCGCCGACATCGCGCTGAGGGCCCTGTCCCCCGCTGTCAACGATCCGGCCACCGCGCTGGAGAGCATGGATCGTCTGGAAGACCTGCTGGCCCGTCTCGCCGACCGCGAGCTGGAGGTCGGCACCTTCACCGGGAGCGACGGCGTCGTGCGCGTGGTCGTCCCGGTGCCAGACTGGGAACGGTACGTCCGTACGGCTGTCGACGACGTCATCGTCGCCGCAGCCCACTCCCCGATGGCGCTGCTGCGCATGCGTACCCTGCTGCGTCGGCTGGTGGAGCGAAGTCCCCGAAGCCGCAGGCGCGTCCTCGAAGACCGGCTGCGCTGGGTGGAGCGCACGGGCCGTGGGGCCTACCCGCTGATCTGGCCGGCCGACACCTGGCCCCCGGCGCCCGCCGGCAGGTCTTCCTGAGGCGGACGGGGAGAAGAGCTTCGGGCGGGCTCACGCCAGGAGCTTGGCCTTGGCGCGCTCGAACTCCTCCTGAGTGATGCCGCCCTCGTCCCTGAGCGCGGAGAGCCTGACCAACTCGTCCACCGAACCGTTACCGGGCCCCGCCGCCTTCCGCACGTACTGACGGAATGCCTCCTCGTTCTCCCGGACCTGCTTCACGTCCCTTTCGCCCATGCTCTTCCCGCGGGCGATGAGATACACGAAGACACCGAGGTAAGGAAGCACGAGCACGAGGACGAGCCATCCCGCCTTGGCCCAGCCGCTGAGGCTGTCATCACGGAAGATGTCGGTGATGACCTTGAACAGCAGGAAGAACCACATCACCCACAGAAAGAGCCACAGCATCGTCCAGAACAGGTTGAGAAGGGGGTAGTCGTCCATTCTTCGCTCCGATCATGGATGCCCTTCCTCATTCATACCGTCAGACGCGAAGGCCCGCATTTCAGCAGGTGTGTCTCTGCCGCATCGGCAAGCTACGAGGCCGGTAGCACCGGGTCACCACGAACGGCGGGCTACGCCCGGGCGTCGGTGCGACTGAGGAGGGAGACACCGATGGAGGGAGACAACGCTGTCACGCTCGGCTCGTCCGCAGCGTCGCTCCAAGTCTGCCGACGAACGCGTAACCCGGTCCATGTTTTCCGGTCGCGTCCAGCTGAGATCAGCTCCCCGTCGACGCCACGACTTCCTGCGGAGCACCGGTCTCACAGGCGCACGTCCCTGGCTCAGGCCGAGACAGGGGTACGGGACAGGGCTGTGCGCAGCGCGAAGACACCGAGCAAGCCGCCTGCCGCGAACCGCTGAGCGGTCATCACGCGGGGCCGGGTAGCCAGAAAGCCTGACACCCGTGCGGCGCCCAGCATGACCAGAGCGTTCACGGAGATCCCCACGATGATCTGGACACTGCCGAGCTGCAGCAGTTGCGCCCAGGCCGGACCCGCCTGCGGATCCATGAACTGGGGCAGAAGAGCGGCGTACAGGAGAGCGATCTTGGGGTTGAGCAGGTTGGTCAGAAGCCCCATGGAGAACAGGCGGGCATCGGATACGGGAGGCAGGTCCTGGGCCGGAGCGAAGGGGGAGCGCCCACCGGGCTTGAGCATGCTCCAGGCCAGGTAGGCGAGGTAGGCGGCCCCGGCGAGCTTGACGATCGTGTACGCGAGCGGCACGGCGGCGAACAACGCGGACAGGCCGGCAGCCGCGGCCAGCAGATAGCACAGGAATCCCACGGCGGTCCCGCTCAGGCTGACGAGGCCGGCCCTGCGGCCTTGGGTGATCGCGCGGGAGGCGAGGTGGATCATGTTCGGTCCCGGGGTCAGCGCCATGCCGAGCTCGACCAGGGCCACTCCCCCCACTGCGGCCAGACTGATCACTGTCAACTCCCGATCGTTTGGCGGGCACCCGGTACCCAGCCGGAGCGGCGACGGACGCTGCGACGCATCGGCAGTGCCGGCGTCGCCTGCCTCAGGATACGGCCCGGCCGTTCGGTCTCTCCGTGCACCCTCACTCCGGCCGTCAACGGCAGCGACGACTGCCGGCCCGCGAGGTCCCGCCGTCGTCGGCACTTGAGGACGGCAGGGCGCCGAGCGTGGGGGACGATCACTCCGGATCCGGGAAACGCTCACCGGGTCCAGTCGTTCTGACTGGTCAGGCCTGCTCGTGCCGCTGCGCGAGCTGCGCCGCGCCGACCTGCTGGACCAGGACGGTCGCTCCGTGGACGGCTCGCACGTCCGGGGGCTTCGGGGACGCCCTCTCCACAAGCCGCAGGGTCTGTACAAGGCGCGCGGGATGGTCGAGCGCGCCTCCGCCTGGTCGCGCCGGTTCAAGCGGCTCCGCGCCCGACCTCGGCATGAATCGATGTGTCCCTGTCAAAAACCTTGTACAGCCATGTGACATGTGCCATTTTACAGCGCAGCCCGTCGTGGACGGGACCCCTCCTCCCCTCCCCAGGAGTGAATCTTGCGCACCATGGCCGTCGCCACCGCCCTGCTCATCGCCGCCGTCGCGGCCTCCCCCGCCCAGGCCTCCCCTGCCTCCCAAGCCGACCCGAAGCCGGACCACGTCTTCGCGGACCCGGGCCGACGCCCGGCCCACGGCAACGCCAAAGACACTCTCGGCGCGACCGCCGGCGGCGGAAGGCTGGAGTCGCGCATCCTGCCGCTCGTCCACGACTGCAGCCCGTCGCTGCGGATCCGCGCCCAGGAGATGACGGCAGACCAGCTGACGGCGACCTGCGCGAGCCTGGCCAACCAGGACGCCTACTTCCACAACGTGGTCAAGGACTCCGGGCCGGTCGCAGACGACCACAACACCACCCTGGAGGTCGATGTCTTCAACTCGAGCGCCGACTACAAGGCCTACGCGGGGAGGATCTACGGCATCGACACCAACAACGGCGGCATGTACCTGGAGGGAGACCCCTCCCGTACGGGCAACCAGCCGCGGTTCATCTGCTACGAGCGCACCGACGTCAGCCCCGGCTGGCAGATCTGGAACCTCAACCACGAGTACACCCACTACCTCGACGGCCGCTTCGACCTGTACGGCGACTTCGACGCCGGCCAGACAACCCCCACCGTGTGGTGGGGCGAGGGCATAGCGGAGTACGTCTCCTACTCCTACCGCGGCGTCACCTACTCCCAGGCGCTGGCCGAGGCCGGCAAGCACACGCACTCCCTGCGCACGCTGTTCGACACCACCTACGCCAACAGCGACGTCAACCGCACGTACAACTGGGGCTACCTCGCCGCCCGCTACATGGTCGAAAGACACCCGGCCGACGTCGCCACCGTGCTCGGCCACTACCGCACCGGAAACTGGACCGCCGCACGTGCCTTCCTCACCTCGCTGGACTACGAGAGCGACTGGAACGCCTGGCTGACGGCCGTGGCGGCGGGTTCCTGACCCATACGCCGGCTACAGCCGGACTTCCAGATCCCGACCGATCAAGCAGATCGGTCGGGATCTCGTCACCGTTCCTGATCGTCGTGCCGGCCTGCTCATCAGCGTCACGAGCATCAAGACATCACCCGTAGCGCCCCCACCACGCATAAAGCGCACCCATAATTCGTCAGTGGCATGCTCATTCGGCCAGACGAGCGGCTACCACGCTCGGCATCACGCAGGCCTCCGGCAGGGTGAAGCGGACCCGCGAGGAGGGACATGTGCTGGTCGCAGACGAACGGCCGCAGGCACGCTACGCGGGCGGGCTGGCGGCTGAGTGATCTCTGCAATTCTCGCTGCGGCAACAGCCTGTAGGAGGCGGCCGCCTCACGGACGATGCTCAGGTTGCGAACGCCCCGCGCCGCGCAAGGTCGCCGTCGCCGGGCAGCTGCCGAGATGAGCCTTGCCGACCGCGCCGATCCGGGACGGCCGTGCGGCTCTCACAACTTCTGCCATAGGGTGATCGTTTGACTACTGAGAAAGGTGCATCGCCTCGTGAATTCATGCCGCGCGTCAAGCAGTTCAGCCTTGATCACCGCTCTCGCGATGGTCTTCGCTGTTGGCTGCACCCAGCAGCCCGAGCGCGTCGATGCCGCCCCTCCAGCCCCGTCCGGCAAGCAGACGTTACCGGCCCGCGCCGTCTATGATCCCCCGGCGAAGTTCGACACCCAGGCTGGCATCCTCATGCCCTGGGAGGCTTCATCCGGGTTGCTGAGCATCGGCGGAACCTGGCTGGGGGACAGCAAGATCCCGGTGGCGCTCCACAAGGACAAGGCATACGTGGCGACCCTCGACCGCCTGCTGGCCTTCAACACGACCACCGGTTCGCTCACAGCCACCATCACTCCCACGGCTGATGCGCTGAGTGTGCTCAGCCGGGACGATCGCAACAACGCCGCTCCTCCGGTCGTCACCCCAGGAGCCGATCCGCTGGTCCTCGCGCCGTTCTTCGTACGGCGGCCCGGAGTCGGAACCCAGGCAGCCACCAACTTCATCGAACTCACTGCCATCAACGCGTCCAGCGACAAGGTCGGTTGGAGACTGCCCCTGACGCTGCCGTCCTGGACAAAGGACGGCAGTCCGCGCACCGTCTCGGTCGTAGGAGCCTCGGAGAAGGTCGCCATCGTGACGGTCAGCACCGGCGCGTCCTCACTGTTCTCCGCTGCTACCACCTACGGCATCGACCTCACCGCACGCCGTGTCCTGTGGACCAAGGACCGGTTCGAGGCGACCGCCGTAACCGGGAACATCGTGGCAGGCGAGCTGGAAACCTCCGACGGGACCTACGAATCCGCACGCGGTTACGACCTGCTCACCGGCACCGAGCGCTGGCGCGGAGAGGACCGTCTCAACCTCGACGTGAAGCCCGCCGGACCGCACCTCCTCCTCGTCCAGGCACAGAACAAGGACGACTACCGCGTACATATCCAGCAGTTCCTCGATCCCGTGACCGGCGCGGTGAAGCACGAGGCTCCGGAGGACATCGCCGGCTCCCGCTGTGACCATGACGGGCAGAACACCGTTGTCTGCTCCTGGAACCAGGGAAACCTGTACAAGGTCTGGGCGTTCAACGACCGCACCACCTCCCTGCTGTGGCAGCTGCCAGACCAGACTGCCAATCGCATCGCGCCGCGGGTGACAGCCGTCTGGAACGGACGGGTCTACGGCAAGACGGACACCGGCCCCCTCGCTCTGGACTCACAGACCGGAGCGGACCTGCCGACCCTCCCGGGTGTCGCCCCCTTCCTCGTCAACGGGTACACCGGACTCGCCCTGTCCCCGGAAGACGACCTGACCGCGTACCCGGCCGCTGGGTAGCCAGGATGCTGCCCGGTCGACGTCCCTGACCGAGGGGTGGCCGCCGCCGCACAGAGCCGGGCATCGGATGAGGGCTGCCGGCAAGGCCGCATGCCGTGCCCGCCGCTCCGCCTTTGCTGAAGTTCTTTGGCGGGCCCCCAAATGGGGAGGCCGGCAGGCCTGTCCGGTCTACGTCACCTGAGGTTGGTAAGTGCGCCAGAGACGTCTTAGGGCTTCGAGTTCGGTTCGGGGGAACGATCTGCACGAAGTCAGGCCTGATCCCACGGTGTGGGATCTGGGCGGCGATGCCACCACCAGCCGACCGAGGTCCGTTCAGACACAGCGGTCAGCTCCCTGCGCAGGCTTCCCGACGGATCTTCGGCTGTTGCCGCGGAAAACCGGCTGTCCAATTCTTCCAGAGCTCTGTCAAGCAGCTCGGTGACCTCGCGAGGCAGCCGGGCACCGATGCCGGCGAGCTCGTCGCGGGCTTCCAACCGTTCTCGATAGAGGTCGGCCGGATACCACCCGGATGGCGCCCACCCGGATTCCAGCTGCCTGATGACTCGCTCCCATACGACCAGGATGCCCTTGGCCGACCAGATGGGACCGCCCGTGTCGTCGTCCCAGGCAAGCCGCGCCAGGCCCGAGGCTGCTTGCCGCACCCGTTCCACCGATGCCGCAAAGGCCTCGGCCACAGGAGTGTCCGGCTTCTGTTCCCGCACGATCTCGGCAAACCTCGTCACGATCGCCCGGGGCAGCTGCGGTACCGGCGCCTCGACGGCGGTGACCTCGTAGAGAGGGGGCTCGTCGTCGGAGAGTTCGAGCCGGGCGCGCGTGAGAAGGCCGTCCGGCGTCACCGCCCAATAGGCGCTCGGGATTGCTTCGGCTGCGGGATACAGGACCGTCGTCGCGGCCGCCTGCGCAAACGCCGCGGCGAGCTCGGACTCGAGCGGCTGATCAGCCGCTTCGCCCTGGACGTAGATGTCCAGCGACCACGCGATGTCACCGTGGACTGCGCGGTGTTCGCACGAGACGGGTGCATCCCAGTTCCGAAGGTCCGGGTCGCCGTCAGGATCGGCCACGTCCACATCACCGACTGCGATACCAAGGCTTCCGGCAAATGCGACGCCCATGGTCTCGGGGCTGACGGCGCCGACGGTGAGGAGGTTGTATGCCACGGATACGTCCCGTTGTAGATGGCCAGGGCTCTCTCGACGATGCCTGGGTTGTTGGTGAAACGCGGGTTCCTGGTCAGCTGCGGTGCGGCGCTGATGTCCCCCTTCGCCTTGGCCACCTGCTGCAGGGCTGCGTACTCATTTCTGTCGAGCTTCACGATGCCTGGACCGGAGTCGGGATAGACCGTTCCTGAGTCTTCTACACCATAGGTCCGCCCGTTCACCTCGTAGCGGTTGAGTTCCTTGACGTAGGTCGCCTTACCGCTGGCGATGTCGGCTGTGTCCTGGGAGACAGCTTCCTGGTGGCCCCACAGGATGACACTGTTGTTCTCTTTCACCTCACCACTGGCCGACCCCGAAACGGTGTGGCGCGCGTTGGGCCGTTTGAGCTCCTTGCCTGCGGCCGGTCCTTTCAATTCGCTCGATGCCGACCAAGGGCCTCGATCAGGTCCCGAGCCTGTCCCGGAGGGTGCCCCCGGCTACACACTGCACGCTGCCGCCTCAAAAGCACCTGGCGCAGAAGCGAGCTACCGGAAACCATGCTCACCGATATGGCGCAAATCTGGGGGACGGGACTCTGACCAGCCCAACACAGCCGGAGCCCCCAGCCCTGGCGGCCGTCACCGCGATGTTCGTGGAGGTCCTCGTGGTTGGCATTGGCACTCTCACCGCAGCAGTGCTGCTCTTCATCGCCCTCCTGGGTCCGGCCACTACGACCAAACTCGCTCCCATCGCGGATTCCTCTCTGGCCGCCGGCGTAGGACTCGCCGCCGCGTACGCTCTGGGCATCCTCATCGACCGCGCCGCCGACACGATCCTGACCCCTCAGCGCCGCCGCCTACGCACCCGGCACTTCCCCGCCCACAACACCTACGCTCAGGCACGCCTACGCCTGTCCGACTATCCGGTCCTGGCCGCTCGGGCGGACTACGCCCGTTCTCGCATGCGCATCTGCCGTGGATGGCTTCTCAGCACCATGGCCTTGACCCTCACCACCTACCGCAAGCTTGCTGAGCAGACCACCCCCGCCGCCAGCCCACCAATGGCGGCCCAGCCCCAACACGGCGCGGTTCCAACCTGAGCCACCCAGAGATCGCCGGCTCCCGGCCTGCGTTGCCCGCAGGTCTGGGGCCGGTCAGTCGTCCATCTGCCCGCGGATCTATGCGTCGAGTCGCCACGATGCCGGGGACGATCCATTAGCGATGCTCTGGATGAGGGCGGGGATGTCGGAGTCCTCTGACAGTCGGGGCCGTGGCTCGGAGCCGTAGCGCTCGCGAGTCGCATCGCAGATGCGGCGAGGAAGGCCCCCGATTCGGTAATCGCCGGAGTCGAGGTCGTGCCCCATCAGTAGTCGAATGTGTCGAGGTGCCGACGCAGCAGGTCACCGATGTCTTCGCGGCCCCCTTCGAACGGCAGAGGCGAGGGGGTGTCCTCCCCGTTCGCCATGGCGAGGCTGCTGGTGAAGCGCACGAGGTTCGGTGCTGGGACGAAGGAGTCACGTAGCCAGACGGCGAAGGCGCCGGCTTCGTGGGCGGTCACGTCGGTGAGGGTGATGTAGGCGTAGTCGGGGGTGGTGATAGCCGCAGTGCCGTCCAGCCACACGTCCGGCGCCAACTCGATCTCGAAGTCGAGCACGGTCATCTCGTGGATGCCGGACCGCCGGTGTCCGATAGTGGGATCGGGAAACGCCTCACGCAGTGCCCGCTCCAGGGTCTGCAGTGTGGCGTGCCAGGCTCCGCCCTCCCCCTCGGGTGGATAGAAGGCGAAGTTCGTCCGGATGTTTCGTTCCGTGGCCATGGTCTTCCTTGTGCTCAGGGGACGTACCGCGTCGAGCCGGGCGTGCCCGTCATCGCCATCATGGACTGCCAGTAGGCGGCGTTGTCCTGTCCATTCGTCACGATCTCCAGACCCCTGATCTCTCTGTTGGCGGGATTGGCCATGGCCTGCTTATAGCGGACGAGCTCCCTCTCGTCGCCCGCGTACATGGAGTCGATGACGGGGTCGAAACCGATCTTCCCCTGTTTGTTCACCTTGACGGGCTTCGTCAATGCTGCCTCGACCCGGTCGAGTGTGCGGAAACTCTTGTTCGTGCAGTCCGGGTCCCGTACGTGCTTCGCCTCGACGAGATATCCGTCAAGAGGGCGGATGCCGTCCACCATCAGTCCGCGTCTGCTGCCGAGCAACGGCACCTCCCGCTCGGGATAGCCGGACACACGGAGCTGGTAGGCGTTGTCTGGATCCAGCGGTCCGCCGCCTCCCGCAAAGCCACCGGTCTGGAGACCGTTCATCCACGCACGAAACTGCTGCTGCTCCGCCGCTGTGAGCAGGCGCGTCGTGCCCGGCGTCGGCGGAATCGGGTCGGCGGAGGGGATTGCGGGGTCGACCTTATTGCCCATCGGGGCAAGCGCCGGCACCTGTCCCGTGTACGACGCGAGCACAACCGGCATGGGCGCCGGCGCAGGTACGAGGGGCGGCAGAAACGGAAATCCAGGGATGACGGGCGCCGCCGGCGGATCTGCAGCGGGAAGCGTGATTCGTGCGGCGGAGGAGTCCAGTGCGTGCCCCACTGAGCCGAGGTCCCGGATCCAGGAGTCTCCGAGTACGGCGTCTAGCAACCCGCCGTCGTACCCGTTGCCCCCGAACATCGGCTGGTCCCAAGGCATGTCGACCGCAAAAAGGTCCAGCTGGTGCTGGGCGATCTTCCCCTTGGCGATCTCCACATGCTCGGCGTACCGGTCGCATGCCTTCGCGATCTGCGTGCAGGCGGCGACGAGGTTCGTCACCAGCGGCTCGCCGTCCTCCGCCTTCGCCGGCGGGCAGGTGAGGCCGACGCTGTGCTTGACGTACGTCTGGAAGGCATCGGCAGCCTCACCGGAGTGAGCCTTGCTCGCGGTGAGGGAGTAGGCCTGCGCGTCCTCCAGGAAGCGCTGCATGAGCACTCCGGCGTGACGCCAGGAGCCGGCGACATCCCGGATCTTCTCCGGCGAACCACGGAAGCGGTCGCTGCCGCCGCTGGGGACGTATTGCTCGTACCAGGCGGTCTCTCCCACTACCTCGGGCAGTTCCTGGCCGAGCCCGAGGTAGTTCTCGGTGCAGTCGGCCCCGGGGTCGCCCATCCCCGCCGTGAGGTCGGTCTGTCGCCCGAGGAAGGCGGCAACCCGCCGGCTCTCCTCGGCCATGAACTCACGGGCGTTACGCATCAGCCCCTTGCTCGTCTCGCCCAGGACGTAAGAGCTGAAGCCCATCTTGTCGAGCGTTGCAGCGGCTGCTGAGGCGTACACCTTGGCAAACGCTCGCCCGGCGTCGTCGTCCCCTGCCATCCCGTGTTGCCGCGCCAGTTCGTGGCCCAGGGCGATAGCCGTGTCACGCGCTCCCCGCATGGTGTCGAGAAGCCCCATGGAACCGCGGATCATTCCTTCCGCGATGAACTTGACGTCCGCAGCAAGACCGGTCACCGTCGCCCCCCTTGCAGACGTGAATCGCCAACCTATCTCAGGCAGGTCGCCGTTGTCTGGGCGGTGCCGACCCTCGGCTCATTGCTGTCGCTGAAACAGGCGCGAATCAATCAGCGGCACCACACCCGGGTCGAAGCTGTCGGAGACCTGCCTCCCAGAACGCGAAGACGAGCCAGCCAGAAGCTCTGCGCATCGCCTACGGACCATCTGGCCTCCGGCTGTCCCGAGAACGCCCGAATTTTTCGGGCGCAAATGAGGGCTGAGCACAAAACCGCAGGTCAGAGCCACCCCGCTTCCCCATCCACCAAGTCCCTTCTAAGCACTTGGCCGAAGGTTCGAGTCCTGCGGAGGGACACGACGGACGGCATTCCCCGGTTACGCACAGTTCCTCAATGGCCATCGAACGATCGGCGCGCCCGGCCCTCCGGGTCGACGTGTCCGCCCCCAAGCTCCGGATGAGGCTTCGCCCCCCTCGCGATGAACACCCGTCGCACCCGCCGCGTAGACAGCAAGGGTGGGCCGCCGGCCGCTCTCAAGCACTCGATTCGACCCGAACCGAAAATCTTGAGCACCCGAACAGCCTCTCCCGCGAGGATGTAACTTTCGGTCATTGTCCGACCGGAACACCTCCCCGACCGCCTTGTGCGGGTTTGCGGTATGGCGCCCCCTCCTCCACCCGAGGACGATGCCCCTCTGTGTCCGCCCCTGATCTTCAGCGCGGTCGACACGAGGAGACACGGGGGTGGGACCTTGTCATACGCGGAGCACCAGTCGGTGTTCTCAGCTCCTGCAGTGCCCCTGGGCACCGCAGCCAAAGCTCGAGAGTCGATCGGCCACGGCACCTACACCGAAGGCGTCACCCGTCGGTTGAGCGCTGCCGCCTTCTCCCGCGCCGACTGGTCGGCCGTGCTCCGCGCCGTTCTGGCACAGCATTGGAAAGCGCTGAAGGCCGCGGTGCGGAAGCGTCTGCGATGGATCTTCCCGGATAAGGCCCAGGAGGCCGCCGACCGAGCGGAGTCGGCGACCCCTGCGGTCGTACTGGGCGAGGACTACGCCGTCTGGGTCCGCCGTCGGATCAAGAAGCCGGCACGACCGGTACCGGTCTACGGCTTCCACCAGGAGCCGGTGGTGCACGCGTGCGACCGGGCCGTCCGGCATATGCGTGGACGCCGGACGGCGATCGTGATCCTCATCGCTGCCGTCGCGTGGCAGACGGCCGTCGGCACCCTCGGCGCGGGGTGGGCGGTCCTCGTCCTACTGGCCGGGTCATGGGGCGTGCACCTGGTGGATCGCTACTTGGCGCAGTTGCGGCTCAATGCCCTGCTGGCCGGGGAACTGCAAGCGCCTGTGGCAGCGGAGCAGGCCCACGCCCTGCCCTACCAATACGAACACCGCCCCACCGGCGACCGGCACCGATTCATCGGGGCGGGACTCCAAGGGTGGCACGAGGCCGTCATCGGCATCGACGTCGAGCCGGCCCCTGAGTATCAGGACGCCGAACACGACGGCGCAGCGGAACCGTTCCCGAGCCCTGGCTCACCGACGTTGCGCTCCGGAAGCCCCGACATGGCGGCGGTGGCCAAGGCGGTGCTCGACGCGTTGACGAAGCACAACGAGCCGGTGGCCAAGAAACCGCTGAAGCACTTCACCGCCGCCCAGCTGCACGCTTACATCGCACGCCGCCTCGGCGACCCGGCACCTTCCCATCACCAGAGCCATCCGAAACTCCGGGTGGAGGTCGTGGGAATCGCCGGCATCCACCAGAAGCGGTGGAACCAGATCGATGACGACACCTGGCGCAGCCTCCATGCCCTCGCCGCGGACGAGACCGGTGACAAGCCCGCCGAGGAGATCGCCCGTCGCTACATCTGGGCCCGCGTCACCGCCTGGAACGGGGAGCTCGTGGCGACAGTACTCGTCCACTTCGCATACCAGGGCGGCTTCCTGCGCGTCACCGTTCGCCCCCACATCATGGGGCCCCTCAATCCGAAGGTGGCCGGGCTCGTCCCGGCCGTCCCGCGCACTCCCACGTGGCTGGCCCGGGCCGCCTTCAACGCGTTCGTGGACGTCTACGTCGGCCTTGACCGTCTCCTACGCCGCAAGGCCCGCCCGCGCCCCGAGCTCGACCCCGGCAGCGGCCCCGTGAGCCTCCGCGAGGTCTACAGCACCCGCCGCCTGGACGACATGCACGCCTACGACGACGCCCGCTACTACGTGCAGATGATGCAACGCAGGGTCTTCGACTCCACGGAGATCTTCTTGCGCGACCACAACGTCGACATCGCCGCCTACCGCCAGCAGTCCACCGCGATCTACAACTTCGGCGTCATGAACGGCGGCACCATGACCGGCCCCGTCCAGGCAGCGCCCCTCTCGGCCAATCCGTCCATGAGCAACTGACCCTTCGAACAAGCCAGGAGCCCAGCATGCCCCTCCGAAGCCAGCCCGACCCCGACCCGAACGGCGTGAACTTCGGCATCATCAACACCGGCCGCATGACCGGACCCGCCCAAGCCGCTCCCTTCTCCCAGAACGCCGCTCAAACCAACAACCTCACCAACGAGGCCGTGGACAGGGCCCGCGAGAGCATCGACGAACTGCGTCAACGCCTGGAAGAGCTGCGCGACCAGCACCCCGGAGTGGACGGCGCCCTGCGCGACCTCGACATGATTGCCCCACGGTTGGACGAGCCCGACCGAGACCCCGGAGCCCTCCGCTACATGATCGAGAGCCTGGTCGAACGGTGCGGGGGCATCCCCGGCGTCCTCGCGGCGGCCCAACTCGTTCAATCCACGGTCACGGCGCTGCTGCCCGGCTCCTGATGCCTCCCCGTCGCGCAGCCATGTCCGACCGCCGCTACGCAACCCCTCGCTGAAACCGGGAAAGAACGCGATGCCGAGTTCGGTCGCAGCATGAGCGGCGGTCGTGAACGGCCCGGGCAGATCACCGGCACGCCGCCCGTAACGGCGAGGCGACCCGATGGTTGACCAGGCGTGGGAATCCAGGAACGCCGCAGAGGGACGCCGACGCCGCGCGATGCCAACGCGCGGAGGGTCATGGTCGCCCAGCGAAGCCGGGACACGGCTCCGGAGCTTGTGCTTCGCCGGGCTCTGCACTCATTGGGCTTCCGCTACCGCGTGGACCTGCCGATCGTCGGCATGCCACGTCGTCGCGCCGACGTCACGTTCACGAAGTGGCGCACCGCCGTGTTCGTACAGGGCTGCTTCTGGCATGCGTGCCCGAGCCATCTACACGAGCCACGGCACAACGCGGAGTGGTGGCGGCAGAAGCTTCGGGGAAACGCCCGCCGCGACGAGGAGACCGATGCCCACCTCGCGCTGATGGGTTGGCTGCCCCTCCGCATCTGGGAACACGAGACCGTCGACGGCGCGGTCGAGCGGGTGGCGGCGGCGCTCGCCACCCGGGGGCATCCCCGCGCCCTGGCCATCAGCGCCTGGGCGCCCGTGTCGGAACGGGCGACCGAGGGATCGTAGAGGAGCTCGTGCGGCATCCAAACATACGCGGGGCGGGGCTCAGTCGTGGGGAAGCCGCCACGCCCAGCGCCGCCCAGTGGAGGTGGAAGACGCCTTGCGTAGTCAGCAGGACAGGGAGGAGAACGACCTGGGCGACCTAGCCATGGACTGACACCCCATCAGAACAAGCGTCAAATGAGCGTCACGGGCGTCATCTCAGCGTCAAGACATCGCCCGTGACGCCCACACCGCGCATATGGCGCGCACGCAAAACCGCAGGTCAGGCGTCCTACTTCACCGGCTCCAGAATCGCCACGCACTCCACATGGTGCGTCATCGCAAAAATGTAGAGCCAAAACAGGTTGAGGGAAATCGCAGGTCAGAAGCACGCAAATCACAAAACGGACTCAAGATCAATGTGCATTACGTGCGCTATGGGCGCTACGGGGCGACCTCTGACGCACACCAGAGAGCGCCGACGGATCTCCTCAGACAGAGACTCGGACAGAGGCTCCCGGCACCTCGAGCACTTTCAGGCCGACGCCCTCCTGCTCTGGGACATCGGCAACGCCGCCGTCGGCACGGGAGCCGCGCCCGCCTCCTTGCAGGGCTTGGCGAACATCGTCATCACCGTCGAGCGGCTCATAAGGCGAGATCCGCTCCGGCATGTTTGGAGGCCCCTCCCTGCACGCCCTCGCCGCCCTCATCTATGCCTTATCCACCCCACAGGCCCCAAGACCGACGCCACGCGCATCGACGGCCTCGACTACGAGGGCTGGGGATGGGGTCGGCTTTGACAATCAGTAGTCCGCACCGCCGCCGGGCGCCACGGCAGCGGGATACGGTCGCCCTCGGTGTGGCGTCGCTGCGGCTCACGCTGGCCATGCCCACTCTGGCGGCAACCGGTCCGATAGGGCCGTACGATGCAGGCGCGGGCGCATTCGTGGCTCCCGGGTATCGAACCACCTAACGCTCTTACGAGGAAGCCAGCATCAGAAGGGTGACAGGCGATGGCAGCGAACGCCGAGCACCTGAAAGCCCTGGTGCGCGCGCATGCCGAAGCCGATGACGATCTCTTCTACAGCGTGGCCCTGCAGGTGGCGGCCAAGTCGGCCCGCCAAGGGCAGGGAAAGTTCGCTGTGGACCTGCGGGAGCTGGTCGAGGCCGCACGGCAGAAACAGGGGCAGGCAGATAAGCGGCGTGCCGCGACGCCGGTGGTGCAGCCCCGCGGTGAGCTCTCCAGCCTGCTGACGGCCGGATACCCCGACACACAGCTCGACGACATGACTCTGGATGCCGGGCTGCTCGCGTCTCTGGACCGGGTGCTGCACGAGCAACGTCAGCGTGCCAGGCTGGAGCGTTTCGGCTTCACTCCAGTACACCGGATCCTGCTGTCGGGGCCCCCGGGCACGGGCAAGAGCATGACGGCTTCGGCACTGGCCGGCGAGCTGAAGCTGCCGTTGTTCACCATCCGCCTGGACGGTCTGATCAGCCGGTTCATGGGCGAGACGGCGGCAAAGCTGCGGCTGGTCTTCGACGCGGTGGCCCAGACACGGGCGGTCTATCTATTCGACGAGTTCGATGCGCTCGGGGCTGAGCGGGCGGCGGGTAATGACGTCGGCGAGGCCCGAAGGATCCTGAACTCGTTCCTGCTGTTCCTCGACGAGGCGCCCTCCGAGAGCCTCGTGGTGGCTGGCACCAATCACCACCAACTTCTCGACCGGGCGCTGTTCCGCCGTTTCGACATGGTCGTCACCTACGGCCCTCCCACTCCCAAGCAGGCGGTTCAGGTGATGCGCCGACGCCTAGCCGGAATGGATACGAGCACACTACGGTGGAGTGCTGTGACAGACAGTGCATCCGGCTTGAGCCATGCCGAGCTGGTCAAGGCGGCGGAAGCCGCGGCCAAGCGGGCCATCCTCGCCGACCAGCACGTGGTGGACGAGCAGCTGCTGCTGGAAGCGCTGAGCGAACGGCACGCCTCACACCATGCCTGAGCCCTCCATCGCCGCACGCTCTACGCCACACCTCATGGTGCCCTGGCAGGCCGCCACCCTGACACCGCGTTCCGAGCCCTCCGGCGGAGGCGGTCCGAAGCTTGTCCGCCGTGAGGACCGCAACAGGCACGCAGCCGCGCTGGTCGATGGTCTGGAAACGGCCGAGGAGGAATCGGCTCGGCTTGCCCAGGAGGCACCCGACGAGTTCCGTCCCGACGGGTTCGCGGTGCGGATCAAGGCAGCGCGTGACCATCCGCTTCAGCTGGAGCGGCTGGACGGCTCCGGTCTGACCCTGATGAGCAGCCATCCGCAGACCGAAGACCGTCAGCAGGACGCGCTGGTGTGGATCCCGTTCGACAAGGTCGCCTCATTCACGCAGCGGATCGCCGCCTTCTCCCAGGACACCGACGACGGCAATCCTCAGCAGGCCGCGCTCGTGGCCAATATGGAGCAGATCCAGCGAGCGCTACTGGAACACCTCTGGCAGGAGCGGCATGAGCTGCCGCCGCTGGACGACGAGCGGTGGTGGGAACTGTGGTTCGACCCGCGGATCTCACCGACGGACCCGGTCGCCACTCTGCGTGCCCTGGCCGAGGCGCGGCAGTGGCGGATGAGCGACCGGGCGATCCATGTGGGTGAACGCCTCGTAGCACACGTCTCAGCGACCGGCAACGACCTCGCGGTCCTGCTGGGCACGAACGCCTGCCCTGTCGAGATCCGCACACCGACGTTCGCCGAGGGCCTCTACGCCGTTGACCGCTCCTTCCGGGTGAACCTCGTCGAGGAACTCGCCCAGCGCGTCAAGCCGGCTGCCCCGCACGCACCCACGGTGTGCGTCCTGGACACAGGGATAGCCCAGGAGCATCCGCTGCTGAAGCCGGCACTGCACGAGCGCGCCTACAGTGTGCTGCCCGGCAGGGCCCCGGCCGATCGGAACGGACACGGCACACAGATGGCCGGACTCGCGCTGTTCGGCGATCTCACCTCCGCCCTGGAAGCACAGGGCCCCGTGGTTCTCGGCCACGGGCTTGAGTCGGTGAAGATCCTCGACGACGGTCTTGCGCCGGTCGAGTCCCCGCGGACCTTGGCCGAGACCACCGCGAACGCGGTGGCGACCGCTGAGATCGGCAACGGCGGTCCCACACCGTCCGCCCGAGTCTTCTCCATGGCCGTGACCCGGTGGTCCCGGGACGGCGAGAACGGTGTCGACGGCACAGCGACCCTGTGGTCGGCCACCCTGGACGCTTTGGCAGCCGGAACAAGCGTGGCCGTACGCGAGGACCGTATCGACCTCATCGGCGCACCGGACCCGCAGGCGTCGCGGCTGATCATGGTCAGCGCCGGCAACATCCGCGGGCACCTCCCCCACCAGATGCGTGACGACAACGGCCGACTCGACCCCTTGCTGCTATGCGACCTGTCCCGGATCGAGGAACCCGCCCAGGCACACAACGTGCTGACCGTCGGCGCTTGCACCCATCTGGACACCGTCCCCGCCACCCCCCTGTTTCAGGGTTACCGGCCCTTGGCCGCTTCGGGCGGCCTGTCCCCGTTCAGCCGGACTTCGGTGGCCCTGACCAACGCGGCCATCACCAAGCCCGACATCGTCCTGGAGGGCGGCAACCTGCTCGTTGCCCCGGACGACAGCTTCCTGGACCCGCACGAGCTGTTGAGCGTGCCAACCACGCACCACGACGCCGCGCACCATCTGGCCTGGGCCAACGCCACCAGCGCTGCGACCGCCCAGGCAGCAGCCCTCGCCGCCACCGCGATGACCACATACCCCGGACCGCGGGCGGAGACGGTCCGAGCCCTGCTCGTCCACGAGGCCCAGTGGACTCCGGCCATGGTCGAGCCTGGCCTGTTCAAGAAGACCGGCGCCCCCAAACTCAACAAGGGCGAGCTCATGCGACAGGTGATCCGCCGGTACGGCTGGGGAGTCCCCACCGCCGAACGCATCCGAGCAGCGCTTCCAACGCCGTCACAATGATCATCCAGAACACTCTGGTCCCGCTGAAGCAGGGCAAGAACGGACAGGTCCGGCTGGCCGAACTGAAACTGCACGAACTGCCCTGGCCGCTGGAGCAGCTGCGCGATCTGGCCGAGACCACAGTCGACCTGCGCGTGACGCTCGCCTACATGGTCGAACCCAACCCCGGTCGGCGCGGCATGGTCGGTCGCTACAGCTACGCCTCGCACGGTCTGCGCTTCGCCATCAAAGGCCCCACCGAATCCGCCGGCGCCTTCCAAAGTCGCCTGGCCGAACAGGCCGAACAAGAAACCGACGGAGCCGGCAACCCCAAAGCATTCGAGTCCGACAGCCGCTGGCTGGTCGGCCCCCGATCCCGCAACCTCGGCTCCCTGCACGCGGACATCTGGCGCGGTTCCGCCGCCGAGCTCGCTGACTGCGGCATGCTCGCGGTTTACCCCGTCGGCGGCTGGTGGAAGGCGAACAAGCGCAAGGACCGAATCGGCCTGCCCGTCAGCTACGCCCTCCTTGTATCCCTACAGACCCCGGAGGTCTCCACCGACCTGTACACGCCTGTTGCCATCCAGCTCGGCGTACCGGTGGAGATCGCACCGGCTGGTCAGAACAAGATCACCAGCGGTATCCCCGTCCAGATGGAGCTTGGCCGGTGACCTTGCCGTGGCATTTCCGCCTAGAGCACTTGGGCACTCCTTACAATGGTTCCGGTCGTGACGTCGTTCAATAGTTCTCCCGCACATACTCGTAAGTGCGGTCGAACAGCTCGCCCTTGATCGGCAAGCTGTACTCCTTCAATGCGGAACGCAGCTCGCGACGCACCCGTTTGTCGCCCGCGTCACTCGCGCTCCAACCGGCATAGGCGACCTCGACGACGATCGAGTCGATCCGCAAGACTATGTCGGGGACGATCTTATGCAGCCCAGGCGGTGTGTTCTCCGCGACGATCTGAGTGAGCGCCCCGCGCTTGGGATCGGCCAGCCGGTCGAGCGCTCCCTGGTCGCCCTGTTCAGCTGCCCGATCCGCGGCGACCACCTCCTGAGCGATCTTCAGGGCTTCCTCAAGGAAGGCCAGCGAGTCTTCGACGTTCTCGATCGCCTTGGCACGGAGCTTCTCGATTCGCTCGGCCAGCGACCGATACGCCGGGCTCTCGGTATCGGCCAGCCGACGTCTGAGGCGCGCCTCGATGGAGTCGAGGACCTCCTGGTACACGTCCTCGGCTTTCGACTCCGAAGTCTGCCGCTCCGAAAGCTTGAGCTGCTCGGCGATCTTTTTCACCAACGCTAGGCCGGCAGCGTCCAGCGTGACTGTCTTCGACGGCATTGACCTCACTCCCACATCGGTCATGTGGCCGTGAATCAGGTCGGTGGTCTTCGCGCCGAGACGTGCCCAGAGGAAAGTCTTGGAGACGTCCTTGGGTCGGATCGACTCGTATACCTTCGCGAGCCAGAAGTACTGCCCCTTGAACGGCCGCAGCATCGGGTGGGGGTCGAGGAACTCCCACACCGTCTGCAACGCGACGTAGGTCTCGATGAACTCTGTGCGCTGCGCACCGCCCTCAGGGATTCGCTCGTGAGCCTCGGCGAGGGACTCGAATGATGAGTCACTGGTGTCAATGCCATCGAACAGATGGAGCAGACGCGTGAGGTCGGTGACGAATTTCCCCGCCAGCTTGGAGGCGTCCGTGACGTTGAGCTCGTCCTCTTCGTCGTCCTTCACCTTCGGACCGGCGACTGCCTTACCGATGGCCCTCGCGAGACCGATGTAGTCGACGACCCGCCCGAAGTCCTTGCGCTGGCCGGTGACCGGGTTCTTCCACGGCCGGTTGGGCCGCGTGATCGTCTGGAAGAGGTTCGTGTCCTTCGCAGGCTTGTCGAGATACAGCACGCCCTCGATGGGTGCATTGAAGCCGGTCATCCACTTCGCGGTGACGACGATGAACGACAACGGGTCATCGACCTTCTTGAAGCGGCGCTTAAGCGCCTCCTCCTGCTCGGGAGTAAGCAGGTGCTTCTTGTATTCCTTGGGGGTCTCCTTGCTGTCGGCGACGTGCATCACCACACCGACCTCACGGAGTTGTCCGTCCGGCATGACTGCAGCGCGGCGCTCCAGCTCGGCCTCGATGGCCCTGGTGTACGCGATCACAAGGCGCTGGTTGTAGGCCACGACCTGAGCCTTCTGCCCCAAAGGTGCGACATAGGTTAGGAAGTGGTCGACAATGTCGGCGCACACAGCCGCCACGCGCTCGGGGTTGGATAGGATCGTCTCGATGTGAGAAGCCTTTCCCGACAGGAAGACTTTCTCCTCCTCGTCCAGGCCCTCCTCTGTGGCCAGCTCGTCGAAAGCCTCGTCCAAGGCTTCCTTGTCAAGGTTGAACCCGACAGACCGGCCCTCCACGATCACCGGCTTGGTGAACCCGTCGGCGATCGATTGCTCCGGCGTGTACCGCGACATCACAAAGTCCGGGTCGTCAGGGTCGCCGAACAGCTTGAACGTCGAACGGTCCTTGTCCTCGATCGCAGTGCCTGTCGCGCCGAAGAACTTCGCGTGCGGCACCGCCGCGCGCCACGCGTCGCCGAACTTCCCCTCCTGTGAGCGGTGCGCCTCGTCGACGAGGACCACGATGTTCGACCGGTTGTTCAGATGGCCGGCCTCAGCGAACTTGTGTACGGTCGTGATGACCACGCCCGACTCACCGCTGCGTAGCAGACCGTGCAGCTCGCGCCGGTTGCGGGGCACCGTCATCCGCGGCATGCCGGCAGTCTCAAACATCTCTGCCGTCTGCCGGACCAGATCCTTACGGTCGGCGATCACGATGACCGTCGGCGCGCTCCCGAATTTTTCTGTCACCGCGTCATCGCGCAGCAAACGGGCGGCAGCGAACGCCATGAGTTCGGTCTTTCCCGATCCCTGGTGATGCCAGATCAATCCGCCAGGACGGCCGGCAAGCACCTTGGCGTGGATTGCCAGAGCCGCCTCGAACTGCGGGTAGCGAGGCAAGAACTTGATGTCGACCTCGGAGGCGTCCCGCGCATGACGGAACATCACCAGGTCCTTCAGGATCGGCAGGATAGTCTCCGGCCGCAGCAACAAGCGTGCAGTCCGCTCGACACGAGCCGGTCCCGTGATGGTCTTCGGGTCGTCCTCAGTGGACCCCCATGGGGCCCAGATCTCGGAGTCAGGGTCCGGAGCCGCACGGATCGGAGCCATGCGGAACTCCAGGCCCTCGGTGGCGACGTTGAAGACGTTCGTCGCGAAGAAGTTCGGGTATTCCTCTTCGTACACGTCATGAAGGTCCTTCGCGGCGTTGACCCACGAGACCTGATGCTTCACAGGCGTTTTGGTCTCGGCAACAACCAGGGGGAATCCGTTGACGTAGTAGACGACGTCGAACCGGCGCGGTTTGGTCGCACCGTTGATGGTGACCTCGTCAGCGACTGTGAAGCGGTTGTTATTGAGGTCTTTGAAGTCGATCAGCTGACGAGGCACATGCCTGCCGTCGATCGTCGTGAATGAGTGGTCGCCACGAAGCATCACGGTCAGCCGCTCGTTGGCCGCAACGAGACCATTGTGGGCATCAAGAACAGCCTGGTTGAGCTCATGCAGGACAAGATCCGCCGACTCGGGGTCGTCCATCAGGTCCGGGTTCAGTGCGAGTAACGCTTTGCGTGCCCAATCTTCGACGATGACGTCATGCTCATCGCGCGGCAACTCCTCGCCTTGGAGACGCTCCCAGCCAGCCTCCTCCGCCCACTCGAGCAGAGAGCGCTGGATCGTGCTCGCTTCCGTCCACCCCATGTCAGGACACCTCCTCGAGTAGCTCGTCGTAGGACTCGGAAATCTCGATTTCCTGGTTGAGCAAGGAAGTCAGGAGCGCGGAGCGGAACGAGCGGAGGTGAGCCAGCTCGGTTTCGCACTGCTGAACGTTTTCGTCGAGCGCATCTAGCGCATCGGCGACCCGTTTCTGCTCGTCGAGGGGCGGAAGGAATACGGGAACTTCGAGGATCTTCGTCGGAGACGTGTGCAGCACCTTGGTTCCCGCCGCCGTTACACAAAGCGCTCTATTCAGATGGTCCGACCGAAAGATGTGGTATGCGTATCGGAGGTCGATCCGGTCAGCGGCGGTCACCTCCACTCGGCCGATCCGCTGGTTATGGAGATAAGGGCCGCCGGCTGGAGGGACGCGCATCGGCCATCCCAGGATGGCACCGTCGGGAGTCTGGCAGGTCATAACCACAAGCAAGTCTCCTGCCGACAGGAGAAACCTTTCCGGGTAATCTCCTGTGAATTCATCCGACCGGCCAGGATCGAAGTGACTTCTACGGTTACGGGCAAAGTCGCCGATTCGGATCAGGCGCGGAGTCCCGTCACCAAGCGGCGGACGGCACCCAGAAGCTGGAAAGGCCCACCCGTGATGGACTTCCATAACCTCCCCAAGGGGCGTTCCCTCCCGCCCCTCAGGCGTGGATACGAGTTGGGACCGCTGAATCGAGCAGTAATTGTGCCCCGCGTCAGCCTCCGCCTCCAGTGCCTCAATCTGCGCGTCCAGCGCTGATGCGGCATCGACGATACGGCGCTGCTCGGTCAGAGACGGTAGAGGGATTCTCCACGCCTCGAAATCGGCCTCCTTCCAGCGTGACCTTCCTTCGCTACCGGCGCGCATAGTGTCGATCTGCCCGAGTACCGATCGCTGCTGGAAGTAGAGGAGGAGAAAACGAGGAAGGAGCCGATCTGGATCTGGGACATAGAGGGGAAACTCATTGGTCGCAAGGGCGCCATGGAGTTCGGCTGGAACGACGTCGAAAGCCCCGTTCTGCGTGTCGATTCGGTTGAAGACGAAGTCACCCTCGTGCGCCCGGAACAGGCGCTTGGCCTTGATGGTTTCGGTGCTTCCAATGCCTCGATCGTACGCTCCCTTGCCGTACCAACGCACACCCATCGTCCGGTACTCAACACCAGGCTCAAGCACCACCACGTCCTTGCGTTGCGTGGCGACAGCCCCGGCCTGAATAGTTTTCCACTTACTCATCGGGCGCCTCGAACATGCTCAGGTCGATGCCAGCCGTGGCAAGGCGTTCGAACATGACAGCCTCGGTCTCCATCCGGTGCTGACGAGCATCGGCATACGCGACAAGCGCTGCACCCAGATCGGCAGTCTCTTCGGCAGCAACCCTGATATAGCGGCCGATGTTCAGGTCGAAGCCGTTCTGCTCGATCTCCTCGAACGGCACCAGTCGGACATTTGCACCGCCCTCACCATCTGGGTCCTTACCTGTCTGGTACGCCTCGATAAGAACCCTGACGTCCTCCTCGGACATCAGGTTCTGGTTCTTTCCCTTAACGAACCGCGCCGAGCCATCGACGAAGAGCACATGCTGCTTGCGTTCGGCGCTCTTCTGGTTGCGGAAGATCAGCAGGCACGCCGGGATCGAGGTCGAGTAGAAGAGATTGGGCGGCAGCCCGACAACGGCTTCCAGAAGGTCCTTCTCGATGAGACCCCGGCGGATCTTCGCCTCCGCGCCTCCGCGGAACAGCACGCCATGGGACATCACCACACCGACTCGGCCAGATACAGGTTTCATCGACGAGACCATGTGCTGGACGAAAGCGTAGTCACCGCTCTTCGCCGGCGGCACACCGCAGATTGCCCGCGGGTCAGATGCCCAGCGATCCGCTCCCCAATTCGCCAGTGAAAAGGGCGGATTGGCGATCACGGTGTCGAACTGGCGGACAGCACCGCTAGGGGCCTTGAACGCCGGAGCCCGAAGGGTGTCTCCGCGCTTGATGTCGAAGTCCTCGATCTCGTGCAGGAACAGGTTCATCCGGGCGATTGAGGCCGTTGTCAGGTTGATCTCCTGGCCATACGCCCTGAGCGTGCGGTGGTCCTTGCCTGACTCGCGCAGCTGGTTGATCGTCGCGACAAGCATCCCCCCGGAGCCGCAAGACGGGTCGTAGACGGACTCGCCCGGCTGCGGTTGGAGGATCCCGACGAGCAGGTTCACGACCTCGCGGGGGGTGAAGAACTCGCCGGCCTTCTTGCCCGACTCGTCGGCGAAATTCTTCAGCAAGTACTCATAGCCCGCGCCGAGCAGGTCGTGCGAGACCGTCGACGGATCTAGCCTGATCTTGTTGAACGCTCGGATGAGCCCCAGCAAGGTCGACTCCGGGATGCGCTCCTGGTTGCCCCACGAGGCGTCGCCGAAGACGCCAGCGAGCGAGCGGGGGTTGGCCATTTCGATCCGCTGGAAGGTCTTCGCGATCTCCGCACCGAGGTTGGTGACCTTCCCAGTGACCTCGCTCCACAGCGTGCCCTCAGGCAGCTCGAACCGGTGAAATTCGGCCTCAATCTCGTCATCGAGGTCCTCGCCGTACTTATCGAACGCCGCGTCGTGCTCGTGGACCCAGGTGTCACTGATCCACTTCCAGAACAGCATTGGGAAGACATAGGTCTTGAAGTCAGCGGGGTCGACGGGGCCGCGGAGCGCGTTCGCGGCGTCCCACAGCCGGGACTCGAGCTCGTGCTGGGTGATCGTCACAGAGGTGAGGTCCTTCGTTGAAGACGGTGCCCCGATTATGAAGGAGGGCACTGACATTTCGGGAGTCCGATACGGCAGGCAACGGCGACCTTCAGACGATGACCGTCACCCAAGCGCCGAACCGAGCGTGATTGCGGCCGCTAAGCACACCGTCCCGGCCGTTCGACATCCCCGCACCAGAAGCAGACGACTTGACGCCCTTCCTCGGACACAACTCCTGACAAGCCATCCGTCCGACACCCGCCCCAGCATCACAGAACGTCACGGCCGAGAAGCGAAGGGGCGGGGCCGACCAACCGCTCACCAGCCGGCCTCACCACCCCACCGCGGAGACCACCCCCACATGGGCGAGTGCCCTTCCCGGCAGACTCACACCCCGTGCGACGACCCGTCAGGTAACGGGCAGTGCATGCGTCAAACGTGCGTCACGTGCGTCAGATATGCGTCAAGATAACGCCCGTAACGCCCGTAACGCACACTCGGCAAAGTCGCAGGTCAGCGGCCCTTTTCGGTGGGCTCAAGGATCGCGACGCACTCGACATGGTGGGTCATCGGGAAAAGGTCGAACGCGCGCAGCGTGCGTACTCGGTAGCCGCGGTCCGCGAAGTAGGCGAGGTCTCGGGCCAGGGCTGCCGGGTCGCAGGCGACGTAGGCGATGCGGCGGGCGCCCAGGCTTGCCAGGTGGTGGACGGTCTGCTTGCCGGCGCCCGCGCGGGGCGGGTCCAGGACGATGAGGTCGACCTCGGTGATGCCGGTGCGCGGGAGGACCGACTCGACCTTGCCCTGTTCGATGCGGACGCGCGGGAAGGCGGCCAGGTTGTGGCGGGCGTCCTCGACCGCGCGCTTGCCGGACTCGATGCCGAGGACCGCGCCCTGGTCGCCGACGCGGTCGGCGAGGGCGCCCGCGAAGAGGCCGACGCCGCAGTAGAGGTCGAGGGCCGTCTCGCCCTTGCGGGGGGTCAGGCCCTGCATGACGGCGAGCATCAGGGTCTGCGCGGCCTTCGGGTGGACCTGCCAGAAGCCACCGTTGCCGACGCGGTAGGTGCGGTCGTCGGCGCGCTCGCGGACGAAGGCGCGGCCGTGGACGCGGTGGACTCCGCCGTCCTTCTCGTCGACGCGCATCACGGAGACCGGCTTGTCGAGCTCCACCAGGGGGAGACGGGCGCCCGGGCGGGGGGTGAGGATGACCTGGCGGTCGTTCGAGCCCGAGGCCGCGATGGCCTCGATCGCCGCCATGCCCGGCCAGTCACGCTTCTCGATGCCGAGTTCCGAGACGCCCTCGGCGGCGATCATGCAGTGGTCGATGACCTCGACCTCGTGGGAGCGGTGCTTGCGCAGGCCCGCGTGGCCCTCGGCGTCGACGGCGTACTGGACGCGGGTGCGCCACTGCGGCACCTCGCCCGCGGGAAGCTTGTCGCCCTCGGCCGGCATGACCGTGCCGTCCCAGCCGGCCTCCTCCGGGGTGAGTCCGGCCAGGCGCTGGAGCTGCTCCGCGATGACCTCGCCCTTCAGGCGGCGCTGGGCGCCGGGCTTGGCGTGCTGCCAGTCGCAGCCGCCGCACTTGCCGGGGCCCGCGAAGGGGCAGGGCGCTTCGACGCGGTCCTTGGACGCGTCCAGGATCTCGATCGCGTCCGCGCGCAGGAAGCGGGAGGTCTCCTCGCCCTCGGTGACCCGCACCCGGACCCGCTCGCCCGGCAGCGCGTGGCGGACGAAGAGGACCCGGCCCGCCTCCGTACGGGCGATGCAGTGGCCGCCGTGGGCGACCGGGCCGACCTCTACCTCGTACTCCGCCCCGACCAGCGACGTAACAGGGGTGTTCTGCATGAGCGGGGACTCCAGGGAGAGAAGAGAGTGGGCTGCCGTTCACACGGCAGCCCACCAGTCTAGTTCTTCTTTTTCAGTTGTTCTTCGCGGCCGGTTCCTTCTGGCGCTTCTCCACGGGGCCGCGGCGGACCGAGCCCGGCGCGTTCCACTCCTGGCGCTTCCTGGCCCGCTTCTTCGCGGCCTCGGAGGACTGGAGCTGGTACGGGACCGAGGTCACCATCACGCCGGGCGTGAAGAGGAGGCGGCCCTTGAGGCGCAGGGCGCTCTGGTTGTGGAGCAGGTGCTCGTACCAGTGGCCGACGACGTACTCCGGGATGTAGACGGAGACGGCGTCGCGCGGGCTCTCGCGGCGGATGCTCTTCACGTACTCGACGACCGGCCGGGTGATCTCGCGGTACGGCGAGTCGAGGATCTTGAGCGGTACGTTGATGCCGCGCCGCTCCCACTCCTCCTTGAGCGCCCTGGTCTCGGCCGGGTCGACGCTCACGGTGAGCGCCTCCAGCTCGCTGGCGTGCAGCAGCTTGGCGTAGGCCAGGGCGCGCAGCGTCGGCTTGTGGAGCTTGGAGACGAGCACGACCGAGCGGACGCGGGAGGGCCGCACGTACTCGTCGGGGCGCTCCTCGGCGGCGGCGATCTCCTCGGCCACGGAGTCGTAGTGCTTACGGATCGCGGTCATCGTCCCGTAGAAGATCACCATGCCGAGCAGGGCGACCCAGGCGCCGTGGGTGAACTTGGTGGCGAGGACGACGACGAGGACGAGCCCGGTGAAGAAGGCGCCGAAGGCGTTGATCGCGCGGGAGCGGATCATGTGGCGGCGGTTGGCCGGGTCGCGCTCCGCCGTCAGGTGCCGGTTCCAGTGCCGGACCATGCCGATCTGGCTCAGGGTGAAGGAGACGAAGACGCCGACGATGTAGAGCTGGATCAGCCGGGTGGAGTCGGCTCCGTAGATCCAGACGAGGAGGGCGGCGGCGCCGGCGAGGAGCACGATGCCGTTGGAGAAGGTGAGACGGTCGCCGCGGGTGTGCAGCTGGCGCGGCAGGTAGCGGTCCTGGGCGAGGATCGAGCCGAGGAGCGGGAAGCCGTTGTACGCGGTGTTGGCGGCCAGGAAGAGGACGAGCGCGGTGGCGGCGGCGAGGACGACGAAGAAGAACGTTCCGTCGCCGAAGACGGCGGCCGCGACCTGCGAGATGACCGGGTCCTGGACGTAGCTCTCGCCGACCGGGACGCCGTCGCGCAGCAGGTCGTGGGCGGGCTTCTCGGCCATCCGGACGTCGGTGGCCATGGCCAGGAAGATGATCCCGCAGAACATGGTGACGGCCAGGCCGCCCATGAGCGCCAGCGTGGTGGCGGCGTTCTTCGACTTCGGCTTGCGGAAGGCGGGGACGCCGTTGGAGATGGCCTCGACGCCGGTGAGGGCCGCACAACCGGAGGAGAACGCGCGGAGCAGCAGGAAGACCAGTGCGAAACCGGCCAGGCCCTGGTGCTCGGCCTTGATCTCGAAGTCGGCGGTGGGGGCCTTCATGGTCTCGTCGAGGACGAGCCCCTTGTAGGCACCCCAGATGATCATGATGAAGACGCCGGCGACGAAGACGTACGTCGGGATGGCGAAGAGACTGCCCGACTCCTTCACCCCGCGCAGGTTCATCAGGGTGAGCAGCAGGATCACGGCCACGGCCGAGGCGACCTTGTGCTCGACGACGAAGGGGACCGCCGAGCCGAGGTTCTCGATGCCGGAGGCGATCGACACGGCGACGGTCAGGACGTAGTCGACGAGCAGGGCGCTCGCGACGGTGAGTCCGGCCTTCGGCCCGAGGTTGGTGGTGGCGACCTCGTAGTCACCGCCGCCGCTCGGGTACGCGTGCACGTTCTGCCGGTACGACGCGACCACCGTGAACATCAGGACGACGACCGCGAGCGCGATCCACGGGCTGAAGTGGTAGGCCGACAGGCCGGCGACGGAGAGGACGAGCAGCACCTCGCCTGGTGCGTACGCCACCGAGGACAGCGGGTCGGAGGCGAAGACGGGGAGGGCGATCCGCTTCGGGAGGAGGGTCTCTCCCAGCTTGTCGCTGCGCAGGGCCCGCCCGATCAGGATCCGTTTGGGCACGTCGGTCAGTTTGGACACGGAGAGGATCGTAAGCGTTCGAAAAGAGCCACGCGCTACCGGCACCCCCGAACAGCACCGAATCTCCCTGAGTACCACCTCGGATGCGGTCCCCGCCAGCGTTGCCGCTTAAGCTCGGACCGGGCGACCCGTCAGGGCGTCGCCCGCCGCGGCCCGGGCCGATCGGGCGAGGAAAGTTGTGAGCAGGGTGTTTTCGCAGGTCAGCAAGGCGATCAGGAGTGCGGGGTAAGGGGACGTGCACATCGTCATCATGGGCTGCGGGCGAGTGGGAGCCGCTCTCGCGCAGACCCTCGAGCAGCAGGGGCACACCGTCGCCGTCGTGGACCAGGACCCGACGGCTTTCCGCCGTCTGGGCTCGGGCTTCGGGGGCCGGCGCGTCACGGGCGTGGGCTTCGACCAGGACACGCTGCGCGAGGCCGGGATCGAAGAGGCCGGTGCCTTCGCCGCGGTGAGCAGCGGCGACAACTCCAACATCATCGCGGCGCGGGTCGCCCGCGAGATGTTCGGCATCGAGAACGTGGCGGCGCGGATCTACGACCCGCGGCGCGCCGAGGTCTACCAGCGCCTCGGGATCCCGACGGTCGCGACGGTCCGCTGGACCGCCGACCAGATGCTCCGCCGGCTGCTGCCCTCGGGCGCGGAGCCGCTGTGGCGTGACCCGAGCGGTGGCGTGCAGCTCGCCGAGGTGCACACCTCCCCGGCGTGGATCGGCCACAAGGTGAGCCGGCTCCAGGAGGAGACCGGCGTCCGTGTCGCGTTCCTCACCCGACTGGGCGAAGCGGTTCTGCCGACCTCGCAGACGGTGCTCCAGGAAGGTGACCTGGTGCACGTGATGATGCGTACGGACGAGATCGCGAAGGTCGAGGCGGCCTTCGCCGAGGGTCCCGAGGAGGGCGGTCACTGATGCGTGTCGCTATTGCGGGCGCGGGTGCGGTGGGCCGGTCCATCGCGGGCGAGCTCCTGGAGAACGGGCACGAGGTCCTGCTGGTCGACAAGGCGCCGACCGCCATCTCGGTGGAGCGGGTGCCGCAGGCCGAGTGGCTGCTGGCCGACGCCTGCGAGATCACCTCCCTGGACGAGGCGGCGCTGCAGCGCTGCAACGTGGTGATCGCGGCGACCGGTGACGACAAGGTGAACCTGGTCGTCTCGCTGCTCGCCAAGACCGAGTACGGCGTGCCGCGCGTGGTCGCCCGGGTCAACAACCCGAAGAACGAGTGGCTGTTCAACGAGGCCTGGGGCGTCGACGTGGCCGTCTCCACGCCGCGCCTGATGTCCGCCCTGGTCGAGGAGGCGGTGAGCGTCGGCGACCTGGTCCGGCTGCTCCGCTTCAGCCACGGCGACGCGAACCTGGTCGAGCTGACGCTCCCGCCGGAGTCGGCGGTCGCCGGTACCGCCGTCGGGGACGTGGCCTGGCCGCAGGACACCTCGCTGGTGACGATCATCCGCGGGTCGCGGGTGCTGACGCCGAGCCCCGAGGAGACCCTGGAGGCCGGCGACGAGCTGCTGTTCGTGGCCGCGCAGGCCCGCGAGGAGCAGCTGGAGGACCTTCTCCAGGTCCGCCGGGAGATCCCCGAGTCCTGATCGGGCGTGGTACGCGGAAGGGCCCGGGACCTTGAGGGGTTCCGGGCCCTTCCGCGTACCGGCTCAGGACCAGGCCGCCGGGCCTTCCGCGCGCCGGCTCAGGCCTCCGGGTGCCGCTGCGCGGCGGCCGCCGCCTTGCGCTCCTTCTCGGCGCGCTCCTCGGCCTCCATCTCGGCGAAGACGTCGATCGGCGCCGGCGCCTTGGCGAGGAACACCCAGGTGAGGTAGACCGCGAGCAGGAACGGCGGGATCTTGAGGGCGACGAGCACCCAGCCGAACTTGGTGGTGTCGGCCCACCAGTACATCGGGAAGAGGATCGCGCACTTGCCGAGCAGAATCAGGCCCCAGGCCCAGCTGGCCTTCGTGTAGGCCTTCTTGCGGCCCGGGTTGCGGGTGCGCCAGGAGAGGTTCTCCTTGAAGACCGGGCCGAGGATCAGGCCGATCAGGGGCACTCCGGCGAGCGCGGTGATGATGTACGCCAGGGCGAGGCCCAGGGTGTACAGCATGCCCGGCAGGTAGAAGTCCTTGGCGTTGCCCGTCATCATCGCGAAGACCACGCCGAACGCGACGCCGAAGACACCGCTGAAGGCGTGCTTGACGGTGTCCCGGCGGATCAGCCGGACGGCCACCAGGACCAGCGAGACCCCGAGCGCGGCGATCGCCGACACGTGCAGGTTCTTGTTGATCGTGAAGATCGTGACGAACAGCAGGCCGGGCAGGACCGTCTCGATCATGCCCCGCAGGCCGCCGAAGGCCTCGAAGAGCGCGGCCTCGGTCACCGCCTTGTCCGCCTGGGCGTCCTGGTCCGGGGTCGACTTGGCCTCGGTCGGCTTGTCGAGGGACGTCACCGGCTACTCCTGTCCGAGCGGTCGGAGCTCGTATTTGGGGTTGAAGAGGACCCGCCGGCCGTGGCTCATGGAGATCCGGCCGGAGGCGATCAGCTTGCGGCCGGGCTCGATGCCCACGATGGAGCGCCGGCCGAGCCACACGACGTCGAGCGGTGCCGAACCGTCGAAGAGTTCGGCCTCCAGCGCGGGCACACCGGCCCGGGGACGCAGCGTGACCGTGCGCAAGGTACCAGTCACCTTGACTATCTGGCGGTCGGAGCAGTCGCAGATACGCGTGCACCCCGAGGCCTCGGCGTCCTCCTGGAGCTCCTCCGACTCCAGGTCCTCCACGGAGGACGAGAGCCGGTCGAGCATCCGGCGGAACCGTCCGGCCGGCTTCTCTGTACGCGGTGCAGCACTCATACAGAAAGCGTACCGGCCACCGGTGTCACCGGAGGCGGCCCCGGACCACCCGTCCGCACGGCTCCCGTTTCAGCGTTCGAAGCGGTACCCCATGCCCGGTTCGGTGACGAAATGGCGCGGGTGGGAGGGGTCGGTCTCCAGCTTGCGGCGGAGCTGCGCCATGTACACCCGGAGGTAGTTGGTCTCCGTGCCGTACGACGGCCCCCAGACCTCCTGGAGCAGCTGCTTCTGGCTGACGAGCCGGCCGCTGTTGCGGACGAGGACCTCCAGGAGGTGCCATTCGGTGGGGGTGAGCCGGACGTCGCGCCCGTCGCGGTGCACCTTCTTCGCCGCCAGGTCGACGGTGAAGCCCTCGGTCTCGACCACGACGACCCCGTCCTCGGCGCCGCCGACGGGCTCGGCGCGGCGCACGGCCGCGCGCAGCCGGGCGAGCAGTTCGTCCATGCCGAAGGGCTTGGTGACGTAGTCGTCGGCGCCCGCGTCGAGCGCCTCGACCTTCTCGTCGGAGGTCTGCCGGGCGGACAGGACGAGGATCGGCACCCTGGTCCAGCCGCGCAGGCCCCTGATGACCTCGACGCCGTCCATGTCGGGCAGTCCGAGGTCGAGGACGACGACGTCGGGGTGGCGTTCGGCGGCGAGCCGGAGGGCGGTGGCGCCGTCCGGCGCGGCGTCGACCTCGTACTTCCGCGCCTTCAGGTTGATCACCAGGGCGCGGACGATCTGCGGCTCGTCGTCGACGACGAGGACCCGGGTCATGGAGGGGGCCTTCCTTCTGCTGGGGGCTCTGCTGTACGGGACGGGGGACGGGGACGGAACGAGGTACGGGGCCGAGGTACGGGGCGGGGTGCGGGGACGGCCCGGCTGTCAGGTCCCGGCGTGGGCCGGGAGGTCGGCGGCCGGGGTCCGGGGTCCGCCGGGCGCGGCCCGCAGGGTGAGGACCATGGTGAGGCCGCCGCCGGGCGTGTCCTCGGCGCCGAGGGTTCCGCCCATGGCCTCGGCGAAGCCGCGGGCGACCGCGAGGCCGAGCCCGACGCCGGAGCCGCGCGGGGCGTCGCCGAAGCGCTGGAAGGGCTCGAAGATGCCGTCCTTGGCCGCGTCGGGGACGCCGGGACCGCGGTCCACGACGCGCAGCTCGACCCGGTCGCCCAGGGCGCTGGCGGCGACGGCGACGGGCGCGCCCCCGGGGCTGTACTTCACGGCGTTCTCCACGATGTTGGCGACGGCCCGCTCCAGGAGGCCCTTGTCTACCTCGACCATGGGCAGCGACTCGGGGATGTCGAGCTCGGCGCTGCCGTCCGGTACTCCCCCGAGGGCCATGGGGACGACCTCGTCGAGGTCGACGGTGCGGATCAGGGGCGTGACGGTGCCGGTCTGGAGGCGGGACATGTCGAGGAGGTTGCCCACGAGGTGGTCGAGGCGGTCGGCGCCGGCCTCGATGCCCTCCAGGAGCTCGGCCCGGTCCTGCTCGGACCATTCGACGTCGTCGGAGCGGAGGGAGGAGACGGACGCCTTGATGCTCGCGAGCGGGGTCCGCAGATCGTGGCTGACGGCGGCGAGCAGGGCCGTACGGATCTTGTTGCCCTCGGCCAGCTTCCGGGCCTCCTCCGCCTCGCCGACGAGCCGCTGCCGGTCGAGGACGACGGCGGCCTGGGCGGCGAAGGCGCCGAGCACCCGCCGGTCCTCGGCGGGCAGCACCCGGCCCGTCAGGGCGAGGGCCAGGTGGTCGCCGACGGGCATGTCCACGTCCGCGTCCTCCGGCCGCGCCGCCGGGTGGGGACCCACGCTCGCCGCCCGCGTCCACGGCTCGGCCCCGTCCGCGCGCTCCAGGAGGGCCACCGACTCCATGGAGAACGTCTCGCGGACCCGTTCCAGGAGGGCGTCCAGGCTCGTCTCGCCGCGCAGCACACTGCCGGCGAGGTAGGACAGCACCTCGGACTCGGCGCGCAGCCGGGCGGCCTGGTGCGTGCGCCGGGCGGCCAGGTCGACCACGGAGGCGACCGACATCGCGACGCCGAGGAAGACGGCGATGGCGACGATGTTCAGGGGGTCGGCGATGGTCAGCCGGTGGACCGGCGGGGTGAAGAACCAGTTGAGGAGGAGGGATCCGGCGGCGGCCGAGGCGAGCGCCGGCAGGAATCCGCCGAGCAGCGCGGCGGCCACGGTCAGGGCGAGGAAGAGCAGCATGTCGTTGGCGAGACCGAGATCGGCGTCGACGTGCGTGAGGAGCAGAGCCAGCCCGACCGGACCCGCGACGCCGGCCAGCCAGCCGCCGAGGATCCGGGGGCGGCCGAGGCGGGCCCCGCGGGAAACCGGCAGGCCCCGGCCCTTGGCGACCTCGTCGTGGGTGACGATGTGGACGTCGAGGTCGGGCCCGGAGTCGCGGGCCACCGTCTGGCCGACGCCGGGGCCGAGGATGTACTGCCAGGTCGGGCGGCGGCTGGAGCCGAGGACGATCTGGGTGGCGTTGACCCCGCGGGCGAATTCGAGGAGCGCGGAGGGTATGTCGTCGCCGATGACGTGGTGGAAGGTCCCGCCGAGGTCCTCGACGAGGGTGCGCTGGACGGCCAGCTCCTTCGGGGAGGCCGCGGTGAGTCCGTCGCTGCGGGCTATGTAGACGGCGAGGACCTCGCCACCGGCGCCCTTCTCGGCGAGCCGCGTGGCGCGCCGTATGAGGGTGCGGCCCTCGGGACCGCCGGTCAGTCCGACGACGATGCGCTCCCTGGCCTGCCAGGTGGAGCGGATGTCGTGCTCGCCGCGGTACTGCCGGAGGTACTCGTCGACCCGGTCGGCGGTCCAGAGCAGGGCGAGCTCGCGCAGGGCCGTGAGGTTGCCGGGGCGGAAGTAGTTGGAGAGGGCGGCGTCGACCTTGTCCGAGGTGTGGACGTTGCCGTGGGCCATCCGGCGCCGCAGCGCCTCCGGGGACATGTCGACCAGCTCGATCTGGTCCGCCCGGCGCACCATCTCGTCGGGGACGGTCTCCCGCTGCCGTACCCCGGTGATCGCTTCGACGACGTCGCCAAGGGACTCCAGGTGCTGGATGTTGACCGTCGACACGACGTCGATGCCGGCCGCGAGGAGTTCGGCGACGTCCTGCCATCGCTTGGGGTTGCGTGAGCCCGGCACGTTCGTGTGGGCGAGCTCGTCGACGAGGGCGACCGCGGGGCGGCGGGCGAGGACGGCGTCGACGTCCATCTCGGCGAAGACCGCCCCCCGGTACTCCAGGGTGCGGCGCGGCACCTGCTCCAGGCCCCGCAGCATGACCTCCGTACGCGGGCGTCCGTGGTGCTCCACGAAGGCGACGACGCAGTCCGTGCCGCGCTCCACCCTGCGGTGGCTCTCGGCGAGCATCGCGTAGGTCTTGCCCACGCCCGGCGCAGAGCCGAGGTAGATCCGAAGCTTGCCGCGTCCCATGGGCTCGACCATACGTCCAGCCAATCGGACATTCCGCACGCGGGAGGAACCCCGGGGCGGTATTGACGTCATCCTGATGTCGTCCCGGGACCTCCTCGGCGGTCGGTTCAGTGTTCGATGATCTCGCCGTCGCTCAGCTCCAGGACCCGGTCCGCCAGACCGAGGAGCTGAGGGTCGTGGGTGGCGACCAGGGCCGTGCAGCCCTCGCTGCGCACCACCGCGCGCAGCAGCTGCATGACGGCGAGGCCGGTCTCCGCGTCCAGCTGGCCCGTGGGCTCGTCGGCTATGAGCAGCGCCGGCTTGTTGGCGAGGGCGCGGGCGATGGCGACGCGTTGCTGCTGGCCGCCGGAGAGCTCGCCCGGCCGCTGGTTCGCGTGGTCGGCGAGGCCGACCAGTCCGAGCATCAGGGCGACCCGCTCCTCGCGCTCCCTGGGGTCCGCCTTGCGCAGCCGCAGGGGCACGCCCACGTTCTCGGCGGCGGAGAGGATCGGGAGCAGCCCGAAGGACTGGAAGATGAAGCCGATCCGGTCGCGGCGCAGCTCCAGGAGGCCTTTCTCGCCGAGCGTGGAGAGGTCGGTGCCGTCGATGACGATCCGGCCTCCGTCGGCGGTGTCGAGCCCGCCGACGAGGTTGAGCAGGGTCGTCTTGCCGGAACCCGAGCGGCCCTTGAGCGCGACGAGCTCGCCGCGGGGGATGTCGAAGGAGACGCCGCGCAGCGCGTGGACGGCGGCCTCGCCCGTGCCGTACGAGCGGCGCAGGCCCTCGACGCGGACCATCGGCGGTCCGGCCGGGTCCTCGACGACGGCCGTGGCGGACCTGCTGCTGCTCTCGCTCACGCGGTGCTCCCCCTCCTCGAACCTCTGCGCCGCCAGTATGGTCCGCGGCCCGGTCCGAGGCCAGGGCCCTGTTCCGGACCTGTGGAAAACGCACGGTGGGCCGCGTCCCGCCCTGGAGGTGCGGGAAGCGGCCCACCGGCCATGCCTCGAGCACGCCGGACCGCCCGAAGCGGGCCGACGCGTTCGGCCGGGCCGCCGAGACGGCGGTCAGGCTTCGGCCGGGCCCCCGAAGCGGCGGCCCCGCCGGGGTTCAGCGGATCTCGGAGATCTCCGGGCCGCGCTGGAGCTGCCCCATGCCGCCGGAGAAGCGGGAGTTCTCCTGGTCCTCCTGCTGCACGGCGTCCGGCACCATCTGCGCGTCGTTCGGCAGCTTGAGGACGATCGGGTCGCGCGGGGCCATCGGGCCCTCACCGCGGACGACCACGGTGTCCCGGACGATCTGCTCCAGGAGGCCGGCGGCCTCGGGCTGGACCGCGCCCTGCCCGGAGATCACTCCGCGCAGGAACCAGCGGGGCCCGTCGACGCCCACGAAGCGGACCAGCTGCACACCGCGGTTACCGTCCGGCAGCTGCACCGGGACCTGGGCCCGCAGCTCCCAGCCGAGCGGGCCCTCGACCTCGTCGATGACCCCGCCCTGCTGGACGATGCCGGTCGCGATCTCGTCGCGGACCTCGCCCCAGATGCCCTCGTTCTTGGGCGCGGCGAAGGCCTGCAGCTGTACGGCGCTGTCGCGCAGGACGACGGTGGCCGCGACGATCGCGTCGCCCGCCACCTCCACCCGCAGCTCCATGCCCTCGACTCCGGGCACGAAGATCCCGCCGAGGTCCACCCGGCCCTCGTCGGGCTTGGCGACCTCGGAGATGTCCCAGGGCCCGTCGGGCCGGGGCGCCGGCGGAAGGTTCACGCGGCGCGGCGCCTCGGCCGCGTCCTCGCCCTCCACCGCGTCGACGACCTGCTCGGCCTCGCCCGCCGCGTCCTCGGCGGCACCGCTCTTCTTGCGACGTCCGAACACGTCACTGTCCTTCCCGGTCGGATACGACCGAAGCGTATCGATTCCCACCCGTAGTGCCGTCCACGGCGGCGTGACCGCCGGTGGACCCGAAGCCCCCCTCGGCCCGCGCCGAACCGGGAAGTTCCGCCACCTCGTGGAAGCGCACCTTCTCGACCTGCTGGACGACAAGTTGGGCAATCCGATCGAATCGTTCGAACCGCACGTCCTCGCGCGGGTCGAGATTGACCACGATCACCTTGATCTCTCCACGGTACCCGGCATCCACCGTCCCCGGGGCATTCACGAGCGCCACTCCGCAGCGGGCGGCGAGACCGGAGCGCGGGTGCACGAAGGCCGCGTACCCGTCCGGCAGGGCGATGGAGACCCCGGTGGGCAGCACGGCGCGCTCCCCGGGGGCCAGCACGGCGGCCTCGGTGGTCACGAGGTCGGCCCCGGCGTCGCCGGGATGCCCGTAGGCCGGGAGCGGCACGTCCGGGTCCACTCGGCGGATCAGTACGTCGACAGGGTTGCGCATCAGGGGTTCACCTCGAAGGCGCGGGCGCGCCGGACCTGGTCGGGGTCGGACATGGCGGCCTGGATCTCCTCCGGGCGGCCGTTGTCGATGAAGTGGTCGACCTTGACCTCGATGAAGAGGGCGTCGGCGCGGACGGCGACGGGGCCCTCGGGCCCGCCGATCCGTCCGACGGCGGTCGAGTAGATCTTGCGGCCGTGCACGGCGGTGACGGCGGCCTCCAGGTGGAGGACCGTGCCGACCGGGACGGGCCGGACGAAGTCGGTCTCCAGGCGGCCGGTCACGGCGATGACGCGCAGCAGCCAGTTCAGGGAGCCGAGGGTCTCGTCGAGCGCGGTGGCGAGCACGCCGCCGTGCGCGAGGCCGGGGGCGCCCTGGTGGTCGGCGGTGACCGTGAACTCGGCGGTGACGGTCACGCCCTCGCCCGCGCGCGCTTCCAGGTGGAGGCCGTGGGGCTGCCCGCCGCCGCACCCGAAGCAGTACGCGTAGTGCGCGCCGAGCGGCTCGCCGGGGGCCGGCGCGTCGGGGTGGCGTACCGGCGGTATGGCGTCGGCCGGCGGGGTGAGGGCGGCAGATGTTGCAGTCACAGCCGCAGACCTTACCCGCGCGGGTGGGCGCGGGTCGCGCCGTGCCAAGCTTGGACACATGCAGCCTTCCGCATCGTCCCCGGCCCCCTCCCCCGTGCCCTCCGCCGCGCCGCGTTTCGACGAGCGGCTGACGGCGCCCCGCTCGTGGTGGCTGATCGTGGGTCTGCTCGGTCTCTCCGGCGGCCTGATCCTGTTCCCGCTGGGCACGGTCCCCATGCTGGGCGGCCTGATCGGCGCGGCGGTGCTCGCCGGGGCGGCGGTCTCCTCGTACGGCTCCGCCCGGATCCGGGTGGTGGCCGGTTCGCTGGTGGCGGGCGACGCCCGGATCCCGGTCACGGCGCTCGGGACTGCCGAGGCGCTCGACGCGGAGGAGGCGCGCGCCTGGCGCACCCACAAGGCGGACCCGCGCGCCTTCATGCTGATGCGCAGCTACGTGCCGGGGGCGGTGCGGATCGAGGTGACGGACCCGGCCGACCCGACGCCGTACGTGTACCTCTCGAGCCGCGAGCCGGAGGCACTGGTCGCGGCCCTGGAGGCGGAGCGCGCCTGACCGGTGCGCGCGGGGGCTAGAAGCCCAGCTCCTTGGGGTTCTCGGGCTGCTCCAGCGGGGGCAGCTCCGGAAGGCTGTCCCAGGGGATCTGGCGGCGTCGGAGGTCCGCGCGGATGTGCGCGGCGAGTTTCTTGGTGTCGCGCCGGTTCATGACGGCGCCGACGGCGGCGCCCACCATGAAGGGCATGAGGTTCGGCAGGTTGCGCATCATGCGTTTCGTGATCTGCAGGCGCAGTTCGCGCTTGAGCGGGCCACTGAGCGCGGCGTTGACCGTGGTGGGCTTGGTGGGGTCGATGCCCCGTTCCTCGGCCCAGGCGGTCAGGTAGGCCACCGAGCGCTGGGTGAGCCGGCCGGGGGGCCGCAGACCGTAGACCTCGTGCAGTTCGGCGATGAGCTTGATCTCCACGGCGGCGACGCCGGTGATCTCCGCGGCCAGTTCGGCCGGCATGGCCGGGGCCACGGGGAGCATGGCGGCGGCGCCGACGCCCGCACCCACGGTCGAGCTCGCGTTGGCCGCTCCGGCGACGAGTTTGTCGGCGAGCTCCTCGGGGCCGAGCCCGGGGAACTGCCTGCGCAGGGTCGCCAGGTCGCGGACGGGGATCCGCGGGGCGAGTTCGATCAAGCGGTCGGCGAGGTGTCCGAGGCCGGCCCTGGCGCTGTCTCCGCCACGCTTCACGCCGTGCGTGACGCCGCGCCGGACGGCGTCGATCCGGTCGGAGTCGATCCGGATCCGGTCGAGCTGGGCCCGCGCGGGGTTGGCCAGCCGCCTGACGGCGCCAAGACGTCCGCCCTGCCGCGCTCCGCGCTCTCCCGGCTCCGCGGGTGGGCCCGCGGGATCCGTCTCGGCGACCTCGATGACCGCCTCGAGCGAGGCCGGGAGGCCCCGCTCGTCGTCACGTGCGCCGAGGGAGGGCAGGGAGGCTCCGTGCTCGGCGTCAGGGGCCTCCTGGGCACCCTCCGCCGGGCCTGAGCCGCCCTTGTACGTCTCCGACTTCCGGGGAAGTCGCAGACGCCGCTTCCGGGACGGTGTGTCGCCTGCCACGGCCGACCTGTCTCAGTCGCAGTCGCGGCAGATCGGCTGGCCGTTCTTCTCCCGGGCCAGCTGGCTGCGGTGGTGCACGAGGAAGCAGCTCATGCAGGTGAACTCGTCGGCCTGCTTCGGCAGGACCCGGACGGCCAGCTCCTCGTTCGAGAGGTCGGCGCCGGGAAGCTCCAGGCCTTCGGCGGCCTCGAACTCGTCGACGTCGACGGTCGAGGTCGACTTGTCGTTCCGGCGGGCCTTCAGTTCTTCAAGGCTGTCCGAGTCGACGTCGTCGTCGGTCTTGCGTGGGGTGTCGTAATCCGTTGCCATGTCGCTCTCCCCCTCTGGGTTGGTTGCGGTGTCTCCAGCGCACGTAACGCGTGAGAGGTCGGACTTGTGCCCGACCTGAGGCGGAGATTTTGCCTCACATCAAGGTCTGTTACTCAATCGACACCCGTCGCGCGCTCTCGTAAGTGATCGGCTTCGGGTGGCGAACCGGACCGTACACGGCCCTCCGGGCGGCCCTCGCAGGCGCCACCCCGTGTACTTCCCGTCATTCCGGGCCCCGGAAACCCGGACTTTTCCTGGTTTTCGGAGGGATTTCACGGTCACGGAGAGTGGAGGGCCCGACACCCCCCCTGTGATCGATCACACATGAGCGTCTCAGGATCAGGGACCCGGAATTCCGCGCAAAGCGAACGGAACCGGTCGGCTCGTGCAGTGTGTCAGATCGGCAGAGTGACGCGCATCACGAGCCCGCCGCCCTCGCGTGGCTCCGCGATGATACGGCCGCCGTGGGCACGAGCCACGGACCGGGCGATCGACAGGCCGAGACCGACCCCCTTGTCGCTGCCGGTCCGCTCCTGCCGGAGCCTTCTGAACGGCTCGAAGAGGTTGTCGATCTCGTACCCGGGGACCACGGGGCCGGTGTTCGAGACGACCAGGACCGCCTGGCCGTCCTTGGCCTCGGTGGTGACCTCCACCCAGCCGCCCTCCGGCACGTTGTACCGCACGGCGTTCTGGAGCAGGTTCAGCGCGATCCGTTCGAGCAGCACGCCATTGCCCTGGACGACGGCCGGCGCGCGTACGCCCCGGATCTCCACGCCCTTGGCCTCGGCCTCGGCGTGCACCTGGTCGACGCCTCGCTCGGCGACCTCGGCCAGGTCGACGGGTTTGCGCTCGATGATCTGGTTGTCGCTCCGGGCCAGCAGCAGCAGGCCCTCGACCAGCTGTTCGCTGCGCTCGTTGGTGGCGAGCAGGGTCTTGCCGAGCTGCTGGAGTTCCACCGGCGCCCCGGGGTCCGAGAGGTGAACCTCCAGGAGGGTGCGGTTGATCGCGAGCGGGGTCCGCAGCTCGTGCGAGGCGTTCGCGACGAACCGCTGCTGGGCGGTGAAGGCCCGCTCCAGGCGGTCGAGCATCTCGTCGAAGGTGTCGGCGAGCTCTTTGAGCTCGTCGTCCGGGCCGTCCAGCTCGATCCGCCGGGACAGGTCGGAGCCGGCCACCTGGCGTGCGGTCCGGGTGATCCGGCCGAGCGGGGAGAGCACCCGTCCCGCCATGGCGTAGCCGAAGGCGAAGGCGATGATGCTCAGGCCGAGCAGGGCGAAGAGGGACCGGCGCAGGAGGTCGTTCAGGGCGATGTCGCTCTGGTGGCGCAGGCAGAGCGTGACGGCGTCGTTGAGCTGGTCGCCGGTGGGCGACTGGGGCAGCTGGCACGAGGAGGCGGTGGGCTGGACCGTGCCGTTGACGACCTTGAAGGGCAGCTGGGAGGTGCTGTCGCTGAGCGCCTGGGCGGTGAAGAGGTAGATGATCGACAGCAGCAGGATGCCGGCGATCAGGAACATCCCGCCGTACAGCAGCGTGAGCCGTATGCGGATGGTGGGGCGCAGCAGCGGCCGGACGGGGTCCCGGGGGTCCCAGGTCGGTTTCGGTGGCGCGTGGGGGTGGGGCGCGGGAGTCGTGGCCATCGCGTCAGATCCGGTACCCGGAGCCGGGGACGGTGACGATGACCGGCGGCTCGCCGAGTTTGCGCCGGAGGGTCATGACGGTGACGCGCACGACGTTGGTGAACGGGTCGGTGTTCTCGTCCCAGGCCTTCTCCAGGAGCTGCTCGGCCGACACGACGGCGCCCTCGCTGCGCATGAGGACCTCCAGGACGGCGAACTCCTTCGGGGCGAGCTGGACCTCCTTGCCCTCGCGGAAGACCTCGCGGCGGTTGGGGTCGAGCTTGATGCCGGCGCGCTCCAGGACGGGCGGGAGCGGGACGGTGGTCCGGCGGCCCAGGGCGCGCACGCGCGCGGTGAGCTCGGTGAAGGCGAAGGGCTTGGGGAGATAGTCGTCCGCCCCGAGCTCCAGTCCCTCGACGCGGTCGCTGACGTCGCCGGAGGCGGTGAGCATCAGGACGCGGGTGGGCATGCCGAGTTCGACGATCTTGCGGCAGACGTCGTCGCCGTGGACGAGCGGGAGGTCCCGGTCGAGGACGACGACGTCGTAGTCGTTGACTCCGACGCGCTCCAGAGCGGCGGCGCCGTCGTACACGACGTCGACGGCCATGGCCTCCCGGCGCAGTCCGGTGGCCACCGCATCGGCGAGCAACTGCTCGTCCTCGACGACGAGTACGCGCACGTCGTACATCCTTCCCGTTGAGCCGCTGTCCGGGGTGGGGACCGGCTGAAACCTGAGCACTGACTGTGCGTGCCCATCCTGCCCCGTACGCGCGTAAACCGGCTGTAAGACGGCGGCGCGGGGCCGGGAGCGGCCGGGGGCGCGGGGCTGGGGGTGCGGTTCGGAGCGAAGAATTCACCGGATTCACCGGCCAGTTGAGGTTTCTGTGAGGAAGGGGGTGGGGAGGACGACTGCACACCCCGTGATCACGCCCTGTATGTGGCGCGCCACCTACCGCTCTCTGTCCCCCAGAGTTCGCAGTGTGTGATCCACCCACCCTCGGCACAGCCCCGTGCCACCGGACCCACGAGGAGGGGGCGCACGATGGACGCTTTCACCGCAGGACTGCTGCACCGCATCAGGACCACGCAGACGGACCTCACGCGGGCCCGTGAGACGGGCGACGACTACCTGGCGGAGGTGGAGCAGGCGGAGCTGGAGGACCTGCACCGGCTGGCCGCCGAGTACGGCGTGGAGGTCGCCACGCCGGTCGTCTGACCCGTCCCACCCGGCCACGGTCCTCCCCGGACACATCCGACCCGCACCGTCTCACCCGGAGGCCGTCCGACCGGCCTGTGGACCGTTCGACCCGTACGCACGCGTGGGCCCCGGCGCCGTCCCGGCACCGGGGCCCACGTGCGTCCGTCTCCAGCCTCAGTCGTGCCAGGCCCCCAGCTCCTCCAGGAGTTCCTGGAGGGGCCCGAAGAGGCCCGGGGAGGCCGCCAGGGTCAGCTCTCCCGACTCCGGCTCCCCGGGGCGGCCGCCCGTGAGGCCGCCCGCCTCGCGGGCGATGAGCGCGCCCGCCGCGAGGTCCCAGGGGTTGAGCCCGCGCTCGTAGTACGCGTCGAGGCGGCCGGCGGCGACGTCGCAGAGGTCGATGGCGGCCGAGCCGCCCCGGCGGATGTCGCGGACGCGCGGGATGACCCGCTGGGCCACGTCGGCCTGGTGGGCGCGGCGGGACTGGATGTACCCGAAGCCCGTGCCGAGCAGGGCCTGGTCGAGCGGGGGCGAGGGGCGGACGGCGAGCCGCCGCTCCCCCGCGTAGGCGCCGCCGCCGAGGACGGCCCGGTACGTCTCGCCGCGCATCGGCGCCTCGACCACGCCGACGACGGTCTCGCCGTCCCGTTCGGCGGCGATGGACACCGCCCAGGTGGGGAGGCCGTACAGGTAGTTCACGGTGCCGTCGAGCGGGTCGATCACCCAGCGGATCCCACTCGTCCCGGGGCTCGACGCGCCTTCCTCGCCGAGGAAGCCGTCCTGCGGGCGGTGCTCGGCGAGGAAGCCGGTGATCAGCTTCTCGGCGGCGATGTCCATCTCGGTGACCACGTCGATGGGGCTCGACTTGGTCGACGCCACGGCCAGGTCGTGGGGCCGGCCGTCGCGCAGCAGCGCTCCGGCCCGCTGGGCGGCCTCCAGGGCGAGGTCGTGCAGTTCGGTGAGCAGGGGGTCGGGAACGACGGTCACGCGGGCTCCTCAGGCGTAGGGGCTGTCGGCGCCGGCGGCGGCGGGCCGCTCGGCCCTGGACGGGCAGCAGCCGATGGGACAGAGGTCGTGGGAGGCGCCGAGGGCGCCGAGGGCGCACCGCTCGGCCCTGGTCCCCCGCTCGCTCGCGGCGCGCTCCAGGACGAGCTCGCGGACGGCGGCGGCGAAGCGCGGGTCGGCGCCGACGGTCGCCGAGCGCCGGACGGGCAGGCCGAGCTCGGCCGCCTTGGCGGTGGCCTCCGTGTCGAGGTCGTAGAGGACCTCCATGTGGTCGGAGACGAAGCCGATCGGGACCATGACGGCTGCGGGCACGCCGGCGCCGTGGAGGGCCTCCAGGTGGTCGCAGATGTCGGGTTCCAGCCACGGGATGTGGGGGGCGCCGCTGCGGGACTGGTAGACGAGCTGCCAGGGGTGGTCGATCCCGGTCTCCTCGCGGACCGCGTCGGCGATGACGCGTGCCACGTCGAGGTGCTGGCGCACATAGGCCCCGCCCCCGCCGTGCTCGGTGGCGGGGCCGGAGGTGTCGGCGGCGGAGTCGGGGATGGAGTGGGTGGTGAAGGCGAGGTGGGCGCCGTCCCGCACGGACGGGTCGAGCTCGGCGAGGGAGGCGAGGACGCCCTCGACCATGGGCCCGACGAAGCCGGGGTGGTTGAAGTAGTGCCGGAGCTTGTCGACCCGGGGCAGCGGGAGCCCCTCCGCCTCCAGGGTGGCGAGCGCGTCGGCGAGGTTCTCACGGTACTGGCGGCAGCCGGAGTAGGAGGCGTACGCGCTGGTGGTGAGGACGGCGATGTGGCGGCGCCCGTCGGTGACCATCTCGCGCAGGGTGTCGGTGAGGTACGGCGCCCAGTTCCGGTTTCCCCAGTAGACCGGCAGGTCGAGTCCGGCCTGCTCGAAGTCCGTCCGCAGCGCGGCGAGGAGCGCGCGGTTCTGGTCGTTGATCGGGGAGACGCCGCCGAAGAGGAAGTAGTGCTGCCCCACTTCCTTGAGCCGTTCCTTCGGGATGCCGCGGCCGCGTGTCACGTTCTCCAGGAACGGGACCACGTCGTCCGGGCCCTCCGGGCCGCCGAAGGAGAGCAGCAGCAGGGCGTCGTACGGGGCGGGATCGTGCTGATCGGACATGGCACCGATCCTCCCACCCGCCTCTGACGGCGAAGGGCGCGGCCCTTCCGTGGCCCGTCGTCCGCACACCCGTGCGCCGGGAAGTCCGCCGGGCCGCGCGCCGGACGGCGCGGGGCCGTTCGCCGGGCCGTGCCGGGCCGCTCGCCGAGTTGTCCGCCGGGCCGTTCGGCCGAAAAATGAGGATGACCGATCGACTTCAACACCGTAGGCTTTAGCTATTAATTACACGTGTTGACCAAGGACCTCTCTTGCCCAGTCCCTACCGCGCGATCTTCGCGGCGCCCGGAACCGCTTCGTTCTCTGTCGCGGGGTTCCTCGGCCGGATGCCGCTGTCCATGATGGGCATCGGCATCGTGACCATGATTTCGCAGGTCACAGGGCGGTACGGCCTCGCGGGCGCGCTGTCGGCGACACTCGCGATGTCCGCCGCGGTCCTCGGTCCCCTGGTCTCGCGCCTGGTCGACCGGCACGGACAGCGCACCGTGCTCCGCCCGGTCACGCTGGTCGCGCTCGCCGCGGCCACCGGGCTCCTCCTCTGCGTGCAGCAGCAGGCACCGGACTGGACCCTCTTCGTCTTCACCGCCGTCATCGGCTGCGTGCCGAGCGTCGGCGCGATGACCCGCGCCCGCTGGGCGGAGATCTACCGGGGCGAGGGACGGCGCCTGCACACCGCGTACTCCTGGGAGTCGATCGTCGACGAGGTGTGCTTCATCGTCGGGCCGATCCTCTCGATCGGTCTGTCGACCGCCTGGTTCCCCGAGGCCGGTCCGATGTTCGCCGGGGCGTTCCTGGCCGTCGGCGTCTTCTGGCTGACCTCGCAGCGCGCCACCGAGCCGGTTCCCCATCCCCAGCGGGGCGCCCGGGGTGTCTCGGCGCTCCGCTCCCCCGGCCTCCAGGTGCTCGCCCTCGCCTTCGTCGCCACCGGCGCCATCTTCGGCTCGGTGGACGTGGTGACCGTGGCCTTCGCCGAGGAGCAGGGCCACAAGGCCTCCGCGAGTCTCGTCCTCGCCGTCTACGCGCTGGGCTCCGGTGTGGCCGGCGCCGTCTTCGGGCTGCTCCACCTCAAGGGAGAGCCGTCCCGCAGGTGGCTTCTGGGCATCTGCGCGATGGCCGTGAGTATGATCCCCCTCCTACTGGCCGGGAACTTGCCGTTGCTGGCCGTGGCGCTCTTTGTCGCGGGCCTGTCCATCGCACCGACGATGGTGACCACGATGGCCCTCGTCGAAGCGCACGTACCGCGCACCAAGCTGACCGAGGGCATGACCTGGACGGGTACCGGGCTCGCGGTCGGCGTGGCGCTCGGCTCCTCGGCCGCCGGCTGGGTGGTCGACGCGTCGGGGGCAGAGGCGGGGTACGTGGTGCCCGTCGTCTCGGGCGCGCTCGCGGTCGCGGTGGGTCTCCTCGGACACCGCCGGCTGCGCAGGCCGGCTCCGAACCGGGAGGGGCAGCGTGAGCAGGACGGCAGCAGCGGGGACAGCGGGGTCGGGGAGCGCCGGGACGGCGAACAGCCCGTGGCGTAACTGGGCGGGGACCGTGACCTCCCGCCCGGTGCGGGAGGTGAGCCCGGCCTCGGCCGAGGAGCTCGCCGAGGCGGTGCGCCGCGCGGCCGAGGACGGGCTGCGGGTCAAGACGGTCGGCACCGGCCACTCCTTCACCTCGATCGCGGCCACCGACGGCGTACTGATCCGGCCGGGGCTGCTGACCGGGATCCGGCGCATCGACCGCGAGGCGATGACCGTGACGGTCGAGTCGGGCACGCCGCTGAAACGGCTCAACGTGGCGCTGGCCAGGGAGGGCCTGTCGCTCACGAACATGGGCGACATCATGGAGCAGACCGTCGCCGGCGCCACCTCCACCGGCACGCACGGCACGGGCCGCGAGTCGGCGTCCATAGCCGCGCAGATCCGCGAGCTGGAGCTGGTGACGGCCTCGGGAGAGCTGCTCACCTGCTCGGAGAAGGAGAATCCGGAGGTCTTCGCGGCCGCCAGGATCGGGCTCGGCGCCCTTGGCGTGATCACGGCGATCACCTTCGCGGTGGAGCCGGTCTTCCTGCTCACCGCACGCGAGGAACCGATGGCCTTCGACCGGGTCACCTCGGAGTTCGACGCGCTGCACGCGGAGAACGAGCACTTCGAGTTCTACTGGTTCCCCCACACGGACAACTGCAACACCAAGCGCAACAACCGCAGCGCCGGCCCCGCCGCGCCCCCCGGACGGATCAGCGGCTGGATCGAGGACGAGCTCCTCTCCAACGGGGTCTTCCAGCTCGCCTGCTCGCTGGGCCGCGCGGTGCCGCCGGTCATCCCGTCGCTCGCCAAGGTCTCCAGCCGGGCCCTGTCGGCCCGCACGTACACCGACATCCCGTACAAGGTCTTCACCTCGCCGCGCCGGGTCCGCTTCCTGGAGATGGAGTACGCCCTTCCGCGTGAGGCGGCGGTCGCCGCGCTGCGCGAGGTCAAGGCGATGGTCGAGCGCTCACCGCTCAAGGTGAGCTTCCCGGTGGAGGTGCGCACGGCCCCGGCGGACGACATCGCGCTGTCCACGGCCTCGGGGCGGGAGACCGCGTACATCGCCGTCCACCTCTACAAGGGGACGCCCCACCACGGGTACTTCACCGCGGTGGAGCGCATCATGACGGCGCACGGGGGCCGCCCCCACTGGGGCAAGGTCCACACCCGCGACGCCGCCTACTTCTCCGAGGTCTACCCGCGCTTCGCCGAGTTCACGGCGCTGCGCGACCGGCTCGACCCGGACCGGCTGTTCGCCAACGACTACCTGCGGCGGGTCCTGGGCGACTGACGGTCAGTCGGGCAGTCGGGCAATCGCCTGACGGTCACTCGGCTCCCGTACCCGTCCCGGCGTCGGCTCCGGTCGTCACCGGGGCCGAGGGCGCCCCGGACGGCGTGGTCCCGGTGGTGGGCTCCTGGGTCGGCGCCGTCGGTTCCGGCGTCGGGGCGGTCGGCGTGAGGGCGGGTTCCGTCCCGTCGTCGGCGGAACCGGAGGGGGTGGGCTCCGCCGACGGCGTCCCCGGATCGCCCCCCGCGGTCTCCCGGTCGCCCGGCGTCGGCGTGGGTGATCCCGTCGTGGGGGTGCCCGCGCCGCCCTGCTGCCGCCCGGGGCCCTCCGCGGATCCCGACGGCGCGGGCGTGGGCTCCTGGTCCCGGTGGGGCGTGTCCTGGACGGTGCTCCCGCCGCCCCGGACGACGGAGCCGAAGGTGGTGGTGCCCTGCTTGCCGCTGAAGTCCTGCCCGGAGACCAGTTCGTAGGCGGTGATGCCGCCCATGGTGACGCCGAAGACCAGGGCGGCGGCGATCGCCGGCCGCTTCCAGCCCCGGACCCGAGTGCCGTGGGTGGTCGCCTCCCCGAACTCCTCGCCGAAGTCCGCGTCGGGCCGAGCGGCCGTCAGCATCAGAGTGCGGTCGTCCTGCGGCCCGGCGGCGACCGGGACCTGACGCGCCTTCGGCTTGGCCGCCGAGGTCACGTCGCGGACCTGTTCGCCCGTGCGCTTGAAGAGGTGCTGGAAGAGCGGTCCTCCGCAGGTCGCGATGACACTGATCACACCGGCGCCGACGATCGTGCCGTACACCCCGAGGGTCGAGGCGAGCTTGGCGGCGATGACCGCGGCCAGCGCGCTGCCGGAGACCTGAGCCACGCTCAGGTCGATCCTTCTCCTGCCGCCCTCCCTCGCCTCCTCCGGCTCGTCCCCGTCGGTTTCCGGCCCGTGACGCATCTCCGACCCCTGATGGCTCATCCGTTCGCCTTGCACCCAGAAGGGACAAACGGGAGAAGCGAATAGTTCCGTTTCTGCTGTTTCTGTGAAGAGTGACACGTATGGGGGAAGATCACAGGGACTCAACTCCCGTACCGCCCGAGAAGTTGGGCGGCGCGCCGGTCCACCCAGGTGGCCCGAATGGAGTACATTGACGAACCCTGGGTCCGGACGCCCTCACGGGTGCCCCGGATCAAGGGGAGGGGGCCGGACACGGCGCTCGAACCGGCGGCGCCTCGGCATCGCACGGGAACCGGCTGCACAGAGTGACCGCCAGTCACTACGAGTAGCCAACAGGTCACCGTGCCATAACGGCGTTCCAGGGTTCATGCCCGACACGCCGGGCAACTCGGCAAGGTAGTGGCAGGCTGCACCCGGGCAGGCCACACTCGACTAGCGGAAGCAGCGACGCACGTGACGTCGGCAGGCACCACCCGGGAGGTCCCCATGCCCGAACTGCGTGTCGTGGCCGTCTCCAACGACGGCACACGACTGGTGCTGAAGGCTGCTGACAGCACGGAGTACACGCTTCCGATCGACGAGCGGCTCCGTGCCGCCGTGCGCAACGACCGCGCGCGCCTCGGCCAGATCGAGATCGAGGTGGAGAGCCACCTCCGCCCCCGTGACATCCAGGCGCGGATACGAGCCGGTGCCTCCGCTGAGGAGGTCGCCCAGCTCGCCGGCATCCCCGTCGACCGCGTGCGCCGCTTCGAGGGCCCCGTGCTGGCGGAGCGCGCCTTCATGGCCGAGCGGGCCCGCAAGACCCCGGTCCGCAGGCCCGGGGAGAACAGCGGCCCGCAGCTCGGCGAGGCGGTGCAGGAGCGGCTGCTGCTGCGCGGCGCCGAGAAGGACACCGTGCAGTGGGACTCCTGGCGGCGCGACGACGGCACCTGGGAGGTGCTGCTCGTCTACCGGGTCGCCGGCGAGGTCCACACGGCCAGCTGGACGTACGACCCGCCTCGGCGGCTCGTCCAGGCCGTCGACGACGAGGCCCGGGCCCTGATCGGCGAGACGGACGACACGATCGCCGCCGCGCCCGAGCCCAGCTTCCCCTTCGTGCCGCGCATCGCCCGGCTGCCCCGGGACCGGCCGCTCGACCGGGCCCTCGACCGCCAGATCGACCGGTCCGACCGCCAGCTGGAGCGGGCGCCCGCGCCCGTCGAGCCGGAGGAGGAGCGGGACTCGCTGACGAGCCTCCTGGAGGCCGTGCCCAGTTTCCGCGGCGACATGATCGTGCCCGAGCAGCCGGACTCCGAGCCCTCGGAGGAGGCGGAGGAGGAGGAGCCGCCGGCGCCGGCCGCCTCGGCGGGCGCGGGTTCGGCGTACGCCGACGTCCTGATGCCGCGCGCGGTCTCGGGCCACCGCGACCGTCTGCACGGCGCCACCGACCGCCAGGCCGAGGCGGACGGCGTCCGGCCGGGCCGCCGCGCCGCCGTCCCCAGCTGGGACGAGATCGTCTTCGGCACCCGCAGGAAGAAGCAGGACTGACCGCCGGTACTCGCACGCGTGTACGCGAAGGGCCCGCGCCGCACGACAGCGCGGGCCCTTCGCGTACGCCCCTGACTCCCGTACGGCGCCAGGGGCCACCTATCCGGCCCTGATCGCGGGCAGGAACTAGCCCGGGTTCGGGCCCGTGGCGACCGGGCGGGTGGGGTCCGAGGACCATTCCGACCAGGAACCGGCGTAGAGGCCCGCGGGGATGCCCGCGATCTCCAGGGCGAGCACCTCGTGGGCGCCGGAGACGCCCGAGCCGCAGTAGACGGCGACCGGGGCCCCCTCGGACGCGCCGAGCGCGGTGAAACGCTCCCGCAGGACGTCGGCGGCCAGGAAGAGGCCCTCGGCGTCGACGTTCTCCGTCGTCGGGGCCGAGACCGCGCCCGGGATGTGCCCGCCGACCCGGTCGATGGGCTCCACGTCGCCCCGGTAACGCTCGGCCGCCCGGGCGTCCAGGAGCAGCCCGGAACGGGCCAGCGCGGCCGCCCCGTCCGCGTCGAGCAGTCCCAGCGCGCCCGGCTTCGGCCGGAAGTCGCCCGGTTCCGGTGCGGGGACCTTCTCCGTGAGCTCCCCCGTCCAGGCCGGGAGGCCTCCGTCCAGGACCCGAACGTCCGGGTGGCCCGCCCAGCGGAGCAGCCACCAGGCGCGGGCCGCGCCCCAGCCGAGACCGCCGTCGTAGACGACGACCGGCCGGTCCGCCGAGACACCCGCGCGGCGCATCACGGCTCCGAAGGACTCCGGGTCGGGCAGCGGATGGCGGCCGCCGCTCCCGGGCGGTCCCGCGAGTTCCGCGTCCAGGTCGACGTAGACCGCGCCGGGCAGGTGCCCGGCCTCGTACGCGGGCCGTCCGGGCGGGCCGCCGAGCGTCCAGCGGACATCCAGGAGGACCGGCGGCCGGGGCCCGGCCGACTCGCTGAGCAGTTCGCTTGCGGAGATGATGGGCTTCATGGGTGCCATCCTCGCGCAGCCGCACGGCCGCGCGGGGCCGCACCGGGCGACCTCCGGCGGAATCGCGCCACGCACGGCGCGGCCGGGCCCGCCGCGCCGCCGTCGGTGTCACCATCGGACGGGGGCACGGCCAGGACGACGGTCCGAGGAGATGTGACGATGACCGAGGCGACTCCGCGGCCACCCGGCACACCCTGTTGGGTGAGTCTGATGGTGCACGGGCTTGACGCCACGCAGGAGTTCTACAACGCGCTCTTCGACTGGGAGTTCGTGCCCGGTCCGCAGCAGCTCGGCCCCTACGTGCGCGCGCTGCTCGGCGGCAAGGAGGTGGCGGGCATCGGCCAGATGCCGCCCGACCGGCACCTCCGTATCGCCTGGACCCCGTATCTGGCCACGCCGGACGCCGACGAGACGGCCGAGGGCATCCGCAGCTGCGGCGGCACCGTCGCCGTCGGCCCGCTGGACGCGGGCGAGGCGGGCCGTATGGCGATCTGCTCCGACCCGGCCGGCGCGGTCTTCGGCGTCTGGCAGGCGGAGGCGCACCACGGCACGGCGACGGCGGGACCGCCGGGGACCCCGGTGTGGAACGAGCTCCTCACGTACGAGACGTCCTCGATCGGCAAGTTCTACCGGACGGTCTTCGGCTTCGAGGTGGAGCCGGTCGTCTCCGCCGACCACGACTACGCGACGCTGCACGTGGCCGGGGCGCCGGTGGCCTCGCTGCACGGCGTCGGCGACGCGCTGCCCCGGGACCGGGGCCCGCACTGGATGACGTACTTCGAGGTCGCCGACACGGACGCGGCCGCGCGGCTCGTCGTGGAGCTCGGCGGTCATGTGCTGCGTCCGCCGCGCGAGGGCACGGCGGGACGGCTCGCCCTGGTGGCGGACCCGGAGGGCGCGGTCTTCACCCTGGTCAGATCCGCCGGCGCCTGAGCCTTCCGGGGCCTCGGCGCAGCCGGGCTGCGGGGATGATCCCCCGGCCTCCCCTCAACCCCGCCGGGTCCGGGCCAGGCCGCGGCGCAGCCGGGACGTGGCCGTCCGGCCCGGAGCGGCTCCTCCGCCCGGGAGGCCGAGCTGGGTCAGCCGTTCGGCGGTGAAGTGGTGCGCGGTGCCGGGCTCGGCGTGGTGCTCCGCCAGGAACGCGGCGGCCTCCTCGCGGAGCCCCGGGTGGGCCTTGTGCCGCATGCAGTAGCCGACGGCGCGGACGAGGGGCGTGAGCGAGGCCGGGGCCGCTCCGGGTACGGCGGGCTCCTCGCCGCCCTCCAGGTCCGCGACCAGATGGTCGACGACGGTGAGCGGGATCCGGTTGCTGTTCTCGAAGGGCGTGAGCCGTTCGAGGACCTCGGCCGTGCCCACGCGCCCGATGGGGACGCCGAAGTAGACGGCGGCGGTGAGCATCGCCGTGGAGAAGCAGCCGACGACGAGCTCGGGCCGGCAGCGCTCGTAGAAGGTCTCGGCGAGCAGTGGCCCGTCGAGCACCGTGAGCCGTACCCCGGCCCGCCCGGCCTCCTCTTCCAGGGCCTGGGAGTAGCGGACGGGCGCGCTCGGGTGCGGTTTGAAGACCACCGAGCGGTGTCCGGCCGCGGCCGCCCCGCGCAGCATCCGTACGTGCAGCTCCTCTTCCTCCTCGGCGGTGAGGAGGGAGAGGGCGGCGAGGTACTGGCCGAGCAGCAGGGCCGTCGGCCGGGCGGCGGCGGCCCGTGCGATCTCCGGGTCCTCTGCCGCCGCCTCTGCGATCTCGGCGAGGACGGCGCGGAAGGCGGTGTCGGGGACGAGCTCGGGCTCGACCCCGTATTCGCTCAGGAGAAGGGGGCGGAGGCCCGGCACCAGGTCGAGGTGGAGGACGCGGCGGATGCGGCAGGCGATCGACTGGGCGAGGTCGGAGCGGGTCGGGCCGTAGCTCATCAGGCCGTCGGCGTAGACGTGCACGGTGCTCTCGGGGAAGGCGCCGGCGAGCGCCTTGGCCGGATTGACCTGGATGGATTCCACGATGAGCTCGACCGGCCCGGTGCCGAGGTCCCAGGCGGTGCGCAGCACGCGCTGCCAGAGGGGCGCCTCCTCGGGGCGGGGGGCCCAGGCGGCGGGGTGGTACGGGTGGATCGTCTCGTTCCAGTCGAGGGTGCCGTCGAAGCGGGCGGCGATCCGCTCGTACCCGGTCATCCTCTCCAGGCGGAGCGCGGTCTCGGGGATCTCGGCGTTGCGGGAGATCAGGAGGAGCCTGCGGGCGGAGTCGCGGGGGCCGAACTGTCCGGCGTCGAGCGCGGCGGCCAGGGTGGCCGCGCCGTAGAGGGTGGACACCTGGAAGATCTGGACCGGCAGGTCGGGCGCGGAGGCGGGGACGGCGTCGGGGGCCATGGTTCAGGCGGTCCTTCCGGTGTCGCGCAGGCTGCGGAGGAGGGTGCTGCGCGGTGTGTCCATGGTGGCGAGGGTCTCGTCGAGGACCCGCTGCGGCATGCGGTGCAGGGCGTCGCGGACGTCGGCGCGCAGCCGTGCGGCGACGGCGGGCTCGTACTTCTCGGCCTTCCCCATGTGGAAGGCGATCATCGCGCAGTAGGTGCGGACGGCCTTCGGGAGGAAACGGTCCGCCTCCGCGTCCCGGGACACCTCGTCGAGCAGGAGGTCGTACGAGGGAATGAAGTCCAGTTGCCGGTTGTCGGTGATCTGGGTGAGCGAGGTGGTGACACCCCGCCGGTAGAAGACGCCGTGCAGGGAAAGCGCCGCGAAGGTGTGTGCCTTGAGGTGGAGCCGCCAGATCCAGAGGCGGTCCTCGGCGGTGCGGAGAGTGGTCTCGAAGCGGGATGCGCCGTTTTCGAAGAGACGCCCGCTGTAAATGCCGAAGGGGACGAAGGGATAGTCGACCATCGTCACCATGCTGGCCGGGGAGATGCCGTCCCTGGGGTCCATCACGGTGTCGCGGCGCTGGGCGGGGGCATAGCGGATCTGCCGCTTCCGGCCTTCCGACAGGACGTGGTCGGTCCGGGCGAAATCGCAGCCCAGGCGGGAGATCCCGGCCACGGCCGCGCTCAGATGGCCGGGTGCGTACCAGTCGTCGCCGTCGAGGAACGTGAGGTAGTCGCCACATGCCGCGTCGATTCCGGTGTTACGGGCCTGGGCGACGCCCTGATTCTTCTCGTGCCTGATGACGGTGGCGTTGGGCAGGCGGTCACGCCAGCGGTCGAGGATCTCCGGGGTCTCGTCCGTCGAGCAGTCGTCGATCAGCAGGAACTCGAATTCCGGGTCGGCGTTGTTCGCGAGACTGCGCAAGGTGTCGGGGGCGTATGCCCCGACATTGTGGAACGGTACGACGACGGACAGTTTCGGCACTCGGGATCCCCACACTGAATCGAACTACTCAACGCCGTTACGGCTGGCACGGTAACGGCCGGCTTCTCCCGGCGAACGATCCGCGCGTGCACGCCGGGTGAACTCTTGTCGTCTCCGAGGGGAACCCCTCACCCGCGCCCCCGTCGGCGGTGCAGGAAGCCCGTGGCGGCGAGCGCGAGGAGGGCGGCCGCGCCGACGGCCCCGCCGAGTCGGAGCCCCGGCGGCCGGAAGGAGCAGCCGACCGTGGTCGCCCGTCCGTCGAGGGGGACGGCGACGAGGCCCTCGTAGGCGCGCGCGGGGCGGGCGTCGGCGTCCCCGGCGGCGCAGCGCCAGCCGGAGATGCGCGGCACGGCGAAAACCGCGACGCCCCTGCTGCCCGGTGGCAGTTCGGCCGTGACGGTGTGTCCGGTGGCACGCACGCGCGTGGCGCCGCTCGCGGTGAGCTGCCGTACGGCGGAGTCGAGCCGGGCACCGACCAGGCAGCCGAGCGGTTCCTGGGGCAGCCGGGCCTTGTCCTCGGGCCCCAGGCCGATCCGTACCGTGCCGGAGGCGGGGGCGGTTCCGAGGGCCTGCATGGGGGCGCGGACGGCGGGCGGTCTGCCGTCGAACTTCACGGGCGCCTGCCCCGCGAGGGCCGCCGTGCCCTTGTACTCGGGTGCCCAGAACCAGACCTGGGAGCCCGCGGGGCAGCGGGCGATGAGGGTGCGTCCGGTACGGAGCGGGGCGGGCAGCTCGTACACGTCGGCGCCGAGCAGGCGTTCCTGCCGGGCGAAGGCCGAGTCCCCGGGGTGCGTGTCCGGCCGCTCGGGCGGACGGACGGTGACCAGGGGCGGGACGGGGGTGGTGGTGACGGTGACCGTGGCGCGGGGCGCGGCGTCCTGCCGTACCGGCTCCGTGGGCTGCGAGCGCAGCCGGGTGCCGATGGAGAAGAGGGCGTCCGCGACGGGGTTGTCGAGGGTGACCGGGTGCCGGCCCTTGGCGTAGTGGCCGAAGCCGAGCGACGTCAGGGTCCGCGAGGTGACGTCCGCGGTGAGGCTGCTGTAGTAGTCGGCGCCCTGCCCTCCGACGAGCAGTACGTCGTTGCCGCCGGGGACCTCGCCGGGGTCCGTGCGGTGGTGGGGCCAGGCGTCCGCGCGCGCCACTTCGGCGGTGACGGCCGCGTGCCAGGGGCCGATCCGGGGCGACCAGGCGACCTTGTCGCGCTGCTGCTCCTCGATCCGCTTCCCGGTGACGGCCACCTCGCCCCCCTGCGCGGCGACGAGCAGGATCACGGCCAGGACGGGGAGTACGCGCGCGTTGCGGCGGTGGTCAACGGCCAGGACGGGGAGTACGCGCGCGTGGCTCCGGTGGTCAACGGCGAGGGCAAGGAGAGCGGCGCCGCACGCGAGGAGCGCGGCCGCGCCGGCGGCGGGAAAGGTCCACCGGTCGATGTCGACGCTCCCCCGGGCCGCCCACGCCAGGGCGGCGAGCAGCGCCGTGCCCGCGAGGAGCGCGGTCGGCCGGGGCACGCCCCGGGAGGCGGAGAACCAGGCGGCGACGAGCAGCAGGCCGCACAGGACGAAGGTCTGACGGTACGGAATGCCGTTGGGCGAGGCGCCCGCGTGCCAGAGGAGATGGGTGGGCTCCCACTGGAGGGAGAGCGTCACCAGCACGATCGCGACTGTCCAGGCGGCCCGGACACGCGGGGCGACGGCCCGGTTGAAGGGCAGAGTCAGGGCGAGCGCGAGAGCGGGCGTGCCGATGAAGAGGGCGGGGCTGGAGACGCTGGCGGTGGCCGGCAGGAACCGGGCGAGGACGTCCGTCCAGGGCGCAGGGGCGAAGGTGGTCTCCGGTGTGGGATCGGCGACCTTGGTGGCGAGGAAGACGACCACGACGAGCGGCGCGGCGAGCCCGACGCCGATGAGGACGCTCCGGGTGGCGCGCAGTGCCCCGGCGAGGCGCTGCCGGACGCCGGCGGTCTCCTCGGCGGTGAGGAGACGGACGGCGAGGACGACGGCCGCGCCGAGCGTCGCCATGTACGCCGTGTAGAAGTTGGCGATCCAGGCCAGGGCGACGACGAGGGGGCCGAGGACGGGACAGCGGCCGGTGCGGGCCCATTCGCCGACCAGACAGAGGAGCGGGAAGGCGACGAGTCCGTCGAGCCACATCGGGACGGTGGCACCGTGGTCGAGGGTCCAGCCGGAGAGCGCGTACGCGGTGCCGAGCACGGCGGCGACCGGCCACGGGCCGGGGCGCAGCCGCAGGAGCAGGAGCGCCATCGCTGCCGCCGCCGCGGTGATCTTGGTGGCGGTGACGACGTACAGCGCGAGCTCGGCGCGGTCCGCCGGGAAGAACACGACGAGCAGGTCGAAGGGGCTGCTCAGGTAGGTGCCGATGTCGCCGAGGAAGTTGGAGCCGAAGCCGGAGTTCCAGTTGAGGAAGGCGTCCCCGTGCGTCTCGCCGAGCAGGAAGGAACGCCAGTAGGCGTGGAACGGCAGGTACTGCTGGCCGAGGTCGACGGTGTTCCTGGTCAGCGGGCCGAAGGGGTACGTGCGGGAGAGCCGGGTCGCGAGACAGAGCAGCACCGCCGTGAGCAGCGCGGCGGCGGCCGGAGCCCGCAGGACCGCGGACCGTGGCCGCTCGTCGCCGCCGTGCTCGTCGCGTACGGTCTCCGGCTCGGCGTACACGGCCTCGGCGGCGGGTGGCACACGACCTCCAGGGGTGCGCAGCGGAGACGCCCGGAGGGGTCGTCACGGGCCGACCGCCATTACCGCCGAGGCGGGCGACCCGCAACCGATCAGCAGGCGCTCTGCAGGCACACCCCGGGTGAACTCCGGGTGCCGCCCGGAGTTCACCCCACGCGCACCGGGGCGACGAGCTCCTCGACCGTGCGGGCCACCGTGCCGAACAGGTCCCGGACGGTCGTCAGGCTCGCGGCCTGGAGCGCCTCCGACGGCAGGACCGTGCCGTCCGGCGCCTCCAGGGGCCGGGTCGCGGTGGCCTCGGCGACCACGGTCGGGCGGTAGCCGAGGCTGAAGGCGCCCTGGGCGGTGAAGAGGACGCACATGTGCGTCATGAAACCGGCGATGACAAGGTCGCCGCTCACGCCGAGGTCCTTGAGGGTCTCCTCCAGGTCGGTGGCGTGAAAGGCGTTGGGGAACTGCTTGACGACGACCTTCTCGCCTTCGATCGGGGCGACTTCGTCGCTGATCGAGCCGATCTCGGCACGGATGTCGTACGGAGTGCCCTCACCGCCGTCGTTGACGATGTGGACGACCGGGGCGCCCGCGGCGCGCGCTGCGGCGAGCAGTCGGGCACCGGCGGCCAGGGCCTCCTCGGCTCCGTCGAGGCGCATGACGCCGGTGCGGTAGGTGTTCTGGAAGTCGACCAGGATCAGGGCCGATTCGCTCAGGCGCGGCAGCTCCTGGGGCAGGCCGAAGACATCGCGGAGGGTGGTGGAGGCGGTCATGACGGTTCCTTTCGTGGAAGGTTGCGGGAAGGGACGGGGCGTCAGGGTCGTTGCGAGCGCTCGGAAGGCCCGGAGGCAGCCCGACCCTCCCGGCGTTGTCAACGCTAACACATCAAGTAATCATCGCTAACAGAACCCGCTCACCGCACCCCACCGAGACGCCCCCAGCCCTGGATTCGCCCAGGTCCGGACTGTTAGCGCTGTTATCGTGAAGGCATGTCGACGGCACGAGAGCGCATCCTGGAAGCCACCGAGGAACTGCTCGCCACGAAGGACGCGCTGGCGATCTCGACCCGGGCCATCTGCGACCGGGCGAAGGTCGGCATGCCCGAGATCTACCGCCAGTTCGGCGACAAGCAGGGGCTGCTCACGGCAGTGGCCGACATCGGCTTCGAGCGCTTCCTCGCCCAGAAGCGGCAGAACCCGCTCACCGACGACCCGGTGGCGGACCTGCGTACGGCCTGGGACAGCCACGTCGCGTTCGCGCTGCGCAATCCGTACCTCTACCGCCTGATGTTCACGCCGACGGGCGACGCCAAGCCGCAGGCCATCAAGGAAGCGCAGGCGATCCTTCTGAAGGCCCTGAAGCGCTGCCGCGACGCCGGACGCCTGCGCATGAGCCCCGAACTGGCGGGCCAGTCGGTCCTCTCCGCCAACGTGGGCGTGTGCATGATGGCGCTGTCGTTCCCCGCACTCTTCCAAGAGCCGGCCATCTCGTACGCGGTACGGGACGCGGTGATCGACAAGGTCACCGGCGACGAGCACGAGGACACCCGGATCGGCGCGGCGACCGTCCTCGCCCAGGCACTGGTGGGCACCCTGACGGGAACGGCGCCCTTGAACACCCAGGACCTCGACCGGCTGACGCGCGCGCGGCCCCCGCGGAGCGCGGCCCCGGATCCCCGGCGGTGATCAGCCCCGTACCGCACCCTGTGGGGAGAAGGGGCAGGCGTCTTCGGTGCCCACGGCAGCGGAGTACGCCGTCCCGTTCGCCGTCGACGTTCCCAGCTGGTCAAGGATCTCGTCGGCGAGGAGATCCTGTGGCCCCTTGAGCGCGTCCGCCGCCGCCCGGTCCGAGGGGAAGACCAGCTCCGCCGCGATGTTGTCCTGCACGATCCGGGCCAGGTTGTCGAGAGCCACGAAGACCGGGTCCGAGGGCGGCTCGGCGGTCGGCAGATCGATCAGGTGGGTGGCCACCTTCGCCGGGTTCATGCACGGCCTGATGATGATCGTGTTCTGGTTCAGTACGGACGTGGCCCACTGGGAGAGCACGACGGTGTACAGCTCCTGCCACGCCTCCTCGCCGATCCTGGCCCGCCACTTCCGCAGGAGGCCCTCCACGCCGGCGATCTGGGCCTCGGCCGCGTACCTCATGTTGGTGCGGATCGCCCCGTGCACGCGGACCGAGAAGTCCTCGAACGACTTGATGTCGACGGCGCCGGCCGCGAGGGTGACGTCGATGAACCGGAGGGCGCCGTCGAGCACGTGCCCGCACGAGACCACCATCCCCTGCGGGACGCCCGCCTCGTGGAGCTGCCGGCGCGCGGCGGTCAGCGTGGCGGCGTACTCCTGGAGCGGGGCGACCCAGCCCGTGGATCCGGGCCCCCTGGACGCGACCATCTCCAGGTCATGGGCGTCGATACGGTCGGCACCGGGGAGGTTCGGGACCTTGTCGCTCAGGTAGGGCGCGATGATCGAGTGGATGCCGAGGGGCACATGGCTGACGGACTTCGCCAGCTCGAACACCTCCCCCACGGGGTGAAGCGACTCCCGCGCACCCTCGTGGAGGAGCGTGAACCTTCCTCCCTTGGCGTCGTTCTGGACGACGATGACGGGGCTCAGGCGGGTGATGAGTTCGGCCTTGAGCGCGGCGTAGTGCGCCCGCATGCCGCGGTTGACGGCCACGATCGCGTCGCGGGCCTGGCTCCTCCGGGCCGCCGAGCCGATACCGGCGGCTTCACCCCCGGTCTCGCTCCCGGCCACGGCCGGGGTTCCTCCCATGCTCGCCATGACACCGGTCGCCGTGGCACCGCCGAGGAAACTTCTGCGTGTCGACATCTTCCGCCTTCCATGAGGGAGCACTCGCTGGGCGCGGGAGGGGAACGCGAGGCGACCGGCGCGGGGCACCGTGGTCCCGTGGCGGATTCCCACCCGCGCGCCGGTGTTCCCGGCGGAAGGACAACGAGCCCGACGTCCCCAGCGAACCGGGTCGCGGGGGACGAAAGAGCGGCGGACGAAGGAGAGGGGGGCCGGGGCCGGAAGTACCGTGACAGGCGTCAGGCGTTGCCGACCGGCAGGACGTCCGGCGAGAGGGCGCCCGCGTGGGCCGAGGCGGAGGTCATGCGGCGGCGGTGGTGGCGGCGGCAGAGGACCTCGTAGCCGATCTCCTCGGCCGGGCGGTTCACGTCCCCGACGACGACCTGCTCGCCCTCGACGACCATCTCGCCGCCGACCGTACGGGCGTTGTGCGTGGCGCGGGCGCCGCACCAGCACAGCGCCTCGACCTGGAGCTGCTCGATCCGGTCCGCCAGTTCGATCAGCCGCTGCGAGCCGGGGAACAGCTTCGTACGGAAGTCCGTCGTGATGCCGAAGGCGAAGACGTCCAGGCCGAGGTCGTCGACGATGCGGGCGAGCTGGTCGATCTGCTCCGGGGCGAGGAACTGGGCCTCGTCCACGATCACGTAGTCGGCCTTGCCGCCCCGGGAGAGCTGGGTGACGAGGTACGCGTACAGGTCCATGTCCCGCGGTGCCTCGACCGCCTCCGTCACCAGGCCGAGCCGGGAGGACAGCTTGCCCTCGCCCGCCCGGTCGTCGCGGGTGAAGATCACGCCCTGAAGCCCCCGCGCATCGCGGTTGTGGGCGATCTGGAGCGCCAGGGTGCTCTTCCCGCAGTCCATGGTTCCGGAGAAGAAGACCAGCTCGGGCATGACGGGACAGGGACCTTTCAGGTCGTGGGACGGACGGGAGGGGTCGGGGTCAGGAGCGGACTTCGAGGAGCGGGACCAACTGCTCCTCGGGAGTCATGGACCCGTGCATGCCGACCATCGCGGACTCGTGGGGCTCGTTGACGGAGGCGGTGATCGCCACGTCGTCGTGGGCCGCGGCGACGACGTCGCCGATCCGGCCGTACACCCGCTCGTCGACCTCCGGGCCGAACCAGCCGAGGGAGATGGCCTCGTCCCGGCTCGCCACCCAGAACTGCTCGCCGACGACCTCGCGCCAGCAGGTGAGGACGTCCGCCTCGGCGCCGGGCACGGCGTAGAGGTGGCGGGCCCGGCCCTCGCCGCCGAGGAGGGCGACGCCCGCGCGCAGCTCCCAGTCCTCGTCGAAGTCGATGCGGTGCTGCTCGTCGAAGGGGATGTCGACCATGCCGTGGTCGGCCGTGACGTAGAGGGCCGCGCGGGGCGGCAGCTGCTCGGCGAGCCGCTGCACGAGCCGGTCGACGAACATCAGCTGGCCGCGCCAGGCGTCGGAGTCGATGCCGAAGCGGTGGCCGGCGCCGTCGAGTTCGCTGTAGTACGTGTAGACCAGCGAGCGGTCGCCGGCGGCGAGCTGCTCGGCGGCGAAGTCCATGCGCTCCTCGCCGGAGAGCCGTCCGTGAAACGTTCCGCCGCTGAGCGCGACCTTGGTGAGCGGGGTCTGCTCGAAGATCGGGGAGGACACCTGGGCGGTGTGGATCCCGGCCTCGTGCGCGAGCTGGAAGACGGTGGGGTACGGCTGCCAGACGTGCGGCGCGGTCCACGGCTTCCAGCGGAGCTGGTTCATCAGCTCGCCGGTGTCGGGGTTGCGCACGGTGTAGCCCGGCAGACCGTGCGCCCCGGGGTGGCGGCCGGTGCCGACGGAGGCGAGCGAGGTCGCGGTGGTGGCGGGGAAGCCGGCGGTGACCGGGCGGCCCGTGCCGCCCCGCGAGGAGCCGAGGAGCGAGCTGAGGTACGGGGCCTCGTCCGGGTGGGCCTTGATCTGCTCCCAGCCGAGCCCGTCGATCAGGAAGACGCAGTTCCGGTCGGCCGGCGCCAGTTCACCGATCCGCGCGTCGAAACCGGGCACGCCCTGGCCCGCCACGAGAGTCGGCAGCAGGTCGCCGAGCGAACCCGAGGCGTACTCGGGCACCGGCGCGGTCTCGGGCGCGAGCGGGACCGGGTCGTCGGGCCAGCCGTGGGTCACGGCGGTCGGCTGCACCATCAGCGGGTCGGCGCGGCGGTCGCCGCGATGGCTTCGGAGAGGGCCTGGGCGAACGCGAGGGTCTGCCGGACGGTGTCCGGGCCGTCCCCGGCGTCGCTCACGCGCAGGCTGAGGTCGTCGGCGGTGGCGTTGCCCGTGTAACCGTGGTCGGCGTCGCAGTTGGGGTCGCCGCAGGCGGCGGGCTCCAGGTCGATGCGGGAGACGGCCCCCCAGCCGATGGTGAGGACCACTTCGCGGGGCAGCGTGCCCGGCGTGTACGACTCGGGGTTGGCGACGACGCGGCTGACGACGACCGACGAGATCCGGTCGAGCTTCACGGACTCGGTGGAGGTCGTGGCGTACGGCGTCGGGGAGCTCGTGTCGGCGGCCTGCTCGTCGGTGTGGCTGACGATGAAGCGGTGCGGCGTCAGGACGAGGACGGTGACGTGGCGCCGGACCTCGTTCGCGTCGAAGGTGGTCTCCTGGTGGACCACGTACGACGAAACGGCCTCGCCGCCGACGGCGGCCTCCACCGCCTCGGCCACGAGGGCCGGGTAGTAGCCGCTGCGCTCGATCGCCGCGCGCAGCCCCTGGGTCGTCGTACCGCTCTTTGCCATGGGCTCCATCCTACGGGGCCGAGGGGCCCGCTCCGGCCCCGTCAGTAACGTGGCAGGCTCCGCGGCCCCAGGTCCGTACGGGGCGGGGGCGGGGCCAGCCGGACGGTCGCGCCGAGGACGGAGAGACCGCGGGGTGCGACGACCACCGGCTCCAGGGAGACCGCGACCACCTCGGGGTGGTCGTCGACGAGCCGGGAGACCCGCAGGAGCAGCTCCTCCAGGGCCGGGGTGTCGACCGGGGCGGAGCCGCGCCAGCCGAAGAGGAGAGGCGCGGTGCGCAGGGAGCGGATGAGTTCGGCGGCGTCCCGGTCGGTGGCCGGAACCAGCCGGTGGGACGTGTCGCCGAGCAGTTCGGAGGCCGCGCCCGAGAGGCCGAAGGAGAGGACGGCGCCGACGGCCGGGTCGATGGCGGAGCGGACGACGGTGTCGACTCCCCTGGGCACCATCGCCTGGACGACCGGCTGGAGCTCCTCCGGCTTGCCGAGGACCTCGGTCACCTCGGCGTACGCCGTGCGGAGCTGCTCCTCGGTGGCGAGGTCGAGCCGGACGCCCCCGAGGTCGGGGCGGTGGCGGAGGTGGGGTGCGGTGGTCTTGAGCGCGACGGGGTAGCCGAGCCGGCCGGCGGCCGCAGCGGCGGCGTCGGGCGTGGGCGCGGGGAGGGTGGGCAGGACGGTGATCCCGTACCGGGCGAGCAGCGCCCCGGCCTGAGCGGTGTCGAGGGTCACACCGCGGGCGTCGACGCCGTCGGCGCCGAGGACCCTTTCGATGAGCGCGGCGGCCCCGGCCTCGTCGATGTCCTCGTACTCGGGCACCCGTCCGGGCTCGGCGGCCTGTCGGCGCCACTGCCCGTACCGTACGGCCTCGGCCAGGGCGCGCACGGCCCGCTCGGCGGCGGGGTAGGAGGGGATGGTGGCTTGCAGTGCGGGGGTGGAGGCGGGGCTTGGGGCGGCTGTGGGCGCCGGAAGACCGCCGGAACGGTTCTCCGGGGTGACGGCTCCCCGCCCCGCCGAGGCCGGCCGGGGGCTCGTGGCCGTCGGCCGGGTGCTCGTCGCCACCGCCAGGGCCTCCGCGAGGCCGCCCATCTCGACGTGGACGACGACGACCGGCTTCGCCGGTGCGGGGGCGGCGGCGACGGCCTCGCGGAGGGCGGTCGCGAGCACCTCGCCGTCGCCGAACTCGGTGGCCCCGTCCTCGCCGACCCAGGGGATCGCGGTGACGACGACCGCGTCGGACGTCTCGTCGGCGAGCGCCGCCGCCAGCGCGTCCCGGAAGTCTTCCGGAACCGCCGCCGTGGTCAGGTCGAGGGGTCGCAGCGGGCGCAGCCCCTCGGTCAGGCAGACGTCGTACGTGAGGAGGCCGAGCGACTCGGAGTTGCCGAGGATCGCGACCCGGGGCCCGGCGGGCAGGGGCTGGGCAGCGAGGAGCAGTCCGGCGTCGACGAGTTCGGTGACGGTGTCGACGCGGATCACGCCGGCCTGGCGGAGCAGGGCGGAGACCGTGGCGTGCGGGATGCGGGTGACCGGGACCCGGTGGCCGGGCGGGGCGCTGCCGCTGTGCCGGGCGCCCTTGACGACCACGACGGGCTTGACGGCGGCGGTGCGGCGGGCGAGCCGGGTGAACTTCCTGGGGTTGCCGATCGACTCCAGGTAGAGGAGGACGACGTCGGTGCCGGGGTCGTCGTACCAGTGCTGGAGGAAGTCGTTGCCTGAGACGTCGGCGCGGTTGCCGGCGGAGATGAAGGAGGAGAGCCCCGCGCCGCGCCGGTGCAGCCCGGCGAGGAGGGCGATCCCGATGGCGCCGGACTGGGTGAAGAGGCCGATCCGCCCGGCGGCCGGCATCTGCGGGGCGAGCGAGGCGTTGAGCCGGACGTCGTCGGCGGTGTTGATGATCCCGAAGGCGTTGGGGCCGATGATCCGCATGCCGTACGAGCGGGCCTGCCGTACGAGCGCGCGCTGGCGCTCCCGGCCGGCGGGCCCGCTCTCGGCGTAGCCGGCGGAGAGGACGACGAGGCCGCGCACCCCGTGGTCGCCGCAGTCCGCGACGGCTTCGGGGACCCGTTCGGCAGGGACGGCGACGACGGCCAGGTCCACGGGTGCGCCGATGGCGCCGACGGAGGGGTGGGCGGGGACGCCGTCGAACTCGGTCTCCTCGGTGAGCGCGGCGTTCACCGCGTACACCCTCCCCGTGAAACCGGCCCCGAGGAGGTCGCGGAGGACGGTCCGGCCGACGCCGCCCGGTGCGCGTCCGGCGCCGACGACGGCGACGGACGCGGGGGTGAGGAGCCGCTGCACGGACCGGGCCTCGGCGCGCTGCTCGCGGGCGCGCTGGACGGCGAGGGAGCGGTCGGTCGGTTCGAGGTCGAGGTGGAGCCGTACGGAGCCGTCCTCGAAGCTGCGCTTCTGGGTGTAGCCCGCGTCGGTGAAGACCTTGATCATCTTGGTGTTGGCGGGGAGCACCTCGGCGGCGAAGCGCCGGATGTCCCGCTCGCGCGCGACGGCCGCGATGTGTTCGAGGAGGGCGGAGGCGACGCCCCTGCCCTGGTGGGCGTCCTGGACGAGGAAGGCGACTTCGGCCTCGTCGGCCGGGGCGGAGGCGGGCAGGCCCCGCTCGTTGATGCGGTCGTAGCGCACGGTGGCGATGAACTCGCCGCCGACGGTCGCCGCGAGCCCGACCCGGTCCACGAAGTCGTGGTGGGTGAAGCGGTGGACGTCCTTGGCGGAGAGGCGGGGGTAGGGGGCGAAGAAGCGGTAGTACTTCGACTCGTCCGAGACCTGCTCGTAGAAGCTGACGAGCCGGTCGGCGTCATCGGCCGTGATGGGCCTGATGCGCGCGGTGCCGCCGTCGCGGAGCACCACGTCCGCCTCCCAGTGGTCGGGGTAGGCGTGCTCCGGTGGGGCCGGCCGCGCCGCTGGTGCCGGTGGTTCCGCCGCTTCCGACTGCTCCGACGCGCTCTGCATGGGGCCAGCCTACGGCCGCGACACGACTGCGGCACCGGTCGCGTGGCGGGGGTGCGCGATGCAAGGTGTTGCAAGGTAGGGAGGGCCGAAGGGCGGTCCGATCCGGGCCGGAGGTCGGCGGGAGCACCGCGCAACCCGTGAGAGACTGGTCTAGACAACCCGCTTGAGACTTGAAGGGCAACACCATGGCTGAGCGCCGCGTCAACGTCGGCTGGGCCGAGGGCCTGCACGCCCGCCCCGCGTCCATCTTCGTCCGTGCCGCCACGGCTTCCGGCGTTCCGGTGACGATCGCCAAGTCCGACGGCACCCCCGTGAACGCCGCCTCCATGCTCGCGGTGCTCGGGCTGGGCGCGCAGGGCGGCGAGGAGATCGTTCTCGCGTCGGAGGCCGACGGCGCCGAGGCCGCGCTCGACCGCCTGGCGAAGCTGGTCGCCGAGGGCCTGGACGAGCTCCCCGAGACCGTCTGATCCGGTCCCCCGTACGACGCATGGCCGTGGGGGGGGGGAGGGCGGTGGGGGGGGGGGAGTTTCTTTTTCCTTCTTCCCTTCGTGGAGTGGGGAAGGCTTTTTTGGGAGCCCCAAAAAATCGGAACCAAATTCTCTTT
>NZ_JBVISK010000010.1:0-148937 GCF_055575535.1 Streptomyces sp. NPDC034084
GCGCGCGTCCTGCTCCGCAGGAACGACGCGCCGACGCTACGCGTCGGTTCAGCCCCCGCTCCGCGGGGGCTGGGCTCGGTCCCTCCGGGACCGGATCCGCTCCGCGGATCGAGTTGGGTCGTCGGTGCGGTGTCCCGATCGCTCCGCGATCGTGCCTCCTCCCCGACTTGCCTTCGCTTTCAAGTCCAACTTGACTGAGGTACAGGTTAATTCGGCTAGCAGTAGGGCCGGCGGTCGCCGGTTCTGCCCGACTGGGTGCTTGGTGACGGCTCGTCAGTTACGACCAGAACGCCGTGCCGTGCCAATCCTGTGTGCCGCTGCTTCCTTGTCTCCAAAACTTTGGAGTATTGGAGTTCTGCCACTCCCCCGCATTACAGGAGATGGGACCCGGGGCGCCGCGAAACGAGGCTGCCGCCGCACTGAGCTCAGCGGCCAAACCTCAGCCGTTTGATGGCCCGACGGTCCCGGGAGCACGGACCAGATCGATGCCGTGCTCGGCAAGGGTGGCGGACACCAACTCTTTTTGCTCTGAGGGAAGTTGATCAGCGTTCAGCTTAGTGCGGACCTTGGCGAGCCAGGGACCGATCATGACACGGTCGCCGTCCACCTCGATCCATTCTCGGGCGCCGGGAGTGCGTCCCCATCGTGCCACGAAGAGCCCGAGGATCTCGGCGGTTTGCGCGAACGTGCGCCGCCGCGGTGTGCCCGGCCGGCCCGCGGCGTGCCCCTGGTCCAGGAGGGCGCGGTCGGGGCTGATTCCGATGCGGGCGAGCAGGTCGCGCTGGCCGGGGTCGAGGTCGGGCCAGCTGGTGAACTGGCGATGCAGCCAGCTGCCCGCCTTCACCCCATGGATGACTGTGTCGCGGCGCAGCGTGCTGGGGTGGTTGCCGGCTTCCAGGTGGCGGCGCAGCAGATGGTACTTGCGATGCCAGTCGGGGCCGTAGGGGAGTTTCCAGTCTGGGTCGAGGGCGGTGAGTTGGTTGTCGCGGTCGAGGGTGAGGCGGTCCTTTCGGGCCAGGGAGCGCTGGTCGGCAAGGAACTGGCCGCCGGGTTGTTGGGTGGGGATGGCAAGGTGGCCGTGTTCGGCGTGGAAGGCCTCTACGGTGGCCAGGTGGCCTTGCCAGGTGGCCTCGTGGTCGTCCCAGATCATGCCGAGATCCTCGAGCTCGGCGATCCATGCTGGATGGAGGGCGCCTGCCTGGTAGGCGGTGCGCTGGCTGGTGATGAATTGCCCCAGCCGGTAGCCGTAAGCGTCCTCGTAGTCGGCGCTCACGCGCAGGTGGCTGTGTTCGCTTTGGTAGCGGATGGCGGCGGCAAGGCCGGCGCGGCGGGGGGCGGACAGGACGGCGCCGTGGGAGGGCCAGACGAGCAGGTCCAGAGCGCGGGCGATCGCGGTGGGGTCGAGGGTGTGGTCGAAGCGGAAGCGGCGGGTGATGTAGGTGTGGGAGTCGCGGGCGGGATGCTGGTTCTTGGCCCGGGGGGCGCGGGCGGCGATGGTTTGGTCGTGGTGGCGCAGGGCAGAGGTGACCAGCCAGAGGGCTTCGTAGGGGGTGCCGAGGAGGTCGGTGGGGTCGGCACCGGGCGGGATGTAGGCGGGGACGACGAGGCTGGCCGTCTTCGTCGTGGCGGTGGGTGGTTTGCGCAGGGCGCGGCCGAGGGCCTGGACGATGCGGCGGACGCTGGCGGTGCGGTCGGCGAAAACGACGGCGTCGACGGCCGGCAGGTCGACCCCTTCGCCAAGGACCTTGGCGTTGGCCAGCACGGCCCGGTCGGCGTCGCTGAAGCGGGCAATGATGTCGGCGCGCCGGCGGGGGCTGTGGGTGCCGTCGATGGACTGCACGACGACGTCGTCCGCCCAGTCGGGGCGCAGTTCGTCGGGGAGGGTGCGCAGGGTGTGGGCGAACTGGCGAGCAAAGTCGGCGGCGTCGGCGATCTGCTGGAAGTAGACGAACACGTGCCGCAGGTCCTGCTCGCGCATGGCTTTGAGGATGGCCACGTGCAGGGCGGTGGTGCGGCGCGCGGTGGGCCCGGCTTCCGGATCGGTGAGCGCGGTGTGCAGTTCAGTGTCGGTGACGGTGGGGACGACGAGCTGGTAGTCGGCTAGGACGTCGTCATCGATGGCGTCGGCGTGGGAGTAGGTGTGCAGGCGGGGGCCGAAGATCTGCGGCTGGTCCATGGTGGCCAGCAGGGCCGGGTCGTCCCAGGCCGGTGCTGTGGCGGCGGTGCGCTTGGGCTGCGCCCTGGTGGTGGGCAGCTCGGTCAGGCGTGGGGCTTCCCACACATACGGGGTGGCGGTGAGGTAGAGGCGGCGATCGGCAGGGATGCGTTCGTTGTCGTGCAGCGCGGTCCAGTTCTTCTCCCAGGTGCCAGCCGTGGCGTGTGCTTCATCCACGATCAGCAGGCCGAAGACGGGGGCGGGGAAGATCGCGGAGTGTTGGGCTTCTTCGATCTTGGATAGCGAGTCGTAGGTGAAGAAGACCGTTGCTTTGGGGTGGCGGGCGAGCCAGTAGGCCAGGTACTCCCCCGCGTTGGCCGATTCGACCTTGGCCTCTGCGAGGAGCGGGTGTGATTCGGCGCGTAGCGAGGAGACGGTGATCATCGACTCCTGGCGGCCGTCCGCGCGAGCCGCTGCCGCCCACTGCGCGACCAGGTCCAGGCTGGGCACTGCCACTGCCAGGTGTCGCACGCCGAGTTCTTCGGCGACGCGCAGTGCGAAGAGGGTCTTGCCGGTGCCGCAGGCCGAGACGACGTGTCCGCGGGTGCGCGGGCGGCGCAGGTGGCGGATTGTGTTGGCGAGGCCCTCTTGTTGGTCGGTGCGCAGGGCCAGACGCCCGGTGTGTTTTGTTGCGGTGGGACTGGCGGTCATCGCGCGTTTCCTCGGCATGCGTGAGGGGCTGACTCGCGTTCATTCTCGCGTACGGAGGGGGTGTGGCGCAGTGTCTCTTGGTTGCCGGGGGCGCGCTGTGGGCCACGCGCGCCCCGTGATCTGCGTCGTCGGTTGTGGGTCACGGGCGATGATGGCGGCTAGGTTGCGCCGAGAAGAGCGCGAGTTGATCGCCGTGGGGCCCAGAGAGGGCCGGTCTTCCTCTTCTTGATTGCGGGCGTTCCGATTGGTTGTGTTTTGTGAGGGTGAGTTCTCTCCCTCTTGATTTCATGCGGCCCGGCGGAGGGCTGTCTTGCGAGCCGTAGGCAGCCGCAGAAGGTCTTGGAGGGGCGTGCCGTGTTCGGCCCATCGGCGCAGTCGGTCCCGGTCGACCCAGTGCACCTGGTGGCGTTCGCCCCATGTTTTGGCGTCCCGGGTGAAGGAGCCGTTGGTGACCACGACTGCGGTGTCGGCTCCGTGCACGGGGCCTGCGGTGCCTTTGACCTGGTACATCACTGATGAGCCGACTTTGCCGGCGACGGTGGTGTGCTTGGCCTCAGAACGATTTTGCCGAGTTGGCGGTCCTCGCCGATGACGTCTGCGGCCTGGTCTCCTTGTCGGCCGACCTGTCGTGCGTTCCAGCCGTCTCGGAGGAGCAGGTCACGCAGGGCGAATTCGAAGGCCCGGTCGTCCATGGCGTCGAGCTGTGCGAGCGTGATCCGCAGCCGGGCCAGCGTCTGGGCCCGCACCTTCTGGGCCCGTACCTCGCGCATGAACTTCCAGGCTGCGTACCCCAGGGCGAGAGCTGCAAGCAGGGCGAGCAACGGCCAGATGCGGACGGCTGCCTGCCATGTGGCTGTGGCGATCTTGGCCAGCAGCCAGAGTGCGGCGCAGGCGACGGCCGCGGCGGCGGCCTGTTCCCTGCCGCCGCGGGGTGGGCGCAGCCGGGGCGAGCGGCGGGGCATCAGTGGCCCACGCTCGATGAAACTGATGGGGTAGGGGTTTGCGGTGTTGTCGGGGAGGCTTCTCCGAAGCCGATGAGCTGGCTCCATAGCCACACCACCGCGATCAGCCCTGCGATCGACCAGCCGCTCAGTTTCTTCGCGCTGGGGCGGGGTTTGCGCCGGTAATGACTTCGCACCTTGTAGTAGCCCTCGGGCGGCTTCGCCACTGCTTCCTCCTCCGTGTCGTCAGGCCGTCAACTGCGGTCTGACCTCTGGGAATTGGTGTAGCAGCGGGCACTGACAAATCCGCCGGTTTGATCAGTGGAGGCCTTGGCAGTGCCTCGAAAACGCGCCGTGATGCGGTCATGGGTCCGGCAGTGTTCGAACATGCGGGACAGTGGTGCTCGGGTCTGCGGAAATTCCTGTCATGCGGACTGGACTGGCGTGTTCTGGTACGGCTGTGGTGGCCGATGCAGGTGCTCATGCACCGCAGTTCTCTGTTTCCGTCACTTCGATCACATGCAGAAATGGCATGAAGCAGTACGTGTTCGATGCGCTCCTTATGGGAGGCCGGTCGGGTGCCTTCAGAGATGGGGGCGGCTTCGACGCGGGGGCGCTGTGGGGCTGCCTTTCTCGGCGGGGCCGAGAGGGGTACGGGCAGCCCCGGCGGTTGTGGCTATACCTTGGGCCGACGGCGGGTTGCAGATCGGTGAGTGTGCGCGGCCTGGGGCTTGCGTTTCGTCGGCGAGGGCGGGTCGGGCGTCCGTCGTGGGGTCATTCGGCCGCTTCGGTGAGGTGTGTGAGGGTGGAGCCGTCGATGTTCTTGGAGATGTGCAGGCGTTGGGTGATGCGGCGGCGCAGTTCGGGGACGTGGCTGATGAGTCCGACGGTGCGGTCGTGGGCGCGTAGGGAGTCCAGGACGTCGAGGACTTGGTGGAGGGTGTCTTCGTCGAGGGTGCCGAAGCCTTCGTCGATGAAGAGGGTGTCCAGTGCCTGGCCGCCGGCTTCGGCGGTGACGATGTCGGCCAGGCCCAGGGCGAGGGCCAGGGAGACGTAGAAGGATTCGCCGCCGGAGAGGGTGTCGGTGTGGCGTTTGTGTCCGCTCCAGGCATCGAGGACTTTGAGGTCCAGGCCTGATTTGGCGCCTCGGGCGGCTCTGTCGTCGGAGTGGACGAGGGTGAAGCGGTGGTGGGACATGCGTGACAGGCAGGTGTTGGCGGCGTCGACGACGTCTTCGAGACGGGCTGCCAGTACGTAGGACTCCAGTTGCATGCGGAGCTGGTTGCTGGGTGAGCCGCCGCTGATGAGGCCGTGGAGGTGATCGACGGTGCGGTAAGTGTCCTCGAGGGGTTCCAGGCGCTGGATGTGGGTGTCGAGCTGAGCGGTGAGGGTGGCCAGGGCGGTTGCGCGGTCGGCGGCCTGGGTGGCGAAGGCTGCCGTGCGGGAGTGGGTTGCGGTGGCGGTATTCAGTTCGGTGACGGCGTGCTCGAGGTCAGCCGGAGGCTGGGCGATGGCTGCCTGCAGTTCGGGTTCGGCGAGCCGGGCGGTCAATACAAGGCACTGTTCACGCCAGTGGGTGATTTGGCTCTCGATCGCGGTGAGTTCGTCGTCGGGCAGGAGGGCGGCCGAGGCTTCGGCCGGGGAAGTGAAGCCTGCCGCGTGCGCTGCCTGCTCCGCGAGAGCGGCGGCGCTGTGGCGGCTTGCGGCGGTTGCTGTCACGGTGGCCGCGCACGCGGCGGCGGCCTCGAGGCGGCCGGCGTGCTGGGTGAGGTCGGTGATGCGGTCGGCGAGTGTGGCGTGCCCGTTGAGGGCGGTCGCGAGGCGGTGGGTGAGCTCTTCGCGCTGCGTGTGCAGGCTGTCGTAGGTGGCGTCGGCGGCGCCCAGGCGTGCGGTTGCGGTGTTGCGGGTGTGCTCGGTGTCAGCCTGTTCCTTTTCCAGGAGGGCGAGTTGTTCGCCGGCCGGTCCGGCATCGGATGCCTGGGCAAGGGCGTCAGCGAGGTGTTGTTCGAGGGTCGTGCGGTGGGCGGTGAGGTCAGCAAGGGGGGTGTCCCCGCCGGCCTCACCGCGGGCCGTGGCGGCCTGTTCGTTCAGCTGGGCCAGGGCCTCTTTGGCCTTGTTCTCGTTCTGCTGGGCGCGGGTGTGGGCGGCTTCGGCGGCCTGTTCGTCGGCGGCGGTGGGCTGGCCTGGCTGGGCGGTGGCGGGTGCGGGGTGGGTGGGGGAACCGCATACGGGGCAGTCTTCACCGTCGACGAGCCGGCCAGCGAGCTCGGCGACGATGCCGTCCGTGCGACGGCGCCGGATGTCGATGTACGTTTTCGCGGCTTGCTCGGAGTCCTTCTCGGCCTGGCTGAGGACTTTGTGGGCGGCGCTGATCTGCTGGTCGAGGGCGTCACGGCGTCTGGCGGCTTCCAGCTGCTTTTCGACGAGGTTGAGGGTGGGGGTGAGTTCGCGGCTGGTCTCCTGTGCCCTGCGGGCGTCTTCCAGGCGTGCGGCAAGGTCGGCGCGGCGTTGGGGAAGGTTGTTGAGCCGTTCCTGGGCGTCGGTGAGGGTTTCGGTGAGTTGCTGGCGCTCGCGGTCGAGTGCGTCCAGTGCTGCCGTGTGGCGCTGGAGGGTGGCCTCGTCGGGCAGGAGCGCTTGGACGGCGCCGGTGTCGGCGTGCAGTTGCTGCGCGGCGTGAGTGAGGGCGGCGGCGTCGAGGGGTGCGTGTTCGGGCAGTAGAAGGGCGCGGGCGCGGCTGTCGTCGTCCAGGGCACGGGTGTGCTTGAGGTCGGCGGTGTGTGCGGTCTCCAGGACGGATTGCAGTTGCTGGGCTTTCACGGCGCGCTCGCGGCGGTCGGCGAGGCGGTCGTGGTGGGCGGTCTGCTCGTGGAGCAGGCTGAGGTCGTGTGCGGTGGTGCGGTGGGTCTGCTGGAGACGGTGGAGGTCGCGGACGGCCTGTTCTGCGATGCGGGCGTGCGCCAGCTGCTGCTCGGCGGTCTCGGTGGCGGTGGTTGCGGCGTCTTGGAGGGTGAGGGCCTGGCGGTGCAGGGCGCTGGCCCAGGCGCGGGCGGGTGCGGTGAGGGTGGCGGGGTCGTCGGCCCGGGGGGCGTCTTGGGCGGGTTCGAGGTCGTCGCCGGCTGCCTGCTGGATGCGTTCGGCCAGGCGCAGGACGTCGGCGCGGGCCTCGTCGCGCATCTTGGCGGTGAGGGTTTTGCGGGTGGCGAGGAATTCTTCGATGAGGCCGAAGCGGCGGGTGCCGAAGAGGGTGCCGAGCAGGATGCGGCGTTCGGATGCGTCGGCGCGCAGGAACTTGGTGAACTCGTTCTGCGGGAGCAGGACGACCTGGCAGAACTGCTGCCGGGTCAGGCGCAGGAGGGACTTGATCTCTTCTGCGGCTTCCTTGTGGGACTTGGTGATGCCTTCCCACTGGCCGTGTCCGTGTTCGTCGAGGACCCACTGGTGCAGGTGGGTTTCGGCCTTCTGGTCGACGAGTTCTGCGCTGTTGCGCAGGTGGGGTCGCTTCTGGGCGGGGATTCTGCGGATCTGCAGGCGCTTGCCGGCGAGGGTTACTTCCAGGGTCACTTCGGTCAGCAGGTTGGCGGGCGCGTGATCGCTGCGCAGCCGCATGTTGCGTTCGTGAGGCGGCAGGCCGTAGAGGGCGAAGCAGATGGCGGCGAACAAGGTGCTCTTGCCGGCGCCGGTGTCGCCGTGCAGGAGGAACAGGCCGTCGGCGGACAGGGCGTCGAAGTCGACGGTGTGCCGGCGGGCGAAGGGGCCGAAGGCCTGCAGGCGCAGGGAGTGCAGACGCATGTCAGACGGTTTCCTTCTCCTGGGCGCGCACGCGCATGTCGTCGACGGCTTCTTGCAGGAGGTCTGCCTCTGCGGTGGTGGGTGGGGTGCCGCGCACGGCGGTGATGAAGTCGTGGGCGATGTCGAGGTCGCCGCGGCCGCGTACCCGTTCGCGGTAGGTGGGGCTGTCGGTGGCCTGTGCCGGGATGCCGGCGGGTACGTGCCGCATGTCCAGCGTCTTGGAGAAGCGCTGTCTGAGTCGTGCCATCGCCTCGTACGGCAGGGCGGTGTCGGTGAGGGTGACCTGCAGCCAGGCTTCGCTGAGAGGTTCGTGTGCGGGGTCGGTCAGCAGGTCTTCGATGCGGCCGGTCAGCCGTGCCAGCGGCAGGTGGAGGCCGGCCGGGATGTCGTGGCGGGTGATCGTGGGGGCGCCGTCGGCCGGCAGGTCGGCCAGAGTAAGGGATTTGGTGTGGTTGGTCTCGGAGAAGGAGTAGGCCAGTGGGGAGCCGCTGTAGTGGATGCGGTCGTTGACGCTCTGCGGGCGGTGGAGATGGCCCAGGGCGGTGTAGTTGATGCCGTCGAAGAGGTCGGCGCCGGCGTGGGCGATGCCGCCGACGCTGATGTCGCGTTCGCTTTTGCTGGTGGTGGCGCCGGTGATGAAGGCGTGGGCGAGGACGACGGAGCGGGTGCCCGGTCGGGTGGCGAGGTCAGCGCGGATGCGGTCCAGTGCTGAGGTGAGAATGGCCTGGTGGGAGGCTGTCTCGGCGTCCAGCTGGGTGCGTGCCAGGGCGGGCTCGAGGTAGGGCACTCCGTAGACGGCGACGGGGCCGTGCTCGTCGTCGAGGAGGACGGGGCGGGCGGCGTCGGCGGGATCGGTGCGCAAGTGGACGCCGGCTTTGGCGTACAGGCCGGAGCCAGTACCGAGACGGTGGGCCGAGTCGTGGTTCCCGCTGATCATGACGGTGGGGATGCCGAGGTCGGCGAGCTGGTGCAGAGCCCGGTCGAACAGGCGTACCGCGTCCAGGCTCGGGATGGCACGGTCGTAGATGTCGCCCGCGATCAGCAGGGCGTCCACCTTCTGGGTGCGGGCGGTGGCGCAGATGTGGTCCAGGACCTTGCGCTGGTGGTCGATCAGATCTTCCCCGTGGAACCGGCGGCCGAGATGCCAGTCCGAGGTGTGCAGGAACCTCATGGGCACAGACCGTAACCAGAGTGGTGGGAGCTACGGGCGGTTTTCCCGATAAACGGTCTTGTTTTAGAGGCTTGGGGACACGTGAGGGAAAGGTTTCTTCGTCTGCGTGGCCGGGTGGCGGAGCCGGACACGGCTCGCAGGGTGATTGTCAGTGGCAGGAGGCAAGATAAGCAGTGGGGGAAGGAGGATGTGATGTCGTTATCGCGTTCTGCCAGGACCGAGCACACTGCGGCGCCCGGGGGCTGCCGGTGGTGCGGAATCGAAGCCCGCGCGCACGCGCGGCAATGGACTGCGGAGGCCGGATGGCACGCCTGGACGGCGCCGACCACTGAGCAGCGCAAGGAGCGCATGCTGCAGCGGCGAACGCAGCAGCAGATCAGCAGGCGAGGGCCTGCACCTCGGTGAAGATGTCCCGTAGCTGCTGGGGAACCTCTTCCGGGGTGGTGAGCATGGACACCAGTGCGTAGAGCATGTCGGCCTTGCCGTTGGGGCTGCTCTCTGCGGCCCGCTGTTTGATCATGTAGAGGATGCGTTCGCTGAACTTGCCGCCCCGGTGTTCGGTGAAGTCGTCGGCGCTCCACAGCTGGCCCTGGGGGCGGGGCCAGTGGGCGTTGGCGGCGGCCGCCCACTGGAGGTCGCTGAAGAGCTCCTCCAGCTCGTTGTAGCCGTCGCTCTCGCCGACGTAGGCGACCTGCTTGGTGAGGTCGAGGCCGGCTTTGATGAGTTTCTCGGTCTTGAAGTGCTTATTGGTGCGGCTGTCGGCGTCGACCATCAGCATGACGGTGCGGTGGTGCTTGACGAGGTAGCCCGCGAGGTGGAGTGCTCCTTCGTTGTTGTCGCAGGCCCACAGGGCGATGCCGGCCGCCTGCAGGGGCAGTCCCTGCGAGAGGCGGAAGAGCAGGGGCACGCACTGCTGCTCGGTGGGGCCTTCGACTGCCAGGAAGCAGCGTTCGTGCAGCAGGACGGAGTTGCGCAGTCCCACCGCGGCGGCGATCTGTCCGAGGTGGAAGTCGATGCCGTCGTGGGTGTCGTCGTCGAGGCGCTCGACGAGGGTGCGGCCGCTGTCGCTGAGCTTGAGGTGGACGACGTCGGCGATGTCGACGCCGTCGATGAGGTTCATCGAGTGGGTGGCGACGATGACGCTGACGTGGGGCAGGGCGCACTGTTTGCGGATGATGTCCATGACGGTGCGCTGGTGGCGGTAGTCGAGGTGGGTGTCGGGCTCGTCGTAGACGACGATGGTCTGCGTGGGCTGCGGCTCGTCCTGCTCGCCCGTCGCTGCGAGTTCGCTGCTCTCGAGGAGGCTGCTGGTCCACTCCCACACGGCGAGGGCGATGCGCCGGGTGCTGCCCTGGCCCGAGCGGGTCAGGTCCACGGGCTCGCCGTCGGCCCTGGAGACCTCCAGCGGCGCTCTCTTGAAGCCGCCCTTGAAGGAGACCTCGGGCTTGACCTCCACGCCGACGAACTCACGGCAGTGTTGGCGGATGTGCCGGCACAGGGAGTCCGCTTCTTTCTCCAGCCGCTGCGTGATCTCCTTCTCGATCTCCCGGACCTGTCCCTGGAGGGTCTCGTCCTCCAAGTGGGTCTCATAGCAGCTGTTCAAGGCGGTGCGCACCGCGTCGTCCGGGCTCTCGTCCTTGCCGCCGAACGCCAGCAGCCGTGGCAGACGTGCCTCGAGGTCTTTCGGCAGCGGCTGCCACTGGTCGGTCTGCGGGACGGTCGTGGCGTGCGCGGTGAGCGCGGCCAGCAGGTCTTCCTTCAGCATGCCCGACGGGATGAGCCCGAACTCGGCGACCAGTTCGGCCAGGTCCTTCTTCATCAGCCGGCCCAGGCCCTGCAGACGGCTGTCGGCGGGCTGCGATCCGAAGAACTCCCAGCACGCCGCCTCGCCGGCCCGTGAGCGACGCCGGATGCGCAGTTCGGCCGGTAAGGGGGCGGCTGCGGCCTGCTCGGCCGTGTCCAGGCGGAAGACGCCCTCCACCCATGTTTCCGCGCAGCGCTGCCCCTTGACGCCCTCGTCCTGCTGATAGGTGCGGTCCTCGTCCGTCAGACGGTGCTCGCCCAGCAAGAAGCCCAGCGCGGCCAGGACCGCGCTCTTGCCGCCGTCGTTGCGGCCGGCCAGGATCGTCGGGCTGCTGACCGGGATGTCCTGCACATGGGTCAGCGAGCGGAACCCGCACGCCGAGAAGCGGATGAGGTGCACGGTCGAGCTGCTCCGTATCTCCCCGCTCCGCCGGGCGACGGACAGGGGTGTGGCGTGCGGGCGTTACGCGTGCGGATGAGACGTCTGAGCACTCATCGCAGGCAGTCATCCTAGAGGGACGCAAAGCAACAGCTCCCCTTTTTACGCCAGTTAGCGTCTCCCTGCTGTGAGGCTCACGGTCGGGCGATCACTGTGCGTACAGGCTGGGCGCATGCCACACGGTGGTCATCTCACGGGGCAAGTCATCAGGACCACACCGTACGGCTGGACGGGCGTGACCTATGGTGGCCGAGGGAGAGGGGGCCGGGTGGGGAACGACAACGCCTACTGGGACTGGCGCGATGAGCAACTGAAGGCCAGCGAGCGCGCCAAGGGCGGAGAACCGTGTCAAGTCTGCGGGGAGCCGGTCCCGGCCAGGGCGCACTGGAAGCACCGCGACCGGCACGTGTGCTCGCCCCGCTGCAATCTGACTCTCAATCGGCGCTTCAACCGCCGCATCGAGCGCGGGGAAATCACCCGGCCGCCCGTGTTCTCACCCGATCCTCAAGGCGCCCGGCCTGCGCGGGCGTTTCGCACTCTGCCTGCTGACTCGCTCTTTCCGTATGAGATCCAGGGCTACTCGCCCAAGCCGGGCGACGTGGTGGAACGGCACGGCTCCGTCGTCGCCGTCCACCGCGCCGTCGATCTGCCGGATTACGCCATCCCCTGGCAGGTGAGACCGCACAGGGGCAGCAGCTGGCAGCTGGAGCAGGTGGCGCTGTCCGTCCACGTGCAGACCGGCGCGGCGTTCTACTACGTCACCGACCACACGTGGACCCCGACGTCTTTGATCCTGGGGGCCTTCCTGGGCCTGAAGCCACTGGATGACACCTTCGGGCCCTTCGAGGCAGAGGGCGGGACGTGGCGTTGGTACACGGAAATCATCCGTGATGTGGACGAGGCGGACCAGGAGTACACCTGGACAGCCTTCGTATGCGGCAAGGAGTCCGTGCCTCGGCTGTGGACACCCGCCTACGCAGCCCGGTCCGAGCGCCTGCAGCGCGTGTCGCGTGCGGCCAGCAGCTACGCCGCCCGGATGCGCGAGCTGGGCCTGGAAGCCACCGTCGAGCGTCTGGATCCTCTCGCAATGTACGAACGCGACGGCTGGATCTGCCAGATATGCAAGACGGCCGTCGAGCGTGAACGGGCCTGGCCCGACATGTGGTGCGCAACCCTCGATCACCGCATCCCGCTCACCGCAGGGGGCGAGCACACGCTGCTCAACGTCCAGCTCGCCCACTGGATCTGCAATCTCCACAAAGGCGACTACTTTCCAGTGGACTTGTAGTCCGTCTGCCGGACGGCAGTCGGCCGGGCACGGCCAAGGAGGCCGACCAGCTCGCCTGGCGGCGACCGGAGCGGATCGCCTACCAGCCTCGTTCGCAGAGGTCCGAACTGTACGACAATCAGTGCCGGGCCTCTCGTGCAGCCCATCGAGTTGCGGACGGCGCTGGAGGTCGTGCCGACGCACAGTCCGCGCACCTGCCCCTCCCCGAAGCTGCCACGCCGACCACACCCCACCGCCTTCTTCACTGTGTGCAGGGCTGGGCGGCCGCTGAGGGGATGTCACGCCCCCCCGACACGCCCGCGTATCCATGGTGACCTGTGCCGACACGGCGACGGCGCCAGGCGGGAGAAAACAGATGGCGCGGTGAGTATCGTCCAGGGAACGCGAAAGAGCCCGGATCGTGTAGATCCGGGCTTCTTCGGCAGTAGCGGGGACAGGATTTGAACCTGCGACCTCTGGGTTATGAGCCCAGCGAGCTACCGAGCTGCTCCACCCCGCGTCGGTGTCCCCTACCATACGCCATCCCAGCAGGCGCCGAAGACCACGTTTCGGCGCGGGCTCTATGCGGCGAAGCCGACATTAGTGACGTACTCGTACTGGCCCCACTGCGAGCCGAGGTCGACGATCGTGTCCTGCCACGCGGCGTCGAGGCCCTGATGGTCGCCGGCCGCCCAGGAGCCGACGATGCGGTCCCAGCGGCGCACGTTCATCGTCCGGTACTCCACCACGCGCTGCAGCTGCTGCGGCACCTGGGACTGGTTGAGCGGGTGGATCTCCACCCGGGTGCCGCGTCCGTCGCGGTTGAGGCGTCTGAGGAGATGGCGGGCGACGTTGTGACGGCGCACCGTCCGGTACGCCTGGTCGATGCGTTCCAGGCTGGTCTTGGAGGGGCGGCGTTTGCCCTCCAGCCAGGCCTTCAGCGTCCGGCGGGTCACGGTGAGTCCGGCGTCCTGCGCGGCCTTCAGGGTCTGGGTCGACTTCGTCAGGTAGTGCAGGCGCGCCATCCAGCCGCGCTTGGCGGTCACGGGAGTGGCGATGCCGCCCGCGAGTTCATCGAGTTTGCGAGCGACGGCGTCGCTGCCCTTGATGCCCTGGGCGCCGAACCGTCCGAAGTCGATGTTCTTCTGCGGCACTACTCCCCCTCGCCTGCGTGCTCACCAGCGTCGGTTCCGGCGGTGTACGTGTCCTTGACCTTGACCTCGGTAACAGCTCGGCCTTCGGGGAAGACACGGCGCCAGTCACCGATGACGTGGAGTTCGTCGGTGCCCATCGCCCGGACGACGGCCAGGCCCTCGTCATGGGCCTTGAGTGCCTTGAGCCAGAGGTTGGCGAAGGCCTGGCTTCGGATGAGGTGCATCCAGTCCGGGCGGTAGAGCTCCCGGTTGTAGTTCGATTCCCCCATGGTGGAGACGAACTTCGAGTACATCGCCTTCACGTACTCCAGCGTCACCGTGTCGCCCTGCTCGATCGCCGTGTCGCGGGCGTCCTTCAGGGCGATACGGAACTTCTCCAGCAGGTTCTCCGTGGCCCCGGAGGTGTACGACTCGTGGATCTGAGGAGGCTCGCACAGCTGGTGCCTGGGGCCGGACAGGCGCAGCAGGAGGCGGAGCGTCGGCTCGGTGACCCACAGGGGACCGGGCTCGTCCCGCTGGCCGATCGGATTGGGCAGCACCGCCTCGTGCTCCCACTCGGGCGGGGTGATCAGGTGGACTCCGGAGCGGCGGCGGTCGTGGGCGAGGCCGGTGGAGTGCTCGAGCTGGCCCAGAGGGAGGTGCGTCTTGAGGGCGGAGAGGTAGGCGCCGTTGATGTCGAGCGCGGTCACCTGATGCCGGCCGGGCGGGAGTTCGTGCCGGGTCCACTTGGGGCGGGCTTCCCAGATCTGGTCCGCGCCGCGCGCGGTCTGCTTCTTGAGGATGTCGGGGATCCAGGGGTGCGCGATCACGTCGTAGCGGGCGCCCTTACGAGTCTCGTCCAGCAGTCGCATCGCGTCCGGGATGGCCCGCTTCACCAGCGCCGCCGTGGCTGCGTCGACGTCGCCCCGGTGCTCGGCAAGCGCACCCTGCACGGCCTCGCGGATCAGGTCGACCGGGCCGGACGTCTCCTGGAACGCGTGGCGGGCCGGGCCCTTGGAACGCTCCGCCGCACGTGCCGGACGTGGCGTGCGCAGCGGCGCTTTCAAGGTGTGCGTAGTGGGCTGTCCGGCTGGCGGGGCAGCTGGGGCCCCGGTGGCGGTGGGCCGGCAGTCGGCCGGGGTCAGGTGCTGAGCGAACCCCGCCACGCGTTGTCCGGCGGGATGGCCGCACAGCACACAGGGCTCGGGGGCGACGAGCAGCTCCACGTCGTCCCCGTCCTCGTCCTGGCCGAGGTCAGGCGAAGACAAGGAAATGGCGGTCGGGGCCGTGCCTGACGTAACGGGCTGCTCCGCAGCCGGTGCCGCCTCGGTCTCGGTCTCGGGCTCGGTCTCGGTGGCGAGCTTGGCGTTCAGTCCGTCCAGCAGATAGGCGTATTTGGTGCGGATCTCGCCGGCCGGGTCCCGGCCGCTTTCCCATCCGCTGAGGGTTGAGGGGCTCACGCCGAGCGCGCGTGCCACCTGTGCCTTGGACAGCCGGGCCCGCTCCCGCAGCTCGCGGCGCACATGGGAGGGCGGGAGTTCGGCCTGGGGGCCGACGGTGTCAAGCAGCGAGTCGATCGCGTCGAAGTCGCTCACCGGTCCGTCCCCCTCGCTTCGGTCCGCCCGGTACGGCGCCTGTCGGCGGGCAGCGCCTCGCACGCTCTGGTCGGACCCGCCAGGAGATCCAGCGCGCTGATGCCGTAGTGCTCGGCCAGGACGTCGACGTCGCGCAGGCTCCAGGAGATGGCGCCCGACTGCCGGCGCGACACCTGTGTCTGCGTCAGCCCCAGCACCCCCGCGACCGACCGCTGCGATTCACCCGTTACCTGCATCAACGCGGCCACCGTCAGCCGCAGCGACTCCTCCAAGTGCAATCCCATGCCACCATCTTACCCGAATCTATGCAACTTCCGCACCGAAATCAGCTTTTCACTATCGCCAATGCAGAAAAGCTTTCAGTGTTCTGAGGGAGCTGAAGATTCTCGGGCACCCGGTGTGTCAGCGATCCACGCCGCCGGGATCACGCGGAAGCCGTCGGGCCGCGCGCCGGGCTTCCCGATTTGCCTGGCGCGCCTGTTCCACCGCACGATCGGACAGGCACCGCGGGCACACGAGATCCACGACACGGCGGCGCAGGGCCCGGCGCAGCCGGAGCCCGGGCGGTGGCGGCCACCCACGGCAGTGGCGGCGCACCGTACGCACTCCAGTGCCCAAGAGCGCGGCGACCAGGGAGGCGTTGCCGGCGTAGCGGGCCAGGAGGAACGCCATCTGCGCCTGGTGGCCGGCCGGGAACCGGGCCGCGAACTCGGTGCGCTCCTCGGGCTGGAGAAGGGCATCGTGGCGTTCGCAGCGCGGCGTCTTCTTGTTGTGCCGGGCGATACCCGGCGAGCTGATGTCCATAGCTCAAGAAGCCTGCCGGGGCCTCCTGTGGACAGCGGGCGGCCATTGAGCAGTGTGCATCGTGAAGTTGCTGGTCACGGGTCTGGTGTGTGCGGGGTTCGGGATGCTCGTGGTGGTCGTGGGTGGATGACTTCGGTGAAGATCGTCGGTCACCGGGAAACTTCGCGGTTTGTGAGGACGCGCAGGGACCTGACCAGGGCGGTCGCCCACGTCGGGTCGGTGCGGACCTTGCCGAGCACGCGCCAGTTCTTGAGGTGGGCGAAACCGTGCTCCACCGGTGCCCGGACCGCTGCCAGTGCGGTGTTCGACAGCTTCTGGCCGCGGGTCAGGGGCCGGTTCCGGGCGGCCTTGTAGCCGGTGATCACCGCCAGGTCGGCGTCGGGACTGCTGTCGTCGAGCCCGACGAAGCCCAGGTCGGCGATGGCGCCGAGGCCGGCCGCCCGCAGCTTGGCGGTGAGCTGGTCGTGGCGGCAGGCGGTGATCTCCGAGGTGCGTCCGGGCCGGGCCGCCGAGACCCAGAGCAGTCGGCCGCGGTCGTCGGTGAGCGAGATGACGAGCAGGCCATGGCATTTGCTCTTGCCGGAGTAGTTCTTCCGGTTCTCTTTACCGGTGCGCCGCCGGGTGCGATTCAGCGTGCCGTCCAACAGCACCACCCCGCCACCCTTGTGGGCGATCTTTTTGAGGGCGCGGTCCAGGCGCGGAGCGCGGGCGGCCAGCAGGCCGACGACTTCCCGCACCCACCTGGTCACGGTGGTGCGATGTATCCCGTTGCCACCGGCCAGGTCGCCCGACCGCTGGTCACAGCGCAGTACCGCGAGCACGATGGCGGCGATCTTCCCCGAGGGGCCCGCCACCGTGAACTGATCTTCTTGCAATGGCCGCGTATCAGATCTGCGAGCCAGTTCAGGGTGGCACTCGGCAGCAGCAGGCGGGCAATGTAGGCAAGGCCGTCAAGGCCCTCGACGGGATGGTTGTTTTTCTTCACACCAAACTCAACTGCCGTCGGCGGCAGGCGAGTTACGCCCCGCCGGCGCACGCCTCCCTACGCCTGCGCGCGTGCGGTGAACCTGCCGTCGGGACGCTTGTGCAGCCAGCCGCGGTCGGCGAGCTTGGTCATCTTCGCCCGCAGCGGCTCCAGCTTGCCGGACACCGAGGCGTCCAGGCCCAGCCGTTCGCCGACCGCCCTGACCTGCACCGGGCCGTCGGCCTCCCGCACGATCGCCAGGACCTTACGGTAGTCGCCGGGCAGCGCGCCCTCATCGGCCGCGTCGCTGCGGTGCGGGATGAGCAGAACCGCCCGCCCGGCCACCTGCGCCGCTACCGGAGCGACAGCCTGGCGTCGGCTTGGACCTGCTCAGCCAGGCGGTTCAACACCCGCTCCCCGATCGCCAGTTCGTCCCGCTCGACCTGGACTTCCTGAAGTTGCTTGGCCAACTCCTCGGCGAGGGCGTCCAGTTCGCTCCGGCGAGCGGTGATCCACTGCCGCTCCTGCATCCCGGGCCCTCCCGCGATCTCGTGGCGTGCCGACATGCCGACGGATCCTAGGCGGGAGCAAGCCGCGGGCGCAGCCGAACCAGGCATCCCACCGAAACCGGACCCACTCAATGATCTACACCAAGGCCATTGGCCGCCGACCGGCGCGAGTACCCCACTCGTATTCACACCAGACCCGCGACCTGCGGCTTCGCGATGTACACCGCTCATTGGTGATCAAGATCAGTCATACGCCCATGCTGGCGCCTTACTTCGTACCACTCCACTCCACCTTTCCAACTCCCCTACAGCGAAGCTAAGACAGAAATTGATCACTCAAGCAGCGGATGGACAAAGGTCACGATATGAGTGACCTCTCCACTCTCCGAAACCTCCTCAGAGAACACGAACCTACCGTGCATGCTGCCGTCCACTGCCAGCGATGATGGGGAGTCTTCCACCCTTGCCCCTCGATCGAATCCAGGGGCCTTCCGGGTAGCGATTTCATCAATCATCGCGCCGAGGTCCAAGGAGGGAGCACTGTCGACCCAGGTCTCAGTCCACCCTCCTTGAGGGAAGTCTCTCGGATCTCCAGAGCGTAGGTGCTGGCGCATCGACTCCAATACACAATCCTCGACAGTGCGAGCAGCCTCCCGATTCGGAACGAGGCACCGATCAATCAGGACGCCGCCCCGAGAGATGTGGGCAGCGACGCGGTCATACACCCTCGGCTCGCTATGCGTGATTCCGACCTTGATCAGCCCAAGGGGTAGAAAGTGGATCAGATATACCCAGTGAGGGAGATCCGGGTCGATGCCCTCTGCGCACCGCAAGCAAGGAGGGGCGCCAGCAGCCAGCGCGCAGATGGAGACCTTCCTGCTCGCACCACAGTCGGGCTCAGCACAGTGCGCAGAGACTGGATCCGATAGCTTCGCATACCCGTCGTGCTCTCGAATCAATCCGAACTTGCCATAGAACTCGTTTTGCCAACCAGCGAACTTTGACGTGAAACATGTATAGCAATGCGTCCATGGCTTACTCGAACTCGAAAGTATGTGGACGGCGTTGAAGGTGTTCGGGGCAGCACAGAGTAAGCACACGACATCGATCGACTCCCAAACTTCCCCGATACGGCTGACCATTTGACTCTCGGGAAGCGTCCTCCCAGACCCATCCACCATCTCAAAACCTGCTTCGCGGACCATTCGGGCCACGTCGCTCTGGTCCATCAGCCAGTGCTCTGGGTCCCGCGCCAGACCGTCCTCATACATGCGGCGACCGACGCACCAGTTGCAGAGTTCAACACTTCGCGATTGGATCTCCTTGTACGGAATCGCCCCTGGCCTGCCACAGGTCTGGCACCGGTAGTTCCTCGGGGCCCTAGGAGATACGAACGTCCCCTCTGGATCTACCTTAAGTGCACGGTAGATCGCATCGATACACTCAACACAGCGTCCTGGCTTGCCTTTGCGATTGGCACTCTCATTCTTGCCACACCTGGAACAGGGTCGGACTGTCATGGGGCCCCCTTCAGCACGATTGCCTCTACGAGGCTACGGGCGGGCACTGACAACGGGCCGGGGTAGCCATCCTCACCTCTCAGCGATCCCTTCACCGCGCGCGGTCAGCTCACAGGGGGCATCGCGGACGGATGACCTTGTCGGTGGACTACCGCCCCGGACCTACCCGAGCCTCCCGACGCCTACGCACACCAGGCCATCTGACGTGCATTTTTCATGATGCACAGGGCCCATTGAGGACTTTCTCGCATGCAGCGTCACCGACAGAGGCAGCCGCCCGTCCCTTGCGTTCCGTACCGCTGCTCCCCGTGCATCTTCCCGGCGTAGGCTCCGAACGCTCGGAACCGCCCTGGGCATCACCGCGGTGGCTGAGGACCGGCCGATGCTCCTTCCGTATGCTCGTTGATCCAGGCCAGGCCGCCGATGTCGAGGCGGTGCCGGGTACGGGTGACGGCTACGTAGGCCAAGCAGGCCTCCTTGTCGTCGATCCGGCGGACGGTTGCCTGCCCCGTGCGGTGCGGCGGCCCGTCGGAGGGTGGGGTGAAGTCGTCGGCGATCTTCACCTGTGCCCATTCCCGGCCTTTGGCCTTGTGCGCGGTGGAGACGGTTACCTCGGCCTGGTCTTCGGGCGCGAGATGCGCCACGGCGGCCAGGATGGCGTCCGCGCCGTGGGTGTCGACCAGGTCGACCAGGGGTTGCAGATCGCGGCCGGCGGGGTCGTAGGCGGCGTAGTCCTGCAGATCGCCCCAGGTGGTGAACAGCACCAGTTCGGGGTGGGTGGTGCGGCGTCCTTCTTTGAGGTCGCGGGCTGCCAGGGCCAGAGCGCGCAGGCTGTCTCCTCCCCCGGCCAGCGCCACCCGGTGTCCGTCGGACAGCAGCTCCATGACCTGGGCCATGGCGCCGACGTTGGTACGGCACAGGACCGCGTCGGGCCGGGTGACGGGGCCGAGTTCGGTGGGCACGGCGTCGGCGCCGGTGAGACGGATGGGGGCGTCAGCCAGGTGCAGCCAGCGGTTGGCTTCCTCAGCGAGGCGGGGGCCGAAGCGGAAGGACCGGGACAGGGCGAGCTGGGTGCCGTCGAAGCCGGCCATGACGTCTTTGGCGCCGCGCCAGTGGTAGATGGCCTGGGCGGAGTCGCCGACCATGACCAGCTGGGCGTGGTCGCGTTGGGTGAGGAAGATCTTCTCGACGACGGGGTTGGTGTCCTGGGCCTCGTCCAGGAGCAGGAAGTCGGCGTCGATCTTCGGCTGGGTGAGGGCCCAGATCTTGAGGTAGTGGTCGTGGTCGAAGCGGACGGCGCCCTCGTCGGGGTGCTGCAGGTCCAGCCACGCCTTGCGGGCGAACGGGACGAGGTGGGCGGCGAGTTCTGCGTGCAGGCTGGGCTCTTCCAGGCCGCGCAGCTGGGGGACGTGGTGGCGGGTGATCGTCGCGTCGGCCGTGTGGCAGAAGCGGGCCACGGTGCGCAGGGTGACATAGGAGAGGGTCTTTTGGGACAGGTCGCGGTCGCCGACACGGATGGCTTTGGTGATGCCGAGGGCTTGGCCGGTCTGCCAGGCGGGGCGGCGGGGGGCGCCCAGGCGGCTGGTGTAGCGGTGGCCGACGGCGGCGTAGGCCAGTGCGTGGGCGGTCTTGCACAGGACGCTTTTGGGGAAGCGCCTGGTGGCGTCCTGGGCGATGGCCCGGTTGTAGGCGAGGTAGCGGCCGCGGCGCTGGGTGGCGTGGGCGAGCTGGGTCAGGGTGGTGGTCTTGCCGGTGCCCGCGCCGGCTTGCAGGGACAGGTGTTCGCCGGCATGGAAGGCGTCGGCTGCGGCGGCCTGTTCGTCGGTCGGGTTCAGCACGGCGCGGCTCCGGAGGTGCGGGTCAGGCAGTGCCCGACGGCCGCGATGAGATGGGCTGGGGTGGTGTGGGCAAGCAGGTGCTGCAGGGCTCGTTCGAGGCGGTCGGCCTCGGCGGCGGCGTGCTGGGCAAGGTCCTGGTGAACGGCCAGCTCCAGGAAGCGCTGGGGTGTTTGTGCTGCTCGGTCGGCCGCTGCCCTGAGGGCGGTGTGTGCGGCGGACGCGAAGGCCACGTTGAGGAGGATCTTGCCGCTTCGGTCGGGGTAGTGCGTGGTGATGACGTCGACGGGCAGCCGTGTGCCGATCTGGCGGCGCAGTCGGGTGATGGCCTTTCGAGGGGTCGTGGCGCGTACGACGGTCATGAGCCGGGTGGCGTCGCGGTCGGGGGCGAGCCGCATCGTGCGGGCGGCGTGTTGAAGTTCGGCCGTGGTGAGGGGCCGGGTCAGGGTGATTTCCAGGGCGTGGTGCGCCATCGTCACGCCTGGTCGCCGGGGGCATGCGGGAGGCGGGTGCGGATGTGGGCTGCGTGCAGGAGGGGGTCGAAGACCTGCCATCCGGCCAGGGCGAGGTCGGCGGCGTTCGGCGCTGCGGCATGGGCGGGGCAGTGCTGGGTGCGCCAGCGCAGCTGCTCGCCGTACGGCAGGCGGCTGAGGTCGTAGACGGCCATCGGTCCGGTGGGCAGGGTGAGTTGGCCGCGCTGGGGGCCGGCGGGCAGGAGCTTCCAGATCCCTTTGGGGGTGCCGGGAGCCAGTACGGGCAGCGGACAGCGGCGGCGGTGCCGGGTCTGGGCCACACACCGAATGTCCTCGATCGGCCGGTCGGCGAGATAGCGGCCCAGCAGCAGCTGTACGACGGGGCGGGCAGGCCGGGCGCTGCTGGCGTCCGGCTCGGGCGGGGGCGGCGCGGCCGGAGCGAAAACCCCTGAGTCGATCAGGCGGCGGGATCGGACGCCGAGTCGGCGGCGCATCTCCTCGACGTGGGAGGTCAGGCGGAGCGTCGGGATGCGGGCCGGGCAGAGCACGGCGTGCGGGATGCGGCACCAGGCGCTGCCGTCACCGTGCGGGTGGGCGATGCCGCAGCTCAGGTGCCAGCGGCAGGAAACGGGGACGAGGGCAGCGGCCAGTTCGGCGGGGTGCAGGGCGATGGGGCGCTGGTCTGTGCGCTGGTAGAAGTCGATGGGGTTGCCGCACGCGCGGCAGCGGCTGCTCTGGCCGGTGCGCAGCAGGCGGCTGGGGCTGGTGGCGGCCACGCGCAGCGGGCGTCGGGGCCGGGTGTCGCGGGGGCTGCCGTCCCAGCGGCATGCGGTGGAGGTGGAGTTGGGGCACATGGCGGTGAAGGTGCCAGGCGGCGCGCCGCCGCACCGGGACGGCTGCTCACGGTGTCCTGCGGATGGCGCAATCCCGGGGAACGCCCGCACGAGTGAGCGAACCTGCGATCGAGGACGGGTCGCCTGTTCAGGTGATGTCGCACCGGGGCGAGGGAGGCGCCTGACGGGCGGTTCACAGTTGCGGCGTGCCGGGTGGGGCGTGGTCTGCGCAGAGGGAGCCGAGGAGCTCGTCGATGGGGACGCCGAGGGCGTGGGCGAGGGCGTGCCAGGTGGTGACGCTGCCGGTGGTGCGGCCGTGTTCCAGGTCGATGAGGGTGCGCCGGGCCAGACCGCTGCGGCGGGCGAGTTCGTCGAAGGTCCAGTTGCGCTCGACCCTCAGGCGCGCGAGCGTCACGCGCAGCGCGGCGAGGTCGGGGTCGAGCGGCAAGATCGTCACCCCACCATCCGACGGTGCAGAACCCTGCCCTGTCAGTGCAGACCTCTGCACTATTTGCTAGGGAAGGGGTGACGTCGGCGGTGCGGGGATCGGCGCTGCGGAGCGCTCAGCTCCCGGCCTCCGGCGTCTGTGACGCACCCGTTCGACGGCCCGCAGATCGGAGGACAGCGAGCCCGATGACGCTCTCCACGCACGAGACGGTGCAGCGCATCTGGACGGTTCAGCTGCACCCGCAGCCGGGCGGGCCGCTGCTGAGCTGCCCGCAATGCACGCTGCACGGCTACCGGCTGCAGGCCGCCTCAGCCCGTTCCGTCGCCCTGACGCACCTGGCCCGTCACGCCCGACGCGACGTGCTGCCCGGGCATTTGCGGACCTGTCAGTGCCGGGCCCGGAACTGCTCCTGGCACCCGCGCCACCGCGGCTGCGCCGGCCCCGTGCTCCTGGCGCTGACCTGCGACCGCAGCGGCCGCGTGTGGCGGCTGGCGGACGCATGCGCCGCCTGCGCGGCCGCCACCACCAACACCGCCGTCGTACCCGACACCTTGCTCGTCTCCACACGCCCGCGGCCGGCCGGTGCGGCAGCCCGGCGCACTCGTCCCCCGCACGGACCGGGCGAGCGGCAGCGTGTCCGGGAAATGCTCACCTACCTCGGGGTGGCGCTGCCCCGCTTCTCCTCCTCCGCCGCCCGGCTGCTGGCCCTGCAGTGCGCCCTGCGCGCCGACGGCCGAGGCCGCGTCCGGCTCCCCAGCGGTCTTCTGCGCAGCATGCGGCTGCACGGCCGTGCGGAACTGTGGAGCGAACTGGAACATGCCGGGTGGCTGCGCTGTTCCGTTCCGCGGCGTCCCCACGTGGAAGCGCGTCTGCTCGATGCGGACATGCAGACCCAGACATCCGGTCGCGGCGCCCGCGCCCGCGCGGCGCACTGGGCCCTGCACCCTGTTCCGCTGGTCGCGCCGCGCGGGATGTCTCCCGCGGTGCAGCTCACCGCTCTGATCCTGGCAGCTCACACGTCTGACAGCTTCGGCAGTGCGGAACTCGACGTGCTTGCCCGGCTGGGCGGTCAGTCCCCGCAGCAGGTGGAGGATCTCCTTGACCAACTGGTCCGCTGCCGTCTACTTGACGCCTGGCAGCACCTCAGGGAGCACGACGAGATCACCTGGCGTCTCCTCCCCGAACGCGGCGCAACGAACAGCGCCGCACCGGGAAGGTGAGCACCTGGCAACCTTCCCGTCCCTTCCGAAACGGCGCGGAAGGCGGCGCGGCCGAGCCGCGTCCCGCCATCGTCCGGTCCCGCCACGGCGGGACGAAGAGACATACGGCAGGTGGGCCGCACCTCCCGGTCCACGGCCGCAGGAGTCAGATTCGGTCATGTTGTTTCGAGGCAGAGTGAGACGCCATGAGACGCAGGGAGACACCGGCGGACACCCATGAACGCCAATGAACGACAACGACCGCCAACACTCCTGGCCAGGAGTGTCCGAGACGGGGCACCGGGTTGTTTCGGGCTCGAGGAGGAGAGCGACACTTGCCGGTATGCCGAGCTTTCAGCAGAGGAAGGCCGTGGGCGACGCACACGAAAGGCGCGTCGCCGAAGAACTCGCCCTGCGCGGATGGAACGTCAGCCCCTGGGGCCAGGGCGTGCTGACCGAGGCGGTGCGAGTCGCCCTGCGGGGCACCGAGAGTTCGCTGCGCTGGACACCCGATCTGGTGGCCGCCAAGGACCGTCAGGTGTTTCTGATCGACTGCAAGAGCCGCATGACCAGCCGCATCACCCACCGCCACGCGGTGGAGCGGGCCGCCGTCACAGCGCACCTCCAGCTCGCCGCATGGACGCAGCTGCCGATCTGCTACGTCTTCGACAACCTCGACGTCCTCACTCCCCTGGACGTCCTCATGCTGGGCCGCACAGGTCCGCAACCCGCCGCAGGCTCAGGCTCCCCCTACCACCTGGTACCCATGAGACGCTCCCTCGCATTCGACGAGGTGTTCGGAACCATGCAGCAGCGGCACGCCCCCCAACTCGGCGCCGCCTGACCCGGTCGGCATGCAGCTGCCAGCCAGGGCGCCCCGGTCTCCTGCGCCGTGCCCATCACACCCGAGCGGTTCACCACTCGGCCCGCCGCAGCAGACCAGATGGATCAGGCCGGCGAAGGCAGTGGGCCGCCTGGTGGTCAGGGAACGGCACGGGGCGGCAGCACCCAGCAGTTCCCAGCCCGGCCTGAGGCCCCCTCACAGCTGGACGGCCCCTTGCCTTGCTCTCCGCTCTCACCCACAAGGATTCGCGTGGTTCACGTGTCCAGAGGCGCGACAGGCTGGTCCCTGCTGTTGCTTGCACACACCGTGCCGGTCCACCGGCTCACCGCTCGCGCGGCTCATGGGAAATGTGGAACCAGTCGCATAATGACGACAATTGACCACGTGCGCACATGGTCGGGCAAAGATCGGTCCCTTCTCGTTCACAGTCGCCGGGCAGCGCCGTGCGGACGCTAACGTCCCCCGGAGTGCGCACTGCTGCGGGAGGCTGGCCGTCATAGTGGAAGCGACCCCGGAACTTCTCACCCTCAGAACGAACTACGCGGCCAAGATCGATGCCGACCTGGAGCTCGTCGAAAAAGACCGCGAGCGTGTCCGTACGGAAATCGACGCGTTGCAGGATCAGCTGCACACCCTGGAGGGCAACCACGCCCTGCTGCTGAGCATGCGGGAGGCCCTGTCCGGTCACTCCCCCGCCGCCTGCCCCGAACCAGGGCCGGACCGTGCAGCCACGACCGGCAGCGGTCCTGCCGCTGCGCCCGTGTCCGACGGTGTGCCGCACACGGACGACGGTGCCGCTCCTGGTGGTCGCCGGGATGCCGGGGCACCGGATGAAACGCCGGCGGCCGCGCAGCAGGCGCCGACGCTGCGGGATCTGGTGGCCGATGAGCTGAAACGGCGGGGCGAGCCCTGTTCGTCGCACGATGTCGCCACCGCGCTGGCCCGGGCGCACCCCGGCCGAAGGATCAAGGAGCCTGCGATGCGTCACGCGCTGGAGGCGCTGGTCGAGCAGGGGCGGGCGGCGCGGTCCAAGCGCGGCTCGCGCGTCTTCTACTTCGCGGCCGGCACGGGTAAAGGCTGACCTCCGGCCGCCCGGCGGAGCGTGGTCGCTGGTTCAGGCAACTGCGTCGCGAAATGGCTGTGCGGGCGGCAGGAAGATGGGCATCGTCTCGAAGCCGAGAGCTGCCAGGCCCGCTTGCTGGCGGGGGGTCATCTGGGCGCTGTCCCTGCGCCGCCGCGCCAGCCAGGCACCGAGGTGCACGGGGTAGTCGCCGAAAACCTCTTCGGTGTGGTCCTTGGGCATGTCGAGGTGCCCGTGGCGTTGGTGGTACTGGCGTGCCGCGCGCAGGCCGCGGTTGAAGGCCCGCTCGCGCAGGCCGGTGGGACGGGTCAGCAGCATGGCGTGGGGGCGGGCGTCGGGGCAGGCGCCGACCAGGGCGGCCAGGAGATGCCTCTGCTGGGGATCGAGCAGGTGGAAGTGGGTGATCTGGCGGTCCAGCCAGCTGTCCCAGGCGGAGTCACGGCTGTCGTGGCGGTGGTAGGTGCACCGCCAGGTGGTGGTGGTCAGACGGCGTCTGATCTGCGCGTAGGTGTACTGCCAGCGCAGGCTCCAGGGCGGGTTCCAGAAGGGGTCGACGGCGTTGAGGGAGGCGATGCGGGCAGGGGCGAGCTGGCCGGTGTCGGCGCGGCGGCGCATGGTCTCCAGCCAGGCGGCCAGGCGGCGGTCGCCGCCGTGGGCGTTCTTGCCCAGGGCGAGGGTGCCGTGGCGGGCGGCGCAGGCGGTGATCTGGGCCAGGTGGTGTTCGAAGCTTTCGGGGGGATGCGGCCAGGACAGTCCCATGCTGGTGAGGGCGGCGATGCGGTCGGCCGGCAGGGCGTCTGCGGCGTAGAGAGAGCGTTGCTGGCCGATCCACTGGCCCAGGGCCAAGCCGTCGCTGGTGACGTGTTCGCTGGGGATGTTCAGGTGATGGTGGCGGGTGCGGAAGGCCTGGGCTGCCTGCAGGCCGTCGTTCCAGAAGGCGTTGTTGGGGGCCTTGTGGGTGCGCAGTTTCAGGGTGCGGGTGATCTCGCGGGCACGGTGCGGGCGAGGTGCAAGGGGTTGTGGCCGCGCTTTCAAAAAGGGGCCGAAGCGCTGGTACGCCTTGGTGTCGTAGACGGCGAGGCCGTTGAAGAAGCGCCAGAAGTCCGAGAAGGAGGAGGATTCCATGGCCTGCCGGGTGGACTGGCCGGGTGCGATGTAGACGGGGATGAAGATGGAGGCGCACTTGGCCTGGCCCGGGGGTTTGCGCAGGGCCCGGCCGATGCTCTGGGCGATGTGGTTGGGGCTGCGGCGCGGATCGGCGATCAGGATGCCGTCGGTGTCGGGGGCGTCGACGCCTTCGCTCAGCACGCGGACGCTGGCGAGTACGGCGCAGTCGTGGCTGCCGGCGGTGCTCCCTGGGCTGTGGGCGGAGAAGTGCTCGAACTCGTGGAAGATCTGCTGGCGTCGCCAGGGCGCCTGGTGGCAGTGCAGGGCGTGTGCCCAGGGGTTGCGGATGCCGGTGCGGTCGGCGAGCACGTCGGCGGTCTCGGGCAGAGAGGCGACGAAGCCGCGGGCGGCGGCGATCCGGCCGTGGAAGGACAGTACCCGGCGCGCGTCGTGCTCGGCCATGGACATCAGCAGGGCCGCCTGCATCGCGGCCAGACGTAGCCCGTCCTGATGGGGGGTGGGCAGGGGGTCGTGGAGGATGTCGCGCAGCATCCTGTCGTGGACTTCCGGCACGATGAGCTGGTAGTCGGCGAGGATGCCGCGTTCGATCGCCTCGGCCAGGTCCAGGCGGTAGACGACGGGGCCGTAGATGGTGGGGTCGTCCATCGAGGCGAGTCGTTCGATCCGGGTGCGCGCCTTCGGGTTGGGTGTGGTGCGCCAGTTGCGGGGCGTGGCGGTCATGTAGAGGCGGTGCGCGGCCGGGATGGCGCGGTCGTCGTGGATGAGCGCCCAGCGCTTGTCCCAGTCGCCGCTGGTGCGGTGGGCTTCGTCGGCCAGGGCGAAGGCCCAGGGCGGCAGGCGTTCGCCGCGGTGGGCCTCGGCGATGGTGGGCAGGGAGGCGTAGGTGGCGAAGACGGCGATGCGTCCTCCCTCGGAGACGCGGCGGGCCAGGACCCGGGCGTCTGCGGTGAGCAGCAGACGGCCGCGCAGGCTGCGGTCGTGAACGCCGGGCAGTGAGCACACGCCGATGAGCTGGTCGAAGCCGCCGTCGGCCAGCCAGCGGGCCGCGGTCTGGGTCAGGAGTTCAAGAGTCGGGACGAGGACGAGGACGGGGCCCCGCGCAGCGAAGTGCTCGGCGACGCGCTTGCCGATGAGGGTCTTGCCGGTGCCGCAGGCGGCAATGATGGTCGCGGCCGCGTGTCGCGTGCCGCTCAGGGCGTCCACTCCCGCAGCGACGGCTTCTCTTTGGTGGGGGCGCAGCTGAACACGGCCGGACATGTGACGCGCTGACTCCCTTGCCGCGGAACTCCGTGCCCGCAGGGCACCTTCACCAGCCTTTTTGCAGTGGAGAGCCTGGCAGCTTTCCTGCAAGGTCCGGCCGACGCTGATCGAAGCTGCTCTTTGTTTTCTTCGCGTGTGCGTAAGGGGTCGCCTCTGGGACCGGGTGTAGGCCAGGTGGGACCGTTTCGTGAGCCTGGGCTGCCTGCCGGGGCGGCGGCAGTTAGATGAAGCCGCGGCCGGACATCCCGGAAGGAGCGCCGTCGTGGTGGAGAAGCGGGACCAATGGCTCGGGCGGCGCCGGATGCATCTGCGGCTGCGGTTTCTGCAGGGCGAGTCCACCGGCTCGTACGTGACGCGGCTGGCTGCCCGTAACAACCGCCCTACGGAAGAGGTGCTGCGGAGCATGGGCACCGGCCCGGTGCCCGTCGATCCCCAGTACACCGAGATGTATGTCAGCCGCTATGCGCGCGAGCGGCTGGCCACCCTGGCCGGCCACACCGTCGCCGAGATGCAGGAGCGTCTGATCGGGCTGCGCGACGAATTCCTCATGCCCAAGAACGCCAAGGACGACTGGGAATGGCCCTGGGACGCGCGGGCCGGCTACATCGTGCAGGCCTGCTCCCTGTGTGCGGCGCGCCGCAGCACCCGCTCGCCCGCCTGGCTGATCCTTCCCGACCCTTGGCAGGTGTGCCTGCGCCACCAGCGCTGGACGGACAACTCCCGCAGCACCGACCCCCCCTACGTCGATCTGAGCGAGCTCGCGGAGGTCGTGCGCGCGCAGCAGCGCCTGAACCGGGTGCGCAAACGCCTGGGCCCTGCCGGACGGTGGGTGTTCGCGGACGCCTGTTCCATCCTCGTGCGCTCCGGGTATCTAGAGGACCCCGCGCAGACGAAGCAGTGGGGTGTCCTTGCGGCGCAGCTGGGCGAGCAGCGGGTGCGGCCCCTGGCGCAGTTCAGCCGGCTTTCGCTGCTGACCCGGGACCTGGCCTGGCTCGAGGTGCGCCGCCTGAACGGCGTACTGCGCAGCACCGAGTACCAGGACTGGCTGCCGCGGACAACGCACCGGCACGGCTACCGGTTTATCGAGCCACTGACCGTCTGGCACCGTCAGCACCGGCCTCTGCAGCGGGGCATTCCGCAGCTTTCCAGCGGGGAAGTGCCCGCAAGCGTCGACGTCCGAAGGGCGACAGGTCATGCCCTGCCCTCCCCTTTGGCGCCGGTGGAGGAACTGACATGCTTGCCGTGGGTGCGCATGCCCAACTCGATGGACCGGCTGTTTCTGTAGTCGTCCGCGCCACGTACGCCTGCTGTGGCATTGCCTGATCAGCGCCCAGCGGCTATCCAGCAGCAGGCAAACGCCGTCAAGGAAGCAAGGGCATCTGCATCCTTTCGGGTGAACCACTGCGGCTGTGTCCCACGAGGCCGCAGGAGGCCCGGAGCCTGGTGGACATCTGCCGCGCAGCACGGCACGGCGCGGCACGAGGGGAGCAGCTCGTGGACTTACAGGTGCGCTACCGCGACGACATGGGCCGCGAGCGCCTCGGCACTCCACGGGCGCTGCGCGGACTTCCGGTGGAGGAATGGCCGGTGCTGCACGAGCAGCGCGCCTACCGGGGACGGAAGTCGAAGGTGCGCCAATGGTGGTCGTCCACCACAAAGAAGGACGTCAGCTGCCGGTCCCGGGAACACGCGTATGCGGCCATGTTCCTCGACCGCGATCCGTGCATCATCTACCTGGCTGCACCGTCGCTGCAGGTCGAATGGCGCGAGGGTGAGCGTGCGGGGGTGGTGAACCCGGCGTTCATGGCACGCACCGTCGAGGGGCAGCAGATCATCTATCTGCACTCCCCCGACGGGAGGGAGCCGGACGATCAGGAATGGTCGGTGGCCCAGGCAGCCGCCGCGCAGGCGGGATGGCAGGTGGATGTCGCCCGCGCCCCGGGCGGCCAGCTGCGCCGCAATGTGTACATCGTCTCGCAGTTCCGTCACGACGAGTTCGCCGACGCCAGCGCCAGGGCCGTCCTGCTGGAGGCATTCGCCCGCCCTCTGCCGCTGAGCAGGGGCGCCGACGCGGTGGATCTTCCTCCGGGACAGGGCCGTGCCAGCAGCTGGAACTTGCTGTGGACGCAGGACCTGACGACGCACTGGGATGAGCCCCTGACCCCCGACAGCCTGGTGTGGGCGGCCGGAGCGGCAGCATGAGCGCCGTCCTTTCCCTGCCAGTCGACGCCCCGGACGCGCCGGCCGGGACGCTCCGGCCGGGAATGACGGTCCAATGGAAGACAGGCCGCTATCTGGTGGGCGCCTTGCAGGGTTCCACCGTGCACCTGGCGGCGATGGACGACGGCGGCCAGGACGCGCTGGTGGTGGTCTGCGTCCTTGTATCCGCCCCGGACTTCGCCGTGTTGAAGGCCGACGGGATGGCGCAGGAGCCGGGAGCGGTGCCGGACCTGTCCGTACTGGAGCGGCTGGATGAAGAACAGCTGAAGGACGTGCGCCGCTGGGAGGAGCACGTCCGGGAGGTGCTGACCGGCCGCCCTGTCGGCGCCCGGGACGGCGCCTTCACTGCGCGGCGCGGCTACGATCTGGCGACCACCACCCGCACCGCCCGCTACGCCCTGAAGGCGGCCGAGCTGAAGGCGGCCGGCCTGACCGGGTCGGTCGCTACCGTGCAGCGCAAATGCCTGGCCTACGAAGCACACGGGCTGCTCGGTCTGGTCGACAAGCGGTGGCTGCGCACGAGCACCGTCCACGGCAACGTCGACGAGCGGGTGGTGGCGCTGATCCAGCAGGAGGACAAAGCCCAGCGCGGCGCGTCGGCGGGCACCTTCTCCCGGCTGTACAAACGGATGCGCGCGACGCTGCGACGCGCGCATCCGGATGAGTACCGCGACCTGATGCCGGCCCGTACCACCTTCTACGACCTGCTCAAGCGGCTGGGGATCTCGGCGGAGTCGCTGAAGGCGGCGCCCGGGCGGGGCAGTGATGCCACCGCCCCGCCCGAGCCTCCCTACCATCCGGCGCCGGTGTCGTTGCTGGGCGAGCGCGTGGAGATCGACGGCACCGGGCTGGACGTCCTGGCACTCGGCGACGACGGGCGTCCCGTGGCAGTGGAGTTGACCTATGCCTTGGACGTTCTGAGCCGCAGCTTCATCGCCGGGATGATCGTTCCCAAGGCTTCGGGCCGGAAGAAGGGGCCGGGCAGCCGGCGCCGCGGCGGCCGCGGCACCAAGTCGCTGGATGCCGCGCTGCTGCTGGGTCAGGCGATGGCGCCGCTCGCGGCGCGCCCCGGCTGGTCGCCGCAGGCGCTGGCCGCCAACTCGGACCCGCCCTACGCCAAGATGCTGGCCGGCGATCCGCGGATGGCCGGTGCCGCGGCGCGGCCGGTGATCCGCCCGAAGACGGTGGTCGTCGACAACGCCAAGATCTTCAAGGCCCGGCACTTCAAGGACGTGTGCAGCATGCTGGGCATCGAGGTGGAGTCCGCCCGGGAGCGCACCCCCACCGACAAGGCGGTCATCGAACGCACCAACGCCTCGGTCAAGAGCATGTTCTCCCAGTTCGTCGCCGGCTACACCGGCAACAGCCTGGCCACGCGCGGCGACGACGTCGACAAGGAGCGGTTGTGGACACTGAACGAGCTGCAGGATTTGTGGCACGAGTGGGTGGTCACCGAATGGCAGCGGCGGCCGCACGAAGGACTGCGCTCCCCCTTCCTTCCTTCTCTGGTCCTCACCCCGAACCAGATGTATGCGGCGGCGGTCGCCGTGGAAGGCGCCGTGCCGCGGCCGGTCACACCGGATGAGAGCCGCAAGCTGCTCCTCCAGGCGAAGCGGACCGTGACCCGCGACGGCATCAAGATCGGCAACCGTACGTATGTCAGCCATCGCATCCGGGAGTTCAAGAACCGGCACACCGGCATCAAGGGACAGGGCCGGCGCTGGCCGGTCTACTACAACCCCTACGAGCCCAGCCGGGTGTGGCTGTACGACCACACGGTCGAAAAGGACCCCGCCCGCAGTCCGTGGGTGCCCTTCGATTTCAAGTGCCAGCACCTGATCCGCGACTCGTGGACCCAGTACCTGTGGGAGAAGGCCGCCGACCTCGTCGCCGGCCTCGTCGGCCGGGAAGGCGGCGAGGAAGAAATCGCCCGGGCCGTGGACGATCTCCTGGCCCGCGCACGGCGCGGCCCCTCCCCCACCTCCACCTCCGTCAAGCCGGTGGCCGCGTTCGTTCCGCAGCCCCTGGAGATCGCCGAAACACCGGCCAACCCGTATGCAGGGATCACCCGGGCCGAACCCGGCAGCGTGACGCCCGCACCGTCCCTCAACGTCGATGCCAAGGACCTCTTCCCGGGCCGCCGTGCCGCGCTGCCGGCCGCTGTGCTCGAACCCGCCGCCCCGCCGACGTCGCCGGGCCGGCCCCGGCCCCCGCGGCGCCGTCCCGCTCCGGCGGGAGCGCACAGCCTGGGCGGATCAGCCGGCGACATCTTCCGGGAACTGGCAGCGGATCCGTCCGAGCGGCCTGCGCCGCGGCCCCATCAGGACCCGCCCCCACCCAGCCAAGACCCGCAGGAGACGTGATGGACGCTGCGCGCACCGCCCCGAAACCAGCCGCCCCCGCAGCTCTCGCTGCACGGTGGTCGCCGCTGGATCCCGAACTGCTCACAGTGCGGGAGGGGTTCATGGACTTCGTGCACCGCAAACTCGAGCCGCCGGACTTGCAGGACTGCGCCCCCAAAGGCACGAAGGTCACCGACACCGACCCGCGGATGATCTACCACGGAGAGATGATCCCCGTCTCCACCCCCGATGTGACCCAGGGGCTGAAGGACGCGCGGCGCACCCTGCGTACCAACCGATTCCGCCCCACCGGAAAACGCATGAGCATGATCATCGATGGATGTGCCGGCAAGACCACGCTGCTGCTCCAGATCGGACGCGCCTACCAGGGACTACTGGAAACCGAGCGCAGGCCGGACAGCGAGTGGACCCCCGTCGTCTACATCAACGTCCCTCCGCGCCATGAAAGCAACATGGACTGGTCCCTGCCGCTCGCGGACTTCTTCGGCATGGACCACACCGTCAACATCGACAAGCGGACCTACCGCAGCACCGACATGACCGAACCGGTCATCCACGCCATGCGCGAAAGCCGTACCTCCCTGCTCCTCATCGACGGAATCGACCGCATCCACGACAGCGACCTGGCCGGTGCCTTCGACTACTTCGACTGCCTCCAGGCCCGCCTGCGCCTCTCGGTCATCTACAGCGGTCGCGGCGCCACCGACATCGTCAACGAGGGCCTGCACAACCGCCGCCGCACCGAACGGCCCCGCACCTCCGAGCAGTTCCGCAGCAGCCTGCCTGTCATACGGATCAACCCCATCCCCTTCCACGCGGGGCAGGAGGAGGGATGGCGCACCGTGCTGCGGGCCTACGACTCCAACCTCCGGCTCTACGGCCACGAGCCCGGCTCGCTCCTGGACCTCGAGGAAGAACTCCACGAGCGCACCGGCGGCTATATGGACACCCTCGACCAGCTCATCTGCCAGACCGCCCAGCAAGCCATCGAAGACGAGACCGAAGCCATCACCAAAGAAGCCCTCGACGACATGTTCGTCGGCCGCAATGACCCCGACGACGACTGACACCGCGCCGGTAAGGCGCGCCGTCCTGTGCAGCGTGCACGACCGGCCCGGCTGCTGCGGGCAGCCTGTTGCTTCGGCGTCGAACCATCGGGGCGTTGGGCGGCCCCGCATCCGTGGCGCCGCCCGACGGCCGGGATGCCGATGGTGAGAGCCCTGCCGCAGAGGCAGCCGTCGCCTGAGAGCTCTACGGTGCGGCTGGCCAGCCACCGGTGAACGGTGACGTGCTCTGGCGCCCCCGTTCTGAGCACCCGAGCTTCTTTCGGCGTCTCATCCGACAGAGCGGAAGAGCTGCAGCTGCACCGGCTCGATGCGGCCGAGGCGGCATGCCCAGGCTGCGCCCTCCCAACGGCCTGCCCGGGGAGCGAAGATCACCGCAATGACGCTGTGGAAGCCCAGTTCCGGATCGTTGAGAAGTTTCCTGTAGGTGGCGGCGTCGCGAGCGCTGGGGATGGGGCGGCTGGCGGGGTGGGTGTGCCATTCGCCGACCCAGACGCTGCCGTCACTCGCGAATGCCTCGTCGGCCAGTGCCTGGGCGTGTGCCAGGTCGCGGAGGAAGTAGGTAGGGGTGCGCACGGCGGCAGGTCCGGGGGTTCCGGCGTGGTGGACGGTGACGATGTCGTGGGTGTGGTGGCCCAGCAGGATGCCTCCGGTCTCCGTGGTGTGGTCGGCCGTGCGCAGTTCGGTGGTGACGATTCGTGTGGCCGGGGCGGTGAGGTGCACGGCGGTGACGGGCTGCTGGGTCATGGGGCTTCGCAGGTGGGGCAGCCGGATCTCGGTGGTGTGGCGGGAAGCCAGCGCAGCTCGGCGGTGTGGCCGAGGTCGAAGGGTGGGGCCCAGTCGGGTTGGCGACGCAGGCCGAGCAGGGCATGCTCTCCCGGCAGTCGCTGGTCGGGGTGTCCGGCACGTTGGAGGACGGTGGCGACGGCGGTTTTGGCTGCAAGCTGGGCCACCAGATGCAGGTCGGAGCCGACGGCGGTCATCGGCCGGTGGCGGGTGCCGGTGCCGTACCCGGCGTCCAGGGCGGGCTCGGGGTCGAGGCCACCTGCCTCGGCGAGGGTCCGGCGTCTGCAGGTGAGGCAGCCGTGCTGGGGCCAGGGGCGCAGTCGCAGGATTTCGCCGAGGGCGCCGTCCTGCAGGACGCACGCGAACACTGCGGTGAGGCCGGCGCGGCGGGCCAAGTGGCCGGTGACGCGGCGCGGGGCTACTCCGTCTGCCATGCATACGACGAGGTGGGTGTCCGCGAGGAGGGCCCGGATGTGGTCGGCGTGCTCGATGACGTCGAGGGCAAGAGCGCTGACGGTGGTGTCGGGGCGCAGTGCGGCGAGTTCCTCGGCGAGGGCGGTGACTTTGTGCCGGCCGATGTGTCGGCGGGCGCTGGTGTGCCGGACGAGGTTGTGCCAGTCGAGGCGGTCGGGGTCGACGAGGGTGAGATGGCCGACGCCGTAGCCGGCCAGAGCGTGGGCGGTGGCCGAGCCGATGCTCCCCGCTCCGACCAGCATGATGCGGGTGTTCTGCAGTTCCTTTACGGGCCAGTGACCGCCGAGTTGCCGAATCCCGGTGGTTTCGGGCTCAGCCGACGCCTCGATGGGCTGGAAGCCCGCGCGGGTGACGTGCCAGGCGACGAGGTCGGGCAGACCGCTTTCGGGGAAGGCGTCCTTCACGCCGGGGGCGTGGGTGATGGCCACATAGCCGCCGTCGCCCGGCGTCTTGAAACCGCTGGGCACCGCGTCCTTGAACGCGTCCAGCTTCATGGATGTGCCCCGCCGTGCCCGCAGGAGGTACCAGAGCGCATGCAGTTCACTGTTGGCCTGGTACCAGTAGCCGGTAGGACGGGAGTCGCAGCCAGCGAGCAGGCGAGGGGCAGGGGGCGGCGGGTCGACCGAGATGATGGAGCCGCCGCCCTCGGAGATGCCGCCCACCACCGCTAGGTCGTCCGGATGGCTGATACGCAACGACAGTCGGCCCCACGCGCCCGAGGCGCGGAGTGTGGTCGCGGCGTCCTGTGGGATGAGGATCAGCACGAGGGACCGTCCTGTCCGCCGGTGTCCAGCTCAGGGTGGTCAGTGGTGTCCTCGGGTGACGGGGGCTGGGCCAGGAAGTGGTCGAGGCGATCGTCGGTGACGATGCCGCTGCCGGTCATCTGCTCGATCGTCTGGTGTTTCATCAACGCGTACTCGATCCGCCAGCCGGCGGCCTTCAGCAACAGATCGACAACCGACTCGCGGCCCGTCCATACGTCGTCCCGCAGAAGGCACAGGCTGGCGTCGCCGTTGACGTGCCAGCGGTGCTGGGTCCATTCAAACGGTTCGGGCAGTGGATCCACGGGAACGAGCCGGGGCGCCACCATGGGGTAGGCCTGGCTGTACTCCAGACGCACAAGGAGCCCTTCCTCGCCGATCCAGGCGGTGAGATGCTCGGGCTCGGGCCTCTCGAAAGGCCAGCGGGGCAGCCTGCCCTCCCAACTCCCTGCTCCGGCCTCGTTCCAGACGAGGCCGGGGAACTGAGCGGTGATCTCCGCATGGTCACGGTGCAGTCGGCGCGGTTCGCACGTCCACCAGGTGTGGTGCGTGCGGCCGTTGGGCGTGTGTGCGGTCGTCATCCCTGAGGTGCGTCCTTGATGGGCCGCGGAGTGATGAGCGCGGGTGTCCCGGTGATCAGTGAGGCTGGCTTGGCCGGAGCGGCAGGGGCCGGGAAGTCGTCGCCGAAGATCTTTTGCCACAGCCGCAGCGCGTTGTCGGTGTCTCCCTCGGCAGCAGCAACGCAGGCCCGCTCCGCGAGGTCTGCTGCGTCGGCGAAGGCATCGGACAGACCTGCATGGTCCAGGTCCGGCTGGATCTGACCACACAGCCCCGCCGGGTCCCACACGCCCTCGTGGACGCGGACCGCGGCGGCGGTGAAGAACGTCTTCAGTGCCTGGGAGCGGTTGCCGGACCTGGGCATGCAGTTGAGGGCGAGGACCTCCATGACGAGAGACTTGATGCCTCCCTGGACCGGGGCGGTGAGCCGCCACTGTTTGAGGACCCTGACCAGAGGCCGGAAGTGCGGCCAGTCCCGCTGGTGATCGGCGACTTGGCCGATGAGGTATTCCGGGTTGGCCGGCACCCACCGGGTGTTCAGCTTTTCGGGGATGAGCAGCGAGCCGTCCTCCTGGCGCAGGGCGGCCATGACGTCGACGGTGAAGGCCTCCGGGTCCTCGGGGTCGTCCAGGAAGCACTTGACTGCGTGATTGCGCACGAGAGTGTGCCGGACCTCGTTGGCGTGGGTGCCGTTGGTCTGGCTCAGCAGCCGGTTGACCTGGGTGCGGACGTGCTCGAGAGCGTCCTGGGCGCTCGGGCCGTCGTTCCCCCACTCGGGGTGCTCGTCGGGGTCGTAGACGATCACGACATCGACGTCGTGGATGGGCTTGAGCTGCGTGCTGCGGCTCAGAGAACCCGAGCCGAACGTCTCCACGACGTCCGGCTCGCTCAACAGCGCGGTTTTGAACAGGTCCCTGCGCTCGCGGGCCAGTCTGGTTTTGTCTATGTCTTCGTTGACGGTCTTCTGGAACGCGTCGAATGCGTCGTCGATCCCCATGCGGTGTGCCTCCTCGGGCGCGTCGTCCAGCCCGGGTGCACGCCGCGGCCGCCGACCCCGGGCTGGGGCGCGGCGGCCACAAACAGGCATCTATGGCTGCTCGTTCACCACAGTAAGACCCACCACTGACAAACCCTCCTGCACCAGGACTAGTTGATCATTTACGGCAGCGGCCATCCGCATCGGAGCCGCGTGCTTGATGCAGGTGAGAGGGACCGTCTGAGCTGCTGCCTCGCATCGAGGACCCGCCGGGCCGGGCCCAGGACCGATGCAAACCTCGGCTAACGGCAGGGGGACGAGACAGCCGGCCAGGGAAGACACACTCCTCGCATCGCCGGCGGGCATACCCCGAAGGGACAGCCCGGGGGGCGGGCTCAGCGTCTGGGCGGGACCGCTGCGGTGGAGGGGCTGTTGTTCTTCCACGGCCCGCTGCCGGTCGCCGTCGCGCTGGGCTGGCTCACGGCCCGCGACCGCCTCGCCCGGCTCCACCATGACATGCGCTTGGCACGCGCCACCACGACGCCTCCGGCGGCGGGACCGTAGGGGCTTAGCGAGCCCTCATGCGTCGATGACGAAGGCCTTCTCATACACCTGCTGTGCGTTGACGTCCTCGTACACGGTGGTGGGGCGCAGCCGGTTCCACCGGTTGCCCAGCAGCAGGGCCAGGCCCATGGGGCCGGCCTGGAAGAGGTGGATCGCGGGATGTGCGCGGCAGGCACGGCGCAGCAGGTCCCGGATACCGACGGCCAACGCGCTGGCCGTCGCGGCATCCGGGATGGAGTTGTCCTTCGCCCCTCCGGGCGGGCGCAAGACCAGCAGCCGGGAGACGGGCACCCGATGCTCGCGCAAAAAGTCCAGCACGTCCTGCGTGGGGTCCGTGGCGACCGCGACGGCCACGGCGAGATCCGTTCCAAGGTCAAGGGTGTGCTCATCGACGGCTGGCGTCAGCGGAGAGTCGTACGCTGCGGTGGATGACCACAGCTGTTCACGCTGAGCCACGGCAAGGTCGGAGCCGGCCACCATGCGGAAGGCGGCACCGACCACGAAAGCGGGTGCCAGACGCAGGCTGCCGGTGACAGCGACCGTGGTGGTGCCCGGCGGCATCCGGTACGGCGCGGCCTCAATGTCCGCCTGCAACTGCGCCCAGGTGGCCGGGGCCAGCGGACGCCGCTTCACATACGGTGAGGCTCCCTCAAAGCGATCCACCCAGTCCAATGCGTAATCGGCGTCCTCCGCCATGGGATCCGGCTTCAGGGTGGCGATGGACAGCACCGGACGCGATGAGCCGGCTTCCAGGCCCAGGGCCCGGATCGCCTCCCTGATATCCGCCAGGGACAGGCGGCGCTGCCCGTCGGCGGCTTGACGGGCCACCCAGTCCGCGCCGGAGTGCATGGCCTCCTCGCTGAACCGCAGCCCTGCGGCGAACATCAGCATCTGCAAGTGCTCATGCAGATGCATCACGTCTCGTGCCAGGTCGAAGCGCAGCACTTTCAGCAAGTCCAGCAGCCTGTCCTCACTCAGCCCGGCACCATCGGCCCAACGCCTGCGTGCCTGACCCTTCTTCGAGCCCGGGCCCTGTTGCGCCGCCTTCGGAACCAGAAGCTGAGTGCGGGAGTCCCTCAGCGAGATCAGCGGGTCTTCCGCATCCGGGGACCGGTTGCTCAGCAACGCGAGATCGACCGGAGTGCCGCCCTCGGTGAGCTTCTCCCAGGCTTGCGCCATCTTCCGCAGGATCGACGGGCCGCCGCGATCGCTGAGCTTGAGCAGGTAGTCACCGTTGACCGGGGTAGAGCTGTCCGCGGCGTACTTGACCTGCATGTAGGTGTGCGGCGGCACCTGCCGGTACAAGACGACATCGTCCAAGTTCCCCGCGTCGTCGACCTCGACGCCCACCGCCACCACCGGGTTGGACGCACGCAGCGCCGCATCCCGGACAGCGGCGACACACCCCTGCCACGCAGCCAGCCACTGATAGCGGTCACCAGCAATACGGACACCCGTCGAGCTCGGGGCAGGCAGGTCTCGCACTGAAACGAACTCCCAGGCGTCGGGCCGCCGCGCTTACGGCCATCGGCATGCTCAGCCGATCATCGCCGCAAGCAAGGCCAAGTGGGAAGCCCTCGCACCCACCGGCAGTCGGGCGGGGCCACAAGCTCTCGCCCGCCCACCGGCATACCGCCCAGGACCCCGAAAGCCTTCTCGGTCGCTGCTTCATACCGCGTCCGAGAGCAGTTGATGTGTGTCCGGATCAAGTTGCGGCGTGCCAGGTCAGAGGACCTCAAATCAGAGAAGCAGCGGGTCAGACGTTTCAGAGAGTCGTCCGGCCCTAGTCGAGATCCCGCAGGCCAAAGGCTCTCAAGTCGTCGACGCAGGCCTCACCTCTGACTGGTCGTGACAACGATGGGCGGGTGCCGGCGCTGCGTCGGTTGTACATGACGGCGACGCCGCGGTTGTGGGAGGTGGCAGATCGGGAGGATCCGCAGGGCGGTGAGCTGGTTGCGTCGATGGACGACGAGGCGGTGTTCGGGCCGGTGGTGTATCGGCTATCGCTGTCGGAGGCGATCGAGCGGGGGCTGATCGCTCGTTACCAGGTGGTGTGTGTGGACATCGCGGATCCTGGGTTGCCCGTGGTCGATCTGGCGGGAAGTGCGGGCAGGAGTGCGCGGGTGCGAGGGGCGCGGCTGGCAGCTTTGCAGACGGCGGTGATGAAGGTTGCCGCGGAGCGGCGGCTGAGGCGGTTGCTGACGTTTCATTACCGCACGGATGAGGCGGAGGCGTTCTCCAGTGGCCTGGGTGGGGTGGCGAAGGAGCTGTACGAGAGCGATCCGGGATTTTACCCAGGGGCGGACGGGGTGTGGGCTGACTGGTTGTGCGGGGAGCATAAGCCGGGGTACAGGGGTCGGGTGCTGGAGGAGTTCGCGTCGGATCCGGAGGTTGATCCGGGGGCGGCGTGGGCGCGGGTGCTGTCCTCGGTGCGGGTGCTGGGTGAGGGGGTTGATACCAAGGAGTGCGACGCGGTCGTCTTCGCGGACGTGCGGGGGTCGGCGGTCGACATCGTCCAGGCGGTGGGGCGGGCGCTTCGCATGCAGCCGGGCGAGGGCAAAGTGGCTTCTCTGGTCGTTCCTGTCTTCCTCGGCCCGGGTGAGCAGCCCGACGAGATGCTGGTCTCGGGGGCTTACGGGGAGCTGGTGAAGGTGCTGATGGCTCTTCGGGCGCACGACGCCCAGGCCGTGGAGCAGCTGGCTGCTCCTCAGGTGGCCGGCGGCCGGTCGGGCGGCGGGCTGGTGGAGGGGCCGGGCGAGGTGGGCAAGGTGGCTGCGGAGCTGTTGTCGTTCTCCCGGCCTCGGGATCCCGCGCAACTGGCCGCGTTCATCAGTCTGCGGGTTCTGCAGCCCGAGAAGCAGTTCTGGAGGCGAGGTCTGGCGGCCGCGCTGGCCTATCGCAGTGACCATGGTGATCTAGCGGTTCCGTACGAGTATCGGACCGCGGACGAGTTCGCTCTGGGTGTGTGGGTCGCCCGACAGCGCAGTGCGCGTACCCGTGGGGAGCTGAGCCAGGAGCGAGTGGGGCAGCTCGAGGAGCTCGGCATGATCTGGTCGCATACCGAGGTCGCCTTCGCCGAAGGGCTGTCAGCCGCGCGCGGGTGGGCCCTAGAGCACGGGCACCTGCTGGCGCCAACAGACGCCATGTGGGAGGGCTACGCGGTCGGCGTGTGGCTGAAGAACCAGCGGGCGGCCGCGCGGCAGGACAGGGGCGGGCAGGAGGCGGGTGGGCTGAGTACAGCTCGGCGGCGGGCCTTGGAGGACATCGACCCGTCGTGGTGCCCTGCCTGGTCGGTTGCGTGGCAGCGGTGCTTCCACCTTGCTCGTCTGCATGTCCAGGACGGGCAAGTGCTGCCCGAGCAGCCAGGACAGGTGGTGGTCCAGGGAGAGGACCTGGGGCGGTGGGCCGGCGGCCAGCGGTATGGCTGGGACAGCTTCGGGACGGTGCAGCAATGGCTGCTGAAGGAAACGCTCGGGCTCGGGCCCTTGAAGGCCGGCGAGCGGTCCGGGCCAGCGCCGCGGCGTACACGGGCTGAGGTGTGGGCGGCGAATGTGGCGGCCGCCAGTCAGTACCGGGAACGGGAGGGGCATCTGGAGGTGCCGCACCGGCATGTCGAAAAGGTCGGCGGGGATGAGTGCGCGCTGGGGGTGTTCATCGCCAACAGCCGGTCCCGTCGAACGCGGCTGGCTCCCGAGCGGATCGCAGAGCTGTCCGAACTCGGCATGCGCTGGGGGTGAGGCAAGCCCGAGGGGGTTCTCGTGCGAGTACGGCAACAGTCTCTCGTTAGCTGCGGCGGCACCAACTGGGGCTGCGGTGGAATCGAGAGGGTGGCAAGGGTTTCGAGGGAGGACGGGTCACCTGCTGCCTCTTGCTGGACGGCGGTCTCGCAGCCAATGAGCAGGAGGGGCCCAGGAGGGGCGACCTGATTCGGACATGCTTGGCCGTTCAGCGGCGAAGAGGGAACGTCACCAGAAGACTGGTGAGACTGTCCGTCTGCCGCGATGGGAGATGTGGAGCTGTGGCGCAGCAGCGCAAGGGGTACTACCGGGCACGTCATTATGTGCAGCCTTCGTCGGCTTCTGCCAGCCGGTGGAAGAAGCCGTCCACCGGCGTCATCCTGGTTGCCGGTCTTCTGGCGATCGCCGGGTGGAACACTCTGTTCGGGAGCGACTCCGGCGACACGGGGCAGAGCCCTCAGCCCCGTCCTTCCGGGGCTTCTGCGCCGGCTGATCCCGGCCGGTGACCGCGGCCACGCCATAAGGCGGAGAACCTCCGCCATGTCCTCCCCTGCTCAGCGGTGCCGCTCTGGGGTGTAGCGGCACACGGCTCTTGTGCCGCCATGGCGTTGTTGCGCAGTTCCTGCCAAGTTCTGTGCCATTGCTGGATCTGGTCGTCAGGGACGCCGCATGCGGCGAGGTAGACGGCTGCGGTGTTCCAGGTGGCGGGGAGGGTGTCGCGGTTGGTCAGCCTGCTGATGGTGCCTGTGGAGATGCGTCTGGCAGAGCGGTGGCTGACCTCCTGCTGGGTCAGTCCGCTGATTTCCCGGACCGCCGCGAGGTTCGTGAGGAAGCCGGTGATCGTGCGGATCGAGGTTGGGTCGGGCCACAGTCGGTGGTCCGGCTCTCCGCCGGCTTCGGTGGTGACGGGTGTGGTGGGGAGGTCTGCGTGGTTGCGTCCCAGCGCCAGTCGGGCTCCGGTGTTGCGGTTCCTGGCCTGGGGAACAGGATGCGCCCGGGCTTCCAGGGTCAGGCGTAGGTGCCGGTAGATGGTCTCCAGGTCGAGCAGGGGTGGGCCGCCGGGGATGCCGTGGCGCAGCGTTTCCAGGAGGGCTCCCGTGAACGCCGTGTGGGCGTCGCCGACCGGGGCCAGGGCGGTGCGCGTCTCGGCGGAGGCGGCGAGGAGGAAGGTGCCTTCCACTGCGGCCTGGTCGGCGAGGCCCTGGGATGCGCTCATCCTGCCGAGGGCGCGGCCGCTGTAACAGCAGTCGAGGAGGACGATGTGCCGCTGAGCTGGGGAGTCCAGGAGGATCTGGCGCAGCCAGTCGTAGGTAAGGCTGGTCTCGACCCGGCCGGGCTGTGTGTGTGGCAGGGCCAGGGAGAGGGCGTCATGGGGGTCGATGAGACCGTGGCCGGCGTAGTAGACGATTAGCGTGTCGGTGGCCTCTGCCGCTGCCTGGCGCAGTGGATCCATCACGGTGGCCGGGTCTGGCGGATTCTCGACGACGGTCACGTGCGAGGTGGGCATCCGCAGGGACAGCGGGCCGATCAGGAGGTCGGCAAGGGCGGTCAGGTTGTTCGAGACGGCCGGCAACTGCTCGAGATGGTCGTAGCGGCTCGTACCGATCAGTACCGCGCGTGAGGCTCCCGGGTCGGGCAGGACACTCACGTGTCGCACTCCTCGTTCCCGGCGGGGTCCAGTGCTCGGGTTGCTCGTTCGATCTCCTCGGGTGAGCAGTCGGTGAGGACGATGACCGTGTCGCCGCGGTGGATCTCTACCCGCGGTCCCTGCGGCCGGGACTGCCTCCACGCCACCAAAGCCAGCACGAACGACGCCGCACTCCACCCGTTCCCTGTCACCAACTGCAGCACGTCGAGCGCGGCGCCCATCTCTCCCGGCCGGGGAGCGCTCCCCCGCACGTCGGTCACAGCCGTCCTGCGCACGTCGGGGTCCGAACGAAGCCAGCTCTGCAACGAGCGCAGTCCCCCCGCGCCCGACTCCAGGTGCACCTCTAACCGCACTCATGCCTCCAGTAATCGGTTCTGGGCGCCGCCCCCGTTGACGGCGTTCTGTGCACATCGTCGTGCACCGGACCGGTGCCTTGCCTCGTACTCCGAAAATCTTCCTCCTTAGCCGAGGGCCGACACACGCGAACGTGGTTGCTGCTGGCACCGGGGAGGGCGCCACTTGGCTGCTGCTGTGCCGGATGGCTGTGAGTGCTGCCAGTCGTATGCCGATGCCCGGCAGCGGGTGGAGGGGAGGGCCCTCTGGTCTCGAGTAATGGTCTGCGTGGCAGGTATAGGGCCGGGGGCCCAGGGGCGCTGGATCGGGTGGGCAACGTTCGTGTGTTGCCCACCCGATGCGGTGGCGTGAGGGGGTCTCCCGGCTCCCTGAGTGGGAGTGACGCGTTGGACGTCTCGCCGGTGCGGCCAGAGAAACCGAGGGAAACGCGATGGCAAGGGACTTGTTCTGTGAGCGGCTCGTGCTCACCTCGGTCGGCGGGGTGCGGGAGGTCGACCTCGCCTACCCGGTGGTATGTGTCTTCGGGCCGATCGACACAGGCAAGACCACGTTGGTCGACTGCATCCAGTACGCGCTCGGCCTGCCGGTGGCCTGGCGGGAGGTGCCGGAGAAGCGTCTGCAGACGGTGACGCTGTTCGTGCGGATCGAGGGGATGCGGATCGGGCTGCGCCGTTCCCTGGTGGGAGACACGAAGGGCGTCGAGCTGCTGGACGGGGCCAGTGGTCAGGTCGAGGAGATCCTCGACGTGGAGGCGCGGGAGGGCAGTGATCGGCGCATCGTGGGCGAGGTGCTGCTGGACCTGCTCGGCCTCGCCGAGATGTTCGCGCCGCCGTCGGCGGTGGCACTTCTGGGAGCCGGGGCGCGGCTGACGTTCGAGCAGCTGTATGCGATGTGCTATCTCACTCAGGATCTGGTGGACGGCAGCGAGTCGGTGAGGGGCAAGGCGAATACCGCCCAGTCCTACCGGACGGTCGTCGAGCTGTTGCTGGGGCTGACCGACGGACCGATGCGGGTGCTGACAGCCCGAAAGGACGAGCTGTCCCGTACCCTCGGTGAGCTGCGCGGGCGGGCGGGCACAATCGGCGGGTTCTTGACCGGCAGCGCCGCCGAGCTCGAAACGGAGCTGGCACGCTCGCAGAGCGGGGAACAAGACGCTCTGCGGTCGCTTGAGGAGTTCAAGGGCCGGATGCGGGCCGCCACCGCGCACGCGGATCCCTTCCGGCGCCGTGTGCAGGAGCTCGAGCAGGTCCTGGAGCAGTGCCGGCGGGCGGCCCTAGACGCCGAGTACGCCCAGGTACGAGAACGCCGACGGGTCCGGCTCCTTACCGAGCAGCGGCATCACGGTCCCCAGCCGGTCTCCCCCTGCCCTGCGTGTACCGCCGATCTGAGCGATCGGCCAGTTCCGGACGGGGACTGTCCTCTGTGTCTGAGCAAGCTGGACCCCGAGGCTCTGGCGCGGGCGCTGCGGACAGCGCAGGCCTCCCTCGCCGCTGTGGAGCAGCGCTCAGTGGAGCGGGCCAAGGCACTGGGTGAGGCGCAGACAGCGTGGGAGCAGGCCAGGGCCGAGCTCGATGAGCGCACACGGGAGGACATCAGCCCACTGGCAGCGCAGATCGAACAGCTGGCCGCAGCCCATGCGACGGCCCGCATACGGACGACGATGCTGGAGCGGGAGCTGGATCCTCACCGTCGGCTGGCCGAGCTGCACCGGGCCGTCCAGGCCGCCGAGGAGGAGCTGAAGGGGGTACGGGAGGACATCCGTACCCGCAAAAACCTGCTGGCCGGGCGGAAGGTCACGCTCGGGGAGTTCGAGGAGCACTTCACCGGGCTCATCGACGCGGTCGGCCTGCCGGGCGATCCGGGGGCCCGGATCAACCACAGCTCGCTGCTGCCGCAGGTGAGGGCGGGCAACCTCACCAAGGTCGGGCACGGCGTGCGTAGCGCGATCAACGTCGTGTACCGGATGACGTTCCTGAGCTACGCGCTGGTGACCGGGGCGACCGATCTGCCGTCGCTGCTGATCGTCGACTCGCCCCGCAAGAACGTGGGGTACGGGCAAGACGACCAGGAACTCATCGGCCGGCTGTACGCGCACTTCCTCGACCACATCGCGGGTGTCCGCAGCGGCGCTACCCGTACCCGGCCGCACCAGATCATCATCGTCGACAACGACCTGCCCAGGCTCCCCAAGCGGCTGCTGGACCAGATGCACACCATCGAACTGACCCGAGAGGCCCCCCTCATCCCCTGAGCGGCTGGGTGTCGATAGCGACGAGCGAGGCACTCGTGGGTGCCTCGCTTCGCGATGTGTCCGCCTTGGGTTACGAAGCGTCGGTGGCGTTGCTGGTCGCCCACGGCACCTTTGCGCTCTCGCCCACGTATCTGTGGCCGGCGGCCATGCTGGTGTAGGTGCCCTGGTAGCCGCGTAAGTGCTCAGGGCGATGAGGACCTGGTAAAGGAGACGGTAACGGGTTCCTTTGACTCCCTCCTCGAGGTCTTGTCCCGGTTCCATGAAAACGGGGACGACGATGGTGGAGATCTTGTCGTCGCCGGGGTTCTGGCGCAGTGCGCGGCCAACTGCCTGGGTGATGTCGAGGGAGCTTTGTTTGGAGTCGGCGAAGAGGATCGAGTCGATACTGGGGACGTCGATGCCTTCGCCCAGGCAGCGACAGTTGGTCAGGACCGCTCGGTGCGGGGCGATGCCGGGGCTGGTGCTGTTGATGGGGACGGAGCCGAAATCCACGAGTGATCGTCGGCGGACAGGGGGGCTCTGCTTAGCGTTGACGGTGCCGACGAGAAGAGGGGCATGCATCTCGGGGGGCATGAGTGCTGCTGTTTCGTGGAGGGTTTCGGCGAAGATGCCGGCGGAGGCGATGAGGCGGTGGAAGGTCAGGGTCCGCCGCAGGTCGTAGAGCTTATGGGCACGCAGCAGGGCGATCTGGGCGGCTGCCACGCGCAGGCCTTCGGCGCCGGCCGATGCGATGGAGGCGTATCTCAGGACGCGGTGCAATTCGGCGTCGCTGATCTCGACGGCGACGATGCGGTAGTCCGCCAGCAGCCCCTGGTCGATCGCTTCGGCGAGGGAGATGCGGTAGACGACGGGGCCGTAGAGGCTGTGGTCGTCCATGGAGGCCACTTCGCAGCCGATCGCAACGTGCGCGCCGGATTTCTCGTCGAAGATGAGCGGGGTGGCGGTCATGTAGAGGCGGTGACGGGCGGGCAGGAGGTCGTTGTCGTGGATGACGCCCCAAGCTTTGTGGCGGTTGCCAGCGGTGCGGTGGGCTTCGTCGGCGATGACGATGTCCCAGCGCGGCAGGTGGTGACCGCGGTGGGCCCGGGCCAGCAACCGGAAGCTGCTGCTGCCGGCCTGGGTGACGGTCACCGACAAGGGCTTCGACATCGAAAACCGCACCTACCAGAACGAGGCCGGTGAGCTGAGGCTCATGGCCGGGCTGCACTCCGGGCTGGCCGGCCCGGGCAAAGGCGGCCGGTGGGAAGCACGCTTCAACCCCTACCGCCCCGATGTCGCCTGGCTGTACGACCACCGCGGCCCGGGACGGTGGATCAAGGCGGACTTCATCCACCGGCGGCTGCTCACCGACGTCCACTGGACCGTGGATCACTGGGAGGAGGCCACCGCCGCGGTCCTGGCCGACGGCGGGCGCAAGGAACACCAGGCTCAGGTCGCCCTCGCCGTGAAGGAACGGCGCCGTCGCACCCGCACCGCTCCCCCGCGCCATACCCGCACCGGGCCGTGGATCCCCTTCCAGGGCCCCGAGCTGGACGTCGAGGAGCCTGCGGTCAACCCGTACGCCGGCATCGGTGAGATCGATCTGGACTCGATCACTCCGTACGAATCCCTGCCGATCCCGGCGCGACCGACCGCCCAACCGGTCGGCGCCGTCTCCCTGCCGTCTGACAGGGACGGGCTGGCTTCCCTGTTCGGGGACACCGCGCCTGACGACGACCTCGGTGAGGCCCCGGACCCCGCATGCGGCCTGGGCCTGCCAGGAAGCACCGAAAGCGTTGAAGGAGAGATGTGAAGGCGACCACGGCGCTCCAGAAGCAGCAGGAGGAACGGGCCCTGCAGCGGGCGCAGCTGGCGCCGATGCGCCCGGAATGGATCTACCGCCGGCAGGGGTGGAACAGCTTCACGCGCGAAGACATCGCCCAGCCCGGCCTGGCCGAGCATCCCCCGCTGGCGACGGAGGATGAACGCCTCAGCGACCCCCGCCTGGCCTACCACGCCCACCTGAAGCTGGTGTCCCACCGGGGCTACGACGAGGTCTTGATGGCATCGTTCCGGGTCGTGATGGTCAACAGTGAGCGGCGGGAGGGGATCCTGGACCGGGTGATCGACGGCATGAGCGGCACCGGCAAGTCCCTGCTGCTGCGGGCTATCGGCCGCACGGTCCAGCGCGACATCGAAGACCGCAGCGGAGGCGAGCTGGGCGCGCACATCCCGGTCGTCCACATCCTCGCGCCGGCCGACACCGACAGCAAGATCAACTGGGTGTGGGAGATCGCCTGCTTCCTCGGCCTCAACCCCGAGCCCCTCAACGAGAACGACCTCCTGCGCTGGCGCAGCTATCCCGACCTGTCAGTGCCGGTCAACTACGTCCTGGAGAACGCCCTCACGCGGCTGCTGCTCGTCGACGACATCCAGCGCGTGCAGCCCCACCAGCTCGCCCCGGTCCTGCACTACTTTGACTACCTGCGCAACCGGCTCGGCATCACCACGATCTTCTGCGGCACCGGCGCCGCCGACATCGTCTACGAGGCCCGCGCGATCGCCGACCGGCATGAAGTCGCCGTGCAAAGGCACCTCACACGCCGCGCAGCGCACAGGCCCAGCCAGCAGGACACTCCGCACAAGGAGCAGGCGCCTTCTTTGCTGCCCATCACCTGGCTCGACCCGATCCCGTTCAACGCTCAGGACAAGGACTCATGGCTGCAGGTCCTGGCTGGGTACGAGAAGCATCTCAGCCTGCACAACCTGAGCAAGCATGCCCTGACCGAGCACCACGAGTACCTCCATAACCGCACCGGCGGTTACTTCCTCGCTCTGTCCCAGCTGATCTGCCAGGCAGCCACCCTCGCGATCCTGACCGGAACCGAGAACATCACCCGCGCCGAGCTCGACGCCATCGACATCGGCCGCAGGCACTGACGCAGAGACGCCCCCCGCTGCGCTGGAGTGCGCGTGCTGGGACGAGTTCCGGCGGTGGGGCCGGGAACCGTTGGCCCCTGGGCGTCGCTGGTGCATCGCCAGGCAGGCTCACCGCGACTCCCCTACCAGCGGCTGCGGAGTTGCCCGTGTCTCCTGCGCAGCCAGCTGGGATCGTGCAGACTTCGGCGCCGAAACCGAGATCCGGGACTGATGCCGGGGTTAGCGCTCGGTGAGGTCCCGGACGTCCCGGCCCGCTCCCGCCGCCGCTGGCTCGCCGGCCGCTTCGCGGGGGCAGCTGTCTGAGACTGTTGCGCAGGCAGTGGCCCAAAGCGCACGTCTGCCAGCGATGAGGTGTGATGAGGTTGCCTCATGGGGTCCCGACCTAAGCGCCACAAGATGCGCAACAAGAAGCTGCGGCATCGTTCCAGTTCCGCGCCGCCGGTGACCGACCCGCACGTACAGATGCTGGTGAATTCCGTGGCGGAGTTGACTGCGCTCATGGCCGCCCTTGATGGAGAAGATCCTGCAGCGGCTGCCGATGCGGCATTCACCACGGCGGTCGAGGGGTTCGTCGAGAAGGTGGCGCGGTTCGACGCGATCCGGCTGATCGAGGTGGCTCGCCAGCGGTTCCTGCCGTTCATGGCTGCGGGAGACGTTCCGAACCCTGTTGAGGCGAACACCGCGCATCTGGAACTACTGACACTGGTTGCCTACGCCCTCCAGCAGGATGCTGAGGCACGCGTACCGGCTCCATCCGAGTTCCAGGAGATGAGCCGGTACATCGCCGGGGCGGCAGCTGAGCTCGACAAGATCCTGCATCTCGCCCAGTTGCGATCGTTTGCTGCCACCGACCCGGCCGACCAGCTGGCTTCGGTGTCGCTGCTCATTCGCAGCGCCGAGGTATGGATGCGCAACTCGTCCTACCCCGAGATGGTCACGACAACGAACCTCGCGCTTCTTGATGGCAACCCAAGCGTCCGCGCTGCGTTGAAGGAGCATCTCGGATTTGACGCTCACGATGCCCTGGCTGTCCTCAGCGCCTGCAATGACCTGCAAATGGATGCCCTGAACCAGCGGCTGCGGACCATGGGCGACATCGTGACGGGTGCCATGGCCGCGACGCAGAAGGGCCGACTCGACGATGAGGTGAAGGAGTCGGCCAGGTCCAGCCTTCAGTCCGTATTCGAACCCAGCGCCGACCAGGCCACCGTCTCCGTCGATGACATCACCGCACGCACGGGCGTCCCCGCGACACGTGTCAGGGCCGTCGTCGAGCAGTTCCGGCTCGCCCTGAAAGCCGATACCGCGGCGGACGTCATCGATGCCTTCACCACCGGCAGCAACCCCCTGCGCGCCCGGCCGCTCCTAGTCACCGGCAACGGGCGGCTCATGCTGCCGCATCCAGCGCTGCACGTGTTCGCGGTCCGGGAGAACCTGGAGGAGTACCTGAAGACGCTTGCGCCGGTGTGGAGTCAGTACGCCAAGCACCGCGGGGAACTTCTCGAGTCCCGCACCCGCCGTGCACTGGACCGGGTGTTCCCCGGCGCCCGATTCCGCGACGCGTTCGAGTACTACGTGCCCGCCAACGACGACGAGGCCCAGGCCGCAGATCCGGCGAAGTACACCAAGCGCGTCGAGGGCGACCACCTCATCGTCCTCGACGATGTCGCCGTCATCGTCGAGGACAAGGCCGTCGCGCTCAGCGCACTGTCCCGCGGAGGGAAGAAGACACGCATCCGCACCGATCTGACCGGCATCATCACGAAGGCAGCCGAACAATCCGGCCGCATGCGCGACGCGATCGAACGAGACGGCGGCCTGCGTGTCGAAAAGAAGGCTGGGTCGACCTCAGCGGCATCCGCGAGATCCACACCATAGCCGTCAGTCTCGACGACATCTCCACCGTCCTGACCGCCACCGCGGAACTCGTACGTGCCGGGCTGCTGAGCATCGACAACATTCCCTGGACGGTGTCCCTGCACGACCTCGAGCTCATCACCGAGCTCGTCGCGCACCCCGCACAGTTCCTGCTCTACCTGCGCCGGCGCCGCGACCCCGACGTCACCGTCATGTTCCACGCCTCGGACGAACTCGACCTCTTCCTCTACTTCTTCGAAGCCGGCCTGTTCGTCGAACCCGACCCGGTCCAAGTATGCGCGGCGTTCCCGTTCCTCCCCGAGCCGACCGCCGCCGATCTCCGCAGGTACAGCGCACAAACGCCTGCGCTTGTGACCAGCCGGACCGACGCGCTCGACGCCTGGTTTCACGCCAGAAGGCATGGCAGCTCGGGAGCCGGCACCGCGCCCAAACCCGCGATGGCGCCCGCGCCGCTGCTGCCTCTCGCCGAAGAACTGCGAACACGAGACGTCCAAGGCTGGCTCAGTATCGGAGCGACGCTACTGGCCTTGGAGTCGACCACGCAGCGCAAGGTGGCGCGGTACGGCGACACCCTCCTCAACAACCCGAACCCCTCGGGACAGGGCCGCAGCCTAGCGATGCCGCTCACCCCCGGCGCCGACCCAGCCGAGGGATGGCTGCTGGCATGGGCTACCCGACCAGCCGGGCACGACCCCGGCGCTGTTGAGAAGCACGCCCGCGGCTACCTGCGCGCCAAGAAACACCAGCTCGGCCTGCCGCGAGGCGTCATCTTCCTCTACGACAAAGCGACACGTGAACTCGCCGGGGCTTTCTACGACGGCCACATCGGCCCGCTCAACGCAGCCACCGCCACCGTGCAGACCCTGCGCCCCGCAACGGATCTGCGAACGCTGCATCCCAACGCCAAGCGGCCACCACGACGGGGCAAAGCTCCAGGCAGGCCGACGAAGTAGGTGGCTCAAACCGCTGCATGGCTTGTGACGGCCGGCAACCTCACCGTCTGCAGCAGCCGATAGCCGGGGCGAGCAGCGCCGCGCAGAACCCCCGGGGTCTGCGCGGCGCACCGGACACCACGCCAGGCCGACTGCAGCTGAGCGGCGTGCCTGCCACCCTCAGCCGGTGTACCGGACTTCGGGATAGGCGACACGGCCCGGATCGTCGTGGGAGAGCAGTCCAGCCGGGTCGATCAGAGGCACCACTGCTTCGTAGAGGTCGTCGCCTGCGGGGTTCGACTGGCCGTCGTGCCGCTCAGCCACGGCGAATCCTGCGCCTGAGACCAGGTCCGCAAGCTGAAGCGAGGGGTGATCCGTGGATTTCCCCCTCACAAGCTCCCCCAGGTGGACTCCGTAGGAGAGATAGCGAAACTCGGGAAGCGTACGGCCGCGTGCTTCGTCTTCGATGCGGTCTAGGTTGGTGTCGGTCATGGCTCGCTGATCATCGAGCAGGAAATTGACCCGCCCCAGCTTCTTGGACCAGTTCGCGATGATCGCAGCGGTCGCAGGGATGAGGGGTTCAAGCGACTGCCCAAGGACTGCATCAGGGCCGTGAGCCTCCTTAAGGTACTCCGCGGATTCTTCCTTCGTCGCGCGCAGGGCGGCAAGAGCGTCGGTGACCTTGCGTCGCCGGGACTGTGCCCATGCCTCCTCTACGAGGTGGTGGAAGTCCTCGACAGTGACGCTATGGTCATGGTTCTTCGCCGCCGCGAAGGCAACGGTGGTGGACAGCAGGCACCCGAAGAGCTCCGGCCCCAGAGCTCGGGGGCCTTCCGCGAAGAGGCTGCGTGCCATCTGACGAGCACGGTCTGTGTTGCGGATATCGCGCCCTTGCTTGGCTTCTTTCTCTTCAATGAACAGGTCGATCAGCTTCCCCACGATGAAGTAGTGCTTGTCGACCAGATACACCGATGCCCGCTCATGCAGAACCCCTCCGGGTGCGAGCATCCTGGCCAGCACTGAGCGGCGCGGGCTGTTGCGCGGCCCGGTGAACGCCTTGGAGAATTTCACCTCGGCTGCCTGAAGACGCGTCGCCGTGCGTATCTCCTCCACGATCGGTGCCGCCTCGTCGTCGCTGATGGCGACTGTACCGATGGACAGATACCGGCTGCGCCGCTGACCGTAGAGCTGATCACCGTCCCAGCCCGATTCGTCCAAGGCCACCCACTGCCCGAGGTCCTTGGTTTCGTCGGTCGGACGGAGCCGGTTGCGGCGGGCGAAGTTCGGCCCGAGCAGACCTGTGCCAGGGTTCGGCTGGCGAGAGGGATCGTTCACTGCGCCATCGTCTGACAGCTCGTTCGTTGTCGGCAACGAGTTTGGCCGGGCCGACAAACCGTGCTTGGCGCGCCTCGGACTGACATCCCGAACCAAGCTGGCGGCGCTACGCCGATGACCGCCACGGGTCCACCTCGCACCTGCCCCTGGGAAGAACACGTCGCGTACGGGCATGGCCGGCTTCCGGGGAGGAGGAGCGCCACTACCTGAACAGTAGACTCGAGTATCCCCCACTACCCCTTTGACCTGCACAAACAGGAAGGCGATCCCATGGGATTCTCGCGATACTTACGCGAATCCCATTCATTCGACGGAGCTGCAGCTCACACACCCTCGGCTGCAGACACCGCTCAAGATCCCCTGGTCAGGCGCGTTCCCTCGTCCCTTTGCCGGGTTGGGGCTGGCTGACCCGGAGTCAGGGGCGAGGCCGAGGAAGACCAGAGTAGAAGGCAGGCCCCGGTGCATCAGGCTGATGCACATGTAGCTTTGGCGGAACGGGGCAACACCCCCAAGGGCTGTCCCACAAAGATCTTGAAGTCGCCTCGGGCAAGCGGGCCGCCGTCGCAGGGTAGCTCTTATTTCAATAATTGACGCGATAACCACGCGCGCCACTGAAGCGCCCGGACGCTCCTCTAACCCGCGACCCAGGATGCGCGAATTGAATACTCGACCTAGACTTTTATGCAACTAGATGCCGCGCTCTCTGAGCCACGGTGAACGCCGGGTCGACTCTGCGACGTCACCGACCGGCCGCCAAGACGCAGCCCGGAGGCACAGGGATCGGATGATCAGATAGGTCACCTCAAGTGCCGTCAATTATTGGACTGCTGCGCGGCAACACGGAATCTGGCAGGTCTTTGGAGGTCGCCATGCGAACCCACCGAGCAATCATATTCGCTGCGGCAGTGCTGGCACTGACCGGAAGTGTACCTATGGCGTCAGCATCCACCGTGGGGCTCGCGGAGACTACAGCGTCTGTTAATGCAGGTCCGCACCTCATCCCCACGCTGGGGATCAACGGTGCCAGAATCACGAGCACTAACTACAGCAGCCGCTCCGGCTGGAATTTCGCCGTCGATTGGAATGTGAACTTCTCCCAATTCGACAGAACCTCCGGAGCCCGATTCGAAACATGGTGTGACATGTGGGAGCAGGACAGCGATGATGACGACCTCATCAAGCGCGGTAGGCACGGTGCCATTTCTCCTGTTGACGGGCCATTCAACGTAAAGTTCAGTAGTTCTAGTTCCAGCCTAGACACCGAATTGGGAGCCGAAGAGATCTACTTCCGATGCTTCGTTAGAAACACGGACACCGGTCAACAACTATCGAGTTACAGTCCGCGCATTCAACTCGGAGTCTGAACATCAGGGACAGCCTCAGCCCGAGGAGGGCCGGGGTTGTCACGGCCCACTCGATGAACTCCGCGATCGCGGCCACCGGCACCAGCCAGTCCAGGGCGAGCGTGGACACGGGTGGTTCTCCTTCAGTCAGGGGCGCTCCGGGTGAGCGCGGGGGTCACAGTCCGGCGTGGCGGGCGGTTGATCCAGTTCTCGCGAATCCGTTCACCGCCCCACGGGGGCAGGGCTTGGAGGGGATTCGCGGACGCTTGACGGACGCCGGGGACACGGGCTGCCAGGCCGGTGAGAGCACCTTGCGACGCGGCACAGCTAGGCCCGCAACCCCCGATCACGACGGGCACGACGAAGGCCGCATTCAATACCTGACCTGGGGTTTCCCGGGCGGTCGGGGTATTGAATGCGGCTCTCAGGAACTGTTACGAGCAGTGCCGATCGAGCGTGCCTACGACTTAGTTGTGTGGGGGTGCGGCCGAGATGTTCGGGCAGCACCCTGGTGACCTGCGTCATAGATACGAAACGGGGCGGGGTTGCCCTACAAGTTGCCTCCAGGTTCTCGGGCCGGGAGGCGGCGCGGCGCTGTGGCCTGCGAGTCAAGGGGTCCTGGCGGGCGGGTGGTGGCGCCGACTACTTCTGTACAGGACCCCGTTCAGGGCCTACAGAAGCCGCCCTGAGGAAACCGTCACCTTGCACGGTGGCGCCGCCAGTTCACACACCCACGGCGGCGACGGCCTGCTGATCGCACACGGCGAGGAAGATCATTCTTGCCCAACTGGGCAAGTGTTCCTCGCCCTGGTGCCGGGGCACAGCGAGAAGTTGGGGCGGCCCGGCGGTACTGCCCCCAGAGCGCATCGGCGGTCCAGTCGCCGGCGGCGGCATGCTCGGCAGCCGTCATCGCCTGCGGATCCCGGACAGGCGGCTCGGGCAGATCAGTGCGGCCGGCCCCCGGGCACGGCGTCGTGCGGTGCTCACCGCACCGGCACCACGCCAACCGGCCCTGTAACCGGTAACCGCGGCTGCGGCCCCGCCCCGGGCGCCGGCCCGTGCCCGGTCCTCACCGACACCTCTTGTTCCGGCTATTGCGGAGAAAGACACCTTGTGCAGTTAAGCCGTCAAGAGCAGCTCGGAGCAAGGACGGTTTCCGCGTGTTCCGGGGCGGTCATGCAGCGACTCCGCCAAGTGGCCTGACCTGGCTAATAACGCCGAACGCTCTCCGGGACGGTGGGGGCATCACCCCAGCCACATCATTCGCAACCGCTGACGCACGGCGGGACGGACACGGACGGGAACGTTCAACTGCTCTGCCGTCCGTGCCGCAAGCAAATGATCGTCAGGACTTCAGGGTCGCTGGTCCACCGTTCTCAGGCTCGTACTACTGGTGCGCCCACCACGTGGCGGCGGTTCCTGCGGCTGTCGCTGCTAGCGACACAGCCACACGGGCACGCGCTGAATCGTCAAATGCAACCCCCACAACGTAGTTCTAGTGCTGGTTGTGGTGGGGTGCCCGCGTTGTGGCTCATGTCGGAGTCCTCACGTCGGGCTGTGCTCGGCTTGGGCTGCATGTCCTGTCGCTCCTGTCGCGCGCCATTGCGTGACGTAGGTGAAGGAAGGAATGACACAGCGCCACCGCGAAGCGTGTTTGATCGCCACCGACGCTAGGGCTGAACGAAGTCTGGGGCGAACTCCCTTCCCAGGTCATGTATTCAGCCTAGGACCCCGGGCCCCCTCGACGTCATGCACAAATCCGGGCGCGGCATTTGACACCCCGTACTCTTCTGCATTTGCGCAACTCGCTGACCTGCAATCGGACGTGCGCTGCGCCCAACGTTGACCTGAACCGGGCCCCGGCGGTGTGCAGGTAGTAGCGCTGGAGGTGTCCCCGCTTGGCACCGACTTCCACGGTGTGCACTCGGCAAGGGGTAGTCGAAGGCGGCGACGCGCCGGCGTGTCCAGTGAGCAGGGGGCTTCGATGCCCCTACAAACTATCGCGCTGATCACGACATCGGCCTATCACGCTGGTCCAGTCATCGCGGCGGACAACAACCTGCGGGTGGATCACGATGTGGATGCCGCGGCCCTGGCGGGCAGCTCGTTCGTCACGGAGGCCCACGAGGAGCGGCATACGTCGGTGACCACCTCGACCACGGAGTGGCTGGAGGTCCAGCCGTTCTCCTCCACCGTGGGAGTGTGCACCCGCACGGTGGCCGTACACCCCGGGCCCTGCCCTTTACTCAGTACCGGGCGGGGTCAGGCGGACGTAGACACGCACGCACCATGCTTCCGCGGTGCGCCTGACAGCGATCGACAAACCCGCCGCCGGTACCTCGCCCCCCTGCTCAGCGGCCAACTAGAACGCTCGATGGCCAACTAAAGCGCTAAGACCGTGCCCTATGTGGTGAGGCGTCGTTGACCTCGGCATGGGGCGGGGTACGTGGAGTTGGATTGTTCCGGACGGCTCGGGCGCCGCAGGTGGGTCATCGAGCGGACCATGTCCTGGCTGACCGGATACCGCCGCCTCAACCACCGCTACGAGCGCAATCCCCGTAACTACCTGGCTTTTCTCGGCCTTGCCGCAGCCCTCTGCTGCTACAAACGACTCCTCCGCCTCACCACATAGGACACGGCCTTAGCGCATCAACGGAGGCGGCGTGCGTCGTGAGGACCGTGCACGACATCGGTCAGGCGGGGCGAGACTTCGGGAGACAACTCCACCGGCTCTCACGCACCTCCCCTGCCGACGCTTCACTGTGCCGACGGCTTCTGCCTGCCGGGGGCGTCGCGTACCTCTTCGGTGGTGTCCCGGCCGACCTGACGCAAATCATTGGCGGTTTCCTCGCCGGCGCTCTGGGCGTGGTCCGTCGTGGTGGCGACGGCTTCCTGCGCGGTGGACTTCACCGACTCCACGGCTTGGGCGGCCGGCTCCCGCAGCTCTTCCCGGACCTGCTGGGCCGCGTGTACGGCCGTTTGCTTGACCGGTTCCAGCAGCTCCTCGGAGTGCTCCCGCAGTTGCTGTCCCGCGCGCTCCTCGGCCTCAGTGGTCGGCAGGAGGGCGGAGGCGAGCATGCCGACGCCGAAGGCGATCAGCCCTGCGGCCAGTGGACTGCCCTGGGTCTGCCGCTTGATCTGCGACGGTGCCTGCTGAACGGCCTCTCGCACGTTGCCGCCGGCTTCCTTCGCCGTATCCGCGATGCTGTCCGAGGCCTGGTTGAGGCTCCCCGCCGTTCCGTGCGCCGTATCCTGTGCCGTGCCCATCACACGCTCCTTGACCCCGCTCACCTGGTGACGCATCGAACTCACCTTGCGGCGGGCGACCTTGCGCGGGGTCATCCTGTCCGCCAGGAGGTCGACGTTGCGCGCCAGATGAGCGCGCCGGTATTCCACGTCGTTCCTCAGCTCGTCGGGTGTCGTGCCCATCGGGCGTCCTCCTTCAGGGTCTCCATGGTCTGTTCGGGCTTCAGATTGACGGCGCGCAGGCGCTTGCGGCCCATGACGTACAGAACCGCGCCCACAGCCGCCCACACGGCGGTGACGATCAGAGCCGCCCAGGCGAGATCCATCACGTTGGCCAAGGCGAACACGACAGTCAGACTGCCGAGCAGCAGCACCAGATGTCCGGCGTAGCCGGCGCCACCCAGCATTCCGACCGCCTTGCCCGCCTTGGCGGATTCCTGTTTGATCTCGGCCTTCGCCAGTTCGATCTCGTCCCTGACGAGTTGGGACAGGTCCTGGCCGATCTCGCCGATCAGGTCACCGATCGACGGATCGGAAGGCGCTGAGGAGGCTTCTGGAGCAGACGGAGCGGGCCGCTCTTGGAAGGAAAGAGCCATGGTCACACTCCTCCGTACCGCTGCGAGCTCGCGGGCGGATAGGACGGCGGGGCGGGAGTCACGTGCGGAGGTTGGGACTGGCCATAGGTGTCGAGCGGGTCCTCGTAACCCTCCGGAATGCCGCTACGGCCGGGAGCGGGGGGCCCGGCAGAGCCGGGTTCACCGGATGGGCCGGCCGCCGGCGTGGCACCGCTGTCCCCCGAGGCGGTGTCCGAGGAGGCGGCCGCGCTGATGCCCTTTCCCGCGCGGGCGACGACGAATCCGGCCAGCGCGGCGCCCGCCAGAAAGACCCCCGGGCGGCGACGCGCGAAGTTCTGCAGATCGCTGACCAGCCCGTCCGGGCCCCGCTTTTCCACATGGTCCGCCATCTGCTGGCCGCTGTCAGCCACCTGCCGGGCCATGCTCGCCACGGTCGAGTCCGGCTTGCCGCCCTCGCTCAGCTCGCGCAGCTCCTGCGACAGCCGACGTACGTTCTCCGCCAGGCGCTGTGTCTGAGTCTCGGCCTGTCCTGTCAGCTGGGTGCGCAGCTCCCCGACAAGGTCCCGGGCCTGCGTAGTGGCCTCGCCGACGACGTTGGCCGTCTGCTCCTTGGCCGTACCACCCACCTCGGCGGCCTTGGCACCGACCAGGGTGGCACCCTCGCCCGCCTTGTCCTTAACGGTGTGCGCTACTGCCGTCTTGGTGTCTTCCTGCTGACGGCTCACATCCTGGAAGTCACTCAAGGCTCCTCCTCGGTCGATCGATGGGTCTGACCGTTCCATCGGGGCGCCTGCCCACGTTTACGCCAACCATCCCCGCAGGGCGCGTGTACCTGCGAACGAGGAAGAGCAGTCACACGGAAGGGCGCGGCGGCGGTGCGCAGGGCGGCGGTCGTAACGTCAGTCCTGCCCGTTGCGCCACTCGCCTTCACGGCTCGGATAGAGGGACGTGAGCTTGTTCAAGTAGTGCTCGAGCTGTGCGTCGGTGTCGCGCAGTGCCGGGTCGAGGAGCGGGGCGTATTATTCGGCCACTCGCGCGGCAGTTTTCGGTGCTGTCCGACGCCAGGGTGCCCTTGCGGCGCCCGCTCCGTGCTGGGCGTCACGCGCCGAACGAGCTGCCCACCATCGGGCCGCCAGGATGGTGGTGGCGAGAGCTGTGGCGGTGATCGCGTGCAGTCCTGAATGCGCAGCCACGGGTTCCTCCCACTGATGCGGGTTACGAGGCAGTGTCTTCAATTGATCACCGCTGGTGGATCATGGTGTCGTGATACGTCGCCATGAACTGTCCGACGCCGAGTGGGAGTTCGTCCGGCCGTTGCTGCCCGAGTCGTTGCGGGGACAGAAGAGGCTGGACGACCGCCGGGTCCTGAACGGGATCGTGTGGAAGTTGCGCACCGGTGTCGCCTGGCGGGACGTGCCCGAGCGATACGGGCCGTGGGCCACGCTCCACACTCGTTTTCGCAGGTGGGCGGCGGACGGAACGTTCGACCGGATGCTGCGGGCCGCGCAGGCCAAGGCGGACGCGGCGGGCGACATCGACTGGCTGGTGTCCGTCGACTCCACCATCGTCCGGGCCCACCAGTATGCGGCCGGGGCTCGAAAAAGGGGCTCCGCGACCCGGCCCTCGGCCGCTCCAGAGGCGGCCTGACCAGCAAAATCCACCTGCCCTGCGACGGACGGGGCCGCCCGCTCGGCTTCGTCGTCACGGGCGGCAGCACCAACGACTGCACCCGGTTCACCGCCGTGATGGAAGCGATCCGGGTGCCCCGGATCGGACCCGGGCGGCGCCGGGTCCGGCCCGATCACGTCCTGGGCGACAAGGGCTACAGCTCGAAGGCGATCCGCGCGTGGCTCCGCCGCCGGGGTATCACCCACACGATCCCCGAGCGGGCCGACCACGTCCGCAACCGAGCCCGGCGGCAGCCGAGCCCGGCGGCAGCCGAGGCGGCCGCCCGTCGGCCTTCGACCGCGAGGCCTACAAGCACCGGAACGTCGTCGAACGGGGCTTCAACCGCCTGAAGCAGTGGCGCGGCATCGCTACCCGCTACGACAAGACCGCCCAGTCCTACGAAGCGGCCGTCACCCTCGCCTCACTCCTGATGTGGGCGTGACATTTGACGACAGAACCTAGTGCCATGACCGCCCTGACCTCGACCCCGGTAGGCCACTGGGCCTTGTGACGATCGGCCGCCTGCCATGTCACGCCCGCGTCGCCACGGGAGTGACCCATAGGGCCGACCTTGTTCAGGTCGACGCGATGCCGGAAGTCGACACGCCGCGGCTTGCCCGTGTCGGCGTGCGAAACGCGCCGACGAGACCGCCACGGCCCGAGGTCCTGAGCTACTGCCGCAGGGCGAGGTGCTTGCTGATCAGATCGGCCCGGCGAAGGCGTTCTCGTCACCCCACACGACGAGGCGTTGCTGCCGTGGGCCCTGACGGACACGACGATGAAGCCGCGACTGGCCGGCTCCTCGCCGAGATGGTCGTAGCCGCGATCGTTGGCGATGGGACGGATGCCGGGGCGCAGGGCCGGCTGAACAGTTTGCGGTTCGCGGCCTCGAACGCGTCCCAGTCCTGGGAGAGCTCGGTGGCGGACCGGGCTGCCGCCGCTGCCCCGTCCCGCACAGGTCTCGTGCCAGCCGTGCAGCTGGACGACGAGGGGCCATGGCGTGCTGCGGAGATGTCTCGGGTAGTGCACGGAGGCGGCGATCTCCACCGGCTCCCCGGTTCCCGGCAACCGATAGGCCTGGTCCCGCAGGTCGTAGGTGACGGCAGCGACCCGCCGCGGCCCCTCGGGGGTCGAAGCCTCGGCGGACGCGGGACTCCCCGCGAGGGCCTGCGGTACGAAGATGGCCACCGTGGCCGCGGCGAGTGCGCGGACTCGAAGGGGGCGGCGGCGGGCTGCCGAGGGCCAGTTGTCGTGAGTAAAGAGACGGTCTCCACCAGCGGTGAACCATGCGGCACCCGGCGACAGCTCCCGGCGCCGCACGAGGGCCTCCCTCCGAAAGACGTCCGTCGGGTCCCGCGGTTGCTCGGCCACCCTCGCAATCCGCACCGGGCGTTCGCTGGGTCCGGCGTCGCCGATCCCTGGAGCAGGCGCCACGCCGGTCGGAGAATGCCTCCGTTCGACGGCCGTAGGGGTCAGGCGTCGTGACTGAGGGTCTTCCGGATCCAGTCCGCGTAGGCGGACACGTTGGTGGTGAGGCCCGGCCCGGCCGAGCAGGCGACCCCCGGGACGCCAGGACCCGACGTGGCTCCGACGAGCTCCCATCGCCCGTGCCGGCCCCTCTGGAGCTGCGGCCCGCCGGAGTCCCCGAAGCACGCCATGGCCTGGGGCACCTGGCTGATCGTGCACAACCGGGTCCGGTCCGCGTAGCCAGGAGCGCACTCACCGTCGGCACCCGTACGGGCCTCAAGTTGCTGCAACCGCTCCGCGAACCTCAGCTCGGTGTCGAGGGTGGTGCCGAATCCCAGGAGCCGGGTCAGGGTACCGGGCCGTCCGGCCTGCTCCGCGATAGGGACCGGCTTCTCGTCGACCGGGCGGTCGAGGCGGACCAGCGCGATGTCGTTCCTGTTGGCGGCCTTCCCCTGACCGCTCACGAAGCCGGGGTGAACGACGGTCCGCTCGATGCCCCGGACCGTTCCACCGGACTTCCGCTCCACACTGCCGATCCGGACGATGCCGTCCAGCACCAGACCGTCGCCCCGCACACAGTGGGCCGCCGTCACCACCCACTGCGGATCGATCAGCGACGCACCGCAGGAACCGTCGTGCATCCCGTGCTCCGGGGCCGACTCCGGGACCGACGCCATGAACGGGTAGCGCTCCGCGGCCTCGGTCCCGTTGACGATGGCTCCCGCACTGCCGGTGATCAGGGTGGCGCAAGTCGCGACAGCGAGAGCGCCAACGGCAGTGACGCGCGCCGCGCGGCGGCCCACCGACTTCAGGCTGGACACAGGGCGTTCCTTCCCTCGTGGATCGGAGTGTGTCCGTCCACCCTGCGTGATCGCTATCCACCGGACCATCCCGGTAGCGGGCCGGGTGCGGTGGGGGTGTCCCCCGGAGGAAGTCGGTGGGGGACCCCAGCGCGGTCCGTGCCACGGGACGCCAAGATCACTTGGACGCACTCGAACGGCCCGGAGGCCCCCAGCGCAAGGAGCGGTCAGCATGCACGGAAACAGAAGGTCGATCGGCCGGCGAGCGGGGGTCTCCCTCATGGGCGTGCTTCTCGCCACGACGCCGGCCGCCCTTGCCACGCCACCGGCCGCGCGAGCGGCCTCGACCGCGTCGACAGTGTCTACCGCGTGGGGTGCATCGGGCGGGTCGACCGCATCGGGCGTGTCCGCCGGCTCCGGCGCGGCGAACCGGGAAACGGCCGTCATACGGTCCCTGGAGCGGTCCGCTCACCCACTGTGTTCCACCGAGCCCGGCGGCCGGACGGCGGACCTCCGGGCGCTGAGCGCCATGGTCGGCGACGCGAGAGTGGTGGGTCTCGGCGAGGCCACGCACGGCTCGCACGAGTTCTTCGCCATGAAGGAACGCGTCTTCCGACACCTCGTCGAGCAGCGCGGCTTCACCACCTTCGCCCTGGAGATGAGCTGGTCGGCGGGGCTCAGGATCGACGAGTACCTCCAGGGCGGTCCCGGTGACCCGCGGACGATCGCGAAGGAGACTCTGGCCGGATCACCTTGGGAGCGTGCGGAGTTCGTCAGCCTGATCGCCTGGATGCGCGAGCACAATCGTCGCCACCCGGACCACCGGGTCCACTTCATGGGAGACGACCTCGGTGCGCCCGGACTCGGCGACCACATCTTCCAACGTGTGCTGTCGTCCGTCGGCAGGACACGGCCCGAGGCGCTCCCCCGGCTCACCGAGCTCTACGCCGGGCTGCGCCCCTTCGACGACGTCTTCGGCTACCTGCGCAAACCGGTCGCGGAACGCAAGGAGAACGCCACGCGCGCCCAGGAGGCACTCGACCTGGTCGCGAAGCTCCAGACGGCCGGCGACGACTACGGGTGGACGGTGCAGCACGCCCGGAACATCGCGCAGACCTTCGCGTTCGCCACCGTCGACCTCGCCGACCCGGCCTCGGTCACCACCGCCGAGGGCCTGCGCGACCGGGCCATGGCCGACAACGTGCTGTGGTGGCAGCGCCACACCGGCCACAGGATGCTGCTGTCGGCCCACAACGGCCACGTCGGGTACCTCTCCAGCCATCCCGACATGTACCCCAGGACCCAGGGCGCCGTGCTGCGCGACCGGCTGGGCGGCGGCTACGTCGCGATCGGCTTCAGCTTCGCGGGCGGCTCCTTCCTCACCAAGGAAGCCTCACTCGACGGGGACTGGAAACCGGTCACCGTCCCGGCGGCGCGTCCGGGCATGAACGAGCACGTCCTGGACAGGGTCGGCTACCGCGACTTCTACCTCGACCTGAGGACCGCGCCCGCGCCGGCCCGCGCCTGGCTCGACCGCGCCCGGCCGGTCTACGACGCCGGCTCGACCTTCACCCCCGACCCCTTGCCCGTCCTTTCCCTCGGCCGGGCCTACGACGCCCTCATCCACCTCCACCGGGTCCGGGCGGCCGACCGGCTCTGACCCGAGGGTGCGGCCGTCACGCCCTCCGCGACGGACCGAAGGGCGGGGCCGCGGGACCGCGGGACCGCCCCGTCGCGGCCGTTCGTTGACGAGGCCGCGACCAGTCGGCCCCGTGCCCCGCGCACAGGCCCGTCAGGCGCCGACGCCAACGGCCCGCTGCGCGGCATGAAGCGCAACCTGTACGAGGGCGGAGTGCGCGTCGCGCTCAACGCCTGGCAGCCGGGTAAGGTGCGGGTGGGCACCACCGACCGCCCCACCCCGCCGACCGACCTGCTACGACGAGACCGGCCGGTCCTACGAAGCAGCCGTCATCCTCGCCGCACTCGTGATGTGGGCGTGACATTTGACGACAGAACCTAGCCCCACCGCCCGGTGTGCCACCGCCTCCACCTGGACTGTGGTCGTAGCCGGCCCGGCTCCCGCCTCGGCTACCGTGTTCCTCTACGGGGTGCCATAACGGATGTGACGCCCCCCACCGGAGGTAGTCAGCATATGAGTTCAAAGCGCAGCAAGAATCCAGCCCTGCCCGTACTTGACGACGCATTCCGACTCGCGTCGGTCAAGGACGCCGAAGAGTCCACCCGTGACTTGGCCGCACGGCTGGCCACCACCGAGCTGCGCCGCGTTTCCCACCCGGGCCGGGTCACCTGGGAGCCCACCGATCAGGCCGAGCCCGTACCGGTCCCGCCGACTGTGGTCGACGGTGACGGGGACCTGTGGCTGCGGGACCGGGGCACTGGCACCTGGACCATGCCCGAGTTCAACCCTAAGGAGTTCCCGGCCCGCTGTGGCGAGGTTCTAACGTGGAACCAGCTTGCCTGCGAGTTCGGCCCGCTGACCGCACTGGCCGACGACCGCCGCATCGGCGGCGGCCGGCGTCGCTGACCGCGCAACCTGCTGGGATGACCGCGCCCCTGAAGCGCCCGGGCTGGCCGCGGACCGGGCCCGCAGCGCGGCCGCACGGCCCGCCGAACGCGAGGCCGAATTCGCCGTCGGACTCGGCTACGCACGTTCCTATCACTCCACACACGGCACCCTCGCCACCGCGATCAGCACCGTCCACGACGGGTTCGAGCTGGGGCGGTGGCTACACCGACAACGCCAGCACGCCCGAACCGATGCCGACAAGGGCGCGCCTGAGTGCGCCGCGATGAAAGCGCTAACTGCGATGTGCCGCCTGCATGACAGTGAGCCGCCTGGGGATGTACCGCGGCATGTCAGCCACCAGAGCACAAGGCACCGCCTCGTCTCAGCGACCAACCATCGCCATAGGTCAGGACCTGCAAGAATATGCAGCTCCTGACCAACCGTCACTGCCATGACCTCACCGCCATGAAGCCGACACATCGCAGTGAGGCATCCGAGTGGGGGGACCGGGAGTCCGTGGCCGAGTGGCTGGTACGGCGCGCGGACGCTAGCGCGGCCGAGACGCGCGAGCGCAGCCGTGCCGAACGGAGCCGCGCGGCCGGCACTTCCACGGTCGCCCTGGAGGCGGTGGGGGCCCGCCCGGGGCCGGGGGGCCGCGGGGAGGGGGGTCGGTCTGGGAGAACGGCAAGCGCCGCGCGGCCGTCGACCAGATCTCCCTGTCTCACGCCGTAGGCGTGCTCATCGAGGCCTACGCGGAGGGCCTGGTGGACCCAGCCACCCTCACGGCACAGCTCGACGCCCTGCACGCCGAGAAGGACGCGGGAAAGCGCTAGCCATATGCACGTATGGGCCTGTCGTTCACGGCGGGCCCCACTGCTTTCTTCGGAAATGGAACGCAAGTCTTGGGTGTCGACCGAAAGCTGAAATCCAGAGCGATTCTTTCTTAAGTCGGAATGTTCAAGGGTTGGGTCAGCGCAACAATTTTCGAAGAAAAAATTTCATCCTTCAAGCCTAGCGCGCGGCGCATTTCCTCGTAATCGGCCACTCCCTTAACTTTAAGAGAGTCCCGCAGCATCCGCGTTAGTTCCGCCTCCATCTCGTCCAACTCCTCAAATCTTGCGGACAGGATCCTTTCCTTATGAACACTGTCTGCAGAATTTCTGAGCCTCTCGACATCTCGCCTCGCATAACGGATCTTCGCCCCTATCTCGCCCCCAAAGTCCTGGAGCAGGTAAATCATATCCTTAAGAATCTCACTTAGGGGTACTTCGGGTTCTCCACTCCTTTCTACTCCCTTCAGGTAAGCGGCTACACGAAAGAGCTTTTCGCGTCTTTCTTTCGACATATAGTGCTCCTTGCCTTTAAGACTGGTTCCCATGATAAATCGATTATTTCTCACGGGAGGCACAGCCGGAGGAGGGAGGACCAGGGGCGGCGGTTGGACATCGTGATCGGCAGGGGCAGCGGACGCGTCCATGGCCTCGGCGGCGGTCTCCCACAGAGCGTGGAAGCGCTCGGACTCTGCGTCGGGGTCGGCTCGCGGAATCCGCTCAGACAGTGCGGTGACGAGGGCTTCCACCAGGCCCCAGGCCGGAAGTCGCGGCTTGGTGAAGGCGTCGTGGATGCGGCTGGAGCTTGCCACGCCGTTGCCGAGTGCGCGGGCGAGGTCTCGGACGGAGGGCCATCCGGCGCGGCGGTGCAGCCGGTGAAGTTCCTCGCTGAGGGTCTGCCGGGGGCCCGGCGGCAGTGATGGCGGTGTCAGCTTGGGCACGTGCTCTCCGGTGGCTGTCCGATGGTGTCCAGATCTGTCCTACGGGGACGGTACAGCGTCCTAACACGTGGGCTCGCGTCCCGAGTTGTGCGCTGTCGTCGGGAACCGTCAGGGCGGCTTTTCGCGGCTTGAGCCTGGAGGGGTCCGATCGGAACTCACCTGGGAGAACGGCATGCTCGACACGGCTACGGTGCTCGACCTGATCGCGCAGGGACTGCTGAGCGAACTTCCCTCCGCCCTGATCACGGCGGCGGTCACCGCCCTCGTGGTCTGGGCGGTCCGCCGCCACCGCAAGGGCGGTGACGGCGGAGACGGCACGAGCCGGCTCTGAGACCGGCGGAGCCCCGGGGCGCACCTGCCCCGGGGCTCCGCCGGTGTCCGGGCCGAGGCCTCGAGGAAATCGAACGAAGTGGCTCCAATTGGAGCCACTTCGTTTTCGCGTGCCTGGTCAGGAGCGTGTGAGGGCGCGGCTACAACTCGAACTGGATCTGTTCGATGTCGGTGAGCTCCACGAGGAGGTCGTGGGCGCGGTGGCCGCCGTCGCGGAAGTAGACCTCTCCGAGTGCGTCGGCAGTGGCCCGCTGGAGGTCGCGGTCGGTGACGCCGGCGTCCTGGGCGTCGAGAAGGCGGGCGGCGTGGTGGGGCGGAAGGGCGAGGGTGAGGTGGCGCATGCGGGCGTCGTCGGTCGTTCCCGGGGCGGCGGTGAAACCGAAGCGGGCGCGAACGTCGATGATGAGCCCGGCTGAGGTGGCCGCGGCCCACCCACGCAGCGGTACGGCCGACTGTGCCGACGCGTCGCCGGCCTGCCGGCAGCCGCGTTCGCCGTCTGGACAGGCGTCCTGATCGTCCTATGCCCCCCTGAGCCGCCTGCGCGGGAGACGTGCGTGAGCAATGGCTGCGGGTCACGCCGAGTCGATGGGCGTGACCCGGGTAGGCGGCAGGCATGGATACGCACCGCACCCGGCGTCGGCTGCACCGGACGGGTTCGGGAAGCCGAACCGGCGGACAGGTGCACGTACTCCCCGACCGGTGTGCGCACAGGACGGGCCCCCGGTCGGAGCTGCCCAGCGCAGTGCGTGGCGCATGGTCGCGGTCATCCACTCCATCGCCTCGGCGTCGATGGGTTGGGTCATGCGGAAGGTGGCGCTGATCGAGCGCATGCCGCCGTTGTGGTGGGAGGTGCGGGTCAGGTACTCCCAGACGTAGACGCGCGGTTCTTCGCAACGCCGGTGCCGGCGGTGGCTCGGGTGGGATCTGCTGCTGGACCCAGTCGCGGTCCTGCTCGCCTTGGCCGTTGCAGGCGCGCAGCAGGACGTCGTTCCAGTCGCCGAGGCCGGGGTGGGGCAGGAACTCGAGGACTGCGTCTCGGAACCATCCGGTGAGGAGCGCGTCGGCGGCGGCGATGCGGTCCTGGCCGCCGCTGTCGACGTGGCGGCCGACCAGCTGACCGAGCCGGGCGACCGGCTCCAGGTCTCCGCTCCACCGGTAGTCGACGGCTTCGAAGACCCTCCAGGCTGTTCGGTCCAGTGGCCGTCGTCGCACGGCTCGCTGCTGAAGCCCCGGCCCGTACCGAGCCGGAAGGCCTGCCACGTCTGCATGCCCTTGTTGCTGACGAACTTCCTGCCGGTGATGCGCGCCAGGCGGTGCGGGACGTTGGGGGTGCGCGAGCGGTGAAAGCCGAGCTCGGGCGACCAGCACCACGGGTCGCGCTTGTAAAGGAGCGGGAGCCTCGCGGTCGGCCCGCACCGCGTCGATCTCGTCCTGTCCTCGCAGCGCTGGGGCCCCTGCGGGCTGGCCCGGCGCACCGTCTGGGCCGAACTCGGGGAGATCGCCGTCTTCCCGCTGCCCGGACACGCCAGCCTCCGGAACTGGTCCGAGGCACTCCGCAGCCCGCCGAAAGGAGGTCAGGCCCTACGTGAAAGAAGGTCAGGCGATCCAGCCGCCGGTCAGGGAGAGGACGGCCGAGCCGTCGCGGTCGGCGAGCTTGGTGCCGGTGAAGTCACGGGCCCACTGGGACGTCTGGATACGGAAGGCGGGGCGGTCGGCGGTGAGCGCCTCCACCACGGACTCGGCGGCCTCGGCCGCGGTCTGCGCACCGGTGGAAAGGCGGGGGACGGCGCCGTGGATGTACGTCCGGAGGGCCGGGGCATACACGCCGGCGGTGGCGATCTCGGCCTCCAGGTCGAGACCGATGTTGCTGACAAACTCGGTGGCCACACCCCCGGGTTCGACCACGGACACGGTCACACCGACGGAGGCAGCCACCGGTGCCAGGCTCTCCATGTAGCCCTCGACGGCGAACTTCGCCGCGCAGTAGGCCTCGTTGAAAGGCTGGCCGACAACGCCGCCGACACTGCTAACGGTGATCAGCCGGCCGCCGGTGGCGCGCAGGTGGGGAAAGGCGGCCTTGGAGACGTTGAGGACACCGAAGAAGTTGACCTCCATCACCTGACGGACGTCCGCGACCGATTCGTTCTCGAGCGTGCCGAGGTGTCCAGCTCCCGCATTGTTGATCACGGCGTCGAGCCGGCCGTAGTCGGCCGTCACACCCTCGATCGCCGTGGCAACGGAGGTCTCGTCGGTGACGTCGAGTTGCCGGATGTCGAGTTCGACCCCGGCTTCGGCAGCGGCCTTGCGCAGAGCGTCGGCACGGCCGGGGTTGCGCAGGGTGGCGATCGTGCGCCAACCGGCCTCGGCGGCGGCGACGGCAGCGGCGAGGCCGATGCCGGAGGACGTGCCGGTGATCAGAACAACCTTGGATGACATGAGGGGCTCCAGCTATTCGAAATTAAGTGCGTGTACACACACTACAGCATTGTGTGTGCATACACGCAAGCGGCTATGATTCCCGCATGGCGACGAGGAAGCTCACCCCGGTGGAGATGCCCGAAGCGGACTACGCCTTCTACGGCCTGGTATGGGCAGGCACCGTGCTCACCGAACGCGTGGACCGCGCCCTGGTCAAGGCCCATGACCTGCCCGTCTCCTGGTTCGAGGTGCTGCTCTGGCTCGCCCACAGCCCCGAGCCGGTCCCTGCGTCCGTCCTCGGCAACAGCACAATGCTCAGCCGCAGCCAGGTTTCCCGTGTCCTGGACACGCTTCAGGCACGTGGCGTGGTTACCCGTACGCCGTCCGTCAAGGACGCCCGGTCCGTCGAGGTCACCCTCACCCCGGAGGGCCGCCACCTCTTCGACGAAGCCGACGCAACGCGGCGCGCCTGCCTGGGCCCCGTCTTCACGGACGTCCTCGACCAGCAGGACCTCCAAGCCCTCAGCGCGGTATGGCGCAAACTCAAGGCCCACAAAGACACCTGACCCGCTGATCCAGGTCACCAGCGGAATCGGCCTGGGAACGCCTACGGCCGCTGCCGGTAGCGAGCCCCGGCGGGCGCGGCAGGAACAGCAGAGGCTGGTGCGGGGTGAAGTCGAAGTGACCGACACGGGCTGCGGGAACGTCATCGAACAGCTGCGGCTCGGTCCAAAGGCCGACGCTGACCACCATCCAGGTATGCGGGCGGTCCGGGTGGTTGCACAGCCACAGGTCGAACGTGCCGACCCACAGGTGCTCCTCCCACCCCCAGACCTTCGCCTGCGGATCAAGCTCGGCGGCCCCGTCGACGCGCAGCGGCATCAGCGCCTGCTCGAAGGGGTTGATCACATCGGCGTAGGCAGTCCGCATGGCCATGTTGGCGGCGTGATCGACGGTTCGCTCCCGGTCGGGAGAGAGGTGCCAGGGCAGTTGGTCGGGTAGGAGCGTGGCCAGGTACTGGCGCAGCGTGTGGATGACCAGGATGCCGTCCTTGCCGCGCCGGTTGTGCTCGGCCTGGGGTACGCGGATCCACCAGGCGTAGTACGGGTCATCGTCGCTGCCGTAGGTGTCGTCGTCGCAGCAGTCCTCGTAGACGCAGCCGAGCGAGGCGGCGAGCTCGGTCATCGGCCGCCCGGTGCGTTCAGCCGTCCGGCCGCTGGTCGGGATGTTCCCATGAGGACACGAGGCGGTTTTCCAGGTCGTCGACAGTGACCTGCCACACGACCCAGTCGAAGCAGGAGGAGGCCGCCAAGCGGCGCCGCCAGGAACTGGAGGAGCAGCAGCGGGCACAGACGGCTGAGGAGGCCGAGCGTCGACGCCTGCGGCGAGAAGAAGAGGTGTGTCTGCGCTTGGAGGACGCACGGCACCGGTAGGCGAGGCGATGCCCCAGACGTTTGCTGTATTCGGCAAGCTTTATCAGCCGTTTACGTAGCAGACATGGGGTAGTGGGGGGCTGGGAGCGTTGATCTTGACGCGGCGCTTCCGCGTGCATGAGGTGCTTCGCACGTACTGGATGGATGTATCGCCATGAACATCGGAACCCCGGCCGGCAACCCGAACGACCTGCTGGCACCGGCTCTGTCGCGCACCGTCCCCGTCGTCTGTCGACCGAGACGAAGTCGGCTTCTGAAGACGACCGAATTCTTCATCTACCTCGCCTCCGTGGTCGCTGTCCTGATCGCTTCCATGGTCGTGGGCACCGAAGACGGGCACGCCGACTACTTCCGCGCCGACAAGGCATGGCTGTACATCGTGATCCTGACTACGTGATCAGCCGCGGCTGGCCAGTCCGGCAGCCGCGACCCCTACGACGAGTCCCACTGACCCGGCGGGGAAAGGCAGCATCCGGTGTGCTGTACGCCGCGGCCCGACGGGTAGCGCCTGGCGGAGCGGATGAGCGCGCGTCGCGACCAGTAAGTTGGTCGCGGCGCGCGCTTGGTCATGCCCCGTGCCCTGCGGAAGGACAGGCCGGTCCGTGCAGTGCTGGCCAGCTGTTGGTGCCGCCCCGGCGAGCGAGAGGCTTCAGGCGGTGGTGCGGTTGCCTTGGCGTGCGGCAAGCGCGGCGTCGGCGCTGGGATAGGTGGGCAGGAAGGTGTCCATTCCGGTGACGCTGAGCAGGCGGCCCAGCCGGTCGGGGATGGCCGCCAGGGTCAGAGAGCCGTCGGCTTCCTTGGCGCAGCGCCAGATGCCGACGAGGGCTCCCAGCCCTGAGGAGTCGCAGAAGGTGACGCCTGAGAGGTCGGCGACCAGGTCGGGGTGGCCGTCGGAGATGAGGTCCAGGGCGCGGGTTCGCACGGCGGGTGCGGTGGTGATGTCGAATTCACCGGACAGTGCGATCACGGCCAGGGTGCCGTCGGTGTGCGGGACGTCGATGTGGAGTGCGTCGGTCATGGGCGTCGGTTCTCCTGCCCGACGGAGGCGTCGGCGATCGGGGCGGCGGCGCTGTGAGCGGTGGTGGTGATGCCCGCGGGAGCGGCATCGGGGGTGGGGACGGACAGGGCCAGCAGGGCCACGTCGTCGCGTTCGGTGTCGGGGAGGGTGTCCAGGAGCGCGACGGTGTCGTCGATCAGGCGTCCGGCACTGACCGGCGTCGGCTGCCGGGCGAGGAAGTCGGTCAGGCCCGTGTCGTCGAGCATGTGGCCGTCGGCGGTGCGGGCCTCGGTCAGACCGTCGGTGTACAGCAGCAGGCCCTGGCCGGGTGCCAGGTGCAGGGTGCGTGAGGCGAAGGTGGCTTCGGCGATGGCGCCGACCAGCATGCCGCCCTTGGCCCGGACCGCCTCAACCTGCACGCCGCCGCCCTCGGCGGGGCTGAGGTGGTAGGCGGGCGGGTGGCCGCCGGTGGCCAGTGTGACGGTGAAACCGCCGTCCCGGGCGGGATCGAGCAGGCCGAAGACGGCGGTGCAGAAGCGGGTACCCACCGCCGCGTCCAGCAGCAGCGCCGTGTTCAGGGCATTCAGCGCGGCCGTCGGGTCCGCGTCGACGAGGGCCGCGGCCCGCAGCGTGTAGCGGGTCAGTGAGGTGACCGAGGCGGCTTCGGCGCCCTTGCCGCACACATCGCCCAGGAAGAACGCCCACCGGCCTGCGCCGATGGGGAAGACATCGTAGAAGTCGCCGCCCACTTCCTGCGGGGAGGCGGTCTTGTAGTGGCAGGCCAGCTCCAGCCCGGGTACCGCGGGCAGGACGGGAGGCACCAGGGTGCGCTGCAGGGTGGAGGCGAACGCGGCGATGGCCGCCTTGTCCCGCTCCGCGCGCCGCCGGGCCTCTTCCTCCGCCTGGCGCTTCTCCTGCTCGACCTTGCGGCGCTCCTGCTCGGCGCGCACCGCGCGCAGAGCCGACAGCCGCAGCTCCAGCTGGTCACGCACCATTGCCGCCAGGTCCGCGAGCGTGGCCGAATCCGCCTCGCTGATCTCACGGGGGCGGGTATCGAGGACGTTGACCGTGCCGAGCCGGTACCCGTCGGCGGTGATGATCGGAGCGGCGGCGTAGAACCGCACCCCCATCGGGCCGGCGACCAGCGGATTGGAGCAGGCGACCGGATCGAGCAGGGTGTCGGGGATGACGGTGGTGTCATCGGTCAGGACCGCCGAGGCGCACAGACCCGGATCGCGGCCGATCTCGGTGACACCCTCCAGCCCGTGCGTGGCCTTGAACCAGATCCGGTCCTCGTCCACGATCGTCACCGTCGCCACCGGCACCTCGAACAGACGCGCCGCCAGCGCCGCGACCCGGTCGTAGGCGCCGTCCGGAGGGGTGTCGAGAATGTCATAACGGCGCACCGCCGCCATCCGTGCCGCCTCGACCGACGCGGCCAGAGGTTCCTTCGGTGTTATCGCAGGCGGACTCGCTTGCTCCGGCATAACCCTCGTCTCGCTCATCCCCCCCAGGAAGGCACCGACCAGACAGTCAGCACCCCAGCACTGTACCGAAATGCCTCAGCGCACCTGACCCGACGACGAGCTTCGCGGAAACAGCCGCAACTGAGCGCAGTGATCACAAACAGGCGAACCGTGACGGCCGTCGTGGCCCGGCGGTTCGTCGACCGCAGCCTGGTGGTCGACCTGAGCGCGAACCTCCATCGACGCGGTCCCCCGCACACCCGGAGGTCGACTGGGAGCCCTCCAGGCCCCCTGGACGTGCTCACAGGCTAGGCAGACCCACCGTGTGATCGCACGGGGGCGGCCGCCGTGTGCGGCGGGGGTTTCGGAGGCGGGATCGAACGGCCGAGCGACTTCCAGGAATGTGAAGATCGGCCTGTCTGCCGGTGCGCTATGGCTCCGGGACACGCAGGTAGGAGCGGGCGATTCGGGTGGCCGGCTCGACGATCGGGGCCGCTTCCTCGGCGTCCCCGAGCTCCTCCGCGCGCTCCTGGAACGCGGCTGTGGCCTCCAGCCAGACGGCGAGCGCCACTGCTGTCTGCGGGTCCAGCGCGGCCGTGTGCGATGCCGCTGCAAGGGCGTGGGCCGCGCGCTGGGGGTTGCTCGGGTAGGCGGCGTAGCTGGCGATGATTGCCCCGCTCACCGTGCCGTCCAGGGCTACGTCCTCCGGTACGGCCCGAATGGCTCCTCCCCCTGCTCCGGCAGCGCCAGCACGCCTTCGAGCAGCACCGAGCACAGATCCGGTTCCCGCATCCCGCATGTCCGTCCATTGATGGAACCGAAACGATCGAGCGCCCTTCGACACGCCGCCTCGAAACCTCACGTTCAGGGCAGTGGGAACTGCGCGGCGTGACCGAAGGCGATCGCGGGGACGAAGTGGTGGGCATCGAGGGTCCCGAACTCGGGGACGGTCTTCTCGTGACCCGGCGCCTTGACGTCTCCCTCCAGGGCCGGGTCGGAGAAGTGCACCCAGGTCACCCGCCCGTCCGCGGTGTGACCCTCCTCCGCGTAGACGCCTTTCACGGGGACGCGCGGCAGCCGGGTGACCCGGCCCTGCGGGACCAGCCCGTTGTCCGTGCGGTGGTAAGTGGTCTGCGAGTGGTAGGCGCGCAGGGTGCGTTTGGTGCTCCCCGACAACCACTGGCGAAACGTCTGCACCATGTGCTCCCATCCCGAATCGTCCACCCCGTCGATGTCCCACAGCTCACGCCAGGAGCTCATCAGGGTTTCGGGAGGCGCGTGGAAGAACGCCGGCGGGTAGAGGCGCTCGTCGAGCCGGCGGCCCGTACAGAGGTTCACCACGGCGTTGATCCCGGCGCTGAAGCCCGAGACGGTGGTGGTGAAGGAACGCGGCACCTGCTCGTCTCCGCGCCGGCCCACCTGGGGGAACAGTGAGGTTCGTCCGTTGGGCATGCGTACCTTCACCAGTGGTGCGGTCCTGCTGGAGACGAGTTGGTTGGCGTAGAGGAAGCGCACGACCTCCTTGAGGAGGCGGCCGAGGCCCGGTTGTGTATCCAGCGGGCCCCAGTTCGTACTCGGCTGGACGGGCATGACCACGATGGGGTTCCGGCCGGCGGCCAGCAGCTGGTAGACGATCTTGTACCCGCTCACCAGATAGTTGACCGCGAGCCCCACGTAGGGCTGCGTCACGTCCTTCGCGGCCTTCTCCTTGGTGATGCCGTACGGGTACTCGCCGAGGAACGGGTAGGCGTCCGCGGGATAGCCCCGGTTGACGAACGTAGGCGGCGTGTAGAAGACCACCACCTCCGGAGTCGCCGCCAACGGTTTGAACGGCACCCACGTTCCGATCAGGAAGCGGGGCAGCCGGGCGCTGGAGAGTTCATGGGGCCCGAACTCCAGCAGGACGAACCGGCCGTGCCTGGCCAGCTCGACCAGCACCCGCGAATGGTTGAAGCGTTTCCACTCCATCCCGGCGAGGTCTCCGAAGATCGGCTCGTCGAGGCGGCGCATTGTCTCGGCGTTGTGGAAGGCACCGCGATAAATCCACTCCTCCCCGCCGGCATGGTCGACGAGCGCGGCTCGGGGGTTTCCCGACAACTCCGCTTCCGGCCGCACAGTGACGGTCGGAGCCAGGCGTACGGTGCCGATCGTGGTGGAGATGTCGAGCGCCCCGCCGCGCAGCACCGCGCTGCCGGCCGGGTTGGACGACAGCCAGCCGGAGGCGCCGATCGCGGAGATGAGGAACAGCTCGTCTGCGAAGCCGTCCATCGACACGTAGATCTCGAGTTGGTTCAGCGCCAGTGAGGCGTCCACCTGCTGCCCCGGCCTCGGGTTGAGGGTGACGGGTTCGGGACCGCTCGGGGACGTGAAGACGAGCCGGATGCGGGCATTCGGCAAGGATGCGCCGGTGACGTCCGTGACGCCGATGGTGATGAGCATGTCGCTGGGTCCTGATCCTCAGGTCGCGTCGGCTTCCCTGGAGATTGTCACCACGGCTTCGACACGGACGCTGAAGACCTTCTTGCCGTCGGCGGTCGTAAAGTCGACGAAGTCCCCGTGGACGGTGTAGTCGTCGGCCTTGAGCCTGCGTTCCCTCAGGGGCGGTTCTTTCGGCGCCGCGTACTCGACGGTGTACACGTTCACGGCGGCCTCCTGTGCCGTCACAGCTGCTGTCCGGTCTTCGGGTCGTACTGCACGGCCACCGCGGCCACCTGGTCGGTCGGGAGGACCTCGGTCCACTGGTCGAACACCTCGTACGGCTGTGCCGGCCGGAATCCGTCGGCCAGAGGGTCGAAGCCGGTCTCGAAGATCTTCTCCGAGGCCTGGGTGACCTTGTAGTCGGTGTTGGCCGTCTTCAGTTGCGCGGCGACCGAGGAGAGTACCTGTCCGATCTTCTTGCCCTGGAACGAGTCGGGGTCGCCGTCCTGGCGAACGTATGTGACGTCGAGCCCGGCTTCCCCCTCGACGCTGGTCAGCCAGTCCAGAGCGGCCTGCTCCTGCCCTGGCCGGACGGGCAGGACGGCTTTGACCCAGGCGGCGTTGAGGAACTCGTTGCGCCGCTCGTCGCCGTCGATCTGGATGAGCCAGCCCAGAGAACTTCCGAGCGGCGCGGGCTGGGTCTGCTCCGTGATGAGGTAGTTCACCCGCCATTCCGGCGACGACGACTGCGCGTCGACCGCCCGGTACTTCTCGGCTCGGGAGTACCAGCCGGCCACGGTCTGCCCCTGGAGGGGAAGGGCTGTGGCCCCGGAGGGCGTCGTCTCGTCCTCCGAAGGCAGCGGATACCGGCCCGTGCTGTTCATCGTGACGGCGGGGGAAGGCACCGGGCCGGGGCGCCAGTAGTCCGGGGCGACGAAGTACAGCATCTCCTCCACGTCGAAGAGGTGCTGGATGCCCTCAGCCTCGGGGAAGGGCAGATGCGCCGGGTTGCGGGGGTACTGGTCGGCCTGCTCCAGCCGACGGATGAGGTTGCGGAAGACCACCCGGCGTTCTTCGCTGCGCAGTTCCTCGGGAGTGCGGGCGCGCATGGTGCTCACCAGGCGCAACCTTTCGCGGACTGCTTTGCCGTAGGCCTCGTGTTGCAGGCGGGCGACTTCCTTCTTGTATGCGGCTTCGGCCTCGTTGTTAGCCTTCTCGATCGCCTCTTTGGTCTCCGTTTTGGGCATGTACGTGATGGCCGCGCTGAAGGGAAGGGACTTGTTGCCCTGAAAGTTGGCGTACGTCAGCCGCAGTCCGAGGCTGTTCTTGGCCACTTCGGGGTTCTCCGGCAGGCCCAGGACGGCGGGGTCGAGAGTGAACTGGACCTGGGCTCCGTGGAAGTCGACCTCCGGGGCGACACCCTTTTTGATCTCGAAGCCGTCCGGTGGCGCAGGCAGCGGGAAGTCGAACCGGAACTTGATGAGATCGTTCTTGCCCACGTCGGGTTCGAAGATGCCGACGTTGGGGTCGGTGTCGGGCTTGTAGGTGTTCTCGGCGTCGTGGTCCGCGCCATGGGTCAGGACGAATGGCAGCGACAGCTGGTGGGTGACCTTCTGGTCCTGCGGGACGGCTCTCTTCTCCGGCTTCTGGATCGCGGTCAGGTCGGGCGCTTCGACGACGTGGACCATGTCCCCCAGCCCGAGCTCGCTGCCCGGCTCGCCGATGAACACCTGCCAGCACAGCCGCGTGCCGATGTGCTGGAGCTGCACCCCGACCTTCCGCATCTTGCGGCGGATCTCGTAGTTCACCAAGTCGGTCGTGTTGTTCTGCAGGACGTACCGGCGGCTGGATGTGTCCGTCGACTCGGTCACCGTCTTGAAGGTGGTCTTGAAGTTCCGCTTGATCTCACTGGTGGCCTTGGCCGTCTGGGTGCGGGTGTGCTTGTGGGTGGCTTCGGATCCCCGCTTTACAGTGTTCTGGGTACTGAAGCTGGCACTGGCGTCGGCGTGGTAGATCTTCGCGTTCACTCCGCCGGTGGCGCTGACGCCGAGCTTCGTGTCCGTGGAGTTGTCCTCCTTGACGGCGTCGGCGATGTCGTCCTGCTCGGTCAGGCTCTCCTCGGTCTTCCGGGAGATCTCCTCGGACACCTCGGTGAACTTCTCGACCAACGTACGCCTGGTGCTGGTCTCGACGACCTCGACGCTGCCACCCGGGCTGACCCAGATGTGTCCTGCCGGCGTGCCGAGGAAGGTGTCGAACTCGAAGAAGTACTCCCGGAAGAGATTCACCATTCCCACCGGTGACAGGCCGGAGAGTTCCGCCGCGTCGTAGTGCTGCGCGAGCGCGGCGAGCGCCGGATCGGTCATCGTGCGCGCCTCCGCGCCGCGGAAACGCGCGAGCGTCGTCAGACTGGCGAAGGGGGAGGAAGGGTGGGCTGTGGCGGCGGCCATGGAGGAGTAGGCGCCGAACCATCCGGTCAGCGGGTGGTAGACGCCGAACAGTTCAGTCGCGTACGGCAGTGAACCCGTGAAGTCCGCCAGCGGCCGTCCCGCGAACGTCGGCTGGCCCGGAGCCGGCACGGTGATGCGCTGCGAATGACTCGTGGACCCGTTCGCCACGACGGCGAAGGCAACCGAGACGAACGGGTTTCCGGAGGTGGACTTCATCAGGAGGACGTCGCCGCTGACGGCGCGGGCCGGGGCCACGAACGCGATTGTCTGGGGCCCGGATCCGCTGATCACCCGGCCCACGTACTGGCGCGGGTCTGCCGCGTCCTTCTGGAGGAACATCTGGTCCAGGCCGGGCACTCCTGGGACGGTGGTGGGATCCAGTACGTTGATGTCGGTGGACAGCGCGAGCGAGATCCGGTTCCCAGTGGGGAGCTCCTGCTGGTTGCCTTCGACCTTGTAGGTCCAGAGCTTGTACGAGGAGCCGACTGCGCTGCTCAGGACGGTCGTTGCGCCGACGAACGTGACGACCAGCGTCATGTCGGATAACCCTTCACTCGGTCAGTACATGCTTTCCAGGTCCCATGGCGGGACTGAATCCTCACCGCATCGGCTGCCCGACCACCCGACTGGGCCAGGCGGTGTCCCTGCATGGCCCTGCCAGGACAGCTCTCTGTACCACCGGCTCACGCCCGCGCACTCGGCGCCGTGATCCGGCCCGAAACGGGAGCCCCCCGAGGTCGCCCACGACGATGTCCTTTCTCGCTGGACCCGGGCCCGGGTGCCATGCAGCAGGCTGCCGAGGAGCATCGGCGAAACCGCCGGATCCAGGAGCCGGTGACACGCATGACCAGTGCTGGTCGCCCTGAGCATCACGGCGCTGATGAGGACTCAGTCCGGGCCGTGATGGACGGTCTCCAGCAGCGGTGGGCCACCTCGGGCTTCGCACCGGTGTGGCGCACGCCGGGTGAGCCTGGCGTGCGGGCGCGGGTGTACGCGGAGAGCCGGCGTTCCGGCAGCCGGTGACCCGAGATCGTCCCGTTCGTATGGCCTCCGAGCAGTTCCTGGTCGATCTTCACAGTTTTCTCCATCCCCGGCAGTTCCGGGTGCGATGATCGCGCTCCTCGGACCCCGCCCCCCCTTTCCCGAGAAAGGTCTTTGAGGACCCGCACCGTACGTATCGCCGCGCTCGCTACCGCCGCACTTGGCGTGACCGACGCCGACGACGTCCGTACCCTCGCCCGCAACGTGGTTGAAAAAGTTCGGTCTCCTCGACGTCCTCGTCAACAACGCCGCCATCAACTACGACACCACCCGGCGTGCCGTCTTCGCCGACCTCGACGAGGTCGTCGCACCCTGGAGACCAACCTCCTCGGTGCTTGGTGAACCGCACAGGCGTTCCTGCCACTGCTGCGCCGCTCACCCCGCCCTTACCTGGAGAACGTCTCCAGCGAGTCCGGCTCCCTCAAGCACGTGTCCGGCGGAACCCCCGCCTATGGAGTCTCAAAGGCGGCCCTCAACCCCCTCACCCGCAAGCTCGCTGACGAACTGCTTGCCGAGCGAATCCTGGTCAACGCCGTCTGTCCGGGTTGGATCGCCACCGACATGGGCGGCCCGGGCGGCGGACCCGTCGAGCAGGGCGCCGCCAGCGTCGTCTGGGCTGCCACCCTGCCCGATTCCAGCCCTACCTGCGGCTTCTTCCGGAAAGGGGAACCCTTGGCCTGGTAGGCGGCCCTTCCTCGACTGTCGCTTACCGCGCTGAACCGGCTCTTTCGACAGGACCCACAACCACGCACATCGTGCAGACCGCACGGTCCCCGCGCCTGCCGCAAGCATCCGAAGCAGCACCGTCAGAGTGTCGGAGTCATGATCCGGCTGCGCAACGATGTCAAGCGCCTCCTCGCACTGGACGCCGAGCGCGGCGGGCACAACCTGGAGCAGGCCGCCCTCGCCGGGGCCGACGAAGCGCTCCACCTGCAGCAGTCCGCCACCCAGCGCGTGCGGCAGCGCCTGTACGCGCTCGCCGCCGATTTCACCGCCACGGCGGCGTGGTCGCCGATCGACGCCGGTCGGCTCGACGGCGCCGGCCGTCCCTGGACCGGGCCCTGGCCCTGGCCGGCCTGGCGCAGGGATCCGAAGTGGTGCTGCAGGTGTGGAACCTGCGCGATGCTCGCCCGGCAGCGCGGCGACTATCCCGAGGCGGTGGCGTCGAGGACCCCGACGTCCTGCCTGACGCCGGCCCCACGACCAGCGTGCGGCGTGACCTACCCCAGCCCCTTTGTGCCAGCGGTCTGAGCACCGTCGAGACTCGCGCCAGCGAGATTCGCTCCGGTCAGGTCCGCCCCTGTCAGGTCGGCTTGATCCAGTGCGGCGTTTGACAAGTCCACGCCTCTGAGATCGGCGCCGGCCAGGTTGGCTCCGCGAAGGTCTGCTTGCCGCAGGGTGGCGCAGCCGATCTGTTGAACGTCTCCGTTCGGCAGAATCATCTTGTCGTGGTCGCAGAACGTCACCTCCCGCAGATCGGCATAGGTGAACTCCGCTCTCGTCAGGACAGCACCCGAAAAGTTCGTTCCGTGCATCTCGGCACAGTCGCCGAATCCTTCCGTGCACATCGAGGCACCCGTGAGGTTGGCCTTCGCAAAGTACGTGCTGTTCAGCCGGGCGCGCTGCAGGCTGGCATTGGTGAGGTCGGTCGCAACCATCTGTGCATCGGCTAGGTTCGCGCCCTGCAGATAGGCGTCGCGGAGGTCCGAAAAGTTGATTGCCGCCTCGCGCAGGTCCGCCTCTTCGAAGCTCGTCCCCTGCAAGTGCGCCCCGGCTCCAGGTTGGGCGCCTAACCCCGGTCCCCAAGCTTTCAGATCCGTGTGGCCGAGATTTAACGCCTGCCCTCCGTCGTGCTCAGTGCTGCGTCGTGCCAGGACGTCCATGGCGGCGTACACGTCGGCTGTCGGCGTGGCCTTTCTCGGCAGCGGCGCGTGCTGGCGCACGTACGCGCAGAGCACGGACACGATGGTGGGCTGGTCTGCGGGAGAATCCTTCATGATGCGCTCGAGCGCGAAGATCCCACCCATACGTACGTCGACCGAGTCGGAGGACAAGTTGCCGACTGCCGCGTTGAAGCGGGTCGTGATCTGCTGATCCTCGACGATCTGCAGTTCCTTGCCCGACTGGGTGACCTGCAGCCACGTGAAGAGCAGTGCGGCGACGGCAGCCAATCCGGGCAAGCTGAGCAGAAGCAATGACAGCCGTGAAGTCTGTTGGGCGGTGCTGGCTGCCCGGCGCCGACGCCTCGCCAGACGGCGCCGGGCATCGCGCCGCTGCTGGCTCTGGCGGATCCTCCGGAGGGGCGCGAACCGGGTCACTCAACTATTGCCGCACGCCAGGGTGCGTGTGCGGGGGACGCCACACCGCCGTTGCCTCATTAAGCCCCCGTGCGGCCAAGAGCCATCGGGTGGGTGGTCCACTCTGTGCCGCCGCCCGCAGGCCTCAGCCAGGCCGCCAGCGCGGGCTCGTCCCCTTCCGGAGCGATGCCGTGACGCCGCCCCTGGCCACCCGGAGTGCCCCATCACCCACGGCCAGGACCGGCGCACGCATGCCGCGTCGGCGGCAGTCCCGCAGCAGGTCGGTCCATGACTCCGTCGCTTCGTGGTAGCCGTCCGCGAGGGCGAGCAGTTCCTTGGTGCCGTCTGCGCGGACTCCGATGACCACGAGGATGCAGAGCCGGTCCTCGCCCAGACCGACGTTGAAGTGAACGCCGTCGGGCCCATCGCGGATCCGCGAGGCTCCCTCCGTCCAGCTTCTGCTGATTGCAGGAGGCGCCGTGAGCGGCTGCTGACAGTTGGGTCTGGTCGTGCCTGCGGAAGCGGGAGAGCCAGATTCCGCAGGCCTTCTACTCGGGCGGAGCCTGCCTCCTGTTCCTGGTGCCGGGACCTGACCGTCCAGCTCTGATCGATCCAGGACTGCTCCCCCGCCGAACAGCTCTGGACGACGTGGGCGCCAGCACCCGGACGCCCCTGGTCGGCAATGGCTCTCGGCCCGCGGGAACGTCGCTGCGCGCCGCCCAGCATGAAGCCGGTATGCGGCCGGCGTGCGGAAGGGCCGGGGTCTGGCCACGCGCTCGACCTGGCGGCCGCCGAATTGCTCCTGGGGGAGGCGGGCACCCGGACGTCGTAGGCAGCCCACTCCCCCGGCGCGTATCCCTGCCGTTCCTCGTACTTGGCGGTCAGGACGGGCAGCGCGTCCTCGATCTGCTGACGGCGGGGCGACCGCGTGCGGTGGAGCCCACCTCCGTCACCGGGCGCCGCAGCTCCACGCCGGTCAAGACGATGGTCGGCCGCTCCGGGCGGCCGACCGTGAGCGTGAGCCCGAATGAGATCATGGACGGATGTCCACTGCCTTACGCCGCACCGCCGCTGTCATCGTCCTGCTCGCCGGAACAGCCCTCGGTTTCTGGGTGGTCTTCGGGCCCCCGCACGATTGGCTGGGCGGCATGCGGCTGGTGAAGCTGGCCCTCGGACTGACGTCCATGGGCATGATCAGCGCCAGTGCCTGGCTGATGTTCCCCGGCTCCCCGGGCGATGACGACGACGACTCACCGCCCGCTCCTACGACGGGCCCGCTGGACGCCCTGTAGGCCGGCCGCCGGCGCCGCCGTCGCCGCCTCAGCGGGTGCCGCGGGTGCGGTGGGCGCCGCCCCGGGCCCTACCCCGGAACGGCGCTAAGCCGTCGGCATCGTCCGTGACCAGGCCGATAGGCGGACCGTTCAGGTTCGGCGCGGACGGGCTTGTTGCAGCGGAAGCAGGTACCTTCCACGCTGGTCTGGTCGAGGCGGGTAACTCGGGTTTCTGCGCTGCCGCATCGCATGCAGAACGCTTCCTGGGTCATCAGGATGATGGTGTACATCGGCTTCGTGCCATCGTTCCCCCTGCTCCGCCCCAGGGTGCGTTCAACGGGGCGGTGACCCGTCAGAGCAGGGCCGCGCGTTCGTCTCGGCCGGTAAGCAGCCGGAAACGGGCGTCACGCAGGGTCTCCTGCTTCTCCAGCCGGTCGGCTATCGGCATCTCCACAACAGCCACCTACTCACGCCACCCCGGCACCCACCGAGCCAGCGGCGTCCGGCTGGGCCTTCGGATGCTGCTTCAGCTCCATACGGGCCTTCACCAGCCCCGCATCCCTCTCCAGGGTGTCCCAAGTACGGATGCGTCGACACGGCGATCGACAGCTCCCGCACGAGGCCCCACAGGCGCTTCTCCTCAGCCTCCTGATCCGGCGTGTAGCCGACCTCTTAGCCAGCTACTCTGCCGGAACCAGCTACATCGACGACGTCCCTGCGCCCCCCTGACTGCCCCAGCAGCGACACGCAAGGCCACAGCGGGCCTCGTATGCCGCGGGTGCGGAGCCCCGTCTCGCAGCCGCGCTGCCTGTGGACCGATCGGCTTCCCGTCGACCGGGCATTCGGTCCACGGCGACGCCGGTGGGGTACCGCTTGTCTCGCGCGGGCTGCGGACCATACTGGTCGGGCCCTGATCGCCCACCGAACGGTTCCATGACCAAGAACAGCGCTTCATCGACCACCGTCCCCGACACCGCCTGGCTCGGGCGTGGGCGTCACCTCGGGCCCGAACCCGAGCGGGACGTCCGGCGCAACCTGCTCGCTCTCAAGGCGGCCCGGGTGATCGACGACTTCCTGGACCTCGACCCCGTCGAGGCGGCGCGTTCCACCGACCTGTACCCCCGGGACGAGTCCGCCGACCCCGGTCCGTCCGCCCGCCGCCTCTTCGAGGCCCGCTGGCGCGTGGCCGACGGCGTCACGGTGCGCGCGCAGCTGACCACGTACGAGCCCGAGTCCCGCCGCATGAAAGGCGAGGGTGTCACCTGGGTCATCGCCGCCGAGGCCGGGCGGGCGTGGGAAGCGAGCTGGCCCTCACCAGCCACCATGTTCTGGCCCGACAGCGACCAGGTCGCATGGGACCACGAGATGGTGCCGGACGTGCGCCTGCGGACGACGAACCACCTGCCGAAGGACGACGACGAGATGCGCCGCCTGCTGCGGGCCTGCACCCGGCAGAGCTGGTTCATCCATGTCGTGGTGCACGAGGCGATGACGCCGGACGCCCTGGGACGCCGGCCGATCACGGCGTTCCTGCCACCGAGCCTGCGGCACCGGGTGGTCGAACACCGGGCCACGCCGGACCAGGCGCTGACCGCCGACTTCGTGATGAAGCGTGAGCTGGGCGTGGGAATACCGCGCGGCGGCGCCGTCATCCTGCCCCCGACACCGCAGCCCTCCGATTACGACGCGGAGCACTTCACGGTACGCAACGTCTTCCTGGACGGCACGGAACCCACCGAACTCCTCGACAAGCTCAAGGAGTTCGCCTCGCTGTCCCAGCCACTGCCAGCCGACGCCGAACAGGTCCTGACACGGCTGCGCCAAGGCTGGCACCTGCTCACCCCCGCCGAGGAACTGGCCCACGCACAGGCCATGGTCACCAGGTACGCCAAGGCACTCGAAGCCATGACAGCCTCCTGCGACCTGTACCGGCAGGCCGCCGAGTCGGCGCTCGACGCCCTCGCCGAGGCGAACAGCGGCGACGGCGCCCTCCGGGCGGCATCGCCGGCGACGTCCAAGGAGGATCCGTCACCCTGGAAGACCCTCACCAAGACACTCGCCCGCTTCCGGGGCCCTGCCCCCCCCCAGACGCCGGACACGGGGGTCCAGCAGCGTCCGCACGACCAGTGAGGTGTGCGGGAAGACGGACCGATCGCACTGTGGCCTCCTCGTGGTCCGCGACCCACGGGGATTGCTCATGACGACCGGGCCCGCCTTGGGGGGCCGGCCCGGCAGATACCGCGGGGATCGCTCTGGGGTCAGTTCGCGTTCACGAGGTCGTGGCGGGGACGGGGGCGATCCGCCGGCCGGGAGTGCCGCCGAGGGCTGGTGATGGCGTGGCCAGCGCGCTGCTTGCGCATGATCGGCAGGACGGCGCGGGTGGCGTTCATCGGGCCGAAGAGGTTGGTCTCGAACTGTCTGCGCATCTGCACGGGCAAGATCTCCTCGAAGTAGCCGGCGAAAAAGTTCCCGGCGTTGTTGATCAGGACGTCGATGCGGCCGAAGCGGTCGACAGCTGCCTGCGCGGCGCCGGCACCACCCGCCCGCCACGCCGCCGCCCGGCCCAGCAGCGTGTACGGCCACGGTGCAGCGCATCCGGAACTCAATGGCCGGCACACCCGCGTTCATCCTCAGCGGACGCGGGGACATCCTGGCCGCCAACCACCCCGGGCGCGCCCTGTTCTCCCCCGTCTACGCCGACCCGGCACGGCCGCCGAACAACGCCCGGTTCGTCTTTCTCAGCCCGCACGCGACCGAGTTCTTCCGCCACTGGCATGAAGTCGCCAACGACACGGTCGCCATGCTGCGCGCCGAGGCCGGCCGCGATCTTTACGACCGGCGGCTGACGAACCTGATCGGGGAGCTGTCCACCCGCAGCGAGGAATTCCGTCGCCGCTGGGCGGCCCACAACGTCCGCATGCACACCACGGGCGTGAAGCTCCTCCACCACCCGGTCGTCGGCGACCTGCCCTTCGAAACCTTCCCGCTCCCCGACGGCCCCAGCCAGCTCCTCCTCACCTACACCGCCGAGCCCCACTCACCCTCGCAGGACGCCCTGAACCTGCTGGCCAGCTGGGCCTCGACCGACGACGGCATCGAGCGGTCCGCGCCGGCCAACGACTCCCAGCCCGCCGAATCGGGCGAGACACCGGACTGAATGACGGGCCACGCGAGGCGACATGCCCGCCCGCGAACACGGCAATCGACCACCCGGACGGCACCACCCGAAACGCATCGGGTGGGCGACGGTGGCACTCGGTTTACATGGACGCGGCCGAGGCCCCTCGGGATCCGGCCCGGCCCAGGCCCGAGATGTTCATGCCGGTGGCGGTCAGTCGGCGCCCTGCTCCGCAGGCGAGCCGACGTTCTGGGTGGCGGCCCAGGAGGCGAGGAGGCGCAGACCCTCTTCGTTGGGTGAGCCGGGTTCGGCGGTATAGATGGTGAGGGTGAGACCGGGTGCGGCGGCCATCTCGAGCCCTTCGTAGGCGAGGGTGAGGTCGCCAACGGCCTGGTGGTAGAAGCGTTTGGTGCCAGTGCCGTGGTGGCGGACGTTGTGGGCACCCCAACGGGTGCGGAAGGCGTCGCTGCGGGTGGACAGCTCGCCGACGAGATCGTGCAGGTCCTTGTCGTGCGGGTTGCGGCCGGCTTCGGTGCGCAGGATGGCGACGGCGATGTCGGCGGCGAGGTCCCAGTCGGGGTAGAAGCGGCGCGAGGCGGGGTCGAGGAACTGGAAGCGGGCCAGGTTCGCCTGGTTGCCGGCCGAGGCGTAGACGTCTGTGTAGAAGGCGCGGGCGAGCTCGTTGGTGGCGAGCAGGTCCATGCGGCCATTGCGTACGAAGGCGGGGCCGGCGGTGACGGCGTCCAGGACCCACTGCAGGCTCCGGTGCGCCTCCCACTGCGCGGTGCGGCGCCGGGGGCGGGTGAGGGCGTCGGAGCCGTCGGCGGCGTGGGCGAGGTTGAGCAGGTGGGCGCGCTCGGCGTCGTCGAGCTGGAGCGCGCGGGCGACGGCTTCGAGGACGGCCGGGGAGACGCCAGCGAGGTTGCCGCGTTCCAGTTTGGCGTAGTACTCCACGCTCACATCGGCGAGCGCGGCGACCTCGCTGCGGCGCAGGCCCGGTACCCGTCGGCGGCTCCCGGGAGGCAGGCCGGCCTGCTCGGGGGTGATCTGGGCTCGCCGCGAGGTGAGGAACTCGCGGACCTCTGCTTGGTTGTCCACGCCTTCGACGGTACGTCCCGCCCGCGTCCATAGGGATGTACTGGTGGTACACCCCTTGATGGTGTCTCGCTCCCCGCGCGAAGAGCGGGTTACCTGGGTGACGTGGTGCTTTTCACCCGGTCGTCACGACGGAATCTTGCACCTGGCCCTGCACTCGGTGACGGCCACGACATCTGGGATCGCCCGCCCCCGGTAGGCGAAGGAAGCTCTCTCATGCGCGGCGCAGTCATCCACGCCCCCCGTGACGTCCGTTTCGAGTCCCTGGAGGACCCGAAGCTGCTTCACCCCACCGACGCGATCCTCCGCACGGCTGTCACCTGCGTGTGCGGCTCCGACCTGTGGCCCTACCGCGGTGCCGAGCCGATCGGCGACCCGCACCCGATGGGCCACGAGTACGTCGGCTTTGTCGAGGAGGTCGGCTCCGAGGTCACCACGGTGAAGCCGCGGCAGTTCGTCCTCGGCTCGTTTGCTACCTCGGACAACACCTGCGCGAACTGCTCCAACGGCTTCCAGTCGAACTGCCTGCACCGTGAGTTCATGTCCACCTGCCAGGCCGAGTACGTGCGCATCCCCAACGCCCAGGGCACCCTCGTGGCTCTCGACGAGACCCCGGACGAGCAGCTCTGGCCGGGCCTGTTGGCGCTGTCCGACGTGATGGGCACTGGCTGGTGGGCCGCGGACGCGGCCGAGGTACGGCCCGGCTCGACCGTCGTGGTCGTCGGCGACGGCGCCGTCGGCCTGTCCGGAGTGATCGCGGCCAAGGAGCTGGGCGCCGAACGGATCATCGCCATGTCCCGCCACGAATCCCGCCAGAAGCTTGCCCGGGAGTTCGGCGCCACCGACATCGTCACCGAGCGCGGCGTCGAGGGTGTCGCCCGGATCAAGGAGCTGACCGGCGGGATCGGCGCCGACAGCGTGCTGGAATGCGTCGGCACCGCCGAAGCCATGCAGCAGGCACTGCGCTCCACCCGGCCCGGCGGCAACGTCGGCTTCGTCGGCGTCCCCCACGACGTCGCCGTCGACGGCCAGGAGCTGTTCTTCTCCCACGTCGGCCTGCGCGGCGGCCCCGCCCCCGTACGCCGCTACCTCCCCGGACCTCATCGACTGCGTCCTGACCGGCCGCATCGACCCGGGCAAGGTCTTCGACCTCACCCTGCCCCTGGAGCAGGTCGCCGAAGGCTACAAGGCGATGGACGAGCGCCGCGCCATCAAGGCCCTCCTCACCCCCTGACCTCTCCACCGGACAAGGAGTAATCGTGGAGATCACCCGCAGTTCGCTCGACACCGTCAAGGGCCCGGCCGACTGGTTCACCGGTGACGTCTACATCGACCCGGTCGCCGCCGCACCGGCCCCCTCCCGGGTCACCGCCTCCCTGGTGCACTTCATGCCCGGCGCACGCACCCACTGGCACCGCCACCCGCTCGGGCAGCTTGGGGCGGCCCAGCGACCCGGAGGGGGACCGCTTCCCGCGCGCTCGTCTTCGCCCGACCGGTCGACGCTTGCTGACACCAAGTCCGCATGCGACGATTACGCAAAAAATGGGGTTAAGGAGCTTTTTATGGCAAATGCTCTGCTGGTCAATGTCGACAACTTCGTGCGCGCTGAGACTGACAGAATGTTCAGCGACCTTCAGCGGGCCGCCGGCGGCGTGAACGTCTGGTCACACAACCGCACCCCGACCCCCGTCGAGCAACAGCCCGTCATCCGGATGAACCGCGACACTCTGTACAGTTTCGCGGTCGTCGACATCAGTCGCGGTGCGAGATTGGGCATCCCGGACGCCGGCGGGCGCTACTTCTCGGTGATGGTGGTGAACCAGGACCACTACGTCAATCGCATCTTCTGCGAGCCCGGTGAGTACGAACTTACTCCCGAGGAGTTCGACACCCCGTTCGTCGTCGTGGCCCTGCGCGTACTCGTCGACCCGACTGACCCCGAGGACCTTGCGGCGGTGGGGGAACTGCAGGACAAGTTCGCGCTCACGGCCGTCTCCGGCCGCGCGTTCGAACCAACCGATTACGACGAGGAAAGCCTCAACGCCACGCGTCACGCGCTCCTCGAACTCGCCAAGGGCCTGGGTGGAGTCGAACGCGCCTTCGGCACGCGCGACGCCGTGGACCCCGTACGCCACCTCATCGGAACGGCCGCCGGATGGGGCGGGCTGCCCGAGACGGAGGCGTCCTACATCACCGTCGACCCGGGCCTGCCGGTAGGAGAGTACGAACTGACGGTGCGTGACGTCCCGGTAAGTGCCTTCTGGTCGATCTCGCTGTACAACGCCGAGGGATTCTTCCAGGCCAATGACCATGACGCGTACAGCGTCAACAGCGTTACCGGGGTGCCCAACAGCGACGGGTCGATCACCGTCCGATTCGGAGGCTGCACCGAGGGCCGCGGCAATTGTCTGCCCATCATGGAGGGCTGGAACTACCTGATCCGGCTCTACCGCCCACGGAAAGAAATCCTTGACGGCTCCTGGAGCTTCCCCGCCATCGCCGCCTGAGCGCAGCTCCGAGCTCCGCGTCTGTCGTTCGTTTCGCCGAGCGCTCGCGCGTGGCCGTGGGCTGGGCTCTGCTGGCATTGAACCCACAGGACGAGAGGGTCAAGCCATGCCGAACGACGGATCGGCTTGGCAGGTAGACGCCCGCGGGGGCTCTGCGGCTACCAGGCGAATCCGAACTACCGGCCTCGGGCGGCAGGGCAGTAGCCCGTATCGGACGAGGCGGTACGGCCGTTTCATTCCGGTCGTCGGCCGTTGGTCTGGCCGGGCCGTCGACTGACTCGCAGTGGGCGCAGATCGAGCCCTTACTCCCGGATCGGACGACGCGGCGGGGTGGCCGGTGGCGGGACCACCGAGAGGTGATCGACGCGATCGCCTGGAAGTTCCAGACCGGATCGCAGGGGGCCCACCTCCCGGAGAAGCACGGCAACTGGAGAGGCGTCTACAACCGGCTGCTGATGTGGGCCATCGACGGCACCTGGGAGCGGGTCTTCACTACGCTCATCGCGCAGGCCGACGCCGAGGAGGACCTCAACTGGGCTGTCTCGGTGGACTCCACCATCGTGCGCGCACACCAGCACGCGGCCGGGGCCCGCAAAAAGGGGCGCCGGCTGGCGACCGGAAGACCACGCCATCGGCCGGTCCCGCGGCGGGCTGACCACGAAGATCCATTTCCCGTCCGATGCCCACTGCCAGCCCCTGACCCTGAATGGGGCCGAGCAGGAGAAGCCGCCTGGCGGCGTGGTCTGCGAGCCGGATGATCACAGGCTGAGCCGGTCGCGGGGCGGGTTCACCACGAAGATCCATATTGCGCGGCGGGCAGGACCACAAGCCCCTGTCGCTGCTGGTGACTGCGGGGCAGCGGGGCAGCAGGGCAGCAGGGTGACGGTCCGCAGTTCGTGCCGGTGCTGGAGGCGATCAGGGCGCCTCGACTGGGCCTGGGCCGGCCCCGTCGGACTCCGGGCGCGGGCCGGCAAGGCGTATTCCACCGCGTGGCGGGCCGTGTGGTCCTGGCGCCGAATCCGGTGCTCCATCGCCGATCTGGTCGACCAGGTTCCGCAACCGCGAGCGTCGGGGAAGCTTCGGCGGTGGGCCACCGGACTTCGAACGCCAGGACTACACGGCCCGCCCTGCGGTGGAGTGCGGCATCAGCCGTCTCGAGCAGCACCGGGCCGTGGCCACGCGGTACGAGCCATGGCCACCCGGTACGAGAAGGTGGCCTGCCGTTTCGAGGCGGCGGTCTAGGGTCTGTTGCAAAAGTGGATCTTGTTCGTCGATGATCACCTGTCGTGGGACGTGGTGATCTGACGAACGGCCAGTGGGCCCGGCTTGAGCCCTTGCTGCCGACGGGCATCAAGCCGGGACGTCCGCAGGTGTGGACGCGGCGGCAGCTGATAGACGGCATACGGTGGCGGACCCGGACCGGTGCGCCTTGCGGGACGTCCCCGAACGCTACGGGCCGTGAGACCGGGTCTACGACCTCTTCCGCCGCTGGCAGCAGGATGGGACCTGGGCCCGGATCCTCACCCAGCTCCAGGCCGAAGCCGATGCGAAAGGCCTGATCAACTGGGAGGTCAACGTCGACTCCACCGTCTGCCGGGCCCACCAGCACGCCGCCGGGGCAGCGAAAAAGGGGACCTCCAGAAGGAGCCGCCCGGCGGTGTCTTCGTCGAGCCGGCCGACCACGGCCTCGGACGCTCCCGCGGTGGGCTGACCAGCAAAATCCACCTCGCGGTCGAGCAGGGACAGAAGCCCCTGTCCGTGGTGATCACGGCCGGACAGCGCGGCGATTCCCCGCAGTTCGAGCCGGTCCTGGAGGCGATCCGGGTGCCCCGGGTCGGGCTCGGCAGGCCGCGCAAGCGTCCGGATCGGGTACGGGCCGACAAGGCGTACGACTCCCGGAGCAACCGCTCCTAACTACGCAGACGCGGAATCAAGGCAACGATTCCGGTGCCTGCGGACCGCGTGCGCAACCGGCTGAAGCGCGGCTCGCGCGGCGGCCGCCCGCCGAAGTTCGACAAGGACGACTACAAGCAGCGGCACGCGGTCGAGTGCGGGATCAACCGGCTCAAGCGGCACAGGGCCGTCGCCACGCCGTACGACAAACTTGCCGTCCGCTACGAAGCGACCGTACTGGTCGCAGCCATCAACGAATGGCTGTGACCAGCACTTTCACAACACGCCCTAAGCGGGTGTACCTCAAGCGGGTGGCGAAGGGCAGCACGGACAACCCGCACGCCGCCTCGCGCCAGAAGGCGACGGGCTAGCAGGACGACGGCCCGGGCCACCTCGTACGCGGCTGCGCGGCGAACGCCGGCGACCAGCTCAAGGCCTGCACCGGCTGGCACTGACCATGTGACGCAGCCCCAACGGCAACCAACTCCGTGACAGCTGAGCCGCCGTTGACCGGGCATGACTTCCCCTGTCTGCCTGCCTGCCCGCCTCCACTGCCGCCGAGCGGCAGCCCCTACCGAACACGGCCCCTTCCACTCCGATCCCCTTGATCTCGTCGCCGAGCCGGAGGAGGACGAGCCATGGCCGGGGAAAGGCAGGCACTCGGGGAGGTGGGGCCCCTCGGCTGGCAGGCAACGGAGTGGATTTCCGCCCTGCTCCTGTCACAAGGGCCTGGATCGGCGGCCCGCTCGCGGACGCCGTGGAAGAGGCCGCGAACAGCCTTGATCCGGCGGACTGCGACCACACCATGCGGTGGGCAAGGAGGAGGCGTGTCAGAGTCGGCCCGCGAGCGATTGGCCGGACGCACCCACGACTCCGCCGACATGACTCCCCCCGCGCTGCGGTCCACCGCGTCGCGCTGGTCGCCGTCGTCCGCGTCGTCCACGGCATTCCAGGGCCCTCGCCCACGACCTACGACCAGTGCGCAGGCGCGATCTCGCCATCCTGAGCTCGATCATCGACAGCGCCATCGGTACGGCGCTCAGTGACTCACGCCGACGCCCCTGAGCACAGGCGTCGGGAAGACGTGTGTGACGCTATCGAGCGAGGTGACCGGCGCCTGTGAGGAGCCGGTGCGGCCGGCGGAGGGGGGCCGCCCACCGGCTGTTCCTTCACGCTGGCGGACATGGACGCCTCCAACCCCCGCTTCCTGCCCTTGCCGCTATCCCTCCACGACGCCGTCCTTGTCCAGGCCGCAGCCTGAGGAGCGCTACGCGAGCCCGCCGCTGCGCCGCACCACCCCGCGGGCCGGCCCGCCCCCCCGAGGCGATCCGACCCGCGAGCCGGACCATCCCGAGGGTCGAGGCCGTCCGGGCCTCGGAGGCACAGCGCCCGCCCGTCCTCGTCGCTCGTCTGTGGACCACCTCGCATCGCACGGGACGGCCGAGAGCGGGCCGGCCGGCCCCGGTCCGTCGGTGAACCGTCCTTCGACGGAGTTCGGAGGTCAGGCATCGGAGCCGTGCGCAGTGGACGATCACCACTCGGGATGGACGTCGTGGCTGTCGTAACGGGAACCGGTCTCGGTGATCCAGGGTCGGAAACGTCCGGGCCCGGAAGCCTGGTGCGCGTAGGTCACCGGTTCCTGCGTCTCGTCGGTCACGATGACGGCTCCCGCCTTCTGCGCACAGCGCAGGGCGTGCGTCCAGTGTCGGCCACGATGATCGGTGCGGTAGTCGGGGATCTTGCATTGGGTCATCGCTCTCACCGCCATGCCATGAGGTCAGCCGCCCGCCCGCAAGGAACGGGCGAGCGTCCGGCTGGCGCCGAACATGCGGAAATACCCTATTTGTGTATTTTTTGAACATCCCGGCTCCCGGACTGGCTCGGCAGGCACCGGCTCCAGTCCGCCACCCCCGATCACCGCAGCATGGAGAAGCAATGGCGTCGAGCGTCTCGGTCCTCCTCTACAGCAGCCACGCCGACACCCGGGCGCAGGTCCGCCTGGCCGTCGGGCGCAGCCCGGCCTCCGATGTCCCGCCCGTCACGTTCGTCGAGTGCGCGACCTTTCCCGCGGTTCTGCGGACCCTGGACACGGTTCACATCGACGCCTGCGTGCTGGACGGCGAGGCGGCCCCCCTGGGGGGCATGGGCGTGTGCCGACAGATCAAGAACGAGGTCTTCCGGTGCCCGCCGGTCCTGCTCCTGATCGGAAGACCACAGGACGCCTGGCTGGCCACCTGGAGCCGCGCCGACGCCGTGACCACCCTGCCGGTGGAGCCGATGGAATTCACCGCGGCCCTCGCCGTACTGCTGCGCGCGCCGCGCTGACGAGCTCGTGCACGGTAAGCGGTGAGATGTCGGGCCTTGGATGGTTGATCATGGTCGGGTGGTGGGGAACGCATCTCGTGCGGTGATCATCGGCAACCGCCGGATCACGGACCTGTCGGCCGATGTGATCACTGAACTCATCGCTGAGGTGGATCCGTTGTGGCGTGAGCGTCACCAGACCAGACCAGACCAGACCAGACCGGCCTCGCCGGACCGGGCCGGGGCCTGGATCGCCAAGGTGCCGACCCACGAGCAGGCCCTGCGCCCGGTGCAAGAGCGCCCGCCCAGGGCCCTGAGTGAGTTCTTCCGCACTAGAGGCAGAACCAGCCGGTCGTCTGTTGTTTCTCCTGACTCTTCACCCACGACGGCGAGGGAGTCAGCCATGCTCGTGCGTGCGCCGGGGTGCCGGACCGTCGGACGCACACCAGCAGGACGAGGGTCCGGGGCGTGCGGGGCGGCCGGGCAGTGAGGACGGCGCGGGCGGACTCCTCGATCGCGAGGCCACCGTGCCAGTCCGTAGCGGCGATCCTTGTCCCCGAGGAGCTGCCTGCTCCTTCGCCTGGTTCGCCCGAGTGGGGGCGCGGTGAGCGGCATGGTCGCGTTTTGTGGTGTGCCATGGCCATGTGCAGAGGAAATGGGATCTGGGCCGGCTGAGGATCCTCGCCCGGCGCCGTCCAGCAGCCGAGCCGACGGACGCCGCTGCAGCCGGGCCGGAATCGGGCGCGGGATCAGGCGGCCGTACGGAACGGGGACCGGGACCGGAACAGGGCTCAAGGGCCGGCGGGAACCGGTACCAGGGCTGGGCCCTGGCTGCCTCCGCGTTGCCGGGCCTCGCCGCGCTCGCCGCCGTGTTGTTCACCTGGATGCAGGTCGGCCAGGCGAGCAAGGAACTACGCATTGCCGAGGCCGGACAGATCACCGACCGGTTCAACACCGCGGTCGACAATCTGGGGTCGGCGTCGCTGCACGTCAGGCTCGGAGGCATCTACGCCCTCGGACGTATCGTGCAGGACTCCCCGCGCGACGACCCCGCCGTCACCTCCGTCCTGGCCGCCTACATCCGCGACCGGGCGCCGCTTCCCGCGAAGAAGCCCGCGTCGGCCGCCAGGACGCACACCCCGCCCGCCGACGTGGCCGCAGCACTGACCGTCCTGGCCAACCGGCAGGAGCCGGCCCGGCCCTTGACGATCGACCTCAAGCAGGTCGACCTCCGCGGACTGGAGGGCGACGCGGTACCGCTCTTCGATGATCCCCTGACCTCCAAGCGGAACTTCCAGTACGCGAATCTGGCGGGCGCCGATCTCACTGACGCCAACATCTCCTGGTACGACTTCCGCAGATCGTTCTTCGAAGAAGCGAACCTGACCGACGCGCAGCTCACCGAGTCGGACCTACGCGAGACCACGTTCAACCTCGCGAACATGACGCGGGCGACTCTCGTCGGCGCCGACCTCACCCAAGCGCAGCTCACCGGTGCCGACCTGACGGAGGCGGTTCTCAGCCATGCCGACGAGAGCACCGGCAGCACGAAGGACGCCATCCTCGTCGAAGCGGATGTGTCGGACACGAAACTGGTCGGCGCCGATCTGAGAGGCGTGAAACTGGTCAGGTCGTTCCTGGCCGGGTCCGATCTGAGCCGCGCCGACTTCGGCGGCGCCGACCTGAGCGGTGCGACCCTCAGCAAGGTCGGTGCCTCTTTCATCAGCGCGGACGTGAAGCTGGCGGGGACTTCTTTCAGGTCCGCCGACCTCCGCGGCGCCGATCTGCGGGACGTCGACTTCACGGGCGCCGATCTGCGGGGCGCGGACCTGCGTGGTGCGCGGCTGTCCGGGGCCCGCCTGGCGGGTGCGAAGGTCGACGCGAAGACAAAGGGGCTTTTCGACACACCGCGGTGAGGCTTCCACGGGATGTTCGCCGGAACCAGGTTCGTGGCGACGGAAAAGGGCGGGACCGGTCCCTGCGCTGCGCTGATTGCCGCGGCAGCGCTCATGGGACTGATGGCGTGTACGGGGTGCACACCATCGGTGCGTTCTGTCGATACAGGCCCCTCCCGCGCTTCGACCGCCTTCCCGCGCAACACCAGGAGTCGATCCTGGGCGTGGCACGCCGCCACTTCGCCGACCACGGCACGGAGACCGCCTCCTACAGCAAGATCATCGAGGCCGCAGGGTTCTCGAAGACTGCCGCCCACCACTACTTCGACGGTCGGGAGGACCTGCTCGCAGCCGTACTCGACGGCGTGCTGGGGCGGGCGGCTGCCCGGGGACCTGGGGCCGTGGCTCGCAGCACGCGACGAGCCGGAGTTCGGGGACCGACTCGGCGCCGGAGCCGGCGTGCCCGCGGCCCACCTGCGGGACCACCCCGACGATCTGGCGCTCGCCGACCCGTCCATCGGGGGGACGGGTGCGTGAAGGAGACGGGCCGTGGCTGGAGTGGTCCGACGCGATGGTCTCGAACGGGCAGGCGCTGGGAATGATCCGAAGCCACGTGGACCACGGACTCCTGGTGACGGGGACGGTGACGGTGACGGCGACCGTGGCGGTCGTCAGGGCCGCTGACGCCTGGGCTCTCGCCCGTATGCAGGCCTTGTCTGTGTCCGCGCGTGGACTCCGGAATTCATCGGTGTACGGCCCGACACCGCGGGCCGCGGCGCCGGACGGTACCTCCTGGACCATGTGCCGGCGGCCACTCCCGCCCAAGCGGGCTTCTTCCTGACAACGGCCGATCCCGTGAACGTACCCCCCTATCGCCGCTTCGGCTTCGCCGGCCTGCGGCGGACGCCGCCGGGACCGCTCGGCGTCGGAGCGATGGTGAAACCAGGTCCTGGCTGGCCGGCACGAGCTCACGGAAGTTGCCCCGGAGGACGACGGCGATGAGCCGTACGGCAGTCCGCCCTCGTCCGTCGCGTGGGCGGGGTGGCCGTGCCGGGTGGTTGCTCCCCGCTCGCGCGGGGATGCCTCCCAGGACCTGATCGCGGGGAGGATCGTGCTTTCGTCCCGGTCGGCGCGCGGCCGGGACCCGCGCGTCCGCGAGCCCCGGCCCGGGCACCCCTCAGGCGAAGGTGAACCAGTTGACGTTGACGAAGTCGGCGGGCTGCCCGCTGTCGAAGGCCAGGTAGACGTCGTGGGTGCCGGTGGTGCGGCCGATGTCGGCGGGGACGGTGCGCCAGGCCTGCCAGCCGCCGGTGTTGGCGACGGCGAAGCTGCCGACCGGGGTTGCCGTGGGGCTGCCGAGGCGGACCTGGACCAGGCCGCTGACGCCGGCGGCGGCCCCGGACGCGACGCGGGCGCTGAAGCGGGTGGCGCCGGTGGCGCCGAAGGCGACGGACGAGAACCTGATCCAGTCGCCGTTGGACAGGTGGCCGACGTCGGAGCCGCCGCCGCTGTCGGAGCACGCTTCGACCTGGGCTCCCGACTGGGCGTTGAACGCTTCGGCCTGGATCGTGGCGAAGGCGCTGACCCCGCCGCCGGTGGCGGTGGCGGTCGGCGTCGGGCTCGGCGTACCACCGCCGCCGGCCATTCCGCCGACGGTGATGGTCCAGCGACCGGGGCTGCCGGACTGCACCTTGCCCTCGAAGTCGACGCCGGCCGGGTGCACGTCGTCGTACGGGAAGGCGTACCCGAGGTGGTCGGGGGTGGTGTTGTGCAGGATGCGGGCGTAGTGGTTGGTGCGCGGCCGGGTGTAGAAGGCCGCCGGGTTCTCGGCGGTCGGCTGGTGGGGGTTGTCCAGCAGGGTGGTGCGGTTGAACGCGGCGGCGAGCCGTGCGCTGAGGTTGCCCATCAGGTCGTTGCCCGTGGTGAAGGGCGCGTCGCTGCAGGAGAAGATCGACAGGGTCGACGGCTTGGCGAAGCTGCCGGCCCCGGGGAACGTGAGGATGTCGCCGTTGACCCGCCCGGTGAGGGTTCCCCAGGTGAACTGGGTGTCGATGCGCAGGTCGGTGGAGCGGTACTTGTTCCACACCTCGTCGACGTAACTGTCGAAGTAGCCGCGGAACAGGGCGTTGTTGCCGCGGATCGCCAGGTTGGGGCTGAGTACGCGCAGGTCGCCCCCGCCCTTGGTGACGATGAGCCGGCTCCAGTCGCTGCCGTCGGCGGCGGACTGGGCGCGGAGGGCCGCGGCGACCCGGGACAGCCCGTCGGAAGGCAGCCCGCGCACCGTCTGGGTGCCCTGGCCGGTCTCCAGTTGGAAGGCGATCGGCAGCGAGACCATGTCGACGAACGTGATGTTCGCGTACAACTGGTCCGCGTTGAAGGTGAATTCGCAGAAGTCGTGGTGGACGTTCGCGTTGGGGTCGGTGGGGTTGCTCACCGACGGCAGGGCGAGCCCACCGCCGCGGTTCATCAGGAAGGTGAGCTTCGCGCCGACGGAGAAGTAGATGCGGCCGCTGTACAGCCGCGGGAGCGTCACCCGGCGGGCACCGGCGCCGGACGCGTTGAGCACGATCGCGCAGTCGGCCCCGAGCGGGGTCTGGTCGTTGGCCGGGGCCGGCGGGTGGTACAGGGTGGAGCCGTTGGCCTGGATGAAGGCCCAGTTGCCGCCGGCCGCCGGGTCGCGGCCGAGGACGTAGGCGTACACCGTGTTGTTGCCGGTGGTGTTGACCAGGTCGAGGGGGAGCGTGGGCGTGGTGGCCGCATTGGCGCCGGCCTCGAGCCAGGTGGCCACGGCGGGGACCGCCACGGCCAGGCCGGCGGTCGCGGCGAGGAGCTTTCTGCGGGACATCGTTCGCTGGTGGCGTGCCGTCACGGTGGGGGTCCGTTCTTCGTGAGGTCGGGTGGGGAGCGATCGGATGCGGGTGATCAGGAGGGAGGGGAGAGGCGGGGAGGGGAAGAGGTTCGGAGGGGAGGGCTCGTGCGGTGGCGTGGGGCGGTCAGCCGACCGTCCACTTCTGGTTGGCGGCGCCGGTGCAGGTCCAGGTCTGGAGCCGGGTCCCGTCGGCCGAGGAGTTGCCCTTGGCGTCCAGGCACTTGTTCGCGCCGATGTTGGTGAAGTCGTGGGCAGCGGTGTACGTCCACTTCTGGGCGTTGGTGCCGTTGCAGGTGTAGAGCTGGACGACCGCGCCGTCCGCGGTGGAACCACCGGCCACGTCCAGGCACTTGCCGAGTGCGCGGACGGTGCCGTCGCCGCCGATGGTCCATTGCTGGGCCGCGCTGCCCGTGCAGTTGTGCAGCTGGATGGGGGTGCCGTCGGCACTGGAGGCGCCGGCGACGTCGACGCACATGCCGCCGATGCCGCGGATCGGGCGTGCGGCGGGGGCGCTGCCGGACGAGGAGGCACGGACGTAGTCGACGGTCATCGTCTGCGGGAAGGCCGTGGAGCCGTCCGGGCTGCCGGGCCAGTCGCCGCCGACCGCGAGGTTGAGGATGATGAAGAACGGGTGGTCGAAGACCCACTTGTTGCCGCCGGTGTCGGCCGGGGTGAGGGTCTTGTACGCGGTGCCGTCCACCGACCAGACGATGGAGTTCGGACTCCAGTCGACGGCGAACACGTGGAAGTCGTCCGCGAAGGCGCGCCCGCCGGGCAGGCTGTACGCGGAGCCGAGACCGCCCGCTCCCGAGTAGCCGGGGCCGTGCACCGTGCCGTGCACGGTGTTGGGCTCGCGACCGATGTTCTCCATGATGTCGATCTCGCCGCTGTTGGGCCAGCCCACGGTGCCGAGGTCGTTGCCGAGCATCCAGAACGCCGGCCAGATGCCCTGCCCGCGCGGGATCTTGATACGGGCCTCGAAGCGGCCGTACGCCTGGGTGAAGGTCCGGGCGGTGTTCAGCCGGGCCGAGGTGTACTGACACTGCCCGTACCAGCAGCCGAGCCCGGCGTCGGTGTTCTTCCTCGCCGTGATGACCAGGTGGCCCTGACCGTCGAGCGCCGCGTTCGAGGTGCTGTTCGTGTAGTACTGCAGCTCGTGGTTGCCGAAGCCCGAACCACCGGTCTCCAGGGTCCACTTGGCGGCATCGGGGGCACGGCCCGCCGCGCCGTCGAACTCGTCGGACCAGGTCTGCGCGGTAACCGCGGCACCGGCCCGTGGGGCGACCGAGCCGCTGAAGGAGATGAGGACCGCCGCGACGAGAGCGGCGGTGATTACGAGCACCACGCCGCCGAAGGACCAGCGTCGTGCGCGATGAGCAGCAGCCATGAATGTGCTCCCTTGTCTGGGGATGGAGAACGAGGGCGACAGGTCAGGTCGAACCGTGTGGCTCTCGCCTGAGAGCGCTCTCAGTCGTGACGCGAGGTCATCTGAGGGCAGTGAGTATTACGGAGGGGTAACTGTCATGGCAACGTCGGAGACCACTCCTTACGCGCCTTTGAACTGCGGTTTTCTCCGGCGGCCGGTAACTTAACGCTCCCTTAAGGCTGGCTTGAGGGAGCGCGGGAGACGGAAATGGGGCCTCTCGGGCGGTCGGGCGGTCCTACGGTCCCGGCCCGACATGGCCGACCCTCCTTCTGCCGGAGCGTCACCCCGGCATCGGCGGTGACCAATGACGCGGCCCGACTGGCTGTTCCTGAACGGATAGTGGGAGTTCCTCCCCACCCACCCGCCCGTCGACGGCGCCGACAACGTCGACCACAACGGCACGCCCCCGCTCGGCCAGAGCCTGCCCGAGCGCATCCTCGTCCCGTACCCCGTGGAGTCCGCGCTGCCCGAGATCATGCGCGACGACAACCGAGACCTGACGCTCTACCGCCGCACCTTCACCGTGCCGCAGAACTGATCCGGCCGCCGGGTCGAAGCTGCACTTCGGCGCCGTCGACCACGAATTCACCGTCTGGGCCAACGGTGCCCGTGTCCCCGGCCACCGCGGTGGCTACGACCGCTTCGAGGTCGACATCACCCCGCAGCTGCGCGCCGGAGCCGACGAACTGGTCGTGCGCACAGCTGGTGACGGCGTCGACGGGTCGACGGCGGCGCCCGAGGCGTCGGGGAGCCGCACCGCGGGATCTTCCGAGCGCTCGCGCCCGGAAGGCCCCGTTCGGCGTCGCGGGCTCAGGCGGTGTGCAGCCGCAGGCCGTACCGGCCGAGGATCTCGTTGATCGGCTGGAACCACGTCTCGCCGCCGGAGGAGCAGTTGCCCCAGCCGCCGGAGGTGACGCCCTGGGCCTGGTCACCGCTGAGGAACGAGCCGCCGGAGTCGCCGCCCTCGGCGCAGACGCTGGTCTTGGTCATCTGGTACACGGCGCCTTGGCTGTAGTTGACCGTCTCGTTCTTGGCCAGGACCGTGCCGCAGCGCCAGTGCGTGGTCGAGCCGGAGCGGCAGATCGAGGAGCCCACCGGCGCCTCGGCCGAGCCGCGGACGAGCTGGTCGGGGATGGTGCCCCAGCCGAGCACCACGGGCACGGTCCACCAGCCGCTGTGGATCGAGACGTACGCGTAGTCGTCGCCCGGGAACGACGAACCCTGGAAAGTGCCCATCGCGGAGCCGTCCCAGCCGCGCACCGCCGCGCCGGCCCGACCGCAGTGCCCGGCCGTCACGAAGCCCCCGTACACGGAGAAGCCGATCGAGCAGCGGACGTTGCCCGTGTAGTACGGGTCGCCGCCGACCGTGCCGGCCGCGTACGTACGGGGGGCCTGCGCCGTCTCGGCGACGGTGACGGGGCCGCCGGCCCGGGCCCGGTCCACGAAGGACCGCACGGCGGGGGTCTGCCGCTCGGAGCGCACGACGTCGACCACGACGCTGTTGGTCCTCGGGTCCACGTGCCAGCCGGCCACTCCGGCGGGTGCGCGCAGCGCGTCCAGGCGGGCCTTGGCGCGGTCCAGCGCGGCCGCGCTGTGCCGGACGAGCCGCGTGTCGGCGCCCAGCGCGCGGACCTCCGCCTCCTGGGCGCGGTCGGTCACGGCGACGACCAGCCGGCCGCTCGCCGGATCGAACCACGAACCGCCGTAAGCGGCGCCGGCGCTCCGACGGGCGGCCTTCTCCACCGCGACGGCGGCCTTCTCGGCGCTCAGCCGTTCCTCGGCCTCGGCGGCGGTGAGTCCGAGGTCCCGGCTCATGGCGTCGAGCAGCCCGGCCGAGGCGTACGGCGCAGCCGAGGGCTCCGGAAGCGGGGCCGCGCCCGCCATGCCGGCCTGGGCGGCGCCCAGACCGACCGTCAGAAGCAGGGCGGCTATGGCGGCGCGCAGGGGGGTGGTGCGTTTCACGGTACCTCCTGATGGGTGGGGGGTTTTGAGAGCGCTCTCAGTGAGGCGTCGCCGTCACGCTAATCGATTGCGCTTGTCAGGTCCATACCAAGTTTCGGTCGTCGTGACGGCTGGCCCGCCCCTACCGACGGGTGCCGACGAAGTCCCGGACTGCGGTCCCGTGCCCGCGGTTCGGTGGTCTTGGGGTCGCACGGTCATCCCGCGCGGCGCCGTGGACATCGCCCCACGGATTCTCGGCTGCGTGCGGCGCGGCCACCTCCTCGGCAGGAAGTGTCTCGTCGAAAGCGTGCGCCCCGTCTACGGGGCCTCCTGGAAGGACCTTTCCCGCCGCCCCACTTGGCGCGGCCGAAGGTGAACGGACCGGCGCTCACGCCACCCGGTCCCCGAACCGCCCTGGCTCCATGGCTTCTCCTCGCGACATCCATCTCCGCGCAGTCGGGAACCACGGCGAGGGCGCACAAGTCTGGCACTGGCAGAGGGGGCAGACCGTACAACAGTGCGGTCGAGGACCCCCGAGGACGGCTGGGAGACCGCACCGAGAGCTGGGGGGGGGCGACAGGTGGACTGGTGGCTGACCGACAGCGAGGGGATCGTGGCGCTCTGGCTGCTGATCTTCGCGGTGTGCAACGGACTGCGCGGTGCCTACTGCCGGCTCCGCGACAAGGGGGAGCGGCGGGTGGTGGAGAACCTGCTCGCCTCCCGACTCCATCCGGTAAGGGCTTCGTTCCACCTCGGGGGAATGGCCGAAGCAGCCGAGACCGCGCTCTGCATGCTCGTCGCCGACGGCGTCGTGAAGGTGTCCTCCACCGGCGAGTTACGCCCCACCCACCGCGGGAGGAAACAAGCGGACCAAGCCCTGCGCGCCCTGGCGGAAGCGATCCGCGCCACGCCGAAGGGCACGACCACCAAACTGCACGAGATCCCGGCCGAGGCCCGCTTCACCTCCTTCCGAGAACGCGTCGAACGCGACGCGCCCGCAGTCCACCCGACCGTCTCGGGCAAGAGCCAGTCCCTCATGCTCGCGACCTCGATGCTGACCACATTCGCCATGGGCATCCACGCCGGAGGGGCCATGGCGCCGACCCCGTTCGTCCCCGAAGCCCACCGCATGTCCTGGCTCTACGTCTGCATGGCCGCCTGGGTGGCGCAGTGGGCAGCGGCATGCCTGTGGCCGTCCGAAAAGCGCCGCCGCTGGAAGGCCCTCGACACCTTCTGCAAGGACGTGACCGAGATCGCCCGCGCGGCCCTTCCCGGCCCCACACGACAGGCGATCGCCCGCACCAAGGAACGCCCCAAACCGCCACTCCCACCTTCGCAACCCGCCCGCCACCACACACCCAGCGACAGCGGCACATCCTGCGGCGCCGGCATCGACACCGACTCCGGCAGCACCTGCGGCGGTTGTGGGGGCTGCGGAGGAGAGTGACTCGGCTGGGCTGGGAAACCCCATGCCGCGCGAAGCCCGTCTCACCACAGCGGCGCCGTCACCCCACATACGGACGGCCCGTTTCACCAGCCGTCTGGGGCCCTCCGACAGGCCAGAACACGCAGCGCCCGGGTCATCCCGGAGCCCGGCTCGCCGGTGCAGACCTCCACCGCCCTCGGCGTCGCCGGGAACCTGGAGAAACTCCTGGGAAAAGTGCAGCCCGCCGACGACGGGACGGTAGCGCTTCGCCCCACAGGTACGACGCAGGGCACGCCTGGCGGGTTCACCATGGCGCATGGCGCCTGCTGTCGGATGCCGTACCCCGACCGTAGGGAACGGTGGGAGAGAGGGCTTGCGGGGGAGCGGTGTACGGACCGTGCGGGTGACTGGACAAGTCCTAGCCGGTCGTGCCGTCGAGCATCTCGCGCAGGATGTCCAGGTGGCCGTTGTGGCGGGCCGTCTCCTCGGTGAGGTGGAGGAGGATCCAACGCAGGTCGACGTGGAGGCCGTTGCGGATGGTTCCCTCGGCCCGCTTGTCCAGGTCGTTTCCGGCGACCAAATCGCGGTAGCGGGCGCTTTCTTCGGCGTACTCGTCGAGCAACTGCGTGAGCGGGAAGTCGACGGCGATACGCATCTCGCGGTCGGGGTCCTCCTCCGTCACGGGGGCCCGGTCTTCCTCGCCGAGGAAGACCACCGGGAACTAGTAGTACTCGACCCAGCGCAGGTGGTTGATCACTCCGCTCATGGTCATCAGCGGTGAGCCCGGCAGGAGCGGCCTGCGGGCGTTCTCCGCAGAGACGCCGGCGCACTTGGCGCGGGCGGTGTCACGTGCGTAGTCGAGGAACGTGGTGAGCTGGGTGCGCTCGTCCCATGCGGGAGGCGTGTCGTTGATTCTGGTCATCGCGCGAAGCGTCCCCGATCACCCTGCCCGCTCTCGAGGTGTTTATCGACGGACCCCACCTGCTCCACCCAGCGCCTTCTCCAGCGGCGCTACATCGATTCAGCGCCGACGGCCGCCCGGCATGATCCGCCGGACAGGCGCCTAGGCATGCCCTGTGGCGTGGAGGGAAGCGCGGTCGCCGTGGCGGCCTGCTCGACGGCGCCCAGTTGACGCTCGAGTCAAGCCCGGGCCACGCGTGCAGGCGATCTACCAAACGTGTGATCCGGACTCAAACAGGAGCTGGTCCCGCCAGGTTTGGCCGCACACACCAGTGGGCCGCGATCTCCCGCCGCTGCTCCCGGCGCTGACACCATCCCCCAGGGCAGGGCAGGGCAGGGCCAGTCGCGGTCCGCACGGTCCGCCTGCTCGCGGAGCCCCAGGGTGTCAGTCAAAGCAGCCGGTTTTCGCCCCATCCGTCTCGGAGCCGACCTCTATCTCGAATCCGGAGCCCGAATCGAACTCCGGCCCGGCGTCGTAGTCGTACTCAAACTTCAGGTCGCCGACCGTGATGAACTGCACGGTCAGCAGGAGGGCCTCTCCGTCCCCGCCTTTGGTGAAGCACAGTCCCGCCGTGGCTTCGGGGGTGTTCGGGTCCGAGGGGTTGTGCTGTAGGTGCCAGCCGTTCTCCTTGGCGGCGGTGCGGTAGAAGTCCACGACTTTCTGCGGGGTGCAGGGTGTCCTCGTCAAACTCTCCCGTGCACACGATCACGCGTATGTCGGCCTCGCCCGGCAGCACCGTCACCTGCTGCTGCTCCATCGGCACACTCCTGCCTGCGTTGGGCCTGGTCGCTTGTTCGTAGCTGGTGGCGTGCGGCCTCAAGTCGGCAGTTGTTCGGGCGCGGTTTACTCCTCAAGCGCGGCCGCGCTCCGGGCCAGGTTTTGCTCCAGTCGCTGCAGTACGTCCAGGGTTGTGGTGCGCTCGTCGGCGCTGAGGTCGCCGGTAGCGGCGGCTTCGAGTTCCGCCCAGGTCCGTTCGACTTCCCGGCGCAGGGCGAGGCTGGCGGCGGTGGGTTCGACGATGACGGCTCGCTTGTCGGTGGGCGAGGGGCTGCGGCGTACGAAGCCGGCGTTCTCGAGGCGCTGGACGGTGCGGGTCATGGTGGCGGCGTCGGAGTCGATCAGGCGAACCAGGTCGGTCTGTCGTTGGGGGCCGACTTCCCACAGCTGCATCATCACCAGCTCCTGGCCCGGATACAGCCCGACGCGGCGCAGGAGCTGCCCGGCGATCATGCGGTGCAGGCGGGCCACGCGGAAGATGGCGTGGCTGATCGGGCCCGTGTGGGCGGATGCCGGCACCGGCACGGTCGCCGCGCTCACCGTCGCCGGGCCTGCCGCCCGGGCGTCGACCTCATCAGAAGGCGGATGTGTCATGACTACGCACTCTTTCCAAGAACACTTGCCCGAGCAGTGACAGGGCCCAGTCTGCCATGGCAGAGCCCACGCTTCTGCGACACCTCGCTTACGTGTGCGTTCACAGTGTGATGGGTCACTACGACCTCGGGGAATCCTCGTGTCTATGTTTTAGTTGTTCGGACAGTAAATGCGCCACGGCTCGTGGATCGGCCGGACGCCCCCACTGGTGAAGGAACGACATGACTACTGCATTCGACCCGATCGACCTGGGATCCGTGCGACTGGCCAACCGGGTCGCCATGGCGCCGATGACCCGCAGCCGGGCCTACGGCCCGGGTGCTAGCGCGACGGCCGAGATGGAGACCTACTACGCGCAGCGGGCGGGCGCCGGGCTGATCATCACCGAGGGCACCCAGCCCTCGGCGGTGGGCCAGGGGTACCCCGACACTCCAGGCCTGCACTCCGAGGAGCAGGTGGCGGCCTGGCGGAAGGTGACCGAGGCGGTTCACCGTGAGAGCGGAGTGATCTTCGCCCAGTTGATGCACACCGGCCGCATCAGCCACCCCGCTCTGCTGCCCGACGAACTGCACCCCGTGGCCCCTTCGGCGGTGGCGGCCAAGGGACAGGTGTTCACCCACCAGGGTCCCAAGGACTTCGTCACTCCCAAGGAGCTCACTGAGGCCGAGATCAGCCAGACGATCGCCGACTTCGCGGCCGCGGCCCGCAACGCGATCGCCGCGGGCTTCGACGGGGTGGAGATCCACGGGGCCAACGGCTACCTGGTCCACCAGTTCCTCGCCCCCAACGCCAACCAGCGCACCGACGGCTGGGGAGGCTCCGTCGAGGACCGCATCCGCTTCGCAATCGAGGTCGCCGCCGCCGTGGCCGAGGCGATCGGAGGCGAAAGGGTCGGCTTCCGCATCTCACCCGGCAACCCCTACAACGACATCGCCGAGGACGACCTCGCCGCGACCTACACAGCGCTGGTCAAGCAGTTGGCCCCGCTGGGCCTGGCCTACCTGCACATACTCGAAGGCCCGCACCGCGACCTCACCCTCCAGCTGCGCAAGGAATGGCCGACCGCCTTCATCCTCAACCCCTTCACCCACCCCGACACCACCGGCCCCAACGCGCTGGAACTGATCGAGGACGGCACGGCAGACATAATCGCCTTCGGCGCGCTGTTCCTGGCCAACCCCGACCTGCCCGCCCGCCTCGCCGCGAACGGCCCCTACAACACCCCCGACCCCGCCACCTTCTACGGCGGCGACGAGCACGGCTACACCGACTACCCCACCCTCACCGCCTGACGTGTCAAACACACCGAGGAGTCCCTTCGGCTCCTAATGTGCTTTGCCAATCCACGGAAAGTCCCTGCCGGGCGTGCCGGGCTGGGATGCAGAGGAAGGTGCAACCCGATGGCACTGCCTGTCTTGTTCGGCGCCAACGTCGACCCCTTGTGGGCCGAGGTGGGCCGGCCGCTTCGGCTGGCGACGCAAGCGGAGCGTGACGGCCTGGACCTGATCACCGTCCAGGACCATCCGTACCAGAGTGCCCACTACGACACCTGGACCCTCATGTCGTTCCTCGCGGCGGCCACCGGGCGGGTGACACTCGTCCCCACGGTGACGAATCTGCCGCTGCGGCCGCCAGCGATGCTGGCAAAGGCCGCCGCGAGTTTCGACGTCCTCTCCGGGGGCCGCCTGCGGCTGGGACTGGGGGCAGGGGCCTTCTGGGAGGCGATCGCGGCAATGGGCGGACCACGTCGGGGCAAGGGGGAAGCCGTCGACGCTCTCGCGGAGGCCATCGAGGTCATCCGTGCGATGTGGAGCGGGCAGCGCTCGGCCAGAGCGGGCGGCACCTACTATCGCGTCGCGGGAGTGCACCCGGGCCCCACGCCGTCGCCGGCGCTGGACATCTGGCTGGGCTCCTACGGCCCTCGCATGCTGGCACTGACCGGCGCCAAGGCCGAGGGCTGGCTGCCTTCCCTGGCCTACCTGGGCCTGGAAGCCCTTGCGGATGCGACCGCCAGAATCGACGACGCCGCCCTCGGCGCCGGGCGCGATCCCGGCCACATCCGCAAGGTCTACAACCTCGGCGGCCTGATCACTGCCACCTCGCGCGGCGACTTCCACGGCCCCGTAGACCAGTGGATCGACCAGATCGTCTCCCTGGCCACGGAGCGGGGGATGAACGGCTTTGTGTATTGGCCCAGCGAGGACCACGAACGCCAGCTGGCCCTCTTCGCTCACGAAGTCGTCCCCGCCGCACGCTCAGCACTCTCCCCCTGACCGACAGGCCGCAAGTCAAGTGCCTCACCCTGCCGCAGGATTGAGGCCCCGGCCTGACGAACCGCCCCCCTTCGAAGTCCTCACCCGCGAGCACGGGGCCGGGACACACCGGGCCCGAACCGCAGTTCCTGCCGACACGGCGAAGCCCGAACCCTGGCGTGTGACGACGCCGCCGCCAGTTTCACACTTTCCGTCGAAAGGACGACCGATGAGCATGCCCTACCTCGCCCAGGCCGATCAGCAGGAGACTCTTGAATGGCTTCACGGCGGCACTTTCTCGGTCCTGCTCGACGGCCGCGCGACGGACGGTCAACTCACCGTGGGCCGCTTCCGCGTCACGAAGGGCGAGGCCCCGCCGTTCCACCTGCACACCCGAGAGGACGAGATCTTCCTGCTCATCCAGGGCTCCGCACTACTGTGGGCGGGCGATGAGCAGATGGAGCTTTCCGAAGGAGGCATCGTCTACCTGCCCCGAAATATTCCCCACGGCTACCGCATCACGTCCGACACCGCAGACCTCCTCATGATCACAACGCCGTCAGGAATCGAGGGCATGTTCCGCCACGCGGGACGTGACGTCACCACTGACCGGCCCAAAGGCTTCGAGATCCCGAACGCCGCCCTCGCCGAAGCCGCCGACCTCTACGGCCAGGTGATCGTCGGACCGCCACGCTGACGCCGTCGCGCGAAACTGCCAGGCGGCACCGCCCCACCATGAGGGGATCTGGTCAGGCCGTACTCCAGGGCCCGCGCGCACCAGGAGCGCCTGGTGGAGCAGCTCGCCTCCCGCGCCCGAAGCGGGTGCTCTCAGAGCCCGGCAGGGCAAAGCAGTCGATGCGTTCCGTCTCCGGCTTGCCGGTCATCGCGGAACTCCTCGAGTTGGAGCCGTGACTGAACCAGGCCGCAACCCGGTGCTGGGACCAGTGCGGTCCGGCGCAACCAGCGCGAAACCACCGCGGGCGTCGCTCGCCCGACGGTGAGCGCTTTTGCAGTGATGCCCTATCCCCTGAGGCCGTCGAGGTCACAGCGTGCCTGAGGCTCCCGAGCACGGCTGGGCCAGCCCTCTCGCTCTCGCGGGCCTCGCGCTCGGCTTCCTCGTTCTCATCTGCTTCGTCGGCTGGGAACGCAGGCAGCGCCACCCGCTGCTGGATCCTCGTCTGTTCCGCAACGCCCGCTTTGCGGCCGGCACACTCTCCGTCTCGTTGCAGTTCTTCGCCTTCTTCGGGTTCATCTTCGTGATCATGCAGTACCTGCAGCTGGTCCGCGGAGACAACCCCCTCATGGCCGCGGTCAGCGTGCTTCCAATGGTCGCGGCGATGATGCCCAGTGTCCGCCTCACCCCGCGCCTCACCGCCCGATTCGGTACCCGCGGTCCCTGGACCGCCGGCGGCGGCCGGCCTGACCGTTCTCGCCCAGCTGGACGCGGACAGCTCCTACTGGCTCCTCGCCTGCGGACTTATGCCTCTAGGCGCGGGGATGGGCCGGGCGATGAGCCCCGCCACCACAGCGATCACCGACGCCTTGCCCCCAGCACTGCAAAACGTCGCCTCCGCCATGAACGACCTCTCCCGGGAACTGGGAGGCGCACTGGGAATCGCCGTGTTCGCCAGCATTCTCAACACCACCTACCGCGACCACCTCCAACTCCCCCCGATGCCGCCCGCCCTCGCCCACGCGGCGCAGTCCTCACTCGCCGCCGCCACCGCCATCGGCGAACCCGCCCTCCACCCGGCACGCGCCGCGTTCAGCGACGCCATGCACACCGCCCTGCTCAGCGGCGCCGCAGCCGCCCTCACCGCAGCAATCACCGTCCTCCTACTACTGCGCCACTCCCCCGAGAAAGCCAACAATCCAAGCGCCGACCCCACCGCGCTTCCGACGGGCCACCCCCACTCCTGATAGGAAACTGCAGCCACTGCGCTGGAGCCTCGCCCACAGGGCCCGGCCGAGAGGATCCGAATCGCAGCACGCCCGACGGAGCTACTGTGCACAGGGGGCCCTCGCTGTCGCCGGCATGAGCGAGGAGAAGCGGTCCTAGGCGATGCAGATCCCGGCATGCTTCGAGGGCAACCTCGAAGCACCAAAGTCCCGCGCCCTCGGTCCTGCCCCAAGCGTGAGCAGGCCCCGCGTCCTTCGGCAGGATCGCGGGGCCGCCGCCGAGGAAGGACCGGCCGGATTCTTTACGGCGTCTGCGGCCGACTCTTGCGGGCGCCACGCAGATCGCGCATGTAGAGCAGGGCGACGCAGGCGATGATCCACGCGGCCAGGACGGCGAGGCCGGACCACAGGCCGTCATTGTGGAAGTAGGACATCCCCTGGAGGGCGCGCACCCCGGCGCCGACGGGCAGCACGCCGGAGAACGGGTGCAGCCAGGCGGGCAGGTAGGAGGCGGGCATGACCCCGCCGCTGGTGGCGTTGCCGAGGATGAGCAGAACCACCGAGGCGATTGCGGCGCCGGCGGATCCGGTCCATTTCACGATGGCCATGGTTGCGCCGCCCGCTGCCATTGCCATCAGGGCGGTCACCACGGCGGTGCCGGCGAAGGAGCCGGGAAGGGCGCCGAAGCCGGTGTCGCCGGCCAGGAGGGCGACGATGATCCCTCCGAGGGCCCCGAAGAGGGTGAGGCTGGCGATGCGCTGGCGAAAGTGCAGGGCCGGTGCGGCCTGGTAGGTCATCATGCCGAACAGGTAGCCGGCCAGGACCAGGCCGAACGCGGCGTAGAAGACCGACAGGCCGCGGGTGTCGCCAGCGGACACCGCCAGGATGTCCTGGGCGAGCGGGGGCGGGCCGACCTCGGGTCCGGCCTGGGCGAAGGCTGCGGTGAGGGTGGCGGTCACGGAAGGGCCGTTGGCACCCGCGTACAGCAGCCGCCCGCCCCCCGGGCCGCGACCGGGAACGTAGGCGGCGTAGACCTCACGGTGCTCGACCGCCTCGCGGGCCGCCGCTTCGTCGCCGTAGGGCCGCATCTCGAACCCGCCGGATATGGCCCGCTCCAGGCCCGCTTCCACCCGGTCTGCCTCGGCGGCGGTGCCGACTACCGCGACGGGCAGGTCACGCGGGCGGGGGGCGTGGAACGCGGCGAGGTAGACGCTCACGAAGATCGTCCCGATGGCGAGCACCACTGCGACGGGCAGCAGGACACCCTTGAGACCGGAACGAGGATGTGGCACCGGGGCGGGGTCGGCTATGTCGCCGTGGGCGGTTGGCAAGACGTCGCCGGGGTGGAGTGGGGTCGGGGCTGGCATGTGGGAAGACCGTCCAGAAGTTATAAGCTGCCTGATAACTACAGCAGTAAAACATAAGTTGCCTTACAAGCCGAGGAGCCACGTGAACGAGAGGCCCATCCACACCGGCTACCTGGCCTGGCACTTCGCCCAGGCCATGGGCGCCCGCCTGGAGAAGGAACTGCGCACACTCGAGCTCAACCTCGCGCAGTACAACGCCCTCCAGCACGCCGATCGCCAACCCGGCATTTCCAGCGCCGACGCCGCCCGACACGCCGGCATCACCGCCCAGTCCATGGGGTCCGCCGTGGCCAGCCTCACCAACCGCGGGCTGCTCTCTCGCTCGCCCCACCCCACCAACCGCCGCATTCTGTGCCTGCACAGCACTCCCGACGGCTCCCGCCTCCTGGAGCAGGCACGAGATGTGGTCCGCCGGGTCAACGAAGAGGCACTGGCGGTTCTGGAACCCGAAGAGCGAACCGCGGTGCACCACCTCCTCCACCGTCTGGTCACGCACCTCAACCCCGACGCCCTACCCCCCACCGCCGGCCCCCCGGCAACGCCCGACCCGTGACATCAACCGCCGTACCTGCTCACAGCACCCGCGTGGGGGGAACTGAAGGATCTTCAGGCCAGACCCGCTGCCGCCCCTGCGTCGGCCCCGTCGGCTTGGCCGGCTGCCCCACGTATGCGTTGCCGCGGCCGCCGTCGTCGTGGTGATCGCCACCAGCGATCAGCTCGGCCACCGCAACGGGCTCGGTCTGGGCTACGGCATCCTCCTCGCGCTGGTCCAGGGCGGCATCCTGCTCGCTCTCGCCCACCCCGCGCACGCCTGGTGGCTGTCCCTGACGGGGGCCGGCATCGCCGCCGCGGTCAGCGCTCCTCATCTCCTTGAGAACACACCCTGGCCCTGGACCATCCCTGGCCTTGTCGCGTACGCCGCAGTCCTGCTGCTGCTCTCTCTGCGCGTCCGCACCCCCTCGGCGTGCGCGGCGCTCGCCGCCTCCGTCCTCATACCCTTCCTGATCGAACTCGCTGCGGACGCTGGCCCGTACCAGGGCAACAGCTTCCTCGCCCTGGTGCTGTTCACGCTCGCCGTCGTACTCGGTTCCACCGTGCGCGGCCGGCGCACAGCCCGGATCGATCTGGCCGAGCAGGCGGCGCTGACCACCGTGGAACGAGCGCAGCGCACGTTGCTGGAGGAACGCGGACGCATCGCCCGCGAACTGCACGACGTCGTCGCCCACCACATGTCGGTGATCTCCATCCAGGTCCAGGTCGCACCCCACCTCACCGGGAACCCGCCCGAGCTGGCGGCAATTTGACGGGCATCCGGCAGAACGCACTGGACGCCCTGACCGAACTGCGGCGCATCCTCGGAGTCCTGCGCTCCGATGACACCGACAACCCCCACGGCCCGCAGCCCACCCTGGACGACCTCGATGCGCTGCTGGCCAACGGGCGCGGAACCGGCCTGAACGTGACCACCGAGATACCAAACCGTCCTGTCCAGCCCCTCGATCTCGGCGCGCAGCTGGCCCTCTACCGCATCGCGCAAGAAGCGCTCAGCAACTGCCTGCGCCACGCCCCCGGCGCCCACGTTCACCTGCGCCTCGTCCACACCGACGACGCCCTCGAACTCGACATCACCAACACCGCCTCCACCACACCCGCTCCGCCCTCCCCCGGTTCCGGCCACGGACTCCTCGGCATGCGCGAACGCACCACCATGCTCGGCGGCCACCTCACCGCCGGCCCCGAAGAACCGGCGGCTACCGCGTCAGCGCGCGGATCCCGCTCAACGCGCTCTACACCACCTACTCCGATGACGACATGAGTACGGAGAAGAGCACCGCATGACACTTGTTCGCGCGGCGGGGCCGGCCACAGAAGGAACCGGGCCGTCACCCCTGCGGCGCGCACGGCCCCCAGGGCAGCCCCCTGGTGAACAGCGGCTGTTGCCGGAACAACGGACACAACGCGAGTGCGGACGCCATTCCCGCGGACTCCCGCACACCGCTCCACACCCGCCACGGCACCGGTGATCCCCCTGCCCTGCGCGAACGCGTCCACGAGACTCTGCTCGCAGAGATCACCGGCGGTACGCTGCCGCCTGGCGCGCCTCTCGACGAAGAGGACACTGCTCGGCGGCGGGAGGTCCTCCCGGTTCGTGTGCGGGAAGTCCTGCTGACGCCGGCATCACAGCGCCTGGTCGAGTACACGGGCCCTGACAGGGCACACGTCACCCACACCGGCACCGCCGAAGCCCGGCACACCGCGACCGTCCTGCACGGCCTCTATCGCACCGTCCTCCTCACCGTCTCCCTGGCCCATGACCGACGACCGCGTCCGAGCCGTGCGCAACTGCGCCGCGTGCACCCCCGCGACCCTTCCGCAGGCGATGGCGCCGAAGCTCTCGCCTGCGGACTGGCCCTGTGGGACCCATCCGCCACACCTGCGCCAACCCGCCGCTTTATGACGCCGTCAACCGCCTCAAACCCGTATGGCAACGAGCCCACGACCTCCGCCTGCCCGCATCAGGAGTCAGCTGCGCCCACTGGAACCCGTTCCTGACGGCGTGCGCGACCGGGCACCGCTCACAGGCCCTCCACCACCTCGACCACCACTGGCAACACCTCGACCACCGCCCCACCCACCCCGCCACCTGGGGCACCGGGCACCAGCAGACGTCACGCGTCAGACGTCAGACGTCACGAGCCGCACAGAGCGGATCCCGGCAAGGCGGTCAACGACGTGACGGCGCTGTCTCTTCGGCCAGCTGAGGAGGAACGAGCACCACGGCCAGGACGTCACCGCTTCCCTACGCCGCAGCGAGCCGCACTCCCGACCGGGGATGCCCAGGTCGGCGGCCGCCGGGTGTCGCCTCCGGGCTCGGCGGGACTCAGACCCGGCCGAGTGCGGCCTGCCCCGGTCCGACAACGCCGCCGCCACGAACACAGGCCCGGGCTGTCCGGCCACGGGTCGAGGCATCGATCGCCGCTTGCGCCCTGGGCGCCATGCCCTCGGGTAGCGCCGCCTGGCCGCCGGTTTCCTATTGCGCATTCCGTGTCGCGGCCAGGGCCAGGGTCGCCTCGATCTGCTCCAGGATCTGGACGGCCTCGGCCTGCCGTTCCTTGGGCAGTTGTCCGGCGGTACACCTCCAGCTCCGCCCAGACCTCGTCGACCTGGCGGCGCAGGGCCAGGCTGGCCCCGGTGGGCTCGATGATGGTCGCCCGCTTGTCGGTGGAGCTGAGGCGGCGGCGAACGAAGCCGGCGTGTTCGAGCCGCTAGACGGTGCGGGTCATGGTGGCCGCGTCCGAGCCGAGCAGTCGGACCAGGTCGATCTGGCGCTGCTGCCCGAGGTCCCACAACTGCATCATCATCAGTTCCTGGCCGGGGTGAAGGCCGACCCGGCGCAGGAGCTGCCCTGCGAGCACGCGATGCAGCCGGGCCACCCGGAAGATCGCATGGGCCATCGGCCCGGCCTGGACCGACGGCGGTAGCGGCATGCCGACCGCCTCAGCAGCGTCAGGTCCGGAAGCCTCAAGGTCGGCGCCGATCACGTGCAGCCGCGTCCTTCATCTAACTGCTCAAACAATTATATCCAGTCTATGGCTCCAGATCAGCCAGGCCCGAGCTCAGCTCGGAACGAAATCCACTCCTCTTGAGTCGAGTCGGGCGAGGCGGGAATGCCCAGGCGACTTTACTTGTTCGAACAGGTAAGGTCAGAATGTCAGCGGTCCTGCGAGGGGCCCGTACGAACGAGGAACGGCCACATGAACAAGGCTTTTGCCTCCTACGACCTGGCCGGCACGCGTCTGGCCAACCGCATCGTGATGGCGCCAATGACTCGCAGCCGGGCCTATGGGCGCGGCCTCTCCGCTACGGAGCTGATGGCCGCCTACTACGGCCAGCGCGCCGGTGCCGGCCCGATCGTCACCGAGGGCACCCAGCCGTCAGCGGTCGGTCAGGGCTACCCGGACACCCCCGGCATCCACTCCGGCGAGCAGATCGAGGCATGGAAGAAGGTCACCGGCGCCGTCCACGAGCACGGCGGGGTCATCTTCCTGCAGCTGATGCACACCGGGCGGGTAGGCCATCCGAGCCTGACGGGCCGCGCCCCCGTCGGGCCTTCTGCGGTCAAGGCCGCGGGCCAGGTATACACCGCCGAGGGTCCGCGGGACTTCGGCACCCCGCACGAGCTGACCGAGGCAGAGAGCGCCCAGACCATCGCCGACTACGCCACCGCCGCCCGCAATGCCGTCGAGGCCGGTTTGGACGGTGTGGAACTGCACGGCGCCAACGGCTACCTCATCCACCAGTTCCTCGCCCCGAACTCCAACACGCGTACCGATGCGTGGGGCGGTTCTCCGGAGCGCCGCATCCGGTTCGCGGTGGAGGCGGCGAAGGCCGTGGCCGAGGCGATCAGGCCGGAGAAGGTCGGTTTACGTATGTCGCCCGGCAACCCCCTCAACGACATTTCCGAGACCGACAAGGCCGACGTGAGGATGACGTACTCCCTCCTGGTCGAAGCCCTTGCCCCTCTGAAGCTGGCCTATCTGCACCAGATGGAGTCCGCCGGAGCACGTGAGCTGACGGTTCGGCTGCGCCGCCAGTGGCCGGGCACCTTCATCCTCAACCCATTCACAGGCACCGAGCCCACCGGTCCTGAGGAGCTGGACCTGATCGAGGACGGCACTGCCGACCTGATCGCCTACGGGGCCCTGTTCCTGGCCAACCCCGACCTGCCCGAGCGCCTCGGACGTGGCGGCCCCTTCAACACCCCCGACCGGGCCACCACATACGGCGGCGACGAGCGCGGCTACACCGACTACCCCGCCCTGCCCTGACCCGACACACGCAACCGGACCAAGGAACGGGCACGTACGCCTTCGTCATCCCGCGCGAAAACGTCTTCGACGGCCGGGAGAGCCTGCTGCGGGCCCACCACGACTACCCCGCCAGTGACATCGCCGTCGAGATCGGGACACCCGCCTACGCCATCACCGGCGGCACCGCCCGGCTCAACGGCGGGCTCAACGACTCCTGCGGCCTGGGCGTCGCGATCGACGGGGACGACGGGGTCCGCTACCAGTACTGCCACCTCGACAGCCGCGCCGTGAGCGACGGGGCGCGGGTGATGGCGGGCCAGCTGATCGCCCGCACGGGTAACACGGGCAACTCCACAGGTCCGCACCTGCACTTCGGCATCTTCCGCCAGGGTGACTCCGTCTGCCCGCAGCAGATGCTGATCGCCCTGTATGACGGTCTCGTCCCGCCGTCTCCCTGGAAGCTGCCGGACTCGGGCTGCACCTACTGACAAAGGAGCTTCCGCCTGCGCTTCCGGTCCGCCCTGACGGTGCCGGCAACGTCTACGCCGACGAAGGCAACCACTGGGACGTAACGTTCTACAACTGCGGCGGCTGCTGACCCACCCCCGTCCGTCGGCCAGGCACCTTCGGTCGTTGATGTCCCGCGCGGGACGTCGCCGTGAGCCCTCTGCCGCGCCTTCCGACGGGACTGGGCAGATTCCGTAATGGGCGGTACATTCGATCCCTGAAACTCGCTGATCTGAAACGTGGCAAGCCGGAGGTCGCGGCCTCGACGGCTGCCGTCCGCTGATCCCACGCCGCAGAAGGGAAAGCCATGAGCCCCACGCTGGCCGACGAGATCCGCAGTCGGCTCGGAGAGCTGAGTCCCGCGGAGCGCAAGGTCGCGCGGGTGCTGCTGGCGGGGTATCCGGCCGCGGTCTTCGAGACGGTCGCCACGATCGCGGAGCGGGCGGGCGTCTCGGCACCCACGGTGTTGCGGTGCGCCTCCCGGCTGGGCTACCGGGGCTTCCCCGACCTCCAGGCCGCTCTCCGCTCCGAACTCGACGCCCGCAACGCCTCGCCGATCACGCTCTACACGGCCGCCGAGACGTCGAAGCACGAGCGGACGGAGGCTGCGCGGGACGCCGCCGCCACCCAGCTCGGCGCGCGCTCGTCGCTCGTGCGGCAGGCCGTCGGCCAGACCTTCGACGAGGTGGCCGCCCACGAGTTCGAGGACGCCGTCGGCCTCCTCTCCGACCCGCGCCGCCGCGTGCACGTGGCGGGTGGACGGTTCACGCATCTGATGGCCGAGTACCTGGGTCTGCACCTGATGCAGTTCCGCGACCAGGTGAGCTTCCTGCCGCACAAGGACGTGGAGCGGACCTCCTTCCTCACGCAGCTCACCCGACGCGACGTCACCGTGCTGTTCGACTACCGGCGCTACGAGGCCGACAAGACGCTGATCGCCGAACTGGCCCGGGAGCGGGGCGGCAAGGTCATCGTGTTCACCGACCCGTGGCTCTCCCCCGCCGCCGCCCACGCGGACGTCGTCCTCATCACCCAGGTCTCCTCGGACTCCCCGTACGACAGCCTCGTACCGGCCCTGGCGGTCGTCGAGGCGCTCGTCGCCGCCGTCCTCGACCGGATCGGCGGCAGCGGCCACGAGCGCATGAAGGAAGCGGAGAGGATCGCCCGGCGCACCGGCCTGCTGTGAACGGACCGCGCGCCTCGGTCCGTTCGACGATGCGAAAGGAGCCGGCCCCCGTCCTGGGGCCGGCTCCGTGTCGTTCGGCCGATCAGCGCGGCGCGATGTCGATGCGCAGGGAGAGGAGCGTACGGGCGTCCGTGCCATCGCCGGTGAAGACGGCGAATCCGCGCCCCTTGGTGAACGTCACTGTGAACCGCGGCCCGCTCTCGAACGTGGTCGCGGTCGCGCTGTTCTGCGCGCGCGTCGAGGCGAGCGCCCGCGCGGTGGTCCGGAAGGCGTACGGGGCGCCGTCGGGGTTGGCCGCGGAGTGGAAGACGTCGGTGTTGACGGGCACGGGCGCCGTGCCGACGGGGCTCAGGGGCTGCTTGCCCGGGTGGACGCGCGGCGTCCAGGTGCGTGCGTCGTACTGGTCCCCGTCCGTGAGGTAGCTGTACCGGGCCCGGCGCAGGGACCAGCCGTCCTCGGAGTCGTACGCGCGGGCGTCGCGCAGGTCCAGGACGGCGACGCCGTTCGGCCCGAGGACGCTGAGGTGCTCACGGGGGCTGCCCGGCCGGTCGACGACGAGGGCGGTGTTCTCCTCCAGGGCGTAGACGCGGTCGTGGCCGGTGTCGGAGGCGAGGCGCAGCGCCCGGCCCTCGCGTCCGTAGGCGCCGGTGTGGGTATCGACGAGCCCCGACCGGAGGAAGCCGAAGCCGCCCTCGGGGAGGTAACCGAGGCGCGTCGCGTCGTCGAAGTAGCCGGGGGCGCTGCCGTCCTTGAGCCCTTCGTACGACTCTCCGCCAGTGACCATGTCGGGGCCGGAGGCGATCTGGGCGCCCGCGGAGGACCCGGCGATGACGGCGCCTCGGGCGAGCTTGGCGCGAATGGCGGCCAGGACCTTGGAGTCCCGGTGCTCGCCACCGCGCAGCAGGGTGGTGAGGTACCGGTACTGGTCGCCGCCGCCGAAGAAGAAGCCGGTCATGGAGTTGACCTGAGCGACGACAGCGTCCGAGTCGGCGTTGGCGACGTGGTCGATGTCGAGGGGGATCCACTGGGCGTCCGCGGCGCCGTGCCGCTTGAACACGTCGGCGTAGTAGGCGCCGTTGCAGGCGGAGTTGCTGCACCGCTCGGGGTCGCCGGCGTGGGGGTCCTGGCTCTCGGGTACGGAGGCGGCCGTGATGATCCCGATGCGGGCGCCGGGGCCGCCGGCCCGCTTGATGATCTCGCCGTAGACCTGGGTGTTGCTCTCCTTGAGGGCTCCGCCGATCAGGACGAGGGACCCCGACTGCGTCCGGGCCTTCGGGGCGTCGGCGAGGGCGGAGGAGGAGACCGAGAGGAGGGATACGGCGAGGGCGCCGGCGAGGACGGTGCGGCGTGCGGGTGCGGAAGGAACGCGCATGGTGCCTCCGTTGAGGGTGGGATGGGTGGCGGGATGGTGCGTGGGGCGGGGGCGCGTGGCCGGGGCCGGTGGCGGACGCCTCCAGCGGCGTCGGCGCCGTACCCGCAGCGGAGGGGAAGCGGGGCTTCCCTCCGCAGTGCGTCGGCGTCGGCGCCGGGCTGCGTCGGTGTCGTCAGGTGGTGCCGGCCGTGCCCAGGGAGGCGATCAGGTCGGCGAGGAGGGCGATGCGCTGCGGAACGCTGGTGACGTCGAGCCACTCCTGGGGCGTGTGGTCGGCGCCACCGACCGGGCCCAGGCCGTCCAGGACGGGGATTCCCGCGCCGGCGATGAGGTTGGCGTCCCCCACGCCGCCGGTGGCGGCGGCGCCCAGCTCGATGCCGGCCGCTCGGGCCGCGGTGCGCGCGTGGTCGAACATCCGCCGGGAGGCGGGGGTGTCCTCCATCGGCGGGCACAGGTCGAGTTGCTCGACCTCGACCGTGACGCCGGGGACGCCGGGCTGGTCGGCGGCTTCGCGGATGGCCCGGGTGACGCGCTGGATGTCGGCCGTCGTGGCAGCGCGCACCTCGATGCACAGTTCCGCCTGGGGGCAGACGATGTTGGCGCGGGTTCCGGCCCGGACGACGCCGACGTTGACGGTCACGTCGTCCCAGTGGCCGTTGAGGGCCTGGAGCGCGACGGTGAGGTGGGCGGCGGCGAGGGCGGCGTTGGCACCCCGCTCGGGTTCGATGCCGGCGTGTGCGGCCCGGCCGGTGACGGTGAGACGGAAATCGGCGACGCCCTTGCGGGCGATGACGAGGTCGCCGTTCTCCCGGGCGCATTCGAGGCCGAGTCCGAAGTGCACGCCGCCGGCCGTCTTCTCGATCAGCGGTCGGCTGGCGGGCGAGCCGATCTCCTCGTCGGGGGTGGCGAGCAGGACCAGCTCGTCGTACGCGTCGACGCCGAGGTCGCCGAGGATCTCCAGGGCCGTGAGTCCGGCGAGCAGGCCACCCTTGTCGTCGCTGACGCCGGGGCCGTACGCCGTGGAGCCGTCGATCCGGAGGGGGCGGGCGGCCGCGGTGCCGTTCTCGAAGACGGTGTCCATGTGGCCGGCGAGGAGGATCCTGCGGCCTCCCTCCGACTCGGGCAGCGTGCCGCGTCGGCGGCCGACGAGGGCGTCACCGGTCCGGTGTCCGTCGGGCGTCGACGGGAAGCGGACGCGTTCCACGGCGAACCCGAGCCGTTCGAGCCGGCGCTCGATCCAGTCGGCGACCTGGTTGACGCCTTCGGCGCTGTAGGAGCCGGAGTCGACGGAGACGAGCTCCTCCAGGTCGCGCAGGTAGTCGGCGCGGCGGGCTCGGGCCAGGTCCAGGAGGTCGTCGAGCCTCTCCTGGCGGCGGGCGGGGGCGCTCACAGGACCTTGGACAGGAAGGCGCGGGTGCGCTCCTGCTCCGGGTCGACGAGCACCTGGCGGGGATCGCCTGCCTCCACGACGACGCCCTCGTCCATGAAGACGGCGGTGTCGCCGACCTCGCGGGCGAAGCCGATCTCGTGGGTGACGACGACCATCGTCATGCCGTCCGCGGCGAGCTGCCGCATGACGTCCAGGACGTCTCCGACGAGCTCGGGGTCCAGCGCGGAGGTCGGCTCGTCGAAGAGCATCAGTTTGGGCTTCATGGCGAGCGCGCGGGCGATGGCGACGCGCTGCTGCTGTCCGCCGGACAGTTCGGCCGGGTAGTGGTGCCCGCGGTCGCCGAGACCGACCTGGCCGAGGAGGGCGTGGGCCTGCTCCCGGGCGTCGGCGCGGGAGACGCGCGCGACCTTGACGGGGGCCTCCATGACGTTCTCGACGGCCGTCATGTGGGGGAAGAGGTTGAAGCGCTGGAAGACCATGCCGATGTCGCGGCGGCGGTCCGCGACTTCGCGCTCGCGCAGCTCGTGGAGCTTGTTGCCCTGCTGGCGGTAGCCGACGAGCTCCCCGTCGACGGTGAGCCGGCCGCCGTCGACCTTCTCCAGGTGGTTGATGCAGCGCAGGAAGGTGGACTTCCCGGATCCGGAGGGGCCGAGGAGGCAGCACACCTGGCCGCGCTCCACGGTGAGGTCGATGCCCTTGAGGACCTCGAGCCTCCCGAAGTGCTTGCGTACGCCTTCGGCGCGCACCATGGGGGTGCTCATCGGTTCTGCTCCTTGCTGTTCTTGCCGAGCCGCTCCACCGTTCCGCCGAGGAGGCGCCGGAAGGGCGAGACGTGTCCGGCGCGGGTGGTCCCGCGGCCGTAACGCCGCTCCAGCCAGGCCTGGGGCAGGCTGAGGAGGGTGACGAGGGCCAGGTACCAGATGCTGGCCACGACCAGCATGGGGATGACCTGGTAGTTCTGTGCGTACACGTCCTGGATGTTCGACATCAGGTCGTGGGCGGAGATGACCGAGACGAGCGCGGTCATCTTGAGCATGTTGATGGTCTCGTTGCCCATCGGCGGGATGATCACGCGCATGGCCTGCGGCAGGACGATCCGGCGCATGGTCAGCGCGGGCCGCATGCCGAGCGAGTGCGCGGCCTCGGCCTGCCCGGGGTCGACGGACTGGATGCCGGCGCGGACGATCTCCGAGGCGTAGGCCGCCTCGTTCAGGCCGAGGGCCAGGAGGGCGGCGATCGCCGGTGTCAGCAGCGCGTTGGTCTCGGCCTGGAAGAACGTGATCTCGGTGAAGGGGACGCCGATCTTGACGTACTTGTAGAGCGCGGCGGCGTAGCCCCAGAAGATGATCTGGACGAGCAGCGGGGTTCCGCGGAAGACCCAGACGAACGCGTTGGCGAGTCCGTACAGCACGGGGCTGGACGAGAGACGCATGACGGCGATCAGCGTGCCGAGGACCAGCCCGAGCAGCATGGCGGCGGCGGTGAGCCAGAGGGTGGTCGCGAGACCGTCGAAGATGAGGTCGGCGAAGAGGTAGTCACCGACGACGTTCCAGTGCAGGTTGTCGTTCTTGGCGAGGGAACCGATCAGTCCGAGGAGGGCGAGTACCGAGGCGACGGCCGCGGTCCAGCGCGCGTAGTTGCGGACGGGGACGATCTCGAGTTCCCCGGTGGGGGGCTGGTGCGTGGGGGTCCTGTTCTGCGGGACCTTGGTGGTGCCGGCCATCTTTAGTCCACCGCCGCGTTCTTGGTGGCTTCCTTCACCGCGATCGACGGGACGCCGTACTTGTTGTAGATCTTGATCAGGGTGCCGTCGTCGATGAGGGACTGGAGCGCCTTCTGGAGGGCGTCCGTCAGCTCGGGCAGCTGCTTGCTGACCGCGATGCCGTTGGGCGAGGCGTTGTAGCCGCCCGGGGCGGCGGGGTCCTCGACGAGGTCGAAGGCCTTGCCGCTGTCGGCCGTCTTGGCGACCCAGCCGGCGGCGGGCTTGGTCAGCACCTGGGCGACGACCTTGCCGGAGCGCAGGGCGAGCTGGGCGTCCGAGTCCTTGGGGAAGGTCTGGATGTCGATCTTGCCCTTGCCCGCGCCGGAGCAGGCGGCCTGGTGGGACTTGAGCAGGCCGAGCTGGTTGGTCGCGGCCTGGACGGCGACCTTCCGTCCGCACAGGTCGTCGAGGGTGGTCACCTTCGCCGGGTTGCCGTCGCCGACGAGGATGCCGGAGCCGGACTGGGAGTAGTCGACGAAGTCGACGACCTTCTGGCGCTCCATGTTGTCCGTGATGGCGGACATCGCCACGTCGAACTTGCCGGCCTGGAGGGCGGGGACGATGCCGTCGAACTTCTGCGGGGAGAAGGCGAAGGTGACGCCCAGCTTGGCGCCGAGGGCCTGGCCGAGGTCGTAGTCCAGGCCGGTCAGCTCGGTCTCCCCCTCCTTCACGTACATCTCGAAGGGCGGGTACGGCACGTCCGTCGCGACGCGCACCTCACCGGCCTTCTTGATCTTCTCGGGGAGCAGGTCGTGCAGCTTCTGGTCCTTCACGATCTCCACGCCGCCGATGACGACCTTGCCCGACGGGGCGGCGGGCTCGTCGCCGCCGCAGGCGGACAGGGACAGGAGCATGGTCGCCGCGACGGCGGCGGCGGCCGCGGGGCGCGCGATAAGAGCGTTCATCGCCTGGAACCTCTCGGTGGTTATCTGCCGGCGGAGTCTGACCGCCAGGCACTGCTGCGAAGTTACAGAGGAACCCATGCGATGACTAGATGTAAGTCCCATTACGTTCACGTAACGAGAGTTTCAGCCCAGCCGTTGGGATGATTTGGGCGTTTTTTGCGTGCATTCGTGGCTCAATTGCGGCGGGCTGGGCGCTGTTCCGGACTTACATCTTCCCCATCCAGACCATTACTTGTATGTTCCGCTACCAATCCCGCAGCCCTCGCCCGACGGCCGCGACATCGAGTTCGCCCCTTTCCAGGAGTGCACATGACACACCGTCCCTTCAGGACCCCCGCGGCAGCTGCCGTCGTCCTCACCGCGATGGCCTCCGTACTGATGGCGCATCAGCCGGCGCAGGCGGCGGCCGACCGGATCAGGCTCGGCAGCGCGTCCGACGTCAGCCGCAGCACGTGGAACGGCCCGGCGTTCACGATGAACGGAGCCGGCGGCATCGTGACGGCCTCGATGACCAGGGCCATCGACGAGATACGCGGCGGCACCGGGAGCCTCGACGTGGTCGTCCTGGCCGGGTCGGCGCCGACGTCGGGCAGCAAGACTCCGGAGTGTGACACGATCACGGGGTTGACCGGCGTGAACTCCTGTACGACGTGGACGCTGACGACGGCGTCCGACGGCAACAACAGCCAGATGAACACCGACGTCCGCAACGCCGAGTTCGTCTACTTCGCCGGCGGCGACCAGTGCCGCTACACCGCCTGGAAGGGAACCGCCCTGGAGGCCTCCGTCGAGGCGGTCGTCGCCAAGGGCGGCGGTTCCGGCGGCGGCAGCGCGGGCCACCACATCAACAGCCCGATCGTCTACGACGCCTGCAACGGCAGCGTCACCAGCGCGGAGGCCCTCGCCAACCCCTACGACCGGTACGTCAGCTTCACCACCGGCATGTTCGAATGGGCGAACTACGGGGCCGTCATCAATGACTCCCACTTCGTGACCCGCGACCGCATGGGCCGCACCATGTCCTTCCTGGCGCGCGCCGTGAAGGACGGCCTCGCGCCCGGCGGCTCCGCCTGGGGCGTCGGGGTGGAGGAGGGCGGCGGGTCGCTGTTCCTCGACCGCAACGGCATGGCGACGCAGTACGGCAAGGACGCCTACGTCGTCCTCGCCGACCACCAGCCGGAGCAGGCCATCGACAGGAAGCCGCTCACCTACAGCGGCTTCAAGATCTGGCGTCTGACGCCGGGCTCCACCTTCGACTTCAAGAACCGCCCCACCTGCGGCTACTACCTGCGCAGCGTCACGAACGGCGTGACCGACGCCAACCTCTACAACGGGACGCCCGTTTCCGACTGCGGCAGCCAGGGCGGCGGCGGGTCCACGGTCGCGGAGAGCGAGCCCAACGACACGCGCGACGCGGCCGACGACGCCACCGCGCTCGCCCCGCCCGGCACCCTCACGGGCAGCATGAAGTCGACCAGCGACCGCGACTACTTCAAGGTCTCCGCGGCTGCCGGGCAGACCGTCTCGGTGAACTGCGCCGTACCCTCCGCCTACGACGCCGACGTGTACTGGCTCAACGCGAACGGCAGCACCCTGACCCGTTCCGTGAACGACGGGGCGGGCACCGACGAATCCCTGTCGCTCACCAGGACCGCGACCGGGACGGGCACCTACTACCTCGACGTGGAGGCCTACAGCGGCTCCGGTTCGGCCGCCTACACCTGCACGCTCACCAGAAGCTGAGGCAGTCGATCCCGCGGGGCCCTCGCACACGCGGCCGGGCCCCGCGGGCATCCCGTACTGCACATGACGACCCGGCCGGGACTCCGCGTTGCCGGGGCTCAGCACGGGCGGCGCTCAGCTCGGCCGGTGCTCAGCTCGGCCGAGCAAGGCGCCACGGATCGAGCAGCTCGTCGAGTTCCCCGTCGGTGAGTAGCCCGTCGCGGGCCGCCAGCTCCCGGACGGGAACCCCCGACTCCCGGCATTCCCGCGCCAACGCCGTGGATCGCTGGTAGCCGATGACCGGGTTCAGCGCGGTGGCGAGGCCGGCGCTCCTCTCCACCAGAGCGTGCAACCGCTCCTCGTCGGCCTCGATGCCGGCGACGCAGCACTCGGCCAGGAGCCGGCAGGCGGCGGCGAGCCGGTTCGCGGAGTTGAGCAGGTGGTGGACCATGAGGGGTTCGAAGGCGTTCAGCTGGAGCTGACCCGCCTGGGCCGCCGCGCAGACGGCGGCGTCCGCGCCGAAGACATCGAAGCAAACCTGGTTCACGGCCTCGGGCATCACAGGATTGATCTTGCCCGGCATGATGCTCGACCCGGCCTGGAGCTCCGGCAGCCGGATCTCGCCGAGGCCCGCCCCGGGGCCCGAGGCCAGCAGCCTGAGGTCGTTGCAGATCTTGGACAGCCGTACGGCGAACTGACGGAGGGCGCCGGAGAACCGGACGAAGCCACCGATTCCCTGCGTGCTCTCCACCAGGTCGCGGGCGGGACGGACCGGCACGCACGTGACCGCTTCGAGGTGGGCGACTGCCAGACGTGCGAAGCCCTCGTCCGCGTTGAGGCCGGTGCCGATCGCCGTGCCCCCCAGGTTCACCTCCAGGAGGGACGCGGCGGCCAGGCCGATGAGGTCGGCATCGTCTCGTACGGTGAGGGCGAACACGTCGAACTCCCGACCCAGCGTCATCGGCACGGCGTCCTGCAACTGGGTGCGCCCGAGCTTCACCGTCTTCGCGAAGTGCCCGCCCCGGTCGCCGAAGGCGTCGCGCAGCACGGTCATCGCGTCGAGCAGCCGCCCCGCGGAGGCGTACACCGCCAGCTTGGCCGCGGTGGGATACACGTCGTTGGTGCTCTGGGAGCGGTTCACGTCGTCATTGGGGTGAAGGTGCTCATAGCCGGCGCGCGGGTGCCCCAGGATTTCGAGCGCCCGGTTGGCGATGACCTCGTTGGCGTTCATGTTCGCCGAGGTTCCCGCCCCACCCTGGAAGACGTCGACGACGAACTGGTCGTGCAGGCGACCCGCACGGATCTCCCGGCACGCCGCCACGATGGCCCGGGCGCGTTGCTCGGAAAGGGTCCCCAGCTCCAGGTGGGCCAGCGCGGCCGCCTCCTTCACCGCGGCCAGCGCGACGACGAGTTCGGGATGCGACGAGAGGGGGATGCCCGTGAGGGGGAAGTTCTCCACCGCGCGCAGGGTGTGGATGCCCCAGTACACGTCCTCCGGCACTTCTCGCACACCGATGAGATCGCGCTCTTCGCGTCGCATGTCGTCCCCTCGCTGTCGGCACGGGCGGCTCGCGCGCCACCCGCCACAAAGTATCGGGCATTACAATTCGACACGCAACCGATATAGTGAATCAAGCATTACGGCATGGGCACGGCTGCCCGGCTACCGACCGCACGGGGTTACCCGGCGTCGGTACCCCGGACGAGCATTCACCGGAGCGGTCCGGCTTCCCGTTGTAGGGCTGGACGGAGACGTCCATGACGGAGGAGTCGCGCAGGACGATGGTGTCCGGGGCCGACAGGACGGCGCGGCGTCGGGGCCCAGGACGCCCAGGGAGACGAGCTTGGTGAGGCTGCTGTCCTTCCGCCACACCTCGAAGTAGCCGGAGTCCTCGGGCAGTCCCTGCACGCGATCTGCGAGCGCAGCGAGTCGGGGCCCGGCTCCGCGTAGCGGGGTTGGCAAGGGAGAGCGCGCAGCGTGCTCCCGCAGCACGCGCCAGGCGCGCAGCGCCCGCAGGGGCCGCGCAGCGAGGGAGGGAGCGCAGCGGACTCCCGGTGCCCCTGCCGCGTGGCAGGCGGCGGCCGGTGCCGCGCCCCGACCCGCCTACCCCGCGAGAAAAGGGCCTGTGCCGCGCCGTGGTGCGCCCGGCCGTCTTGCTGCGCCCACAGCGGGGCAGGACGTGCCAGGGGCGTAGGGCGGCGCCTGCGCCCGCGCCGGGGATGGTGCGGGGTCTACGCTGGCGGTGGATTCCTTTTCGGATGTTTTCGGTTGGCCGGTCCCCCGTATCACCCGCTTTGGCGGCAAGGGGGCCGGCCTTTTGCGTGCCCGCGCCCGGCTCTGGGCTACGCCCCCGAGGCCGAGAGGGCGGCCGTGTGTGCGTGGTGGAGTGCGGTGCAGCGGATGCCGCCGGCGGGGTGCCACTCCATGGCGGGCTCTGCGGTGGTGCCGTGCTCGGTGCAGTACGGGGTGGGGGTGTGCGGCCTTCTTCTTCGGCTTCGGCATCTCGTGCACGGTCGCCTCGCCCCCGCCGGCTTCGCCACGGGATTCCTTCGCCTTGGCCACCGACGCCTCCAGCGCGGCCATCAGGTCCACCACCGGGGCCGACGGGGCTTCCTCGACCTGACCGGCGCAGGCTCGCGGTGCTCGGCCTTGGCGCTGATCACCTCGTGGAGGGCCTGCGTGTAGTGGTCGGTGAGGGTTTCGCCGAGGGCGTCCAGGTGCTCCACGGCCATGGTGTCCATGAGCGCGCGGGCACCCTCGATCTCCTGCTCGCTCACCTCGACCTCGGGCGGGGCGAGGTCGGCAGGGGAACGGATCTCATCGCCCCAGTGCAAGCCCTGGATACTCAGCGCGTCACCGACCGGGCGCAGCAGCCCGAGCCGCTCCCGGCCCCGCAGCGCGTACTTCACCACGGCGACCTTCTCGGTCCTCTCGAGCGCCTGCCGGAGGAGGGTGTACGGCTTGTTCGCGACGTCGCCCTTCGGCCGCGCGTAGTAGTCGTCGACCCCGTACGTGACGGGGTCGACGCTGTCGGCGGCGATGAAGGCGACGACCTCGACGGCGCGCGCGGTGGGCAGCGGCATGCCGGAGAGGTCCTCCTCCGTGACCGGGATCAGCTGGTCCTTCGTGACCTCGTACGCCCGGCCGATCTCGTCCTCGGTGAGCACTTCGAATGGCTCGGGGCATCGTGTCGCGCTCCTCCGGGCCCCCCTGGACGTGCTCACAGGCTAGGCAGACCCACCCTGTGATCGCACGGGGACGGCGCTGCGCAGGGGACCGGGCGAGGGCCTGTGGAACACATCCGGTCCCCTGCACAGAGGGGCAGGGGACCGGGCGGGGCAGCGGGGGCAACGACCAGTCGACACCGGGGCCGGCGCCACAGTAGCCGCTCACGGCACCACCCCGAACCGCGCTACGACATCGCCAGGGCGTTCGGTTGACGCGGCGCGGGCATCACCACGCGGGCGCGAAGATCCGGGTGTACCACTCGTGCGGGGGCTCGGTGCCGTCCCAGCCGTGAGCCGCGCGGGCGGAAGCTGAAGGGCGGGCAGCCCATGCCGCGTAGTCGTCCTCGAACGAGGTGAAAGAACGACTTCGGGAAGGTGATCCGCCCGTGCGATACGCGGAGGGGTGCGCACGCCGAAGTGGCGGCACCCCTGCCGGGTGGCTCTGTTCGCGGGAGACGACAGCGTTTCTACAGCGATTCGGGAGGCACCGGGGCTCTGGGCCCGGTCCGGATGTTCACGAGATTCGACAGCAGTCTGAGGCTGGGATTGTGGACCGTGCGCGTTCGATTGCGAGGATCTCGGGTCTCGGGGTTGAAGTTGCCGTTGCGGCAGCTCCTACCGTCGTGACCAGGGCCGGAGAAACCGGCCCGGCGACACACATGTGCAGGAGTCGTGATGGACTGGCCGATCTCAGAGGTGGCCCGGATGTCGGGCGTAACCGCCCGGACACTGCGTCACTACGACGAGACGGGCTTGCTGCCGCCGGCCCGGACCGGGGCCAACGGGCACCGCTACTACGGGGAGCGCCAGCTGCTGCGGCTGCAACAGATCCTCGTGTTGCGGGCGCTGGGCGTCGGGGTGCCGGAGATCGGCCGGATCCTGTCCGAGCAGGTCGACGAGGTGGATGCCCTGCGGGGCCACCACCAACGCCTCCTCGAGGAACGGGACCGGCTCGACACGCTGGCCGGCACGGTTTCCCGCACGATAGCCGAACTGGAGCAGTCCAGGAAGGACGGCAACCCCATGACCATCAACCGACCGGAGAACCTCTTCGAAGGCGTGGCGCCCTCCCAGTACGAGGAGAACATGCGCGACTTCCCCGAACTCGCCGAAGCGGTGGCACGACGCGCCGACGCGATGAGCCAGGCCGACGCCGACGACGCGCACCGTGAGCGCACCGCGCAGATGATCCGGCTGGCCGAACTCATGGCCGCGGGCCTTCCGGCCGACGCCGACCCGGTCCAGGCCGAGGTCGACGCCCAGTACCGGGCGCTGACCGCACTGCGCGCGGTCTCCGCCGAGGAGTACCGGGCCATCGGGCGCTCCATCGTCGACAACGAGACGTGGCGCGCCGCATACGAGGCCATCGCTTCCGGCCTGGCCGCGTACCAGCGCGACGCCATCGAGGTCTACGCCACCACCCGGCTGAACTGAGACACGACGCAACCGCCATCGAGGAAAGAGCCGCGATGGCGGTTGCGTCACGTCACGGCGGTCCGGCGATGTTCGATCCCGAGGACCGGCCGCGGCCGCCCTACCACGGTGCCGCCCATTCCCGTGAACAACGACTTCCCACCACGAAAGACCGCCTTCCAACGCGTTGAATAATCGCTGTCGAAAGTCGTGAACAAAGCCAGGCGATGTCCCGGAAAAGCGGCCATAAGCTCCCCCTTGGTCGTACGGATCCGCCCCGCTCACAGTCCGGCGCCCGGGCGGTACCAAGGTATCGCCCTGGGCAGTCACGGCCGCGTCGCCTGCCGAGTCAGTTCCTACGCCTGATGCGCTCACCCATGGAGCCGAGTCGAAGGACGGAGCGCTGACAAGCCAGAAAGACTGCTCGGAGATCCTCACCCGACGGTTGTGCAGCGAGGAGTTGCTGAGATGGGTAGTGCGGAGTCATGTCGGAAGGCCCAGGCGGGGCTGGAGCGGGCGCAGGGGAGATTTGTAGCCGCCACCATCGGCTGGGCGAAGAGGAGCGTGAGCTCGCAGCCCTGCGCGCATCGGGGCAGCCTCGGCAGTGATCGAGGCAAAGGAGAGCAGTGTGGGCACCGCCCGCTCCGCGCGCGATGCCGCTCAAGATGCTGTGGAGGACTGGGAGACCCTGGTCAGTACCGCGTGCGAGGGACCGGACACCTAGCTCTTGAAGGTGCCTGTGCCACGTCCGTTTGACTGGCTTGCTCTCGATGGGACGGTCGAATCACTTTTGCGGCCCTGTCTCATGTGCCTGCATGTCCCAGTATCCGCTCGGCTTGCGGCGATCACCTATTGCCCATAGATAACGACAGCGGTCATGGTGGCGGCCCGGCGGTACTGCTCCCAGGGCGCGTCTGGGCGCCGGGCCTCACCCCCGCACGCCCTATCGGCGCGGGCTGCCCTGACCCTACGGCAACGGCATGCCCGGGTCCGTCGGTCCGCCGCCGGGACGGCGCCGGGCGGACCGTGGCGCTCTCAGGAGCGCAGGCGCGGGCGCGGCGGGCCGTCAGCGGCTGGTGTAGGCCTCAGCCCAGGCGAGGACGTCGCGGGTGCGCTTGGTCTCCCCGAACTGCTTCAGCATCTCCGCTACGACTCCGGCGAGTTCGGCGGCGCCTTCCGCGTCCTCCCGTATGAGGGACCGCCGGGCGCCGCCCGGCACACGGTCCTCTTTCGCCCGGGATCACGGGCCCGCACGCCGAACGGCCCGCACCGTCACCCGGTGCGGGCCGTTCATCCACCCAAGAGCCGCCGGAAGGGGGGAAGTCCGGCAGGCCCTGTATATCCAGAGCGGTCCCACGCGCTCACCACCCACATGCCCCCGATCCCACAACCCACACCCAGTGATCCGACCGAGCAGCCCGGACAGCCTGGCCTGGAGTTGCTTCGGCCGAAACGAGCACCCGCCGGCGGGCGGCCTGGCGCATGAGTCTGTGAGCTGCGCGGGCTACGGGGCGGGGGTGTAGTGGACGACGGTCATTTCGCAGGGGCCGCCGGCGTAGACGTTGATGGCGTCGATCTCGCGCTGGTCGGCGGAAAGGTCCCAGCGGAGCTTGGTCGCGGTCCACTCGGCGAGGTAGCGGCAGGTGGCGTTCGGAGCCGGCGGCATCCAGGTGGCCGGGTCCTGGTCGGCCTTCTAGCGGTTCGTGCGCGCGGTCACCGCGACCAGGCTGGTGGCCGCGTCCTGGTCGTTCGCGTACGCCTCGCGCCGCTTCGCGTCCCAGGCGGAGGCACCGGAGTCCCAGGCCTCGGCAAGCGGGACCATGTGGTCGATGTCGAGCTTGCCCGGGTCGGTGACCTCCTGCTCGTCGTAGTACGACACCCACTCCCCCTCCGACAGCCCCCGCACCCTCCCCGGTGCGGGGCCCACGCGCTGCGCCCGGTGGAGCCGGACTCGCCCAGGTGTGCTTCGGGCGTCGGCTGGAGGTCAGGTGTGCTGGTGCGAGATGCGTGTCCGTTGCACGAGGGGGATGCCGAGGCGGGCGGCCATGGCTCTCTCCAGGTCGGAGACGACGTGGCCGGGGGTGGCGCTGTTCTGCGGCTCCGCCCGGGCGGATCGCTCGCCTCCAGGCCGTCCCTGGCCTGGCAGGTTCACCGTACCGAATTACGCGCGGCAGGCACTACGACACGCCGGGGGAGGCGGCCTCGTACGGCCCAATGGCATGGGCAAGCAGTATTCAACTGTCGCGAGTTGTCGGTAATGCTGAGCGTGGTCAGTGACTTTCCGTGATCCCCAGAGGGTTGTCCCACTGCTCCTGCGTCAGCTCGTGGTACCGCTGTAGTTCCGAAGGACGTTCACAGCCCTGTCGAAGGCCGAGTCCCTCTTCTTGTCGAACTCCTCCTTGGTGAAGACCGGCTCGGTGAGGTGCGGCGGAATGCCTGTGCCGTCGAAGGTCCTGCCCGACCGCGTCAGGAACTCTTCGTTCGGCAGCCAGGCCGACATGCCGTTGGGGAGCTTGCGCGGCATGACGTCCGAGAAGACGCCCTGTGTGGGCTGCCCGATCCGGACCGTCTTGCCGGGCCGGTCCATGAGGGCCTGGGTGAAAGTCTCCCCCGCGCTGAAGGTCGAGCCGCCGGTCAGCACGGCGATCGGCCCGGTGTGGCGGGGTCCCGGGGCGGGCGTGACATACACGGGTTGGGGGCGAGTGTGCCGGGTGGGATCGGCGGGGTCGTTGCGCGCCTGCTTGGAGTAGGCCAGGTAGGGGGTGTCGGTGAGGCGCTGGGCGATGTGGATTCCCAGGGCGTCGGAGCCACCGCCGTTGATGCGCAGGTCGATGATCAGGCTCTTCAGGCGCTGGGTGCGCTCCTGGCCGAGGACCGTGTCCAGTGCCCTGTCGAGCTCGGCCAGCTGGGCGGCGTAGGAAGTCTCATCGCCCGCATACCCGCCGAAGCCGGAGATCCGCAGATAGCCCTGTCCGCCGGGGAGGTCGGCGTAGGTGATCCGCCCCTGGGCGAAGTCCTGGAGGTTCCGGGCGTCCTTGAGGTCGCGCTCCGTGATGAACTTCTTGACTTTGGTGTCCAGTTCCCCGGTGGGCACGACGGTGCCGGGACGGACCTGGGAGAAGACTCGGTTGCCGTCCTGGACGGCGACGTGGGCGTCGCGGAGCGGCTCGACCATCTCGCTGAAGACGGCATAGAGCTCATCCCTCGTCGTCCCGTTGTGCGCCTGGGGGCGGTACTGGTCGCGGACCTTGTGCCAGTCGATGCCCTTGGACGCGAAGAAGGGGTAGTTCTCCTCGAAGGTCTGCCAAAAGACGTCGAAGGTCGTGCGGGGTTCCTCGGCCGTCGGGCGCGCGCAGGCGTCGGGCAGCGCCGGGATGCGCCGGAGGTTCCGGCTGCCGACGGAGGCGTCCGCGCGCAGGAACGCGTGGTCGCGGTCTTCTTGGGCGCGCACGGTCAGGACGACACCGTCGGGCGTGGTGTAGGTGCCGGGGCCGGTCCGCTGCGCGGAGTCGCCCTTGAGGCAGCTGACGGCCGTGGTCTGGTACTCCTGGAAAGTTCCGTTCCGGATGGATAGCACTGTGCCGTAGCCGTCCATGCGCCAGATTCCGTCGGTGGTCGTCTGTTGGGCGGTGGCGGTCGGCGTGGCTGGGCCGGCGAGGGCCAGCGCGACGGCGGTTACCGTGACAATGCGCACGATCTTGCCTTCTCTGTGGGCGACTTGCTCGGGACGGCCCAACCATCGCCGACACGGCGTTGCCCCGGCCATCCGGTTGTCCGGTTGATCGGGGGTGGGGCCAGCCCCTCCCCCACAACCGGCAGTAAGGCCTCGTAGAGGGTCTTCTGCTCGGTGCGGCAGTCGGGGCGGCGCTCAGCCCACGATCCCTCGGCGAGTCCACCGCCGTCCACCAACTGACTCTCGATACCCACGACGACAGGGCTCGGAATCGTCGGAAGCGCTGCCGCCTACCGTCAAGTCAAGCCAGACGGTGTTCCCGGTAGGGCGGGAATGGTCCGTCAGTCCTTGGCAATGGCCATACCGAGGAAGATTCCCACGATCAACGCGGCGCTGCCCGTAGCCATGACCGCCCACGTACCGCTCTGCGTGGCGGTGAACGTCGAGGTCATGCCCGCCTGCGCCGCGGCCCGCGTCGCCTGCGCCCCAGCCATGGACGCCTCCTGCACAGCCAGACCCGTCTCCAGCTTCTGGACCTTGCTCTCCAGCTCAGATGTCTCCACCGTGCGGTTCCTCTCTGCCGTGATGCCGGCTGATTCCGGCATCAACCTCGATCCCTTCCCCGCCGCTCCCATGCGGTCGCCAGGGGGCCACTCCAGAGCACCCGGATGCCGACCCCCTGCTCCAGACAGCCCCGGACCTGCCGATACGCGGCGCGACCCATACGGCTGCCGACCTGCTGGGAGAGTCGGTCTCAGGCGTCGTCCTGGTAGTAGTGGATTCACTGACAGTCCGGCACGGCAGGGCTCATCACGCCCAATTCGGTCCGGTGTTCAATTCGTCTGACCCGTACAGCCGTCCGGGCCGGTCCTGGGTCTGACCAGCGGCGCCGTGGACGTCCTGGCCAGACTCGTGGAGAGTTCTGGAGAAGCGTGACCAGATCGCCAACCGCGAGAGGCGCATTTCCCACAGAGGTCGGCCGGCGAAGTTCGACACGTCCGACTACAAGCAGCGCCACACGGCGGAGGGCGAGATCAATCGCCTCAAGCACCACCGCGCGGTCGCGACGCTGACGGTGCACGCGACGGCACCCGGGGCCCGATGGAGGTCCACTCCCACCGGGGAGGAGTGCCCTGGCGGTTCTCGCCCAGGCTGCCGGCAAGACGCCACGGCAAACGGCCCCGACCTCCATGAGGAGGCCGGGGCGGTGATCGAGCGCTGGGCAGGCCTTGCACCTGCATCCCCCCACGGGAAGTGGGGTGTCTTTCCTTGGACCACCAACGCCAGTCCCGCAACCCGCCTCGAATGGTGGGCTAATCAGTCGATTTGCCTTGAGATGTACGACATCAACATCCCTGCCACTGTCGACGCGGACGGCAAGTGGCGGGCGACCGGTCGGCATGCCAACGCCCTTGACGCGACCCAACGCGAGGGCTGGGACTTCCTCATGGAGATGGATCCCCACTTCTCCATTGCGTTTCCAGGTGAGGACTGCGGCGAGATCACGGTGCGAGTCGTCGAGGCCGAGGATGGAACCCTCACGCTCGTGGAGGCACCGGACTGGGACGGCTCCGTGAGCGTCACCTTCGACCTCACCTGAGTTCAGCTCGCAAGGGCAGGAACCCGACTTCGCTACCCTGCACCAACTTACTGATCGTCTCAGAATGAGGTTCGCAGGCGTCTCAAGCAGATTATGCTGCAGGCGAGTTGGAGCAGGCCGAGGTGGAGGTCGGCGCTTATCTCGTAGCGGATGCGGAGTCGTTTGAACTGGTGGAGCCAGGCGAAGGTCCGCTCCACGACCCAGCGGGTCTTGCCCAGCCCGGAGCCGTGCGGGACGCCTCGACGGGCGATCTTGGGTGTGATGCCGCGGGCCCGGAGGATGCGGCGGTACTTGTCGTAGTCGCAGCCGCGGTCGGCGAACAGCCGGCCCGGCCGGTGACGAGGCGGCCGACCAGTCCGCGGATGCGAGGGATCGCGTCCAGCAGCGGTGTCAGCTCGGTGACGTCGTGACGGTTTCCGCCGGTCAGAGTCACGGCAAGAGGAGTGCAGTACCGGTCGACGATCAGGTGGTGCTTGCTGCCCGGCCGCGCGCGGTCTACCGGCGAAGGTCCGGTGCGAGCCCCCTTTCAGGGCCCGGACGTGCGAGCCGTCGATCGCACAGTCGTCCATGTCCAGCAGGCCGGCCTTGCGTAGTTCGGACAGGAGGACTTCGTGCAGGCGGGGCCAGACACCGGCCTCGGTCCAGTCCCGCAGACGCCGCCAGGCCGTCACCCCACTGCACCCTGTCCCCTCGGCGGGCACGTCTCTCCAGCTCACGTTCTTGCGCAGCACATAAACGATGCCCCGAAGAGCCGCACGGTCGTCCGCTGGCAACCGCCCGGGATACCGATGCCGCCGCGGCGGCAGCAGTGGAGCGATACGTTCCCACAGCTCATCAGGCACAAGATCATCCGACACCAGCAATACTCTGCCGCCACCTAGCCCGACCGCTAACCCCCAGCAGCGAACTCATTCTGAAACGATCAGTAAGGGCTGCCCACCGTGCAGCGGAAGCCGCAACGGGCCAGGTCACATCACTCGAAAGAGGCCCATGCGGATGTCTGGAGAACCGTCGACCTTGATCTCGTAGAGCACCGAGCCGGCCATCGCGGCCTCGGCGGGCAGTACCCCGACCGGGCGGGGCTGCATCAGCTCGAACGGCGGGTGCAGCACGACCACCAGCTGCGACCTGGTCTTCCTGGGCACACCCCCAGCGTCGTCCCCAACCGCCCGCCGTGCAGGTCGACGCCACGCGGGTGGTGGGTCCAGTCGCCGGCACCTGGTGCAAGCAGGGCGGCGACCGGGCGGTGGTGAGAGCCGAGGCGAAGGCCGCGTGCCCGTATCGGCGCACGGCGGGCACCGGTGTCACAGCGTGAGGCTGCCCGTCCGTGGCCCGGCATCACAGCTACCGGGCCATGGACGAGCAGCATGATGCCGCCGCACCGTCATGCCGTCTGCGAGTCGGACCCGGCGGTGAAGTGGACGGTCGGCGCATAGGTGGGGCGCGGGGGGGGGGACGACGAGCGTGGGTTCGGCCGGCGTCCGGGGGCCGGCGGGCGGCTTCGGATCCGGCGTGGCGGGGGCGGGCGCGGTGCCGGCGGCCGCGAACTCGGACCTGACCGCAGGCCCCGGGGTCGCTGCGGCTGCCGCCCGTGGCCTGCGGCGAACGCTGCTGCTCCCGGGCGGAGGGCTTCTGCCTCGGGGCGGGGCTTCGTCCAATCGACCGGCTCGCACGCCTGGACGAGCGGCGCCGGCGGGCAGGACTACGCGGTCACGTGGGACCATAGGAGCGAGCACTACCACGACTTCCGGCTCCGCATGTCCGGAAGCCCAGCGCCGATCTGAAGGCCACCCGGGAAATCCAGACCCGGGGCGGTGCCCCCTATCCGGTCGACATCCTGACCTTCACCAATACCGGCACCGCTCCCGCCGAGGACGTCACGATCACCTACACCTTGTCGTTCGCGCTCGGCGGCTGCGGCGTTGGCGAACACGATGGGCGGGCGCATACTGATCACGACCTTGCGGGCGGAACGGACGACGGACGATCGTGACACCTGGATCTAACGCCCGGTAAGGACCCAGTCAACAGCTTCCGCGACAGATTACTTCAACCCGTTACGCGCAGAACTTCTGGAAATCTGCTTAGACCTGCGGTCGAGAAGGGACGGTCATGGCGGAAGATCTCTACGAACAGTGGCGGGCTTGGGCAGTTCGCAAGCGGCTCGGCGGGTCCGAACAGGTGGAAGCGGCAACCTGGGCGGCAGTGGGAGCGGCGTCCAAGGGAGCGAGTGGTGAGGAAGCCGCAGCCATCGCCATGAGCGCGGCGCAGAAGATCGCGGAGTCGCCGGCAGCTGAACCATTGCAACCGGGTGGGCTGACATGGGAGGCCGCCATGGGGAGGGGGTGACGAGGTAGTCGGTGCCGTAGTCGCCATCCAGGTTGCGGTAGATCACCACGGCTCCGGGGCCATCTTCTGTCGGCACCCGGAACACCGGCCAGCGTCCGGGATCGAAGAGGACCTCGGACAGGGCATCGGCATCGGCGCCGTCCTCACCGAACCACTCCGGAACCGGCCGCTCAGCACACTCACCGTCGCTGCACATCGCCAGAAGGTAGTTCGACCAGAAGCCCGGGCGGGCCAGCAGTGACTCGCCCGCCACCAACGGGCCGACATCGTATCCCTTGATCAGCACCCCTCGATCCTGTCACCGGCCACCGACACGGTCCGATCCGGGATCGGTAAGGGGGCACCGCCCAGTTACGGGACAGCGCTTAGGGGCTTGGCAGTTGAGGCATTGAGGCAGCAGAGTGCCGCACGTACCTGGAGGTGTTCGTGGCCGAGCCCGGGGGCGTCCCCTGTTCTCAGTGCCTTCCGCTGGTCTGCGAAGAAGAGGTACACGCCGTCACCGAGTGTTCACCTACCCAGATGACCAGCAGCTTTCCCGACTAATGCGGCGTCGGCAAGCACCCTCGACTGAGACACATTTTCGTGTCTAGAGAACCGCAACACTCTGCCGTCACCAAGCCCGACCGCCAACCCCCAGCAGCGAACTCATTCTGAAACGATCAGTTAGGTCCCTGAACTCGAGGAGACCCTACGTCTCCCCTTCCCCGCTCCCCGTCCCGCTAGCCTTGAGGGGCTGAGCTGAGCCGTCAGACCGACGGTCGCTGTGGGTTCAGTCACTGCAGAAACCCGCTGGTCAGGGGGGTCGGGTGGGGCAGGGACTGAAGGGACTCAGATCTGCAGTTATGAGCCGCACAGAGTTACCAGCACTGCTTTCACGCCCGCGCATACGCACACGCACACGAAGGATGGAAGTAGCGAAGTTCGGTCACTTCAGTCCCTCGCGAAGGGGCAATCGCGCTCTGACCTGCAGTTCTTTCGAGGGACTCAACGCTCAGGGACTGAACCAACCGAGAACCCCTCTGCTGCGCACCACGCGGTCCGCCAGTTCGCCCTCACAGCCGCGCTCGCCCGCGAGATCGACCGCGTCGGTTAGTACTCCAGTTGTAGATCGTGATCTTGCCGGTGGGGCCTGCAGGGGAACGGGCGCGGCCAACCGTTGACCATCGCCGGTGTGTGGACCGACGACGAGCCGGCGGCCACTCCACAGTGTCGATCCCGCACGTTCACACGGTCGGCCGGCATGCCGCCGGGCACTGGCGAGCGGTCCGGGCCTGCCCTCGGACCGGGCCGCTCACCCCGTGCTACTCCTCGCTGACCGCTTGGTCCGCCGGGTGGAAGTTGATGCGTTCACGGATGACGGGGAAGCCGGCCTTGGCAAAGTTCGCGGCCATGGGGAGGTTGCCCTGGTCCGTCGCTCCGCTGATGAACTCAGCGCCCTGCTCGACGAGGAGGTGGGTGCATTCCGCGAGGAGGTCGTAGGCGTAGCCGCGACCGCGCTGTTCCGGGACGACTCCGATGAAGCCGATCGTCGGGCCGGAGGGGTTGTGGGCCGGGATGTGGATGCCGGCCAGGTCGCCCTCCGGAGTGTGTGCGGTCTGCCACCATTCCCGCGGGGAGGGGCACCAGTGGAAGAAGTCGAGTTCCTCCTGGGCGGCCTGGTCGAGGCCGCCCTCCTCGGCGGCCCTGAGCGCGTGGGCGTCCAGGGTGGCGGAGTGGATGCGGCGCAACGCGTCGAAGAACACGGTGTCGTCGGGTTCGGCGCTGAAGCGCAGGCGTCCGGGCCGTTCGGGCAGACCGCGCTCGGGGGTCCAGCGGTACAGGAAGCGTTCCACCAGCAGTTCGTACCCTGCGGCTCGTGCGGCGGCGAAGCGCGCCTCGGCGCCGGCGCGCAGGTCGGGCTCGTCCCGCCAGTTGCCGGGCAGGTTGATCTCGAGTTCGACCTGCCAGGGAGCGGAGCGAAGGAGTGCGGCCCCGGCCTCCTCCTCACCCTCGGCCACGTCGAACCAGTTGATGTTGACGGGCTCCGAGTCGTCGGGGCCGCCCCACCACGCGCCGCGTGCGACGACCTGGCCGTCGCGCAGGGCGATGCGCTTCCAGTCTGGGCGGAACCGGGTACGCCGATGGCCCTCACGGGCGCCCAGGGGGTCGGGGTGTGCGTCGAAAAGATGTGCGTCGCTCGCGGAGAGCGCGCGGGTGACCGTATCGGTCATGGATTCCTCCGGGATACAGGCTGCTTGGAGCGCTCCCGGTCAGAACTGACGAGCCACGCCGGGACAGCGGAAGAGGGAGCGCTGGAAAGGTGTGAACTGCACGGCACTCGCCTCCTTCCGTCCGTCTCAGGGCGTGAAGCCACACCGTACGTGATCTTCCGCGGGCCCGTCCACGGATTTCCGCGCCCCGTGAACGAGGGGTGCACGGGACGATGCAGAGCTCCCTCAAAGCCCCCGGGGTCCTACTAGGGCGTGTTGCGAAAGTGCTTGCTGTGGGTGTCGGGACAAGCGGCCATTGATCAACGCGACCCGGGTTCGTACCATCTCCCGATGGGACATGACGATCTTCCGACTCTTGAACTCGCTTTTCCCGGACCAGAACGTGACCGTGGCGTGGCGGCGATCCTGAGCGGTCAGAAGACCGCGCTCACAGGCCTCCTGGAGATCTATGAGCACGCCGGAGAGGCAGTGCCGCAGAGCGGCCAGCGGTTCTCAGTGCTCGATTCCGAGGGTCGTCCGGCCGTCACGATCGAACTCGTCGACGTGCGGGTCGTTCCCATGAAGGAAATCGACGATGACTTCGCGCGAGCCGAGGGGCGCGGCTACTCCGACGTTGCACAGTGGCGAGCAGCCCACGAAGAGTTCTTCCAGAGCGATGGCGTGAGCGAGTTCCTGGGTCGCACCCCCGACATTACCGATGACACTCTCGTCGTCGCCGAACGCTTCCGAGTGGTCAAGCCCGTGTGATCGGTGGCCGGCATCCGACACGACGAGAGTCCGGAAGGATCAGCTGGGCAAGCTTTGAGAGGCGGCGGGAAGGCTGTTGGTCATAGCCACTCGTTGATGGCTGCGACCAGCACTGTTGCCTCATAGCGGACGGCAAGTTTGTCATATCTCGTGGCCACGGCTCGGTGGCGCTTCAGCCGGTTGATCCCGCACTCCACCGCGTGGCGCTCTTTGTAGTCGGCCTTGTCGAACTTGGGCGGTCGGCCGCCTCGGGAGCCGAGCTTCTTGCGGTTGCGGACATGGTCGGACTTCTCCGGGATCGTGCAGGGGACGCCCCGTCTGCGCAGGTAGGCGCGGTTTGCGCGAGAGCCGGCGCAGCCGTCGATGGGGGTATGGAGATCGACGAGGAGTACATTGCCGGACCAGGGCTGGTCGTCCTGAGCATCTCGGCCGCTGATGAGAACTCAGTTCGCGCTGTGATGGACGGTGTCCAGCAGCTGTGGGCCACCTCGGGCATCACGCCGGTGTGGCGCACGCCGGGCGAGCCTGGCGTTCGGCCGCACATGGGTGATCATCAGCGCGCCGGTGGTGGAGGCCGCCTGGCTCGGGGTGGCCAGGACGACCACGCCAAGTGCGGCGGAAGCGAGCGCGGCGATACGTACGGTACGGGTCATCGGCCGGGAACTGCCCTGGCAGACTTCGCCGCATGGGATTGTTCAAGCGAGCTGGCAAGCCGGAGACGGCTGCCCCCGGCCCGCGAGAGACGACGGTTTAGGGGACAAGGACGACCTTGCCGAGGTTACGGCGCTGCTCGATGAGGGTGTGGGCTCGGGCGGCGTCCTCGAGGGGGATCTCCTCGTGTACGACGGTGCGCAGGGTGCCGGCGTCGCGCATCTGCCAGAGTTCGCGCAGCCAGCGGTCATAGAGGTCGGGCTTGCCAACAGCGATGGCCCGCATCTGGAAGCCGATCATCGAGGCGCCGCGGACCAGGAGTTCGTACGCTTCCACCGTGCCGCCGCCGGAGCTGAAGGCCACCAGCCGGCCGCCCATCGCCAGGGCCCGTACGGCGGGGCGGAGCAGGTCACCGCCGACGCCGTCGAGAATCACGTCGTACGGAGCACCCCAGTCGACGTCCTCGTACAGGACGACCTCGTCGGCGCCCAGCCCTCGGACAAAGTCAGCCTTGTCGGCGCTGCTGACGGCGGCGACGACGCGTGCTGCCCCGCCGGCCTTGGCGTACTGGAGGGCGAGCGTGCCAACTGCGCTCGCCGCCGCCGTGACCAGGACTGACTCGCCGGGCTCCATGCGCGCGGCCTCGTAGGCACCGCGCGCCACCAGCCCGCTGCGGACCAGTGCGACCGCCTCCACGGCGGTCGCACTGTCCGGGATCCGGGAAGTCATGGCGGTGTTGAGAACCGCGAACTCGGCGTAGGCGTCGGCGAAGCACAGCCCGGTGACGCGCTCTCCGACGCCGAAGGCGGTGACTCCCGCACCTGCGGCGACGATCTCCCCGGCGACCTCGCCACCGAACGAGATCGGCTCACCGCCCTCCCGCACCTTGCGCACGGTGGGCAGGGTCACCCCGACCGCCTCGACCCGGATCAACACCTCCCCAGCTCCCGCCTCGGGTCGGTCGACCTCCTCGGCGAACAGCACCTCGGGTCCACCGTTGACCTCATGGCGAATGCGCAGCACAGGACCTCCCCGATCCAGTTTCATTGGATGCCCCAACGGTACGGGGAAAGTCATTGGGAAGTCCAATGACTTTTGGATAGGCTGAGCACATGACCTCGGACCTCCAGCGCATCCAGTCCCTGCCGACCTGGCTCGTCGGCCGTGTCGCGGCGCGTGGCCGGGGTATGGTCGCCGACGCGATCGCCGCGGAGGGGCTGAAGCTCATGCATCACGCGGTGCTGGCCGCGACCGCCGAGTACGGGCCCATCACCCAGGCCGAGCTGGGCCGTCGGTTGGCCGTCGACCCCAAGGACATGGTCGGCATCCTCAACCACCTCCAGATGGAGGGCCTCGTCCTGCGCGCCCCCGACCCCTCCGACCGCCGCAAGAACGCCGTCACCGTCACCCCGGAGGGCACGGCCGTCCTCAACCGCTGCACAGCTCTGGCCGAAGCCGCCAATGCCGAGCTGCTGGCACCACTCATCCCCGATGAGCAGAAGCAGCTGATGGCCCTGCTGACCCGACTCCACCAAGCACCGGAGAACCCGGCCTGATCCGAAAGAGCCAGCCGAGTCCGCCCAGCCGGGCCCGACTCACGGGCCCGGCGGTTCCTTGCCCCCGAAGCGCTGCTGTCAGCCCAGGATCCCGAGGTTCTGCCACAACCCCCGAGGTTGATCTGGCTGGGCGTCAGCCTCGTCGCTTCCGCCAGTTCCGCTGGACACAGTCCACAGCTCGCGTCCAGGCGCGGTAGGTCTTGCCCGCCCACAGCTCGGCGTCCACGAACCGCCGCTGCCAGGTCCTGTCGGAGCTGTGCGATCTATGCGGGCGACGGCCGTTCCCCAAATGTCAGCAGTGCCCTCGGCAGATGTGCTAGCTGTCCGTGATCAATCTGCCCGGGACTTCCTGTAACTCAACTACTCACACCCGATGTCGACCACCGTGAACGTTCTCCTTGCCATTCGGTGTGTCCGTCGACCTCTCGGCCCGTAGGTCGAGGGAACGGCTACGACTCCGAGATGATCAGGACCCTCAACCCGGCTCCGGCATGCCCATGGGGAACCAGGAGCAACCCGAAGAGATCACCACTCGCGCTCAGACCACCCGAACAAGGAAAGTTCGACCTGCCCTCGCGACGCCACGGCGGCCCGTCCGCGACCGCCGCCCCCATGGGAAATGTGACCACGAGGGTGGGGAATTATAAGAAGCTGATCACGCAGATCGTGGGGAATTACGTGGCCGCTGACAGGGGTGATGGTGGCGATGATCGCGCCGTCCGGCCGGTCCGCGGTGGGCTGGGCTGCGTGCTGGGCGTGGGCCCGGGCCCAGGTGGCCTGCTGGGCGACGGCGAGGACGGCCAGGAGGTCGAGGTCGAGGACGGTGATGCCGAGCAGGTCGGCGAGGTGCTCGGCGGTGCCGGGGCGGGCCCGGTCGGCTTCGACGAGCACGCAGGCGCGGCGTAGAGGTACCAGCCGGTTTCGGCGTAGGCCGGTGGATGAGGCGGGAGGCGAAAACGTTTCCGGTGCCGGCGGCGGCCCGCGCGGTCTCGTCGAGGACGATGTGCATGGGCTCGGTCACGGGCGCTGTACCTGAGCGAGGCGACGGTCGAGCTCGTCGTCCAGGATGGCTTCTTCACCGGCCGTGGGGTTGTATCTGGTCCAGGCGTTCAGGGCGGCCTTGGCCTGATCGGCCCCTTCGGATCGTCGGCCGGGGTCAGCACGGTCTCGGCAAGGCGGGCTCCGATTGTCAGGCCGGGCATGGGGCGGGGTGATCTGACGGACGCGGAGCGGGTGCGGCTTACGCCGCAGACGCCGCAGCAGCGATCCCGGCTACGGCTCCGCTCATGAGCCGCTGGACAGTGCCTAACCGGCACCCACCGAACGTGACATGTTCACGCGACCCTTAAGATCATCGCCTTGCCGATTCCGAGACAAGGAAAGCGATGAGAATACGCGGGATACTGGCGGCCTTCGTGGTCGCCCTCTCCGTCGTCCTGATGGCCGGTCTGGCCCAGAGCGGGGCGGACCTGCTGCGGGCCGACCGCCCGGCAGTGACGGAGACGAAGCGCACGACGGCGGGCGCGGAAACATGGGTGACGGGGCCCGGAACCCAGGTCCAGCTCCGGGCGATCACCTTCAACATGTGCGGTGGCAACTGCAACGGGGGCAGCACCGACCGGCTCGACCTCATCGAGAAGGAGTTCGGGAAGTTTCCGGCGCACCTGATCATGCTGCAGGAGGTGTGCTACTCGCAGTTCGAGTGGTTCCAGAGCACGTACGCGGGCACCTACGAGTTCAGTTTCACGCCCATGCTCACCAACTACCCGAGCTGTGGTCTGTCCGACTGCTCCGTGAACATGGACAGCGACCCGAACAACGACGACAGGCGCTGCTGGGTCGGCCAGGCCCTCGGTGCCCGTGGGAAGCTGGGCGCGAAGGAGGAGATCTCCCTCGGCGGCGAGAACCACCAGCTCGACAACAGCGGTAAGCCGCTTTCCCTGCCGCGGACGTTCAACGCCCTCTGTCACGACGTGACCCTGGACGGTGTCCCCGGCAAGGTGAAGGGCTGCAGCACGCACCTGTACGCCTACTACGACGCCAACGGCGTCGGCCACCGGGCGCGCACCACGCAGGCGGCGCGTCTCGCCTCCGAACTCGACGACGACATCGACGCCGGCAAGGTCGTCGTGGTCGGCGGGGACTTCAACGCGGTCCCGCAGCCGGACAAGGCCCCGGTCCTGGACAGCTTCTACCGCCCCAGCGCCGCGCCGGGCGGCGGCATCGGCCGGTTCTTCGAAGCCGACACCGCCGACGACCGCGACCCCGACGGCCCCGAGCCCCCCCTCTGGACTCAGCCGGTCCCGGACTGCGTCAAGTCCCAGGAAGTAGAGACCTGCCGGAGCGGCCAGTCCACGGTCGTCGACGTGTCCCCGACAGAGCTGCGCAACAGCAAAATCGACTACCTCTTCTTCTCCGAGGCCGCCGGAGCCGCGACGCTCAGCGCCGCTCCCTACGCGATGTACTTCGACGATGCCGCGCGCACGTCCATCACGTCCGACCAGAATCTGGCCGCCAAGGCCTCCAACGGCCACTACCTGAAGCTGTCGGACCACGCCCTTTACCGCGGTTGGTCGACGGTCACCGTCGAACCCTGACCTTCCGGTGACGAGTGCCGTGACCCGACCGATGGCCCGTGCCGCACCTCGTACGGCACGGGCCGTTCGTTCGTGTCAGCCGCGCGTGCAGGACGCCGACCGTGGGGCACAAGACGTCCGGCTTGGACGCCGCCAAGTACGGCCTGCATCCGCTTTCGGCGGTCAAGTCCAAGGGCTCTTCAGATACCAGTTCGGGACTTCGTCGTTGGGTTGGGCAAAGAATAAGCTATTCCCCAAGCGATGGCGGGGGGGAACGTGGAGAGGCTGAGAGGGGGGAGCGTGGGAAACCTGACGCTAAGGAAAGAGGTACCACAGTCACGCTGGGTTGATCCCGCGGAGTTTGCCGATGTCTATGCAGAAGGAGAGACTCCCGCGAGTCCGGGCCGAGAAGGAAGCCTGAAGACATCGCGAACCGTACGGAGCGGTGGACCCTTTCTCTCAGGGGAGAGCCGCGCATCGTCATCGACAGACTCGGTGTTCCTGGGTACTTGACGCAGAAACTCCTCGCCGAAGGGCTCGACGGGACAGTCGATGGTGCGACGTTCCGGCTCTCGGCCAGGTCGGCGCTCTTGCCCTCCCGTCGCTATGTCGCTATGCGTGGCAATTCGATCGACGTCGTCTTCGTTCCCTCCGGGTTTCGGCAGGAGGTCGTTGAGCAAGGCGAGGTCATTGGGGTCAAGCCGTTCACCAGCGGATGGGAGCTGCATGAGCCGTCGGATGCCGTGGTCATGGCCACGTGTCTTTTCGAGTGGGCCATGCGGATTCACTTCCTGCGGACGCCTGTGCTGAGGGCGACGCTGTAGGCGCCCCGAGCCCGCACTCGCGAAGGGTCGATGCCGAGGGGGAAGTTCTCGGTATCGACCCTTCCGCTCTTTCATCAGCACCTTCCAGCACGACGCGACCGGCAACACCAACCGCACCGTCGGTACCCAGGTGCAGGGCCCCACCCGGGACACCGAGGGTTACCTCTCCACCCTCGCCGAGGGCGACAAGACCACCAGTTACGTCTACGACGCGGACGGCGGCCGGCTCCTCACCAAGAACGGCGACGGCACCCAGGTGCTGACGCTGCCCAACGGCGACGAGCTGAAGCTGGCGGTGGTGTCGGTGGCCAGGGCGCATATTCGCCCTCGTCAAGGACGGCGTCGCCGCCCTTGACGTGCCGGGCGGGGTTCAGGCCCTTCTCCATCAGGCCAATCGCCCAGAGCATCTCCTGGACGCCCTCGAGCTTCGCCAGGCCTGGCGTGGGCCCGAGGCGGAACCCCGCCCGGCTGCGGCTTGCCCGAGGGCGGCATACGGAAGGAAGTCCAGCGGGCTCGCGCCCGGCAAGGGGTAGACGACGCAGTCGGACAGCACGGCCAGCGGGTACAGGCCGGTCATCTTCGCCATGTTGTTGAGCTTGCGGTGCATGTTGACCCGGGCCTTGGAGATGACGGCGGCCCGGATGTCGGGGCGCCAGGTCGGCCGCTCCAGGGCCGGCCACCGCTCGCCTTCCTTGTAGTGCTTGCCCTGCGGGCGCTCGCGGAGCTTGCCGACCCCGCCCTTCGCCGTGGCCTTGATGGCCGCGAGGACGGCGGCCAGGGCCGGGTCGACCTGCTTGTGCCGTTCCATCGCCGCGAGGAACTCCGCGTCGGTCAGGTCCTTGGTGACGCCGAGGTCGGCGAGGGTGTCGGCGTACGCGTTCTTGAGCCGGTCGTGCCACGGGTCGAGGTACGCGCCGGTCTCACGGCGCAGGTACGCCTCGATCGGTTGCACGTCGTAGCCGAGCTCCTGGGCGTAGGCGACGGTGTGCGTCTGGTACCAGGCCGGACCCGTCGGCCGGGTGCCATCCGGTGTGAACGGGGAGGGCAGGCGCGGGTCCAGCTCGATGTGGGACAGGTCGACCAGCCACGAGCCGGGGATCTTCGGTTGAACCTCACGTTCTGGAAGTGGTCCGGGGCGGACAGGCCGACGACCAAGCGGGCCGCAGCTGCGAGGAACGCGGTGTTGAGGTCCAGGCCGACCGCGAAGGGCAGCATGCACTCCTCATCCGAGAGCGTGTCCACCGACCGCACCCACTGGTACGCCTCCTGGTTAAGGAACCCGCCGGTCCAGCCCGAGTTCACGACGACGGGGTGCTCCGGGGTGGCCTCCGGCGGCGCCGGGTCCATCGGCTCCGTGCCCAGCGAGCCCGGGTTGTGGCCGGAGATCCAGTTCCCGGTCTCCTCGTCACGCTCGGGTTTCGTCGGCGGGCGCAGCGCGGTCATCAGCTCCAGGCCGGAGACGGCGGTGGAGCCGCGCGGGGTGATGACCCGCTGGGCGTAGACGCCGAGGACGCGGGCGATGTCGGCCGGCTCCATCTTCGTGACGCCGGGCCAGGACCGCTCATCGAGGGCGTCCCACGACAGGATCGCCAGCTGCACGCACTGCCGGTCGCGGCCCTGGGCCTTGCGGTAGATCCGCGCCCAGGGGCCGAAGCCGCGCTGCGTGAGCTGCCACTTGGCCTTCGCGACCTTGACGACCGGGTGGTCCTCCGGCAGGCGCAGGGAGCGACGCTGCTCGTGGCCCTCCGGGCGCTCGGGCAGCCCCAGCTTCACGGCCGCGGACGCGGCGAGGACGATCAGCGGGTCGGAGTCCTCGCCGTAGCGGTTGAGCTTCGGGGCGCCGAGGCCGGACTCGCGCAGCGTCCACTCCACCAGCTTCACCACGGTGGTCGCCGGGCAGTCGAGGACCAGGCCATTGACGCCGTACGCGGAGCCGTCACCGTCCAGCGCGGCCAGCGGACCGTGCGGGAACCGTGGGTCGGTCGCGGGCTTCGCCGCCTTCTTCGCCGCCGGGCGCCGCGACGTTGCCGGCATGGTGAGCGACCTCAAGAAGGCGCTGGACAACGGCAAGTGGGCCTGGCAGTGGGGCACCGCCACTGTCAGGCAAGTGGGACATCACCTACACGTACTCGAAGAAGAAGTGCATATGCAGCCGGACGAAGACCAAGTACACCGTCACGGTGTACTACCGGACCTTCGCGGCACCCGACGGAAAGCCCGTCGGCGTGATGTCTGCCTTGTCCGCCTTCATCAACCCCAGCCAGTGATACAAAGCAGCTGACCCCTGCCCCTAACGCCGTGCCCCCGGAACCCACCATTGTTCCGGGGGCACGGCTCTGGTGAGACCAATTGAGAAGACGGCAGACGGAAGGCAAGAACATGCGAGAAGACGCATCGAGCACCGACCTCGGAACCGTCGTGGCGGCAGTACGAGCCCGGCTGGAAACCACTCACCCAGCACGTGAGGCCTTGCGGTCCACGACCGGGGCCATCGAAAACGCTGAGCCCGAACTGGCCTTGGACGACTTTTGCCACATCATCCGATTCTTCGGCGTACGTATTACCCAGGAGGAATACGGCATCTTGCAGGCCGTAGCACAGGAACTCTCGATGACCGAACTTCTGGAAGAGGCACACCTCGACCCGTTCGTCGGCATTTGAACAGCGCCGGCGCCCCGGCAGGCAGGACGGGCGGTGGCGTGCGCGAGGACAGGCTCCCGTGTATACCCCGGCCCACCTGGCCTCATAGCGCGATGATCACCTCGCGCGGCTGATCAGCCCGAGTTCATGGGTGTCCTGGCCGCAGTCGGCGAGGCCGCATCCAAAGCCACGCCATCGGATGACGCGGCTCGGCCAGACGGGTGACAGCGGCCGCCGCGGGGCCACTGCCGGACGGGGCCGGTGTTCCAAGATCAGTGCCGCCGCCGTCTCCGGCGGCAGCTGCCTTCCACCGCGTCTGTGCCGTGTGATCGGATCGACCACGGCTGTTCGAGGAGTCTCACCCCATGCGTTCACGCGTCCTCGCCGTCACGGCCGCCGCGCTCGCGGCCACCGCAGCACTCGCGCAACCCGCCCACGCCGCCCCGCTCGTCGACGGGGTCTACCGGTTCGCGGCTCTCACGGACGGCAAGTGTCTGGTCTGGCCCAAGACACACGGGAGCATCGGCGTGGTGTCGCTGGGCGCCTGCACGGACACCGCGTCCACCTCGGCGAACTGGCAGGTGCTGCGCCGCCCCGACGGAATGATGGAAGTCTCCCCGCCGGGCTCGAACCCGCGCACCTGCCTGAAGGTGATGCCGGAGCACAGCGTGTCGGTCTACAGCTGCGGTGACAGGTCCACCGAGTGGACCGTCTCCTACGGCGCCGCCGGACCCGACAGCGTGGTGTGGGCCGACATCGAGCACACACCCGGCGACCACTCCCCCTCGTACGGAAAGATCGTGGACGATCCCGGCGTGACCGGCCGCATCGTGGTGAGGCAGGCCTCCATCGAACCGCACTACTGGGCACTGCAGCCGGCCGGATAGGGGTCGTCTGGCCGATCGCGGTCTCGGATGCCCCTTGCCGCCTCGTGCCGCAGGCGCGTCCTCCTGGCCCTGGTCGATGTCGGGAAAGACCCGCTCGGCGAGCGCGGCCGGCCTTCTCATGCCGTACGCCGACGGCGACCAGGGCTAGGCCCTCCCGCCGGCGCGGGTCGACCGCGCGGTAGCCGGCCGAGGCCTCGTACGGCGGAGGCCCGCACCTGTCTGGGTGCGGGCCTCTTCTGCATACGGCGACCCGGGACTAAGACCGCGAGGGTCTCGGTTCCCGCGGTCAGGGTCAGGCGAGGGAGATGTTCTCCGCCTGGGGGCCCTTCTGGCCCTGGGTGACGTCGAACGTGACGGCCTGGCC
>NZ_JBVISK010000011.1:0-130942 GCF_055575535.1 Streptomyces sp. NPDC034084
AACGCCCGGTTACATTCCGAACCCGGAAGCTAAGCCTTTCAGCGCCGATGGTACTGCAGGGGGGACCCTGTGGGAGAGTAGGACACCGCCGAACACCTGCCCTTTTAGCTCAGTCGGTAGAGCGTCTCCATGGTAAGGAGAAGGTCAACGGTTCGATTCCGTTAAAGGGCTCCGAGTAAGAAGGCCCCCGCCAAGTGGCGGGGGCCTTTTTGCGTTTCCCATGCGGACGGGGCGCCGCCGGCGATCCCCGCTGGGGAATCGTCGGCGGGGCCGGCTGCGTCACTGATCGTGCGGTTCGTGCAGGCGCATCGCCAGGATCGCCATGTCGTCGGAGGCGGGGGCCTGGGCGAAGCGCTCGACCGCCCTCAGGACACGGGAGGCGACCGCCCCGGCCGTCAGGCCCGTACACGTCTTGAGGACCTCGGCCAGGCCGTCGTCGCCCAGCATGCGGGTGCCCTCGCGGCGTTCCGTCACGCCGTCCGTGACGCACAGGAGGACGTCGCCCGGGTCGAGCGTGATCGTCTCCTCGTACAGCTCCAGGTCGTCCATGACGCCCAGGAGGGGCTGCGGTTCGGCCGCGGGCTCCACCGTGCCGTCCGGACGCAGGCGCAGCGGGAGAGGATGCCCGGCGCAGACGACCTTGAGGATCGCCGAGCCGTCCTCCTGCGGGCGCATCTCGCCGTACAGGAGGGTCAGGAAGCGGCTGCGGGCGCCCTCGTCGAGGATCGCCGCGTTCAGCCGCTCCAGGACCGCCGGGCCGCCGAAGCCCTCGCGCGCCAGGAGGCGCAGGGCGTGGCGGGCCAGGCCGGTGACCGCGGCCGCCTCCGGGCCCGTACCGCACACGTCGCCGATGGCGAAGCCGTAGACGCCGTCGCTGATGGGGAAGAGGTCGTAGAAGTCGCCTCCCACCTCGTTCCCCTCGCCGGCCGCGCGGTAGATGACGTCGACCTCGACGCCCGGGATCGTGGGGAGGCCGGGCGGGAGGAGGCTGCGCTGGAGGGACTGGCTGATCGCCACGCGCTCCGAGTACAGGCGGGCGTTGTCCAGGGCCAGGGCGGCCCGGCGTGAGAGGTCCTCGGCGAGCTCCAGGATCTCCTGGCGGAAGTGGTCCTCCGAGGGCCTGCCCAGGGTCAGCATGCCGATGACCCGGTTGCGGGCGACCAGCGGCAGGACGACCGTCTCGCCGGCCACCGTGCTCGCGGTGGCCAGCGTGGTGTCGACGCCGGAGGAGAGCGGGCTCGTCGGGTGATCGAGGGCGCGGACCGAGGCGGTCAGCGCGGCGCGGTGCGCGGCTTCGCCAGGAGCGGACCAGACGCGGGCGCCCGGGGTCGGCACCGGGTCCGGAGGGGCGATGGAGGACAGCAGGTCCTTGAGGCCGTCGATGCGGTCCTCGTCCTCGTGGAGCACGTACGAGAGGTACGGGTCGGAGGCCTGGTCGGCGATCGTGTAGACCGCGCACCAGGTCGCGAGGGTGGGGACCGTCATCTGGGCCATGAGGGCCAGGGTCTGATCACGGTCGAGGGTGCCGGCCAGGAGGTCGGAGGCCTCGACGAGGAAGCTGAGGGAGCCGCGGCGGAGCCGCTCGAGTTCGCCGAGGCGGGCCGACTCGACGGCCAGGGCGATGCGGTCGGCGGCGAACTGGAGGCGGAGCGCCTCCTCGTTGGAGTAGCGGTTCGCGGCCTCGGCGGCCACACCGAGGGAGCCGGTGAGCCGGCCCTCGACCTTCAGCGGGACGGTGACGACCGAGCGCATGCCGGTGCCCTCGAGGAGGGGGACGGCGCCGGGGACGGCCGCCAGGTCCTCGTGGACGGCGGGCATGCGGGCGGAGCCGTAACGGCTGGCGCCGGTCTCCACGGGGACGCGGGCGAACCGCTGGCGGGCCGCCGGGAGGCCGGTGGTGGCCCGTACCTCCAGTTCCGTCTCGTCGTCGGTGGCGAGCAGGAGGAAGGCGGCGTCGCCGTCGAGCATGTCGCGGGCGCGCTCCACCGTGCGCTGGAGGAGGCCGTCGAGGTCGTCGGGGGCCGGTGAGCCGATGAAGACCTCGAAGGGGTCGGCGGCGCGGCTCTCGGCGCCGGGCTCGACGGCGGGGCGCTGGGGGGTCTGGAGGACGGCGCGCTCGTGCTCCCGTACCAGCAGACAGACCGTGGAGGGCTCGCCCTGGGCGTCGCGGACCCGGAGGTGCGCGGCGTAGACGGGGATCACCCGGCCGTCGGCGCAGCGGATGCCGTAGCTGCCCTCCCAGCGGGAGAGACGGAGGGCCTCGGCGAGGCCGGTGCCGATGCCGGGGGTGTGCGGCCAGGCGGCCAGGTCGCCGAGGGGCTTGCCGGTGACCTGCTCGGAGCCGTAGCCGAAGAGTTCCTCGGCGTCCTCGTTCCACGCGCTGATCGCGCCGCCGCGGTCGATCTGGACGACGGCGACGCGGACGCGGCTCTCGGCGACCGGGAGGAGCGCGTCGGGGAGGACGGGCCCGGCGGAGCGGGTGCCGACGGGGCGCTGGGGGAGGTCGAGGTGGAACCAGACGTGCTTGCGGGTGGGGGAGTAGTCGACGCCCCAGCGGTGGGCGAGGGCGGCGCAGAGCAGCAGGCCGCGGCCGTTCTCGCGGTCCGGGCTGCCGAGCGAGCGGCCGCTCTGGACGGGGATCTCGCGCTCGGGGTAGCGGTCGGCGACCTCGACGCGGACGCTGTCGTCGGAGCGGAGGCAGAGGACCTCGGCGGAGGTGCCGGCGTGGATGACGGCGTTGGTGACGAGTTCGCTCGTGAGGACGACGGCGTCGTCGACGAGCTCGGGGTGCCCCCAGCCCTGGAGGGTGTCCCGGACGAAGGCGCGGGCGGCCGCGACGGACCGCCCGACCGGCTCGAAGCTGGCACTCGCCCGCGCGGTGATCACAGCACTCCTCGTACGCGTCTCGACGCCCGGTTCCGCCATGGTCGGTCTGTCCCTCCCGCTGCCCGGTGGTCGTCCGCGCACCACGCCGCCCCCGCCGGGCGGCCCGGGGCGGCTGGACAGCCGGATGCCAGGTTACTTACCTTCGCTGTCCGAGCGGATGCCGGTCACCGCTGATTCCGTCCCTCGGGGGTAGGGACGCCGTACGAAGCTGCCGAACTGTTATCGCCTGGTTCGGTCACGGTGAAACACTGGGGAGGCTGACGGCGAGAGCCGGAGCAGTACGGTCGACCCCTTTCGGGAGGGACACGGTGGAGTCTGGCACGGCGGCGCGACGCGGCGGAGGCACTGGCACGCGCGCGAGAGGCGGCCGTTCCCGTGGGGGGACGGTCCAGGTGGACGCGGCGGCGCTGGAGCGGTTGCTGGCCGCGCTGGTGTCGATGCGGGACGGGAACTTCCGCAGGCGGCTGACGGTGTCCGGTGACGGGGTCATGGCGGAGATCTCCGCCGTGTACAACGAGGTCGCCGACCGGCAGATGCACGTCACGGGTGAGCTGTCGCGCGTCCGGCGCGTGGTCGGCCGTGAGGGCAAGCTGTCCGAGCGGCTCGAGGCGGGGGCCAGCGAGGGTGCGTGGGCGGCGGCGATCGAGGCCGCGAACGCGCTCGTCGACGATCTGGCGCGGCCGGTGTCCGAGGTGGGACGGGTCCTGTCGGCGGTGGCCGAGGGTGATCTGGACCAGCGGATGGACCTGCGTTCGGAGGGTGCCGACGGGACGGTCCGGCCGCTGCGCGGGGAGTTCCTGAAGGTCGCCCGTACCGCCAACAACCTGGTCGACCAGTTGTCGGTGTTCGCCTCCGAGGTGACCCGGGTCGCCGTCGAGGTGGGTACGGACGGCAAGCTGGGCGGTCAGGCGCAGGTGCGCGGGGTGTCCGGTTCGTGGAAGGACCTCACGGACTCCGTCAACACGATGGCGAACCGGCTGACGGCCCAGGTGCGGGACATCGCGCTCGTGACGACGGCGGTCGCCAACGGTGATTTGTCGCAGAAGGTCACGGCGAACGTCGCCGGCGAGATGCTGGAGCTGAAGAACACCGTCAACCGGATGGTGGACCAGCTGTCGTCGTTCTCCTCCGAGGTGACCCGGGTCGCGCGTGAGGTGGGTACGGAGGGTGAGCTCGGCGGTCAGGCCGAGGTGGCCGGGGTCGCCGGTGTGTGGAAGGACCTCACCGACTCCGTCAACACGATGGCGGGAAATCTCACCAATCAGGTGAGGGGGATCGCCGAGGTGACGACGGCGGTCGCCAACGGTGACCTGTCGCAGAAGGTACGGGTCTCCGCGCGCGGTGAGATCGCCCAGCTCGCCGACACCATCAACCAGATGACGGAGACGCTGCGGACGTTCGCCGACGAGGTGACCCGCGTCTCGGGCGAGGTCGGCGCGCAGGGTCTGCTCGGCGGGCAGGCGCAGGTGCCGGGCGCGGCGGGTACCTGGAAGGACCTCACGGACTCCGTCAACACGGTGTTCCGGAACATCACCACGCAGGTGCGGGACATCGCGCAGGTGACGACGGCGGTCGCGAACGGTGATCTGTCGCAGAAGGTCACGGTGGACGTGGCCGGCGAGATGCTGGAGCTGAAGAACACCGTCAACACGATGGTGGACCAGCTGTCGGCCTTCGGTTCCGAGGTGACCCGGGTGGCCCGGGAGGTCGGCGTCGAGGGTCTCCTCGGCGGCCAGGCCGAGGTGCCGGGTGCGGCGGGCACCTGGAAGGACCTCACCGACTCGGTGAACACGGCCTTCCGCAACCTGACCGGTCAGGTGCGGGACATCGCGCAGGTGACGACGGCGGTCGCGAACGGTGACCTGTCGCAGAAGGTCACGGTGGACGTGGCCGGCGAGATGCTGGAGCTGAAGAACACCGTCAACACGATGGTGTCGCAGCTGTCGTCCTTCGCGGACCAGGTGACCCGGATGGCCCGGGACGTGGGCACCGAGGGACGCCTCGGCGGTCAGGCGCGGGTGGACGGGGTGTCCGGGCGCTGGCGGGAGCTCACGGACTCCGTGAACTTCATGGCCGGGAACCTGACCTCGCAGGTGCGGCAGATCGCGCAGGTCACCACGGCCGTGGCGCGCGGTGACCTGTCGCAGAAGATCGACGTGGACGCGCGCGGCGAGATCCTGGAGCTGAAGAACACCATCAACACGATGGTCGACCAGCTCTCCGCCTTCGCGGACCAGGTGACCCGGGTGGCCCGTGAGGTGGGCACGGACGGGCGTCTGGGCGGTCAGGCGCAGGTGCCTGGCGTGGCCGGTGTGTGGCGGGATCTGACGGACTCCGTGAACGGCATGGCCGGCAACCTCACCACCCAGGTCCGCAACATCGCGCAGGTCGCCACCGCGGTGGCGCGCGGTGACCTGTCGCAGAAGATCGACGTGGACGCGCGCGGCGAGATCCTGGAGCTGAAGAACACCCTCAACACGATGGTGGACCAGCTCTCCAACTTCGCCGAGCAGGTGACGCGGGTGGCCCGCGAGGTGGGCACCGAGGGCATTCTGGGTGGTCAGGCCGAGGTGCAGGGGGTCTCCGGCACCTGGAAGGACCTCACCCAGTCGGTGAACTTCATGGCGAACAACCTCACCATCCAGGTGCGGAACATCGCCGAGGTCACGACGGCGGTCGCCATGGGCGACCTGTCGAAGAAGATCACGGTCGACGCCCGGGGCGAGATCCTGGAGCTGGTGACGACCGTCAACACCATGGTCGACCAGCTGTCGAACTTCGCCGACGAGGTCACGCGCGTGGCCCGCGAGGTGGGCACCGAGGGCATCCTCGGCGGCCAGGCGCGCGTGCGCGGGGTCACCGGCACGTGGAAGGACCTCAGCGACAACGTCAATCTGATGGCCAACAACCTGACTAGTCAGGTGCGGAACATCTCACGGGTCTCGGCGGCCGTCGCCAACGGCGACCTGACGAAGAAGGTGACGGTCGAGGCGCGCGGCGAGGTCGCCGAGCTCGCCGAGACCGTCAACACGATGGTGACGACCCTGTCGTCCTTCGCGGACGAGGTGACGCGCGTGGCCCGGGAGGTGGGCACGGAGGGCGAGCTGGGCGGTCAGGCGCGGGTTCCCGGTGTCTCGGGCACCTGGAAGGACCTGACCGAGTCGGTGAACTCGATGGCCTCCAACCTGACCGGTCAGGTGCGCCAGATCGCCGCCGTCACCACCGCCATCGCCAAGGGCGACCTCACCAAGAAGATCGACATCGACGCGCGCGGTGAGATCCAGGAGCTGAAGAACACCATCAACACGATGGTCGACCAGCTGTCGAACTTCGCCGAGGAGGTCACGCGCGTGGCCCGCGAGGTGGGTACGGAGGGCATCCTCGGCGGCCAGGCGCGCGTCCGGGACGTCGACGGGACCTGGCGCGACCTCACCGAGTCCGTGAACGAGATGGCCGGGAACCTGACCCGTCAGGTGCGGGCCATCGCGGCCGTCGCCACGGCGGTCACCCGGGGCGACCTCAACCTGAAGATCGACGGGGTCGACGCGGCGGGCGAGATCCAGGCCCTCCAGGACAACATCAACACCATGATCGCCAACCTGCGCGACACCACTCTCGCCAACGAGGAGCAGGACTGGCTCAAGGGCAACCTGGCCCGTATTTCCGGCCTCATGCAGGGCCGGCGGGACCTGGACGACGTGGCCTCTCTCATCATGAGCGAGCTGACCCCGGTGGTCTCGGCCCAGCACGGTGCCTTCTTCGTGGCCATGCCGACGGGCTCGTCCCACGGCGACGCCGAACTCGTCGGTGAGGGCGACGGCTCGTACGAGCTGCGGATGCGCGGGAGCTACGGATACTCCGCCGGCTCCATGCCGACCTCGTTCCGGCCAGGGGAGACCCTGATCGGGACGGCGGCGGAGGAGAAGCGGACCATCCAGGTCAACGTGCCGCCGGGCTATCTGAAGATCTCGTCCGGACTCGGCGAGGCCGCGCCCGCGCACGTGATCGTGCTGCCGGTCCTCTTCGAGGGGAAGGTGCTCGGAGTGATCGAGCTGGCGTCGTTCCAGCCGTTCACGCAGATCCAGCGGGACTTCCTGAACCAGCTGGCCGAACTGATCGCGACCACGGTCAACACCATCAGCGTCAACACCAAGACCGAGGTGCTGCTCCAGCAGTCGCAGGAGCTCACCGAGCAGCTCAAGGAGCGGTCGGCCGAGCTGGAGCACCGGCAGAAGGAGCTCCAGGGTTCCAACCTGGAGCTGGAGGAGAAGGCCGAACTCCTCGCGCGGCAGAACCGCGACATCGAGGTGAAGAACACCGAGATCGAGGAGGCCCGGCAGGTCCTGGAGGAGCGGGCCGAACAGCTCGCCGTCTCCATGCGGTACAAGTCGGAGTTCCTCGCCAACATGTCGCACGAGCTGCGCACGCCGCTCAACTCGCTGCTGATCCTGGCCAAGCTGCTCGCCGACAACGCCGAGACGAACCTGACGCCGAAGCAGGTCGAGTTCGCCGAGACCATCCACGGCGCGGGGTCGGACCTGCTCCAGCTGATCAACGACATTCTCGACCTGTCGAAGGTCGAGGCGGGCAAGATGGACGTCTCGCCGACCCGGATCGCGCTCGTCCAGCTCGTCGACTACGTGGAGGCGACGTTCCGGCCGCTCACGGCGGAGAAGGGGCTCGACTTCTCGGTGCGGGTCTCGCCCGAGCTGCCGGCCACGCTCCACACCGACGAGCAGCGGCTGCTCCAGGTCCTGCGGAACCTGCTGTCGAACGCGGTGAAGTTCACCGACACGGGCGCGGTGGAGCTGGTGATCCGGCCGGCGGGCGCGGACGTGCCGCAGTCGATCCGCGAGCAGCTCCTGGAGGCCGGTTCGCTGCGGGACCCGGAGGCCGATCTGATCGCCTTCTCGGTCACCGACACCGGCATCGGGATCGCGGCGAGCAAGATGCGGGTCATCTTCGAGGCGTTCAAGCAGGCCGACGGCACGACCAGCCGGAAGTACGGCGGTACGGGTCTCGGTCTCTCGATCAGCCGGGAGATCGCGCGGCTTCTCGGCGGCGAGATCTTCGCGGCGAGCGAGCCCGGCCGCGGTTCGACGTTCACGCTTTACCTGCCGCTGAGCCCGACGGAGCTGCCGTCGGGCGGCCAGGGGCAGGGCGCGCAGGACGCCGACGATCAGCAGCAGGGCGGCGAGGAGGGGGCGGCCGGGGCAGCCCACCCGTTCCCGCACTTCCCGCCGCCGCCCGTACGGACCGAGGCACGGTCCGGTGCCGGGGCGCTGTTCCGTCACCGGCGGAAGGCCGCCGCGGAGGCGAGCGGGGCCCGGAGCGCCGGCCCCGGGCAGCCGGCCGCGGCGGACCGTGAGGAGCAGGAGGCCGAGCAGCCGCGCCGTACCTACGGTTTCTCCGGCGAGAAGGTGCTCATCGTCGACGACGACATCCGCAACGTCTTCGCGCTCACCAGCGTCCTGGAGCAGCACGGGCTCGCGGTGCTCTACGCCGAGAACGGGCGGGAGGGCATCGAGGTCCTGGAGCAGCACGACGACGTGACGGTCGTGCTGATGGACATCATGATGCCGGAGATGGACGGGTACGCGACGACGACCGCGATCCGGCGCATGCCCCAGTTCGCGGGGCTGCCGATCATCGCGCTCACGGCGAAGGCGATGAAGGGCGACCGGGAGAAGGCGATCGAGTCCGGTGCCTCGGACTACGTGACGAAGCCGGTCGACCCCGATCATCTGCTGTCGGTCATGGAGCAGTGGATGCGAGGGAAGTGACCTGGCGCCGGGGGTCCGCGCCGGGCGCGGACCCCCGGGCTCCGTCGGTGCCGCTCCGACCGGCTGTCGCCTGGGGCGTGTGAGAGGGCTGGATACGGGGAACCTTCTGGTCTCCCACCGCGTTTCCGCTACGTGCACAGTGACATCGCGGTGACAGGGTGTGGCGACGGGCGGGGTGCGGCTACGATGACCGGCACAAGGACGGACGGCGCTAGGGAGTCGTCTTCTGGGGCGGCGCCCGGTGCTTCCCCCGGTTCGGGGGTCCGGGGAGAGCCGTTGCCGGGACGAGGAGGACGGGGCATGGTGCAGAAGGCCAAGATCCTCCTGGTCGATGACCGGCCGGAGAATCTGCTGGCGCTGGAGGCCATTCTCTCCGCGCTCGATCAGACGCTGGTGCGGGCATCGTCCGGGGAGGAAGCGCTCAAGGCGCTGTTGACGGACGACTTCGCGGTCATCCTGCTCGACGTCCAGATGCCGGGTATGGACGGTTTCGAGACTGCCGCCCACATCAAGCGGCGGGAGAGGACCCGGGACATCCCGATCATCTTCCTCACCGCCATCAACCACGGCCCCCACCACACCTTCCGGGGGTACGCGGCCGGGGCGGTCGACTACATCTCCAAGCCGTTCGACCCGTGGGTGCTGCGCGCCAAGGTCTCCGTCTTCGTCGAGCTCTACATGAAGAACTGCAAGCTGCGAGAGCAGGCCGCCCTGCTGCGGCTGCAGTTGGAGGGCGGGGGCGAGGGCGGTCACGGCAAGGAGGCCGCCGGACTGCTCGCTGAGCTCTCCGCCCGGCTCGCGGCGGTCGAGGAGCAGGCCGAGGCGCTGTCGAAGCAGCTCGACGACGACTCCGCCGACGCGGCCGCCGTCGCCACCGCCGCGCACCTGGAGCGCAAGCTCACCGGGCTGCGCCGGGCGCTGGACGCGCTGGAGCCGGGGACGGGCGCCGCGCCGACGCTGCCCAGCCAGAGCTGACGTACCGTCATCACCCCTTCGGGAGGGTGCGGCTCGGTGTGATGCGGCGTCAGCACCGCGCCCCTGCACGGACGACACGAACGGGTGAGGCGGACAGCGGGTCTTCACACCGGTAACCTCGGCATCATGGCTTCACGTACGTCCGGCAAGGGTTCCCAGGGCACGGCGGCCACCGCGAAACCGCGCGCCGGCCGGACGACGGGTGCCGCGAGGAAAGCGACGCCCGCGAAGTCCCCCGCCAAGGCGCCCGCGAAGAAGGCGGCGGCCAGGAAGGCCGCACCCGCGAAACGCGCGCCCGCGCGGAAGACCGCCGCGAAGAAGGCCCCGCCCCGGCCCGCCCCGTCCCCGACCGGGGGCGTCTACCGACTCGTGCGGGGGGCCTGGCTCGGCCTCGCCCACGCGATCGGGGCGATGTTCCGGGGGATAGGGCGCGGCGCCAAGGGGCTCGACCCGGCCCATCGCAAGGACGGGCTCGCGCTGCTCCTCCTCGGCCTCGCGCTGATCGTCGCCGCCGGCACCTGGTCCAACCTGCGCGGCCCGGTCGGCGACCTCGTCGAGATGCTGGTGACCGGATCCTTCGGCCGGCTCGACCTGCTCGTACCGCTGCTGCTCGGCGCGATCGGCATCCGGCTCATCCTCTATCCGGAGAAGCCCGAGGCCAACGGGCGGATCAGCATCGGCCTCTCCGCCCTCGTCATCGGCGTCCTCGGCCAGGTGCACATCGCCTGCGGTTCGCCGGGGCGCGGCGACGGCAGCGGGGCCATGCAGGACGCCGGCGGGCTCATCGGCTGGGCCGCGTCCCAGCCCCTCGTCTTCATGATGGGCGAGGTCCTCGCCGTACCGATGCTGGTGCTGCTCACCGTCTTCGGGCTGCTCGTGGTCACCGCCACCCCCGTCAACGCGATCCCGCAGCGGCTGCGCGCGCTCGGCGCGCGGCTGGGCATCGTCGAGCTTCCGTACGACCCGGCGGAGGCCGAGGGATACGCGGGCCACCCGGGCCACGAGGGGTACGACGAGGAGTGGCGCGAGGCGGCCCCCCGCCCGGCACGGCCCGTCCGGCGCCGGGGGAGCGGGCCCGCGGAGCCGTACGACGTGGACCGGGCCGAGACGGAGCTGCTGGAGCGGCGCGGCCGCTCGGCCCGCCGCACCTCCGGGCGGGACGGCGTCGACGCCGGTCTCGACCCGGTGGACGTCGCCGCGGCGGCCGCCGCCGCGCTCGACGGTGCCGTACTGAACGGCATGCCGCCCTCCCCGATCGTCGCCGACCTGACCAAGGACGTCACCGCCGAGCGGAACGCCGCCGCTGCGGCCTCAGCCACCGGAGCCGCCGCTGCCGGGGAGAAGACCGCGCCGGCGGCGCCCGTACCGCCGGCCCGTGGGGGAGACCGTCCCGGCGGGGGCGTACCGGATCTGACCAAGCCGGCGCCCGAGCCGACCGAGCTGCCGTCCCGGGCCGAGCAGCTCCAGCTCGCGGGCGACATCACGTACTCCCTGCCCTCGCTCGACCTCCTCGAGCGCGGCGGGCCGGGCAAGACCCGCAGCGCCGCAAACGACGCGGTCGTCGACGCGCTCTCCAACGTCTTCACCGAGTTCAAGGTCGACGCGGCGGTCACCGGCTTCACGCGCGGTCCGACGGTCACGCGGTACGAGGTCGAGCTCGGCCCCGCCGTGAAGGTCGAGAAGATCACGGCCCTGACGAAGAACATCGCCTACGCCGTGGCCTCGCCCGACGTGCGGATCATCTCGCCGATCCCCGGGAAGTCCGCGGTCGGCATCGAGATCCCGAACAGCGACCGCGAGATGGTCAACCTCGGGGACGTGCTGCGGCTCGCGGACGCGGCCGGGGACGAGCACCCGATGCTGGTCGCGCTCGGCAAGGACGTCGAGGGCGGCTATGTGATGGCCAACCTGGCGAAGATGCCGCACGTCCTGGTCGCCGGTGCCACGGGCTCGGGAAAGTCCTCGTGCATCAACTGCCTGATCACGTCGGTCATGATAAGAGCGACTCCCGAGGACGTCCGGATGGTGCTCGTCGACCCCAAGCGGGTCGAGCTCACCGCCTACGAGGGCATCCCGCACCTGATCACCCCGATCATCACCAACCCCAAGAAGGCCGCCGAGGCACTCCAGTGGGTCGTGCGCGAGATGGACCTGCGCTACGACGACCTGGCCGCCTTCGGCTACCGGCACATCGACGACTTCAACCAGGCCATCCGGGACGGCAAGATCAAGCTGCCCGAGGGCAGCGAGCGGGAGCTCAGCCCCTACCCGTACCTCCTGGTGATCGTCGACGAGCTGGCCGACCTGATGATGGTCGCGCCGCGTGACGTCGAGGACTCCATCGTCCGCATCACCCAGTTGGCCCGCGCCGCCGGCATCCACCTCGTGCTCGCCACCCAGCGGCCGTCCGTGGACGTCGTGACCGGCCTGATCAAGGCGAACGTGCCCTCGCGGCTCGCCTTCGCCACCTCCTCGCTCGCCGACAGCCGGGTCATCCTGGACCAGCCCGGCGCCGAGAAGCTGATCGGGAAGGGCGACGGCCTCTTCCTGCCGATGGGCGCCAACAAGCCCGTCCGCATGCAGGGCGCGTTCGTCACCGAGGCCGAGGTCGCGGCCGTCGTGCAGCACTGCAAGGACCAGATGACGCCCGTCTTCCGGGACGACGTCACCGTCGGCACCAAGCAGAAGAAGGAGATCGACGAGGACATCGGCGACGACCTCGACCTGCTGTGCCAGGCGGCCGAACTGGTCGTCTCGACCCAGTTCGGCTCCACCTCGATGCTCCAGCGGAAGCTGCGCGTGGGCTTCGCGAAGGCCGGCCGGCTGATGGACCTCATGGAGTCGCGGAACATCGTCGGACCGAGCGAGGGCTCGAAGGCGCGGGACGTGCTCGTGAAGCCGGACGAGCTGGACGGGGTCCTCGCCGTGATCCGGGGGGAGTCGGAGGCGTAGCGATCCGGGAGGGCGTGGCTGCACGTTCGAGACCTGGCCGAGACTCACTCGTAAGGGAACGGTGGGCAACCGTTTCCCCTGGCCGTACGTCAAGTTGGAGGGAGGGACAGAAGGATGTCCCAGCCTCATGGCGTACAAACAGCACCCGCCCGGTTGCCCCACCCTTTCGTACCACCCATAGACTGAACGTCCAGCAGGTGGCTACACGCTCGAAAGGCGCTCTCGTGTCCATCGGCAACTCCCCCGAAGACGACCGGATCTTCCCGGCAGACGACCGGGACGCGATCGGTCGTGCCCTCCAGCAGGCCCGAATCGCCGCCGGTCTCACCGTCGAAGAGGTCAGTGCCTCCACCCGTGTCCGGATTCCGATCGTGCACGCGATCGAGGAGGACGACTTCTCGCGCTGTGGCGGCGACGTCTACGCCCGCGGCCACATCCGTACCCTCGCGCGCGCCGTCGGCCTCGATCCGGCTCCGCTGGTCGAGCAGTACGACGCCGAGCACGGTGGCCGTCCCGCGCCCACCCCCGCCGCCCCGCTCTTCGAGGCGGAACGCATCCGCCCCGAGCCGCGCAGGCCCAACTGGACCGCCGCGATGGTCGCGGCCATCGTCGCCGTCGTCGGTTTCGTCGGCTTCACGATGTTCAACGGGAACGACGCCTCCACGGGGACCTCCGTGGCCGACGGCGGTCCGGCCCCCGCCCCGGAGAAGGCGAGCTCCGCGGCCAAGCCGAAGCCGGCGAAGCCCACCGCGCCCAAGCCCACCGAGAGCGCGATCGCCGCGGTCCCGCGGGACAAGGTCACGGTCAAGCTCACCGCCGTCGACGACAAGAGCTGGATCTCGGCCAAGGCGCACGACGGAAAGCTCCTCTTCGACGGGCTCCTCCTCAAGGGCGAGTCCAAGACCTTCCAGGACGACGAGCGCGTCGACCTGGTCCTCGGCAACGCCGGTGCGATCGAGCTCTACGTGAACGGCAAGAAGCTCGACGACAAGTTCGAATCCGGCCAGGTCGAGCGGCTCAGCTACACCAAGGGCGACCCCGAGGCCGGATGAGCCCGGCCGTGGCGGCCGATGTGACCTCTGTCGCGCAGGTGAACCCTGCGCGACGGGGGAACGGCCGGGACGAAGTAGTCTTGAGCCCATGCCCGAACGCCGTACCGTCGCCCTTGTCACTCTTGGCTGCGCCCGTAACGAGGTGGACTCGGAGGAGCTCGCAGGCCGCTTGGCAGCGGACGGCTGGGAGCTCGTCGAGAACGCCGAGGAAGCGGACGTCGCCGTCGTCAACACCTGCGGATTCGTCGAGGCCGCCAAGAAGGACTCCGTCGACGCCCTCCTCGAAGCCAATGACCTGAAGGACCACGGCAGGACCCAGGCCGTCGTCGCCGTGGGCTGCATGGCCGAGCGGTACGGCAAGGAGCTCGCCGAGGCCCTCCCGGAGGCGGACGGCGTCCTCGGCTTCGACGACTACGCCGACATCTCCAACCGCCTCCAGACCATCCTCAGCGGTGGCAGTGTCGAGGCCCACACCCCGCGTGACCGGCGCAAGCTGCTGCCGCTGTCGCCCGTGGAGCGCCAGGAGGCCGCCGCGGCCGTGGCCCTGCCGGGGCACGGTGACGTGGAAGCCCCCGAGAACGTGCCGAGCGACCTGCCCGAGGGCGTCGCGCCCGCCTCCGGGCCGCGCGCGCCGCTCCGCCGCCGCCTGGACACCAGCCCCGTCGCCTCCGTGAAGCTGGCCTCCGGCTGCGACCGCCGCTGCTCCTTCTGCGCCATCCCCTCCTTCCGCGGCTCCTTCGTCTCCCGCCGCCCCTCGGACGTGCTGAACGAGACGCGCTGGCTCGCCGAGCAGGGCGTGAAGGAGATCATGCTGGTCTCCGAGAACAACACGTCCTACGGCAAGGACCTCGGCGACATCCGGCTCCTGGAGAGCCTGCTGCCCGAGCTGGCCTCGGTGGACGGCATCGAGCGCGTCCGCGTCAGCTACCTCCAGCCGGCCGAGATGCGCCCCGGCCTGATCGACGTCCTCACGTCGACCGAGAAGGTCGTGCCCTACTTCGACCTGTCCTTCCAGCACAGCGCCCCCGACGTGCTGCGGGCCATGCGCCGCTTCGGCGACACCGACCGCTTCCTGGAGCTCCTGGAGACCATCCGCTCCAAGGCCCCCACGGCCGGTGCCCGGTCCAACTTCATCGTCGGCTTCCCCGGCGAGACCGAGGCCGACTTCGCCGAGCTGGAACGCTTCATCACCCACGCGCGCCTCGACGCCATCGGCGTCTTCGGCTACTCCGACGAGGACGGCACCGAGGCCGCCACGTACGAGCACAAGCTCGACCAGGACGTCGTCGACGAGCGGCTCGCCCACCTCTCCCGGCTCGCCGAGGAGCTCACCGCACAGCGTGCGGAGGAGCGGATCGGAGAGACCCTGGAAGTACTCGTCGAAACCGAGTCGGACGACGAGGACGAGAAGGGCGGCTGGATCGGCCGCGCGGCCCACCAGGCGCCCGAGACCGACGGACAGGTGCTGCTGCTCAACCCGGACGGCGGTGCGGGTCCCGACCTCGCCCCGGGCCGTATGGTCAGGGCGAAGGTCGTCGGCACGGAGGGCGTCGACCTGGTGGCCGAGTGTCTTTTCGAGGAGGCGGGCAGATGACCGGAGTCCCGGCATCCGCGACGGGCGGGACCGGTAGGCCGGCGCCCCGCGGCAAGCTGGGCGCGGCGGCCGTCAACCAGGCCAGCCTGTGGAACATCGCGAACATCCTCACCATGATCCGGCTCGTCCTCGTGCCGGCCTTCGTGGTGCTGCTCCTCCAGGACGGCGGGCACGACCCCGCGTGGCGGGCCTGGGCCTGGGCGGCGTTCGCGGTGGCCATGATCACGGACATCTTCGACGGGCACCTCGCCCGTACGTACAACCTGGTCACCGATTTCGGGAAGATCGCCGACCCCATCGCCGACAAGGCGATCATGGCGGCCGGACTCATCTCGCTGTCCTCGCTCGGTGACCTCCCCTGGTGGGTGACCTCGGTCATCCTGGCCCGCGAGCTCGGCATCACCCTGATGCGGTTCTGGGTCATCCGGCACGGGGTCATCCCCGCCAGCCGCGGCGGCAAGATGAAGACGCTCGCCCAGGGCACCGCCGTGGGCATGTACGTCCTCATGCTCACCGGACCGCTGGCCACCCTCCGCTTCTGGGTGATGGCGGTGGCGGTCGTGCTGACGGTGGTCACCGGTCTGGACTACGTACGACAGGCGGTCGTACTGCGGCGCAGGGGACTCGCCGCCGAGCGGGCCGCCGCACGAGCGGAGGCGACGACGCGATGAAAGAGGCCGCCCGGGTCCTGGAGCTGCTGGCGGAGCGTGGTCAGACGGTGGCCGCGGCCGAGTCCCTCACGGGCGGTCTGGTGGCCGCCGAGCTCACCGGAGCGCCTGGCTCCTCGGTCACCTTCCTCGGGTCGGTCACGGCCTACGCCACGGCCGTGAAGCACGAGCTGCTGGGCGTCGACGGGGCTCTGCTCGCGGAGCGCGGAGCGGTGGACCCCGAGGTCGCGCTGCAGATGGCGGCCGGTGTACGGGACCGGCTCGGCGCCGACTGGGGCATCTCGACGACCGGGGTCGCGGGGCCCGCCCCGCAGGACGGCCAGCCCGTCGGAACCGTCTACGTGGCCGTCGCCGGCCCGGCCGCGACGAGCGCCCGCGTGGGGAAAGTGGTCTCGTTGCGGTTGAACGGTGGCCGCAAGGAAATCCGTAGAGAGAGCGTACGGAGCGTGCTGGAACTGCTCCATGAGGAACTCTCGGGAAATGCGCGGGCACAGGATACGGAACACAACGGGGGGAATTGATGTTTGCAGCCCTGAGTGAACACGACATCGCTCCCCGCACGGCCGCGGCGCGAGGCGGTACGGTGGGGCGTGAAGGATGCGGCTACGCGGTCCGAGGAGGGAGCCACCGATGATTCTGCTCCGTCGCCTGCTGGGTGACGTGCTGCGTCGGCAGCGCCAGCGCCAGGGCCGTACTCTGCGCGAAGTCTCCTCGTCCGCCCGAGTCTCGCTCGGCTATCTCTCCGAGGTGGAGCGGGGGCAGAAGGAGGCATCCTCCGAGCTGCTCTCCGCGATCTGCGACGCGTTGGACGTACGGATGTCCGAGCTCATGCGCGAAGTGAGCGACGAGCTGTCGCTCGCCGAACTGGCCCAGTCCGCAGCGTCGAGTGAACCGGTGCCGACACCGGTCCGCCCGAGGCTCAATTCGGTGTCGGTGACGTCGGTGGCCGGTGTGCCCACCGAGCGGGTGACCATCAAGGCGCCCGCGGAAGCGGTGGACGTCGTCGCTGCCTGAACCGAAGTGGGGCGAAGCCCCGGTCGGTGCCTGTTCACAGGGCGCTGACCGGGGCTTTTCTCATGGCCGGGGCTTGGTCCGGGGCTTTGGGGTCAGGGCGTCGGCTCGGGGCTTCCGGGTGCAGGGCTCTGGTCCAGGCCCTGGCGGGATTCTCCTGAGATGCCGGGTTCCGGTCCGGCGTGCCATGGTGGGAGGGACGTACGACTGGGCCGTGTGCGCCGGGGTTGACTCCGGTGCGCCCTCCCGCAGGGTGATCCTGCCGGTCTAGCGTCGACCGCAGGAGGCGGCCATGGTACGGCGACGGGTTCCGCTGGTGACGCTCGCGCTGCTCGCGTGCGGCATCGCGGCCGGGGGGCTCTGGTGGTGGGCGGTGCTGCGCCTGCTTCTTCTGCCCGGGGAGACCGGGTCGGTCGAGGGCGCGGTGGCCGCGGGCGGCTGGGGGCTCAGCCTGCTTCCGGTGCATGTGGCGTCGTCGTCGGGGCGTCGCGGTGGGACCGCCTCTGCAGGTCTTCCGGGCTCGTTCGTCCGAGTCGTCACCAGGGCATCGCGACGCCGCCGTTGGGGCGGAGGATCTGGCCGGTCGTGAACGCGGAGGCGTCGCAGGCGAGGTGCAGGACCGCGTGCGCGATGTCCTCGGCCTCGCCGACCCGCCCCAGCGGTGAGTGACGGACCATCGCGGCCTCGGCCTGCTGCTGGGCGGCCGGCTCGTGCCGGTCCGTCATCGGCGTACGGATCCAGCCGGGGGCGACCGCGTTGACGCGGATGCCGTGCGGGCCCGCCTCCGTCGCCAGGGTCTTCGTCAGCTGGACGACGGCAGCCTTGGTGGCGCTGTAGCAGAGCAGGCCCGGACTCGCGGTGTCCATCGCGCCCGAGGCCATCGTCACGATCGAGCCCGGGACGCCCGAGGCGATCATCGAACGGGCCGCTTCCTGGCACGCGTAGAGCACGCCCTTGAAGTTGACGGCGAGGACGCGGTCGAGGTCCTCCTCCCGGGTCTCCAGGACCGTGCTCGTGTGCATGATCCCCGCGATGGCGGCCATCACGTGGAGCGGACCGGCGGCGCGGACGGCCGCCGCCAGCGCGGGCCGGTCGGTGACGTCCAGGGGGTGGGCGTGCGCGGTGCCGCCCTGACGGGCTATCAGGGCTGCGGTCTCGTCGAGGCCGTCCTCGTCGCGGTCGGCGCAGTGGACGGCGGCGCCGGCCTGGGCGAGGAGGGCCGAGGTGGCGCGGCCGATGCCGCTCGCCGCGCCGGTGACGAACGCGGTGCGGCCGGTCAGGTCGTACGCCGGAAGGGTCCTCGTCATGTGCCGACCGTACGACCGTATCTGACGGGTCGTCAATTGATGGGGCGGTCTCCGTCGGGGCCCCGTTGGCACCCCGGGCACCAGTACGTGACCCGGTCGCCGAGCTCCGCCTTGCGGATCGCGGTGCCGCAGCGGAGGCAGGGCCGGCCTTCGCGGCCGTAGACGTGGAGCGGGGTGCGGGGGTGGCGGGCCGTCGTGGTGCGCCGCTCCGGGCGGTCCTTGTTGGCGTCGAGGAGACGGTGGGCCGTGGCGACGAGGCGGGCCGGGACCTCCGGGGAGAGTTCGCCCACCGGGAGCCAGGGGGTGACGCCGGCGAGGAACGCCAGCTCCGACTTGAACACGTTGCCGATGCCCGCCAGGTTGCGCTGGTCGAGGAGGGCCTCGCCGAGCGTGCGCTCCGGGTCGGCGCCGAGCCGCCGGACGGCCTCCTCGGGATCCCAGTCCGGGCCGAGCAGGTCCGGGCCGAGGTGGCCGACGGCGCGGGACTCCTCGGCGGTACGGATGAGCTCCAGGACGGGGAGGCGGTAGCCGTACGCGGTGTGCTCCTCGTTTCCGAGGATCGCCCGGATCTGGTGGTCGGGGCCGCCGTGCGGGCGCTGCCCGGTGGCGTACACCCGCCAGGAGCCGTCCATCCGCAGATGTGAGTGGAGGGTCAGACCGCCCTCGATGCGGGCGAGCAGGTGCTTGCCACGCGGGGTCACGTCGAGGACCGTCCGGCCGGTGAGGTCGGCGGTCGCGAACCGGGGCACGCGGAGGTCGGCTCGGGTGAGGACATGGCCGGCGAGCGCGGTGTGCAGGCGACGGGCGGCCAGCCAGACGGTATCTCCTTCGGGCACGGGACCATTGTGTCGCGAGGACGGGCCGAGGTGGGCCCGGTCCTTTGGGCGGCACGCTTCACGGACCGGGGGTGCAGGGGAGCCCCACCGGGGAGTCAGGGGCGGAGGCGGAGGCCTCGGGGGGTGGCCAGGAAGCCGGCCGCTTCCAGGGGGCGGGACAGGGGGGACGTCAGGGACGCCGTGCCGTTGACGCGTTCCACCGTGACCGTCCCCAGCGTCCCCGCCTTGGCCGCCGCCGCCAGCGCCTCCGCCGCCGCTCTCAGCGCCGGGTCCTCCGGGTCCGTCGGCCAGGACAGCAGCGTCTTGCCGCCGCGCTCCATGTAGAGCGTGAGCTCGCCGTCGACGAGGACCACCATCGCGCCCGCCTTGCGGCCGGGCTTGTGCCCGGCACCCGTCGGCGGCTCCGGCCAGGACAGCGCCGCGCCGTAGGCGTTCGCCGGGTCGGCGGCGGCGAGGACCAGCGCGCGCGGCCCGGCCGCCGCCTCGGCCCCCCGGTCGCGGGCGGTCGCCGCCGCACGCAGCCGGTCCACCGCCCCGTCCATCGCGAACTGCGCCGCCCCGAGACCCTCCACTACATAGCCCCGACGGGCCTGCCCGCTGTCCTCGAAGGCGGCCAGGATCCGGTACGTCGCCGAGAAACCGCCCTCCACACCCTCGGCGGCCACCGCGCCCCGGGTGACCACTCCGTGCCGGTCCAGGAGGGTGCGGGCGAGGGCGTGCGCCCGGTGGGTCGGTTCCGGTTCGGCGGGCGGGAGGAGCGACCAGCGGCCGGAGACCGTGGGCGGCCCGGTGCGGGACACGGGGCGGGCGGACGCGGTCAGCGTGCCGTACCGGCCGCGCGGGACCGTGCGCCGCGCGCGGTGGGCGGTGGACCCCGCCGTGCGGCCCGAACCGAGGAACGCGCGCAGCGGTGCCAGGGTGTCGTTGGTGAGCCGGCCCGACCAGGCCAGGTCCCAGAGGGCGTCGGCGAGCTGCGGATCGGTGGCGTCCGGGTGGGTGGTGGCCCGGATCTGGTCGGCGATCTGCCGGAAGAACAGGCCGTACCCGCCGGAGAGGGTCGTGAGCACCGACTCGTGCAGCGCCGAGAGCTCCAGCGGGTGCGGCGGTGGGAGGAGCAGGGGGGCCGCGTCCGCGAGGTAGAGCGAGACCCAGCCGTCCTTGCCGGGCAGCGCGCCCGCACCCGCCCACACGACCTCACCGGTGGTCGTCAGCTCGTCGAGCAGCGCGGGGGAGTAGTCCCGGACCCGGGACGGCAGGATCAGCTTCTCCAGGGCCGAGGCCGGGACCGGCGCGCCCTGGAGCTGCTCGATCGCGCGCGCGAGGCCGTCGATGCCGCGCAGGCTGTTGCTCCCCAGGTGCTGCCACTGCGGCAGGAAGGTGGCGAGAGCGGCCGGGGGCACCGGCTCCAGCTCCTGCCGCAGGGCCGCGAGGGAGCGGCGCCGCAGCCGTCGCAGGACGGCCGCGTCGCACCACTCCTGGCCGATGCCGGAGGGATGGAACTCGCCCTGGACGACCCTGCCCGAGGCGGCGAGGCGCTGGAGGGCGCCGTCGGTGACGGCCGCGCCGAGGCCGAAGCGGTCGGCGGCCTGGGAGGAGGTGAACGGGCCGTGCGTGCGCGCGTACCGCGCGAGCAGGTCGCCCAGCGGGTCCTTGACCGGCTCGGTGAAGGCCTCGGGCACGCCGACCGGCAGGGCCGTGCCCAGGGCGTCCCGGAGCCGGCCCGCGTCCTCGATCGCCGCCCAGTGGTCCCGGCCGCCGATCCGCACCTGGATCGCGCGGCGGGCCGCCCCGAGCTCGGGCGCCCAGGCCGGCTGGGCGCCGCGCTCGGCCAGCTCCGCCCCGGTCAGCGGTCCCAGGACCCGCAGCAGGTCGGCGACGCCCTCCACGTCCTTGATCCGCCGGTCCTCGGTGAGCCACTGGAGCTCCCGCTCCAGCTCCGCCAGGACCTCGGGGTCGAGCAGCTCCCGGAGCTCCGCCTGGCCGAGGAGCTCCGCGAGCAGCCGCGAGTCCAGGGAGAGCGCGGCCGCCCGCCGCTCGGCGAGCGGTGAGTCGCCCTCGTACAGGAACTGCGCCACGTAGCCGAAGAGCAGCGAGCGGGCGAAGGGCGAGGGCTCGGGGGTGGTGACCTCGACGAGCCGGACCCGGCGGGCCTCGATGTCCCCCATCAGCTCGGTCAGGCCCGGGAGGTCGAAGACGTCCTGGAGGCACTCGCGGACGGCTTCCAGAACGATGGGGAACGAGCCGAACTCGCTCGCCACCTGGAGCAGCTGGGCCGCGCGCTGCCGCTGCTGCCAGAGCGGGGTGCGCTTGCCGGGGTTGCGCTTGGGCAACAGGAGAGCGCGGGCGGCGCACTCGCGGAAGCGGGAGGCGAACAGCGCGGAGCCGCCCACCTGGTCGGTGACGATCTGCCCGATCTCGCCCCGGTCGAAGAGGGCGTCGGCCGCGCCGACGGGCGCCTTGTCCGCGTCGTACGTCTTGTCCAGGTGGCGGCCCGGGTCGACCGGCTCGTGATCGAGCAGGTCCAGGCCCATGTCCAGGCCCATCAGGTCGGCGTCCGGGAGACGCAGCACGATGCCGTCGTCCGCGTGCATCACCTGCGCGTCCATGCCGTACCGCTCGGCGAGCCGCGCGCCGAGCGCCAAAGCCCACGGGGCGTGCACCTGCGCGCCGAACGGGGAGTGGATGACGACCCGCCAGTCCCCGAGCTCGTCACGGAAGCGCTCCACCAGGATCGTCCGGTCGTCCGGCACATGGCCGCAGGCCTCGCGCTGCTCCTTGAGGTACGCCAGGACGTTCTCCGCGGCCCAGGCGTCGAGGCCCGCGGCGAGCAGCCGCAGGCGCGCGTCCTCGTCGCCGAGGGCACCGACCTCGCGGAGGAACGCGCCCACCGCCCGTCCCAGTTCGAGCGGACGGCCCAGCTGGTCGCCCTTCCAGAAGGGCAGCCGGCCCGGAACGCCGGGCGCGGGGGAGACGAGGACCCGGTCCCGGGTGATGTCCTCGATCCGCCATGAGGTGGTGCCGAGCGTGAAGACGTCGCCGACCCGCGACTCGTACACCATCTCCTCGTCGAGCTCGCCGACCCTGCCCCCGCCCTTCTTGGGGTCCGAGCCCGCCAGGAAGACGCCGAACAGGCCGCGGTCGGGGATCGTGCCGCCCGAGGTGACGGCGAGCCGCTGCGCGCCCGGCCGCCCCGTGACCGTCCCGGCGACCCGGTCCCAGACCACGCGCGGGCGCAGCTCGGCGAAGGCGTCCGAGGGGTAGCGGCCGGCCAGCATGTCCAGCACGCCCGTGAACGCCGACTCCGGAAGGGACGAGAACGGGGCCGCGCGGCGCACCACCGCGAGCAGGTCGTCCACCTGCCAGGTGTCCAGCGCGACCATCGCGACGAGCTGCTGCGCGAGCACGTCGAGGGGATTGGCGGGGATCCGCATGGACTCGATCGCGCCCGACCGCATCCGCTCCGTGACCACGGCCGCCTGCACCAGGTCACCCCGGTACTTGGGGAAGACCACGCCCGTCGACACGGCGCCGACCTGGTGGCCGGCCCGGCCCACGCGCTGGAGCCCGGAGGCGACCGAGGGCGGCGACTCGACCTGCACCACGAGGTCGACCGCGCCCATGTCGATGCCCAGCTCCAGGCTGGAGGTCGCCACGACGGCGGGCAGCCGGCCCGCCTTCAGGTCCTCCTCCACCTGGGCGCGCTGCTCCTTCGACACCGAACCGTGGTGCGCCCGCGCGAGCAGCGGCGGGGCGCCCTGCGCCGCCCCCGACTGGGCCATGACCTGGGCCGGGGGAGCGCCCTCGGGGAGCGGCTCGCCCGTCGCCCGCTCGTACGCGATCTCGTTGAGCCGGTTGCACAGGCGCTCCGCGAGCCGCCGGGAGTTCGCGAAGACGATCGTGGAGCGGTGGGACTGGACGAGGTCGGCGATCCGCTCCTCGACGTGCGGCCAGATCGACGGCTTGTCCCCACCGTCCTTGCCCTCGGAGGCCGGGGAGCCGCCCAGCTCGCCCATGTCCTCCACCGGGACGACGACGGAGAGGTCGAACTCCTTGCCCGAAGGCGGCTGCACGATCTCCACGGCGCGCCCGGGGGAGAGGTAGCGGGCGACCTCGTCGACCGGGCGGACCGTGGCCGACAGGCCGATCCGGCGCGCCGGACGGGGCAGCAGCTCGTCGAGCCGCTCCAGGGACAGGGCCAGGTGCGCGCCCCGCTTCGTGCCCGCGACCGCGTGGACCTCGTCCAGGATGACCGTCTCCACGCCCGACAGGGCCTCGCGCGTGGCGGAGGTCAGCATCAGGAACAGGGACTCGGGGGTGGTGATCAGGATGTCCGGCGGCCGCGTCGCGAGGGCCCGGCGCTCGGCCGGCGGGGTGTCCCCGGAGCGGATCCCGACCCGGACGTCCGGCTCGGGCAGGCCGAGCCGCACCGACTCCTGCCGGATGCCCGTCAGCGGCGAGCGCAGGTTCCGCTCGACGTCCACGGCGAGGGCCTTGAGCGGCGACACGTACAGCACGCGGCAGCGCTTCCTCGCCTCGGCGGGCGGCGGGGAGGACGCGAGCCGGTCCAGGGAGGCGAGGAACGCCGCCAGCGTCTTGCCCGAGCCGGTCGGCGCGACGACGAGCACGTCGGAGCCCGCGCCGATGGCCTTCCAGGCGCCCTCCTGCGCCGCCGTGGGCGCGGTGAAGGCCCCGGTGAACCAACCACGGGTCGCGGGGGAGAACGAGTCGAGCGCGGACCTGACCATGTCCCCCATCGTGCACCCGACCACTGACAATGGCCCGGACCTGGGGGAATCCCGATCGTCGCGGGGCGCCGGCCGGGCGCAGAATGGGGGAATGGCAAGGGGTACGGACACGGGCGGCGCGAGCGGGGAGCGGGCGAGGTACTGGCGGTACGCCGAGCTGCCGGGGGTCGACCTGCTGCACGCCCACTACATCCACAAGGCCTTCGCCCGGCACACCCACGAGACCTTCGTCTTCGCGGCGATCACCGAGGGCGTCGAGGCCTTCCACTACCGCGACGACCTCGTGCACGCCGGGCCCGGACAGATCGCCCTCGTCAATCCGGACACCCCGCACACCGGGCACGCGGGCGTGCCCGAGGGCTGGACCTACCGGACGATCTACCCCGACGCGGAGATCGTCCGGTCGATCGCCGCCGACACCCTCGCCCTGCGCGGCACGGCCGGCTTCACCTCGCCCGTCGTCGACGACCCGTACGCCGCCCGTCTTGTCGTCGGTGTCCACCGGGCCGCGGAGGAGGGCAACGCGCTCGCCGCCGACAGCCTCCTGCGTCTGGTCACCGCGCGAGTGCTCCGCAGCCACGGCGGACTCGTCACCCCGCTCCCGCCCCGCTCGGCGGGCGCCCTGAACGCGGCACGCGCGCGTGAGGTCCTGGAGGCCGGGATGGTCGAGCCTCCCACCCTGGAGCGGCTCGCCACGGACCTCGGCACCAGCCCCTTCGCCCTGCTCCGCGCCTTCCGCGAGGCGTACGGTATGCCGCCGCACACCTGGCTCACCGACGCGCGCGTACGCCGGGCCAGGCGGCTCCTCGACACGGGGACGCCCCCGGCGGAGGCGGCGGCCGCCGTCGGCTTCACCGACCAGTCGCACCTCAGCCGGCACTTCACCCGCAGCGTCGGGGTGCCGCCGGGCGCCTACCAGCGCGCGCGGGGCGCCGGACGCCGGTCCCCGCAGGTCGGCGCAAGAACGTACAAGACCGGGACGACACCCGCCCCGTAACGTCCCTGACGTGGCAGAACAGACAGCACCCCCCGTCATACGCGACGACTCCCCGGTCAAGTCCGACGCGGCCGTCGTCCGCGACGCGCTCGGCGTCGGCGTCGCCGTCGGGCTCTCCGGCTTCGCCTTCGGCGTGACCTCGGCGGGCTCCGGCCTCAGCCTCCTCCAGACCTGCGTCCTGAGCCTGCTCGTCTTCACCGGCGCCTCGCAGTTCGCCCTGGTCGGAGCGCTCGCCGCGGGCGGCAACCCCTTCACGGCCGCCGCCGGCGCCTTCTTCCTGGGCACCCGCAACGCCTTCTACGGGCTGCGGCTCTCCCAGCTCCTCGCCCTGCCGAAGGCCGTCCGGCCCTTCGCGGCGCACTGGGTGATCGACGAGACCACGGCCGTCGCCCTCCCCCAGCCGACCCGCCGGGCCGCCCGGATCGGCTTCACCGTCACCGGCCTCACCCTGTACGTCCTGTGGAACCTGACCACGCTCCTCGGGGCGCTCGGCGCCGAGGCGATCGGCGACACCGGGGCCTGGGGGCTCGACGCCGCCGGACCCGCCGTCTTCCTCGCCCTGCTCGCGCCCATGCTGAAGTCCCCGACCGAGCGCGCCACCGCCGGGATCGCCGTCCTGCTCGGCCTCGGGCTCCTGCCCGTCCTGCCCGCCGGCGTCCCGGTTCTCGCCGCCGCCCTCGCCGCGCCCGCCGTCCTCTGGGCCCAGGGTCGGCGCACCGCCCGCACCGGACGAGAGAAGGAATCCCGATGAACGTCTGGATCGCGATCGCCCTCACCGTCGCCGGCTGCTACCTCGTCAAGCTGCTCGGCCTGCTCGTGCCCGCCGGGACGCTGGAACGCCCGCTCGTCCAGCGGCTCGCCGCCCTGCTTCCCGTCGCGCTGCTCGCCGCGCTCACCGCCCAGCAGACCTTCAGCGCGGGCGGCGGCCTCGTCCTGGACGCCCGGGCCGCCGGGCTCGCCGCGGCCGCCGTCGCCCTCGTCCTGCGCGCGCCGTTCCTGGTCGTCGTGGGCGCCGCCGTCGCGGTCACGGCCGGGGTCCGGGCCCTGGGGTGGTGACGGGGGCCTCCGACGGGGCCGCCGCCCGGCCCCGTACCCTCGCCACCTCGGAAGTCAGCGGCGCTCAGTCGATCGCGCGGCCGTGGGCCCGGAGGGTGCGCAGCGCCTCGACGGTGACGATCGGGCGCCACTCCAGGGCCGAGCCGGGCGCCCACGCCGGCCGGCGGGCCGGCCAGCCACCGTCCTCCTGCTGGTCGGCTTCCAGCCGGTCGAGCGAGCGGGCCATCTCCTCGTCCGTGAACCAGCGCCCCGCCAGCGAGTCCGGCACGCGCGCGTAGTCGTGCGGATAGTGGTGCTCGTCCGGCGCGTAGTACCCGTCCGCGACCGGGTGGTCCTCCGGCCGGTCGGGGTCCAGGACGGCGAGCCGCTGCTCGCGGACGAGCCGTCCGAGCCGGTCGGCGGCCGCCTCCGCGCGCGGGCGGTCGGGAGCGCCGTCCAGGAAGGCGAGGGCCGCCTGGATCTCGTACGGATGGGACTTCTCGAGCGACTCCACGGCCGACCAGCAGAACTCGGTGGCCCGGAACAGCCACGCGTGCCACACCTGGTTGCGGTGCAGCACGCCGACCACCGGGCCGGTCGAGAGCAGCGCGCTCGGCGGGGAGTCGACGACCGTGACGAAGGGCGCCGAGGGGTAGCCGCGCTGGGACGGGTGGATCGCCGGGAGCGCCCCGTCGTGCGTGGACACCTCCGTGAGGTACCGGCAGATCCGCTCCACGCGCAGTCCGCCGCAGCGGCCGATGGAGTCCAGGACCCGCAGCCCGTGCGCGGTGTGCAGCGGCTGGCTCACCGGGCCGCGCAGATCCGGATCGAGCGCGTGTCCGTAACCGCCGTCCTCGTTCAGGTACGCCGTGAGGGCCGTCTCGACCTGGTCCGGGCCACCGCGGAGGAAGTGGTAGGCGAACCGGCGCTGTTCGAGGACGCGGGCCGTCTGCCAGACGAAACGCTCGGCGCGCGCCAGGGGAGTCGAGGGCGGGGAGGAGTGGGGATTTTCGGCCATGCTCCGACCGTAGGGGGGAAAGGCCCGGAGACAAGGTCTGAGGGGCGGGCTGCACTCTTGGGAGCGGGATACTGGGGTCATGCGGTTGACGATTTTCTGGGAACGGATGGCCGACCACTTCGGTCCGTCCTACGCCGAGTCCTTCGCGCGAGACCACGTGATGGCGGAGCTCGGTGGGCGGACGGTACGGGAGGCGCTGGACGCCGGCTGGGAGGCGAAGGACGTGTGGCGTGCCGTCTGCGCGGCCGCCGACGTACCGGCCGAGAAGCGGTGACCGGAACCCGGACCGCGGGCTGACTGGCGGGGATGTGCGGGGCCGCGGGGGGAATGTCCGTGCGGTGCGCGAGACTGGCGGGGTGGCCTCGACTGACGACAGCGACAAGACCGAACCGAACGATGTGCCCGACGTGACGCCTTCCCGGGGCCCGGACCCGGCCGACGCGGCGGCAGCAGCGGGAAAGGGAGCGAGCGTCCCGCCGGCCGCGCCCGCCGCTCCGGCAGCCGTACCGTCGGGCGGGGCGGGCGTGCCGTCGGACCCGGCCGGCGGGTCGGCCGCCGGCGCCGCGCGGATGCCGCGCTGGCTGCCCCGCGCGCTCGTGCTGGCCTTCGCCCTCTACGCCTGTTTCCAGCTGGGCAACTGGGCCTTCCACCAGCTCATCGGCCTCCTCGTCAACATCCTGCTGGCCTTCTTCCTCGCCCTCGCCATAGAGCCCGCGGTGGGACGCATGGCGGCGCGCGGCATGCGCCGCGGCCTTGCCACCTTCCTCGTCTTCTTCGCCGTCATGGTCTTCGGCGTCGGCTTCGTCGTCCTCCTCGGCTCGATGCTGGCCGGCCAGATCGTGGACATGGTCGAGAACTTCCCCAAGTACCTCGACTCCCTGATCAACTGGAGCAACGAGCACTTCCACACGGACCTCTCGCGCGTCGAGGTCCAGGACAGCCTCCTGAGCTCCGACTGGCTGCAGAAGTACGTGCAGAACAGCGCGGCCGGCGTCCTCGACGTCTCCGCCACCGTCCTCGGCGGGCTCTTCCGGTTGCTCACGATCTTCCTGTTCTCGTTCTACTTCGCCGCCGACGGGCCCCGGCTGCGCCGCTCGCTCTGCTCCGTCCTGCCCCCTGCCCGGCAGACCGAGGTCCTGCGGGCCTGGGAGATCGCGGTCGACAAGACCGGCGGCTACCTCTACTCGCGCGGCTTGATGGCGCTCATCTCCGGCGTCGCGCACTTCGTGCTCTTCGAGATCCTGGGCGTGCCGTACGCCCCGGCGCTCGCCGTGTGGGTCGGACTGGTCTCGCAGTTCATCCCGACCATCGGCACCTACCTGGCGGGCGCCCTGCCGATGCTCATCGCCTTCACGGTCAACCCCTGGTACGCGCTGTGGGTGCTCTGCTTCGTCGTGATCTACCAGCAGTTCGAGAACTACGTGCTCCAGCCGAAGCTCACCTCGAAGACCGTGGACATCCACCCGGCGGTGGCCTTCGGCTCGGTCATCGCGGGGACGGCGCTGCTCGGGGCCGTCGGCGCGCTGATCGCCATTCCGGCCGTCGCCACCCTCCAGGCCTTCCTCGGCGCGTACGTGAAGCGGTACGACGTGACGGACGACCCGCGCGTCCACGGCCACCGGAGATACGGCGAGGCGGTCGTGGCCCGGCTGCAGAAGGCCCTGCACCACAAGAAGGAGTCCTGACGGGAGGAGTCCTGACGGGAGGAGTCCTGGTCTTCTGCCCGGTCAGAGGTACGAAGGGCCGGTCACCCGGTGCCGGAAGGTGTGCCAGATCCATGCCTGGACGGCCACCAGGAGCGGGGTGACGACCAGCAGGGTGGGCACCAGCAGGCCGAGCGTCGCGGGGGAGGCGGTCCGCGCGGCCAGCGGCAGTGCGGTGCCCGCCGAGAGCGGCAGCCCGGCGAGCAGGAAGCCGGTGAGCGCGAAGGACTGCCAGGGGCGCCCGGTGCGTCCGACGAGCCGTCGGGCCCGCTCGTACGGCACCCCCGTGAGGCGCAGCGCGGCGAAACCGAGCCCGTGCGCGGCGAACAGCGCGGCCACGGCGAGCGCGGCGAGCACCGCCGTGGGGCCCGTCGCCGGGTCGTACGGGCGCCCGGTCAGGAGGGCCGCGAGCAGCCACCCCCAGGAGAGCGCCACGGTCCAGCTGCCGCACGCCACGGCGGCGTCGCAGCCCGCGCGCCAGCGGGGCCCGGGGCCCCGGCCGCGCGTCCAGAGCCCCGCGTCCCGGAGGACCCAGCCGGTCAGGAGGGCCACGAGGACCGGGAACTGGCTGCTCAGGAGCTCCCCTTCGAGGGCGGGGAAGCAGCCGACGAGGACGCCGGCGGCGGCGACCAGCCAGACTTCGCTGCCCAGGAAGAAGGGGGCGAAGGAGGCGAGGACGAGGCGCCGCTCGCGATCGCTCCGGCCGAGCCAGGGGATGAGCATGCCGGTGCCGATGTCCGCTCCGGCGAAGACGAACCAGCCCGCGGCGAAGAAGGCGAGCAGGGCGATGGCCAGGGTCTCCATGGTCTCCACGGGGGCTCCTCGGTATCGGTGACGGGTGGTGCGGGGCTGTCAGTAGCGGGGAGCCGGGAGCGAGTCCGCCGGGTCGGCGGGTGGCGCTTCGTCCGCTCCGTCGCGCGGGTCCGGACGCTCGTCGTGGCCGAGGCCTGACTCGACCGGGCCACGACGGGCGTGCCGGGTGAGGAGCCAGGCGTTCAGGACGGCGAGCAGGACGAAGACCGTGGTGAAGACGGTGAGGGAGAGACGCATGGTGCCGGGGGAGAGGTCCGAGACCGCGTCCTCGGTCTTGAGGAGCCCGTACACCACCCACGGCTGCCGTCCCGCCTCCCGGAAGACCCAGCCGGCGATCATCGCGAGGTACGGCAGCGGCACGGCCGCCATCAGGACGAGGTGCCAGAGCCGGAAACGGAAGACGGCCTTCTTGAAGCAGGCCAGGATCACCCCGGCGAAGCAGAGGTACATCATCAGCGCGAAGCAGATGAGCATCACCAGACCGCCGCCCCGGGTCCACGCCTCCGAGGGCACGTAGTCGCCCGGCCCGAAGCGGTCCGTCATCTCCGCCTGGACCCGTGCGATCTCGGCCTCCTTCCCGTTGAAGACGGCCGACTTCATGGGCTGGAAGGTGGTGAGGGTGCCGAACTGCAGTCCGCCGAAGACGGCCGCGGCCATCAGCGAGGGCGCCGAGAGGAAGACCCCGACGCGCAGGCTGCGGCCGAAGAACTCCCACTCCGGGCTGCGCCGGAAGAGGTGGTACGCGCTCACCCCCGCCATGAAGAACCCGGCGGTCAGCAGCGCGCCCGCCAGGACGTGCCCGAGGGCGAGCAGCGCGGAGGGGTTGGTGAGGACGGCGACCGGGTCGTCGAGGACCAGTTCGCCGCCCTCGGAGGCGTACCCCACCGGGTGGTTGAGGAAGCCGTTGGAGACGAGGATCCAGTACGCCGAGAGGTAGGCGGTCAGGACGACGATCCAGATCGCGGCCAGGTGGGCCCAGCGGTTGAGCCGGTTCCAGCCGAAGATCCACAGGCCGAGGAAGGTCGACTCGACGAAGAACGCCACGATCGTCTCGACGGCGAGCGAGGCTCCGAGGACGTTGCCCGCCTCGTGGGTGAGCCCGCTCCACGCCATGCCGAACTGGAACTCCATCACGAGGCCGGTGACGATCCCGACCGCGTAGTTGATCACGTACAGCTGACCCCAGAACCGCACCATGCGCGCGTGGAGCGGCTTCCGGCTGAACGTCGCCCTGGTCTGGAGCACGGCCACGACGGTCGCGAGCCCCAGGGTGAGGGCGACGAAGAGGAAGTGGCCGCCGGCGGTGAGGGCGAACTGCAGCCGCGCGAGATCGAGTACGTCCTGGTTCACCCGGTCAGCGTGGGCGTACGGTCAGGGGCCCCGCGTCACCCCGGGGTGGGCACCGGACGTACCCCGGCGGTTGTGCCGCCCCACGCGCGCGTACCCCCTGAGTTGTCCGCGGCGCGTGGGGACCCTTAGGGGTTCAGGCCAGCCAGCCCGGGGTGATCATCCCGGACTCGTACGCAAGGATCACCAGCTGTGCCCGGTCGCGCACGGCCAGTTTGGTCATGATGCGGCTGACGTGGGTCTTGGCGGTGGCGGGGGAGAGGACGAGCCGGCCGGCGATCTCGTCGTTGGAGAGCCCGGCGCCCACCAGCCCGAGGACCTCGCGCTCCCGCTCGGTGAGGGCGTTCAGACGAGGGCTCGGGTCCGGCTGCCGGCCTGCGAGACCGGCGAACTCGGCGATCAGGCGGCGGGTCACGGCCGGGGAGATCAGGGCGTCGCCGCGCGCCACGACCCGTACCGCGTGGAGCAGTTCCATCGGCTCGGTGTCCTTGACGAGGAAGCCCGAGGCACCCGCGCGCAGCGCCCCGTACACATGGTCGTCCGCGTCGAAGGTGGTCAGGACGACCACCCGGACCCCTTCGAGCCGTGCGTCGGCGGTGATGCGGCGGGTGGCCTCCAGGCCGTCGAGCACCGGCATGCGGATGTCCATCAGGACGACGTCCGGCCGTAGTTCGCGGGCGAGCCCGATCGCCTGCGCCCCGTCCCCGGCCTCGCCGACCACCTCGATGTCCTCCTCGTCGGAGAGGATCGACCGGAAGCCGGCCCGGACCAGGGTCTGGTCGTCGGCGAGCACGACACGGATCATCGGGAGTCCCTTCCGGACACGGTGGGGGGTGGTGTGGTCGCCGTCAGGGGCAGCCGGGCGTCCACCAGGAAGCCGCCGCCGTCCTCGTTCCCGGCGGTGAGTTCCCCGCCGAACGCGCGGGCCCGCTCGGCCATGCCCCGGATGCCGCTGCCCAGCGGCCGGCCCTCCGGCGCGCCGACGCCGTCGTCCGAGATCCGCAGCCGTACCGCCTCGGCGCCCCAGTCCAGGGTGATCGACACGGTCCTCGCGCCCGCGTGGCGGGTCACGTTCGTCAGCGACTCCTGCACGATGCGGTACGCGGCGAGGTCGACGGGCGGCGGCAGGGGTACGGGCGTGCCCGTGGTGTGCGTACGGACGTCGAGGCCGGCGCTCCGGGCGCGCGCGGCGAGGTCGCCGAGGAGCGCGAGACCGGAGGACGGCGTGGTCGGGGTGGGCTCGTCGGCCCGGCGCAGCACCCCGAGGGTCGCCCGCAGCTCACGCAGCGCGTCCTTGCTGGTCGCCTTCACCGCCTCCAGCGCCTCGGTGGCGGTGACGAGCCCGGCCTCGGGGGCCGGCTTCTTGCCGAGGCGGTGCAGCGCCGCACCCGACTGGACGTTGATCAGCGAGATGCTGTGCCCGAGCACGTCGTGCACCTCCCGGGCGATCCGCAGCCGCTCCTCGGTGGCGGACTGCCGGGCGCGGGCCTCCTGCTCCCGCTCGGCGGCGAGCGCCCGCTGCTCCACCTCGTGGAGGTAGGCCATCCGGGTGCGCTGGGCCCGGCCGACGGCGACGAGGCTGATCAGCCACCCGGCCAGCATCGCGAGCGAGGTGTCGTCGATCTGCCGGTGGCCCGGCTGCTGCCGGATCTCGCCGAAGCCGACCGCGAGCAGGGTCACGGCGGCGAGAGCGACGGCCGCGGCGAACCGGCCCTCGGCGGCGGTCGTGTACAGCGCGAGGGCGAAGGCGATCATGAGCGGCCCGTCCTGGGCGGACAGCGGGTAGTAGACGGCGCAGGCGAGCAGCGTGGTGACGGCCACGGCGACCGGCTGCCGCCGCCGGAGGTACAGCGCCCCGCAGCCGGTCAGGACCAGCGCCCAGCCGAGCGCCGTGCGGAGCGCGGGTTCGCTCGCGTACCGCGCCGAGACCAGCGTCCAGACGGCCACGACGAGCAGGACGACTCCCGCCACGAGGGCGTCGGCCGCCCTGGGCGACAGGCGGCCGCCGCCGGGGACGCGGAGGGGGAGGGGCATGCGTCGAAGGATAGGCCGGAGGACGGTCTCCGTAGCCTGCTCGACGAGTTGCTTAGTAAAGAAAGTGCCTATGATGAAGGAGTCGAGGGGAAGGCGGAGTCCATGTCGGACGGCACGTTTCTGCGGTATGTCGCCCTGGGCGACAGTCAGACCGAAGGGGTCGGTGACGGCGACGACGCCGGCGGGCTGCGCGGCTGGGCGGACCGGCTCGCGGAACTCCTGGCCCGTGAGCGGCCCGACGCGCTGTACGCGAACCTGGCAGTACGGGGCCGTCTCGCCGGGCAGGTCCGCGCCGAGCAGCTCGGCCCCGCCCTCGCGCTCCGTCCGGACCTCGCCACTGTCGTCGCCGGGTTCAACGACCTGCTGCGGCCCCGCTTCGACGTGGACGCGACGGCAGGGCACCTGGAGGCGATGTTCGCCGCGCTGACCGGGCAGGGGGCCCGCGTCGCCACCCTCGCCTTCCCCGACGTCGGCCGGATCATCCCGCTCGCCCGCCCGCTCGCTCCTCGCGTCGAGGCGCTCAACGACCGGCTCCGCGCGGCCGCGCACCGGCACGGCGTCACCGTCGTCGAGACCGCCCACCACCCCGTCGTCACCGACCCCCGGCTGTGGAGCCCCGACCGGCTGCACGCCGGTCCGATCGGCCACGCGCGCATAGCCGCCGCCGTGGCCCACGCGCTCGCGTTGCCCGGCTCCGACGACTCCTGGAGCCGCCCCTTGCCACCGCAGGCCCTTCCCGCGGGCCTGCGCGCGGTGGCCGTCGAGCTCCGCTGGGCGGGGTCCTTCCTCGGTCCCTGGCTCGGCCGCCGCCTGCGCGGCCGCTCGTCCGGGGACGACCGCCAGGCCAAGCGCCCGGAGCTGCTGCCGGTGGGGGCCGGCTGTCAGTAGGTCGCGGGTCCGCTGGACCGGAGAGGGGGGCCCGGGGGGCCCGTGGAGCGGAGCCCATGAGGCCCCGCGTGCCGCACTTCCCCGTTCGGAGCCCGGCGTGCGCCGAGGCGACACCTGGCGGCTCGGACAGACCTTGCGGGGGTCCGCCGGAGACCGCGTGGTGCGCTTGACACTAAAATCGAACATCCATTCTCATGGAAGCCCGGCCCTTGGAATCACGGGCTTGTCGCCGAGTTATCCACAGGTCGGAGGGGACGTCGGGGCCCATTGTCAGTGGCAGGGGTTAGCGTCTTTCACATGAAGCGATCGACTCAAGCAAACCGGGTGGAACCCATGGCAGGAACCGACCGCGAGAAGGCGCTCGACGCCGCGCTCGCACAGATTGAACGCCAATTCGGCAAGGGCGCCGTGATGCGCATGGGCGACCGCACCCAGGAGCCGATCGAGGTGATCTCCACCGGATCGACCGCCCTCGACATCGCCCTCGGCGTCGGCGGCCTGCCGCGCGGCCGTGTCGTGGAGATCTACGGACCGGAGTCCTCCGGTAAGACGACCCTGACCCTGCACGCCGTGGCCAACGCCCAGAAGGCCGGCGGCCAGGTCGCCTTCGTGGACGCCGAGCACGCCCTCGACCCCGAGTACGCCAAGAAGCTCGGCGTCGACATCGACAACCTCATCCTGTCCCAGCCGGACAACGGCGAGCAGGCCCTCGAGATCGTCGACATGCTGGTCCGCTCCGGCGCCCTCGACCTGATCGTCATCGACTCCGTCGCCGCGCTCGTCCCGCGTGCGGAGATCGAGGGCGAGATGGGCGACTCGCACGTGGGTCTCCAGGCCCGTCTGATGAGCCAGGCCCTCCGGAAGATCACCAGCGCGCTCAACCAGTCCAAGACCACCGCGATCTTCATCAACCAGCTCCGCGAGAAGATCGGCGTGATGTTCGGCTCGCCGGAGACCACGACCGGTGGCCGCGCCCTGAAGTTCTACGCCTCGGTGCGCCTCGACATCCGCCGCATCGAGACCCTCAAGGACGGCACGGACGCGGTCGGCAACCGCACCCGCGTCAAGGTCGTCAAGAACAAGGTCGCGCCCCCCTTCAAGCAGGCCGAGTTCGACATCCTCTACGGCCAGGGCATCAGCCGCGAGGGCGGCCTGATCGACATGGGCGTGGAGCACGGCTTCGTACGCAAGGCCGGCGCCTGGTACACGTACGAGGGCGACCAGCTCGGCCAGGGCAAGGAGAACGCCCGTAACTTCCTGAAGGACAACCCCGACCTCGCCGACGAGATCGAGAAGAAGATCAAGGAGAAGCTGGGCGTCGGCGTCCGGCCCGCGGCTCCGGCGACCGAGCCGGGTGCGGACGCGGCGGGCGCCGCCGACGCGGCCGGTGCGGCCGGTGCGGACGACGCCAAGAGCGTCCCGGCTCCCGCGAGCAAGACCGCGAAGGCGACCAAGGCCACCGCGGTCAAGAGCTGAACCCGTGACCGGCCGCACGGAATGGCCGGGTGACAGCCCCGACTCGTCGAGGGCCGAGAAGGAGCCGTCACCCCAGGACCCGGCTGAGCGGGCGCGCGCGATCTGCCTGCGCCTGCTCACCGGGACCCCCCGCACGCGCAAACAGCTCGCCGACGCGCTGCGCAAGCGGGAAATCCCCGACGAGGTGGCGGAGGAGGTCCTCTCCCGCTTTGAGGACGTCGGGCTCATCGACGACGCCGCCTTCGCGGGGGCGTGGGTGGAGTCCCGTCATCATGGCCGAGGCCTCGCGCGCCGGGCCCTCGCCAGGGAGCTGCGTACCAAGGGAGTCGAGCCGACCCTCATCCAGGAGGCGGTGGACCAGCTCGACTCCGAGCGGGAGGAGGCCACGGCGCGCGAGCTCGTGGACCGCAAGCTGCGTGCCACCCGCGGCCTCGACCGCGACCGGCGCCTGAGACGGCTCGCGGGGATGCTCGCCCGGAAGGGGTACCCCGAGGGCATGGCCCTCCGCGTCGTCCGCCAGGCGCTGGAGGCCGAGGGCGAGGACACGGACGGGCTGGACGAGTCCTTCTGACGCGGGGGGACAGAAGGACTCGTCCGGCCCGGCCCGGCCAAGCCCGGCCAAGCCCGGCCCGGCCAAGCCCGGCCCGGCCAAGCCCGGCCCGGCCAAGCCTGGGCCGGGACGACCCTGGGCGGGGATGCCATGGCCGGGGTTCCTGGTGCCGGGATCTCCCGGGCAGGACCCCCTGGGCAGGGACCCCTGGGCAGGAACCCCCTGATCAGCCCAGGTGGCCCAGGGCGTCCGGGTGACGGGAGGTCAGGTGGTGGTGTTGGGCAGGAGGACCGGGAGGCCGGCGGCTTTCCAGGCCTGGAAGCCGCCGATCAGGTCCGTCGCGCGGTGCAGGCCCAGGCGGCGCAGGGACTCGGCGGCCAGGGAGGAGGCGTAACCCTCGTTGCAGAGGACCACCACCCGCAGGTCGTGGCTGACGGCCTCCACCGCACGGTGGCTGCCCAGCGGGTCGAGGCGCCACTCCAGTTCGTTGCGCTCCACGATCAGCGCGCCCGGGATCAGGCCGTCCCGTTCGCGCAGGGCCGCGTAGCGCGTGTCCACCAGGAGTGCGTCACCCGCCTCGTACGCCTCGTAGGCGGCCCGGGGTTCGATCCGGTCGAGGCCCGCCCTGACCCGCTCCAGGAGCTCGTCGATGCCCACCCGCTCCTCGCTCACTGCCAGTCCTCCGGACGCTCGACCTGCTCCAGGCGGAGCACCGCGCCCGTCCGGCTGAACCTTCGGATCAGCGGGAGCGGCGGATAGTAGGCGTGCACGGAGACCGCGTGGGTGTCCGGGGAGGCGTTGAGCACCTCGTGCACATGGTGGCGGCCGAAGGCGCGGCCGGTGCCCTCCGACAGCCGCCGGGAGCGGTCGAGGCCGTCGGTCAGTTCCAGGGTCTTCCAGCCGTCGGCGGGCAGCCGGACGGCGAGGGAGTTCTCGGTCAGCGTGCCGCGCGCGGTCGCGAAGGCGCCCAGCGACTCGGCGTGGTCGTGCCAGCCGGTGCCGGTGCCGGGCGGCCAGCCGATGAGCCAGGCCTCGCTGCCGCCGGGGCCGTCGAGCCGCACCCACGTGCGGCCTTCGGGGTCGAGGGGGAGGGAGTCGACCAGTTCCCGGTCGGCGGCCGTACGCCGCACGAAGTCGAGGAGCTCGGCCGACGTCGGAGAGGGGGCGGGGGAGGCGGCAGGGGGAAAGGAAGTGACGTGCTGGGGCACGGGTGACCGTCCTGAGGTTCGCGAAAGAGCGCGCGACGGCACACGGCACACGGACATGCGTCAGTGGCGGGACGCGCGCGGGGAAAGGGGCGAGATCAGCAGGACGGGCGACACACGCAGCCCGCATAGCGGAGCAGGTCCATATGGACCCTCCGCCACAGGCGCACATCGGTGTCGGTCACGCTCCGGAGTACACCATGCGCGCCTGCGCGAATCAATGGATGTCCGCCGTGCGGTCACTCGCCGTGGCGACCACGCCGGCCGCTGCCTCGCGCGACACCTCGCCCGCCTTGGCGCTCGCCTTGCCCGACTTCCCAGGCGGTTCCTCGCCGGGTTCCCCCTCCGTGGCCGCGTCGCCGCCGCGGGTCGCGTCCGCCGCCGCGTACAGCTCCTCCGGGCGGACCCCGGAGAAGGAGGCGACGAGGTGCCCGTCGGGCCGCACGAGCAGGACGGTGTGGGCCGGAGCCCCCGGGTAGGCCTCCGTCACCAGCACCTCGGCCTTCACCGGCAGTGCCTGGACCGCCTCTTCGAGCCGCGGCATCAACCCCGCGCTCCGCCAGTGGCGCCGGTCCCACACACCGGTGCCGGGTGCGACCAGGACGACCAGGAGGCGGCCCTGGCCGAGGCGGTCCCGGAGCCGTACGGTCGTGCCGTCCGGGGCGGTCACGCGGACGTCCTCGACCGGGGCGCCCGCGGGGGTGCCGACCGGCGCATGCCCCTCGGCGTACGGAGGCGCGAGGGGGGAGTGGGGGTACGCCGGGGGCGCGCCGAGCGGGCCGCGTCCCACATGGCCGTCGGTCAACAGGGCGTCGTGACCGCGCGAAGCCCCCGGGAGGTACGTCCGCAGGCCCCCGCCGCCGCGCAGTACCGGCAGTGACTGGTCCGCCGCGCGCAGCCGGGTGGCGACGGCGGTCCGCCGCTCGCTCTGGTAGCTGTCGAGCAGCCTCTCCGAACCGCCGTGGTGCCAGGTGTGGGCGAGCTTCCACGCGAGGTTGTCCACGTCCCGCAGCCCCTCGTCGAGGCCCTGGGTGCCGACCGCGCCGAGCAGGTGCGCCGCGTCTCCGGCGAGGAGGACCCGGTCCACCCGCCAGCGGCGGGCGAGCCGGTGGTGCACGGTGTGGACGCCGGTGTCGATCAGTTCGTACGGGGGCGTCACCCCGTCGCACCAGCCGGCCAGGGTCTCGCGGATCCGGGCGATCAGCGCGTCCGGGGTGACCAGGTCGCCGCGCGGCGGCAGCAGCCAGTCGATCCGCCACACCCCGTCGGGCAGCGGTCGCGCGGTGATCTCCTGGGCCGCGCCGCGCCACGGGGGCTGACGGTGCAACAGGGCCTCTCCGGGCCAGGGGAGTTCGGTGCGGAGCGCGGCGACGGCGTGCCGCTCCACCGCCGTGCGGCCGGGGAAGCGGATCCCGAGCAGCTTGCGTACGGTCGAACGGGCGCCGTCGCAGCCGACCAGGTGGCTGCCGCGCCACCAGGTGCCCTCCGGGCCACGGGTGTGGGCGACGACTCCGTCCGGGTCCTGCTCGATGGTGTCGAGCCGGGCCTCGGTGACGAGCCGGACCAGCTTCTGCCGGGAGATGGCGTCGCGGAGTCCGCGGGCCAGGGCGTGCTGCGGGATGTGCAGCGGGGCGGCCGGGGTGGCGGGCGCGTCGGGGTCCTCCGACCATTCCTCCGTGCCACCGAGCCCCAGGTCGAGCGTCAGCCGGCGGGCCTCCTGGCGGCGGCGCAGCCCCCGCCAGCCGACCCAGCGGACGCCCTCGTCACGCAGGGTCGTGCAGCCGAGCCGTTCCACCATCGCCGCCATGTCGGCGCGCAGCACGACGCTGCGGGCCGGGCGGGACTCCTCCTTGCCGGAGCCCTCGTCCAGGACGACGCTGGGCACGCCCTGCGCGGCGAGCGCGAGGGAGAGCGCGAGGCCGACCGGTCCCGCGCCCACGATGATCACCGGGTCCACGGCGCGGCTCCTGAAGGCCGGACGGTCATGAGGGCAGCACAGCTGAGTGTGGCACGAGCCCGGTGGTTGATCACAGACCGTATGCAACCCACTGAGGATGCCCGCGTCAAGCGACGGGGTGGGCGCGGTGCGGCTGACCTCGGGTCAGTACCGCTCCGGCCCACCCCGGTCGGTCCACGAAGGCCCCCGCGGGCCCCCACAGGCCCGCGGACGGCCTCCGGAGTCAGGCGCCGCTGACGGCTTCCGACTTCACCTCGGTGGAGCCCGCCTGGGCCGGGAGGGTCACCGAGGGGGACTTCCTGCCCTGCCGCAGCCGCCTCTCCAGGCGGCCCGCCAGGGTGGTGAGGAGGGAGTTGAGGAGGATGTAGATCAGCGCGATGACGACGAGAGTGGCGATCGTGTTGGCGCCGTAGTTGGCCGTGATCTGCCGGTTCTGGCTGAGCAGTTCCGCGAAGCCGAGCAGGGCGCCGCCGAGCGCGGTGTCCTTGACGATGACGACGAGCTGGCTGACCAGAGCCGGGAGCATGACGGTCACGGCCTGCGGGAGCAGGACGTACAGCATGGTCTGGCCCTTGCGCATGCCGAGCGCGACGGCCGCGTCACCCTGGCCCCGCGGCAGGGAGAGCACACCGGCCCGGACGATCTCGGCGATCACCGAGGCGTTGTAGAGCACCAGGCCGGTGACGACCGCGTACAGCGGGCGGAAGTCGGAGCTGACGGTCGTGAACTCCCGGTAGGCCTGGTTGGCGAACATCATCAGGAGCAGGACCGGGATGGCGCGGAAGAACTCCACGAGCGTGCCGACCGGGACGCGCACCCAGCGGTGGTCGGAGAGCCGGCCGATGCCGAGCAGGGCCCCGAGGGGCAGCGCGATGAGGATGGAGAGCGCGGCGGCCTTGAGGGTCTCGGTGAGACCGGGCAGCAGATACGTCGTCCAGACCCGGGAGTCGGTGACGAACGGGCTCCACTTGTCGGCGTCCAGCTGATGCTTCGCGTTCAGCGCTCCCAGCACCCACCAGCCCACCAGGGCGAGGACGGCCAGGAAGACGATCGTGTAGAGGACGTTGCGCCGCTTCGCGCGTGGTCCCGGAGTGTCGTACAGGACGGAGGTCATCGCTTCACCGCCAGTCGCTTGGCCGCCCAGCCGAGGATCAGGCCGGTGGGGAGGGTGAGGACGATGAAGCCGAAGGCGAAGACGGCGAAGACGGCGAAGAGCGCGTCGGCCTCGTTCTCGAGCATCGCCTTCATCAGGAACGCCGCGTCCGCGGCGCCGATCGCGGCCGCCACGGTGGTGTTCTTGGTGAGGGCGATCAGGACGTTGGCGAGCGGGGCCACCGCGGCCCGGAAGGCCTGCGGCAGGACCACGAGCCTGAGGACCTGGGTGAAGCTGAGGCCCAGTGCGCGGGCGGCCTCGGCCTGGCCCGGCGGCACGGTGTTGATGCCCGAGCGCAGGGCCTCGCAGACGAAGGTGCCCGTGTACGCGACGAGGCCGAGGACGGCGAGCCGGAAGCCGATGTCCTCGGAGCGTTCGGCTCCGAGCGAGATGAGAAGGGTCTGGTTGAGGCCCAGCAGGCAGGCGACGAGGACCACCGTCAGCGGAGTGTTCCGGACGATGTTCACGTACGCGGTGGCGAAGCCCCGCATCAGCGGTACCGGGCTGACCCGCATGGCCACCAGGGCCGTGCCCCAGACCAGTGAGCCGATCGCCGAGTAGAGGGCGAGCTGCGCCGTCACCCAGAAGGCGCCGAGCAGGTCGTACTGCCCGGAATCAAGAAAGTCGAACACGATGCCCCGCGCTCTCCCCTGGTGGTCGGTCGGTGTGGAGGCCGCCGCGTGGGCGGCGGCCGGTGCCGGTGCGACGGCCGCCCGTGCGCGGGCGGCCGTCACGGCATCGGGCGGGGTGGGTCAGTTCGCGACCTTCGGCGCGGGCTCGTACTGGTAGCCCGAGGGGCCGAAGTGCTGCTTGACGAGCTTCTCCCAGGTGCCGTCGGAGACCATCTTCTCCAGCGCCTTGTTGATCTTGCCGCGCAGCTCGTCGTCGCCCTTCTTGACGCCGATGCCGTAGTTCTCGTCGCTCATCTTCAGGCCGACGAGCTTGAACTTGCCCTGGTGCTCCTTCTGCGAGGCGTAGCCCGCGAGGATCGAGGCGTCCGTGGTCAGGGCGTCGACGGCCTTGTTCTCCAGGCCGGTCAGGCACTCGGAGTAGCCGCCGAGCTGCTGGAGGTCGGCCTTCGGGGCGAGCTTCTCCTTGACGTTCTGCGCGGAGGTCGAGCCGGTGACCGAGCAGAGCTTCTTGGCGTTGAGGTCCTCGACCTTGGTGATCGACTTGTCGTCGGCGCGGACGAGGAGGTCCTGGTGGGTCAGGAAGTACGGACCCGCGAAGTCGACCTCCTTCTTGCGCTTGTCGTTGATCGAGTAGCTGGCGACGACGAACTTCACGTCACCGTTCTTGATCAGGTTCTCGCGCTCGGCGCTCGGCGCCTGCTTGAAGTTGATCTTGTCCTCCGAGTAGCCGAGCTCCTTGGCGACGTAACGGGCGACGTCCACGTCGAAACCGGCGAACTTGCCGTCCGGGGTCTTCAGGCCGAGGCCCGGCTGGTCGAACTTGATGCCGACGTTGATCTTGTCGCCGTTGCTGCCCGAGTCGGAGCCGCCGCCACAGGCGGTGGCGGTCAGGGCGAGGACGACGGCGGCCGCGGCGGCGGCGGCGGTGCTGCGAAGCTTCATGGAGGAAAATCCCTTGAGTAGACGTGAGTTGGGAAGAATAGGTCCGAACTCGCTCAGTGGTGAAGGATCTTGGAAAGGAAGTCCTTGGCCCGGTCGCTGCGCGGGTTGCTGAAGAACTCCTCGGGCGTCGCCTGCTCGACGATGCGTCCGTCGGCCATGAAGACCACCCGGTTGGCGGCGGAGCGCGCGAAGCCCATCTCGTGGGTCACGACCACCATCGTCATGCCGTCCCTGGCCAGCTGCTGCATGACCTCCAGGACCTCGTTGATCATCTCCGGGTCCAGGGCCGAGGTCGGCTCGTCGAAGAGCATGACCTTCGGGTCCATCGCGAGCGCGCGGGCGATCGCCACGCGCTGCTGCTGGCCACCGGAGAGCTGAGCGGGGTACTTGTCCGCCTGGGTGCCGACCCCGACCCGGTCGAGCAGCGCCCGGGCCTTGGCCTCGGCGGCCTTCTTCTCCGTCTTGCGGACCTTGATCTGGCCCAGCATCACGTTCTCGAGCACCGTCTTGTGCGCGAAGAGGTTGAAGGACTGGAAGACCATGCCGACGTCGGAACGCAGCCTGGCGAGCTCCTTGCCCTCCTGCGGCAGCGGCTTGCCGTCGATGGTGATGGTGCCGGAGTCGATGCTCTCCAGCCGGTTGATCGTGCGGCACAGCGTCGACTTGCCGGACCCGGAGGGCCCGATGACGACCACGACCTCGCCGCGGGTGATCGTCAGATCGATGTCCTGGAGGACATGCAGCGCGCCGAAGTGCTTGTTCACGTCGGACAGTACGACCAGGTCGTCCGCGGCACGCGGGGTGTCCTCGGGACCCTTGGACACTGACTCTCCGCTCATCGGCCTCTTGCTCCGTCCTCCTCGGTTGGGGAGGACACTAGAGACCCGATGTGATGAGCGTCATCACATCTGAGCGGAAATTGAGGATAACGATACGGCCGCGACCGGACACGGCGTGTGAAGACGGCACACCTGCCGTACCGGGTCCATAACGGAAACGGAGGTGTACCGGGGGGACACTTGACTGTGACACCCGTGTTCGGTGTTCATGCCCTGGTAGCACCTGGTACACAGAGAGCCGCCATCGGCAGACCATCACGGAGGAGGTACGCATGCGACTGCTGCTCGTCGAGGACGACGACCACGTCGCCGCCGCCCTCTCCGCGATCCTCGCGAAGCACGGCTTCACGGTCACCCACGCCCGCAACGGCGAGGAGGCCCTCCAGGCCGTCCTGCCCACCGCCCAGGGCGAGCGGCCCTCGTACGGGGTGATCCTGCTCGACCTCGGCCTGCCCGACCAGGACGGATACCAGGTCTGCGGCCGCATCCGGAAGCTCACCACCACCCCGGTGATCATGGTGACCGCGCGCGGGGACGTACGCTCCCGCATCCACGGCCTCAACCTCGGCGCCGACGACTACGTCGTCAAGCCGTACGACCCCGGGGAGCTCCTCGCCCGCATCCACGCCGTCAGCCGGCGCACCACCGGCGCCGAGGACACCGCCGGGACCGCGGGCGCCACCGAAGGGACCCTGCTGCGGCTCGGCTCCGTCACCGTCGAGCTGCCCACCCGCCGGGTCAGCGTCGACGGCGAGAGCGTCCCGCTCACCCGCAAGGAGTTCGACCTGCTCGCCCTCCTCGCCCAGCGGCCCGGAGTCGTCTTCCGCCGCGAGCAGATCATCAGCGAGGTCTGGCACACCAGCTGGGAGGGCACCGGCCGCACCCTGGAGGTGCACGTCGCCTCCCTGCGCTCCAAGCTGCGGATGCCCGCCCTGATCGAGACCGTACGGGGCGTCGGCTACCGCCTCGTCGCCCCCGCCGCCTGAGCCCGGACGGCTTCTTACGTGCGCACCCGACTGCTCCCGCTGCTCATCGTGCTGATGGCCGGCGTGCTGCTCGCCCTCGGCTTCCCGCTCGCCGCCAGCCTCGCCGCGTCCGAGCAGCAGCGGGTCGTCGTCGACCGGCTCGACGACGCCGCGCGCTTCGCCGCCCTCGCCCAGTTCGTCAGCGAGAGCAGCCCCGGCACCGACGAGCGGCGCACCACCCTCGGCGGCGAACTCGCCAGCTACCACGACGTGTACGGCATCCGCGCCGGGATCTTCTACCGCGACAACCGCGCCATGGCCGCCGCCCCCGAGGACTGGGTCGTGCCGTACGAAGGGGAGGGCAGGCGCGCCTTCAACGAGGCGCTGCTCGGGCGCCGCAGCCATGACCCGCCCCAGGTCTGGCCCTGGCAGCGGCACGCGCAGCTCACCATCGCCTCGCCGGTCGTCCGCGACGGGGACGTCGTCGCCGTCGTCGTGACCGACTCGCCCACCGGACAGCTCCGCTCCCGCATCCTGCGCGGCTGGCTGCTGATCTTCGCGGGCGAGGCGGCCGCGATGCTGCTCGCCGTCGGCGCGGCCTTCCGGCTCACCGGCTGGGTGCTGCGACCCGTCCGCGTCCTCGACGCCGTCACCCACGACATCGCCACCGGCCGGATGAACTCCCGCGTCGCCGCCACCGGCGGACCGCCCGAACTACGACGCCTCGCCCACTCGTTCAACGAGATGGCCGACAACGTCGAGGACGCGCTCGAACAGCAGCGGGCCTTCGTCGCCGACGCCTCCCACCAGCTGCGCAACCCGTTGGCCGCGCTGCTCCTGCGGATCGAGCTGCTCGCCCTCGAGCTGCCCGAGGGCAACGAGGAGATCGCCTCCGTACGGACCGAGGGCAAGCGCCTCGCCCGGGTCCTCGACGACCTCCTCGACCTGGCGCTCGCCGAGCACGCGGCGGCCGAGCTGCGGCTCACCGACGTCGGCGCGCTCACCGCGGAGCGGATCGCGTCCTGGCGCCCGGTCGCCGAGGACAAGGGGGTCGGGCTGACCGGGGAGTGCGGGGCGGTCACCGCCTGGGCCGACCCGGTGGCGCTCTCCAGCGCCCTCGACGCGGTGATCGACAACGCGCTGAAGTTCACCCCCGCCGGAGAGGAGGTCACGGTCACGGTCGTCCCCGAGCGGTCGACCGTCGCCGTCGTCGTCGCCGATCACGGGCCCGGCCTCACCGAGGAGGAGCTCGGCCGCGTCGGCGACCGCTTCTGGCGGTCCGGCCGGCACCAGAACGTCAAGGGCTCGGGCCTCGGCCTCTCCATCGCGCGCGTGCTGCTCACGGCGGGCGGGGGAGGCGTGTCCTTCGCCCCGAACGAGCCGCACGGACTCCGGGTGACGGTCACGGTCCCCCGGCACGCGCCCGCGGAGCGTGAACCGCGTCAGGGCTTCACGGAGCGGTAGTAGCGGCGGGCGCCGTCGTGGAGTGTCAGGGGCTCGGTGTAGACGGCGGTGCGCAGGTCCACCAGCTGGGCCGGGTGGACCTGGCGGCCGATCCCGTCGCGGCTCCTGATCACCGTACGGGTGAAGCCCTCCACCAGGTCCTCGTCGGCGTCGACCGTGGTGACCAGGAGGTTCGCCACCGCCAGGGTCTCGACGGGCCGGCCGTCCTGCGCCTTCGCGTACGCGTCCGCCGGGATCTCCGCCGACCGGTAGTGACGGGTCGAGCCGCCGACGTCGTGCAGCCGGTCGACCAGACGCGCGTCCAGCGGGATCAGCCGGACCGGGAAGCGCTCGGACAGCTTCTGCACCGCCTCGGTCGGCAGCCCGCCCGACCAGAAGAAGGCATCCAGCTCGCCGCGCTCCAGGAGGCCGGGCATCGTGTCGATGCCCGCCGAGACCGGCTCGACGTCCCGGTCCGGGGTCAGGCCGGCCGCCGCGAGCACCCGGTCGGCGATCAGCCGTACGCCGGACCCGTCCTGCCCCACGCCGACACGCAGCCCGCGCAGGTCCTGGACCCTCTGCAACGACGAGCCCTTGCGCACGACGAGCTGTACGTAGTCGTCGTAGAGCCGGGCGCAACCGCGCAGCCGCTCGAAGCCCGGCCTGCGCTCGCGCTGGTACTGGGCCACCGCGTCGGCCGTCGCGACCGTGAAGTCGGCCTGGCCGGTGGCGACCCGGGCCAGGTTCTGCTGGGAGCCCTCGCTGTCCTTGAGCGTTATCGACACCTCGGGCAGGTCCTGCGCCAGGGCCTGCTTGAGGAGCTCCCCGTACCGCTGGTAGACGCCGCTGCGGACCCCCGTACTGAAGGTGACCGAGCCGCTCGGGACGGGGGAGCCGAAGGGAATCAGCCACCACGCGAGCACCCCGCACAGCGCGAGCAGCGCAGCCGAGGCCACCAGGACACGGCGGCGGGCGGCACGGGAGAGCGAGGCGAACATGCTGCGATCCTGCCAGCTCCCCGCCGCCCCTGGCCAGGCTCGGCCGCCCGCCTTGATCGGCGAGCCCCCCGGCACTCGCCGAGCTCGCCCCGGCCCCGGACGTGGTTGTCGCCGGCCGGGAGACGGGCGCGGACCCCGGCGCCGGGAGCCCCCGCCTCACCCCGCCACGGCGGCCAGGCGGCGGGTCACCTCGTCCCGCCCCAGGGCGCGGGCCACGGCCAGGAGGTCCGGGCTGCGGGTGGCGCCCGTGAGGGCGACCCGGACCACGTTGGCGACCAGCCTCGGCGGTCCCGCCCAGCGGTCCGGGTCCCGGCGCCAGGAGGCCGTGTCCGGGGCGAAGCCGTGCCGTACGGCGATCTCCCCGAGCCGCGCGTACCACTCCTCGGGAGGGAGTGCGGCGAACTCGGCGGCGATCTCCCTCACCCGTGCCTCCGGCAGACCGCCGTAGCGGTCGTCCCCGGGCGGCGGCGCCTGGCCGAAGAGCTCCGCGAAGAAGAAGCCGTACCGGTCGCGGAAGCACGACCAGCGCTCCAGGTCCTTGCGGGCGGGCGCGCCCTCCGGCCGGCCCGTCGCCACGGCCGCCAGGGCGAGGTCCTTGTGCCGGGCGAGGACGGTGGCGAGCTCCGGGTCGTACTCCTCCGCCCAGGAGAGCAGCTGGGCGTACAGCTCTCCGGGCGTGAGCGAGGCGATGAACTCCCGGCTCAGCGAGTGCAGTTTGGGCAGGTCCAGCAGGGGCCCCGAGGGGCGCATGCCGTCGAGCCGGACCGGGGCGGCGAGCGCCTCGGCGGTGGGGACGTCCATGAGCCGGATGTTCGCGAGGCCCCGCAGATAGTGCTGGACCGCGGCGGGCGGGTAGCCGGCGGACAGGTAGTAGTCGACGGACGCCTCGGGGTCCTTGCGCTTGCTGAGCTTGCGGCGTGAGGGCCCCTCCGCCTTCATGAGCGGCGCGAGGTGCGCGTACGCGGGCGGCTCGAAGCCGAGCGCCGTGTGCAGCTGAAGGTGGACGGGGGTAGAGGAGAGCCACTCCTCGCCGCGCACCACCAGCGTCACCCGCATCAGGTGGTCGTCCACGACATGCGCGAAGTGATAAGTGGGCAGCGGCAGTTCCTCCTGCGAGGACTTGAGGAGGACGATGTCGTTGCCGTTGTCCTGCATGGTGACGGACGCCCGGATGCGGTCCGTGAACCGGACCCGGCCGGGGAACTCGTACGGGCAGCGGAACCGCACCACGTACGGCTCGCCCGCCGCGAGGCGTCGCGCCGCCTCCTCCGGCGCCAGCGTCCGGCAGGGCGCCCAGCGTCCGTAATATCCCAGCGGCGAGCGGCCCGCGCGCTGCTCCTCGGCGCTCCGGGCCAGGAGATCCCTGCCGCAGAAGCAGGGGTAGGCGCGGTCGCGGCGGAGGAGCTCCCGCACATGGCTGAGGTAGATCTCCCGGCGCTCCGACTGGAGGTACGGGCCCCACGCCCCGTCCCCGGCGGCGCCGCCCTCGTCCGGGGCGAGCCCGAAGGCGCCGAGCAGCCGGGAGAACTCCTCGGCGGCGCCCGCCACCTGCCGGGACCGGTCGGTGTCCTCGACCCGCAGCACATGCACACCGCCCGACTGACGGGCGAGCGCCCGGGCCACGGCCGCCGTGTACAGGCCGCCGATGTGCAGGTGCCCGGTGGGGCTGGGGGCGAAGCGTGTGACCTCGGCGCCGTCCGGCAGGGCGCGCGGTCCGAACCGCCGCTCCCAGTCGGCCGGTTCCGGGAGGTCCGGCGGGAACATCGCGTTGATGACGGACAGGTCGAGCACGGTGGACTCCCTCCTGGGGTTCCTGGAGAGATCCACCGTAGGCCGGTGACCGGCCGGTTCGAGAGGACCGGGGGCGCGAGGCTGCGGAACTCCGAACCCTCTTCGGCGTTGACCGCTGCGAGCGGGATGCCGGATCAGTAGCGTCGCCAGGACCGATCCGTACGACGACCACAAGGGGGTGTGATGGGCGGCACGCGCGCGGTGGGCCTGCTCGCACTCGGCGCCTTCGCCATGGGGACCGACGCCTACGCGATGGCCGGACTGCTCCCGGACATGGGCGCCGACCTTGGTGTCTCCGTCTCCCTCGCGGGCCAGTCCGTCACCGCCTTCACCCTCTGCTACGCCCTGGCCGCGCCGCTCTTCTCGGCCGTCCTCGCCCGCTGGGGCACCCGCACGGTCCTCCTCACCGCACTCGTCGTCTTCGTCCTCGCCAACGCCGGTACGGCGCTGGCCGGTTCGTACGCCGTCCTCCTCGGCACCCGCGCCCTCGCCGGTACGGGAGCGGGCCTCTTCACCCCGGCCGCGGCCACCGCCGCCGTCGCGCTCGTCCCGCCCGGGCGGCGCGGGCGGGCCCTCGGCACGGTCCTCGGCGGGATGAGCGCGGGCACCGTGCTCGGCGTGCCGCTCGGGCTGCTCGTCGCGGCCGGCTCCGGCTGGCGGGCGGCGCTGTGGCTGATCACCGCGCTCGGTCTGGCCGCGCTGCTCGGCGTCACCATGGCGCTGCCGCCCGTACGGGGAGCCGCGGCGCCCTCGCTGAAGGCCAGGATCGGCGCCCTCGCCCGGCCCCGGGTGGCCGTGGTCGTCGTCGTCACCTTCACCCAGACCGTGGCCAGCCTCGGGCTGTACACCTACCTCGAACCGGTGCTGCACCGGGTCGCCGACGTGGGCAGCGCGGTGCCGTACCTGTGGGTCTGGGGCATCGGCGGGGTCTGCGGCAGTCTCCTCGCCGGGACCCTCGTCGACCGGACGGGACGGCCCGCCCGCCTCGCCGTCGTGCTCCTCGGCATCCTCGGCGGCGCCCTGGCGCTGCTGCCGTGGACCGGCGCCGTGCCCGGCCTCGTCCTGCTGCCGCTGCTCGTCTGGGGCGCGGTCGGCTGGGCCTTCGTCGTCCCGCAGCAGCACCGGCTCCTGGCGGGGGAGGCGTCCGGCAGCGGGACCGCCGCCGTCGGCCTCAACAGCTCCGCCACCTACCTCGGCGGCGCCGTCGGCTCCGCGCTCGGCGGCCTCGCCCTCGCCCACGGGCTCGACGCCCGCCTGCTCCCGCTCCTCGCCGCCGGGGTCGCGCTCGCGGGAGTCCTCTTCCACCTCGCGGTGGCCCGGCGCCACTCCGGGCCCGACCCCACGGACCATGCCCACGGGACCGGAGCCGCGCACACGACCGCGGCCGACGCCCCGGAAAGGAACGCCTCATGAAGTTCGGCGTCAATCTGCCCAACTACGGGCCCGAAGCCACTCCCGACGCCCTCGCCGACTGGGCGCTGCGGGTCGAGGCGATGGGCTACCACTACGCCATGGTCTCCGACCACGTGGCGCTCACCCCGGACGTCCAGCACCTCTTTCCCGCGCCGTTCTACGACCCCTTCGCGACCCTCGCCTGGCTCGCGGGGGTCACCAGGACCGTGGGCCTCGGGACGACGGTGACGATCCTCCCGTACCGGCATCCCGTGCACACCGCCCGCGTCGCCGCCAACATCGACCGGTTCAGCAACGGCCGGCTGGTGTTCGGCGCGGCCGCCGGCTGGGCCGCCCGGGAGTTCGCCGTCCTCGACGTGCCGTACCGCAAGCGCGGGGCGATCAGCGACGAGTACCTCGCCGCGATCAAGGCCTGCTGGGCCGACGAGGTCGCCTCCTTCGACGGCGCCCACGTCTCCTTCCGCGAGGTCCACACCGGGCCGCTGCCCGTGCAGCGGCCCGGACCGCCCGTCTGGGTCGGCGGCCACAGCTACGGAGCGCTGCGCCGGGCCGTCCGCCTCGGCGACGCCTGGCACCCCACCTCCGTCTCCGGCGACTGGCTCCTCGGCGTGGGACTGCCCACCCTCCGCCAGGTCGCCGAGGAGCAGGAACTGCCGGTGCCCGACCTCAGCCCCCGCATCAAACTGCGCGTCACCCCCCGGCCGCTGGGCCCCGGAAGGCTGCTCGGCGAGGGCACCCTGGCGCAGATCGCCGACGACCTCGGGCTCCTCCAGGACCTGGGGGCCGGCGCCGTCGTCCTCGACCCCACGTATCCGGGCGACCGGCGGGAGGCGGGCCGCACCGCGCGGGACCTCGACGTCCTGGAGACACTGGTCAAGGAGATCATCGACGTCGACACCGGCTGCGTACGATGACGAGACGCTGACGTTCGGTACGGAGAGAGGGGGAGGGAGTGCGGGACGTGGCCGATCTGGACCTGCGGAAGCTGCGCGTGCTCAGAGAGCTCAGCGAGCGCGGCACCGTCAGCGCGGCCGCCCAGGCCCTCCACCTCACCCCGCAGGCCGTCTCCCAGCAGATCAGCGCCCTGGGACGGGAGTTGGGCGTCCCGCTCACCGAACCGTCCGGGCGCCGGCTGCGCCTCACCGGCGCGGCGCGGATCGTGCTCCGGCACGCCGACGCCGTCTTCACCCAGGTCGAGCAGATGCGCGCGGAGCTCGCCGCGCACAGCAGCGGCGAGCGCGGCGAGGTGGCCGTCGCCGGATTCTCCACCACCCTCTCGGCGTTGATCCTGCCCGCCGTGGCCAGGCTGCGCGAGAGCCGTCCGCTCCTGCGGACCTCGCTGGCCGAGGTCGACCCGCCGGAGAGCTTCTCGATGCTGCACCGGGGGGAGACGGACGTCGTCATCTCCGCGGACACCGCCCACCGGCCGGGAGCCGCGGGCGAGGACGGGCGGTTCGACGGGCGGTTCCACCGGGTCGCGCTCTGCGAGGACCCCTTCGACATCGCGCTGCCGGAGGGCCACCGGCTCCTCGACAGCCCCCGGCTGCTCCTCGCCGACCTCGCCGAGGAGACCTGGATCTTCGCGACGACCGGCATGTGTCACGACATCGGCGTCGCCGCCTGTACGGCCGCCGGGTTCACCCCGCAGGCCTCCCACGCCATCGGCGACTGGGACGCCACGCTGGCGGCGGTGCGGCTCGGCCTCGGGGTCGCGCTCGTCCCGCGGATGGCCAAGCCGGCCCCGCGGCCCGAGGTGACGATCCGCGCGTTCAGTGAGCAGGCCCCGTCCCGCACGGTCTTCGCGGCCGTACGGGAGGGCAGCCAGACCTCGCCGGAGATCGCCGCCGTCCTCGACGCGCTCCGCACAGTGGCCAGGGCGGCCGTCGCTCCCGCCTGACCGGGCGGAACACGATTCGCCACGGCTCGTGGAAGGTACCGTCCACCAGCCGTTGCTGGACCCGCCCGGCCGTCGCTGCGAGGCTCGTTCCCGTACCGCGGACCACTTCGCGCGTCCCCTACTTCTCCCCTTTCTCGCCTTGCCTTCTCCTGGAGCAGGAACACCCATGTCCAAAGCCACGTACACGCGGCTGGCCGCGCTGAGCCTCATCTGGGGCTCCGTCTTCCTGTGGATCAAGATCGCCGGTTACGGCTTCTCACCCGTGCAGATGGTGCTGATCCGGCTCGCCCTCGGCGCCGTCGTCATCCTCGCCATCGGTTACGCCAAGGGGCTCCGGCTGCCCAAGGAGCCCGCCACCTGGGGGCATCTGGCCGTGGCCGCCCTCCTCGGCAACGCCGTCCCATGGACCCTGTACGCCGAGGGCGAGATCGCCGGCTCCAGCAGCGTCGCCGCCGTCGTCAACGGCAGCGCGCCGATCTGGACCCTGGCGGCCGCCCTGCTCCTCGGCCAGGAGAAGCGGGTCTCCGCCTTCAAGGCGGGCGGTGTGCTGCTCGGCCTCGGCGGCACCGCGCTCATCGCCTCCCCCTGGAACTCCGCCTCGGCAGGCACCGGTTGGAGCATCCTCTGCTTCGTCCTCGGCTCGATCAGCTTCGGCGCCAGCTTCGCGTACATGGGGAAGTTCCTCGTGGGCAAGGGCATTCCGCCGCTGATGCTGGCCGGCGGGCAGCTGAGCGTGGCGACCGTGCTGCTCCTCGCCGCCTTCCCGTTCCTCGGCCTCCAGGCCGTGACCTGGCGCGCCGACTCGGTGATCTCCGTCCTCGTCCTCGGCGTCGTCTGCACCGGCTTCGCCGCGCTGCTCAACTTCGAGCTGATCATCAAGGACGGGCCCACCGTGGCCTCGACCGTCACCTATCTGATGACCGCGGTGGCCGTGGTGCTCGGCGCCGTCGTGCTGCGCGAGCCGCTCGGCTGGACCGTGTGGCTGGGCGCGGTGGCGGTCCTCGCCGCCACCGGTCTGCTCCGGCGCAAGCCGAAGCCGGCGGCCGAACCGGCGCCCGGGGCCGCCCCCATGCCGACAGCGGCGGCCGCCGATTAGATCATTCCCCCGGAACCCGTGAAATGCCGGGCCGCCGCCCGCAACATTGTGTTCATTCAATGGGCGGGCGGTCGGTGGTAGCGTCGCAAGTGGAAACACCCGGCCTTTTATGGGGGAGTCGTACGTGGCTTTTGTGGTCGAACTCGTTTTCCGTGGCAATGAGACGGACCGGTTGAGTTTCGGAGAGGCTCACCGGGCCTACTGGAAAAGAATGTCCGCCCGCGGCATCCTGCTCGGGGGCGGACCCTGGCGGGACGGCACCGGGGAGTTCCTCGTCTGCGAGGCCCCCGACCGCCGCACGCTCTTACGCGTGCTGTACGCCGACCCGTACGCGCAGGCGCAGGTCATCGGCGAGCTGCGGGTCCGGGAATGGAACGCCGTCATGGGGCACGTGGTGCTCGCCGGCCTGGAGCGGTCCACCGGAGGCGCCGGGACCCACGAGCGAATACGCGGGGGCGTGCCGGCCCCCGTCGCCCCGCTCGCCCCGCCGAGCGCCCGTGAGGAGCTGACCGCCCACGAGCGGCGCATCGCCACGATGATGCTCGACGGCCTGACCAACAAACAGATCGCCGAGGCGTTCACGGTCTCCACCCGGGCCGTGGAACTGCACATCACCCGGATCTACCGGAAGCTCGACATCCGCAGGCGCGCCCAGCTGGCCGCTGCCATCGACCGGTTCGAAGCCGCGCTGGCCTGCTGATCGATCCGTACCTCCTGACGCACACACCGATGATGGGAGTCACCATGCCGCTGGTCGAGATAACCGTTCCCGAGGGCACCCTGTCCGAGGCCGCCGCGGAGGTCCTGCAACAGCAGGTCGCCGACTCCGTGCTGACGGCCATGGCGCTGCCCCGTACCGAGTTCTTCGCCGCCGCCACCTGGGTCTACGTCCGCGAGGCCCCCAAGGGGCTCGCGACCACCGGCGCCGGCCGGCCCCCGGGCGTCCTGGTCGTCGTCACGCCCCTGGAGGGCTTCCTGACCCCCGAGCGGAACGAGGCCCTCTCCGTCGAGATCACCCGGCACGTGCACGAGGCGACGGGCCCCGACACCGTCGTCTGGCTCGTCGTGAACGAGATCCCGGAGGGGAACTGGGCCGTGAACGGCGGACTCACCCGCCGCGCGAAGATCGACGAACTCGTCGCCGAGGCGGCCAGCTGAATTCCCTGTTCCTCCGGCCGCGGCGCCGCACCGTATTCACGGTGCGGCGCCGTTCGCATTTACCGCACCCGGTGAGGGGGTGCGGATTCCCGTATCGATGTGCGGGCCGCTCCGACCGTACGGTGATGTCAATGGCACCGACCGATGGGAGAGACTGGTTCATGGCTCTGCAATCGGCGCCGCGACTCGGAGTGGTGGTTCCGTCCGGAAACGCCGCCGCCGAACCCGAGATCGGCAGCCTCGTAAGCCCCGAATTCAATGTGCACACTTCACGATTCCCGGTACTTCCCGGAAAAGACCTGCGTGGTCGTCTCGAGAAGTACAACGACGTGCTCCCGGAAGTGCTCGGGAATTTCGGCGGACTGCGTCTCGACGCGGCCGTCGTCGCCTGCACCGGTTCGCACTACCTCCTCACCCCCGAAGGCGACCGCGCTCTCTGCGCGGAGCTCTCCGAGCGCGCCGGAGCCCCCGTACGCTCCGCCGCCCTGGCCATCCTCGACACGGCGCGGGCCGTGGGGGCCGAGCGGCTCGTCCTCGTCTCGCCGTACGAGCCGTGGCTCACGGAACTCTCCCAGGCGTACTGGGAGTCGGCCGGACTCACGGTCGACCGGGTCGTCAAGATCCGGGCCGGCGCGCGCTTCTCCCCGTACGACGTGACGACGGACGAACTCGTCGCGCAGGTGCGGGAGGCCGAACTCCCGGAGGACGCCACGCTGTTGTTCACCGGCACCGGCATGTTCACCTTCGACGCGCTCGCCGAGCTCGGCCGGGACAACGGGCGCACCCTGCTCACCTCCAACCTGGCGAGCGCCTGGTGGGCCCGCGACACCCTCGGCCTCCCGGCCGGCGGACCGGACGCGCACCCGCTGCTCCGCCGGCTCGCGGAGCGGACGGGCGGCGGCCCGCGCGGCCGGGACGACGTGGCGGGGCCCGCCGCCGTGGCCGTGTCGTGAGCGGCGATACAGGGCCCTACGGCCGTACGACGCCCTACGGCCCTGCGGCGTCCTACGGGCCCGCCTACCACGCGCCTGTCGCCGTCGTCGGCGCCGGGCCGGTGGGCCTGACCGCCGCGCTCGTCCTCGCCCGCGCCGGGATCCCGGTGACCGTCCTGGAGTCCAGGAGCGAGCTGGCCACCGAGTCCCGCGCCTCCACCTTCCACCCCGCCACCCTCGACCTCCTCGACGAACTCGGCGTGGCGGCCGCCCTGCGCCGCGAGGGCCGGACCGTCGACCGCGTCCAGTGGCGCGACCTGGACGGCGGTGTGCACGCCGAGCTGGACTACGCCCTGCTCGCCGGACACACCCGCCATCCGTACCGGCTCCACGTCGAACAGGCCAGGCTCACCCCGCTGTTGCTCGACGCGCTCACCGCGACCGGACTCGCCGACGTACGGTTCGGTGCCACCGCCACCGGAGCCGACGAGACCGGCGGCGGCGTGCGGCTGCGCACCGAGGACGCGGCGGGGCGGGCCACCGTCACCCACCACCCGTACGTCCTGGCGGCCGACGGCAGCCGCAGCCGGCTGCGCGAGTTCGCCGGACTGCCCGGCACGGCCGAGGAGTACCCGGACTACGCGCTCCGCGTGGTCACCGACTCCCCGCTCGACGAACTGGTCCCGGGGCTCGCCCCCCTGACGTACGTCCGCGACCCCCGGGCCTCGTTCAGCGCGCTCGGGATGCCCGACCACTGGCGGCTGATCTTCCGGATCCGGCGCGGGACCCCCCGCGACGAGGTGCTCGCGCCGGGGGCCGTACGGGCCCGGGTCGAGCGGGCCCTGCCGGGCGCCGCCGGACGGGCCGTACGGATCGCGGACGCGCACACCTACCGGCTCGCGCGGTTCCTGCTGCCGCGCTACCGGGCCGGACGCGTGCTGTTCGCCGGCGACGCGGCCCACCTCACGTCCACCGCCGGCGGACTGAACATGAACTGCGGGATCCACGACGCGGTGGAGACCGGCCGGGCCCTCGCCGCCGTCCTGCGGGCAGGCACGGGCGACGAGGCACCGCTCGACGCGGCCCTCGGCCGACGCCGCTCCATCGTCGAGACGGCGGTCCTCCCGCGCAGCGAGGCCCGCACGGCCGGTCTGGACAGCCCGGCCGAACTCCTCGCCCGGGTCGCCGGCCTGCGGCGCACCGCCGCGGATCCCCGCGCGGCCACCGACTACCTGATCAAGGCCTCACTTCTCGACGTCGCACCACGACCCCTGAAAGGTGACGCACATGCGGATCTGGTTTCACAAGCACACCGTTGAAGGACGGCTTCCGCTGCTCGACCAGTGGTACCGCGAGCACCTCGACGCGATCGCCGCTCCCGGAACCACCGTCGACATCAAGACCCTGCCGGCCGACACGTACCCCGACCGCACCCCTTTCGGCCTCGTCGGCCACCACTCCGCCCAGGTGCTCTTCAGCCGGCACTTCTCCGAGTCCGCGCTCGTGGCGGAGCGGGAGGGCTACGACGCCTGGGTGATCGCCGCCGGCCAGGACCCCGGTCTGCGCGACGCCCGCCACCTCGCCTCCATCCCCACCCTCGGCTACGGCGAGACGGCCTTCTTCCTCTCGGCGCTCACCGGGCAGCGCTTCGGCGTCCTCGGCTTCATGCCGCCCCTGGAAGAGCCGATCAGGGCAAACATCCGGCAGTACCGCCTGGAGTCCTCGCTCAGCTCGTACGAGGTCGTGCCCGGCGGCTGGGACTCCGTACACCGCTCCCTGGAGGGCGACTTCGACGAGTTCGTCGAGGTGTACTCGGCGGCCGCCCTGCGCGCCGCCAAGGCCGGCGCCGAGGTCATCATCCCCGCCGAGGGCATCCCCAACGAGATCCTCTGGCACCTCGGCATCCACGAACTGCACGGCCTGCCCGTGATCGACCCGGCCGGACTCGCCGTCAAGCTCGCGGAGACCCTCGTCCAGCTGGGCGAGCTGAAGCTCTTCCAGCGCAGCGGCCACGGCTACTGGTTCAGCCGCCCCGACGAGCCCGTCGCCAAGCACCTGGAGCAGGTCTTCCTGGGCTCGGCCCTCTAGGGGATGCCGTGTCCGCAGCCCCGCACGCCCCGCGCGCCGGGCACCCCGCCCCGCGCCCGCACCCCCACCGTCACGTACCGCACGCCGCCACGCCTTCGAGGGAGTCACGCCCATGACGTACGACGCCTACGGCCGCAACACCGCGGCCACCGACCCCGCCGCCCCCTACTACCGCCCGCGCCGGCTCCGCCGCACGCCCGCCCTGCGCCGCTTCGCCGCCGAGACCCGCGTCGGCCCCGCCAACCTCGTCCAGCCGCTCTTCCTCCGCGAGGGCCTCACCGAACCGCGTGAGATCCCCTCCATGCCGGGCGTCTTCCAGCACACCCGCGACACCCTCCGCAAGGCGGCCGCCGAGGCCGTCGCCAACGGGGTCGGCGGGCTCATCCTCTTCGGCATCCCCGAGCACAAGGACCCCACCGGCACCGGGGCCGTCGACCCGGACGGCATCCTCCAGGTCGCCCTGCGCGACGTCGCCGCCGAGGTCGGCGACTCCACCGTGATCATCGGCGACATCAACCTCGACGAGTACACCGACCACGGTCACACCGGCGTCCTGGACGCCAACGGCGACGTCGACAACGACGCCAGCATCGAGCTGTACGCCCAGGCCGCCGTCGTCCAGGCCGAGGCCGGCGCCCAGATCGTCGCCCCCAGCGGCATGATGGACGGCCAGGTGCGCCGCATCCGCGAGGCCCTCGACCGGGCCGGCCACCAGTCCGTCGCGATCCTCGGCTACTCCGCCAAGTACGCCTCGCACTTCTACGGCCCCTTCCGCGACGCCGTCGAGTCCACCCTGCGCGGCGACCGCAAGGGCTACCAGCAGTTCCCCGGCAACATCCGGGAATCCCTCCTGGAGGTCTCGCTCGACGTCGCCGAGGGCGCCGACCTGGTGATGGTCAAGCCCGCCCTCGCCTACCTCGACATCGTCCGGCTCATCGCCGACCACGTGCAGGTGCCCGTCGCCGCCTACCAGGTCTCCGGCGAGTACTCCATGGTCGAGGCGGCCGCCGCCAAGGGGTGGATCGACCGCGACCAGGTCGTCCGGGAGAGCCTCGCCTCGATCCACCGCGCCGGCGCCACACAGATCATCACCTACTGGGCCTCCGAGTTCGCCCAGAGTCTGGAGCGGTGACCCGGTGACCCCGTCCTCCACCATGCTGGTCCTCGGCATCAGCCACGCCAGCGCCCCGCTCGACCTCCTGGAGAGACTCGCCGAGACCGACCGGCCCGCCGAGGACCTCGTCTCCGACGTGACCTCCGTCGACGGCATCGACGCCGCCGTCGTCGTCTCCACCTGCAACCGCCTGGAGGTCTACGCCGAGACCCGCGGCTCCACCACCGGCCTCGGTGAACTCGACGACCTCGGCGAGCTGTTCGCCCAGCACACCGGCGTCGACCGCGCGGAGATCGCCCCGCACCTCTACAGCCACCATGCCGACGGAGCCGTACGCCACCTCTTCGCCGTGGCCTCCGGACTCGAGTCGGTCGTGGTCGGCGAGGACCAGATCCTCGGCCAGGTGAAACTCGGCCTCGAACGGTCCCAGCGGCTCGACCGCACCGGCCGGGTCCTCGCCAAGGCCGTCCAGACCGCCCTGCGGGTCGGCAAGCGGGCCCGCAACGAGACCGGGCTCAACGAGGCCGGCCGCTCGCTCGCCACCGCCGGACTCGGCTTCTTCGAACGCCGCGTCGGCTCCCTGCACGGCAAGACCGCCCTGGTCATCGGCGCCGGCGCCTTCGCCGGTGTCGTCGTGGCCGCGCTCCGCCGCTCCGGTCTCGACCGGGTCCACGTCGCCAACCGCACCCCGGAGAAGGCCCAGCGGCTCGCCGAGACCACCGGGGGAGTGGGCTACGACCTCACGGACGTGCCCCGGCTGCTCACCGAGGTGGACGTCGTCGTCGGCGCCACCGCCGCCACCGGCCACCTCGTCACCGCCGGGGACGTCGAGAAGGCGCTCGCCGCCCGCGACGGCCGCGAGCTGTTCCTGCTCGACCTGTCCCTGCCGCACAACATCGCGCCCGCGGCCGCCGAACTGCCCGGCGTCACCTTCGTCGACCTGCGCCGGATCGCGGAGGAGGGCCAGAAGGACGAGATCTCCGCCGCCAGCGTCCAGGCCGCGCACGAGCTGATCGACGCCGAGGTCGAGCAGTTCCGCACCGGCCTCCGGCTGGCCGGCGCCAAGCCCGTCCTCACCGCCCTGCGCGCCGCCGCCACCGAGGCGGCCGAAGCCGAACTCGACCGGCTCGCCCGCCGCCTCGACGGGCTCGACGGCGCGGCGCGCCAGGAGATCGGCCGCAGCGTCCGCCGCATCGTCGACAAGGCCCTGCACCAGCCCACCGTCCTGGTGCGCGAGCTCGCGGCCGACCCGGACGGCGCCCGGCACATCGCCGCCTTCACCCGCCTCTTCGCCGCCGCCGAGTCCGACGACGGCGCCGAGCGGACGAACGATCCGAACGAGCACAAGAACGACATCAAGACCGAGAAGAAGATCGAGGCCATCGCATGAGTGACATCTCGGCCCTCTGGGAAGCCGAATCCATCGCCGTCATCGGGGCCAGCGAGCGCCCCGGCGCCCTGGGCCGCAAGCCGCTCGACTACCTCCTCCGGTACGGCTACAAGGGCCGTATCCTGCCGGTCAACCCCCGCTCGGCGGAGATCCTCGGCGTCCCCGCGTACCCCAGCGTCAAGGACGCCCCCGGCCCCGTCGACCTGGCCCTGATCATGGTCTCCGCCGAACGGGTCCCCGGCGCCGTCGACGACTGCGTGGCCGCCGGCGTGAAGCTCGCCGTCATCGCCTCCTCCGGCTTCGCCGAGACCGGCGAGGAGGGCGCCCGCCTCCAGGCCGAGGTCGTCGCCAAGGCCCGCGCCGGCGGCCTGCGGATCATCGGCCCCAACTGCATCGGGGCCGTCGGCTACGAGAACCGCGTCCTCGCCACCTTCAGCCCGCTCTTCGGCGCCGAGTCCGTGCCCTTCGAGCCCGGCACCCTCGCCTTCGTCAGCCAGAGCGGCGCCCTCGGCTTCGGCGCCGCCAGCCTCGCCCTGGAGCGGGGCCTGCGCCCCGGCTGGGTCGTCAGCACCGGCAACGACGCCGACGTCACCGCCCTCGAAGTCCTCCGCGAACTCGCCACGGTCCCCGAGGTCACCGGCCTCCTCGGCTACCTGGAGGACACCCCGGACATCGGGACGCTGCGCGAACTGGCCGGCTCGGGCAAGCCCGTCGCCCTCCTCAAGTCCGGCCGTACGGAGGCGGGTGGCCGCGCGGCCGCCTCGCACACCGGCGCCCTCGCCACCGACGACCGGGTCCTGGACGCCGCCCTGCGCGGCCTCGGCATCGTCCGCGTCGACGACATCGACGAACTCCTCGACGTCGCCCGGGTCTTCGAGTCCGAGCGGCGCCCCGCCGGCAACCGGGTCGCCGTCGTCACCACCTCCGGCGGCTCCGGCATCCTCGCCGCCGACGCCGTCGAGGCCCACGGCCTGGAGCTGAGCGCCCTGGAGCCGCGCAGCAAGGAGGCACTCGCCGAGATCGTCCCCGCGTTCGGGGCCATCGACAACCCGGTCGACATCACGGCCACCGTCCTCAGCGACCCCTCCCTCTTCGACCGCTCCCTCGACGTCCTGATCGCCGACGACACCGTCGACATCATTGTCGCCGCCTTCTGCGTGATGGCCGGACCCGACGTCGAGAAGGCCGTCAACGCCCTCTCCCGCGCCGCCGAGAAGGGCGGCAAGCCCATCCTCGTCGCCCGCACCGGCGCCGACTTCCTCGCCCCCGACGCCCCGCGCGACCTGCGCGAGGCCGGTCTGCCCGAATACCCCACACCGGCCCGCGCCCTGCGCGCCGCCGCCGCCCTGTGGGAGGTCAGCCGCCCCCGTACGCTCCCGGCCGCCCCGCGCCCCGGGAGGGTCCCCGGGCCCGGCGCCGGCGCCACCGAGCCCGAGCTCAAGCGGCTCCTCGCCGAGGCGGGGATCTCCGTGCCGAAGGGCCGGATCGCGGCGGACGCCGAGGACGCGGCGCGTGCCGTGACCGAGGCCGGCGGTACGGCGGTGCTCAAGGCCGTGGTTCCCGGCCTGCTGCACAAGACGGAGGCCGGTGGCGTCGAGATCGGCGTCACCGCCGAGAACGCACGCGAGGCGTACGGTCGGCTGGCCGCGCTCGGCGGTCAGGTGCTCGTCGAGGAACTCGTCGACGAGGGCGTCGAGTTGATCGTGGGAGTCCACACCACCGACCTGGGCCCGGTCCTCACCGCCGGTCTCGGCGGGATCTTCACCGAGGTCCTCGACGACGTCGGCCACCGGCTGCTGCCCCTCGCCCCCGGCGAGGGCGCGGAGCTCCTCGCCGGCCTGCGCGGCGCGAAGATACTCGCCGGCACCCGGGGCCGCGCCGCCGTGGACGTCGAGGCCGCCGCCGAACTCCTCCACAAGGTCGGCGAACTGGTCCAGGACTGGCCGGCCGGTTTCGCCCTCGACCTCAACCCCGTACGGGTCCTCACGAGGGGCGCGGTCGTCCTGGACGCCGCGCTCAGCTTCGAGGCCGCCGAGGAGGACGCCCGATGAGCGGTACGGAGACCAACAGCAAGGCCCTCTTCGAGCGCGCCCGCAAGGTCACCCCCGGCGGCGTCAACTCGCCGGTCCGCGCCTTCGGCGCCGTCGGCGGCACCCCCCGCTTCATCGCCTCCGCCCAGGGCCCGTACCTCACCGACAGCGACGGCAACGAGTACGTCGACCTCATCTGCTCCTGGGGCCCCATGATCCTCGGCCACCGGCACCCGGCCGTCGTCGAGGCGGTCACCCGGGCCCTGGAGCGGGGCACCTCCTTCGGAGCGCCCTCCACCGGAGAGGTCGAACTCGCCGAGGAGATCGTCGACCGGGTCGCCCCGGTCGAGCAGGTCCGCCTCGTCAGCTCCGGCACCGAGGCGACCATGTCGGCGATCCGGCTCGCGCGCGGCTTCACGGGCCGCGGCAAGATCGTGAAGTTCGCCGGCTGCTACCACGGTCACGTGGACGCGCTGCTCGCCTCGGCCGGCTCCGGCCTCGCGACCTTCGCGCTGCCCGACACCCCGGGCGTCACCGGAGCCCAGGCGAGCGACACGATCGTCCTGCCGTACAACGACCTGGCGGCGGTCGAGAAGGTCTTCGCCGAGATCGGCGACGAGATCGCCGCCGTCATCACCGAGGCGGCCCCCGGCAACATGGGCGCCGTCCCGCCGCTGCCCGGCTTCAACGCCGGCCTCAAGGAGATCACCGCCCGCCACGGCGCGCTGTTCATCTCCGACGAGGTCATGACCGGCTTCCGGGCCAGCCGCTCCGGCTGGTACGGGCGGGACGGCGTCGCCCCCGACCTGCTGACCTTCGGCAAGGTCATGGGCGGCGGCTTCCCGGCGGCGGCCTTCGGCGGACGCGCGGACGTCATGGCGCACCTCGCCCCGGCAGGACCCGTCTACCAGGCGGGCACCCTCTCCGGGAACCCGGTCGCCACCGCCGCCGGCCTCGCCACCCTGCGGCACAGCACCCCCGAGGTGTACGAACGGCTCGACGAGGTCTCGGCCACCATCGGCGCCGAGGTCTCCGCCGCCCTCACCAAGGAGGGCGTCGCGCACCGGCTGCAGTACTCCGGCACCATGTTCTCGGTCTTCTTCGGCGAGGACGAGGTGGTGGACTTCGACGGGGTCCGCGCCACCGAGTCGTACCGCTACACCCCGTTCTTCCACGAGCTGCTGCGGCAGGGCGTCTATCTGCCGCCCTCGCCGTTCGAGGCCTGGTTCATCTCGGCCTCGCACGACGACCGGGCCGTGAGCCGGGTCGTCGAGGCGCTCCCGGCCGCGGCGGCGGCAGCGGCGGCGGCGAAACGCTGACCCTCCGCCGTACGCTCCTAGGCTCGTACGCGAAAGGAAAGCCCCCGTGGACGACCACGGGGGCTTTCCGCTCTTCGTACGCCTTATGCGGGAAGGTCGATCCTCACCTCGACGTTCCCCCGGATCGCCTTCGAGTACGGGCAGCGGCCGTGGGCCGCGTCGGCGAGCCGCCGCGCCTCGGCGGCGTCGAGCCCGGGGAGTTCGACGGTGAGGACCACCGACAGGTGGAAACCCCCGTCCTCCTTGTGCAGCGCCACCTCGGCGGTGACGGTGTCGTCCTTGAGCGGGGTCCTGGACTCGCGGGCGGAGACCCGGAGCGCGCTGTGGAAGCAGGCGGCGTAACCGGCGGCGAAGAGCTGCTCGGGGTTGGTCGCGGTGCCGGAGCCGCCGACGGCCTTGGGGCTCGACAGCGGCAGGTCGAGGAGCCCGTCGGAGGAGCGCACGGCGCCATTGCGCCCGTCTCCCGTGGAGGTGACCTCGGCGGTGTAGACGATGGCCATACGGCATGCCTTTCGATAGCGGAGAAGGGGGAATTCCCCCAGTCTCCGGCGCTGCCGAATTCCCGGCGCTACGGATCTCCGCAGTCCTTTCAGGCGAGGTGCTGAATAGCGTGGTAGGCATCACAAGCCCATGAATTCAAGGGAGTTGGTCATGGCAGGACCGCTGGCCGGAGTACGGGTACTGGAATTCGCGGGCTCGGCGCCCACCGCGTTCGTCGGCACCGTGCTGTCCGGTCTCGGCGCCGACGTCGTACGGGTCGACAGGGCGCCGGCCGGCCCGCCGGCCCGCGACGCCGGGCGGCCGCCGGAGAACCCGCTCTCCCGCGGCCGCCGTTCGGTCGCCCTGGACCTCAAGAGCCCCGAGGGGATCGAGCGGGCGCTCACGCTCGCCGGGCACGCCGACATCCTCGTCGAGGGCTTCCGACCCGGCGTCGCCGACCGCCTCGGCATCGGCCCCGAGGCGGCCCTCGCCCGCAATCCCCGCCTGGTGTACGGGCGGCTCAGCGGCTGGGGCGGGCAGGGCGAGTGGGCCGGGCGCGCCGCCCACGACCTCGCGGTCCTCGCCCTGACCGGCGCCCTGGACACCGACCCGGAGACCGGAGCGCCGGTGCCGCCCCCGGCCGCGTACCTCTCCAGCTTCGCCGGCGGCGCCAACGCCCACGTCCACGGGCTGCTCGCCGCGCTCCACGAGCGGGAGCGCTCGGGCCGGGGCCAGGTCGTCGACACCGCCCTCACGGACGGCGCCGCCCTGATCGCCACCCTGATCCACCAGTGGCGCGCGGTCCCCGGCAACCACACCGTCACCGACGCTCCGCACTACTCCCTCTACGAGGCCGCCGACGGCCTGTACGTCGCCGTCGCCGCCATCGAGCCCCGGCTCTACCAGAACCTCCTGGAACAGCTGGGCCTCACAGAGCACGACCCCCTCCCCGACCGCGCCGACCCGGCGGCCTGGCCCGCGCTGCGCGCCCTGATCGCCGCCCGCTTCGCGACCCGGGACCGCGAGCACTGGGTCAAGCTCTTCGACGCCGTGGACGCCGGAGTGGCCCCCGTGCTGACCGCCGCCGAGGCGGCCGAGCACCACCAGCTGGCCGCGCGCGGCGCCTTCGTGGCGGTCGGCGACAGCCTCCAGCCGGCCCCCGCCTCGCGCTTCGACCGCACCCCGGCCGGAGCCCCGGGCCCCGCCCCGCTCCCGGGCGAGCACACCGACGAGGTGCTCACCGAATGGGCTCAGGGCTCCAGGTAGCGCGGCACCTCGTCGGAGCGTGGCAGCAGCCGTCATTCCGGAGACGTCCGGACGAAGGGAGAGCTCCGGTGGTGGGCCGCCCGGCGGTCGTGGGACGGGGGCTCTCCCCGGACGGCCTACCCTTGGATCCATGACGAGCAGCAGCGACCGGAGCACCGCAGTGAGCGTTGACGGCACCAAGACCTACGAGATCCGCACCTACGGGTGCCAGATGAACGTCCACGACTCCGAGCGGCTCTCCGGTCTGCTGGAGGAGGCGGGCTACGTCCGGGCCCCCAAGGGCGCGGACGGCGACGCCGACGTCGTCGTCTTCAACACCTGCGCGGTCCGTGAGAACGCCGACAACAAGCTGTACGGCAACCTCGGCCGGCTCGCCCCGATGAAGACCACCCGCCCCGGCATGCAGATTGCCGTCGGCGGCTGTCTCGCCCAGAAGGACCGCGACACCATCGTCAAGAAGGCCCCCTGGGTCGACGTGGTCTTCGGCACGCACAACATCGGCAAGCTGCCGGTCCTCCTGGAGCGCGCCCGCGTCCAGGAGGAGGCGCAGATCGAGATCGCCGAGTCCCTGGAGGCCTTCCCCTCCACGCTGCCGACCCGCCGCGAGTCGGCGTACGCCGCCTGGGTCTCGATCTCCGTCGGCTGCAACAACACCTGCACCTTCTGCATCGTCCCCGCCCTGCGCGGCAAGGAGGAGGACCGCCGGCCCGGCGACATCCTCGCCGAGATCGAGGCGCTGGTCGCCGAGGGCGTCTCCGAGATCACCCTGCTCGGCCAGAACGTCAACGCGTACGGCTCCGACCTGGGCGACCGCGAGGCCTTCTCCAAGCTGCTGCGCGCCTGCGGGCAGATCGAGGGCCTGGAGCGCGTCCGCTTCACCTCGCCGCACCCCCGCGACTTCACCGACGACGTCATCGCGGCCATGGCCGAGACGCCGAACGTCATGCCGCAGCTGCACATGCCGCTCCAGTCCGGCTCGGACACGATCCTCAAGGCGATGCGCCGCTCCTACCGGCAGGAGCGTTTCCTCGGGATCCTGGAGAAGGTCCGCGCGGCCATTCCGCACGCGGCGATCTCCACCGACATCATCGTGGGCTTCCCCGGCGAGACCGAGGAGGACTTCGAGCAGACCCTGCACACCGTCCGCGAGGCCCGTTTCGCGAACGCCTTCACCTTCCAGTACTCCAAGCGCCCCGGCACCCCGGCGGCGACCATGGAGGGCCAGATCCCGAAGGAGGTCGTGCAGGCGCGCTACGAGCGCCTGGTCGCCCTCCAGGAGGAGATCTCCTGGGAGGAGAACAAGAAGCAGGTCGGCCGCACCCTGGAGGTCATGGTCGCGGAGGGCGAGGGCCGCAAGGACGGCGAGACCCACCGCCTCTCCGGCCGCGCCCCCGACAACCGGCTCGTCCACTTCACCAAGCCGGCCGAGGACGTCCGCCCCGGCGACGTGGTGACGGTCGAGATCACCTACGCCGCGCCGCACCACCTGCTCGCGGAGGGCGAGGTCTCCTCGGTCCGCCGCACGCGCGCGGGCGACGCCTGGGAGAAGCGCACGACCGCCCCGAAGCAGACGGGCGTCCTGCTGGGCCTCCCGAAGATGGGCGCCCCGGCCCCCCTCCCGGCACTCGACGCCCCGGCCTGCGGCAGCCACTGACCACAGGCCCGCACCGGCCCACGTCCGTTGTGCCTACCCGTTAGGCACAACGGACGGCGCCCTTGCCGGCGCCAGAGGCTTACGCGCCTGAACCCGCACCCCGTGCACGGAACCGGTCGTGCGGGTCAGGGCACGGAACGCGGAGGCGGCGCCGTCCCGCGTGCCCACCCGTCCCGCCACGGCGGGACGTACTCGCAACGACCAGGGCGCGGGCCCACACACCGGCGCCCCGAGCCGCCCCCGGAACCCACCGCCCCGCGCAGTAGGCTGCCGATCATGCTTGTCGCCGCCGCCGTCTGCCCCTCCCCGCCCCTCCTCGTGCCCGACGTCGCGACCGGAGCCGCCCCCGAACTGGACGCCGCCCGAGCCGCCTGCGCCGACGCCGTCGGGCTGCTCGCCGCCGCCCGCCCCGACCGGCTGTACGTCGTCGGGCCCGCCGACGAGGGCGCGCACGGGGTCTACCCGGCCGGCACGACGGGCTCCTTCGCCGGATTCGGCGTCGACCTCTCCGTACGGCTCGGCGAAGGCCCCGCCGGCGGCGCCCGCCCCCTGCCCCTCTCCCTCGCCGTCGCCGCCTGGCTCCTGACCCGCGCCGGCTGGGCCGACGCCCCCATCGAGGGCCTGGGCGTGGCCGTGACGGCGGCGGCGGACGACTGCGCCCGAACCGGCCGTGAGCTCGCCGCCTCCGCCGACCGGGTCGCGCTCCTCGTGATGGGCGACGGCAGCGCCTGCCGGACCGTGAAGGCCCCCGGCTACCTGGACGAGCGGGCCGCCGGCTTCGACGCGGAGGCCGCGCGGGCCCTCGGCGCGGCCGACGTGGCCGCGCTGCTCTCCATGGACGCCGGGCTCGCGGCCGAGCTGAAGGCGGCCGGCCGCGCGCCCTGGCAGGTCCTCGCGGGGGCGGCCGAGGGCGCCGGACTCGACGGCGCCCTGCTCTTCGAGGACGCCCCGTACGGCGTGGGGTACTTCGTCGCCGCCTGGTCCTGAGGGCAGGCGGGGACGAGAACGGCGGACGGTCGCGGAGCATCGAGTTCCGCGGCCGTCCGCCGTGCGGAGGGACTGTCGGGTGACGCCGGTCGTCAGACCGTCGGCGGAGGTGTCGCGCCACCGCTCCCGGGCGTGCCCTCGTCCTTGTGGCCGATCCGGTCGATGGCGTCCTTCGCCTTGTCCGTACCGGAGTGGATCTTGTCGCTGTACTTGCCCTTGGTCTTCTCGTCGACCATCCGCGCGGCCTTGTCCAGGCCATGGTCGATCTTCTCCCCGTGCTGTTGCGCGAGGTCGGCGACCTTGTCCTTGGCCGGGGCGAGCTTGGCCTTCAGCGAATCCAGGAGACCCATGGGGCACCTTCCCTCCGCGGACCTCGACGGTCCGTGTTGCCGTGTCGTGCGTTCCGTGTGCTGCCCCCAGGAGCCCGGGGGGCCTACCTGCGGGCGCCTTCACCCGCCTCGCTGTCGGCCGCGGCCTCGGCGGACTGCTGCTTCGGGATCTCCACGGCCTCGGCGACCGCTCCGGCGGCCGTCACCTCGTCCGTCGCGACGCCCTCCGCGCCCTCCGCGCGGCCGGCTCCGTCCTCCGCCTCAGCCGTCGGGGCCTCGGCCGCGTCCGCCCCGGCCTCGGTCCCGGCGTCCGCGACCTCGCCCTCCGCGGGAGCGGCGGACGCGGTCCCCTCCGTGGAGGCCTCGACCGCGTCCTGCTTCTTACGGCGAAACATTGCAAAAACGCCCATATTCACTCCATAGCGTACTCGGATGGAAGCGGCTCCGCGGTGATCGACGGTCGGAACCTCGCAACAGGCAACGAAGCCGGAGATGGCCCGTCACGTAGCTCGTTCGGGGACCGGGCGGGAGGTTTGCGAGACTGGGACGGTGAGAAGCGCAGCTCCCGCCCCGCGGGTCATCGCCGTCGTCGGCCCCACGGCAGCCGGAAAGTCCGATCTGGGTGTATTCCTGGCCCAGCAGCTCGGGGGCGAGGTCGTCAACGCCGACTCGATGCAGCTCTACCGGGGGATGGACATCGGCACCGCCAAGCTGACGCCCGAGGAGCGCGGCGGCATCCCGCACCACCTCCTCGACATCTGGGACGTGACCGAGGCCGCCAGCGTGGCCGAATACCAGCGCCTCGCCCGCGCCGAGATCGACCGGCTGCTCGCCGCCGGCCGCACCCCCGTCCTCGTCGGCGGTTCCGGACTGTACGTACGGGGGGCCGTCGACGCCCTGGAGTTCCCCGGCACCGACCCCGCCGTCCGGGCCCGCCTGGAGGCCGAGCTCGAGGAGCGCGGCTCCGGCGTCCTGCACGCCCGGCTCGCCGCGGCCGACCCCGAGGCGGCCCGCGCGATCCTCCCCAGCAACGGACGCCGCATCGTCCGCGCCCTGGAGGTGATCGAGATCACCGGCAAGCCCTTCACCGCCAACCTCCCGGGCCCCGACTCCGTCTACGACACCGTCCAGATCGGCGTCGACGTGGCCCGCCCGGAGCTCGACGAACGGATCGCCACGCGCGTGGACCGGATGTGGGAGGCCGGCCTCGTCGACGAGGTGCGCGCCCTGGAGGCGCGCGGGCTGCGCGAGGGGCGCACGGCCGCCCGCGCCCTGGGCTACCAGCAGGTCCTCGCGGCGCTCGCGGGGGAGTGCACCGAGGAGGAGGCGCGCGCGGAGACCGTGCGTGCCACGAAGCGCTTCGCCCGCCGTCAGGACTCGTGGTTCCGCCGCGACCCGCGCGTGCACTGGCTCAGCGGAGCCGCCGATCACCGCGGGGAACTCCCGCGGGAGGCGCTGTCGTTGGTCGAACGAGCGGTTACAGCCTGATCACGTGATGGCATCGGGACGCACTGCCCGTCATTTCGGCGGTCATGAGCGTGCCATCATCGAGCATCGATCGACCAAGTGGAGTCCGAGTGGGGAGGGCGCGTGGCGATGGAGGCCGGCCCTCGCGACAGAGAACAGCACGAGGCGGCCCTGGGTGACCCGACGGCGGATCCGTCGGGCGACACACCGGGCCGTTCGACGGACGACGCACCCGTCGGGGCCCCGGGGCTGACCCCGGACGGACCCGACGACGCCATGGGCACCGCCGTCGAGGTCGACGCCGACGAGGTCGAGGTCGAGCTGCGTCCCCAGCGCCGGCTGCGGATCTGGCAGCTCGCCCCGATCGTGGGCCTGGCCGCCGTGGGCTCGCTGATGTTCGCCTTCCCGCTCGCCTTCGGTTCGGGAGACGGCGGCGCCGTCGTCGCCATGCTCGGCCTCCTCATCAGCTCCTGCGCGGCCGGCTGGGGCATGATGGCCGCCCGCAAGGTCGGCTACACCTGGCCGGGACTCCCGGCGCGCGGCTCCGGCGAGCGCCCGGACTGGCGCGTCCTCGCGCTGTACGTGTCGACGATCGCGGCCCTGGTCGCCCTCGCCGTCTGGCGCGTCGCCCGCCTGCGCTGAGCTGTCGCTCGGGCCCGCGCCCGGCCCGGCACGACACGGGCCTTTCCCCCGCCTCGTACGAGACGGGCCCTCGCCCGTGCGGAGCCGCTCGCCTTGTACGAAGCGCGGCCCGGGCCCGTGCGGAACGGGGCCCGGGACGGAGGGGAGCCGGGCGCGGCCGGGCCGGGAGGGCCGTCCCGCGGGCAGGCCGGGCGGGGTGTCGGTCCCGCCCCGTACAGTTGATCGCGTGACCAGCACGCAGACCTCGCCGCTCCCCTTCCTCAAGGGCCACGGCACCGAGAACGACTTCGTGATCGTCCCCGACGCGGAGAACGCCGTCGACCTGCCGCCCGCCGTCGTGGCGCGGCTCTGCGACCGGCGGGCCGGCATCGGGGGCGACGGGCTGCTGCACGTCGTGCGCAGCGCCGCCCACCCCGAGGCGCGCCACCTGGCCGACGAGGCCGAGTGGTTCATGGACTACCGGAACGCCGACGGCTCGGTCGCCGAGATGTGCGGGAACGGGGTCCGGGTCTTCGCCCGTTACCTGGAGCACGCGGGGCACGTCACCGCGGGCGAGGTCGCGGTCGCCACCCGCGGCGGCGTCAAGCACGTCCACCTGGACAAGGACGGCTCCGTCACCGTCGCCATGGGCCGCGCGGTGCTCCCCGAGGCCGGGGTCACCGTCACCGTCGACGGCCGCAGCTGGCCCGCGCGCAACGTCAACATGGGCAATCCGCACGCGGTCGCCTTCGTCGAGGACCTCGCCCACGCGGGAACGCTGTACGACGAGCCGCCGTACGAGCCCGCCGCGGTCTACCCGGACGGGGTGAACATCGAGTTCGTCGCCGACCGCGGTCCCCGCCATGTCGCCATGCGCGTCCACGAGCGCGGCGCGTCCGAGACCCGCTCCTGCGGCACCGGCGCCTGCGCCGTCGCCGTCGCCACCGCCCGCCGCGACGGCGTCGACCCCGCCGAGAGCGGCACCCCCGTCACGTACACCGTCGACGTGCTCGGCGGGACCCTGGTCATCACCGAGCACCCCGACGGCCGCATCGACATGACCGGCCCCGCGGTCATCGTCGCCGAGGGCACTGTGGACCCCACGTGGCTCGCAGCGACGGGCAACGGGACGGCGTGCGACGGAATCGAAACTGTCAACGACTGATCTGTCCCTCGAACGGGTGATCCGGTTCACGCTGAGCGAGAGCGTGACTGCGCCACGTGGTGGGGTCGGTAGCATCAAGCACCGGCCCCCCGGGCACGCCTGGCCCGCCCACCGCCGGTCGACGTTGCCGGAGGTGCCCCATGAGCGCAGAGGCCACCAACCCCGTGAGTGCGGCCGAGCCCGCCGACACCGACGTGACCGTCCGCAGACGCGGACGCGCCCGGATCGACCTGCGCCGCCTCGGCCGTGCCGCCCTGCTCGGTGCCACCGCCGGACCGGCGCCACGCGACCGGCTGCCCGACGCCATCAGTCACGTCGCGGAGGCGCACCGCGCCCACCACCCGGAGGCCGATCCGACGGTGCTGGGCCGGGCCTACGCCCTCGCCGAGTCCTCGCACCGCGGCCAGTTCCGCAAGAGCGGCGAGCCGTACATCACCCACCCGCTCGCGGTCACCCTCATCCTCGCCGAACTCGGCGCGGAGACCACCACCCTGACCGCCTCCCTCCTCCACGACACCGTCGAGGACACGGAGGTGACACTCGATCAGGTGCGTCGGGAGTTCGGCGAGGAGGTCGCCTACCTCGTCGACGGCGTCACCAAGGTCGAGAAGATCGACTACGGCGCCGCCGCCGAGCCCGAGACCTTCCGCAAGATGCTCGTCGCCACCGGCAGCGACGTCCGGGTCATGTCGATCAAGCTCGCCGACCGCCTCCACAACATGCGCACCCTCGGCGTGATGCGCCCCGAGAAACAGGCCAGGATCGCCAGGGTCACCCGCGACGTCCTCATCCCCCTCGCCGAGCGGCTCGGCGTCCAGGCCCTCAAGACCGAGCTGGAGGACCTGGTCTTCGCCATCCTCCACCCCGAGGAGTACGAGACCACCCGCGCCCTCATCGCGGACAACCCCGGCGCCACCGACGAACTCGGCGCCTTCGCCGAGCAGGTCACCGCCGTCCTGCGCGAGGCCGGCGTCAGCGCCGAAGTCCTCGTCCGCCCCCGCCACTTCGTCTCCGTCCACCGGGTCCGCCTCAAGCGCGGCGAGCTGCGCGGCTGCGACTTCGGGCGGCTCCTCGTCCTCGTCGCCGAGGACGCCGACTGCTACGCGGTCCTCGGCGAACTCCACACCTGTTTCACCCCGCTGATCTCCGAGTTCAAGGACTTCATCGCGGCCCCCAAGTTCAACCTGTACCAGTCGCTGCACACCGCGATCGCGGCCCCCGGCGGCGCCGTCGCCGAGATCCTCATCCGCACCCACCGCATGCACAGGGTCGCCGAGGCAGGAGTCGTCGCCCTCGGCAACCCCCACGTCGGCCAGGAACCGGACAGCACCGCCCCGCAGACCGACGAGGGCGAGCGCGTCGACCCCACCCGCCCCGGCTGGCTCTCCCGCCTCCTCGACTGGCAGCAGTCCGCCCCCGACCCCGACACCTTCTGGACCTCGCTCCGCGCCGACCTCGCCGAGGACGACGAGATCACCGTCTTCCACGCCGACGGCAGCGCCCCCGGCACGATCAGCCTCCCCGCCGGCGCCAGCTGCGTCGACGCCGCCTACGCCCAGCACGGCGAAGCCGCCCACGGCTGCCTCGGCGCCCGCGTCAACGGCCGCCTCGCGCCGCTCAGCACCGTCCTCGGCGACGGCGACACCGTCCAGCTGCTGCTCGCCCCGGACACCGTGTCCGGCCCCTCCCCCGAGTGGCTGGACCACGCCCGTACCCCCGCCGCCCGCATCGCCATCACCGCCTGGCTCGCCGCCCATCCCGAGAGCACCGCGCCCCCTGCCGCCCCCACCGACCCGCGCCCCCAGCCCAGCGTCGCCGCCGACCGCGGCTCCGGCGCCGAACTCCACGCCGAGCTCGACGGCGAGCCGCCCGTGGCCGTCCGCCCGGCGGGCTGCTGCACCCCCGTACCGCCCGACGAGATCACCGGCTTCCGGGTCCGCGGCGGATCGGTCACCGTCCACCGCACCCGCTGCTCCGCCGCCGACGCCATGCGCGGCCTGGGCCGTGAACCCGTCACCGTCCGCTGGGGCGACACCGCCCAGGGCAGGGTCACCCTCGTCGCCGAGTCCTTCGGGCGGCCCGGACTGCTCGCCGACCTCACCGAGACCATCGCCACCTTCGGAGCCGCCGTCGTCTCGGCGAACGTCGAGCCGCCCAGCGAGCAGCGGGTCCGCCACACGTACACCCTCCACCTCCCCGACGTGGCCCGTCTCGCCGCCCTCATGCGGGCCATGCGCGACGTCCCCGGCGTGTACGACGTCAGCCGTGCCCGCCACTCGCGCGGCCTGAGCTGACGACCCCCTTCGGGTGGCCGGCGCGCGCGCCGCCCCCGTGAGCGGCGGCCGCCCTGGTAGCCGTAGGGCCATTCCTCCGGAAAGGCCCTGGCCCATGCCGCTCGTCCGAACCCACCTGCCCCGCGCGCGGTGGCTCCGCTCCGCCGTCCTGGTCGCCGCCTCGGCCGGACTCGTCGCCGCCGCGCTGCCCGCCCCGGCCCCGCTCGGCATCGGGGACCCCCTCTTCCCCCACCTCGGCAACCCCGGCTACGACGTCCTCGCGTACACGCTCGACGTCACCTACCCGGGGGTCAACACCAAGCCGCTCGCCGCCGTCACCCGCATCGACGCGCGAGCCACCGAGGACCTGGAGCGGCTCAACCTCGACTTCACCCACGGCACGGTCTCCGCCGTCACCGTCGACGGCCTGCCCGCCGAACACACCACCAGCGGCGAGGACCTGATCGTCACCCCCGTCGTCCCGATCGACGCGGGGGAGGAGGTCAGGATCACCGTCACCCACACCAGCGACCCCACCGGGCCCGCCGCCACCGGCGGCTGGGTCCGCACCGGCGACGGGCTCGCCATGGCCAACCAGGCCGACGCCGCCCACCGGGTCTTCCCCTCCAACGACCACCCGTCGGACAAGGCCCGGTTCACCTTCCGGATCACCGCCCCCAGCGACCTCACCGTCGTCGCCAACGGCCTCCCCGCCGGCCGCGTCGACCACGGCGCCACCTCCACCTGGACGTACCGCACCCGACACCCCATGGCCACGGAGCTCGCCCAGATCTCCATCGGCCGCTCCACCGTCGTCCACCGCGCGGGCCCCCACGGACTGCCCGTACGGGACGTGGTCGCCACCGCCGACCGGCAGCTCATGGAGCCCTGGCTGCGCCGCACCCCCGGCCACCTGGAGTGGATGGAGCGGCAGGTCGGCCCGTACCCCTTCGAGACGTACGGCGTGCTCATCGCCGACGCGGAAACCGGCTTCGAGCTGGAGACGCAGACCCTCTCCCTCTTCGAGCGCGGCCTCTTCACCGAGCCCGCCTACCCGGAGTGGTACGTCGATTCCGTCATGGTCCACGAGCTGGCCCACCAGTGGTTCGGCGACAGCGTCAGCCCCCGCGCCTGGTCCGACCTGTGGCTCAACGAAGGACACGCCAGCTGGTACGAGGCGCTGTACGCCGAGGAGACCGCCGGCAAGTCCCTGGAGCGCCGCATGAAGGCCGCGTACGCCGCCTCCGACGGCTGGCGGGCCGACGGCGGGCCCCCCGCCGCCCCGGAGCCCCCCTCGCCCGCCCACAAGATCAGCCTCTTCCGGCCCGTCGTCTACGACGGCAGCGCCCTGATCCTCTACGCGCTCCGCCAGGAGATCGGTACCGAGGCCTTCCGGACCCTGGAGCGCCGCTGGGTCGCCGAGCACCGGGACGGGACCGCCACCACCGCCGACTTCGTCGCGCTCGCCGGCGAGGTCGCGGGCCGGGACCTCACCGCCTTCCTCCACGGCTGGCTGTACGAGGCGAAGACCCCCGCGATGCCCGGACACCCGGACTGGCGCAGCCGCCCCGCCGAGGCCGCGAGGACCGCGCCGAAACCAAGGTGACGGGCCCCGGGAGGACGGCCCCGGAACCGGGGTGGCGCGCCCTTCGGGCACCGCCCCGAAACCCGGATGACGGGCCCGGCGCGGCCGTGTCACCATCTTCAGGTCGGCGACGCGGCCGCAGCCCTCCGGTCTGCGCGGCCGGGCCCGGGAATCTTTCGGCGCCCGCGGACGTTGTGACCGGCACAGACACACATCTCCTCATCGACGTAAGGACCCAATGACCTCCTCTTCTTCCCCTTCCCAGGACGAGCAGAGCTTCGCGGAGACGAGCCGTACCGAGAGCCTTCGGGCCGATGCCCTGATGGAAGAGGACGTCGCCTGGAGCCACGAGATCGACGGAGAGCGGGACGGCGACCAGTTCGACCGCTCCGAGCGTGCGGCCCTGCGTCGTGTCGCGGGCCTCTCCACCGAACTCGAGGACGTCACCGAGGTCGAGTACCGCCAGCTGCGCCTGGAGCGCGTCGTGCTGGTCGGTGTCTGGACCTCCGGGACGGTGCAGGACGCCGAGAACTCCCTCGCGGAGCTCGCGGCCCTCGCCGAGACGGCGGGCGCCCTCGTGCTCGACGGCGTGATCCAGCGCCGCGACAAGCCGGACCCGGCCACCTTCATCGGCTCGGGCAAGGCGCGCGAGCTGCGCGACATCGTGCTCGAGACCGGCGCCGACACCGTCGTCTGCGACGGCGAGCTCAGCCCCGGCCAGCTCATCGCCCTCGAAGACGTCGTCAAGGTGAAGGTGGTCGACCGGACCGCCCTCATCCTCGACATCTTCGCCCAGCACGCCAAGTCCCGAGAGGGCAAGGCGCAGGTCGCGCTCGCGCAGATGCAGTACATGCTGCCGCGCCTGCGTGGCTGGGGTCAGTCGCTCTCCCGTCAGATGGGCGGCGGCGGCGGTGGCGGCATGGCCACCCGCGGCCCCGGTGAGACCAAGATCGAGACCGACCGGCGCCGCATCCGCGAGAAGATGGCGAAGATGCGCCGGGAGATCGCGGAGATGAAGACCGGCCGCGACATCAAGCGGCAGGAGCGCCGCCGGAACAAGGTGCCGTCCGTCGCCATCGCCGGATACACCAACGCCGGCAAGTCCTCCCTGCTCAACCGGCTCACCGGCGCGGGCGTCCTCGTGGAGAACGCGCTGTTCGCCACCCTCGACCCGACGGTCCGCCGGGCCGAGACGCCCACCGGCCGGATCTACACCCTGGCCGACACCGTCGGCTTCGTCCGGCACCTGCCGCACCACCTGGTCGAGGCCTTCCGCTCCACCATGGAGGAGGTCGCCGAGTCCGACCTCATCCTGCACGTGGTGGACGGCTCGCACCCGGCCCCGGAGGAGCAGCTGGCCGCCGTGCGCGAGGTCTTCCGCGACGTCGGCGCGGTGAACGTGCCGGAGATCGTCGTCGTCAACAAGGCGGACGCGGCGGACCCGCTGGTCCTCCAGCGCCTGCTGCGGATGGAGAAGCACTCCATCGTGGTCTCGGCCCGCTCGGGCCAGGGCATCGACGAGCTGCTCGCGCTCATCGACAGCGAGCTGCCGCGCCCGGAGGTCGAGCTGGAGGTCCTCGTGCCGTACACGCAGGGCGGCCTCGTCTCGCGGGTGCACGCCGAGGGCGAGGTGGAGTCCGAGGAGCACACCCCGGAGGGCACCCTGCTCAAGGCCCGGGTGCACGAGGAACTGGCGGCGATGCTCGCGCCGTACGTCCCCGCCGCGCACTGACGAACGGCGAAGGCGCCGGCTCCCCCCTTCCGGGGAGCCGGCGCCTTCCGCTGTTCCGCTGCTCTCAGCGGATCAGCGGGCGAACTTCTTGCTGACCGCCTCGTGGACGGCCTTGCCGCCACGCCCCAGCTGCGGTCCGGCGAGCCAGCCGCTGCTGCCGGCCGGGCCGATCGACGTGTTCGACACGAGGACCGTCTTGCCGTTCGGAAGCACGCGGAACCAGCCACCGCCCGAAGAACCGGCGGTCATCGTGCAGCCGATCCGGTACATCGTCGGCGTGGCCGGAGCCGTGGTGAGGCGCGAAGGCCGGGTGAGGCACTTGTGCATGATCACGCCGTTGTACGGCGGCGCCCCCGGGTAGCCCCAGGCGCCCACCGTCCCGGACTGGGCGGCCGTCGGCGCGGAGAAGTCGACCGGCAGGGCGACGCCGACGGTCTCCTCCAGGGACTTGCCGCCGCGCTCCGGCTGCACGTGCAGCACGGCGTAGTCGTACGGCCAGGCCTGGTTGGTGCCGCCCGCGTTGATCCACTCGCCCGAGGTCACGGCCCAGTCGGCCCAGAACTGGCCGTACGGGTAGACCTCGTGCGGCTGCGCGTTCCGCAGCGCGGCGGGGGACTTGCCCAGGTCGTTGAAGGCCGGGACGAAGGCGATGTTGCGGTACCAGCCGCCCTTCTTGCCCGCGTGGACGCAGTGGCCGGCCGTCCAGACCAGGTTCGACTTCCCGGGGCGGCGCGGGTCCTTCACGATGGTGCCGGAGCAGGCCATGTGACCCTCGGGCGCGTCGAAGAAGATCTTGCCGACCGGGGCCGCGTTGCGGTGGTACGGGGTCTTCTCGCGCTGCGCCCTGACGGGCCGGGGCGTCGGGTCGGTGCCGCCGGAGCCGGCCTGCGCGGTGATCGTCTGGTCCGGGCTCTTCGCCGACTGCATGCGCGCCGGGTCCCAGAGACCCTCGATGACCGGATTGACGAAGTCCCCGGCCTCACGGAGCCAGGTGTCCCGGTCCCAGTTCTTCCACTCGCCGTCCTTCCACTCGTCCAGGTCGACGCCGTGCTTCTTGAGCTTGTCGGCGAGGTCCTTGGTGAGGTCGGCGCCGGCGTCACCGCCGCCGTCGGTGGCGGGTGCGGAGCTGCTCGCCCCGGCGGCCGGCTTGGTGTCGGCCGGGGTCTCGGTGGGGCCGCAGGCCGTGGCGGTCAGCGCGAGCGCGGTGGCCAGGCCGAGGGCGGCGGGTAGGAGTCGTACGGAACGCATGAAGGTAGTCCCCGTTGGTCTTGCCGATGGAATCGCCATGGAATTGCCATGGACGTGTCATGAGCGGTGCACAGTATGCCCGTCGTGCGGGACGTGGGTGGAGGCGGGACCCGACGGTCCCGCCTCCGTGCCGTGCCTACTGGCCGGCGTACTTCTGGCTGACCTCGTCGAAGATGGCCTTCGCCTCCGCACCGAGGCGCGGACCCGCGAGCCAACCGGCCGACGACGGGCCGATCGAGGTGTTCGAGACCAGCGCGGGCTTGCCGTCACTGCCCTGGGCGACCCAGCCGCCACCGGACGAACCGCCGGTCATCGTGCAGCCGATCCGGTACATCGTCGGCTGCTCCGCCTTCAGGGACAGCCGACCCGGCTTGTCCTGGCACTGGAACATCTTCTGGCCGTCGAACGGCGGCGCCGCCGGGTAGCCGGTCGCCGTCAGGCTCGCGATCTTCGGCACGGCCGGGGCGTTGAACTCCACCGGGAGCGCCGAACCGACCGTCTCCTCCAGCGACTTGCCCGAAGAACCCTTCTCAGGCGTCACCTTGAGGACCGCGAAGTCGTACGGCGCGCCGGCGCCGCCGGTGGACGCGCCCTCGGAGATCCACTGGTCGGAGGTCTTCACCCAGTCCGCCCACCACACGCCGTACGGCGCGATCTGCGCCCGCGTCGCCTTCTCCAGGTCCGAGGTCGGCAGCGCCGCGTCGTTGTACGAGGGCACGAAGGCGATGTTCCGGTACCAGCCGCCCTTCTTGCCCTTGTGCACGCAGTGCCCGGCCGTCCAGACCAGGTTGGACTTGCCCGGGTGCGCCGGGTCCTTCACGACCGTGGCCGAGCAGACCATCGAGCCCTCGGGACCGTCGAAGAAGACCTTGCCGGACTCCGGGGCGTTGTCGTGGTACTTCGCCGCCACGGCCTTGGCGCGCACCGGGGCCGGAGTCGGGTCGGTGACGCCCTCGTCGCCCGAGATGTCCTCCTCCTCGACCGGCTTGTCGGGACGCTCCGCCTCGCGCATCCGGTCCGGGTCCCAGAGGTCCTCGATGATCGGGTTGACGAAGTCCTTGGCCTCACGCAGCCACTTGTCGCGGTCCCAGTTCTTCCACTCGCCGTCACGCCACTTGTCGACGTCGATTCCGTGTGCCTTCAGGCGGTCCTTCAGGTCCGCCGGAATCTTGAGCTTGTCCGGGTCCAGGCTGGCGGGCGCGACGGGCTTGTCACCCGCGTTCTCCTCGCTCGGACCGCAGGCCGTGACGGTGAGCGTCAGCGCCGCGACGGCGGAAGCCGCCATCAGCAGCGGACGTATCGATCGCATCTCGTGATCCCCCTGGGACTACATCAACGTGTGCTGGGACGAACAGCGGCCGGGCCCTCGCGGGCACGACCGACGGCCTCCACTATGCCGGTGCCGGAGGGGACGGTACGCGCCCCGCCCGCGGTTGCGGACCCCGTTCAGTCGTTGCCGTGCCGTGATCCGGGACACGCCAAGTTCGTCCCTTCCGGCCCGTGATCCCCGGCAGTTCCCGTCGTTGGTACCTGCGGGGGACACAACGGTGGCGTGCGGGGCGGCTCTTGCGCCGGCTCCACGACGCCCCGATGTGCAACGCAACTGTTACCGCGGGAGGACACCGAGCCGTGGCCGTGACCGAATCAGCTCCGGCCGTCCCACCGGTCGGGCGCACGCAGCCCCGGCCGACGGACCAAGGGGGCGGGTACGAGGGCATCCTGCGCCGCCAGGCGCAGCGCGAGTCCGCCGCCCGCACCTACGCCCGCTCCCTGCCGATCGTTCCCGTGCGGGCCCGGGGACTGACCATCGAGGGTGCCGACGGCCGCCGTTACCTGGACTGCCTGTCCGGGGCCGGGACCCTCGCCCTCGGCCACAACCACCCCGTGGTCCTGGAAGCCATCCGGAAGGTCCTCGACTCGGGCGCGCCCCTCCACGTCCTCGACCTCGCCACTCCCGTCAAGGACGCCTTCACCTCAGAACTGTTCGCCACCCTCCCCGGTGACCTCGCCGACGACGCCCGCATCCAGTTCTGCGGACCGGCCGGCACGGACGCCGTCGAGGCGGCCCTCAAGCTGGTCCGGACGGCCACCGGCCGGAGCGGGCTCCTCTCCTTCACCGGCGCCTACCACGGCATGACGGCCGGAGCCCTGGACGCCTCCGGAGGAGCGACCGACGTCCGCGTGACCCGGCTGCCCTACCCACAGCACTACCGCTGCCCCTTCGGCGTCGGCGGCGAGCGCGGCGCCGAACTCGCCGCCCGCTGGACCGAGACCCTCCTCGACGACCCCAAGAGCGGCGTCACCACCCCCGCCGGGATGATCGTCGAGGCCGTCCAGGGCGAGGGCGGAGTCATCCCCGCCCCCGACGACTGGATGCGCCGGATGCGCAGGATCACCGCCGACCGTTCCATCCCCCTGATCGTCGACGAGGTCCAGACCGGCGTCGGCCGCACCGGCACCTTCTGGGCCGTCGAGCACAGCGGCGTCGTGCCCGACGTGATGGTCCTCTCCAAGGCCATCGGCGGCTCCCTCCCCCTCGCCGTCATCGTCTACAGGTCGGAACTGGACGCCTGGGAGCCCGGCGCCCACGCCGGCACCTTCCGCGGCAACCAGCTCGCCATGGCCGCCGGCACGGCCACCCTCGCGTACGTCCGCGAGAACAAGCTCGCCGAACGGGCCGGCAGCCTCGGCGCCCGTATCCTCGGCCGGCTCCAGGGACTCGCCGCCGCACACCCCTGCGTCGGCGACGTCCGCGGCCGGGGCCTGATGATCGGCGTCGAACTCGTCGATCCCGAAGCGGCCGGACCGGACGACCCCCTCCCGCCCCCCGCCCCCGCCCTGGCCCTCGCCGTCCAGCAGCAGTGCCTCGCCCGCGGACTCATCGTCGAACTCGGCGGCCGCCACTCCGCGGTGGTCCGGCTCCTGCCTCCTCTCACCCTCACCGACGAGCAGGCCACCGCCGTCCTGGACCGCTTCGCCGACGCCCTGGCCGCGGCCGAACGGGCCCACACCCCCCACCCGCCCGTCTCCCGCCGGGCCACGGCCCCCTGGAACGCCTCCGGCCCGTCCCCCCGGCCCCGGACCGCCCCGGCCCCCACCCCCAAGGAAGCCCCGTGAACGCCACCCCCACCCCCACCGCCACTTCCCCCGCCCCCACAGCCCCCTCCCCGGCTGCCGCCCCCTCCCCGGCTGCCGCCCCTGAACCACAGGGCCTCCGCCCCGCGACGCTCCCGGCCGCGGGGCCCGGCCTCCCGGCCGTCGGGCCCGGCTCGGTTCCTTTCGGAGCCGTGGGGCTCGGCCCTGACCCGCTGGGGGGCGAGGAGACCTCGGTGCCGCGGCAGCACGCCGGATCATTCGAGCCCCGGCCCCCAGGGCCGGCCGGCGCCCCCGACCCCCTGGACGACCCCGACCCGCAGCGCGCCGCCGACGCCGCCACCGTCGAGAGCCTCCTCCGCTGCTGGGTCCGGGAGAAGAACCTGCCCGCCCCCGCATCCACCACCCTGCGCATCCCCCTCGACGCCAGCGGCACCGCCTTCCTCGTCCCCGTCCACTACTGGTCGCCCACCGGCTGGCACCGCTTCGGCGCCCCCACCCTCGAAGGACTCCCGGCCTCGGCCCCGACCGCCGACGCCGTCACGGTCGCCGTCCTGCTCAGCCGGGAGGCCGGCCGTTCCGAGGGCACCGAACTCGTCGGCCGCGTCGCCGACTCCGCCCGCCGCACCGCCGACTTCCTCGCCGCGCGCCGCCGCCGGCCCGAGCCGCACCCGGACGCCGACCTCTTCCTGGCCGCCGAACAGTCCCTGCTGCTCGGCCACCCGCTCCACCCCACCCCCAAGAGCCGCGAAGGACTCTCCGAGGCCGAGGGCCGGCTCTACTCACCCGAACTCCACGGCTCGTTCCCCCTCCACTGGATCGCCGTCGACCGCACCCTCCTGGCCACCGACTCCGCCTGGACCGAACAGGGCCGGCCCGTCACCGCCGAACAACTCGCCTCCGGTCTCGCCGAAGGACTCGCGCACCCGGCCGGCACCACACCCCTGCCCCTGCACCCCTGGCAGGCCCGCGAACTCGTGCACCGCCCGGACGTCCAGGCCCTCCTCGACGCGGGCCTCCTCCACGACCTCGGCCTCCACGGAAGCCCCTGGCACCCCACCTCCTCCATCCGCACCGTGCACCGACCCGGCGCCCGGGCCATGCTCAAGCTCTCCCTCGGCCTGCGCATCACCAACTCCCGCCGCGAGAACCTCCGCAAGGAACTCCACCGCGGCGTCGAGGTCCACCGGCTGCTCCGCACCGGGCTGGTCGACGAGTGGCAGGCCGCCCACCCGGGCTTCGACATCGTCCGCGACCCCGCCTGGCTCGCCGTCGACACCCCGGACGGCGCCCCCGTCCCCGGCCTCGACGTCATGATCCGCCACAACCCCTTCGGCCCGAGCGACGACGCCGTCTGCATCGCCTCCCTCACCGCCCTCCGCCCCTGGCCCGGAGCCACCCCCATGCGCTCCCGGCTCGCCGACGTCATCGGCCGGCTCTCCTCCCGCACCGGCCGGCCCACGACCGCCGTCGCCACCGAGTGGTTCCTCCGCTACCTCGACCAGGTCGTCCGGCCCGTCCTCTGGCTCGACGGCCACGCCGGCATCGCCCTGGAAGCCCACCAGCAGAACACCCTGGTGCTCCTGGACCGGGACGGCTGGCCGATCGGCGGCCGCTACCGCGACAACCAGGGCTACTACTTCCGCGAGTCCCACCGGGGCGAGCTGGAGAGCCGCCTGCCCGGCATCGGCGCCGACAGCGACACCTTCGTCTCCGACCAGGTCACCGACGAGCGTTTCGCCTACTACCTCGGCATCAACAACGTCCTCGGTCTGATCGGCGCCTTCGGCGCCCAGCACCTCGCCGACGAACGCGTCCTGCTCGCCGCCTTCCGCAGCTTCCTCACCTCCGCCACCAGCCTCGGCTCACCCCTTCCGCACCGGCTCCTGGAAGCCGCGACCCTGCGCAGCAAGGCCAACCTCCTCACCCGGCTGCACGGCCTGGACGAACTCGTCGGGCCCGTCGACACCCAGTCCGTCTACGTCACCGTCACCAACCCCCTCCGTAACTGAACCCGTCGACCACGTCCCGAGCGCGTCCCACCGCACCGCCGAGAGGAGAGCGACACCGTGTCACCCACCCGCCCACCGGCCGACCCGACCGGGGACGACACCCTGGACCTGAGGGTCGACGACCTCGTCGCCCTCCTCGACGGCGACCTGCTCGACTCCGTCGCCGCCTGGGAGCCCGCCGACACCCCCGTGGGCTCCTTCCGGCTCGTACCCGTGCGACCCGAACGGGACCTGCCGCTGCTCACCCGATGGATGAACGACCCCGCCGTCGCCGCCTTCTGGGAACTCGCCGGACCCGACACCGTCACCGCCGAGCACGTCCGCGCCCAGCTCGAGGGCGACGGCCGGAGCGTCCCCTGTCTCGGCGTCCTCGACGGCACACCCATGAGCTACTTCGAGATCTACCGCGCCGACCTCGACCCGCTCGCCCGCCACTACCCGGCGCTTCCCCACGACACGGGTGTCCACCTGCTCATCGGAGGCGTCACCGACCGTGGCCGCGGCGTCGGCACCACACTGCTCCGGGCCGTCGCCGATCTCGTCCTCGACCACCGTCCCCGCTGCACCCGCGTCGTCGCCGAACCCGACATCCGCAACACCCCCTCCGTCTCCGCGTTCCTCAGCGGCGGCTTCCGCTACGCGGCGGAAGTCGACCTCCCCGACAAAAGAGCCGCGCTCATGATCCGTGACCGGGCCCTCCGTCACGTTCTGTGAAAACCCTCTCCGCCTTACCCACACCGCTCGACCCACAGCGGTTCCCACCCCGAGGAGTCCTCGTGTCGACGTCCCCCGCACCACACGACTCCGCACCACCCGCCTCCCCGGCTCCCGCCCCTGTCACCGGCCCGGCGCCCGAGCTGCTCGCGCCTCCCGAGCTGAACGCCGCAGCCTGGACCCGGGCGTCCTCCCGGCTCCTCGCCAAGGCCCTCTCCGAGTTCGCCTACGAGGAGATCATCGAACCCGTCCCCCTGGACGACGAAGGCGAGCCCGACCGGCACGCCCTCCGGCTCGACGACGGCACCACCCTCACCTTCCGCGCCCGCCGCGGCGCCTACGGCAGCTGGCACGTCACCGCCGACTCGGTCACCCACGAGGGCCGGCCCCTCAACGACCCCTTCGACTTCCTGGTCCGCGCCCGCCGCCTCCTCCGGCTCGACGGCGCCACCCTCGGCCATCTGATCCGCGAGCTGTCCGCCACCCTGGCCGCCGACGCCCGCCTCGACCACACGGCCCTCACCGCCGACCGGCTCGCCGAGCTCTCCTACGCCGAACTCGAAGGCCACCAGACCGGCCACCCCTGGCTCGTCCTCAACAAGGGCCGCGTCGGTTTCTCCGCCACCGACGCCGCCCGCTGGGCCCCCGAGGCCCGTCGCGCCACCCGACTGCCGTGGATCGCCGTCAGCAACCGCCTCGCCGCCTACCGGGGCGTGCCCGGCCTCGACACCCCCGACCGGCTCTACGCCCGAGAACTCGACCCCGACGTCCACGCCGCCTTCCGCGCCGCGCTGACCGCCCGCGGCCACGAACCCGACGGCTACCTGCTGCTCCCGGTCCACCCGTGGCAGTGGGACGAGATCCTGCTGCCGCTCTACGCCCCGGCCATCGCCGCGGGAAGCATCGTCCCGCTCCCCACCGACGGCGACCTCCGCCTGCCGCAGCAGTCCGTCCGTACCTTCCTCAACACCAGCCGGCCCGACCGGCACACGGTCAAGCTGCCGCTGTCGGTGCTCAACACCCTCGTCTGGCGCGGACTGCCCACCGAACGCACCCTCGCCGCGCCCGCCGTGACCGCCTGGGTCCACGGCCTGCGCGAAGCCGATCCGTTCCTGCGGGACGAGTGCGGAGTGATCCTCCTCGGGGAGGTCGCGTCCGTGACGGTCGAGCACCCCCTCTACGACCGGTTGCCCGAAGTCCCGTACCAGTACAAGGAACTGCTCGGCGCGATCTGGCGCGAGCCGCTGCGGCTCCCGCCGGGCGAGCGAGCCCGCACCCTCGCCTCCCTCCTCCACACCGATCCGGAGGGGCGGGCGTTCGTCGCCGAACTCGTCGAGCGCTCCGGCCTCGCCCCCGCCGTCTGGCTCCAGCGTCTCTTCGCCGCCCTGCTGCCCCCGCTGCTGCACTTCCTCTACCGCTACGGCACGGTCTTCTCCCCGCACGGAGAGAACGCCATCGTCGTCCACGACGGCGACGACGTCCCCGTCCGTCTGGCGATCAAGGATTTCGTCGACGACGTGAACATCAGCGCGCAGCCGCTGCCCGAGCACGACACGCTCCCCGACGACGTCCGCTCCGTCCTCCTCACCGAGCGACCCGACTTCCTGATCCAGTTCATCCATTCGGGGCTCTTCGTCGGCGTCTTCCGCTACCTGGCGCCGCTCTGCGAGGAACAACTCGGCGTCTCCGAGGAGGATTTCTGGAGCCTGGTCCGAGCGGAGATCCTGCGCTACCAGGCGCGCTTCCCCGAGCTGAAGGAACGGTTCGAGCTCTTCGACCTCCTGGCGCCCCGAATCGAGAGGCTCTGTCTCAACCGCAACCGTCTGCACCTGGACGGCTACCGGGACCGGCCCGAGCGTCCGCACGCGGCCGTCCACGGCACCGTCCCCAACCCGCTCGCGTGAGGTGCTCGCGTGACCTGGCTGTCACTGCCGCCCCGTAGTCTGGAAGGGCTATGACGAAGCCATCCCTCCCCGACCTCCTCCACGCCGCCGTCTCCGCCGTCGGCGGCACGGAGCGACCCGGCCAGGTCACCATGGCCGAGGCCGTGGCCGAGGCCATCGACGACAACTCCCACCTCCTCGTCCAGGCCGGAACCGGCACGGGCAAGTCGCTCGGCTACCTCGTGCCGGCGCTGGCCCAGGGCGAGCGAGTGGTGGTGGCCACGGCCACCCTGGCGCTCCAGCGTCAGCTCGTCGAGCGCGATCTTCCCCGGACGGTCGAGGCGCTGCACCCGCAGCTGCGCCGCCGGCCGCAGTTCGCCATGCTCAAGGGCCGGTCGAACTACCTCTGTCTGCACCGGCTCCACGAAGGCGTTCCGCAGGACGAGGAGGACGGTCTCTTCGACCCCTTCGAGGCGGCCGCGCCCACGAGCAAGCTGGGTCAGGACCTGCTGCGGCTGCGGGACTGGTCGGACGAGACGGAGACCGGCGACCGGGACGACCTGACGCCGGGTGTCTCCGACAAGGCATGGGCCCAGGTCTCCGTCTCCTCCCGGGAGTGCCTCGGCGCCAGCAAGTGCGCCTACGGGCCGGAGTGCTTCGCCGAGGCGGCACGCGAGCGTGCCAAGCTCGCGGACGTCGTCGTGACCAACCACGCGCTGCTCGCCATCGACGCCATCGAGGGCGCCCCGGTGCTCCCGCAGCACGAGGTGCTGATCGTCGACGAGGCCCATGAGCTGGTCTCCCGGGTCACCGGTGTCGCCACCGGCGAGCTCACGCCGGGCCAGGTCAACCGTGCCGTACGCAGGGCCGCGAAGCTGGTGGACGAGAAGACGGCGGACCAGCTGCAGACCGCCGCGGAGGGCTTCGAACGCGTCATGGAGCTGGCGCTTCCGGGCCGCCTGGAGGAGATCCCGGAGGACCTCGCGTACGCGTTGATGGCGCTGCGCGACGCGGCCCGCGCCGTGATCACGGCCCTGGGCAACACCCGGGACCGGGCCGTGCAGGACGAGGACGCGGTGCGCAAGCAGGCCATGGCCTCCGTGGAGACCGTGCACGGCGTGGCGGAGCGGATCACCCAGGGTTCCGAGTACGACGTCGTCTGGTACGAGCGTCACGACCGCTTCGGTGCCTCGGTGCGGGTCGCGCCGCTGTCCGTCTCGGGCCTGCTGCGGGAGAAGCTGTTCAAGGAGCGGTCCGTGGTGCTCGCCTCGGCCACGCTCAAGCTCGGCGGCGACTTCAACGGGGTCGGCGCGTCCCTCGGACTGGCCCCGGAGGGCACCAAGGGCGACGATCTGCCCGTCTGGAAGGGCATCGACGTCGGCTCCCCGTTCGACTATCCGAAGCAGGGCATCCTGTACGTCGCCAAGCACCTCTCGCGCCCCGCGCGGGACGGGGAGCGGGGCGACATGCTCGACGAGCTCACCGAACTGATGCAGGCGGCCGGCGGGCGGACCCTCGGCCTCTTCTCCTCCATGCGCGCCGCGCAGCAGGCGGCGGAGGAGCTGCGGACCCGGATCCCGGAGCTGCCCATCCTGCTCCAGGGCGAGGACACCCTGGGCGAGTTGATCAAGAACTTCGCGGCCGATCCGAAGACCTGTCTCTTCGGCACGCTGTCGCTCTGGCAGGGCGTGGACGTCCCGGGGCCCAGCTGTCAGCTGGTCGTCATGGACAAGATCCCGTTCCCGCGCCCGGACGACCCGCTCATGAGCGCCCGGCAGAAGGCCGTCGAGGAGGCCGGTGGGAACGGCTTCATGGCCGTCGCCGCGACGCACGCGGCCCTGCTGATGGCGCAGGGCGCGGGCCGTCTGGTGCGGGCCACCGGTGACCGGGGGGTCGTGGCGGTCCTCGATCCCCGACTGGCCACCGCGCGTTACGGCAGCTATCTGAAGGCCTCGCTGCCCGACTTCTGGTACACGACGGACCGCAACCAGGTCCGCAGGTCGCTCGCGGCCATCGACGCGGCCTCGAAGACGGCCGCCGTCTGAGGCTCGGGGCCGGAGAGCCCCCGGCCCTCCGGGGGGGGCAGGGCCCTGCGGACACGGCAGGGCCCCGGGACCGGCGCAGGGGGTCCCGGGGCCCGGTCAGAGCCGGCGGGGGTGTCACACCCGCCGCAGCACCGCCACGACCTTGCCGAGGATGGTGGCCTCGTCGCCGGGGATGGGCTGGTACGCCGCGTTGTGCGGGAGCAGCCAGACATGGCCGTCCTCGCGCTTGAAACGCTTGACGGTGGCCTCGCCGTCGAGCATCGCGGCGACGATGTCCCCGTTCTCCGCGACGGGCTGACGGCGGACGGTGACCCAGTCGCCGTCACAGATGGCGGCCTCGATCATCGAGTCGCCGACGACCTTCAGGACGAACAGCTCGCCGTCGCCCACCAGCTGGCGGGGGAGGGGGAAGACGTCCTCGACGGACTCCTCTGCCAGGATCGGGCCACCGGCCGCGATCCGGCCGACCAGCGGGACGTACGACGCGGCCGGCTTGCCGGTGGTGTCCGTCGGCTGGGTGCTCGGCTGGTCGGATCCCCGGACCTCGTAGGCGCGCGGCCGGTGCGGGTCGCGGCGGAGGAAGCCCTTGCGCTCCAGCGCCATGAGCTGGTGCGCCACCGAGGAGGTGCTGGAGAGGCCGACCGCCTGCCCGATCTCCCGCATCGACGGCGGGTAGCCGCGCCGCTGGACCGAGTCGCGGATGACTTCGATGACCCTGCGCTGCCGGTCGGTGAGCCCGGAGCTGTCGGCACGGATGCCTGGAGGTCGCCCGGGAAGGGCGCGGGCAGGTCGCCCGGGCTCCTCGCCGTTCATGCTTACGTCATTCATGGCGTGCACCGGCTCGAGTCGGCCCTGGGAGCGGTCCTGGGCGGTGATGGTGGCACTGTCTGCGGTGGTGGTCACGTCGTCGGCCCCTCTCGAATGGTCTCCCTGGCTGGCACAACGGTAGTAGCTTTCGAAAGGTTGCGCCAAACACACGTTCGAGTGAAAATTCGCAGATTGCCTTACGTGCGTATGTGCGGGGGTGTATGAGCACTCGCTCCGCCGTCCGAATCGACCGTTACGGTAGCCTTCCCCGCTGGGTCGCGAGCGCGCGGTGCGCCGGCCCAGTGTCGCACCTGGAGGCGTGGATCCCCGGGAGCGTCCGCCCCGCGACACGCGGAGGGCCCCGAAGTACCCCCAACCCAAGATCTAGTGGTTGGATGGCATCGACCACCCAGGGGTAGTGGTCCCCGGTCTGCCGGGGGTGCCCGCATCGCCTATGCTGGTGGTCGCTTCGCAGGGCCTTGACGGGCCGGGCGAGGCTCGTCAGTCGTGCCGCTAGGAGGGTTGGAACCAATGCACTGCCCCTTCTGCAGGCACCCTGACAGCCGCGTCGTCGACAGTCGCACCACCGACGACGGGACGTCGATCCGGCGTCGTCGCCAGTGCCCCGACTGCTCCCGTCGTTTCACGACGGTGGAGACGTGCTCGCTCATGGTGGTGAAGCGCTCCGGCGTCACCGAGCCCTTCAGCCGTACCAAGGTCATCTCCGGCGTGCGCAAGGCGTGCCAGGGACGACCGGTCACCGAGGACGCCCTCGCCAAGCTCGGCCAGCGGGTCGAGGAGGCGGTGCGCGCCACCGGGAGCGCCGAGCTGACCACCCACGACGTGGGTCTGGCCATCCTCGGCCCCTTGCAGGAGCTCGACCTGGTCGCGTACCTGCGCTTCGCGTCCGTGTACAAGGCTTTCGACAGCCTCGAAGACTTCGAGGCCGCCATCGCGGAACTCCGCGTGCGGCCTCCCGCTGAGAACCGTGGGACCGGTGCGACCCCCGAGGTCCCCGTTCCCGCCACCGCCGCCGACTGACCGGCGGTCCGGGCCGCCCGGCGGCCCGGCGACCGGCCGCCGAGCGGCCCGGCATACGTGCCCCGGGTGACCCCTGTGGTCCCTGTGGCAGCAGTACAGAACGACGTACAGAAGACGGTGCCCTGGGACTTTCTGGGTGCCAAAGTGTGTTTTGCCCGTATATGGGAGGCGGCATGACAGAGACGGCGAGCGGCCCGGCACGTGGTTCCCGCACCAAGGGAGCCAAGCCGGCGAGCAAGGGCCTGCGCATCGAGCGCATCCACACCACCCCCGGCGTGCATCCGTACGACGAGGTGGCCTGGGAGCGCCGTGACGTCGTCATGACCAACTGGCGCGACGGCTCGATCAACTTCGAGCAGCGTGGCGTCGAGTTCCCCGACTTCTGGTCGGTGAACGCGGTCAACATCGTCACCAGCAAGTACTTCCGGGGGGCCGTCGGCACCCCGCAGCGCGAGACCGGTCTCAAGCAGCTCATCGACCGGATCGTGAAGACGTACACGAAGGCCGGCGAGGAGCACGGCTACTTCGCCTCGCCCGCCGACGCCGAGATCTTCGAGCACGAGCTGGCCTACGCCCTCCTGCACCAGATCTTCAGCTTCAACTCGCCGGTCTGGTTCAACGTCGGCACGCCGCAGCCCCAGCAGGTCTCCGCCTGCTTCATCCTGTCCGTCGACGACTCCATGGAGTCCATCCTCGACTGGTACAAGGAAGAGGGCATGATCTTCAAGGGCGGCTCCGGCGCCGGCCTGAACCTCTCCCGTATCCGCTCCTCCAAGGAGCTGCTCTCCTCCGGTGGCAACGCCTCCGGCCCGGTCTCCTTCATGCGCGGCGCCGACGCCTCCGCGGGAACGATCAAGTCGGGCGGCGCCACCCGTCGCGCGGCCAAGATGGTCATCCTCGACGTCGACCACCCCGACATCGAGGACTTCATCCAGACCAAGGTCAAGGAGGAGGAGAAGATCCGCGCCCTCCGTGACGCGGGCTTCGACATGGACCTGGGCGGCGACGACATCACGTCCGTCCAGTACCAGAACGCCAACAACTCCGTCCGCGTGAACGACACGTTCATGAAGGCCGTCGAGTCCGGCGGGAAGTTCGGCCTCACCTCGCGCATGACCGGCGAGGTCATCGAGGAGGTCGACGCCAAGGCGCTCTTCCGCAAGATGGCCGAGGCCGCGTGGGCCTGCGCCGACCCGGGCATCCAGTACGACGACACGATCAACCACTGGCACACCTGCCCCGAGTCCGGCCGCATCAACGGCTCGAACCCGTGCAGCGAGTACATGCACCTGGACAACACGTCCTGCAACCTCGCCTCGCTGAACCTGATGAAGTTCCTCAAGGACGACGGCAAGGGCAACCAGTCCTTCGAGGTCGAGCGCTTCGCCAAGGTCGTCGAGCTCGTCATCACCGCGATGGACATCTCCATCTGCTTCGCCGACTTCCCCACCCAGAAGATCGGCGAGAACACCCGCGCCTTCCGCCAGCTCGGCATCGGCTACGCCAACCTCGGCGCCCTGCTGATGGCGACCGGCCACGCGTACGACTCCGACGGCGGCCGCGCCCTCGCCGGCGCCATCACCTCCCTGATGACCGGCACCTCGTACAGGCGCTCCGCCGAGCTCGCCGCGGTCGTCGGCGCCTACGACGGTTACGCCCGCAACGCCGAGCCGCACCAGCGCGTCATGCGGCAGCACGCCGACGAGAACGCCAAGGCCGTCCGCGTGGACGACCTGGACTCGCCGATCTGGGCCGCCGCCACGGAGGCCTGGCAGGACGTGATCCGCCTCGGCGCCAAGAACGGCTTCCGCAACGCCCAGGCCTCGGTCATCGCCCCCACCGGCACCATCGGTCTCGCGATGTCCTGCGACACCACCGGCCTCGAGCCCGACCTCGCCCTGGTCAAGTTCAAGAAGCTCGTCGGCGGCGGCTCGATGCAGATCGTCAACGGCACCGTCCCGCAGGCCCTGCGCCGCCTGGGCTACCAGGAGGAGCAGATCGAGGCGATCGTCGCCCACATCGCCGAGAACGGCAATGTGATCGACGCCCCCGGTCTGAAGACCGAGCACTACGAGGTCTTCGACTGCGCCATGGGCGAGCGCTCCATCTCCGCGATGGGCCACGTCCGCATGATGGCCGCCATCCAGCCGTGGATCTCCGGCGCCCTCTCCAAGACCGTGAACCTGCCGGAGACGGCCACGGTCGAGGACGTCGAGGAGGTCTACTTCGAGGCCTGGAAGATGGGCGTCAAGGCGCTCGCGATCTACCGCGACAACTGCAAGGTCGGCCAGCCGCTCTCCGCCAAGAAGAAGGAGGAGGAGAAGGCCGAGGTCACCGCGAAGTCCGAGGCGACGATCCGCGAGGCCGTCGAGAAGGTCGTCGAGTACCGCCCGGTCCGCAAGCGTCTGCCCAAGGGCCGTCCGGGGATCACCACCTCCTTCACCGTCGGCGGTGCCGAGGGCTACATGACCGCCAACTCCTACCCGGACGACGGTCTCGGCGAGGTCTTCCTGAAGATGTCCAAGCAGGGCTCGACCCTCGCGGGCATGATGGACGCCTTCTCCATCGCCGTCTCCGTCGGCCTGCAGTACGGCGTCCCGCTCGAGACCTACGTCTCGAAGTTCACCAACATGCGCTTCGAGCCGGCCGGCATGACGGACGACCCGGACGTGCGGATGGCGCAGTCGATCGTCGACTACATCTTCCGCCGCCTGGCGCTGGACTTCCTGCCCTTCGAGACCCGCTCCGCCCTCGGCATCCACTCGGCCGAGGAGCGCCAGCGCCACCTGGACACCGGCTCGTACGAGCAGCCCGAGGACGAGGACGTCGACGTCGAGGCCCTAGCCCAGTCCGCGCCCCGCACGCCGGAGCTGAAGGCCGTCGCCGCCGCCCCGGCCCCGAAGGCCGAGGTCCCGGCCCCGAAGCAGGCCCACACCTCCGCGGAGCTCGTCGAGATGCAGCTCGGCATCAGCGCCGACGCCCCGCTCTGCTTCTCCTGCGGTACGAAGATGCAGCGGGCCGGCTCCTGCTACATCTGCGAGGGCTGCGGCTCGACCAGCGGCTGCAGCTGACACCGGCCGGTGCGCTGAGGGGCGGAAGCCGCTGAGCGCACCGGACCGCCCGTGAAGGGGCGCCGACCACCGGTCGGCGCCCCTTTCCGCGTGTCAGGACGCCGCGGAGCCCAGGAGCGTGCCGAAGGTCTGCGGGTCGGCGTCGAAGCCGCGGCTGATCGCTCGGTACGACCAGCCGTCCGCCCCCTCGCGGGTGAACTCCACGACGGTCGCCGAAAGAGCCCCGGGGACGTCCGCGAAGTCGTGGGTCAGCAGGTCGGTGTAGCCCTCGCGGACGCGTATCCCCGTGTTCGCTATGTCCCCGAAGGTCAGCCGCCCGCCGCCCTGCTGTATGGCCACGCCCACCACCACGCGCGCGTACCGCGCGTCCAGCCGGTCGAGCTCCAGGGTCATGGCCTCGTCGTAGCCGAATCCCTGCCCCGTACGGCTGTCGCGGTGCAGCGTGATCGTGCCGTCCGGGGATCGGCTGCCGAAGTGCACCAGCTGGACCGGAGCGCCGTACGGGTCGCCCGCGGCGAAGACACCGGCCACGAGATCCAGGTCGTGGGCCGGTGCGCCGGCCGGGGCGGGGTCCCACCTGAGCGTGACCTCGACGCGTCCCACTCCCTTGTTGAGTCCGCTCATGGTGCTTCCCCTCTCCGCGCGCGCCCCCGCGCACGCCTCGCCTCGTACCTCGCCACGTACCGTCGGCCAAGCCGTTCGGCCCCGGTCATCAGCCCGTCCAAAAGCCCGTGGTCGTGGGCCGATCACTCATGGTGTCATGTGCCTACGACAGAGGGCCCGGCGCTTGAGGGGGAGAGCGGTTTGTGGAGCGGTGACGAGCTGGATCTCGACGCATATCTGGCTCGAATCGGATACGACATGGGGCGGGACGGGGAACCCGCCCCTGATCTGAGGACCTTGACGACCCTTCACCGAGCTCACGTCGCCGCCATCCCGTTCGAGAACCTCGACGTGGCCCTCGGCAGGCAGGTTCCCCTGGATTTGAAGAGTCTTCAGGACAAGCTCGTCGAGCGGCGCCGGGGCGGCTACTGCTACGAGCAGAACTCCCTCTTCGCGGCGGTCCTCGAACGGATCGGCTTCCAGGTGGCCGGCCGCGGCGCGCGCAACCGCTCCCGGGGCGCGACGCTGCCGCCGGTCACCCACGCCCTCCTCGCCGTCACGGTCGAGGGCGAAGAGTGGCTCGCCGACGTCGGGTTCGGCTGGCAGGGTCCGCTGGAGCCCGTGCCGGTGCGGGAAGGGGCGCGCGTGGAGCAGGGCGGCTGGACGTTCGGGATCGGCGTCGAGGACGAGGGCGTCCACGTGCTGCGCTCGCTGCGCGCGGAGGGCTGGACCGATCTGTACGCCTTCGCGCCGCAGACCCTCTATCCCGGTGACTTCACCGTCATGAACCACTACAGCTCCACCCATCCGCAGTCACGTTTCCTCGGCCAGGTCGTGGCCCAGCGGCCCGGCGCGGACGTGCGCACGGCCCTCGTGCGCGAGAGGCTCTCGACGGTCCACGCCGACGGATCCGCCGCGGAAGAGCGGATCGTGGCGGCCGCCGAGTTGGCGGAGACGCTGGACGCCGAATTCGGGATCGAACTGGACCACGAGGAGCGCGCCGGGCTGGAGCGGCTGCACGCGGCGGGCGTCTGAAGGGGTCTGCCGGGGCGCTCCCCGGCCCCGTACGATGGCGCGGTGCTGGTCAAGTGGATTCGCTGCACCGTGGTGGACCGTCGTGGGTTCGAGCGGGGACAGCGGAAATGGGCGGGGCTGCTCGGTGAGCCGGGATTCCGGGGACAGGGCGGCGGGTGGAGCCGGGGTCGCCCGGACGTCGCCCACATCTTCGCGTTCTGGGAGAGCCGGGCCTTCTACGACTCGTTCATGGCGCGCTCGCACGACCGGCTGGCCGCCGCGCAGGTGGGCACCTTCAAGGACATCCAGGTCAAGCTCTTCGACCACCGCTTCGACGTGAAGACCGGGTTCGAGCCGCGGTTCGCCGACGCCGACGTGGCGCGGGTGGCCCACTGCCGGGTCCACGAAGACCGTGCCGAGCACTTCGCGCTCATGCAGGAGAAGGTCTGGAACCCGGCCATGGCCGGTTCCCCCGGCATGCTGCGGGGCCTGTTCGGCGAGGCGCCCGGCAGCGAGTTCCTGGTGCTGTCGATGTGGCAGTCCGCGGCCGAACACGGAAAGTACCGGGTCGAGCGCGTGGAGCGGCTCGGTCTGCGGGCCCGTACCGCGGCCGACGTGGCGGCTCTCGACGGGGACGTGGTCCAGCTCGAACCGGCCTGGACGGTCTGAACCAGCCGGCGCCTCCCCCGGATGGACTCCGGGCGCCACCTCGGCTGCGCCTGCCGGAGAGCCGCGATCTAGGGTCGGGGTATGGCACGACCGCGGCGCATCGTTCTCGTACGGCACGGAGAGTCCGAGGGCAATGCCGATGACACGGTGTACGAACGCGAGCCCGACCACGCCCTGCGGCTGACCGAGACCGGGTGGCGGCAGGCCGCGGAGACGGGGGAACGGCTGCGGGAGCTCTTCGGGAAGGAGTCCGTCAGCGTCTACGTCTCGCCGTACCGCCGCACCCACGAGACCCTCGGGGCGTTCCGGCTCCCCGCGGAGCAGGTCCGGGTGCGGGAGGAGCCGAGGCTCCGGGAGCAGGACTGGGGCAACTGGCAGGATCGGGAGGACGTACGTCTGCAGAGGGCCTACCGGGACGCGTACGGGCACTTCTTCTACCGCTTCGCCCAGGGCGAGTCCGGCGCGGACGTCTACGACCGCGTCGGCGCGTTCCTGGAGAGCCTGTACCGCAGCTTCGAGGCGCCCGACCACCCGCCCAACGTGCTGCTCGTCACCCACGGGCTGACCATGCGGCTGTTCTGCATGCGCTGGTTCCACTGGACCGTCGCGGACTTCGAGTCGCTGTCGAACCCCGGCAACGCCGAGACCCGCACGCTCCTGCTCGGCGAGGACGGCAGATACCGCCTGGACAGGCCGTTCGAACGCTGGCGCACCCCGGAACCGTACGGCCCCACCGGATAGAGTGGCAGACCGATGATCGCTGACTCCTCACTCGACCGGCGCTTCGACCGCGCCCTGGCCAGCCTGCGCGGGCTGTCCGTGGGAGACGCCCTGGGCTCCCAGTTCTTCGTACCCGCCCACTACCCCCTGCTGAAGCGGCGCGAGCTGCCCGCCGGCCCCTGGCAGTGGACCGACGACACCGAGATGGCCTGCTCCGTCCTGGCCGTCCTCGCCCGCCACCACCGGATCGACCAGGACGCCCTGGCGATGTCCTTCGCGGAGCACCACGACTTCGACCGGGGCTACGGCCCGGCGGTCAACCGGATGCTCCGGCTCATCCGGGAGGGCGGCGACTGGCGGGAGCTGGCCGCCGCGCTCTTCAAGGGGCAGGGGTCCTGGGGCAACGGCGCCGCGATGCGGATCGCCCCGCTGGGAGCCTGGTACGCCGACGACCCCGAGCAGGCCACCCACCAGGCGGAGATCTCCGCGTACACCACCCACCAGCACCGGGAAGCCGTGGTGGGAGCCATGGCCGTCGCCGCCGCGGCCGCGATCGCCGCCGACCCCGCCGGACCGCCCACGCCGGAAGCGCTGCTCGACGGGGTCATCGCCCTCGTACCGCGCAGCGCGGTCGGGGCGGGGCTGCGCAGGGCCCGCGACATGCTCGACTACGGCGACGCGAACACGGTCGCCGCGGTGCTCGGCAGCGGGCGCCGGACGAGCGCCCACGACACGGTCCCCTTCGCGCTCTGGTCGGCCGCGCGCGGGCTCGGCGACTTCGAGCGGGTGTTCTGGACGACGGCGCAGGTCGGCGGCGATGTCGACACGACCTGCGCCATCGCCGGGGGAGTGGTCGCCTCCGCGGCGGCGGGCGCGCCGCCGGAGGACTGGCTGCGGCAGACGGAGGAGCTTCCGGGGTGGGTCCGGGAGAGGACGGGCTGAGGCGTCGCGCCACGCGTGAGGGGTGGGACGTCGCCGCAGCGCGATGTCCCCGGGACCCCGCTCGGGCCCCGGGGACATCGGCGCGTGGTCACCCGCGCGGATGCACGCGCTCAGGCGATCGGTCCCGCGGCCTCGGCGCGGCCGCTCAGCGCTTCCAGGTCACTCTTGCGGACCCGGATCACCAGAAGGGCCGTGACCAGCGCGATCAGCACCATGCCGACGGCTGCCGTGAAGGCCGAGGAGATGCCGGAGGTCAGCACCTCGTGGCCCCAGGGCGCGGGCAGCTCCTTCGCCTTCAGAGCCTCGGCCTGCTGCTCGGGCGTCGAGTGCGCCAGGAAGTCCGGCAGCTGCTTCTCGCCCTCCTCACGGCTGGCCGTGCCGAAGACGGTGACCAGGATGGAGAGGCCGAGCGAGCCGCCGACCTGCTGCGTCGCGTTGAGCAGACCCGAGGCGGCCCCCGCCTCGTGCGGGGCGACCCCGGAGACGGCCGTCAGCGTGAGCGTCACGAAGTTGAGGCCCATGCCGAAGCCGAAGACGACCATCGGACCGAGGACGCCGGCGACGTAACCGCTGTCCGACGAGATGAACGTCAGCCAGAAGAGACCCACGCCGGTCAGCGCCGAGCCGGTCACCATGAACGGCTTGGGGCCGAGGACCGGCAGAAGTCGCTGGGCGAGCCCCGCGCCGCCGCCGATCGCGACGGTCACCGGAAGGAAGGCCAGCCCTGACTGGACCGGGCTGTAGCCCAGGACGTTCTGCACCCACAGCACGACGAAGAAGAACATGCCGAACATGGCCGCCGACAGGCTGAGCATGATGACGTACGTGCCCGAGCGGTTGCGGTCCGCGAACATGCGCAGCGGCGTGATCGGTTCCCTGGCCCGCGACTCGACCACGGCGAACGCCACGAGAAGGACCACCGCCGCGGCGAAGGAACCGATGGTCACCCCGTCCTTCCACCCCTTCTCGGAGGCCCGGATGAACCCGTAGACCAGCGCGGCCATGCCCAGCGTCGAGGTGGTGGCGCCCGCGATGTCGAACCGGCCCGGGTGACGCTCGGACTCAGCGATGTAGCGCGGGGTGAGGAAGACGATCAGCAGGCCGATCGGCACGTTGACGAAGAGGACCCAGCGCCAGTCGAGCCACTCGGTGAGCGCGCCGCCGGCGAGCAGGCCGATCGCGCCGCCACCGGCGGAGACCGCGGCGAACACGCCGAACGCCCGGTTGCGCTCCGGTCCTTCGGGGAACGTCGTGGTGATCAGCGCGAGCGAGGTGGGCGAGGCGATCGCGCCGCCCACGCCCTGCAGGGCGCGCGCGGCGAGCAGCTGCCAGGGCTCCTGGGCGAAGCCGCCGAGCAGTGAGGCGAACGTGAAGAGCAGGATGCCGGCCATGAACACCCGGCGGCGCCCCAGGATGTCGCCGGCACGTCCGCCGAGGAGCAGAAGGCCGCCGAACGTGAGCGTGTAGGCACTGAGCACCCACGACAGGTCGGTGGTCGAGAAGGACAGCGCGTCCTGGATGTGCGGCAGCGCGATGTTCACGATGGTGGCGTCGAGGACGACCATGAGCTGGCAGGCGGCGATGACGGTCAAGGCGATGCCCGGCCGACCTGCGGCGCGGGCCGGCCCGTCCTCGGTCTGTGTGTCCACCGGAGAAGTTGTCACTATGGATCCCCCACGGAATGAATTAGTGAACGCACCCGTTCACTGTTCGCCACGGTAGTGAGTCCCCCTCAGTGAACGCAACCGTTCACTGGGCACTGCCGAGAAGACGAATGCGTCACACGAATCGCGTCAACGGAGAGATCCTGATGGTTACTTCGCGCTCCACGGCCGCCGCCCGGCCGGAGGGGACGGCGCTGCGCCGCCGCGGACCCGTGCTCGAACGGGCGATCCTGGAGGCCACGCTCGACCAGCTGAGCAGCGTCGGCTGGAGCGGCCTCACGATGGAGGGTGTCGCGGTGGGCGCGCAGACGGGCAAAGCCGCGGTGTACCGGCGGTGGCCGTCGAAGGAAGACCTCGTCGCCGACGCCCTCCAGACCGGACTGCCGAAGCTCGCCGAAGCCCCTGACGCGGGCCCCGTGCGCCAGGACCTGTACGAGCTGTGCCTCCGGGTCCGGGACGTGATGTTCTCCAAGCCCGGCTTCGCGCTGCGCGCCGTGCTTCACGAATGCGACGCCGAGTCCGCCGCGCGCTTCCAGGGACTCATCGAGACGGGCGTGATCGAACCGTCGAAGCGCCTCTTCCGGGAGGTTCTGCAGCACGGAATCGCGCGAGGAGAGGTGCGGCGCGACGCGATCGACGACCTCGTCCTCGACGTCATCCCCGCCATGATGATGTACCGCTCCAAGGTGTGCGGAAGCGAATGGCCCGACAATGAGATCGCCGACGTGATCGACCGGATCATGGTGCCTCTGGTACGCGCCTGAGCACGGGCCTCCAGGGTCGGAAGACGAGCCTCCGGGCCTGACCGGAAGGGTCTTGGGGCCTCTGTGGCGAAACCGGGTACCGCGGGTGGCGTCAGGCGGCGTAACCTGTCTGGCGCCATGCCGTACGAACCTCCCACCCACACTGTCGAGCGGTCGCTCCGAGCCACCACCGGCGCCAGGATCGTCGCCGGGGTCGACGAGGTCGGACGCGGGGCCTGGGCCGGACCCGTCACGGTGTGCGCGGCCGTCACCGGCCTGCGCCGCGCCCCCGAGGGCCTCACCGACTCGAAGCTCCTCACCCCCAAGCGCCGGAACTCCCTGGCCGCCGAGCTGGAGGGGTGGGTCACCGCGTACGCGCTCGGCGACGCGTCGCCCCAGGAGATCGACGAGCTCGGCATGACCGCGGCGCTGCGGCTCGCGGCCATCCGCGCCCTCGAAGGCCTCCCCGTGCGGCCCGACGCCGTGATACTCGACGGGAAGCACGACTACCTCGGCAGCCCCTGGCAGGTCCGTACGGTGATCAAGGGCGACCAGTCCTGCATCGCCGTCGCGGCCGCCTCCGTGATCGCGAAGGTGCGGCGCGACGCCCTCATGGCGGAGTTGGAGGCCGAGGGCGGTCCCTACGCGGCATACGCCTTCGGCGCCAACGCGGGCTACCCCTCGCCGGTCCACAAGGCGGCGCTCGCGGAGCGTGGGCCCACCCCGTACCACCGGCTCTCCTGGTCGTACCTGGACGCCCTGCCCCAGTGGCGCCACCTCAAGAAGGTCCGCCTCTCCGCCGAGGCGGCCGCGCTGGAGAGCGGGGGCCAACTCGGCTTCGACTTCTGACTTCCGGTCACGGGGGCCCTGTCCAAGGGACGTCCATGTGGCCGGGGCGCACATGTGTGCCCACCCGCCGGTGTCTCGCGCAGCGGCGTTTGATAGACATCCATTCATGCCTCTCATCCCCGAGGAGCCTCAGATTCACGAGAGCGCCCAGGGTCCCCGCGCCGCCGCGGCCGCCGGCCGCCCCGCGTCGACCCCCCGTCCCGTACCCGGCCCGCGTTCCGCGGCCTCTCCGCGTCCCGGACGCCCCGGCCCGGGTCCGGCCAGGCCCGCAGCGCCGGCGCCGCACCCGCAGCCCACTGCCGGGCACGCTCCGGCCGAGCGGCCGGAGAATCGTTCCGACCAGCGCGCCACCCCGCAGCTCCAGTTGATCCCGGCCCCGGTCGACGGTGCGCTCGACGCCGCCGAGGAGGCTCTGGACCTGCTCCTGGAGAGCGGACGGGCGCCCGGCGAGATCCTGGTCCTCACCACCGGCGACCCGCACCCGTGGGCGGCTCACGAGCTGTCCTTCGGTGAGGCCGCCTACTGGGCCCAACAGGACACCGGCGACGACGTGTTCTTCGCCGCTGCCTCCGCCGTGGAGCGGGCCACCGCCCGTCCCGTGGTGATCGTCGCCGTCAACGGCGGGGACGAGGAGACGGCCGCCCGGGCCCTTCCGTCGGCGATGGAGCGCGCGGGCGCGCTGCTCGTCGTCTGCGGTGACCCCCAGCGCATCACGGCTGTCCTCGGAGCCGGCGCGGGCGTCTGACGGGTGCTCTTCGGGCGGGCCGCTCGGGGGGAGCCTCTTGCGCGGGATGCTGTCGGCGGTCGCCCCCGCGTGGGACGTCCGAGCGTCGCCGCCTTCGCCGGGTCCCCCTCGGGCCGCTCGGGCCCGTCGGGGCCCGGCGCCGCGCCGGCGGGTCAGCGGGCGGCGGCCCGGCGCAGGGGTTCGGTAGCGCCGCTCGCCGTCCTGGGCGTGAAGCGAGCGAGCTCGGCCGGCTCGTCACCCAGCGGTACGGGGAGAGAGTCGGAGCTCGGCCGACGGCCTCCGCGGCCCTCACCGAGCACCTGCCAGCCCGCGCCGGTCAGCGTGATGTACGCGCCACAGCGGAGTCCGTGCAGCGTGCAGGCGTCCCGGAGCCCCCACATCCAGGCTCCGTCCTCCTCCGTCCAGCGCTCGTCGCCCTCGCGGCAGTACAGCAGGACCGCGGTCCGCACGGGGGCGCGTCTGCGCAGGTCGTGCGGAATGACCCGCCGCAGATGTGCCAGGAGCGCGTTCCGGAACTCCCAGCCGTCCGCCGCGACGGGGCGGTGGACGAAGGAGGCGCTGGCGGCGAGCCGCTCCTCGTGGTCCAGGACGGCGAGGACCGCCGTCGAGGGCGTGGGCGCGTGACGCGAGTGGAGACCGTTGACGACCTCACGAGGGTTGCGCAGCAGGGGAATTCCCGCCGCGGCCCACTCGGAGGGTTCCAGTACCCGAGCGAGGCGGCTGGCGGACTCGGACGGCGATCTGAGCGAGGTGGCTGTGGGCGGAGCGAATCCGAGGGTCACGGTCCTCCCTTCGGATACGCGCCCGCTGGGCGGGCAAGGTCGGGTGAGGGCGCACCACGGCACAGTCCTTCCGGACCGCTGACGGGCCGTGCGGGGCGGTTTCCCAATTCTTGCGGGCCCGTGCGCGGGCGGCAACGAGCAATTGAGACCGCTGACGGGAATGGGTCGGTATGCCACTCATATCCCTGCCCAGTCGCCCCTTGTTCACTCCCCGTTCCCCCTCCTGTTTCACCCTTGGAAGGCGAGCACCAGCGGAAACACCCCTTCCGCTCCGGCCCGCCGCGCCGCCACTGCCAACGTCCGGTCGGCGTCGGAGAGATCGTTCCCCAGGGGGCACCCCGAGGCCCGCACCCCTCGTGAGCCCTCCGTCACGCCGGGTGGATTCGCCGATTGTCAGTGCCATCGGGTTGCATGGGGGCATGGACAACCTGGAGCTCCGTGCCGAAGCCGACGCCATCCTTGCCGAGCTGGTGGGTGACCCGGGGGGTTCGGCGCGGCTGCGGGAGGATCAGTGGCAGGCGGTGGCGGCCCTGGTCGAGGAGCGCCGGCGTGCACTGGTGGTCCAGCGCACGGGCTGGGGCAAGTCGGCGGTGTACTTCGTGGCCACCGCTCTGCTGCGACGGCGTGGCTCCGGGCCGACGGTGATCGTCTCGCCGCTGCTGGCGTTGATGCGTAACCAGGTCGAGGCGGCGGAGCGGGCCGGTATCCGGGCGCGGACGATCAACTCCGCGAATCCGGAGGAGTGGGTCTCGATCTACGAAGAGATCGAGAGTGGGGCGACCGACGTTCTCCTCGTGAGTCCGGAGCGCCTCAATTCCGTGGATTTCCGCGATCAGGTGCTGCCCAAGCTCGCGGCCACGACCGGTCTGCTGGTGGTGGACGAGGCGCACTGCATCTCGGACTGGGGGCATGACTTCCGCCCCGACTACCGGCGGCTGCGTGCGATGCTCGGTGAACTCGCGCCCGGTGTTCCGGTGCTCGCCACGACGGCGACGGCGAACGCGCGGGTGACGGCGGACGTGGCCGAGCAGCTGGGTACGGGGGCAAGCGAGGCCCTGGTGCTGCGTGGCTCGCTGGAGAGGGACAGCCTCCGGCTCGGAGTGGTGAGGCTGCCGGACGCGGCCCACCGCCTGGCGTGGCTGGCCGAGCACCTGGATGAGCTGCCCGGCTCCGGGATCATCTACACCCTGACCGTGGCAGCGGCGGAGGAAGCGACGGCCTTCCTCCGGCAGCGCGGCTTCAAGGTGGACTCCTACACGGGCCGGACGGAGAACGCCGACCGGCTCCAGGCCGAGGCCGATCTGCAGCAGAACCGGGTGAAGGCGCTCGTGGCGACCTCCGCGCTCGGCATGGGTTTCGACAAGCCGGACCTGGGCTTCGTGATCCATCTCGGGTCGCCGTCGTCGCCGATCGCGTACTACCAGCAGGTGGGCCGTGCGGGGCGTGGGGTGGAGCACGCGGAGGTGCTGATGCTGCCGGGCAAGGAGGACGAGGCGATCTGGCGCTACTTCGCCGACACCGCCTTCCCGCCCGAGGCTCAGGTCCGCCAGACGCTGGCGGCCCTCGCCGATGCGGGGCGTCCGCTGTCCGTGCCGGCCCTGGAGGCGGCGGTGGACCTGCGGCGCACCCGCCTGGAGACGATGCTCAAGGTCCTCGACGTGGACGGCGCGGTCAAGCGGGTCAAGGGCGGCTGGGAGAGCACTGGGCAGCCCTGGACGTACGACACCGAGCGGTACGCGTGGGTGGCGCGGCAGCGGGCGGCCGAGCAGCAGGCCATGCGTGACTACGTCAACAGCTCCCAGTGCCGGATGGAGTTCCTGCGGCAGCAGCTCGATGACGAAGGCGCGGTTGCGTGTGGCCGGTGCGACAACTGCGCCGGCGCCTGGATCGGCTCCTCCGTCTCGTCCGAGGCGCTGACGGGAGCCGAGAAGGAGCTCGACCGGCCCGGTGTGGAGATCGAGCCGCGCCGGATGTGGCCGACCGGCATGCCCGCCCTCGGCATCGACCTCAAGGGCCGCATCCCCGCAGGCGAGCAGTGCTCCACGGGCCGCGCCCTGGGCCGGCTCTCGGACATCGGCTGGGGCAACCGACTGCGCCCCCTCCTGGCCGAGAACGCCCCCGACGGCCCGGTCCCCGACGACGTCCTGAAGGCCGCAGTGGCCGTCCTCGCCGACTGGGCCCGCTCGCCGGGCGGTTGGGCGCAGGACGTCCAGGGCGCCTCCGCCCGCCCCGTAGGCGTCGTCGCGGTGCCGTCACTGAGCCGCCCGCAGCTAGTCGATTCCCTTGCGCAGGGAATCGCGGCCATCGGCCGCCTTCCGTACCTCGGTTCCCTGTCGTACGTGGATCCGAACGGTGCTCACGCCGCACGCCGCAGCAACTCCGCCCAACGCCTCAGGGCGCTGAGCGGCGCCTTCGTCGTCTCCGACGAAATGGCCGACGCGCTGGCCGCCTCTCAAGGCCCCGTTCTCCTGGTGGACGACTACACCGACTCCGGCTGGACCCTCGCCGTCGCCGCCCGCCTCCTCCGCCGATCCGGCAGCGCCCAGGTCCTTCCCCTTGTCCTCGCCGCTGCGGGATGAGATTCCAGCGCTCTTTCGCCTGCTGATGTCCCTGCCGGGACGGATGCACTAACGGGTTGTCTCATGTGGCAAGTCGCGAGCTTCTTGCTACGAGGTCGGGGCGGCGGCCGTGGGCAGGCCACGGCTCTGCCGTCGTTGCGACCACCTACGGGATCTTGAGGCCACGAGCAGCTCATGGCAGGCTCGCCCCGCATGATCGATGAATTCGCGAAAGACAACCTGCACGGGAGACTGCGGCGGGACCGCGAGGCGCTGCTCTGGAAACTCGACGGCTTGTCCGCGTACGACGCCCGCCGACCTTTGACAGCGACCGGGACCAACCTCCTCGGCCTGGTCAAACACGTGGCCACCGTCGAGGCCAGGTACTTCGGCGAGGTCTTCGCCCGCCCCTCCCCGGAACCGCTGCCCCGGTGGCAGGACTCCGACGGCAGCGATCTGTGGGCGACCGAGGACGAGACCCGCGACCAGATCATCGGGTTCTACCGGCGCACGTGGGAACACTCGGACGCGACGATCAAGGAGCTTCCCCTCGACGCCCCCGGTCACGTGCCGTGGTGGCCGGAACCTTATGCCGGCACGAACCTGTTCGCCGTCATGGTCCACGTCCTCGGCGAGTCCATCCGGCATACCGGGCACGCGGATATCCTCCGCGAGGGCATCGACGGCCGGACCGGGTTGCGCCCCGAACTCGAGAAGCAGATCGACGAGGAAGCCCGCGCGGCCCACCATGCGAAAATGGAACAGGCCGCCAGGTCGGCCGCACCCATCAAGGCGTAGAGGACGTCTTGCCTGGCGGCGTCTGCCTCCGAGCTATGGCCCTCCACCGAGCGGGCACCGTGCAGGAGACATAGAACAGTCGGCTGATCAGCGTCTTCACCCGTGACAGCGTCCACCGCTGATCAGCCCAGCCCGGGTCTACGGTCCGGCGAGCCCGCGTGCTCCGTTCGCGTGTGGAGTTCCGGCGGGGCTGCTCGGGTCATGCCCCCATGTAACCCGATGCCTCGGGCATCGCGCGAAGGAGACGACGAACCTGTGGACAACTCGACGGGGGGACAGATGCCCCGTTCGGGAGTTATCCACAGGGGTTTCGGATTTCGGGAGATCACGAGACCGTCCTGACCATGAACGCGAATCACCACGAATCCAGTGGACCCTCCCGTACCCAGCAGATCACCCTGCGCGGCCCGGCGGAGCTGGCCGACGCCCTGCCGTTCGTGCTGGGCTTCCACCCCACCGACTCCGTCGTGCTGGTCGCCCTCCACGGCGAGCGCGGCCGCTTCGGGGGCCGGGTCAGGCTCGGAATCCCGCGCTCGCCCCGGGAGTGGGCGTCCACCGCAGACCACCTCGCCGAGTGCCTCGTCGAGGGAGGTGCCCGATCCGGCACACGGCCCGACGGCATCGTCGTCTTCCTGTGCCAGGACCCCGCGCCCGGCGAGACGGGCCGCAGGGTCATGGAGCGGCTGCGGCCCTTCGCCCAGCGTCTGCGGACCGCCTGCGGGGCCCTCGACATCCCCGTGTACGAGGCTCTCTGCATCACCGACGGGCTGTACTTCTCGTACTGCTGCCCCGACCAGCGATGCTGCCCGCCCGACGGCACCCCCCTCGCGCTCAGCGGCACCTCGGTGATGGCGGCGGCAGCGGCGTACGCCGGAGTGCAGGTACGGGGCTCCCTCCGGGACATGGAGGCCCGGCTGAAGCCACGCGGCGGGGCGGGGGACGAAGAGCAGCGGGCCGCCCTCGACGCGGCAGCCGCCTCGATCGTTCCCCGGATCCTCGAAGGCGCCGACGAACAGGGACGGGTGGAGGTGCGCGAGACGACGCTCCGTCTCGCCCGCGAGATCCTCCGCCGCTTCGTGAACCCGAAGGACCCGAAGGAGCCGAAGGACCCGAAGGACCCGACGCCCCCGACCCTGAAAGGCCCAGCGAGCCAGGCGGGAGCGGCGGGGGCGGCGGCCACGGTGAGTCCGGTCCTGCCGGTCGGGCCGGTCCTGCCGGGACGGGCCGTCGGTGCCACGGCCGCGGAGGACGCGGCCGACGACGCCCTGATCACGACCGACGAGGCGGCCGCTCTGGTCATCGGCCTGCAGGACCGTGTCACCCGGGACCGCGCCGCCGAATGGATGGAGGGCTGGGAGGGAACCGCCGCCCTGCGGCTCTGGCGCGTCCTGGCCCGGCGCTGTGTCACGCCCTACCAGGAGCATGCCGCCGCGCCCCTCACCCTCGCCGGTTGGACGGCCTGGTCCACGGGTGACGAGCCGACCGCCCGCGTCGCCCTCGGGCTCGCGCTCGACGCCGACCCCGAGTACGTCTTCGCCCGCCTCCTGCACCAGGCGTGCAACGAGGGGCTGGACCCCGAATCGCTCCGTTCCTGTCTGAGGAGCGAGCGGGACGCCCGCGCCTCCGCCGAGCAGTCGGCTCCGTCGCCGTCCCGGCGGGTCCGGACGCGCGCCACGCGGCGGCCGGGCAATCCGCTGACCCTCAGGAAGCCGGGGCGGCAGACCGGTGGGAGCGAGCGCCGGGCGACCGCCGGAGTCCGCCCCGGCGGGCCCGCCGCCGCGAGGCCCGGGAGCGGGACTCCACGGCGCGGAGGGCAGCGCGGCTCCAGGAGCGGCCGATGACGACCGTGACCCGGCCGCCCGCAACCGCGTTCAGCTCTCTGGCGGAGTCGCACGAGCCGACCCGCCGACACCTCGCCGGCCGCCCGGTTCGCACAGAGAGCACCCCGTACCCGCCATGGCTCCCAGCCCCGTCCCGGCCCCCGGCCGCCCCACCGGACACCCCGCCCAGTCACCCGGTCACTCCTCCGGACACACGGTCGGCGGCGGTATCGCGTTCCCGCGCGCGACGCATCCCGCCGAGCTCCCCTCGGCGCACGGTGCGCTCCTGTGTGTGGCCCTGCCGGCCCTCGCCGTCTGCGCCGAGCACGGCCAGCTCACCGGAGAGGGACCCGAGGGCGTCTACGACGCGGGGCGGCGGCTCCTGTCCCGCTGCGTCCTGCGCGTGGCGGGGCGGGAACCCGTCGCACTCCAGGGCCGCATGGCGGCCTCCGACCGGGCGGTGTTCCTCGGAGCCCTGCGCGTCCCCGGCGACACCGGACCCGACCCGGCTCTCACCGTCGAACGCACCCGGAGCGCCGACGGAACCGAGCGGATCACCCTGCGCAGCGCCGCGGCCCGGCCCCTCCGGCTCCCCGTGGAAGTCGCTCTGGGCACGGATCTCGCGGACCTGGGCAGTGTGGCGTCCGGGAGGACCGGCCCCGAACTCGCCGCGAGCGTCCACGGCACCGGACTGCGGTGGACCGGCGGCGACGGCCGCTCCGTCGCCGTCACGGCTGACCCGCCGCCGATGGACGCCCTGGCGGCGGCGGGAGTACTGCGCTGGGAAGCAGAACTGGCGCCAGGGGCGGCGTTCACCCTCCGGCTGCGGGTGCGAGGGGAGTGGGCCGCCCGCTCCACCGCCTCCCCGGGGGCGGGCTCCGGACGGCCCGGCGGCCACCTCCTCGCCGAGAGCCGCGCCGAGGGCGACGATCCGAGGGCCGGGGAACTGCTCCGCGCCTCCGTCGAAGACCTTCGTGCTCTCCTCCAGCGCGACCCGGCTCGCCCCGCCGACGTGTACCTCGCGGCCGGCGTCCCCTGGCGCTGCGGACCCGTCACCTCCGAGGCGCTCTGGGCGGCCCGCATGTCCCTGCCCCTCGGCACCCGGCTCGCCGCCACCACCCTGCGCGCCCTCGGGCGCACCCAACTCGGTGGCTGCGGAACCGAGTCCGGTCGCCTTCAGGGGCCGCTCAGGGACGCGGGCCCCCACCTGCCGCCCCGCTGCACGGGTGTCGAGGCGACCCTCGCGTTTCCGGCCGTTCTCGCCGAGGCCCGCCGTTGGGGGCTCCCGTCCGCGGACCTGGGGGAGCTGCTTCCCGTCGCGGAGCGCTGCCTCGACTGGTTGCGGCGTACGGCCGGCCGGAACGGGTTCGTGCCGGACCCGGGGCCCGCCGGGCCCTGGCGGGCCGAGACCCAGGCACACGCCCACCGCGCGGCCCTGCTCGGTGCCGACCTCCTCGACGGCTGCGGGCGGCCGGGGGGAGAGGCCCTGCGGGAAGCGGCACGGACCCTGCGCGAGCGGTTCCGGCGCGAGTTCTGGCTCGACGATCCGGCGGGGGGCCGCCCCGCAGTGGCCCGCGCACCGGACGGCCGGACCTGGTCCCAGCTGGGCGGCTGGGCGGCGCATCTGCTCGACACCGGGCTGCTGGGCGGCGGCCGGTACGCACCCGGTCTCCTGGACAGGGCGGAGACCGAACAGGTGGCCAGACTGCTGGGCACCCCGGCGCTCGACTCCGGCTGGGGACTGCGCGGCCTCGGGACCAAGGAGCCGGGCCACAACCCCTTCGGTCACCGGGCCGGCGCGGTCCGGGTGCACGAGACGGTGGTCGCCGTGGCGGGGCTCGCCGCAGCCGGCCACGAGAAGGAGGCCGCCTCCCTGCTGCGGGGACTGCTCGACACGGCGGAGGCCTTCAGCCATCGGCTCCCCGAGATGTACGCGGGCGAGCAGCGGACGACGGGGGGACGGCCGGTGCCCCACCCGGCGGCGTGCCGGCCGGCGGCCGTCGCGGCCGCCGGAGCGGTTCAGGCGCTGCTCGCCCTCGCGGGGATCAGACCCGACGCGCCGGGCCGGTCCGTCTCGGTGCACCCGCTGCCCTCGGCCCCGCTCGGCGCGATCCGGTTCTCAGGGCTCGTGGTCGCCGGCGAACCGTTCGCCGTACGTGTGGGCCGGCTGGGTCTCGGTATGGTCGAGGAGGCCGCTGAGGGCCTTCAACTGGGGGTGTGACGGAATGCCGGGCACAGAGACGCGGGAGGCCTCGCGGGGCGGTGACGAAGTCGCCGCCGAGGCTTCCGCGAGGCGTGTTTATCGTCAGGAAGACGACTATGATCGCGGCATGCCTCCCTACGACCCCTCGGCCTTTCCCCCCTTCGCCGTGACCGTCGATCTGGTCGTGCTCACCGTGCGGCACCATGCACTCTGCACCCTGGTCGTACGGCGAGGAGAGGCGCCGTACCAGGGGCGTTGGGCGCTGCCCGGCGGTTTCGTCCAGGCCGACGAGGACCTCGGAGCCGCGGCGGCGCGCGAGCTGGTCGAGGAGACCGGGCTCTGCGCGCACGATCCGGCCGCCCCGCCGTCCGCGCAGAGCAACGGCGCGCACCTGGAGCAGCTGGCGACGTACGGAGCGCCCGACCGCGACCCGCGCATGCGGGTGGTGAGCGTCGCACATCTGGCACTGGCGCCGGACCTTCCCGCGCCGCGCGCGGGCGGTGACGCGAACAGTGCCCGCTGGGCCCCCGTCGAGGAACTCCTCGGCGAGCACGAGACCGCCGACGCGGGAGGGGCGGGGGCACTCGCCTTCGACCACACCCGGATCCTCGCGGACGGGGTGGAGCGTGCCCGCTCCAAGATCGAGTACTCATCCCTGGCCACGGCCTTCTGCCCGCCGGAGTTCACGGTCGGAGAGCTGCGGCGCGTCTACGAGGCGGTCTGGGGCGTGTCCCTCGACCCGCGCAACTTCCACCGGAAGGTGACCGGCACGCCCGGCTTCCTCGTTCCGGCCGGGGGCACCACGACCCGTCAGGGAGGACGCCCCGCGCAGCTCTTCCGGGCAGGTGGGGCCACTCTTCTCAACCCGCCGATGCTGCGGCCCGAGGTCTGAGGGCCGTGCGCATCCGGCGCCCACGGCCGCCGAACCTGCACTGAAAGTCCGAAATGTAGCGTTATCTTGCTGCGGTAGCGCCGCCCTGCCGCGGAGCGGTGTCACCTACCGCGAGAGAAGCGATGCTCCAGGCAATCGGACTGACCAGCACTCCCCGCCGCGACCGCCCGCCCGCCGTGGACGATCTGACCTTCGAGGCCCGGCCGGGCGCGGTGACCGCACTGCTCGGCTCCCGGGGATCCGGCAAGACCACCGCCCTCCGGCTCATGCTCGAACTCGAGCCGGGCCGCGGGATCACCTACTTCCGCGGTCGGCCGCTGCACCGTATCGCCCACCCCGCTCGCGAGGTCGGCGTGCTCCTCGGCGACGTGCCCGGACATCCCTCGCGCACTCTCCGGGGCCAGCTGCGGATGCTCTGCGCCGCCATGGGAGTTCCTGCCTCGCGGGTCGACGAGCTGGTGCGGGCCGTGGGCCTCACCGGTCTTGAGCGCCGGCGGATCGGCACCCTGCCGATCGGGGCGGACCGTCGACTCGGGCTTGCCTCGGCCCTGTTGGGCGCCCCTCACACCCTGCTGCTCGACGAGCCGGCCGCCGGCCTCTCCGTACCCGAGAGTGCCTGGCTCCACGAGCTGCTGCGTGCGCACGCGGCCGAGGGGGGAACCGTGCTCTACACCACGGAGGACCCCAAGTGCGCCGTCCGCAACGCCGACCGCGTCGTCACACTCGACGGCGGCCGGCTCGTCGCCGACCAGGACGCCGTCGAGTTCGCCCGTACCCGCCTGCGTCCCCGGGTCGTCGTCCGGACGCCGCACGCCGCGCGTCTGGCCGCGGCCGTCACCCAGGAGGCGAGGGCAGCCCGCCGGCCCGTCGAGGTGGTCGCGGAGGACGGCAACAGCCTGTCCGTCTACGGCAGCGACTGCGCGGCCGTCGGAGACACCGCCTTCCGGCACGGCGTACCGATCCACCGGCTCGCCGACGAGAGAGGCGGCGACGGCGGTGCGGGTGCCGGCCGTGGCGGCGGTGCCGGCGGGCAGGTGCGCCCTGCCCGGGACCGCGAGGGGACCGGGAAGCGTGCTGCCGCGCCGGACGGCACCGGGCAGCCTCCCGGGGCCATGGGGCGGGAGGCCCCGCGCGGGCGGCGAGGCGCGGCACGCAGGCCCGTGCGCTCGCCCCTGCGCCCGGTGCGGTACGAGCTCCACCGGCTCCTGGGCGTGCCCTCCACCTCGCTCGTCGTGGCCGCCGTCCTGCTGGCCTCCGTGACGCTCGCCCTGCTCCTCGGCCGCGGCGGTCGAGCCGAGCTGCCCGCCGTCCTCGCCGCCTGGCCGACGATCTCCCCGCTGCCGCCCGCCGCCCTCGGCGCCGGCCTGCTCGGAGCCTTCTCCTTCGGCGAGGAGTACCGCTATCCCGCGCTCACCACGGGGCGCGGTGCCGTGCCCCGCAGACCCGGCCTGCTGTTCGCGAAGCTCGCCGTGGCATCGGTCGTCGCCCTTGCGCTCGGCGTGCTCGTGGTGGGGGTCGACCTGGAGGTGCTGCGGTTCGTGTACGGCGGCGAGTTGGTCCCCGTACCGAAAAACTGGCCGATGCTCTGCGCGAGTTGGCTGGGTCTGGTCGTCGGTTGCGCGTGGGCCGGGGTGCTCGGGGCCGGCGTGTTCAGGGCCGCAGCGGCCGGGGTCGCGGCGGTACTCGCGGTGCCGGTCGCCTTCGTTCCGCTGCTGCAGAAGGTGCTGAGCGGCCCGGCGGTGCGGTCGGCGGCCGGACTCCCGGCGCGGCTGCGCGAATTCGCCGGCCCGCAGTGGTCCCCGGCCCTGGACCGGTGGCTGACGGGTGCCTTGCGGGTGATCGGGCAGCCCGCGGGGGTGGCGCTCTCGCTGACGTTGACAGGGTTGCTCTGCGCCTATGTGTTCACAGGCCTTCGCCGCAAGGCCCGTTGGTGATCACTACTTGATCTCAAGGTTCCGGTTCTCCGCCAACTCCCTTGAGATGTGCCACATATGTCCGATTAATCGTCAATTGTGTAGCGAGTGCCGATCACCCTTTCGTGTGCTTTTCACCAAAGACCTCAAGGGTCCCGGAGGCAACGCCGACAAAGGATGCGTGAGTACCCTTGCGCACACCATGATGACCGCCGCCCGCTCCGCCGAATCCGGCCTCGGCGCCCCGGGCGATCTCGATCGCTACCCCTACACGGAGGCTTCCCCCGCCGGCCGCGTGGGCCCGCCCGCCTGGGAGGGGGTGGACACCGACCTGGGCCGTGTCGGCCGTCGGTCCACCGGCAACCGGGGCCGCGGACTGCACGGGCAGCTGGTCCAGCAGCTCGGCCAGATGATCGTCTCCGGCGATCTCGGGGCCGACCGGCCGCTCGTCCCCGAGGAGATCGGCCAGCGGTTCGAGGTGTCGCGCACCGTGGTGCGCGAGTCGCTGCGCGTACTGGAGGCGAAGGGGCTCGTCAGCGCCCGCCCGAACGTCGGTACGCGGGTCAGGCCCGTCAGCGACTGGAACCTCCTCGACGCCGACATCATCGAATGGCGCGCCTTCGGCCCGCAGCGCGACGACCAGCGCCGCGAGCTGAACGAGCTGCGGTGGACGATCGAACCCCTGGCCGCACGCCTCGCCGCCGGGCACGGCCGGGAGGACGTGCAGCAGCGCCTCGCCGACATGGTCGAGATCATGGGGCACGCCTTCGCCCAGGGCGACGGCATCACCTTCTCCCGGGCCGACACCGAGTTCCACTCGCTCCTCATCCAGCTCGCCGGGAACCGCATGCTGGAGCACCTCTCCGGCATCGTCACCGCCGCGCTCCAGGTCTCCGGGGGCCCCGCCACCGGCTGTGACCGGCCGAGTGAGACATGCCTGGCGCACCACGCCCGGATCGTCGACGCACTCGCCACCGGCGACTCCCAGGGGGCCGAGAGCGCCATGCGGCAGCTGCTCACGGTCCACCCCGAGGTGGAGCGCGTCGTCCCCGCCCCTCGCGAACACTGACCCGCGGGCCGTGGTCGGGAGCGCGGAGGCGCACGCACCGCGTGCCGCCGGGCCCGAGTGCCACCCGGGGCCTCGCGGGGTCCCGGGCGGCGCCCGGGTTCCGGCGGCGCGAATGTGCCATGATCGACCGTTCTGACCGTTTCGTCGCACATGAGATGTGACTCGGGCCACGAAGATTGGGCGTAACACTCCTCCCAGCCGTGCGATGACCTAAGAGGTGACAGCCGAGGAAGGAATACAGCAGCCGACGGAGGCGCTGTGCAGTTCCCCGGTCCAGCCCGCGCCGTCGACACATTCCCCGTCGACGGTCGTCGGCTCCAGTCCGATCCAGGGCGGGGCCGGAAGCCGTTTCCATCGTTCCGAGAGGTTGTTCGTGTCGGCCAGCACATCCCGTACGCTCCCGCCGGAGATCGCCGAGTCCGAGTCTGTGATGGCGCTCATCGAGCGGGGAAAGGCTGATGGGCAGATCGCCGGCGATGACGTGCGTCGGGCCTTCGAGGCTGACCAGATTCCGCCAACCCAGTGGAAGAATGTTCTGCGCAGCCTCAATCAGATCCTCGAGGAAGAGGGTGTGACGCTGATGGTCAGTGCAGCGGAGTCGCCGAAGCGCGCCCGCAAGAGCGTCGCAGCGAAGAGCCCGGCCAAGCGCACCGCCACCAAGACCGTCACCGCCAGGACGACCGTGACGAAGTCCACCGTCTCGGCCTCGGCGGCCCCCGCGGCCGAGGACGCCGACCCGGCCGACGAGGCCGGATCGCCCGCCAAGAAGGCGGCCGCGAAGAAGACCGTCGCCAAGAAGGCGGTGGCGAAGAAGACCGTCGCCAAGAAGACGGCGGCCAAGAAGACCACGTCCAAGAAGGACGCCGACGAGCTCGTCGAGGGCGAGGAGCTCCTCGAGGACGTCGCGCCCGGCAAGGGCGAGGAAGAGGAGACCGAGGGCGAGAGCAAGGGCTTCGTCCTGTCCGACGAGGACGAGGACGACGCTCCGGCGCAGCAGGTCGCCGTCGCCGGTGCCACCGCCGACCCGGTCAAGGACTACCTCAAGCAGATCGGCAAGGTCCCGCTGCTCAACGCCGAGCAGGAGGTCGAGCTCGCCAAGCGCATCGAGGCCGGTCTGTTCGCCGAGGACAAGCTCGCGAACTCGGACAAGCTCGCCCCGAAGCTCAAGCGCGAGCTGGAGATCATCGCCGAGGACGGCCGCCGCGCCAAGAACCACCTCCTGGAGGCCAACCTCCGTCTGGTGGTCTCCCTGGCCAAGCGCTACACCGGCCGCGGCATGCTCTTCCTGGACCTGATCCAGGAGGGCAACCTGGGTCTGATCCGCGCCGTCGAGAAGTTCGACTACACCAAGGGCTACAAGTTCTCCACGTACGCCACCTGGTGGATCCGTCAGGCGATCACCCGCGCCATGGCCGACCAGGCCCGCACCATCCGTATCCCGGTGCACATGGTCGAGGTCATCAACAAGCTCGCCCGCGTGCAGCGCCAGATGCTCCAGGACCTGGGCCGCGAGCCCACCCCGGAGGAGCTGGCCAAGGAACTCGACATGACCCCCGAGAAGGTCATCGAGGTCCAGAAGTACGGCCGTGAGCCGATCTCCCTCCACACCCCGCTGGGTGAGGACGGCGACAGCGAGTTCGGCGACCTCATCGAGGACTCCGAGGCGGTCGTGCCGGCCGACGCGGTCAGCTTCACGCTCCTCCAGGAGCAGCTGCACTCCGTTCTCGACACGCTCTCCGAGCGTGAGGCGGGCGTCGTGTCCATGCGCTTCGGTCTCACCGACGGTCAGCCGAAGACGCTGGACGAGATCGGCAAGGTCTACGGCGTGACGCGAGAGCGGATCCGTCAGATCGAGTCGAAGACGATGTCGAAGCTCCGTCACCCGTCGCGCTCGCAGGTCCTGCGCGACTACCTCGACTGATCCGTACGAGGTACGCATCGGCACACGGAAGGGCCCGGTTTCCCCGAGAGGGGAGCCGGGCCCTCCGGCATTGCGCGGGTGCACGGCGGGGAGGCGTGCTGGACGCTGGGTGAACGGACATCACCCGAGAGTCAGGAGGCTCCATGCGTGGTTCACTCACCCGAGCGTTGACGGGTGCTCTGGGCCTGATCGCCGCGGCGGTGGGGCCGCTCGCCACCGCCGGTCCGGTGGCCGCCGGCAGTGTCGTGGTGGGCGGCCGGCCGGCCCAGATCACGGACGCGCCGTGGGTGGTGGCGCTTTCCAGCCGTGACCGGTTCGGGGGTACGCGCGCGGGGCAGTTCTGCGGGGGCGTGGTCGTGGCCCCGACCAAGGTGCTCACCGCGGCCCACTGTCTGGGCCGTGAGGTGCTCGGCGGGGAGCCGTGGGAGGTGCGCGACTTCGTGGTCATCGCGGGCCGCGCGGCGCTGCGCGGGCAGGAGGGGCAGGAGGTCCGGATCTCGGACACCTGGGTCAACCCCGGCTACGACCCGACGACCAACTCGGGCGACCTGGCCGTGCTGACACTGGTGAGCGCGCTGCCGCAGTCGTACGTGATCGGCGTCGCCCGCTCCGGGGACGCGGCGTACGCAGCCGGGACGGAAGCGGACGTCTACGGCTGGGGAGACACGACCGGTGACGGGGCCTACGCCTCCACGCTGCGGACGGCGCGCGTCCAGGTGCTGCCGGACACGGCCTGCGAGCGGGCGTACCCGGGTGGTCTCGGTGTGCGCTACCAGCGCGGGACGATGCTGTGCGCGGGCGACCCGCACGGCGGGAAGGACGCCTGCCAGGGCGACAGCGGCGGTCCGCTGGTGGCCAACGGGCTTCTCGTCGGCCTGGTGTCCTGGGGCAGCGGCTGCGGGCAGGCGGAGAGCCCGGGCGTCTACACGCGTGTAGCGGCGGTGCTTCCCGCACGCTACTGAGCGGCGACCCGAGGCGTCGAAGGGGCGGCCCCGACTCCACCGGGGAGCCGGACCGCGCGAACACCGGAACGGCGGATACGAGAACGGGCGGTCACCCCCTGGCGCGAGGGGGTGACCGCCCGTCGTCCGATCAGCGACCGGCCCTGGGCTCGTCGTGGATGGCGTCAGGCGTGGTCTTCGCCCATCGTCCGGGCCGGCACGTCCGTGAGCCGGTCCGTCTCATCCTGTATCTCAACGGCGATCTTCTTGAGTTCCGGCTCGAACTTACGTCCGTGGTGGGCGCAGAAGAGCAAGTCACCTCCGCTGGTCAGAACGACGCGCAGGTACGCCTGGGCGCCGCAGCGGTCGCAACGGTCAGCGGCCGTCAGGGGGCTCGCGGGGGTCAGAACAGTAGTCACGTCGCCTCTTCTCTAGCTCGACGAGCTGTCGTACCAGGGTCAACATCCAACCAGGCCGAAAACGTTCCCGCTCGTGGCTTTTCCTTGAAACTTCTTCCCAAGGTGGCTGTCTGCTGCCGGTTGGCGGCGAATGAGCCGTATTGCGTCGCTCTACGGATTTCGCGTTGCTTGTATCGGTTAGCCCTCCCGGCCGGGTTGCCGGTTGTTCATGAGGACGTGCCCGGAGCCTAAATGGTTCATGCCTGGAAGGGAACGTGATGTTCACGTCACCCCATCGAGGGATCGAACATCCATGCGACGCTGGACTAGCATGAGGAATCGGGGTGGGTGGCGTGACAACGGCTCTACCAGGCATCGGTACCCTCTGAGCGGTGACCGAGGCCGGGCCTTACCCCACCGCGCCAGATTTCAAATTCAGCGAGGAGCGAACCGCGTGACCGCCGAGACGTCCGTGCCGTCCAGTGCGCTGCTGACCGCAGACCGTGACGGTTCCAACTACACCGCGCGGCACCTGCTCGTACTCGAGGGGCTCGAAGCGGTCCGCAAACGCCCCGGTATGTACATCGGGTCCACCGACAGCCGTGGCCTGATGCACTGCATCTGGGAGATCATCGACAACTCGGTCGACGAGGCCCTCGGTGGCTACTGCGACCACATCGAGGTCATCCTCCACGACGACGGCTCCGTCGAGGTCCGTGACAACGGCCGGGGCATCCCGGTCGACGTCGAGCCGAAGACCGGCCTCTCCGGCGTCGAGGTCGTCATGACCAAGCTGCACGCCGGCGGAAAGTTCGGCGGCGGGTCGTACGCGGCGTCGGGCGGTCTGCACGGCGTCGGCGCCTCCGTGGTCAACGCCCTGTCGGCCCGCCTCGACGTCGAGGTCGACCGGAACAGCTCGACCCACTCGATCTCCTTCCGCCGCGGCGTCCCCGGCATCTTCACCGAGCAGGGCCCCGACAGCCCCTTCGATCCGGCCAACGGCCTCATCAAGACCAAGCGCGTCCCCAAGACCCGCACCGGCACGCGCATCCGTTACTGGGCGGACCGGCAGATCTTCCTCAAGGACGCCAAGCTCTCCCTGGAGACGCTCCACCAGCGCGCGCGGCAGACCGCCTTCCTCGTCCCGGGCCTCACCATCGTCGTCCGCGACGAGCGGGACCTGGCCGGCGTCGGCAAGAGCGAGGAGACCTTCCGCTTCGACGGAGGCATCAGCGAGTTCTGCGAGTACCTCGCGCAGGACAAGGCCGTCTGCGACATCCAGCGCCTCACCGGCCAGGGCACCTTCAAGGAGACCGTCCCGGTCCTCGACGAGCGCGGCCACATGACCCCGACCGAGGTCACCCGTGAGCTCGCCGTCGACGTCGCCCTGCGCTGGGGCACCGGCTACGACACCACGGTCAAGTCCTTCGTCAACATCATCGCCACCCCCAAGGGCGGCACCCACGTCTCCGGCTTCGAGCAGGCCATCACCAAGACGGTGAACGAGGTGCTGCGCTCGGCCAAGATGCTCCGCGTCGCCGAGGACGACATCGTCAAGGACGACGCCCTCGAGGGGCTCACGGCCGTCGTGACGGTCCGCCTCGCCGAGCCGCAGTTCGAGGGGCAGACCAAGGAGGTCCTCGGCACCTCCGCCGCCCGCCGGATCGTGGCGAACGTGGTGGCCAAGGAGCTCAAGGCCTTCCTCACCTCCACCAAGCGGGACGCCAAGGCGCAGGCGCGCGCCGTGCTCGAGAAGGCCGTCGCCGCGGCGCGGACCCGGATCGCGGCGCGTCAGCACAAGGAGGCGCAGCGCAGGAAGACCGCGCTCGAATCCTCCTCGCTGCCGGCCAAGCTCGCGGACTGCCGCAGCGACGACGTGGAGCGCAGCGAGCTCTTCATCGTCGAGGGAGACTCGGCCCTCGGCACGGCCAAGCTCGCCAGGAACAGCGAGTTCCAGGCCCTGCTGCCGATCCGGGGCAAGATCCTCAACGTCCAGAAGTCGTCCGTCTCGGACATGCTGAAGAACGCCGAGTGCGGCGCGATCATCCAGGTCATAGGAGCGGGCTCGGGCCGCACCTTCGACATCGACGCCGCCCGCTACGGGAAGATCGTCCTCCTGGTCGACGCCGACGTCGACGGCGCCCACATCCGCTGCCTGCTGCTGACGCTCTTCCAGCGCTACATGCGGCCCATGGTCGAGGCCGGCCGGGTCTTCGCCGCGGTGCCGCCGCTGCACCGGATCGAGCTCGTCCAGCCCAAGAAGGGCCAGGACAAGTACGTCTACACGTACTCCGACAACGAGCTGCGGCAGACGCTCCTGGAGTTCCAGCGCAAGGGGGTCCGCTACAAGGACGCCATCCAGCGCTACAAGGGTCTGGGCGAGATGGACGCCGACCAGCTCGCGGAGACGACGATGGACCCGCGCCACCGCACCCTGCGCCGGATCAACATCGGCGACCTGGACGCGGCCGAGCAGGTCTTCGACCTCCTGATGGGCAACGACGTGGCGCCCCGCAAGGAGTTCATCACCGGCTCGGCGGCCACCCTCGACCGCTCGCGCATCGACGCCTGAGCAACTGCGCCCGCGGGTGGAGCACCACGCTCCGCCCGCGGGCCGATCACTCTCCATGGCGTCTGGGCGCGTTCGCGGAGGCCGACGGGACCGGGGCAGGCGACCCGGCCGAGGCCGTGCGGTACGCATATCAGCACGGTCCTGTCAGGGCGCCTGGGAAAAGAGTCACCTGATGGGGTGAAGAGACGGGGGAGAAGAGTCCGGGATCTTCCCGCTCTGTCCATCCTTGGGACACGCGGCCGAGACGGTTCGCTGACAAGGAGAGTTGGCCGGTGGAGCAGGTGGACAAGCAGGAGGGGCGCGACGCTTCGGCGATGGCGGTCGACGACCCCTGGTACGACGCGACGGCCTCGGGTTGGGGCGGGGAAGCGGCGGCCGGGGCACCCGGCGGGGGCCGTCCGGAAGCGGTGCCGCGACAGCGGGTCCACAGCGCGGCGGAGATCTATCTGGAGGTGCAGCGCAGCCCCGCCTTCCAGGAAGTACGAGGCCGCTACCGGCGGTTCGTCTTCCCGGCCACGCTGGCGTTCCTCCTCTGGTACCTCGCCTATGTGGTGGCGGCGACCGCCGCGCCCGGCCTCATGGCCCGGCCGGTGGCCGGAGCGGTGAACGTGGCGATGGTCGCGGGGCTCGGACAGTTCCTCAGCACCTTCCTGCTGACCTGGGCGTACGCGCGCCACGCGCGGCTGCGCAGGGACCGGGCCGCGCTGGAACTGCGCTGGGACACGCAGGAGATGACCCGAGGGGTGGTGCAGCCGTGACCGGAGACCATCAGACCCTGGCGCTCGTGCTGTTCAGCGTGTTCGTCGCCGTGACCCTGGGGATCACCACCTGGGTGAGCCGCCACCGCCACGGTTCGGCGGAGGAGTTCTACGCCGGAGGGCGGCTGTTCTCGCCCATGGAGAACGGATTCGCGATCGCCGGGGACTACATGTCCGCGGCCTCCTTCCTCGGGATCTCCGGGTTGATCGCGCTCTACGGCTACGACGGCATGCTGTACTCCGTCGGCTTCCTCGTCGCCTGGCTGGTCGTGCTCCTGCTGGTGGCGGAACTGGTGCGCAATTGCGGGCGGTTCACCCTGGCCGACGTCATCGCCGCGCGGATGGCGGAGCGGCCGGTGCGGATCGCCGCCGGAACGTCCTCGGTGGCCGTCTCCGTGCTCTACCTCGTGGCCCAGATGGTGGGAGCCGGGAGCCTGGTGGCACTGCTGCTCGGCGGTTCCAGCGAGGCGGCCCGCTCGTGGACGGTGATCGGCGTCGGCGCGCTCATGGTGATCTACGTGTCGCTCGGCGGCATGCGGGCCACCACCTGGATCCAGATCGTGAAGGCGGTCCTGCTGATGGCGGGCACGATCGCGCTCACCGTCCTCGTCCTGCTCCGCTTCCACGGCGACGTGAACAGCCTGCTCTCCACCGCGGCCGAACGCAGTGGGCACGGCCTGGACTTCCTCGCGCCCGGGCTGCGTTACGGCGGGGACTGGACGGCCCGCCTCGACTTCATCAGCCTCGGCCTCGCCCTCGTCCTGGGCACGGCAGGGCTGCCGCACATCCTGTCGCGCTTCTACACCGTGCCGACCGCTCGGGCCGCCCGGCGCTCCGTCGTCTGGTCCATCGGGCTCATCGGCGGGTTCTACCTGATGACCATCGTGCTCGGCTTCGGCGCGGCCGCGCTGATCGGCCCTGGCGAGGTCCGCGCGTCCAACGCCTCGGGGAACACCGCCGTACCGCTGCTCGCCCTCGACCTCGGCGGCGGCGCGGGCTCCACCGGCGGCACGGTGCTCTTCGCGATCGTCGCCGCCGTCGCCTTCGCGACCATCCTCGCCGTCGTCGCGGGGATCACGCTGGCGTCCTCGGCCTCCGTCGCCCACGACCTGTACAGCTCACTGCGCCGTCGGCGCGCGAAGCAGTACAGCGAGGTGGCCGTGGCGCGGGTCGCCGCCGCCGGGATCGGCGCGGCCGCCATCGGTCTCGGGCTGCTCGCCCGCGACCTCAACGTGGCCTTCCTCGTCGGTCTGGCCTTCGCGGTCGCGGCCTCCGCCAATCTGCCGGTGCTGCTGTACTCGCTGTTCTGGCGGAAGTTCACCACCCGGGGTGCCGTCTGGTCCGTGTACGGCGGCCTGATGCCCGCGGTGCTGCTCGTCCTGGTCTCCCCGGTCGTCTCCGGCAGCCCCGAATCGCTGTTCCCGGGCGTCGACTTCCACCTCTTCCCGCTGCAGAACCCGGGGGTGGTCTCCATCCCGCTCGGCTTCCTGGCCGGGTGGATCGGTACGGTCACCTCGTCCGAGCCGCCCGACGAGGCCCGGCACGCGGAGACCGAGGTGCGGGCCCTGACGGGCGCGGGCGCCGTCTGAACCGTCCCGCGCGGGACGCACGCCGGTACCCCCGTGTCAGCCGGGGGACGAGGAGCCGGCCCAGGCGTAGCGGTGCTCGGGGCGGCCGGTCTCTCCGTACCGGAGGGAGAGGCGCACGCGGCCGGTGCGTTCCAGGAGCTTGAGGTAGCGCTGGGCGGTCTGGCGGCTGACGCCGGCCCGCTCGGCGATCTCCTGGGCGGACAGCGGGCCGCCGGCGGCGAGGAGTACCTGCCGGACCAGCTCGGCCGTGGTGGGGGAGTGGCCCTTGGGCAGGTCGGGAGCGACGGCGCCGGCCGACAGCACCCCGAAGATCCGGTCCACCTCGGCCTGTTCCGCCTCGCCGCCGCCCTCCAGGGTGCGGCGGAGCGTCGCGTACGCCTCCAGCTTGGCGCGGAGCCCGGCGAAGGTGAAGGGCTTGACCAGGTACTGGAGGGCGCCGTGCCGCATCGCCGACTGGACGGTGGCCACGTCGCGGGCGGCCGTCACCATGATCACGTCGCACTGGTGGCCGCGCGCGCGGAGCTCTCGTACCGCCGCGAGCCCGTTCTCGTCGGGCAGGTAGTGGTCCAGGAGGATCAGGTCCACCGGCTGTCCGTCCAGGGCGGCGAGCGCCTCGGCGGTCGAGTGGGCCGTGGCCACGACCCGGAAGCCGGGCACCTTGGCGACGTAGGCGGCGTTGATCCGCGCGACCAGGACGTCGTCGTCCACCACGAGCACGTCGATCATCGCGCCTCCCCGGCGGCTTCCGAAACCTGCTCCGGCTCGGTGGGATCAGACTCGGCGGGCACCGGCTCGGTGGGCTCCGGCTCGGTCAGGGCGTCCGGGAGGACGACCGTGAACACGGCGCCGCCCTCGGGGCCGCCGGCCGCCTCCGCGGTGCCGCCCCGGCGCTCGGCGAGGCGGCGGACCAGGGGGAGGCCGAGCCCGCGCTTCCCGTGGGACGGCAGTTCCTTCGTCGTCCAGCCCTCGGTGAAGATCAGCTCGCGGCGCTCCTCGGGGACGCCCGGGCCGCTGTCCGTGACCCGCAGCACCACCGTACGGCCCTCGGCGCGGAAGGAGACCTCGATCCGGGCGCCGGGGGTGCCGGCGGCGGCGTCCAGGGCGTTGTCGACCAGGTTGCCGACGACGGTGACCAGCTCGCGCGGGTCGACGAGCCGGTCCGGCAGCAGAGAACCGGGCGCGAGCCGCAGCGAGACGCCCCGCTCGGCGGCGACGGTCGCCTTGCCGACCAGGAGCGCGGCGAGGAGCGGGTCGTGGACCTTCTCCGTGACCTGCTCGGCGGTGGCCCGGTGCACCCCGACCACTTCCGTCACGAACGCGACCGCCTCCTCGTGCATCTCCAGCTCCAGGAGACCGAGGAGGGTGTGCAGCCGGTTGGCGTGCTCGTGGTCCTGGGCTCGGAGCGCGTCGATCAGGCCGCGGGTGGAGTCGAGCTCACGCCCGAGGCGTTCCAGCTCGGTGCGGTCGCGCAGGGTCGCCACGGCGCCGCCGTCGTCGGTGGGCATCCGGTTGGCGATCAGCACCCGGTGGCCCCGGACGGTGAGCAGGTCCTCGCCGGTGACCCGCCCCGCGAGGACGTCGGCGGTACGGCCCCGGCCGAGGACCTCGTCGAGCGGCCTGCCCGCCGCCTCCGGGCCGAGGCCGAGGAGGCGCTGCGCCTCGTCGTTCATGAGCCGTACGGAGCCGTGGCGGTCGAGGGCGACGACCCCCTCGCGGATGCCGTGCAGCATCGCCTCGCGTTCGGCGAGCAGCGCGGAGATGTCGGAGAAGGCCAGGTCGTGGGTCTGGCGCTGGAGCCGCCGCGAGATCAGGTAGGCGGCGAGCGCACCGGCCGCGAGCGCGCCGCCCGCGTAGGCGAGGAGGCCGGGGATGGCGGCGAGGAGCCGGTCGCGGACGCTGTCGTACTCGATGCCGACGGAGACCGCGCCGACGATCCGCCCGTCGGCGTTCCGCAGCGGCACCTTGCCGCGCGCCGAGCGGCCCAGGGTGCCGCTGTCGATCTCCATCACGTCGTGCCCGGCGAGGACGCTGCTCGGGTCGGTGGAGACGCGCCTGCCGATCTCGGCGGGATCGGTGTGCGACCAGCGCACCCCGCGCGTGTCCATGACCACGACGTACTCGGCGCCCGTGGAGGTCCTGATCCGCTCCGCCTCCGTCTGGACCGGACCCCGTGCGGAGGGCCGGCTTGCGGTGAGCTCCGCGGCGAGCCGCGGCGAGGCCGTGGTCCCGGCGATGGCCAGGGCCCGCCGCATGGCCTGGTCGTCGAGCTGGGCGCTCAGCGGGGCGAGGAAGAGGCCGGTCGCGAGGACGGTCACACCGGTCGCGATGGCCAGCTGCATCAGCAGGACCTGCGAGAACACCCGCCGAGGCCACCCGAACCGTCGACGGCGCGCACGGGCGCGCGGGGGGCTGGTCTGTGCGGGGCTCATGCCGGAAAAGGTAAACGGACGCGACCGGCGACCGGAAACGGTGACGGGACGGGCGCCTATTCTGGGGGTTTGTCACGCCCGTAGGACCCGAAGGAAGCGGAGGCACGTCCCTTGACCACGCAGCAGATCCCCGTCGTCGTCCTGACCGGGTTTCTCGGGGCCGGGAAGACCACGCTCCTCAACCACCTGCTGCGCAGTGCCCGGGGCACCCGTATCGGAGTCATGGTCAACGACTTCGGCGACATCGGCATCGACGCGATGACCGTCGCCGGCCAGGTCGGCTCCACCGTCTCCCTCGGCAACGGCTGCCTGTGCTGCGCCGTCGACGCCGGCGAGCTCGACGAGTACCTGGAGGTCCTGACCCGGCCCGAGTCCCGGCTCGACGTGATCGTGATCGAGGCGAGCGGGCTCGCGGAGCCGGAGGAACTGGTCCGCATGGTGCTCGCCAGCGAGAACGAGCGGGTCGTGTACGGAGGGCTCGTCCAGGTCGTCGACGCCGCCGAGTTCACGGCCACCCGGCAGCGGCATCCCGGGACCGACCGGCACCTCGCCCTCGCCGACCTCGTCGTCGTCAACAAGGTGGACCGGGTGGCCGCGGACGAGCTGCGAAGCGTACGGGAGACGGTGGCCGGGCTCGCCGGGCGCGCCGCCGTGGTCGAGGCATCCCACGGGCGCGTCGATCCGGAACTGCTCTTCGACCGGGTCGTACCGGAGGGCGAGATCGAGGGACAGATGTCGATCGAGGACATCCTGTACGGCTCCGAGGACGCCGCCCCCGCCCACCCGCACGCGGCCTACGAGGCCCTCTCGGTCACGGCCTCGACGCCGCTGCACCCGCGCCGGCTGATGGCCTTCCTCGACTCGCGACCCGAGGGCCTCTACCGGATCAAGGGCTTCGTCGACCTCGGCGCCGCCGATCCCGCCAACCGTTACCTCGTCCACGCGGTCGGCCGTTTCCTGCGCTTCTACCCGGAGCCCTGGCCCGCCGGGGAGGAGCGCCTCACCCAGCTCGTCCTGATCGGCTCAGGAGTCGACGCGGCCGCGCTGCGCAAGGAACTCTCCGCCTGCGAGCTGAACGGCCCGCAGGACGCCCCCGACGAACACAGCATGTGGGGCGTCCTGCGGTACGTGCGGCGGACCGAGGAGGATCCGGAGGATTCCCGGTGACCTGGGTCGGAGACGCGTCGGCGATAGGCAGCGACTTTGTCGAGGATCTCTGACTCAGGTCATCAGCTCGCCGGGCCCGCCACCACGTTGATCGGCTTCGGCAGCGGGGTGCCCGAGCCGTCGCGGCGGGGGTCCGCCTCGGGCAGGTCCACCGGGGCGCCGCTCTTCTGGGCGGCGCGGGCCGGGGTGGCGCCCGCCCAGGCGAAGGTCAGGACGTCCTCGCCCTTCAGGAAGCGCTGGCAGCGGACACCGCCGGTGGCGCGGCCCTTGCGCGGGTACTGGTCGAAGGGGGTCAGCTTCGCCGAGGTGCCCGCCGAGGAGTCCAGGGTGCCCGTGGAGCCCGCGACGGTGAGGACGACGGCGTCGGCCGCCGGGTCGACGGCCGTGAACGAGATCACCTCGGCGCCCGCCGTGAGCTTGATGCCCGCCATGCCGCCCGCCGGACGCCCCTGGGGCCGCACCTGCGAGGCCTGGTAGCGCAGCAGCTGGGCGTCGGAGGTGATGAAGACCAGGTCCTCCTCGCCCGTCCGCAGCTCCGTCGCGCCGACGATCCGGTCACCGTCCTTGAGGGTGATGACCTCCAGCTCCTCCTTGTTCGCCGGATAGTCCGGCACCACGCGCTTCACCACGCCCTGCAGCGTGCCGAGGGCGAGACCCGGCGAGGACTCCTCGAGCGTGGTCAGGCAGACCACCGTCTCGTCCGCCTCCAGGGAGAGGAACTCCGACAGCGGCGCGCCCCCCGCCAGGTTCGGGGTGCTCGCGGTGTCCGGCAGCTGCGGCAGGTCGATCACCGCGATCCGCAGCAGCCGGCCGGCCGAGGTCACCACCCCGATGTCACCGCGCTGGGTCGCCGCGACCACCGAGACGATCACGTCGTGCCTGGACCGCTTGCCGTCCTCCGCGGCCGGAAGCGCCTCCGTCACCGTGCGGGCCAGCAGGCCCGTCGAGGAGAGCAGCACCCGGCACGGGTCGTCCGCGACCTCCAGGGACGCGGCCGCGACGGGCGCGCCCGCCGACTCGAGCAGGACGGTCCGCCGGTCCGTGGCGAACTTCTTGGCGACCGCGGCCAGTTCCGCCGAGACCAGCTTGCGCAGCTCCGCGTCGGAGTCGAGGATCCCGGTCAGCTCGTCGATCTCGCCGTTGAGGCGGTCGCGCTCGCTCTCCAGTTCAAGGCGGTCGAACTTGGTGAGGCGGCGCAGCGGGGTGTCCAGGATGTACTGCGTCTGGATCTCGCTCAGGGAGAAGCGCTCCATCAGGCGCTCCTTGGCCTGGGCGGAGTTCTCGCTCTCCCGGATGAGGCGGATGACCTCGTCGATGTCGAGCAGTGCCACGAGGAGGCCCTCGACCAGGTGGAGCCGGTCGCGCTTCTTGGTGCGGCGGAACTCGGAGCGGCGCCGGACCACCTCGAAGCGGTGGTCGAGGTAGACCTCCAGGAGCTCCTTGAGGCCGAGGGTGAGCGGCTGTCCGTCGACCAGGGCCACGTTGTTGATGCCGAAGGACTCCTCCATCGGCGTCAGCTTGTAGAGCTGCTCCAGGACCGCCTCGGGCACGAAGCCGTTCTTGATCTCGATGACCAGGCGCAGTCCGTGGCTGCGGTCGGTCAGGTCCTTGACGTCCGCGATGCCCTGGAGCTTCTTGGCGCCGACCAGGTCCTTGATCTTGGAGATGACCTTCTCGGGGCCGACCGTGAAGGGCAGCTCGGTCACGATGATGCCCTTGCGGCGCGCCGTCACGGTCTCCACGGTCGCGGTGGCGCGGATCTTGAAGGAGCCGCGGCCCGACTCGTACGCGTCCTTGATGCCGGAGAGGCCGACGATCCGGCCGCCGGTGGGCAAGTCGGGGCCGGGCACGAAGCGCATCAGCGTCTCGAGGTCGGCGTTGGGGTGGCGGATCAGGTGGCGGGCGGCCGCGATGACCTCGCCGAGGTTGTGCGGCGGCATGTTCGTCGCCATGCCGACCGCGATTCCGGACGCGCCGTTGACCAGCAGGTTCGGGTAGGCGGCGGGGAGCGCGACCGGCTCCCGCTCCTGGCCGTCGTAGTTCGGCGTGAAGTCGACCGTGTCCTCGTCGATGGACTCGGTCATGAGCAGCGCGGCCGGGGCCATGCGCGACTCGGTGTACCGCATGGCCGCCGGCGGGTCGTCGTTGCCCAGGGAGCCGAAGTTGCCGTGGCCGTCGACGAGGGGGAGACGCATGGAGAACGGCTGTGCCATGCGGACCATCGCGTCGTAGATCGACGCGTCGCCGTGCGGGTGGAGCTTGCCCATCACCTCGCCGACGACACGGGCGCACTTGACGAAGCCGCGGTCGGGTCGGAGCCCCATCTCGCCCATCTGGTAGACGATGCGGCGCTGGACGGGCTTCATGCCGTCGCGGGCGTCGGGGAGAGCGCGCGAGTAGATCACCGAGTACGCGTACTCGAGGAAGGAGCCCTGCATCTCGTCGACGACGTCGATGTCGAGGATCCTCTCCTCGTACGCGTCGTCCGGCGGCGGTGTCTTCGTGCTGCGGCGGGCCATCGCGGCTGCGGCTCCTTCACCAACAAGGTTGATCTGACGCGGACCATTGTGGACCGTGCCACCGACAGCGCCGACCGCGACCCGGAAGAGGGACATCACGAAGGGGCGGGAACTTCGCCAGGTGTCGGCGCGCTTGCATACAGTGGCAGGACTTTTTCACATCGCGATCGAAGGGACGTACATGCCCATGGGTCACACGGCCACGGCCGAGGCCGGCTCCGGCGGCCTGACAGCGACCGAGCACCGGTTGGCGAACGGCCTGCGCGTGGTGCTCTCGGAGGACCACCTGACCCCGGTCGCCGCGGTCTGCCTCTGGTACGACGTCGGCTCGCGTCACGAGGTCAAGGGCCGTACGGGCCTCGCCCACCTCTTCGAGCACCTGATGTTCCAGGGCTCGAAGCAGGTGCACGGGAACGGCCACTTCGAGCTGGTGCAGGGCGCCGGCGGCTCCCTCAACGGCACGACGAGCTTCGAGCGCACCAACTACTTCGAGACCATGCCCACGCACCAGCTGGAGCTCGCGCTCTGGCTGGAGGCCGACCGCATGGGCTCGCTGCTCGCGGCCCTGGACGACGAGTCCATGGAGAACCAGCGGGACGTCGTCAAGAACGAGCGCCGCCAGCGCTACGACAACGTGCCGTACGGCACGGCCTTCGAGAAGCTGACCGCCCTCGCGTACCCGGAGGGCCACCCGTACCACCACACGCCGATCGGCTCCATGGCCGACCTGGACGCGGCCACCCTGGAGGACGCGCGGAACTTCTTCCGCACGTACTACGCCCCGAACAACGCGGTGCTGTCCGTCGTCGGCGACATCGACCCGGCGCAGACGCTCGCCTGGATCGAGAAGTACTTCGGCTCCATCCCCGGCCACGACGGCAAGCCCGAGCCCCGCTCCGGCGATCTGCCGGAGGTGATCGGCGAGCAGCTGCGCGAGGTCGTCGAGGAGGAGGTCCCGGCGCGCGCGCTGATGGCCGCCTACCGGCTGCCCCACGACGGCACGCGCGAGTGCGACGCCGCCGACCTGGCCCTGACGGTCCTGGGCGGCGGGGAGTCCTCCCGCCTGCACAACCGGCTGGTCCGCCGTGACCGCACGGCCGTCGCCGCCGGCTTCGGCCTGCTGCGGCTCGCCGGGGCGCCCTCCCTGGGCTGGCTGGACGTCAAGACGTCCGGCGGCGTCGAGGTCCCGCGGATCGAGGCGGCCGTCGACGAGGAGCTCGCCCGGTTCGCCGCCGAGGGCCCGACGCCCGAGGAGATGGAGCGCGCGCAGGCCCAGCTGGAGCGCGAGTGGCTGGACCGGCTCGGCACCGTCGCGGGCCGTGCGGACGAACTGTGCCGGTTCGCCGTGCTGTTCGGCGACCCGCAGCTCGCTCTGACCGCCGTCGACCGCGTCCTCGACATCACCGCCGACGAGGTGCGGGCGGTCGCCGCCGCCAAGCTGCGCCCCGACAACCGCGCGGTGCTCGTCTACGAGCCCCTGGCGACCGAGCAGAGCGACAGCGCCGACGGCGATGACGACGAAGAGGGAGCGGACCAGTGACCGACGCCGCCGTGTCTTTGACGAGCATGGACTTCCACCCGCAGCCGGCGCCCGGCGCGGCCCGGCCGTGGGCCTTCCCGGCCCCGGACCGCGGGAAGCTGGACAACGGTCTGACCGTGCTCACCAGCCACCGCCCCGGCCAGCAGGTCGTCGCCGTGGAGATCTTCCTGCCCGCCCCGCTGGACGCCGAGCCCGCCGGTCTCGACGGTGTCGCCACCATCATGGCCCGCGCGCTCTCCGAGGGCACCGACAAGCACAGCGCCGAGGAGTTCGCGGCCGAGCTGGAGCGCTGCGGCGCCACGCTCGACGCGCACGCCGACCACCCGGGCGTACGGGTCTCCCTGGAGGTCCCGGTCTCCCGGCTGCCCAAGGCGCTCGGCCTGCTCTCCGAGGCCCTGATCGCCCCGGCGTTCCTGGACACCGAGGTCGAGCGCCTGGTGCGCAACCGCCTCGACGAGATCCCGCACGAGACGGCCAACCCGGCGCGCCGCGCGGCCAAGCAGCTCTCCAAGGAGCTGTTCCCGGCCGAGTCCCGGATGTCACGGCCGCGCCAGGGCACCGAGGAGACCGTCGCCGCGATCGACGCCGCCGCCGTCCGCGCCTTCTTCGAGGCGCACGTCCGGCCCGCCACGGCCACGGCCGTGGTCGTCGGAGACCTGACCGGCGTCGACCTCGACAAGGTCCTCGCCGAGACGCTGGGCGCCTGGACCGGTGAGCCGGCCGAGCCGCTACCGATGCCGCCGATCACCGCCGACGACACCGGACGGGTCGTCATCGTGGACCGTCCCGGCGCCGTTCAGACGCAGCTGCTGATCGGCCGGATCGGCCCCGACCGGCACGACCGCGTCTGGCCGGCCCAGGTCCTCGGCACGTACTGCCTCGGCGGCACCCTGACCTCGCGTCTGGACCGGGTCCTGCGCGAGGAGAAGGGCTACACGTACGGCGTGCGCGCCTTCGGCCAGGTGCTCCGCTCGGACGCCGGGGGGAACGGCGCCGCGATGCTGGCCATCAGCGGCTCCGTCGACACCCCCAACACCGGCCCGGCACTTGAGGACCTCTGGAAGGTGCTCCGCACCCTCGCCGCCGACGGCCTGACCGACGCCGAGCGCGAGACGGCCGTCCAGAACCTGGTGGGGGTGGCGCCGCTCAAGTACGAGACGGCCGCCTCCGTCGCCGGGACGCTCGCCGACCAGGTGGAGCAGCACCTTCCGGACGACTTCCAGGCCCAGTTGTACGCGCGCCTGGCCGAGACCGGCACCGTCGAGGCGACGGCCGCCGTGGTCAGCGCCTTCCCGGTCGACCGGCTCGTCACCGTGCTCGTCGGCGACGCGGCGCAGATCGCGGAGCCGGTGCGCGCCCTCGGCATCGGTGAAGTGACCGTCGTGACGGGCTGATTCCGGCCCTGACGCGACGACGGGAAGACCCCGACGGCATCGTTCGTCGGGGTCTTACCGTATGTCCGTATTGAGAGCAACCATGATCGTATGCCCTGTGGCATGTCTTACAAAAGGCGCGTCTGGTTGGTGATTGAAAGACGATCCGCATAGCGTCGGTGCGGCTGTTCGTCAGTTGCACGTGCCGCAACCGCGGCACCGGACAGTCATCGCCGAGTCCCCGTCAGGCGCGAGCCTGGGGAGCCGGGGACCCACGTAGTCCCTGGGGTGAATCGGGCGCCTTCGTCTCGACGGAGGGGCTCGTAGGAGACCTTCCTGCTCCGAACCCGTCAGCTAACCCGGTAGGCGAGAAGGAAGGAAAGGATCAGCCCCTTCATGGCGTTCACCCGTGCCACCGGGAAGCATCGTGGTCCGAGCCGGATGGCGCGCCGCAGCGTGGGCATCGCCGGCGCCGCGACGCTGGCCACCACCGGCGTCATCGGAACCCTCGCCTCCCCGGCGCTCGCCGCCGACACGGACAACCGCTCCGTCGAGGACACCGGCCTCACCCAGGTGATCTCCGAGGAATCCCTCGTGGACCGGATCAACGCCCAGGCCGCCGCCCAGGAGCAGGAGGCCTTCGAGGCCATCGCCAAGGCGAAGGCCGAGGCCGAGGCGAAGCGCAAGGCCGAGGCCCGCGCCAAGGAGGTCCGGCTGGAGCGCGAGCGGGCCGCCCGCGAGGCCGAGCGCCGCCGCCTGGCCTCCTTCCAGCTCCCCGTCGCCGGCTCGTACGTCTCCACCGGCTACAAGACCGGCGGCTCGCTCTGGTCCTCCGGCAGCCACTCCGGCGTCGACTTCCACGCCGCCTACGGCAGCCAGGTGGTCTCCGTCGGCTCCGGCACCGTCGTCGAGGCCGGCTGGGGCGGCGCGTACGGCAACAACATCGTCATCCGGATGCACGACGGCACGTACACCCAGTACGGACACCTCTCCTCCATCGGCGTCCACGTCGGGCAGACCGTCGAGCCGGGCCAGCAGATAGGCATCTCGGGCTCGACCGGCAACTCCACCGGACCGCACCTCCACTTCGAGGCGCGCACCAGCCCCGAGTACGGCTCCGACATCGACCCCGTCGCGTACCTCCGCGCCCGCGGCGTCACCGTCTGACCCGGACCCCGCCGCACACCGCGTCGCAAAAGCCCCGGCTCGTACTGAGCCGGGGCTTTTCGCTGACCAAAAGACGCCCATGAATTCCGTCGGGGCATCGGAAATCCCGGCCTGCTGCAATAGAGTCGCGGATCGGGCGCGGAACAGGCGCCGGTCGAATTGTCTCGCGCGGACCAAGGCGGAGGTCGGACATGCGCATTCCCGCGCACTCGGTATGCACGGCGATCCGGGACGACATCGTCTCCGGCGTGTTCGAGCGGGGCGGCCGGCTGACCGAGGAGCAGCTCGCCCGCCGGTACGGCGTCTCCCGCGTCCCGGTCCGCGAGGCGCTGCGCACCCTGGAGTCCGAGGGCTTCGTCGTCACCCGCCGCCACGCGGGCGCCCAGGTCGCGGAGCCGACCGAGCAGGAGGCGGCCGATCTGCTGGACATGCGGGCGCTGCTCGAACCGCTGGGGGCCGCGCGGGCGGCGCAGCGGCGCACCGAGGCGCACCTCAAGGTGCTGCGCGGCCTGGTCAGGCTGGGGCAGGAGCGGGCCAGGCGCGGCCAGGGCGAGGACCTGCGCTCGCTCGGCGGCTGGTTCCACGAGACGCTCGCGCAGGCCTCCGGGAGCCCGGCCCTGACGGCGCTGCTCACCCAGCTGCGGCACAAGATCGCCTGGACGCACGTGGTGGAGCAGCCGGCCCAGCCCGTGGAGGCCTGGGCGGAGCACGGCGCGATCGTGGACGCCGTGGCGCGCGGCGACGCGGAGCGGGCGAGGGCGCTGACCGCGCTGCACGCGGAACGCTCGCTGTCGCTGCACCGGCTGAAAAGGCCGGACCGGGACCGTGTGAGGCTTTCGCAACACGCAGTCAACACGGCGAGTGCGCGGACTTAACGCGCACCGTATACAAAGAAGAGGAATTCGGTCCGAGCTTTTCGTGCTGCCCCGAAAGAGCTTCCCGCTGCCCTGAATGGCGGCGGAGCAATGAGAATGGCCGTGGGCGCCGGAAGTCCGGCGGCCACGGCCCCGTTTCGTCCCGGGGAACGGACCCGAAAATCTTCGGGGGCTCGCTCCCGCCCCCCGTTCACCACTTCCCCA
>NZ_JBVISK010000012.1:0-130900 GCF_055575535.1 Streptomyces sp. NPDC034084
GGCACCGGCTTCGCCACCGCCATGAAGACCCTCGACCACACCCGCATCACCATCGCCGCCCAGGCCATCGGCATCGCCCAGGGCGCCCTCGACTATGCCAAGGGCTACGTCACCGAACGCAAGCAGTTCGGCAAGCCCATCGCCGACTTCCAGGGCGTGCAGTTCATGCTCGCCGACATGGCCATGAAGCTCGAGGCCGCCCGCCAGCTCACCTACGCCGCCGCCGCCAAGAGCGAGCGCGTCGACGGCGACCTCACCTTCTTCGGCGCCGCCGCCAAGTGCTTCGCCTCCGACGTCGCCATGGAGGTCACCACCGACGCCGTCCAGCTCCTCGGCGGCTACGGCTACACCCGCGACTACCCCGTCGAGCGCATGATGCGCGACGCCAAGATCACCCAGATCTACGAAGGCACCAACCAGGTCCAGCGCATCGTCATGGCCCGCAACCTCCCGTAACCACCAGCCTCTCGAAAGGAGACAGGCCGTGACCCTGAAGATCGCTGTCTGTGTGAAGTACGTCCCCGACGCGACCGGCGACCGCGGTTTCGCCGACGACCTGACGACCGACCGTGAGGCCGTCGACGGTCTGCTCTCGGAGCTCGACGAGTACGCGGTCGAGCAGGCGCTGCGCATCTCAGAGGAGTCCGACGACGCCGAGGTCACGGTCGTCACGGTCGGTCCGGACGACGCCAAGGACGCCCTGCGCAAGGCGCTGTCGATGGGCGCCGACAAGGCCGTCCACGTCAACGACGAGTCCATCCACGGCTCCGACGTCATCGCCACCTCCGCCATCCTGGCCAAGGCCCTGGAGAAGACCGGCTTCGACCTGGTCGTCTGCGGCATGGCCTCGACCGACGGCACGATGGGCGTCCTGCCGGCGCTGCTCGCCGAGCGCCTGAGCCTGCCGCAGGTCACCCTGCTGTCGGAGCTCTCCGTCGAGGACGGTCTCGTGAAGGGCCGCCGGGACGGCGACGCCGCGACCGAGCTCCTGGAGGCCCCGCTGCCGGCCGTCGTCTCGGTCACCGACCAGTCCGGCGAGGCCCGTTACCCCTCCTTCAAGGGGATCATGGCCGCGAAGAAGAAGCCGGTCGAGGAGCTCGACCTGGACGACCTGGACATCGACGCCGACGAGGTCGGCCTCGCCGGGTCGTGGACCCTGGTCGACGCCGTGGCCGCCCGCCCGGCCCGTACCCAGGGCACGATCGTCACGGACGAGGGCGACGGCGGCAAGCAGCTCGCCACCTTCCTCGCCACCCAGAAGTTCATCTGACCCACCGTCACCCCACCTCAGGAGCAAGGAATCATGGCTGAGATCCTGGTTCTCGTGGACCACGCCGACGGTGCGGTCCGCAAGCCGGCCCTCGAACTGCTGACCCTGGCCCGCCGCATCGGCGAGCCCTCGGCGGTCGTCCTCGGCGCCGGCGAGGCCGCGGCCTCGATCGCCGCCACGGCCGGCGAGTACGGCGCGGCCACCGTGTACGTCGCGGACGGCGCCGAGTTCACCGAGCAGCTCGTCGTCCCGAAGGTCGACGCGCTCGCCCAGCTGGCCGGGGAGAAGGGGGCGGCCGCCGTCCTGGTGACCTCCTCCGGCGAGGGCAAGGAGATCGCGGCCCGCGTCGCGCTCCGCCTCGGCTCCGGCCTCATCACCGACGCGGTGGAGCTGGAGGCCGGCGAGAACGGCCCGGTCGCCACCCAGTCCGTCTTCGCCGCCTCGTACCAGGTGAGGTCGAAGGTCTCGCACGGCGTCCCGGTCATCACCGTCAAGCCCAACTCGGCCGCTCCGGAGGCCGCTCCGGCCGCCGGTACGGTCGAGAACGTCAGCGTCGCCTTCACCGGCAACGCCGCCAAGGTCGTCTCGCGCACCCCGCGCGTCTCCACCGGCCGCCCCGAGCTGACCGAGTCCGCGATCGTGGTCTCCGGCGGCCGCGGTGTCGGCGCGGCCGAGGGCTTCGCGGTCGTCGAGAAGCTGGCCGACTCGCTCGGCGCGGCCGTCGGCGCCTCCCGCGCCGCCGTGGACGCCGGCTGGTACCCGCACTCCAACCAGGTCGGCCAGACCGGCAAGCAGGTCTCGCCGCAGCTGTACGTCGCGGCGGGCATCTCCGGCGCGATCCAGCACCGGGCCGGCATGCAGACCTCGAAGACGATCGTCGCGGTCAACAAGGACCCCGAGGCCCCGATCTTCGACCTGGTCGACTACGGCGTGGTCGGCGACCTCTTCGAGGTGCTGCCGCAGCTGACCGACGAGATCGGCGCGCGCTGACCTCACAGCGGGGACGATGACGAAGGGGCGGGTGGCACTCTGTGCCACCCGCCCCTTCGTCATCAGCGCGCTCAGTACCAGCCGTCGAGCGGGACCTCCTCGCACAGCCGGACGACCGGCCTGCGCCCGGAGGCCGCGGCGCCGGAGACCTTGACCCTGACTCCGGGGCGCACCGCGTGCGGCGGCCCGTCGACGCGGCAGCGGACCACGAACCCCTCCGTCATGTGGACCGGCCAGAGGTCGGCGTCTGCGGCGGCGACCCCGCGGCGCACGGAGATCACGCCCTCGCCCTCGCTGAGTTCGGGCGTGAGCTCGGTCGACCCGCAGGTCGGACAGAGCAGGCGCTGGAACGTGGTGGTGTGGCACCAGCGGCAGCGCTGGAAGTACAGCTCGGAGTCGGGGGCCGACTCGTCGGCCTGGACGGCGGTCCCGCTCCTCAGTCCCGTGTGGAACACGATGCCTTCTCCTTGCACTCGGCGGCTCAACCGTGCATGGAGCAAAGATATGGCACTGAGTGCCATCAAATAAAGACCTGAGTTCCCTCAATTCGAGATACCGGGACCCCCGGGGTGTTCCGGTGCCGCTCCGGGATCGCCTCGGGAGCCTCTCAGCCCTCTCCGAGGCTGGACTCCACCTCGCGGACCACGCGCCACATGGGGGTGGACCGCTTGGTGATGACCACGACGACGTCCCCGGCCTCCTCCGCCGGCGCGTCCGGGGCCTGGCCGCCGCCCCAGGTGGCGCGGACGAACTCCAGGGCGCCGTCGACCTCGGCCAGCGGGTCTCCCTCACCGCCCGAGCGCAGCCAGTGCCGCAGGGCGTGGTTGTGGGCGGCGACCACGGCCGCCGCGACGACGTTGGCGCGCAGGGTGCCGTCCCTGCGGTCGGCCCAGCGGGTGCGCAGATAGTCGCCGAGGGTCTTCTCGTACCGCCAGACCACCGACAGCTCGTAGGTGCGCAGTCCGGTCACCTCGCGGGTGAGCCGGTAGCGCTGCACGGAGAAGGTGGGGTTCTCGGCGTACATCCGCATGACGAGCCGGGCGGCGTCGCAGACGCGGACGACGGGGTCGTCGGAGTCGGCGCTCGCGGCGAGGAAGCGGGTCATGTCGGCGAGGCACTGCTCGTGGTCGGGGAAGACCACGTCCTCCTTCGACGGGAAGTACCGGAAGAAGGACCGCCGGCCGACGCCCGCGAGCGTGACGATGTCGTCGACGGTGGTCTGCTCGTAGCCCCGCTCCAGGAAGAGCTGGAAGGCCGCGGCGATGAGGGAGTCCCGCATCGCGGGCTTCGTGGAGTTCGTCGACGCTGTTCCCATGGCCCGAACCTAACATTCGCGGCCCATGGGCGCGGCACTCGGTGCCGGGTGACTCCGGCACCGAGTGCTCTGATGGGGGTACGGAGGCTCAGCGGGGGGCCATCCGCAGCGCGCCGTCCATGCGGATCGTCTCGCCGTTGAGGTAGTCGTGCTCGGCGATCATGGTCACGAGGCGGGCGTATTCCTCGGGGCGTGCGAGGCGCTGCGGGAAGGTGACGCTCGCGGCGAGACCGGCCCGGACGTCCTCGCCGAAGCCCGCCATCATCGGGGTGTCGACGATGCCGGGGGCGACGGTGACGACCCGGATGCCGAACTGCGCCAGGTCACGGGCGGCGGTGACGGTCATGCCCGCGACGCCCGCCTTGGAGGCGGCGTAGGCGATCTGCCCGACCTGGCCCTCGAAGGCGGCGATGGAGGCGGTGTTGACGACGAGGCCGCGCTGTCCGTGCTCGTCGGGCTCGTGGCGGGCGATGGCCTCGGCGGCGAGCCGCATCACGTTGAAGGTGCCCAGCAGGTTGACGTTGAGCACCGTACGGAACAGGTCGAGGTCGTGCGGTCCCTTGCGGCCCAGGATGCGGGCGGAGGGGGCGATGCCGGCGCAGTTCACGGCGAGCCGCAGCTCGGCGCCGTCGGCGTCGATCGCGGCGAGCGCCTCGCGGACCTGGTCCTCGTCGGTGACGTCGGCGGCGAGCAGCCGGACGCCCTCGGGCAGCGGTCCGGCGGCGGCCACGGCCTTGTCGAGGTCCAGGCCGTAGACGGTGGCGCCGCGCGCGGCGAGCGCGGCGGCGGTGGCGGCGCCGAGGCCGGAGGCGGCGCCGGTGACGAGCGCGGCGGAGCCGGCGATGTCCATGGAACTCCTCGTTCGTGTCGTACGGGTGCGACCCTGCCGCCGGGTTGGCCGCCGGACCGGGCGCGTGCCCGCGGGGGACCGCGCGGTCCGCGCGATCTGCGCCGCCCACCATAGAACCCCCTCCGGCACCACCGGAAGCGCAGGCCGGAGGCCGGGCGCGGTGCCCGCACGAGGGCCGCGACCGCTCGGCCGACACGGGGACCCCGGCCGCGGTCGCCGCCCTCCTCAGCGCGGCGAGCACCCGCTCACGCGCGGTCCGGCACGGTGCCGTCCGAGCCCCCGGCGGAGTGCCGGCCCCGGTGGGCCGCGACGCGCTCGCGGGTGGCGCAGCGGCGGGAGCAGTAGCGGCGCTCCGGGCCGCTGCCCTGCGCGATGAAGACGTTCCGGCAACTCCCCGACGCGCAGGTTTTGCCGGGCGGACGCTGCCGGTCCCACAGGAGAACGGCGAGCGCCATGCAGGACGAGGCGAGCAGCCACTCGGCCCAGGGCGCGTCGTCGTCCCGGTCGATGTGTGCGTGCCAGGGCGCGGTGCCGCCGTGCGAGGTGAGCCGGAGGGGCCCGGTGTGCTCGCGCAGGAGCCCGTTGAGGACGGCGGCGGCCTCGTCGGCGGTCGCGGCGGCGAAGACCTCGCGCAGCGGGACGGCGGCCGCGCGCATCCCGGCGACCTCGTCGGGGCCCAGTTCGACGGGGCCGGGCTCCCCGTACTCCAGGAGTACGGCGGCGACGTCACCGGGGTCGGGCCGGGGGGCCGCGAGCACGTTGACGAGGGCGGCGGCGCGGCGGGCCGTCGTCAGGACGGAGTGGCGGGCGGACCAGCCGTCTTCGGTGACGGACACCCTCGGAATGTAACGCATATTGCGGAGTTTTGAGTTACCTCCGTACCGTCCTGCCGGTGAGCGGAGATGACGCGACCCGCACCTACCTGGCCGGCGCCCTGGTGGCCCGCGTCGGGGACGAGACGGCCGGACCGGCGCTGCTCCTCGCCGGATTCGCGGTCGCCGGATCGACCGCCGGGGCCTCGACGCTGCTCGCGGGCCTCAGCCTCTCCGCCGCGTTCGGCGGGCCAGTGCTCGGGGCGCTCCTGGACGGGGCGACACGACCTGGCCGTCTGCTCGCCGGAGCGCTCGTCCTGTACGCGGCGGGCCTGACGCTCGTCCTCGGAGGGCTCGGCCGGGTTCCGTTCGCCGTGACCGTGGCGACGGCCGTCCTGACGGGCCTTCTGGGACCGGCCCTCTCGGGAGGCTGGTCCGCCCAGTTGCCCCGGGTGGCGCCGGGCGACCGGCTGCCCCGGGCGAACGCGCTCGACACGATGACCTTCGGCGTGGCGGTCCTGGCCGGCCCGGCTCTCGCGGGCGGGGCGGCGGAGGTGCTGGGGGCGCCGACGGCCGTGGTGCTCGCGGCGGCTCTCGTCGCCTCGGCGGCCCCCGCGGCGTGGGGCCTCCCCGTGCGGGCCCGGCGCGTTCCGGGGTCCGGGGCGGTCTTCGGCGTCCTCGTCTCGGGCACACGAGCCGTCCTCCGGAACCGGAGTCTGGCCCGGGCGACCCGTACCTCCGTCCTCTCGTGTGCCGCACAGGGGATGCTGACGGCCTGCGTCCCGCTCCTCGGCGAACGGGTTCTCGGCGGAGCCGGTCGCGGGGCGGTGCTGCTGTCCTGCGCGGCGGGCTCCGCCCTCGTCGCGAACGCCCTGTTCGCCCGGTTCCCGCTCCGCCTCTCCCCCGACGCGCTCGTACGGGCCGGGGCGCTGGTCCAGGCAGTCGCCCCCGCGCTGGCCCTGACGGGCGGGCCCGTGACCCTGGTGACCGCCTTCCTCGTCTCGGGGCTCGGCGAAGGCCCGCAGCTCACCGCGCTGTTCGCGGTGCGGCACCGGGAGTCCCCGGAGCACCTCCGGGGCCAGATCTTCACCACCGGAGCCAGCCTCAAGATCACCGGCTTCGCCCTGGGGGCCGCGGTGGCGGGTCCGCTCGCCGCGCGGTCGCTTCCGGCGGCCCTCACCGTGGCGACGGCCACGGCGCTTTTGGCGGCGGTCACCAGGACGCGCGTCCGCCCCCGGCGTTGAGCTGCTGCCGGGGGCGGGCGAGGGGGCCGGGGATCACGCCGCCGGCCGGGCGAGTCCCCGGCTGATGACCAGGCGCTGGATCTGGTTCGTGCCCTCGAAGATCTGCATGATCTTCGCCTCGCGCATGTAGCGCTCGACCGGGAAGTCGCGGGTGTAGCCGTAACCGCCGAAGACCTGGACCGCGTCCGTGGTCACCTTCATCGCCGTGTCCGTGGCGATGAGCTTCGCCACGCTGGCCTGGCGGCTGAAGGGGCGGCCGAGATCGCGGCGGCGGGCCGCGTCCAGGTAGGTGGCGCGGGCCGCGTCGACGGCGGCGGCCATGTCGGCGAGGAAGAAGCCGAGGCCCTGGTGGTCGACGATCCGGCGGCCGAAGGTGGTGCGCTCGTTGGCGTACGCCACGGCCGCGTCCAGTGCCGCCTGGGCGAGCCCCGTGGCGCAGGCGGCGATGCCGAGGCGGCCGTTGTCGAGGGCGCTGAAGGCGATCTGCAGGCCCTGGCCCTCGTCCCCGATGCGCCGGTCCTCCTCGATGAGGGCGCCGTCCCAGTACGCGGCCGTCGTCGGCACGGCCTGGAGGCCCATCTTCCGCTCGGGGGCGCCGAAGCTCAGGCCCTCGGTGGCGCCGGGAGCCAGGAAGCAGGAGATGCCGTGGCTGCCGGGGGCGGTGCGGGCGAAGAGGGCGTAGAACCCGGCCTTGCCGCCATGGGTGATCCAGGCCTTGGTGCCGGTGACGCGGTACCCGCTGCCGTCGTCCTGCCGCTCGGCCTTGCAGGTGAGGGCGGCGGCGTCCGAACCGGCCTGCGGCTCGGAGAGGCTGTAGCCGCCGACGGTCCGCCCCTCCAGCATCGCGGGCAGCCAGCGCTCCTTCTGCTCCGGGGTGCCGAAGGCGTGCAGGGGGTGGCAGGCGAGGGTGTGGACGCTGGTGGCGACGGCGACGGCGGCCCAGCGCGCGGCCAGCTCCTCCAGCACCTGGAGGTAGACCTCGTACGGCTGGCCCCCGCCGCCGTACTCCTCGGGGTACGCGAGGCCCAGGAGCCCGGCCTCGCCGAGGGTCGCGAAGAGCCCCTCGGGATAGGTCTCGGCAGCCTCGTGCTCGTCCACCCGCGGAGAGAGCTCCTTGTCGGCGATCTCCCGGGTGAGGGCGATGAGGTCCGCTGCCTCGGGGGTGGGAAGCAGGCGGTCGACATCCATGGCGACTCCAGCGGCGCGCAAAGTGGTACTGGGAAGGGTACTGCAGTACCGCTGAGAGTAGCGCAGAAGGGTGCCGCCGCAACCCCCTCGAACGGCGGCCTGGAATACTGTCGGGGTGATCGAGACCTCCGCCGCCGACGCCCCCAAGCTGACGGGCCGCGGAGCGGCGCGCCGCTCCGCCCTCTTCGAGGAGCTCGTCGCCCTCCTCGTCGGCGAGGGTTTCGCCCAGCTGACACTCGACGACCTCGCCGGCCGGCTGCGCTGCTCGAAGCGGACCCTGTACGGCCTGGCCGGCAGCAAGGAGCAGCTGGTCCGGGCGGCGGTCGTGCACTTCTTCCGGCGCGCCACGGCCCGGGTGGAGGCGGTCCTCGCCGCCGCGACGGATCCGGCCGAGCGGCTCGCCGCGTACCTGCGGGCGGTCTCGGCCGAACTGGCGCCCGTATCACCGCAGTTCTTCGACGACGTGGCGGCTTTCGAGCCGGCCGCGGAGGTGTACGAGCGCAACACGCGCGCGGCGGCGGGCCGGGTGCAGCAGCTCATCGAGGACGGCGTGCGGGCCGGCGTGTTCCGCGAGGTGCACGTGACCTTCGCGGCCGACGTCATCTCCTCCGTGATGGTCCGCATCCAGCGGCGCCAGGTGGCCGCGGCGACCGGACTCGCGGACGCGGAGGCGTACGAACAGCTGGCCGAGCTGCTGCTCAGCGGCCTCCGGAAGGCCTGAGCGGACCCCGGAAGGCGACCGGCCGGGCCGGAAAGGCCGGCCCCCGGAAGGCCGGACCCGGAGGCCGGACCCGGAGGGGGTCCCGGCCGTCCCGGAAGGCCCCAGACCGGCACCCTCAAGACCCTGACCCGCCCCCGACGGGCACGCATGGCCGGATTCCCCCCCGCCTTCGATCACTCTGCGCAAACGATCCACTACTGTGTGCGGCGCCACTGACCACCCACCCCACCCAGGGAGCCTCCGCGTGGAGCGCAGCCGTACCGTCCTCAGGATCCGTGCCGTCCTCGCCGCCATGGGCGTCACCGCCACCCTCGCCGCGGCTCCCGCGGCGCAGGCCGTCCCCGCCGGGAAGCCCGTCGCCGCTCCCCCGGCGCCCTGCACCGGAGAGTTCGAGGGCGACCAGCGGCTCGGCCCGAAGTTCCTGCCGAAGAAGTGGCAGGAGCCGGTCGGCCCGCTGCTGAACCGCTACCACCGGACCGGGAGGCTCTCCTCCGCCGACTTCCTCAAGAAGTACTGGGAGGGCCCGGCCGGCACCGGCGGCTGGAAGTACCCGCCGAACGACGGCTTCGGCGAGGTCAACGGCACCGTCGACAAGGCGCCCGAGCTCCTGGAGGAGGGCGAGCGCCTGGACCGCTTCGGCTCGGAGTACGGCTCCTACCTGGCTCCTGCCGGCGACGACTACGCGAAGCGGGCGCTGCCCCCGCAGAATCTCAACACCCGCGACGCCGCCTTCCCCTGCGACTACCACCTGTACGAGGTGACGAGGAGCTTCGTCGTCTGGGAGGGCTCCATCGCGCCCTGGTTCGAGCAGCCGGGCGGCGGCCGCCAGATCAAGCTGGACCCGGCGTTCCTGAACCCGGGCGAGGGGCAGCGCCTCAGCGTGAAGTGGCTGCTCGACAACGGCTACCTGGTGCGCGTCCCCGCGTGACCGACCGCCGGACGCTGGACCGGGCACTCCGGGAGGCCGGGGTGCCCGCCGCGTACTACTGGATCGAGGGTGTCCACGAACCGGCACCCACCCCGCCCGACTTCGTCTATCTGCGGACGAGGCCGGGCGGGCCCGGCTGGGAGACCGGGATGTACGAGCGGGGGGCGTACGAGCCGGTCGCCACACACGACACGGAGGCGGCCGCCTGCGCCCATCTGCGGAACCTGCTGGGGGCGTAGCGCATGAGGGTCACCCGCTTATTTCAGATCCTGACTTAACCCACAAGAGAAGCTGCGTCAAGGGTCCACGCGGCGGTATGTTGCGTTCAGGACTACTTCACCTGGGGGCCCAAGTGACCATGCGGAACGGCCGCACCGTGCGCGACCTGCGACGCGAGAACCGCACCGCCGTCCTCCAGCGCCTCTACTTCGACGGCCCCCTGAGCCGCTACTCGCTCGGTCCGGCCACCGGCCTGAGCTCCGGTTCCATCAGCAACGTGGTCGCGGAGCTCGTCGCGGAGGGCCTGGTCGAGGAGGCGGGCAGCGTCGACTCGGCCGGCGGGCGTCCCCGTACCCTGCTGAGGATCACCCCCGGCAGCGGCTGCATGATCGGGGTGGACGTCGGCGAGACCCGGGTCCGCGTCGAGCTGTTCGACCTCACCCTCACCGAACTCGCCCGCACCGAGCGCCCCTTGGCGGTCGACGGTCCGCACCCGCACGAGCGGTACGAGGTCGGGGTCGTCGTCGACCACGTACGGGCGGGCATCGCGGAGGTCCTGCGGACTGCGGACGTCCCCGCCGAGCGTCTCCTCGGCGTCGGCGTCGGCGTGCCGGGCATCGTGGCCCGCACCGCCGAGGAGGGTGCGGTCGTGCACGGCCAGACCATCGGCTGGGACGCCGTCCCCTTCGAACGCCTCCTGCGCGCGGCCGTCGACCTGCCCGAGGACGTCCCCTACTGGATCGACAACGGCGCCAAGACGCTCGGCCAGGCGGAGATGTGGTTCGGGGCGGGGCGGGGCGCGCGCAGCGCGGTGGTCGTACTGTTCGGCTCGGGCGTCGGCGCCTGTGTGGTCACGGACCCGATGGGGCCCGGCCGGGCCATCGAATGGGGCCATCTGACGGTACGGGTGCGGGGCCGCCGCTGCCGCTGCGGTGCCCGGGGCTGCCTGGAGGCGTACGCGGGCGCGGAGGCGCTCCTCGAACGGTGGCGCGAGGCGGGCGGGCGGCCTCCGGCGGGTGCGGACGAGGAGACGGCCCTGACGGCGATGCTGGCGGCGGCCTACCCGGCGGACCCCTCGGTGGCACCCGACGCGACGGCCCTCGCCGTCCTGGAGGAGACGGCCGAGTACCTGGGCGCCGGGTTCGCCGATCTCATCAACCTCTTCCAGCCCGAGCGGATCCTCGTCGGCGGCTGGGCGGGGCTCCAGCTCGGCGCCCGCTTCCTGGAGACGGTGAAGGGGTACGCGGCGGAGTACGCCCTGAATTACCCGGCGGCCCGGGTCGGCATCGGCCTGGGGACCCTGGGTCCCGACGCGGTGACGGTCGGCGCGGCGATCCTGCCGCTCGCCGACTTCTTCGCCCGGGGCGGGCGCCGGGCCGAGACCGGGGCCGTGGAGGAGCAGCCGGCGTGGGCGTCGACGGTACGGGACCGGGCGGCGCGCTGAGCAGGCGCCCTCCGGGACCGGGGCGCTACGCGACCGAACCTATGCGGCCGGCCGGCTCGCGGGGCCCGTCGTGGTGGATCGGGGTGTGGGCGCCCGTGAGGGACACGCCCCTGCCGCCGCGGCGGTTGGCGACGATCTCGGCGCCGATCGAGAGGGCGGTCTCCTCGGGCGTGCGCGCGCCGAGGTCGAGGCCTATCGGGGAACGCAGGCGGGCCAGTTCGAGTTCGGTGACGCCGACTTCGCGGAGGCGCTTGTTGCGGTCCTCGTGGGTGCGGCGGGAGCCCATCGCGCCGATGTAGGCGACGGGAAGCTTGAGGGCGGCCTGGAGGAGCGGCACGTCGAACTTGGCGTCGTGCGTGAGGACGCAGAGGACGGTCCGGCCGTCGACCTCGGTCGACTCCAGGTAGCGGTGGGGCCAGTCGACGACGATCTCGTCGGCCTCGGGGAAACGGGCCGCCGTCGCGAAGACGGGCCGGGCGTCGCAGACGGTGACGTGGTAGCCGAGGAACTTGCCGACCCGGACGAGGGCGGCGGCGAAGTCGATGGCACCGAAGACGATCATGCGTGGGGCGGGGACGGAGGACTCGACCAGGAGCGTCAGCGGCTGTCCGCAGCGGCTGCCGTCCTCGCCGATCTCCACCGTGCCGGTGCGGCCGGCGTCGAGCAGGGCGCGGGCCTCCGCGGCCGCGGTGCGGTCCAGCTCGGGGTGGCCGCCGAGCTTTCCCTCGTACGAGCCGTCGGGGCGGACGAGGAGGGCCTGGCCCCTGAGCTCGTCCGGGCCCCCGACGATCCGTGCCAGGGCCGCCGCCTCCCCCGTGGCGGCGGCCGCGAGCGCGGCGGGGAAGACCCCGCCGCGGACCGGGGTGACGAGGATGTCGATGATGCCGCCGCAGGTCAGACCGACCGCGAAGGCGTCCTCGTCGCTGTAGCCGAAGCGCTCGACGACGGTCCTGCCGTCTTCGAGGGCCTGGACGCACAGGTCGTAGACCGCGCCCTCCACACACCCGCCGGAGACCGAGCCGATCGCCGTGCCCTCGCTGTCGACGGCGAGTGCGGCTCCCGGTTGCCGGGGTGCGCTGCCGCCGACCGCCACCACGGTGGCGACGGCGAACGCGCGTCCCTGCTCGACCCACCGGTGCAGCTCTTCGGCGATGTCCAGCATGTCGGTCTCCTTGGGGGTGTGCGGAGGGTGGCCGTCGGGTGTCAGCTGACGCCCAGCCAGCCCTCGATCGGATGAAGGGCGAAGAACACGATGAAGATCGCGGTCAGGCACCACATGAACGCGCCGACCTCGCGCGCCTTGCCCTGCGCCACCTTGATGACGGTGTAGGCGATGACGCCGGCCGCGACTCCGGGGGTGATGCTGTAGGTGAACGGCATCAGGACGACGGTCAGGAAGACCGGGATGGCGACGGAGCTGTCGCCCCAGTTCACGTGCTTGGCGTTCATCATCATCATCGCGCCGATGACGACCAGGGCGGCGGAGCCGACCTCACGGGGCACGATCTGGGTGATCGGCGTGAAGAAGAGGCAGGCCGCGAAGAACAGGCCGGTGATGACCGAGGAGAAGCCGGTGCGGGCGCCTTCGCCGACGCCGGTGGCGGACTCCACGAAGACGGTCTGGCCGGAGGCGCCGGAGACGCCGCCGATCGCGCCGCCCGCGCCGTCGATGAACAGCGCCTTGGAGAGGCCGGGCATCCGGCCCTTGTCGTCGGCGAGGTTGGCCTCGGTGCCGACGCCGATGATGGTGGCCATGGCGTCGAAGAAGCCGGCGAGGACGAGGGTGAAGACGATGACGCCGACGGTGATGTAGCCGACGTCGCCCCAGCCGCCGAAGGAGACCTCGCCGAAGAGCGAGAAGTCCGGGCTGGAGACCGCGCTGCCCTTGAGTTCCGGAGCGCCGTTGGCCCAGGCGCCCGGGCCCTTCGGCGGGACGTCGGCGACGGCGTTGACGATCAGCGAGACGATGGTGCCGCCGACGATGCCGATGAGGATCGCGCCGGGGACCTTGCGGGCCTGGAGGGCGAAGATCGCGAGCAGGGTGACCGCGAAGATCAGGACGGGCCAGCCGACGAGCTCGCCGGCGGCCCCCATGGTGACGGGCGGGCCGAACTGCGGTCCCGCGCCGACGAAGCCGGCCTTGTTGAAGCCGATCAGCGCGATGAAGAGGCCGATGCCGATGGTGATGCCGTGCTTGAGCGGCAGCGGGATCGCGTTCATGATCATCTCGCGGAGACCGGTGACCACCAGGAGGCAGATCACCAGACCGTAGACGACACACATGCCCATGGCCTGCGGCCAGGTCATCTGGGGCACGACCTGGGTCGCGAGCACACCGGAGACGCTGAGTCCCGCCGCGAGGACGAGCGGGACCTTGCCGACGAAGCCCATCAGCAGGGTGGTCACCGCCGCCGCGAAGGCGGTCGCCGTGATGACGGCGGAGGTGGCGAGGACGTGCTTGTCGACGTCGGGGCCGCCGAGGAGGATCGGGTTGAGGAGGAGAATGTACGCCATCGCCATGAAGGTGGTGATGCCGCCGCGGATCTCCGTCGCGACGGTGGATCCTCTCTCCGAGATGTGAAAGTACCGGTCGAGCCAAGAACGCCCGGCGGGGTTGCGCGAGCCGGAGCCCGCGTCCTCCGCGGTGGTCTTGGGCTCCACAGACGACTGGGTCATGGGGCCTACTCCCAAGGTTCAAAGGGGCACCCGCATCAGACTTCGAAGCTCTGACGGTGAAGCTGCGGGATTTGGGATATTTCGTTGGCTGCACGACCCGGGGGACGGCCCGAGACGAACGGGGTGATGCCGTGAAGCGGGGTACTGCGGTACTGCGGTGATGCGGGTATCCCCAGGGGGGAGTGCTCCGGGCGGTGCGGGCGGGGAAGTGTGACGTTCCGGGGAGGCACGCACCGCCCGGAGAGTCCTACAGGGTGCCGGTGAGCGCCTCGGGGCGGACCGGCGTCTTGTTGAGCTCCAGGCCCGTCGCCGCCCGGATCGCCGCGAGGACGGCCGGGGTGGACGACAGGGTCGGGGCCTCGCCGATGCCCCGGACGCCGTACGGCGCGTTGGGGTCGGCCAGTTCGAGGTAGTCGACCGGGATGGTCGGCGTGTCGAGGATGGTGGGGATCAGGTAGTCCGTGAAGGAGGGGTTGCGCACCTTCGCGGTCTTCGGGTCGACGATGATCTCCTCCATCACCGCGACGCCCAGGCCCTGGGTGGTGCCACCCTGGATCTGGCCGACCACGGAGAGCGGGTTGACCGCCTTGCCGACGTCCTGCGCGCAGGCCAGCTCGATGACCTTCACGAGGCCGAGCTCGGTGTCCACCTCCACCACCGCGCGGTGCGCGGCGAAGGCGTACTGGACGTGCCCGTCGCCCTGGCCGGTGACGAGGTCGAAGGCCTGGGTGGGGCGGTGGCGCCACTCCTCCTCGACCTCCACGACCTGGTCCTCCAGGACGTCCGCGATGCTCGCGAGGGCCTCGCCGCCGTCGGTGACGACCTTGCCGCCTTCCAGGAGGAGCTCGGCGTTGGCCCAGGCCGGGTGGTACGAGCCGAACTTGCGCCGGCCGATCTCCAGGACCTTCTCGCGGACGATCCCGCAGGAGTTCTTGATGGCGCCGCCGGTCATGTACGTCTGGCGGCCCGCGGAGGTGGAACCGGCCGAGCCCACCTGCGTGTCGGCGGGGAGGATGGTGACCTGCTGGACGCCGAGCTCCGTACGGGCGATCTGGGCGTGGATGGTGATGCCGCCCTGGCCCACCTCCGCCGCGGCGGTGTGGACCGTGGCGACGGCCTCGCCGTTGATGACCTCCATGCGGATCCTGGCGGTCGAGTAGTCGTCGAAGCCCTCGGAGAAGCCGACGTTCTTGATGCCGACGGCGTAGCCGACGCCCCGCACGACGCCCTCGCCGTGCGAGGTGTTGGAGAGGCCGCCCGGCAGCGCGCGGACGTCCGCGCCCTCGCCGGCGGTCTCCCACTGGCGCTCCGGCGGCAGCGGGCGGGCCTTGACCCGGCGCAGCAGCTCGGCGACCGGAGCCGGCGAGTCCACGACCTGGCCGGTCGGCATGATCGTGCCCTGCTCCATGGCGTTGAGCTGGCGCAGCTCCACCGGGTCCATGCCCAGCTTGGCCGCGAGCTTGTCCATCTGCGCCTCGTAGGCGAAGCAGGCCTGTACCGCGCCGAAGCCGCGCATGGCGCCGCAGGGCGGGTTGTTGGTGTAGAGGCCGATCGCCTCGATCTCGACGTCCTCGACGACGTACGGACCGATCGAGAGGGACGAGGCGTTGCCGACGACCGAGGCCGTGGAGGACGCGTACGCGCCGCCGTCGAGCACGATCTTGCACTTGACGTGCGTGAGCTTGCCGTCCTTGGTGGCGCCGTGCTCGTAGTAGAGCTTCGCCGGGTGCCGGTGCACGTGCCCGAAGAAGGACTCGTACCGGTTGTAGACCATCTTGACCGGCTTGCCGGTGCGCAGCGCGAGGATGGACGCGAGGATCTGCATCGAGATGTCCTCGCGGCCGCCGAACGCGCCGCCGACGCCCGCCATCGTCATGCGGACCTTCTCCTCGGGCAGGCCGAGGCAGGGGGCGATCTGCTTGAGGTCCGAGTGCAGCCACTGGGTGGCGACGTACAGGTCGACGCCGCCGTCCTCGGCCGGTACGGCGAGGCCGGACTCCGGGCCGAGGAAGGCCTGGTCCTGCATGCCGAAGGTGTACTCGCCCTTGACGATCACGTCGGCGCGCTCGGCGGCCTCGGCGGCGTTGCCGCGGATGATCGGCTGGCGGTGCACGATGTTGGGGTGCGGGACGTGGCCGGAGTGGTGGTCGTCACGGTTCTCGTGGACGAGGATCGCGTCCGGGGCGAGCGCCGAGGCCTCGTCCGTGATGACCGGGAGCTCCCGGTACTCGACCTTGATCTTCGCGGCGGCGCGGCGGGCGGTCTCCGGGTGGTCGGCGGCCACGAGGGCGACCGGCTCGCCGTGGTGACGGACCTTGCCGTAGGCGAGGACCGGGGTGTCCTGGAACTCCATGCCGTAGTTCTTCGCGGCCGGCAGGTCCTCGTGGGTCAGGACGGCGTAGACGCCGTCCATCGTGAGGGCCTCGGAGGTGTCGATGGACACGATCTCGGCGTGCGCGACGGTGGAGCGCAGGATCTGGCCCCACAGCATGTCCTCGTGCCACATGTCCGAGGAGTAGGCGTACTCGCCGGTGACCTTGAGGGTGCCGTCGGGGCGGAGGGTGGACTCGCCGACGCCGCCCTTGACGTGCTTCTGGGTGACCTCGGTGGGCGTACCCGCCGGAACGGTGCGTGTGTTCTGAGCCATCGTCAGACCGCCTCTCCCTGACGCTCCTGGCGAGCGGCCGCGAGGCGGACCGCGTCGAGGATCTTCTCGTAACCGGTGCAGCGGCAGAGGTTGCCGGAGAGCGCCTCGCGGATGTCCGCGTCCGTCGGGGACGGGTTGCGCTCCAGCATCTCGTCGGCCGCGACGAGCAGGCCGGGGGTGCAGAAACCGCACTGGACGGCGCCGGCGTCGATGAACGCCTGCTGGATGGGGCTCAGTTCGACGCCCTCACCGGTCTGCGAGTCCTGGGCGGGCTTCGCCTCCCACTTCTTGGCCGCGTCGACCGAGGTGCCGCAGGCGCCGGAGGCGCAACCGCCGTGCTCCTCGCGCTGCTTGGCGTACTCCGCCAGGCCCTCGACGGTGACGACCTCGCGGCCCTCGACCTGACCGGCGGCGACCAGACACGAACAGACCGGCACGCCGTCGAGGCGGACCGTGCAGGAGCCGCACTCGCCCTGCTCGCACGCGTTCTTGGAGCCGGGCAGGCCCAGGCGCTCACGCAGAACGTAGAGGAGGGACTCGCCCTCCCAGACGTCGTCGGCTTCCTGCGGACGACCGTTGACCGTGAAATTGACGCGCATGGTTATGCAGCTCCCTCAAGCGTGCGGCCTGCGCCGCGGTACTGCTCCCAGGTCCAGCCGAGCTGGCGGCGAGCCATGATGCCGACGGCGTGGCGCCGGTACTTGGCGGTGCCGCGGACGTCGTCGATCGGGTTGGCGGCGGCCGAGCAGAGGTCGGCGAACTGCTTGGCGATCGACGGGGTGATGATCTTTCCGTTGTCCCAGAAGCCGCCCTCCTCCAGAGCCGCGTTCAGGAAGGCCTCGGCCTCCTTGGCGCGGATGGGGGTCGGCGCGGCCGAGCCGATGCCGGTGCGCACCGTCCGGGTCTCCGGGTGCAGGGCCAGGCCGAAGGCGCAGACGGCGATGACCATCGCGTTGCGGGTGCCGACCTTGGAGTACTGCTGGGGTCCGTCCGCCTTCTTGATGTGGACGGTCTTGATGAGCTCGTCGGCCTGGAGCGCGTTGCGCTTCACGCCCGTGTAGAACTCGTCGATCGGGATGAGGCGGGTGCCGCGGACCGACTCGACCTCGACCTCGGCGCCCGCGGCGAGCAGCGCCGGGTGCGCGTCGCCGGCGGGCGACGCGGTGCCGAGGTTGCCGCCCACGCCGCCGCGGTTGCGGATCTGCGGGGAGGCGACCGTGTGCGAGGCCAGCGCCAGACCCGGGAGCTCCGCGCGGAGGTTCTCCATGATCTGCGTGTACGGAACGGAGGCGCCGAGGCGGACCTTCTCCTCGCCGACCTCCCACTCGCGCAGCAGCTCGATACGGTTCAGGTCCAGGAGGTACTCGGGGCGCCGGTGGTCGAAGTTGATCTCGACCATGACGTCGGTACCACCGGCGATGGGCACGGCCGTGGGGTGCTCGGCCTTGGCGGCGAGCGCCTCCTCCCAGCTGGCGGGGCGAAGGAAGTCCATGGTGGCTCTCTTCTAGTGATTCTGGTGATCGGGGGTCGAGCTAGGGGGTCCGGGGGGACGGCCGGCCCTCGACATCGTGTTCATGTCCTGTTCACGCGGTGTGTGGCCTAGTACACAAGCCACGCTCGTCCGGGTGCAGTCACCGAAACCATGAAGGAGTTGGCTGGCGGCCGTTGTCGTCTTGTAGATTCGAACGAACGACGAGAACCGGGAACCTCACCGTTTCCCCCTGGAAACGGTGGCACCAGGTCACCGTCGACAACGCGACACACCACCATCATCGAACGAAGGAACGGCGGCGACACGATGCGGCTGCGCGCACTGCTGGAGAACGACGCGCTCGGGCTGCGCCTGCTCGGCGGCGAGGACGAGCTGGACCGGACCGTCCGAGGTGTCATGACGACGGACCTCAAGGACCCCAGCCGGTACCTCTCCGGCGGCGAGCTGGTGCTGACCGGCCTCGCCTGGCGGACGGAACCGGCCGACGCCGAGCCCTTCGTCCGCATCCTGGCCTCCGCCGGGGTGGCCGCCCTGGCCGCCGGAGAGGCCGAGCTCGGCGACATCCCCGACGATCTCGTAGAGGCGTGTTTGCGCCATCGGCTTCCGCTCTTCGCCGTGAACGAGTCCGTTGCGTTCGCGACGATCACCGAGCATGTCGTTCGACAGGTGTCCGGCGAGCGGGCCGGTGACCTGGCCGCCGTCGTCGACCGGCACAGGCGGCTCATGACCTCCGGACCGGCGGGCGGCGGGCCCGAGGTCGTCCTCGATCTCCTCGGCTCCGACCTGGACCTGCGGGCCTGGGTCCTCTCCCCCACCGGCCGCCAGATCGCGGGCGCGGGCGAGCCCCTGGAGCCCGGGCTCGCCGCCACCCTGGCCGGTGAGCACCTGGCCGCCACCCGGACCGGCCGGCGCGGCCCGCACCGGCTGGGCGTCGCCGGAGCCACGTACTCGCTCTTCCCGATCCGCAACACCGGCCGGGGCGCCGTGCCCGCCTCCCGGGACGTGCGCGAGACGGTCCTGTCGGACTGGCTGCTCGCCGTGGAGGCGGACGCCGGGGACTGGCCCGCCGCCCGGCTGGACCTGCTCCAGGGCGTCACCCAGCTGATCGCCGTCGAGCGGGACCGGCGCGACGCGGCCCGCACGGTACGGCGCCGGCTCGCCCAGGAGGTCCTGGAGCTGGTGCAGACGGGCGCCGCGCCCGCCGAGATCGCGGCCCGGCTGCGGGTCGCCGCCCCGGTGCTGCTGCCGGGGCTCGGCACGGCCCCGCAGTGGCAGGTGGTCGTCGCCCGCGTGGAGTGGGAGCAGGAGGCCGGTCAGAGCCCGCTGGACAGCGGGCCGGTCGCGCAGGCGCTCCTGGAGGAGGTCCTCGTCGACCCGGCGACCGTCGGCGCCGAGTCGGCCGACCGGATCGCGGTCGCGCACAGCGGTGACGAGGCGATCGCCCTGGTCCCGCTGGCCGCGGCCCCGCTGCCGGAGAGCGAGGACGAGAGCCCGGCCCCGGCGCTCGGTCTCCACGCGGACGCGCTGCTCGCCGCCGTACGGGCGCCGCTCTCCGCGGGACTCGCCGACGACGGGCGTCTGACGCTGGGCGTCAGCGCGGCCGTGCACTCGGCGGAGGGCCTGCGCGGGGCCCTGGAGGAGGCCCGGCACGCCCGCCGGGTGGCCGCCGCCCGCCCGGGCCGGGTCTGCGCCGCGGGCCACCACGAGCTGGCCTCGCACGTGCTGCTGCTGCCGTTCGTCCCGGACGACGTCCGGCGCGCCTTCACGGCCCGGCTGCTCGACCCGCTGCGGGACTACGACCGGCGCCACCGGGCTGAGCTCATCCCGACCCTGGAGGCGTTCCTGGACTGCGACGGCTCCTGGACCCGCTGTGCGACCCGTCTCCACCTGCACGTGAACACGCTGCGGTACCGGGTGGGCCGGATCGAGCAGCTCACCGGCCGCGACCTCTCCCGGCTGGAGGACAAGCTCGACTTCTTCCTCGCGCTGCGGATGAGCTGACGCCGATCGGACCACCGGCGATTCACTCCTTCGGGCGAGTCCGGAGGAGTGACGGCGGCGGCCCCGGCGGGCCTCCCGCACCGGGTCCCGCGGACCCGGCCCGACGCTGATCACCGGCGTGATCACCGGCCGATCGGCGGTCCGGCGATCCGCCGGACCGGGCGGGGGCGGAGGTCTCCACCCCCGCCGACCTCTTGTGAATTTTTTCACCCGACCCCTTGGCCGGGTGCTGCCGTTCGTGCTGAGATGCCGTCCTACTCAACAGCTCGATGGCGCGCTCGGGGAGGGCAATGTGGCGGATACCGCCATGTCTGGTTCCGAATCAAGGGATGGCGAAGATCCGTCCCTCGCCTACGGCAAGGAGACTCCCGTGGAGACCGCCATATGGCGGCTCCGCTCCCGAGGTTGCTGGACGGACGCGGCCGCGCTGCTCGCGCCGTACGCGTCCGAACCGGCGGCCGCACTCGAACGCGCGGCGCTGCTCATCGAGCGCTGCCTCTACACCGAGAAGGGCTGGGCCGACGCCGAGGAGGCGCTCCGGGCGGCGGAGGCGGTGGCCGGCACCGACGAGGAACGCGGGGCCGCGGCCTGTGAACGCGGTTATCTCGCCTACGCCTCCACGCTGTTGGGCGAACGCGACCGGGCCGACGAGGCGCGGATGGCGCTGGGCCGGGCGGCGGCCCTGATCGCCCCGTCCGCCGCCGGCCGGCCGCTCCTGGACTTCCGGCGCGGGCTCGTCGCCCAGAACCTCGGTGACTCCCCACAGGCTGCCCGCGCCGCGTACCGCAGGGCGCATGCCGGGGCGACCGCGCAGGGCGACGCGCTGCTGCTCTCCTTCACCTGGCGGCATCTCGCCGGACTCGCCCTGCGCGAGGGCGAGTTGGCGGAGGCGCGGCACGGTTTCGCGGAGTCGCTGCGGATCCGTGAGGAGCTGGGCTATCTGGTCGGTACGGCCCCGGCGCTCACGGCTCTGGCCGACACGGAGACCGAACCGGAGGCGGGCCGCCTGCGGGCCGAGGCGCGCCGTCTCTTCCAGCTGCTCGGCGGGGTGCCGTCCTGGCTGTCGGCCCAGCTGACACCGCGGGCGGCCACCTGAACTCCACTCGCTCGGCGGCAGGGTGACTCCTGATCACCTCTGTCGCGGTGCGAGGCACACCAGGCTGTCGTCGGTTCCGACAATTAGGGAGCCGGTGCCGGTGACCGCGACCGCGCGGACCGGCGGTCCCGGGCGGAAGGAGAGCGTCGGGCCGCCCTCCGGCCGGTGGAGTTCGACGAGGCCGTCCGCCCAGGCGGCGGCGACCAGCGGCCCGTGCGGGGTCTCGGTCGCGTGCAGGGAGACGACCGGCGAGGCGCGCTCGGCGAGGGGCTCGGGGCGCGCTTCGCGGCCCGGGGTCCAGAGCCGGACGCTCCCGTCGGCGCCGCCGGAGCAGACGAACGGGGTCTCGGACTCGACCGCGGCGACGGCCGTGACCCGGCCGCTGTGCGAGGCCGACTGGTGAAGGCCCGTCAGGCCGAAGGCGTGGACGGAGCCCAGCCGGTCCCCCACCACCACCGAGCCGGCGATCGCCGCGAGGGCCGTGCCGGGGTGGCGGGCCAGGGTGGCCGAGACCGCCTCGGTGAGCCGCTCCAGGTACGGCGGCCGGGGCGCCGTTCCCCGTACGGCGTGCAGCCGGCCCCGGTCGTCCAGGAGCAGCACCGTGCCGTCGGGCGCGGGTGCGAGGGCGGCGATCCGGCCGGGGACGGTGTGCACGAGGCGGCCCGCCGGGCTCGCGTCGGCCTCGTGGAGCAGGCGCACGGTGCCGGTGGGGTCGCCGACGAGGAGGGTGCCCTCCAGGGGGCCGCCGGCCGCGCCGAGCACCGTGACCGGGCCGGGCCAGGGCGGGGTCAGGTCACCGCGGTGGCGGGCCCACCGGACCCGCCAGGGGGCGCTGTCCGCCAGTGCGGCGAGGGCGGGGCGGAGCCGGGGGTCGGCGCCGTCCCCGAGCGCGGCCAGGAGCACCAACGCCCGTTCCGCCGACTCCTGTTCGCGGCAGAGCGACTGCCCGGCGCGCATCCAGGCGGTCCGGAGGCCGCCGTGCTCGTCGGCGGTTCCCTCGCCGGGCCGGGCGGACGGTTCGGGCCCGTCGAGGGTGCCCGGGACCCCGGCGAGGGCGGCGCCGGTGACGTACGCCGTGGTGACGAGCAGCGGGTCGGCCGCGCAGACGGCCGCCGGGTCGGAGAGGTCGGGCAGCGGCGGGGCCGGCTCGACGGCGGCGCCGTCGCCGGTCTCGGGCTCGCCGTCGAGGTCGACGACGGTGACGGGGCGTTCGGCGCGGAGGGCGGCGGGGGCCGGGGTGCCGCTCCGGGCCTCCACGACGAGGCGGATCCTGCCGACTCCGGCGAGTTCGGCGAGGAGCCGGGTGAGCGCCGCGGGTTCGGCGGCGGCGTGGAGGTCCGTGAGGAGGAGGACGGACCGGCCGGCGGGCCGGGGCTCGCTGGTGGCGAGGGCGTGGACGAGGTCGCCGGGCGAGCGCGCGACGACGCCGAGGCGGTCGGCGATGGTCCAGGCCGCGCCGAGCGCGCTCTGCCCGGCGAGCGGGACGAGCAGCCGGGCCGGGCGGCGGCGGGACCGCCCGGAACGCGGGCCGTACCCGGCGAGCCAGCCGAGGAGGGCCGTCTTGCCGCTGCCCGGTGCGCCGGTGACGAGGCAGAGCCGGGGCGCCTCGGGATCGGTGAGCCAGCCGAGCAGCGCGGCGGCCTCGGCTTCCGTGCCGTCCCATGCCGGGGACGGGGTCGCGGACGGCATGGGACACCTCACGGGCGACGCGGTGCGGGCGGCTGACGCCTTCGACCTTAGTCGTCCGGGGCGCCGTGGGCCCCGATCCGGTGCACGGCTTCCGGGACCGGGACCGGGAAGCCCGGCAGCGCCTGGACGCTCAGCACTCCGATCCCGTGAAGTGCTCCCGTACCAGGCTCTGGACGACCGGCAGGTCCTGGGCGACCAGGGCGTCCAGCAGGGCCGTGTGTTCGGCCGCGTCGGCGACGAGGACGCCGTGGCGGAGGGTGGGCGCGCTGATCAGGGGCCATTGGGAGCGGCGGTGCAGATCGTCGGCGACGGCGAGGAGTTGCTCGTTGCCCGCGAGGGAGAGGACGGCGCGGTGGAAGGCCCGGTCGGTTTCGGCGTAGTGGGCGCGGTCGCCCCGGGCGGCGGCCGCCGCCGTGGCCTCGGCGAGCGGCCGGAGCTCGGCCCAGCGGGCGGCCGGGACCGTGCGGGCGAGCCGCAGCATCACGGGGACCTCGATGAGCGCGCGGACCTCGGCGAGCTCGGCGAGCTCGCGGGGCGTGCGCTCGGTGACGCGGAAGCCGCGGTTGGGGACGACCTCGACGGCCCCTTCGACGGCGAGGCGCTGCATGGCCTCGCGGACGGGGGTGGCGGAGACGCCGAAACGCTCGGCGAGTGCGGGGGCCGAGTACACCTCGCCGGGGCGCAGTTCGCCGCCGACGAGGGCGGTGCGGAGGGCTTCGAGGATCTGGCCGCGCACGGAGTGCCTGCGCACGGTGCGCGGGCCGGGGGCCGCCGGTTCGCCGTGGGTGTGCTCGCCCCGGACGTGCCCGGGGCCGCGGCACGGCTCCGTGCCGCGCGCCTGTTCCGGGACGCGTAGGGACGCGCCGGGAGCGGCCACGGCGTCGCCGAGGGGCGGGGACGGCATCTCCGTCGCCCGCTCGCGCGCTGCGCCCTGCTCCACCCGGGTCCTCCTGCGGCCTCGTGCCGGGCCCGGCTCGCGTCGCCGGGTCCCCCGTGCACCATAGGCGAACGGACCGACATCCGGGGCATACGGGTTGCCGCGCAGGTGGGAGGGGGTCGCCGTGGTGAGAGACCACCCCGAATCGGGTAAGGTAAGGCTAACCTGCTCACGCTCGCGATTCGGTGGTCCGCATGACCGTCCCCGCCCTGTTGCCCGCCCCCCTCACCTCGCCCGTCGCGGCTGCGTACGCCCGGCTCGCCGAGGTCTTCCCCGGGCTGCGGACGGCGGAACCCGCACGGGGCGAGCGGCTGCCGAGCGGCGGGGGCTGGGTCGGCGCCGACGAACTCGCGGCCGGCGGCCCCGGCCTCGAGGCCTTCCTCGCCTGGGACGACGCGCAGGTGCTGCGGGAGTACGGCACCCGGGCACGCCCCGACGTGCTCGCCGGTTTCGGACTGCACCGGTACGCCTGGCCCGCCTGTCTCCTCGTCACCGTCCCCTGGTTCCTGGACCGCCGGGTGCCCCGGCTGCCCGTCCGGAACGTGGCCTTCCAGCGCACCCTCGGCCGGATGTCCGTCCGCGTGGAGGAGTTCGCCTGCCTCCCCGGCGACCCGGCGGCCACCTTGCCCGGCGCCCGGGTCGTCGCCGGCGAGGAGGCGCTGAGGGCCGAGGTGCGCGCCTCGCTCGCCGAGCACTTCGAGGCCGTCCTCGAGGGCTTCGGCCCCCGGATGCGGCGCGGCCGCCGGGCCCTCTGGGGAATGGTCACGGACGAGATCGTCGAGGGCCTCTGGTACATCGCGACCCTGCTCGGCGAAGAGCCGCGGGCGCTGGCCGAACTCGAACTCCTCATGCCGGGCACCCCCGAGCCGTACAAGCCGTACGCGGGTGCGGCGGGCTTCCGCGAGCTGGCGGGCACCGAGGGGCCGGACGGCGTCCCGCACGCCACCCGCTCCCGGGCCACCTGCTGCTTCTTCTACACGCTGCGCCCCGAGGACACCTGCCTCACCTGCCCGCGCACCTGTGACGCCGAGCGCGTCCGCAGACTGACCGCCACCGCCTGAGGCTCCCGAGCCTCGAGCCGGGCGACCACGCCACCCGCCCGGGTGACGGGAATCGAACTCAATCCCTGTCATCTGTGCGGGTGTTCGACCAGATCGTACCTATTCGCATGTCCCGCGACCCCGATGGCGTGCTCTTGCCCGGAAACCCCTTGAGCACCCCACGGGGTCGGCCAGTATGGGCCGCCAAACGCCCTACTGCGATGCAAGGGACACCGCATGAGACTGACCGACATATCGCTGGACTGGCTGCTTCCGGGCGGCGTGATGGTGGCCGGAGTCCTGACGGCGGTGGCGGTGCTCGCGCGCGGGAAGCGCGCCGGTGACCAGGCCGCGGCCGAGGACTCCTGGGAACGCAGCGAGGAGCGCCGCAGACGCAAGGAGGCCGTCTACGGCTTCGCCTCGTACGGGCTGCTCTTCCTCTGCGCGGCCGTCGCGGCGGCGCTCTCCTTCCACGGCCTCGTGGGCTTCGGCCGGCAGAACCTGAACCTCGCCGGGGGCTGGGAGTACCTCGTCCCCTTCGGCCTCGACGGCGCCGCCATGTTCTGCTCGGTGCTCGCCGTCCGCGAGGCCAGCCACGGCGACGCGGCCCTCGGTTCGCGTCTGCTCGTCTGGATGTTCGCGGGCGCGGCAGCCTGGTTCAACTGGGTGCACGCACCGCGCGGCATGGGCCACGACGGGGCACCGCACTTCTTCGCGGGCATGTCCCTGTCGGCTGCGGTCCTCTTCGACCGGGCGCTGAAGCAGACCCGCAGGGCCGCTCTGCGCGAGCAGGGCCTGGTGCCCCGTCCGCTGCCGCAGATCCGTATCGTGCGGTGGCTGAGGGCGCCCCGGGAGACCTTCGCGGCCTGGTCGCTGATGCTCCTGGAGGGCGTACGGACCCTGGACGAGGCGGTCGACGAGGTGCGCGAGGACCGGCGGGAGAAGGAGCAGAACCGGCTCCGCCGTCGCGACCAGGTGAAGCTGGACCGGGCGAGACTCAAGGCGATCAACCGTCAGCACCGGGCCTTCGGGCTCGGCCGCGGCGGCGGGCGCCAGGTCGAGGTGGCGGCGCTCAACGCCGCCTCAGGGACCGGTCAGAGCCCGGGTGCGGGCAGCGGTTCGGGCTCCGCGACGGCCGCCGTGCAGGCCACCGTCGCGGAGCCCGCCATAACGGACCCCGGACAGCTGCCGCTTCGACCCCGGCCCTCCCTGCAAGCCGTCAGGGGCGATGAACCCCGGCCCGGCGAGTCCCGGACGGTGGACCTCACCGCCGAGGACGACACCCAGGCGCTGCCCCGTCTCGACTCCCTGGAGCGCAAGCTCAAGGATCTCGAGCAGCAGTTCGGCTGAGCACGGGAAAAGAAGGAAGCCGACGGGGCCGCCTCTCAGGCGGCCCCGCCGTTCAGTTCGAACCACACCACCTTGCCCACCTCGTGGTCCTCGACTCCCCAGGAGTCGGCGAGGGCCTGGACGAGGACGAGTCCCCGGCCGTTCGTACCGTCGTCGGCGGGCGGTACGGGCGGCCGCTGGAGGCCGGGCACGAAGTCACGGACCTCGACCCGCAGCTGCTCGGGGACGACCGTCGCGGTCACGACGGCCCCGTGCTCGGTGTGGACCAGGGCGTTGGTCACCAGCTCGCTGGTCAGCAGTTCGGCCACGTCGGAGGCGCCCGGTCGGCCCCACTTCCGCAACAGTTCCCGCAGGGCGTGCCGCACCTCCGGCACCGCCGTGAGATCCGCGCATCCCACCTTTCTGAGCAGTTGAGTCGGCTGTCGTGCCTCCCCGGCCATATCCCCCCACCCACAGGTCGTGTCGAACAGGCTCCCGGGGATGCATGCCCCGCCTCACCGTCCGCATACATGAGGTGGCGGGGCGGCGTCAGGGCCTGGGGACGTTGCGCAGGTTGGAGCGGGCCATCTGGAGCATCCGCCCCACTCCCCCGTCCAGGACGATCTTGCTGGCGGAGAGCGCGAAGCCGGTGACCATGTCGGCGCGGATCTTCGGCGGGATGGAGAGCGCGTTGGGGTCGGTGACGACGTCGACCAGGGCGGGCCCCTTGTGCCGGAAGGCGTCCTTGAGCGCGCCCGCGAGCTGCTTGGGCTTCTCCACCCGGACGCCGTAGGCCCCGGCGGCGCGGGCGATGGCGGCGAAGTCCGGGTTCTTGTTCGTCGTCCCGTACGAGGGGAGTCCGGCGACCAGCATCTCCAGCTCGACCATGCCGAGCGAGGAGTTGTTGAAGACGATCACCTTCACCGGCAGGTCGTACTGGACGAGGGTCAGGAAGTCGCCCATCAGCATCGAGAAGCCGCCGTCGCCGGAGAGCGAGACGACCTGGCGGTTCCGGTCCGTGAACTGGGCGCCGATCGCCTGCGGCAGGGCGTTCGCCATGGAGCCGTGGCTGAACGAGCCGATGATCCTGCGCCGCCCGTTGGGCGAGAGGTAGCGGGCCGCCCACACGTTGCACATGCCCGTGTCCACGGTGAACACCGCGTCGGCGTCCGCGAGGTCGTCGATGACGGAGGCGACGAACTCGGGGTGGATCGGCACGTGCTTCTCGACCTTGCGGGTGTACGCCTTGACCACCCCCTCCAGCGCGTCGGCGTGCTTCTTCAGCATCTTGTCGAGGAAGCGGCGGTCGGTCTTGGCGCGGACGCGCGGGATCACGCAGCGCAGGGTCTCGCGGACGTCGCCCCAGACGGCCAGGTCGAGCCGGGAGCGGCGGCCGAGGTGCTCGGGCCGGACGTCCACCTGCACGATCTTGACGTCGTCGGGCAGGAAGGCGTTGTACGGGAAGTCGGTGCCGAGCAGGATCAACAGATCGCACTCGTGGGTGGCCTCGTAGGCGGCGCCGTACCCGAGCAGACCGCTCATGCCGACGTCGTACGGATTGTCGTACTGGATCCACTCCTTGCCACGGAGGGCGTGGCCGACCGGGGCCTTGACCCGCTCGGCGAACTGCATCACCTCGGGGTGCGCGCCGGCCGTGCCGCTGCCGCAGAAGAGCGTCACCCGGTCGGCGGCGTCGATCATCCGGACGAGGGCGTCGATCTCGGCGTCCCCGGGGCGGACGCTGGGCCGGGTGGTGACGAGGGCGGTCTCCGCCGATTTCTCCGGGGCCGGTTCGGAGGCGATGTCGCCGGGCAGGGAGACGACGCTGACGCCGCCGCGGCCGACGGCGTGCTGGATCGCCGTGTGGAGCAGCCGGGGCATCTGCCGCGGGCTGGAGATCAGCTCGCTGTAGTGGCTGCACTCGCGGAACAGCTGGTCGGGGTGGGTCTCCTGGAAGTAGGAGAGCCCGATCTCGCTGGACGGGATCTGCGAGGCGAGCGCGAGGACCGGGGCCATGGAGCGGTGGGCGTCGTACAGGCCGTTGATGAGATGCAGATTGCCCGGGCCGCAGGAGCCCGCGCAGGCGGCGAGGCCGCCGGTGATCTGCGCCTCGGCGCCGGCGGCAAAGGCCGCGACCTCCTCGTGCCGCACCTGGATCCAGTCGATCCCGCGGGTACGGCGGATGGCGTCGACGACCGGGTTGAGGCTGTCGCCGACGACGCCGTACATGCGTCGGACGCCCGCGCGCACGAGGATGTCCACGAACTGTTCCGCCACGTTCTGTTTGGCCATGGCTCCATCAACACACGGCCCCGCGCGTCACGCCTCCCAGACGGCCGCCGCCGTACGGTCATCGGCGTAACCGGTCACCCTCAGCTGGGTGTCGGCGAGGAATGCGGCGAGGCCCGGCGGCTCGGCTTCGGCCCAGCGGGCGGCGAGCTCGTGCGCGAGGGCGGGTTCGCCGCGCATCGGCTCGGCGAGACCGGGCGAGGCGAGGAGGAGGGTGTCGCCGGGGCGGGCGACGGACGCGCGGAAGCGGAAGGGCTCGGCGGGGGGCGGCACGGGCTCCTCGACGAGCGGCGGCGAGGTGGTGATGCCGAGGTCCATGGTGAGCCTGTCCCCGTCCTCGGTCACCTCGGGGGCGGCGGGCCCGGACTGCTCGGGCAGGAGGGGTTCGAGGTCCTGCCAGGATCCGTCGCGGAGCCGGAAGAGCCCCCCGCCGCCGATGCCGAAGAAGACGCGGGTGCGGCACTCGGGGTCGGCCGGGACGAGGAGGCAGCGGAGGGTGGCGCCGTACTCGTCGGGGGCGAGGCCCCGCTCTGCGGCGCGGGCCCGCAGCTTGCCGCAGGTCCGGTCGGTGAGCCGGTGCAGCCCCGACTTGAGGTCACCGCGGCGGCCGGACCTGATGTCCTCGGAGAGCCGGGCGTGGCTCCGGCAGACGGCCTCGGCGATCCAGTGGCAGGCGTCGGCGGCGGCGAGGTGCGCGTCCTCGGCCGTGCGGGAGCCGGCGGCGACGGCGACGAGGACGAGCGCGGCCTCGTCGTGCCCGAAGCGGGCGGTGAGCAGGGCGTCGCGACGGGGTTCGCCGCGGAAGCGGGCGGAGTCGCCGCGTACGGAGGCGGCGCGCAGGGTGCAGGTGCCGTAGCGGGCTCCGTCGAGGACCGTGTCGGCGACCAGGTCGGCGAGTTCGCCGGGGCGGGCGACGGGCAGCGCGGTGGGCTCGGCCTCGTAGGTGGGCGGTCTGCCGCCGATGAACCCGGTCCGCGGCCGGGGCATGGCCAGGGCCACCCGGACGGTGGCATCGGGGTCGGGGCAGGCGTCCGGGCCGGAGCCGGGATCCGGCTCCTCGTGGGCCGGGTCGTGGGGCGGGGGCACGTGGACGGTGGGCGTCTCGACGGGCGGAGCGGCCGGGGGCGGGGGCGGCGGGCCCGGGAAGGTCCGCGGGCCGACGGCCTCGGGCGCCTCCCAGGGCGCCGCTCCGGGCACGGGGGGCGCCGGTGGCGCCGGTGGCGGGGCCGGCCGGGCGGCGACGGGGGGTGCCGGCGGGGCGCTCGGCACCGGTGGCGCGGGGGGTGACGACGGCGGGGGCGGCGGGGGCATCGACGGCGTCGATGGAGCCGGCGCCGTGGCCGGGCCCTGTGTCACCGGGGGCGCCGTGGCCGGGGGCGATGCCGTGCCCGGGGCCCGCGTCACCGGGGGCGCCGGGGCCGGTGAGGGTGGTGTGGCGCGGGGTGTCGTGTCGAAGTGGTCGTCGAGCGTGTCAGCCGAGACCGTCGGGGCCGTGTCCGGCGCCGACTCGTCGTAGAGCTTGTCCCACCAGTTGTCCCCCTGCTGAGTCATGCCCTTATTGTCCACCGCTCACGGCGTCGGAAAACGGGACACCAGGAAAACCGTTGGTGCGAATGGGTGATCCGCCGGGCGGCCCCACCCCCCACGGGAAGGACGCCCGGCGGACCGGCGTGGTCAGCGCACGTCGTAAGCGCGGACCACGGTCTGGGTGACGGAGTTGCCACGGGCGTCCGTCAGTTCGGTCTTCAGGGTGACCTGCTCGCCGGTCGCGCCCGCGTGGTTCACGGTCGCGGTCCAGCCGCCGCCCTGCTGGGAGACCTGCGCTTCGGTCCAGGTCGTACCCCCGTCGTAGGAGTACGAGAGCTTCGCCGAGGTGAGCGCCGCGGGCGTGTAGCCCGCGTGACCCGTCGCGGTGAGGCCGATGTGCTGGCCGTCGGTCGCGGCGAGGGTCTTGAGTCCGTCCTCCGGAAGGTCGTACCGGGGGAAGAGAATCGGGATGCCCTGAGAATAGACGCTCTCGTCAAGCTTGGAGGTGAATTTCCAGACCGAGTTGACGGAAGTGGAGCGGGCCCACACCTTGCTGCCGATCTTCATGGTGTTCTGTTCGAGGGTGTACGTCCCGGCTTCGGCCGGTACCTCGAAGACGCCGGACGGCCAGCCGGTCTCACCGATGAGCTCGCCGTCGCGGCGCAGGCTCAGATTGCCGATGTCGCCGAAGGAGCCGGCCTCGGCGTGGTGGGTGCTGTCGCCCCACAGGGCGTTCGCGAAGCCGATGAGGTCGCCCTGCCGCTCGGAGACGAGGACCGGCTTTCCGGCGGTGTCGCGGGGCGCGGTGGGGGCGATGACGCCGTCGTACCACTTCTCGGTGCGCTTCTCGCCGGGCTTGTACGTGTGGCGGGCGCCGATCATGAGCTCCCCGAACGGGAAGCTGCTGTTGACCATCTGCTGCCAGGCGGTGTCGCCGGCGGAGTAGTACTCGGTGCGGGTGCCGGGGGCGGGGACGGTCTCCAGGGAGCCGAAGGAGACGCCGGCGCCGTCGGGGCGGTACGCGGCGGGGAAGTCGGTGAAGTCGGTGGTGATGCCGGCCGAGCCGTAGGTCGCGTCCGTCCGGCCGAGGCGGGCGTCGCGGACGCGGTACTCCGTGTCGTCGCGGATCGCGCCGGTCTCCGGGAAGGCGAGGTTGTAGAGGTACGGGCTCTTCGCGGTGGCCTTCCAGGCGAGGGTGACCTCGCCGGTCGCCAGCTTGCCGAGGAGCGCGGTCGCCTCGGTGGACGGGACGGAGAGGACGGGCAGGCCGATGCCGGTGAAGCCGCCCGCCGGGTACCAGCGGGCGGGAGCCGCGTGGTACGCGACGACGGCGACGGCGCCCGCGGCCTTGGCGTTCCGGCCGAGGGTGCCGGCGTTGGTGGAGTCCTCCGGGAGCCGGACGAGGGCGATACGGCCCTGGACCCCGGCGGCCTTCAGCTCTTCGGGAGTGCCCGTTCCGGCGTCGACGAGTCGGGCCGAGCCCGTGCCGTCGAGGTTGTCGGAGCCGAGGGAGCCGGTCAGCGGGTGCAGGGTCAGGCCGTCGCCGGTGCGCAGCGAGGTGATCTGCGGGGCGGCGGCCCGCCAGTAGCTGCCGAACTCGAAGTCGCCCTCGTCGGCGGCGCCTTCGACCGAGGCGTAGTAGCCGCGGATGGTGCGCGGGCCGGCGGCGGTTCCGGCGTGCAGCCAGAAGTCGTCCCAGGAGCGGGCGAACGCGAGGGTGGCGCCGCGGAGTTCGGAGGCCCGGTCCGTCTTCACCGAGAGCTTGTGGGCCTTGCGGGCGTCGAGGACGACCGTGGTGTCCTTCTTCAGTTCCACCTGGGGGCGGCCGAGGTAGGTGAGCGAGTCGTTCAGCGTGGCGCCCTCGCCCGCGTCGGGCGTGGTGACGAAGGAGGAGAGGAAGTAGCTGCCGGGGCGCAGGCGGTAGACCTGGTCGGATGCTCCCTCGTTGAAGCGGCGCTCACCGCTGGCGGTGTCGGTGCCGATGACGTCGAGGGAAGAGGCTCCGCCGGCGGGCTTGCCCTGACGGTCGATCAGTTTCACCCGCAGGGTGACGGTCTCGGGCTCCACGTACAGCGAGAAGGGGGTGGAGACGTGGATGCCGCCCTTGCCGGTGGCGACGACGCGGCCGGTGACGTCGCCGTACTGGGCGCGCTCCAGGCGTGCGTCGGGGGCGAGGTCGAGCGGGACCTGGACGGTGGCGCCGGCCGGGACGGTGACGGTGCGCCTGCCGAGGCGGGCGATGCCCGACCGGACGGCGGAGCCGTCGTTGCCGGTGACCTTCTCGACGGCCAGGTCGAGGGTGACGGGCGCGGCGGAGGTGTTGGTGTACGGCACGGAGACCGTGGTGCGGTCGCTCCTGTCCTGCGGCCAGTCGAAGGTGCCGCCCTGGACGGCGGGGGCGCCGAGCACGGTCTGGTCGATCGCGGCCTTGACGTCGAGGCGGCCGCCGCCGACCTCGCGGACGTCGCCGGGGACCCCGCTGTCGGCGGAGGCGACGAGCGCGGACTTGATCTGCCGGGCGGTCCAGTCGGGGTGGCGCTGCTTGACGATGGCGGCGGCGCCCGCGACGTGCGGGGTGGCCATCGACGTACCGGACATGGACTGGTACGCGTAGACGCCCCGGCCACCGGCCGCTGCGGCGGAGATGCCGACGCCGGGCGCGGCCATCTCGGGCTTGAGGGTGTGCTGGACGATCGTCGGGCCGCGGCTGGAGAACCAGGCGGTGGAGTCGTCGCGGTCGGTGGCGCCGACGGTGAGCACGCTGGGCGCGCAGCCGGGCGAGGAGACCGTGTTGAGCGTGGGGCCCGAGTTGCCGGCGGCGATGACGAACAGGGTCCCGTCGTTCTGGGCGAGTTCCTCGGCCGCGACGCTCATCGGGTCGGTGCAGTCGGTGGGTTCGGGGCTGCCGAGGCTCATGGAGACGACGTCGGCGCCCTGGGCGACGGCCCACTCCATGCCGGCGATGATCCAGGAGGTGGCGCCGGAGCCGGAGTCGTCGAGGACCTTGCCGTTGAGGAGGTCCGCGCCGGGGGCGACGCCCTTCTTCTTCCCGTCGCTCGCGGCGCCGGAGCCCCCGACGGTGGAGAGGGTGTGGGTGCCGTGGCCCTGTCGGTCGCCGGTGGTGTCGGAGTCGGTGAAGTTCTTCTGGGCGACGACGCGGCCCTCGAGGTCGGGGTGTTCGGCGTCGGCGCCGGTGTCGAGGACAGCGACCTTGGTGCCCTTGCCGTCGTAGCCCGCGGCCCAGGCCTCGGGGGCGTGGATCTGCTTCGTCGACTGCTCCAGGGCGGCTTCGACCTTGCGGTCGAGCCAGAGCTTCTTCAGGCCGGGGGCGGAGCGGGTGGCCGGGGCGGCGATCTCGGCCCAGAAGGTGGCGGCCTGCTTCTTCTCCGCCGTGAGCGCGACGCCGTCGATCGCCTTGAGGACCTGGCCGCGCCGGGCGCCGCGGGGTGCGGCGGGGACGGAGCGGGCGAGGTCGGAGCCGTAGACCGCGATGAGGGGCAGCGTGGTGGTGGCGGCGTCGTCGTAGCCCTGGCGGATCAGGCCGGTGACGTTGAAGAGCTCCTCGTCGACGCGTCCGGCGGCGAGCGCGGCGGTGGCGTCCTCGGGGTAGACGTAGAGGTCCTGGCCGGAGCGGCGGGTCTGGACGAGGGGGACCGTTCCGTCCTCGCGGGGCAGGGCCGTGGCCGCCGGGTTGCCTTCGGCGTCGCGGGTGAGCAGGACGCGATCGCCGGTGACCAGGGTCACCGTGGCGGTCCTGGCTCCGTCGCCGGCGCGGGCCGAGGCCTCGCTGCCGACCAGCGGTCGCTTGCCGGCCGTGTCGTCCTGCGGCTCGTCGGCCATGGACGGCGCGACCGCGGTGACGGCCAGGACGACGGCGGTCGCCGCCCCCACGGCCGTACGCGAAATCGGACGCATCGCTCTCCCCGTCTGAATCCGGAAAAAGGGCATGAGGCGCCCGCTCCGGAGGCTGTCGGTGCTGCGGTGGCGCCACATTGGCAGAGGTGAGGGCCGTACAGGGATGATGGGAGAGGCGGGAATACGCCGTGGCCGTTTCCCGCCAGGTCACCAACGGAACGAATGCCTCCGGTGAACGTCCCTGGAAGATCGGGGGCGCCCGCCGGAGGTACGGCGAGGGGCGGGGCATCCATGCTGGGAGCGATAGGACTCGACGAGCGCCAGGAGTCCGCGTACCGGGCCCTGGTCGCGCTGGGCGCGGCCGAGGTCACCGATCTCGCGCACCGGCTCGCCCTGCCCGAGCGGGACACCGAGCGGGCGCTGCGCCGCCTGGAGGCGCAAGGGCTCGCGGCCCAGTCCTCGGCCCGCACCGGCCGGTGGGTCGCGGCGCCGCCCGGGGTCGCCCTGGGCGCGCTCCTCACCCAGCAGCGCCACGAGCTGGAGCAGGCCGAGCTGGCGGCGAAGCTGCTCGCCGAGGAGTACCGGGCGGAGGCCGAGGAGGCGGCCGTCCACGACCTGGTGGAGGTGGTGACCGGCGCGAGCGCGGTGACCCACCGCTTCCTCCAGCTCCAGCTGGGCGCCCAGGAGGAGGTCTGTGCCCTGGTCACGGGCAAGCCGGTCGCGGTCTCCGGCCTGGAGAACGACGCCGAGGAGCAGGCGGCCGCGCGTGGGGTGCGCTACCGCGTGGTGATCGAGCGCGAGGTGCTCAACCTCCCGACCGGGCTGCTCGAACTGTCGGCGGCCCTCAGCCGCGAGGAGAAGATCCGGGTCGCGGACCGGGTCCCCACGAAGCTGGTCGTCGCCGACCGGTCCCTGGCCATGGTCCCGCTGACCGGCCGGGGCGCCGAGCCCGCGGCGATCGTCGTGCACGCGAGCGGGCTGCTCGAATCGCTGATGGGCCTCTTCGAGTCGGTGTGGCGGGAGGCGCTGCCGCTGCGGCTGGGGGCGGGCGCGCAGATCACCGAGGACGAGGCGCCTGGGCCCGACGTGATGGACCTGGAGATCCTGTCGCTGCTGCTCGCCGGGATGACGGACGCGAGCGTGGCCAAGCAGCTGGACCTGGGGCTGCGGACCGTGCAGCGGAGGGTGAAGGGGCTCATGGAGCTGACCGGGGTGACGACCCGGCTGCAGCTGGGCTGGCACGCGTACGAGAAGGGCTGGGTCTCCCGCGCCTGACGTGTCCCGGGGCCGGGTCGCCCGCGGTTGACGCGTCCCCGGGCCGGGTCGCCCGCGGCCGACCTGGCCCGTAGCCCGTCCGCCCCGCGCGACCTGCGGGAATCCCGCTCATCGTGCACGCTGGGCAGCGTGGGTGTGTGGCAGCTCCTGATGATCGCGACGGTGATGCTGCTCGGCCTGTTCGGGGTCCTTGCGCCCGGCGTGCCGGGGCCGTGGCTGGTGTGGGCGGCGATGCTCTGGTGGTCGCTGCACGAGCGGACCGACCTCGCCTGGATCCTGCTGGCCTCATCGACGGGTCTGCTGCTGCTCACGCAGGTGATCGTGTGGCAGCTGCCGCCGCGCCGCCTGCGGGGTGTCGGGATCACCCGGCGCATGGTGACGTACGCGGGGGTGGGCGCCGTCCTCGGTTTCGTCCTGGTCCCGGTGGTCGGCGCGATCCCCGGTTTCGTCGGCGGCATCTACCTCGCGGAGCGGCTCCGGCTCGGCGGCCACGGCCAGTCCAGGGCGGCGACCCGGGCGGTGATGCGGGCGGCGGGCACGAGCGTGCTCGTCGAGCTGTTCGCCTGCCTGCTGATCGTGGGGGCGTGGGCGGGGGCGGTGATCTGGGGCTGAGCCCGGACCCGGTCGTCCCGGCCCCGGCTCGGGCCGGGAGGACTACCCCGCCGAAGGAACCGCGTCGAGGTAGCGCGCCGCGTAGGAGCCCCACGGTCGCCACTCCTCCGCCTCCGGGGCGCCCGCCGGGGGCACGTCGGGGTCGCCGAGGGCCCGCATGCGGATGAGCGCCGCGGCCTCGGCGGTCACGCCGGGGACGGCGAGCAGGGCGCGCTCGGCCTCGTCGCGGTCGGCGCCCGGGTCGAGGCGTACGGCTCCGTCCGCGAGGGCGCGGGCCAGCGGCCCCGCGACGGGGTGGTCCGTCAGGGCGGCGGGTTCCGGGAAGACATGGGTGAGGGTGCCGCAGGCGGTGGCCAGCGGGGTGCCGTGGAGCTCGACGAGCCGGGCCGACTCCCCCGCGCCGAGGACCGTCCGCAGCGCGAACTCCTCGGGCTCGGCCGTCCCCGGCGAGCGCACACCGGGCCGGGCGGCCACCTCGGCGGCGAGCCCGGGGGCGGCCCCCAGGCGCTCGGCGACCGCGTACGGGTCGGCGTCGAGGTCGAAGAGGCGGCGCAGCCGGTGCACGGCGGTGGTCAGGTCGCGCAGCTCGGTGAGGTGGATCCGGGCCTCCAGCCAGCGCCCGCCGGAGCGCTCGTCGACGGAGACGACACCGGTGCCGTACGGGAGGCGGAGCGTACGCCGGTAGGTGCGGGCGCCGGGGGCGCCGAGGACCTCCTCCACCCGGGGCACGGCCTCGGCGGCGAGCAGGTCGAAGACCTCGCGGGCCGCGTACGGGCCGCGGTGGGCGAGCCGCAGCGGCACCCCGGCGGCGAGCGCGGTACGGGCTCCCGCGCCGCTGCCCGCCTCGGCGCGCAGGGCGGTGGGGGTGCGGGCGTAGACGGCGCGGATCGTCTCGTTGAACTGACGGACGCTGGCGAAGCCGGCCGCGAAGGCGATCTCGGTGACGGGCAGGCCCGTGGTCTGGAGCAGCAGCCGCGCGGTGTGCGCCCGCTGGGCGCGGGCGAGCGCGACGGGCCCGGCGCCCAGCTCGGCGGTGAGCTGGCGCTGGACCTGCCGGGTGCTGTAGCCGAGGCGTCCGGCGAGTCCGGGCACGCCCTCGCGGTCGACGACGCCGTCGCCGATCATCCGCATGGCGCGTCCGACGACGTCGGCCCGGACGTTCCACTCGGCGGAGCCGGGCACGGCGTCCGGCCGGCAGCGGCGGCAGGCGCGGAAGCCGTGGCCCTGGGCGGCGGCGGCCGTCGGGTAGAACGACACGTTCTGCCGCTTGGGGGTGACGGCGGGGCAGCTGGGACGGCAGTAGATTCCGGTGGTCCGGACGGCGAAGAAGAACTCTCCGTCGAACCGCGCGTCCCTGCTGGTGACCGCCTCGTAGCGGGTGTCGTCGTCCCTCATGGCTCCCAGTGTGCGGGAGCCGCCGCCACCCGGCTCGCGGTTTTCGGACACCGCGATCGGCTCGGTCCGGGGCTACCGGACCCTGCCGCCGCCGCGCTTGAGCTGCATGGCCTTCTGTCCCTCCCTGCCCATGCGCTTCCACTCCTTGAGCATCTCGGAGCGCACCCGGGCGTCGGTCTTGGCCACGATCCGCCGGTTCTCGCGGATCAGCTTGTGGTAGCTCTCCAGGCGGCGTACGGGCAGCGAGCCGTCCTCGATCGCCGCCGCCACCGCGCAGCCCGGCTCGGACTCGTGCGCGCAGTCGTGGAAGCGGCAGTCGGCGGCCAGCTCCTCGATCTCCGAGAAGACCTGGCCGACACCGGCCTCGGCGTCCCAGAGCCCGACACCGCGCAGTCCGGGGGTGTCGATGAGGACGCCCCCGCCGGGCAGGACGAAGAGGTTGCGGGTGGTGGTCGTGTGGCGGCCCTTGCCGTCGACGTCACGGGCGGCCCGGACGTCCATCACGTCCTCGCCGACCAGGGCGTTGGCCAGGGTCGACTTGCCGGCGCCGGAGGTGCCGAGCAGCACGGTCGTGCCGCCGGCGACGGTCGCGGCGAGCACGTCGATCCCTTCTCCGGTGGTGGAGCTGAGGGGCAGCACCTGCACGCCGGGCGCGACCGTCTCCACGTCCTCGACGAGGTAGGACAGCCCGACCGGGTCGGGCACCAGGTCGGCCTTGCTGAGGACGACGGTCGGCTGGGCGCCGGACTCCCAGGCCAGGGCGAGGAAGCGTTCGATCCGGCCGAGGTCGAGCTCGACGGCGAGCGAGACCGTGATGACGGCGTGGTCGACGTTCGCGGCGAGGATCTGCCCCTCGGACCGCTTGGAGGAGGTGGAGCGCGCGAAGGCCGTACGGCGCGGCAGGCACGCCCGTACGTAGCGGGGGTCGGCGGCGCCATCCGGGTCGACGGCGGCCCAGTCGCCGGTGCAGACGACCCGCAGCGGGTCGTGCGGGGTCACGAACGCCGTGTCGGCGCGCACGACCCCTTCGGCGGTGGCGACGTCGCACTGGCCGCGGTCGACGCGGACGACCCGCCCCGGGACGAGTCCCTGGGCGGCGTAGGGCGCGAAGGCGGCGGCCCAGCCGGAGTCCCAGCCGTGAGCGTCGAGCAGCGAGGAGGAGGAGACGGAGGAAAGCGGGAAAGACAAGGGGGACCCTTCGAAGGGTGGCCCCGGCGGCGCGCTCCGAGCGCGCGGATCGAGTGGGTGTCAGCCGGAGACCACAGGGGTGGGAACGATGAACTCCTGAATGCGGGCAGAGCCCGTCACCGTGACAGTCATCAATGTCCTCACCTCCTGCTTCTTCTCGCACGAACCGACACCGTCCCCCCAGGAACGGATGAGCAGAACCATAGCCCCGCCCCAGGGCACTGCACCACCGATTAAATTCAGCCCCGCACCGCCCGCCATCGACTGTGGACGCGACGCCGCGAGCCGCACAGCGCACCGGACGAATTCGCTCCCCACTACGACGAGACCGTGCCCCTGGTCGGCTGGGCATCGGCTGTCCCGTGGCGATCGGCTGCGACCACACTCGTACCTGAGCCGCGAGCAGTGACCAGCAAAGCCCGGTTCGACGCGGTGATGCCGGCCCAGGACCGGAACAGGCCGCACGGCAGCTGGGGCAAGCGGCGCTCCAGCAGGCCGAGGGCGCTTCGACCGGCCCGGCGTGCTGTCCGGCTACAGTAGGTGAGCCCGTTGAGTGGCATAGCGAATCCGTGCAGAGAGGGGCAGCGGGGGATGAGTGTGGTGGAGAGCTGGTCCCGCGTGATGAGTCTTCTTCGGGAGTGTGCCCCGGCCGATCACGGGGATATGCCCGGTCCGGCCACGGAACAGATGATCGCGGCCGCCGAGGAGCGGATGGGGATCTCCTTTCCCCAAGACCTGCGGGCGTGGCTGCTTCTGAACAATCTGGATCTTCCTGAGGAAGACTTCGACGACGACGTGGCATGTTGCGGCTTCGACGGGTTCCCGGACGAGGGAATCTTCTTTCTGGGCATCCGGGCGATGGAGAAGCTATACGCGAACCGGTACATGCCCGGTGGATTCGATCCTCCGGACCAGCCGGACAATCCGTTCTGGCGTAATGAGTGGATCCCGTTTCTGTCAAGCCAGGATGGCTGGAGGGGAAAGTTCATCGATGCGCGGGACGGGCGTGTCGGACGCTGGTTCGTGGGTGCCCCCACAGTCACAGGCGAATACGAATCGATGGCCCAGTATTTCGACTCCGTAGCGGAGATACTGAGAAGTATCGCCGACGGAAACAATCCGATCTGCAAGGTCGCCGAAGGGCGCCTCGTTTGGTCGTGAAGCTGACTCATGAGAAAAATGCCCCCCGGGCTTCCGGGGGGCATTTTTTGTTACTCGGCTACGGTGTGGGTGCGGTGAACCCGTCTAGGTCCATCCAGTAGTTGTCGTCCTCCAACAGGCGTTGATTAGCGATGAAGGTGCCGAACGGTTGCATTGATTGGCCGTTTTGCCAATTCGACATCGAGGATCGCCCGCAGGGCTCCTTCCAGGTTGGCGCTGGAGCATCCGGGCGCAGGTGGAGAGTCATGGTGTCGTCGGCGTTGCGCGTGAGATAGGTCTGCACACATTCCTTGCCGCTGTACGACACGCTGTTCGGCCCATTGACATTTCCGGCGCTCTGAAAGGAGTTGGCAAAAGCGAACTCGTCGCAGCTTCTCTGGTCGGTGCGTGGCGCTCCTGCATCTGTGCTCCACATGTCACTGAACAGGCCGGTGCCCGGATAGGTTTTCCACCGTCTCTCGCAGATGATCTGGCGATTGCGATCTTGTTGCGTCTTGTCGGGATTTCGGGGATCGTCGGTGGCAAGCTTGTTGGCCAGGTAAGTGAGAGGCTTTCCGCCGTTCCTGTTTCCCCACTTGATGTTGGTCTTGCGCCACATCATGTCGATGTGGGCCGCGGCTCCGGGGAATTTCTTGGAGTTCATGACGTAGGTCGGCGTGTATCCGGGGAATACGCAACCGGTACCGGCGGCTTCACTGTCACAGCGGATGTCCAGCTTGGTGTTTTCGAACTCGGACGGATTCACGACCTTAGTGGTGTTGACCTTACCGCCGAGAGACAAGTACGGGGTGATCGTGTTCTTGGTGGCGCCGCTGGGCGCCCACTTGAACCGCGTGGTGACGGTCCGCAGGAGCGTGTCGCCCTTGGCGAAGGTCTTCGACCCGTTCCAGCCGACGCTGGTGATGTCGCAGTAGCCGCGGCACTTGGCCGCGTAGTCGAAGGTGGCGTTGTTCACCGTACCGTCCATCGACTTCAGCCGGATCTCGGTGACCTGCGAGAATTCGGCGCTCTTCGGGTCGAGGTAGTAGGTGATGTAGAGGTCGAAAGCCGCGCTTCCGGTCGGGACGGTGTTCGTGTACTCCGTCATTGCGTAGTCGCTGTGGATGCAGGCGGTGGTGCGCTTGCGGCTGAGGGAGTGGTTGACCGTCGAGCATGACGCGGTGCTCGTGGCGGCCATCGTCGTCGCCCTCGGCGCCGCCGTGGCGGTGTCTGCCGAGGAGCTGCGGGCCGCGGAGAAGTTGCTGCCGGTGATGTCCTCGTCCGGCTCGACCGGCGCCGGATCCGGAGCGGTCGGATTGGCCCTCATGTTGCCGGTCAGCGACAAGCCGTTGTACGTGCCCGGGACGAATGCCAGCGCGTCGAAGGCGATGTCCGCGCTGCCGTCACCGCCGTTGAAGTTGTCGAGCCGCACCTCGGGGATCTGGTCACCGAAGCTGTAGGCCCCCAGGTCCACCCACTTGTTGGCCTGGTTCGCGGTCTGCGAGATCGCCGCCTCCTCTTCCCCTTCGGGCGTCTGGATCCGGTACACGGCGTTGGAGGTCTGCGCCCCGTGGTCGGGTATGTGCGCGTAGATCTTCGCCTGGCGCGTGGTGTTGGTCAGCGGAGCGGTCAGCTTCCACGTGCCGGTCACCTTCAGACGCTCGGCGTTGGCCGGGTTCGACTCGGGCGAGCGGCTGTGCGTGAACCAGAAGTGGTTGCCGTAGCCCGCACCGATCTGATGCGTGTCGATCTTCCCCGGATACGTGGTGACGGTGGTCGGGTTGTCCGTACCGTCGTTGGTGAGATCCATCTGAGTGTCCCACGGGACATACGTGAAGTTGAATGTGCCGCTCGACTTCACCGCCCCGCATCCCCGCTTGGCGTCCACGCCGGCAGGTATGGTCCCGTCCGCCAGATCGTCGACCACCAGGGCGTTGGCGGGCAGAGGCGTGGTGACGCAGTTCGGCGGGTAGGAGCCGGCATCCGGCTGCTCGCCGTAGGACGTCGGGAAGCGGTGCACACCGTTGCCGCACTTGGCCCCCGTGGTGCAGTTCTTCCACTGCGCCTCGGTGACCGGCTGGTTCCACCAGCAGTGCAGCCAGTGCGGGTTGGTTTTGCTGTTGCCCGCGTCCAGGGTGCAGGCACCCAGGCCCGGGTCGTTGGAGTCGTTGTCGCCGATCTTGGCCGGGTTGCAGTTGTTCGACGCGTTGCAGAACAGGTCGACCGGAGGCTTGGCGCTCGCGCGGTCCGCGTTGGTGGTCCACCATGCGGCCTTGTAGCCCGCCTGGAAGTCACCGGGACCGAACAGCGCTGAGATCGGGCGCGCCGCCCAGCCGATCACCTTCTCCTGGTACGGCCAGTCCTGCGGGTGCGCGGCGTGGCTGTAGTCGTCCTTGGAGGTGTCGGTGGCGTGCTGCAGGAACGGCACCCGGTTGGCCTTCCACAGGGGGTTGGCCGGGTTGTTCGTCCAGCCCACGCCCGAGTGCCCCGCGGAGTCGGCGGTGTCGTAGAAGCCGGAGTTGTACGCCCACAGGGCGAAGAACCAGTTCTCGATCCACTTGGGGTGGCCGCCGTTGATCTTCATGCCGGCGTTGTACGTCTGGTTCCACTTCTCCGACAGGATCCGCACGCCGGCCGCGACGTTTGCCGTGTAGTCCAGCGCGACCGCTTCCTGGGCGACCGTGGACAGGGCGGTCTCGCCCGGCTTGGTCTTGCCCGCCAGGCGCATGCCGTCGGTGGCCTGCGTGATGCCGTAACCGCAGTCGGCATGGGCCCAGTCGATGCGCCACGGGTCGAGCTGCTCACCGGAGGCGGCGTAGTCGACGCCGTAGTAGTTGCCGATCAGCGAGTTGGAGGTGACACCGGGCACGGCGAAGCGGGTGGCCTGCCACATGTTGGATTCCTGCGCGGTGATGCCCAGCATCACCTGTGCGGGAATGTGCCACTTGTCGGTGACGGCGGGGTCCTCGTTGTCGAGCTTGCCGTTGGGGTCACCCGCGAGGACGGTCGGCGGGAACAGACCCTGGGGCTGGTAGCCGCCGGCGATACCGGTGTTCTTCCAGTTGCTGTCGCGGTAGAAGTTCAGCGAGCCGACGACCGCCTGGTCCACGGCCCACTCGACCTGCCGCGGTGTGGGCTGGAACGCCTGCTTCTTCGGGTCGTTGCGGGCCACCGCGCAGTAGCGCTCCCCGGTGCCTTCGCTCGGGTTGTCGGCCTGCGCGGTGAGGGCCTGGGTATGGACGGTCTGCGTGGACAGGCCGTCCGTGCTCTTCTCGCCCATGTCCGGGCCGGAGCCGACCGGGCCGCCGGTGGGCAGAGCGGGGGACAGGGCGTGCCCCTGTGCCTCGTCGCCCACGCGGTGCGCGCCAGGGCGCAGGTCGAGGGTCACGGACTTGCCCGAGTCCAGCATGCGCAGGGCCGTACGGGCGGGGCGCGGCTTGGCGGCGTCCTCCGGGTTGACCAGGGTGGTCTTCCCATCGGACCAGGTGGTGGTCAGGGCCGCCTGGGCGTGGCTGGAGATCGCCGCGCCCTTGGGGAGCTTGCCGGGGTTGTGCACCCGCCTGGGCAGGGCCTTGGACGTGGCGTCACCGGTGACGAACACCTCGCCGCGTGCCGAGCGGGTCAGGTCCCAGGCGTGCAGCCCGCCGGAGGCGACGGTGACGGGCTCGGTCTTCTTGCCCTGCCTCACCTTCGTACGGTCCAGGTGCTTGGCCCAGGCGACCGGCTTGTCGGACGCCTTCTTGTCCAACTCGCGGTCGATGAAGGTGATACCACCGTCGGCGTCGGCGGTGACCTGGAACGGCACCGTTGTGGTGGACGCCAGGGTCTTCTCGGCCGTGCCGTTGATCCGTACCAGCTTGTTGCCGTGGGCGGCGACGATGCCCGCGTCGGTGGGAATCGCCGAGGTGATCTGGCCGGCGAGCGTGACCGGCTCCGACCTCTTGCCGGTGGCCGCGTCGACGGTGATCAGACGGGTCTGCTGCTTTGCGTCGCCGTCATGGGTGAGCTGGGTGAACACCGCCTGGTCGCCCTGGCCGCAGCCGGGCGAGAAGTAGGCGAGCGACGACTGGAACGGCAGCTTGGTGACCTTGCCCGAGGTCAGGTCGACCACCGCGGTGAAGGCACCGCGCACCATCAGCTCGGGCTTGTTGGTGAACATCCGCGGCGCGTACGAGACGGCCGCGTACTTGCCGGACTCGGTGACGCAGTGGTTGCCGATCCAGGTGTCCGAGGCGAAACCGTCCTCGAACAGACTGGCCACCGTACGGAGTTGGTAGCCGTCCTTCTCCTTGCCCGCAAGGAGATGGAAGCCGGTGCCGTCACCGGTCGTGGTGACCGCGGTGTCCGCGGACTTCTCGTAGCCCTTGCCGAGCAGGCCGGCGCGGTCCTTCGCGGGGATCGCGGAGGGCTCCAGGGGGAGCTTCTTCCGCTGCTGGGTGGGGTCGCTCCACCCCTGCGCCGCGCCCTTGGGCGGCTTCGGTTGCTCGGCCTGCGCGGGCAGGCTCAGCGGTATCGCCAGCGCGGTGGTCACCACAAGGGTGATCGGCGCGCGCAGGCGACTACGTATCGGTCTCAACTGTGTTCCCTCTCTGGTTACTTGACTGCTTTCGCGGCCGCAAGGACCTCGCCCATGCGCTTCTTGACGGCGGCGAGCTGGTCCTTGTTCTCCTCGATCAGCCGCTTCTGGACGGCCGACTCCTCCTTGAACCAGACCTCGATCAGACGGGTCTGCTCCTTGCAGTCGATGTCGTCCAGCGCGAGCTCGATCGCGTTCTTGGTGGTGCCGTCACCGTCGGCGTAGCCCTGCTCCATCGCCCGGTACGGATCGGCGGCCTTGCGGCCCTTGCCCTTCATGCAGGCCGACCAGCTCTTGAGAGCCTTCTCGACCGGCTTCAGCGGCCGGGACTCGGAGATGCTCCTCGAGGCGAGCACGGAGACGAAGCCCTCATCGTCCTCGTTCACCTCGAGCCGCCGCTTCGACCAGCCGGCGCAGCCGCCCTCGTGCAGCTTCTTTCCGTTGTGCTCGGCACGCGCGGGCTCCGGGACCCCGCCGAAATGGCCGCTGCCGACCTTGGCGCCCTTGGCACCCTTGGGTGGGGTGAACTCGGGCTTCTTTCGCCCGGTCAGGACCTCCACCTCGACGCCTGAAAGCCCCTCCTCGACGGGTTCGAGGCTCCGGGTCAGCTCCTTCGGCAGCCCGTACCCGTACTTCTGTGCCTGAGCGCGGTCGCTGATCCCGTAACGCTGCTCGACCGAGAGGGCGTTGCTGTAGGGCGGCGGGTTCGCGCCGGGACGCGGCAGATCGACGGTCAGCCCGTACTCGGACATGCACCGCGTCTGCAGGGTGCGCAGCGCGGTGTCGACGACGACCTGATCCGGGTAGGAGGGCAGGTAGGACTCAAGCGGCAGCTCCAGGCCCTTGACCAGTCCGGAAGTGGGCACCTCCGCAGGCCAGTTGGCCCGATCGACCGGAGCCTTGTCCTCCGCCGGGTCGGAGACCGATCCGGACGAGGAGCAGGCGCCGAGCGAGATTGCCGCGAGCATGACAGTAGTGGCGACGGTCGTTCGCCTGAGGGCGTGCATGGGTTTTCCTTCTCTATGTGACGTGAGGTGGTCCACGTGCGTGGCGCATGCCGGCCGCGGTCCTTGCGTCGCTCAGCGGCGCAGCGCCTCTACCGGCGTGATGCGGGAAGCTCTCCAAGCCGGAGACAGGCCGGCCAGCACCTGCCCCGGCCGATCGAGGGGCCGGCGGCATCGAGGTACAACCTGACATGTTCCACGCCGTTGAGGCGCTCTACCTGCTGCTCCCCATCAGCTGGGAATGCGAGATCCACGAACTCGTTGTGGTTTTTTGCAACGTCCTCGACGGTCACTTCCGTCGCGCTCAGGGCTCACCCAAGCCGAGGGGGATCGTGCGCATCTGAGCGATAGCTGCACGGCGAGCGTCAACACTCGCATGAGTTGCGATACAGGCCGCACGAGCCCCCCCGGGCCTGCTGAATTCCATGTGGATCCACCCTACACTCCGGGGCGACCACTTCAAGATCCATAAAGCTGACCTGTCGTGCGATCAGGGGCATACGGGATGACTGCTGATCTTTGGCGTCGCTTTGATGGGCCCTCGACTATGGAATCCCGAACTCGGGAGGATTTGAGACGAGTTGAGCCGCAGCAGCCCCGGACCTGTTCGAGCAGGGGAGGCGGCGGTACGAAGCCGCGCACATGCTCAGGGGCGACGCCGCACGCGGTCAGCGGTGCGGGGCTCCGTCGTTCTCGTGCTTGGCTCGACGTAGTCGACATGGCCCAGTGCGGCATTCGTGAGGGATGAATTACTGGCGTCCAGTCTTGATGGACAGCAACGCCGACGACACTCAACACCCCGAGAGCAGATCCCAGAAGGGCCACTGAGCACACCCGGTATTGAGGATTCGCACAGAAATCGGCCGGGCGGTGAACGGCACGACCTCGCCCGAGCGCTTCTCGTACGAACCGGCACCCCCCCCGGGAAGGATGAGCAGCACCACAGTCCCGCCCCCGGCGTGGCACCACCGATTTGAAACCGTAGGGTGGATCCGGCTCCGGAGACCGGGGCCGGAACTTCAGATGGGTGGGGAAATGCCGAAGCACCGGCTGTCCAGAAGAGGCCGCTACACAGCGCTGGCGACGACGGCCGTCGCGGTCGTGGCGGGTGCCGGGGTCGCGGCCCAGACCTCCATGGCGGCCACCGTGTGGCCGGCGCAGAGGACGTACACGGGCCGTGCGTTCGACGCCTGCACGGCGCCGTCGCTCACCGCGATGAAGGCGTGGAAGAAGGACGCCTACTACGGCGGCGTCGCCGTCTACATCGGTGGGAAGAACCGCGGCTGCGCCCAGCCCAACCTGACCAGGTCATGGGTGAAGTCGGTCGACACGCTCGGCTGGCGGGTCGTCCCGCTCTACGTCGGGGCCCAGCCGCCCTGCCAGAAGAGCGGGAACAAGGAGAGGTTCACCGCGGCCACCGCGGCCTCGGTCGGGGCGAGCAACGCCGACGACGCGGTCGCCAAGGCCTCGGCGCTCGGGATGAAGCCCGGCAGCCCGGTCTACCTCAACATGGAGCCGTACGACACCGCCGACAAGGCGTGCAACGACGCCACCCTCGCCTACGTGCGGTCCTTCACCAGGACCCTGCGCGCCAAGACCTACCGCGCCGGCCTCTACGGCTTCAGCAGCTCCAGCGCCAAGGCGGTCGCCACGGCGAAGGACCGCACGGACCTGCCGGGCAACCTCTGGTACGCCCTGTGGAACGGCCAGGAGACCACCACCAGGGACTGGCCCTGGGACCCGAAGCTGTACACCGACCACAGCCGCGGCCACCAGTACAAGGCCAACAGCAGGGAGACCCGCGGCGGCCACACCATCACCGTCGACCGCAACGCCTGGGACGCCCCGGTCGCCATCGTCGGCTGACCGGCGGCCTCCGGAACGGCACGACCCGAGCCTGCCGGCCGACGGGTCGTGCCCTCCGGGTCGGTGGAACGCGCCCGCGCTCGGCGGGCGCCGGTCAGTCCTTCTCCCAGCCGGAGTGCAGGCGGGACTTCACGTCGTCCGGGGGGAGGAACTTGGACCAGCGCTCGGGGAACTCGGAGGGCATGTCCGGGTCGTCCTCGTCGACGTCCTCCGCCTCGGCGCGCACGCGGGCGACGAGCTCCGCGGCCTGGAAGGCTCGGGCCCGTTCGTTGGCCTCGCGGGCGGCGGCGGTGGCGACGGAGGGCCAGACCCGGTCGATGGCGGCGTTCACGGCCGCGCCGACGAGGACGGCGAAGGCCGAGATGCCGATCCAGAGGAGGACGGCGATGGGGGCGGCGAGGGAGCCGTAGATGGTCGGTCCCTCGACCTGGCTGGTCAGGTAGATGCGGAGCAGGAAGCTGCCGAGGACCCACATCCCGAGCGCGACCAGGGCGCCGGGGATGTCCTCGATCCACGGCGATCTGACGGGCACGGAGACGTGGTAGAGCGTGGTGAGGAAGGCGATGGAGAGCAGGCTGACGGCCGGCCAGTAGAGGACGGCGACGACCTCGGTGCCCCAGGGGACGAACTCGACGACCCGGTCGGGGCCGACGACGGCCAGGGGCAGGACCACGGCCCCGATGAGCAGCGCCACGATGTAGAGAAGCAGGGCGAGGAGCCGGGTCTTGACGATGCCCCGGTGCCCGTCGAGGCCGTACATGACGGTGATGGTGTCGATGAAGACGTTCACCGCGCGCGAGCCGGACCAGAGGGCGATGGCGAAGCCGAGGGAGATCAGGTCGGGCCGCTTGCCCTGGGTGATGTCGTCGAGGAGGGGCTCGGCGATCTCGCGGACGCCCCGGTCGGAGAGGACCGTGCCGGCCGCGTGGAGGATGTTCTCCCGGATGCTGGCGACGGTGTCGGTGTTGGTCCAGTCGTCGGCGTAGCCGAGGACGGCGATCAGACCGAGCAGCAGGGGCGGCAGGGACAGCAGGGTGAAGAACGCGGCCTCGGCGGCCAGCCCGAGGATCCGGTACTCGATGCACGAGTTGACGGTGTCCTTGAGGAGCAGCCAGGCCATCTTCCGCTTCGAGACGTTGCGGTAGAGGACGCGCGCGCGGTGGAGCCTGCTCCAGGGCCGACGCTCGGGCCGATCGGTTGTTTCTCTTGCTGCCTGCACCTGCTTACCGTATCGGCATGGCAGCGAGCACCCACACCGTGACCAACCAGCCTCCGCCTCTGGTGGGGTACGACGTCTTCACGAGCGACCTGGCCCTGGCGGAGGCGGTCGAGCGGCACCTCGCGCCGGACCTGCGCTCTGAGGTGCGCGAGGAGCTGAGTCTGCTCGGCCGGGCGACCGGATCGGCGCAGGTACGGGAGTGGGGTGAGCAGGCGAACGAGAATCCGCCGCGGCTGCGGACCCACGACCGGTACGGGCACCGGATCGACGAGGTCGTCTTCCATCCGGCGTGGCACCGGCTCCTCGGGAAGTCCGTCTCGTCCGGGCTCACGCACGCGTGGGGCCGTCCCGGCGGTCACGTGCGGCGCGCCGCCGGATTCCTGGTGGCGTCGCAGGCGGAGGCGGGGCACGGCTGCCCGGTGTCGATGACACACGCCGCGGTGCCCGCGCTGCGGGCCGAGCCGGAGCTTGCGGCGGTCTGGGAGCCGGCGGCCCTCTCCCACGTGTACGAGCGGGAGCTCGCCCCGGTCGCGGAGAAGCCGGGGGTGCTGCTGGGCATGGCGATGACGGAGAAGCAGGGCGGCAGCGACGTCCGGGCGAACACGTCGGAGGCCCGGCCGCTCGCGGCCGACGGCGAGTACGTCCTGACGGGCCACAAGTGGTTCTGTTCGGCTCCGATGTCGGACGCCTTCCTGGTCCTCGCGCAGGCCCCGGCGGGGCTGACCTGCTTCCTGGTGCCCCGCGTGCTCGCGGACGGTTCGCGGAACGCCTTCGCGATCCAGCGGCTCAAGGACAAGCTGGGCAACCGGTCGAACGCCTCCGCCGAGGTGGAGTTCGACGGGACGACCTGGGCGCGGCGGGTCGGAGAGGAGGGGCGGGGAGTACGGACGATCATGGGCATGGTCGCGGCGACCCGGCTCGACTGTGTCCTCGGCTCGGCGGCGCTGATGCGGCAGGCGGTGGCGCAGGCAGTGCACCACGCCGCGTACCGCTCGGCCTTCGGCGGGCCGCTCGTCGACAAGCCCCTGATGCGGAACGTCCTGGCCGACCTCGCCCTGGAGTCGGAGGCGGCCACGGCCCTCGGCATGCGGCTGGCGGCCGCGTACGACGCCGGCACTCCGGAGGAGTCGGCCCTGCTCCGCATCGCGATCCCGGCGGCCAAGTACTGGGTGACCAAGCGGTGTGTTCCGGTCGTGGCGGAGGCGCTCGAGTGCCTGGGCGGCAACGGGTACGTGGAGGAGTCGGGGATGCCCCGGCTGCTGCGGGAGTCACCGCTCAACTCGGTCTGGGAGGGCTCGGGGAACGTGCAGGCGCTCGACGTGGTGCGGGCGCTGCGGACCGAGCCCGCCGCCCTGGACGCGCTGCTGCGGGAGCTGGGGGAGGCGCGGGGCGCCGACCACCGGCTCGACCGGGCGATCCGGGGGCTGCTCGTCGAGCTGGCGGACCTGGAGGGGATCGAGGCGCGGGCGCGGCGGCTCACGGAGCGGCTGGCGCTGGTGCTCCAGGGCGCGCTGCTCGTGCGGTGGGCTCCGGCGGAGGTGGCGGACGCGTTCTGCGCGGGGCGGCTCGGCGGGGACGGCGGGGCGGCGTTCGGGACGCTCCCGCACACGCTCGCCCTGCGGGCGGTGGTGGAACGGGCGCGGGCCGTCGTGTGAACGGTGAGGGCCGCGCGCCCTGAAGCGGAGAAGCGGGGGTGGTGCTGCGCCGACACGGCACCACCCACCGCTCCCACCACCTTCGCCCAGGGGACGGGGCGGTCGCCAGAGTTGCAAAGGGTTGCAGGATTACCCGAACCGGGCCTCGCCGGGCGGTCCCGGACGGCACGATGGGCACCGACACTCCGGACGTCTGCCCTGTGCAGAACCGATACAGCACCCCGGGGTGGCTGGGAGGGACCGATGAAGAACACGCAGCTCGACATGAAGCGGCTCGCCGCCATGGACGCCGCTCAGGCCACCCGGCTGCTGCACCGCGTGCGCGAGGAGACCCTGGCGGGCCGCAGGCCCCCGATCGCGCCCCGCCCGGTGATCGACGCGTCCTGGCAGCGGATGGCCCGGCTCGGCCTCGACCCGGACCAGAGCCCGAGCACCGTGCTGCTCCAGCGGGACGAGCTGGAGCAGCGGCGCAGGACCACGCTCCTCTCCGAGGTGCTGCAGACGTTGAGCGGCGGCCTCGCGGGCATCGCCGACGCCTCCCTCCAGATCATGGTGGTCACCGACGAGCACGGCCGGGTGCTGTGGCGTCAGGGGAACCTCGCCGTGCTGCGGCAGGCGAACAGCATCTGTCTGGAGGAGGGCGCGGCCTGGGCCGAGCACGCGACCGGCACGAACGCCGTCGGCACGGCGCTGGCCATGGGCCGGGCGGTGCAGGTGCACTCCGCCGAGCACTACGTGCAGGCGCTGCACAACTGGACCTGCGCCGCCGCGCCCGTGCACGATCCGCGCGACCAGCGGCTGCTGGGCATCCTGGACGTCAGCGGTCCCGCGTCCAGCTTCCATCCCGCGATGCTGGCCCTGGTCGGCTCGGTGGCGCAGCTCGCCGAGGCCGAGATGCGGGAGCGGCACCACCGGTCGATCGAGCGGCTGCGGGCGGTGGCGGCGCCGATCCTGTGCCGGGTGGGCGGCCGGGCCGTGGCGGTGGACACCCACGGCTGGACGGCGGCGGTGACCGGGCTCGCGCCGGTGGACCGGATCCCGCTGCCCAAGTCGTTCGGGGCCGGCCGGGTCTGGCTGCCCTCGCTCGGCGTGTGCGCGGTGGAGCCGCTGCCGGGCGGCTGGCTGCTGCGGGTCGAGGAGGAGGCCCGGCCCGGGGAGCCGGGCACGGAGACGGCGAGCCGGGTGGTCCTGGACCTGAGCCGGCCGCGCCGGTGGACGGTGGCCGTGTCCGGCGCGGCGGGCAGCTGGCAGCAGGAGCTGAGCCCCCGGCACGCGGAGCTCCTCTACGTCCTGGCGCTGTACCGCGACGGCCGGACGGCGGCGGAGCTGGCGGACGACGTCTTCGGCGACCGTACGCGGACGGTGACCGTGCGGGCGGAGATGTCCCGGGTGCGGCGCAACCTCGCGGGGGTCCTGGCGCACCGCCCGTACCGCTTCCGGGAGGAGGTCGCGGTGGAGGTCCTGCGCCCCGAGTGGCCCGGGGACCTGCTCCCCCACTCGACGGCCCCGGCGGTCCGGGCCGCGCGGACGGGCGCGCGGGGCCCGGACGCCTGAGGCCAGGACGTTCAGGGCCGGCGGCAGGGCGGTGTCGTCAGGCGTGGCAGTCGGGGAGACGGCCGTGGTACGTCACCATCTCGCCGAACACCCCGACGACGTCCAGCGGGCTCGCCCAGTCGAAGTCGTCCAGCTCGTGCCAGGCGCGGTGCAGGTTCCCGACGAGCCGCTCGGAGTCGAGCAGACCGGCGAACGGGCCGAGGTCGTACGTCCTGGCCGCCTCCAGCGGGGTGAGCCCCCTGGCGGCGCCCTCGGCCGCGACCTTCTCCAGCCACCGCAGGTACTCCTCGGTGGCGTCGAAGGCCTCGGGGCCGGCGAGCGGGCCGTGGCCGCCGACGACCGTGACGGGCTCCAGGGCGCGCAGCCGCTCCAGGACCTCCAGGGAACCCCGTACCGTCCCCATCAGGACGAAGGGCGTGCAGCCCGGCATCACGATGTCCCCGGTGAACAGGACCCGCTCCTCCGGCAGCCAGACCACGGTGTCGCTCCGGGTGTGCGCGGGGCCCAGGTGCAGCAGTTCCACGCGCCGGCCGCCGGTGTGCAGGGTCAGTCCGCCGGAGTAGGTGAGGTCGGGCAGGCGGACCTCGACGTCTCCCCACTCGACGTCCGGCCAGAGGCCGGTCAGCGCGAGCCCGGTCTCGGCCATGTCGGTCCGGGTGAGGGCGTGGCTGACGACGGTGGCGTCCGGCCCGAAGACCTTGTTGCCGAAGGTGTGGTCTCCGTGGAAGTGGGTGTTGACCACGGTCCGCCGGGGGCCGGCCGCGAGCGCGTCGACGCTCTCCCTCAGCCGCAGGGCCCGGCGTTCGGTGGCCGCCGTGTCGACGACGATCGCCTCGTCGCCGGCGAGGATCACGCCCGCGTTGTTCAGGCACCACCCGCCGTCAGGCTGCACGTACGCGTGGACCCCGTCGGCGATCTCGACGAGCCGCGAGGTGTCGTCAGCCACGGTCGGCCGCCTTGACCACGACGGCGGAGTTGAAGCCCCAGCGGCCCCGGGCGAGGACCAGGGCGGCGCGCGCGGAGGTCGGCCGGGGCGTCCCGCGCACCAGGTCGATGCCGTACGCCTCCGGTGTCTCGCCCTCGTACGGTACGCCCGGGACCAGCCCGTCGCGCAGGGCGAGCAGCGCCGCCACCACGTCCAGCGGGCCGCCGCCCGCGAGGAGACGGCCCGTCAGCGCCTTGGGCGCCGCGACCGGCACCCCGCGCGGGCCGAAGACCGCGGTGATCGCCTCGGCCTCGGTCCGGTCCAGGTCGGCCGTGCCGGCGGCGTCGGCGAAGACGACGCCGATGTCCGAGGGCTCGAGGCCGGCGTCGGCGATCGCCAGTTCCGCGGCGCGGCGCAGGGCCGGGGGCCGGCCGGAGTCGGGGTGCGGGTCGAAGGTGGCTGCGTACCCGGCGAGTTCGCCGTAAGGGCGGTCCGTGCCCCGCCTCCGGAAGCTCTGTTCGTCCTCCATCACGAGGAACGCCCCGCCTTCGCCGGGCACATGGCCCCGGGCCCGGCCGTCGAACGGCAGATAGGCCCGGTCGGGGTCGTCGCTGTCGCTGATCAACCCGCTGGACAGGTGTGACGCCCAGCCCCAGGGGTCCAGGGCCGAGTCGACCCCGCCGGTGACGACGAGGGGTGTGCCGAGCCGGAGGGAGCGGCGGGCGTGGCCCAGCGCGTCCAGGCCGCCCGCCTGTTCGGCGACCAGCGCGGCTCCCGGGCCGCGGAGCTTGTGCCGGATGGACACCTGGCCGGTGTTGACCGCGTAGAACCAGGCGAAGGACTCGTAGACGCTCACGTACTCGGGTCCCTTGGACCAGAGGTTGGCGAACTCGCGGTGGGTGAAGGCGAATCCGCCGGAGGCGTTGGAGGTGATGACGCCGAGGTCGAAGTCGACGAGTTCGGCCGGCTCGACGCCGCCGTCGGCGAGGGCCTGTTCGGCGGCGACCAGGGCGAGCCGGGTGGAGACGTCGGTCTGCGGGAGGAGTCGGTTGGGCAGGTGCTCCGCCGGGTCGAAGGCGAGGATCTGGCCGGCGAGCCGGGACGGGTAGCGGGAGGCGTCGAAGCGGGTCAGGGGGGCGATGCCGCCGCGCCCTTCAAGGGTGGCGTTCCAGTACTCCTTGACGCCGAGGCCGTTGGGGGCCACCACGCCGATGCCGGTGATCAGGGCTCGGTCGCTCATGCCGCCGCCTCCTCGGGCCGTCGGAGCACCATCGCGGACTGGAAGCCGCCGAAGCCGCTGCCGACCGTGAGCACGCTCCGCAGCTTGGCCTCGCGGGCGGTCAGCGGGACGTAGTCGAGGTCGCACTCCGGGTCGGCGGTGTGGAGGTTGGCCGTGGGCGGGACGACCTGGTGCGTGAGGGCCAGGAGGCTCGCCGCGATCTCGATGGAGCCGATGGCGCCGAGCGAGTGTCCCACCATCGACTTGATGGAGCTGACGGGCACGGCGTAGGCGTGGTCACCGAGGCTCCGTTTGAAGGCGGCCGTCTCGTGGCGGTCGTTCTGCTTGGTGCCCGAGCCGTGCGCGTTGACGTAGTCGATGGTGGTCGGGTCGATCCTGGACTCGTCGAGGGCGACGCGGATGGCCTCGGCCATCTCCCGGCCGTCGGTCTTGAGCCCGGTCATGTGGTGCGCGTTGAGGCGGGTCGCGTAGCCGGTCACCTCCGCGTAGATCCGGGCTCCGCGGCGTACCGCGCTGTCGTACTCCTCCAGGACGAACATCGCGGCGCCCTCGGCGAGGACGAAGCCGTTGCGGGAGAGGTCGAAGGGGCGCGAGGCGTGTTCCGCGTCGTCGTTGCGGGGGGTGGTGGCCTTGATGGCGTCGAAGCAGGCGGCGACGATGGGGGTGAGCGGGGTGTCGGTGGCGCCGGCCAGCATGACGTCGACCGAGCCCTCCTGGATCAGCCGGCAGGCGTAGCCCACCGAGTCGAGGCCGGAGGTGCAGCCGTCCGAGACCACGGCGACCGGGCCCTCGGCGCCGACGGTCCAGGCGACCTCCGCGCCGAGGACGCTGGGCACCATGTGGTCGTACATGTGGGGGGTCAGGTAGGAGGGGTCGACCTCCCATTCGCGGCCCTGGTCGGAGAGGACCCGGTACTCCTTCTCCAGCGACATCGCCGCCGCCACCGCGCTGCCCACGCTCACGCCGATCCGCTCGGGGCGGACGCCCTCGAAGGAGAGCCCGCTGTCGGCGACGGCCTCGCGGGCGCAGACGACGGCGAACTGTGCCGCCCGGTCCATGCGGCGGATCTCGCGGGGCGAGAGCCCCTCGGCGGCGGGGTCGAAGTCGATCTCGCCGGCCACCTGCGAGCGGCAGGCGGAGGCGTCGAAGGAGGTGATGCCGCGGGTGGCGGTGCGGCCGGAGCTGAGCAGGTCCCAGAACTGCCGCGCCCCCGAGCCGCCCGGGGCGCGCACCCCGAGGCCCGTGACGACGACACGGCGGGTCATCGGGAGCCCCCCACCGGATAGCGGGACCGGGCCTGGCCCTCGGGGCCTGCCGTCGTTCGCTGGTTGCACGACATCGGGTGCGGTTTCCCTTCTCGTTTCTGCTGTACGGGTGATCCGGCCGGTCTCGCGGTGCGCACGCCGGTCACGGGGTGTCGAGGGCCCGCGAGGCGCGGACGAGCGCGCTCGCCACGGGCGGGAACTGCAGGCCGCTGTGGCCGGCCCCGGCGTTGACGTCCCGCCAGAACCGCTGGAGGGGTTCGGTGTCGGACTGGCCCCTGCTGCCCGAGGAGCGCAGCAGCCGGTCGACGGCCCCGGCGAGGAGCTCGGCCGCCAGCGCGCAGTCGCGTCCGTTGCGAGCGGTCAGGAGCGGGTCGACGGGTTCGCGGTCGAGGACGTCGGCCACCCGGTCGAGCAGCAGGGCGGCCGCGTCCACCTCGCCGTCGGTGCGGGCCAGCGTCAGCTCGTACGGGGTCCGGTCCGCGGCGCCGGTGACGGCGGCGGCCGGTGCCTGGAGCTTGCCGCGCACCAGGCCGGACCACTGGCGCAGCGCGCCGCGGGCGGCGCCGAGCAGGGGGGCCGTCAGGGTGAGGCCGTTGGCGGCCTTCAGCGGGACGCGGTGACAGCGGGCCTCGGCGTCGGGGGCCTTGCCGGCGAGGAGGTCGGCGAGGGCGACGGAGCGGGCGTCGGGCACGGTGACGCCGTCGAGGACGAGGGTGTTGCTGCCGGTGGCGCGCAGGCCGACGTTGAACCAGGAGTCCCCGAGTCCGTACGCGGAGCGGGGCACCGCGAAGAACCGGGGCTCCTGGTGCTCGCCGTCGGAGGCACGGGCGCAGACCAGGGCCCAGGCGGAGGAGTCGACCCCGCTGACGTAGGGCCACTGGCCGGTGACGCGCCAGCCGCCGGGGACGCGTTCGGCGGTGCCGGCGGCGGCGAGCGCCGCGACGAGCGGGGTGTCGGGCCCGTCCTTCCAGAGTTCCGCCTGGCCCTCGGTGGGCAGGTGGGCGGCGAGGCGGCCGACGCTCGCGGCGAGTGAGGCGAACCAGGCGGCCGAGGTGCAGCTCTCGCCGATGGCGGTGACGGCGGGCAGCAGCGCGCGGAACGTGCCCGCCGAGCCGCCCCAGCGGGCCGGGACGAAGTGGCGGGCGAATCCGGCGGCCAGGAGGGGGGTGACGACCTCGGGCGGCAGTCTCCGGTCGGCCTCGGAGGCGGCCGCGTGCTTGGCGGCCGTCTCGGCGGCCTCGCGTACGGCGTCCGGGGACAGTGATGTCGGCTGGGTGGCAGGCATGGGGCTCCCTGAGGGGCTGGTCGCGGGCGTCCGGTCAGTAGTTGCCGAGGCCGCCGCAGACGTTGAGGGCCTGGGCGGTGACCGCGGCGGCTCCGTCGCCGACGAGGTACTCGACCATGGCGGCGACCTCGGAGGGCTCGACGTACCGGCCGATCGGCACCCGGGCGGTGACCCGCTCGAAGGCCTCCTCCTCGGTGGTCCCCCAGATCCCGGCGTAGTGGGTGCGGACCTTCTCCGCCATGGGGGTCTCGACGAAGCCGGGGCAGACGGCGTTGACGGTGATGCCGGTCTTGGCGAGCTCCAGGCCCCAGGCCTTCGTCAGGCCGACGACGCCGTGCTTGGAGGCCGAGTAGGGGGCGCCGTGCAGGACGCCCTGCTTGCCGCCGGTGGACGCGATGTTGACGATGCGGCCGCGCTTCTTCCCCTGCATGCCGCCGGTGGTGAGCACCGCCTTGGTCATCCGGAAGACGCTGTTGAGGTTGGTGTTGACGACGTCGAGCCAGAGTTCGTCGGTGACCTCGGCGGTGATGCCGCCGCCGCTGCGGCCCGCGTTGTTGACCAGGACGTCGATGGGACCGTAGCGGGCGACGGCGGCCGCGACGAAGGCGGTGACCTGGTCGGGGTCGGCGACGTCGCAGGTGCTGCCGTCGGCGTCGAAGCCGCGGTCCTGTAGCTGCTTGACGGCCTCGGCCAGCCGGTCCGCCGACCGCGCGCAGAGATAGACCCGGTGGCCGGTCTCGGCGAGGCGGACGGCGATCTCCCATCCGATGCCACTGGTCGCGCCGGTGACCACGGCCACACGGCCGTTCGCCTGAGTCATGGAGGCCTCCAAGAAGTGTGCCGTACGGGGGTGTCGGGGCTCCGATGGGTGGTGATCCCCAGGTGATCCGACTCGGCCGACGGTCGCTCCGGGGTCTCGAAGGCCGTTCGAAGCCCGCTCGAAGCGGCCACGGGGCGGCGGAGAAGCGGAACTTCGAGTTCTGCTCGACGGGACGACGAGGAGCGTTCGAGCGGGGCGACGATGCTTTCGTCTCGCCGGCACCACCGGCCTCCCTGCTCTCCGTCGTGAGGCAGGGGCCCACGTACCGCAGCGAGAAAGGCCACACGCACCATGAAGAAGAAGAGCGCGGCGGGGATCGCCGCCGCCCTGAGCATCTCGGCGGCCACCGCAATGCTGGGCGTCGCGTCTCCGGCGAACGCCACGGGCACGGGCACGAGCGCGAGCACCCCGTCGACCGTCGGCTACGTGTGCCAGAGCCGCTATGACGGCACGTGGTTCCCGATCAACGGGTACTCCCGGAACTTCACCACCACGGCCCCCACGCAGGTCGCCCCCGGGGCCGCGTTCAACGTGTCGTTCGACCCGGCGCCGATCCTGGCGGTCGGCGACTACAACAAGGAGCTCACCGACATCGAGGTCGCCTACAAGGTGTCGCCCGAGGCCCGGGTCCTCGGCTACAAGCTGGTCGGGGGCGGCAACCTCGGCTCCGCCCGGTTCCATGTCGAGCGGCGCGGCGCCGAGTTCGTCGTCACCTCGCCCGACACCCTGCCCGGCGGCGTCGAGTTCGACCTGCCCACCCTCGTGGTCGCGCTGCGCGCGCCCTCCGCCCAGGGCAAGGTCACGACCGCCCCCGGCGGTTCGAGCTTCGAGAACCGTTCCTTCGGCTGGAACCGTCTGCACCCGGCGAACAACCAGTGGGACCCGTTCCAGTGCTACGCCAACCCGGCCACCCCGGTCGTGTTCAGCACGACGAACGTCGGCTGAACACGAGCGGTCCGCGCACGGCAACCGCCGGGGGCGGTCACGGGAACTCCCGTGGCCGCCCCCGGCGGCATTCCCGCCTCCGGCGGCGGCCCGCCGGGTCAGGCGGCCAGCCGCTCCAGGGCCCCGACCACCTCCGCAGGCCCGGGAAGGGCGGCGATCTCGGCGGCGATCTCGCCGGCCCGCTTCCGGGGGCCGGGCTCCTCCAGGAGCTCCCGGCACGCCCGCAGCACGGCCCCGGGCGAGGTGTCCTCGGGGAAGAGGGCCCGGGCCGCGCCCTGCTCGGCCGTGCGGCGCATGGTCGAGGCGAAGATGTCCCAGCGCGACAGCAGCAGTTGGGGCGTTCCGGCGGCCAGCGCGGTCATCCCGGTGACTCCCCCGCCGTGGTGCACGAGGAGGTCGCACGTGGGGGCGACGACGTCGAGCGGCATCCAGCCGATCCGCACCCGGCCGGCGGTCTCCCGCAGCCGGGCCGCGGCCTCCTCGGGCGCGGCGACCAGGATCTCCGCGTCGAAGGAGGCGAGGTCCGCGACGAGCCGGACCAGGAAGTCCCGGTTGGCCTCGGTCTCGCGGCTGCCCGAGGTCACGCACACCCGGGGCCGCTCGCCCCGGCCGTACATCCACGGTTCGAGCGGCTGCTGCCGGTTGTACGGGATCCAGCGCATCGACCGCGCCGGGTCCGCGTCCGGGGGCCGCAGGCTCGGCGGGCAGACGTCGACGCGGAGCTCCGGCTCGGGGAGCCGGTCGAGCCCCAGCGCGTCCAGTTCCGGGCGGAGTTCCTCGGCGGCGTACGGATCGACGCCCCGGGTGTCGTACAGGTCCCAGGCCTGCCGGACGTACGGGACGCCCAGCTCGGCCGCGAGCAGCGGCGCCGCGTACGACATGCTGCCGCCGACGACCAGGTCGGGGCGCCAGTGGGCGGCGAGTGCGCGCAGGCCGTCCAGGCTCTCGGCGGCCAGCCGGCCGAACCAGCCGCCGTGATGGCGGCGTTCGGGCTCGACGCCCCGGGGCATCCTCGGTACCGGTCGGCCGGCCCGGTCCGTGACGATCAGGCTCTCCCAGGTACGGGAGGTGACCGCCGCGCCGGGCAGACCGATGCCGGTGATGTGCGGGACGAGCTCCTCCGTACCGGCCACGATCACACGGTGCCCCGCCTGGCGGGCGGCGACGGCGAGGGACGCGAGCCCGAAGACGGTCGCCGGGCTGGGGCCGGCGACGAAGAGGATCCTCACGCCGCACCCCCGGCGGTCCGGGCGCCGCGGCCGGTGAGGAGCACGATCCGCCCCAGATGGGCCCGGCTCTCGACGATCTCGTGCGCCTTCCCCACGTCCTCCAGGGGCAGCGTCGCGTGCACGGTCTGGTGGACGGTCCCGGCGAGCAGGTGGGCGGTGAGCGCGTCGTGGTCGGCCCGGTAGCGCTCGGGCCGTGCGTTCCGCCAGGCCGAGAGGGCGAATCCGGTGAGGAACCTCATCCCGATGAGCTCCATCGGCGAGACGACGGGGATGCCGAGGCCGCCGCCTGCGGAACCGTAGAAGACGAGCCTGCCGAACGGGGCGAGGAGCCCCACGCCCTGCCGCAGCACCTCACCGCCGACGCTGTCGAGGATCACGTCGACGCCGCGCCCGCCGGTGGCCTCGCGGACGGCCTCCGGCCAGTCCGCCCTGCTGTAGTCGACGGCGACGTCCGCGCCGAGGGTACGGGCGTAGGCGCATTTCTCGGGCGTGCCGGCGGTGGCGATCACCGTCCCGGCCCCGGCGAGCCGGGCCAGCTGGACGGCGAGGTGGCCGATGCCTCCCGAGGCGGCGTGCACGAGGACGCTCTCCCCGGGGGCGAGGGAGGCCGTGCCCATCGTGCCCATGGCGATGGGCCCGGGGGCGGGCAGCGCCGTCGCCTGGGCCGCGTCGAGCGCGGCGGGCACGGGGAGCACGGTGTCCGCGTCGACGACGACGTACTCGGCGTAGGCGCCGTGCAGGGTGAAGGCACCGACCCGGTCGCCGACCGCGATCCCGGAGACGCCGGGGCCGACGGCGACGACCTCGCCGACGACGTCCCCGCCGAGCGTGATGGGGAACTCGGGGCGCCACATGGGCGCGGGGAAGACGTTCCGCCGCATCTGGGTCTGGGCGAAGCCCACGGAGACCGCTTCGGCCCCGATCAGCACCTGGCCGGGGCCCGGCTCCGGTATCGGCACCTCTTCGGTGCGCAGCACCTCGGGGCCGCCGTACTCATGGATTCGGACAGCGCGCATGGCGTTCCTCCGCGGAAGGGGGAAGGGAAGGGAGGGTCGGGGGTACGGGAGCGGTCACGATTCCGGCAGGTGGTCGTGGTCCACCCGGCGGGAGCGGGTGAGGAGCCGGCCGTCCTCCTCGACGAGGACGTCCCGGACCAGGCAGCTCGGGGCGATCTCGGGGACGCGCTCGCCCTCCCGGGTCAGGAGCGCCAGGACGTAGAAGGTGGCGTGGATCGTGCCGTCGGCCTGCTCCTGGACGTTCAGCATGTTGAACCAGTGGCGGCGCTGGACGGGTTCGCCGGCGAACCGCTCCTCGTGGAAGGCCTTGAGCTCCTTGGCGATGCCGGCCCGGGTGTGCGCGGCCGGACGGCCGGGCGAATGCCGGAACTCGCCGTCCTCCGTGAAGGTGGCGGCGTACTCGTCGAAGCGGCCGCTGTCGAGCGCCTGCATCTGCGCCGCGTGGAACTGCTGCACACGGCTGTACAGGTCGCTCGTGACTCGGTCCGTGGACATGGGTGGTCTCCCTTCGTCAGGCCGCGCGGACGGTGCGCGCGACCGGGTTCAGTACCTCGTGGTGCAGCCGTTGCACGTCGGGCGACGGCTCGATGCCCAGCTCGTCGGCGAGCGACCGCCACAGGTCGCGGTAGACCGTGAGGGCCTCGGCCCGCCGGCCGCAGTTGTTGAGGGACTCGATGAGCTGGGCGTGGAACCACTCGTTGAGCGGGTACTGCTGGATGAGCGCCCGCAGTTCGGGTATGAGGTCGCGCTCGTTCCCGAGCTGCTTGAGCGCCTCGATGCGCCGTTCGACGGCGCGTACCCGCAGTTCCTCCAGGTACATCGTGTAACCGGTGAGGACGCGGCCGGTGGAGATGTTGGCCAGGGCGGGGCCGGTCCAGAGGTCCAGGGCCTCGCCCAGGGTGCGGGCGGCCACTTCGAGGAAGCCCCGGTCGGCGGCCCGCCGTCCGGACTTCACGAGCTCCTCGAACTCCCGGGTGTCCAGGCCGTGGCCGGTGGGATCGATGAGGTAGCCGGGGCTGCGGGTGACGAGGATCCGTTCGCCGGCGCGCGCGAGGCCCTCGCCGACCAGGATCTTGCGCAGGTGGTAGACGTACGTCTGCAGGGTGGTCAGGGCGCTGCGTGGGGGGTTCTCGGCCCAGAGTTCCTGGATGAAGGCGTCGACCGGCACGATCTCCCGGGGCCGGGTGAGCAGCAGGGCGAGGACCTGACTGGCCTTCGGGGTGGGCGGGATGCACGACCGGCCGTCCTCCGTGGTGATCTCGAAGGGGCCGAGGAGATGGAATTTCACTGACTGACCTCGGACGTCTCGTTTTCCGGTCGGTTCCGGACTGGCGGATGGGTGTCTCTGATGTCGGGGGTGGGGGGGCTTCGGGGGTGGGGGGTGTCGGGGGTGTCGGGGGTCGGGGGGCTTCGGGGGTTCTCCGTCGAGTACGTGTCGAGAGTCCGTCGAGCGCGGCGGGCCAGCATGGGGCCGTGCGAGAGCGCATGCAGGGACACCAGGACGGGAGAACGAAAACGATGAGCGGAACCGGCCGGCCCACCGTGGCGGTGATCGGCGCGGGGACGATCGGCCTCGGGTGGATCACCCTGTTCCTCGGACACGGACTGGACGTGCGGGTCAACAGCCGCCGTCCCGAAGCGCGGAACGTCGTCCTGAAGGGGCTGCGGACCTTCGTGCCCACGCTGCCCGGCGGCACGGGCCTGGACCCCGAGGAACTCCTCGAGCGGGTGACCTTCGAACCCGACGTGGCCCGTGCGGTGGAGGACGCCGACGTCGTCCAGGAGAACGCGCCCGAGGACCTGGTCCTCAAGCAGGAGCTGTACGCCCGTATCGGTGAAGCCGCTCCGGAGCGCGCCCTGTTGCTGTCGTCGACGTCCACCCTGCTGCCCGACGCGATGGGCGAGCGGATGAAGGACTCGGGCCGCCTGGTCGTCGGGCACCCCTTCAACTCCCCCCACATCGTTCCCCTGGTGGAGGTGGTCGGGGGCGAGCGGACGGACCCGGAGGCGGTGGCGGAGGCGGTCGGCTTCTACCGTTCGGTGGACCGGACGCCCGTCGTGCTGCGCCGGCCGATCGCGCGGTTCGTCGCGAACCGGCTGCAGTCCGCGCTGCTCCAGGAGAGCATCCACCTCGTCCGTGAGGGCGTGGTGACGATGGAGGAGCTGGACACCGTCGTCACGCGGTCCATCGGCCTGCGGTGGTCCACGATCGGTCCGTTCCGCTCCTTCCATCTCGGAGGCGGGGAGGGCGGTCTGCGGAAGTGGCTCGGCCATCTCGGCGTCGGTCTGGAGAAGAGCTGGGCCGAGCTCGGTTCGCCCCGGATGACCGAGGAGACGATCGACGCCCTCGGCTCCGAGGCGGAACGCCTCTTCGGCGGGACCGAGTACGCGCGCCTGTGCCTGGAGCGCGACCTGAGGCACCGGGCGGTGCTCGACGCGCTGGCGGCGGTCGAGACGGAGCGCGGTGGCGCCGAGCAGGGGGGCGCGTCGTGAGGGCCGTGCCCTGCCGGAAGCGCGGGGGTACGTCGTGACGGTGCGCGCGGACATCAGGGCCGTGGCGGACGCGGACACCTTCAAGGACGCGCTGTCCCTGCTCGCCTCGCCGCTCACACTCGTGACGACGGTGGACGAGGAGGGGAACAGGTGGGGGCTCACGGCGAGTTCGGTCACCTCCGCCTCGCTCTCCCCGCCGCTCGTCGTGGTCGGCATAGCCCGCACCTCCAGTTGCGCCGCGGCCCTCGCCGCCGCGTCCGAGTTCGTCGTCAACGTGCTCGGGGAGCAGCACGAGGAGCTCGCCCGCAGGTTCGCCACCCGGGGCATCGACCGGTTCGCCGGTCAGTCCCTGGCCCCCTGGCCGGGCAGCCGGCTGCCGTTCGTCCCCGACGCGCACGCGGCGTTCCGCTGCGCGGTCGAGGACCGGCTGCGGGTCGGTGACCACGAGCTGCTGGTGGGGCGCCCGACCGAGGTGCTCCTCGACGGGGGCTCCCCGCCGCTGCTCTGGCACCGCCGGGCGTTCCGCACGGCGACCTGAACCGCACCCCGTGGCCCGCCCGCCCGCAGGGCGGGGCGGCGGGCCACGGGCGGTTCAGACGCGTGCGGCTCCGACCGTCTCGGCCGTCCCCAGCGGTCGTACCGCCGTGGTCTCGGGCGCGAGGTCGGCAGCGGCCCCGGGCCCGTACGCCTCCGCGATACGGGCCCGGAGCACCGTGCCGTCGAGCCGGTACGCCTGTGGGCCCACGGACTCCAGGGCCGTGGTGGCGAGCGCCGCGCCGAGCCGGGCGGCCCGCACCGGGTCGTCCCTGCGGGCCGTGGCCGCGAGGAAGCCGGCCCGGAAGGCGTCGCCGGCTCCGGTGGGCTCCACGGTCCCGTCCGCCGGGACGGCCGCCACGTCGAGGGGCGGTCGGCCGGAGGTCAGGATCCGGACGCCGTCCGCGCCGCGGGTGATCACCCAGGTGCCGACCCGTTCCAGGACCTGCCGCTCGGTCCAGCCCGTCCGCTCCTGGACGAGCTGGGCCTCGTACGCGTTGGTGAAGAGGTACCGGGGCCCGCGCAGGAGCAGCCGGACCTCGTCCCGGTCGAGCCGCGCCAGCTGCTGGGAGGGGTCGGCGCAGAACGCGACGCCGAGTGCGGCGGCCTCGCTCGTGTGCCGCAGCATCGCCTCCGGGTCGTTCGGCGAGACGAGGAGCAGGTCGAGGCCCCCGGCGCGGGCGAGCACCGGGGCGAGGGCGATGTGCCGTGCCTCGCTCATGGCGCCCGCGTAGAAGGTGCCGATCTGGTTCTGGTCGGCGTCGGTGGTGCAGATGAACCGGGCCGTGTGCCGGGTCTCGCTGACGTGGACGGAGCCGGTGTCGACGCCGTGCGCAGCGAGTTCCTGCCCGTACTCGGCGAAGTCCCGGCCGACGGCCCCCACGAGGAGGGGCCGGAGTCCGAGGGCGCCGAGGCCGAAGGCGATGTTCGCCGCGACGCCGCCGCGACGCACGTCGAGCTCGTCGGCGAGGAAGGAGAGCGAGACCTTGTCCAGTTCCCCTTCGATGAGCTGCTCACCGAACCGGCCGGGAAACGTCAGCAAATGGTCGGTGGCGATGGAGCCTGTCACCGCGATACGCACATCCACTCCACTCTGTTCGGGGGTGAGGGTCCGGCCGTCGTTCAGACGGGGGCGGGCCGGCCGCTGACATCCGCCCAGTAGGCGGCGAGCGACTCCTCCAGACCGCGCCTCGGCCGCCATCCGAGGAGTTCGCGGGCGGGGGCGAGGTCCGTCCGTATCCAGTCCCGCGGCGCCGCGGCGCCGGGCTCCGGCGGCCGTTCGACGATGTGGGCGGGCACACCGCTCACCCGCACCAGGAGGTCCACGAGCCATCGCACGGGGACGGCCTCGCCGCGCCCGATGTCGACGGCCCGGCCGCTCGCGGGCGAGAGCGCCGCCGCGAGGACGGCCTCCGCCACGTCCCGTACGTCGACGTAGTCGCGGTGGGCCCGCAGCGGGGCGAGTTCGACGGTGACGGGGTCCCCGTCGGGGGTGCCCGTCAGGAGCCGCTCCGCGACCCTGCCGAGCAGGCTGACGTCGGGGGCGCCGACGCCCGACACGTTGGAGACGCGCAGGACGAGGGCCCGCACGGCGCCGCTCGCCGCCGCCTCCAGGACGGCACGGGAGGCGGCGAGCTTCGCCTTTCCGTACGGGGTCGTCGGCTCGGGCACCGGATCGGGGCGCGGGGTGCCGGGCGGTTGCGGGCCGTGTTCGAGTACGGAGCCGAGGTGGACGAGCCGGGGCCGGTGCCGCAGGGTGGCGAGGGCGTCGAGGAGCCGCAGGGTGGGGACGGTGCAGATGCGGTCCATGGCGGCGTCGTCCCGGCTCCAGATGCTGCCGGTGGCGTTGACGACCACGTCGGGGCGCTCGGCCTCCAGGACCCGGGCGAGCGCGTCCGCCGGCGTCCGCGCCAGGTCGAGGGCGAGGAACCGGGCCGCGAGGGGCCGCTCGGGCGCGGTCCGTGCCACGGCCAGGACGTCCCAGCCGGCGGTGCGGAAGTCCGCGCAGACGGTCCGCCCCACGAAGCCCGTGCCGCCGAGCACCACGACGCGCCGGGCCTGTGCCGTCCGGGGGGCGGGGGGCTGTCCGGCCGTCACTTGCGGACCCCGACGAGGAACCCCCGGGCGGACACGCGGCTCTCGACCCGCTCGAAGGCGAAGCCCGCGGCGGTGAACGCGGCCTCGTAACGGTCGGTGCCGAAGAGCCGGCACACATGGTCCTCGGTGAAGTGCCGTACGCCGTGGTCGGCGTGGGCCACGACGTAGTGGACGCGCATGAGGGAGGCGTCACCGGCGGGCGTGGCCAGGGAGGCGTGGGAGACGCGGGCGACGTGGGTTCCTTCGGCCTCGACCACGTCGGCGGAGACGTGTCCGGGTGTGAAGGTCTCCGGGGCCCACCAGGGCTCCACGACCAGGACGCCGCCCGGGTTGAGGTGGCGGGCGAAGGAGCGCAGGGTCGCGTCGAGCTCCTCGGCCGAGTCGACGTACCCGATGGAGCCGAAGAGGCAGACGGCCGCGTCGAAGCGGCGGCCCAGGTCGAAGTCGCGCATGTCGCCGAGGGTGAACGGGACGTGGGGCAGGCGGTTCCGGGCGAGGGACAGCATGGGCTCGGAGAGCTCCACGCCCTCGACGTGGTCGTACCGTTCGGCGAACCGGGCCAGGTGGGCGCCGGTGCCGCAGGCGATGTCGAGGAGGGAGCCGGCGCCGGGCATGCGGTCGTCGACGAGAGCGGCGACCGCGGCGGCCTCGCCGTCGAAGTCCTTGCCCCGGGCGCTGTGCAGGAGGTCGTAGAGCTCGGCGGAGTCGTTTCCGTACATGATCGTCCTCTATGGATGCGGTGGATGCGGAGGTCGTTGCGAGGGGGCGTCAGAAGGACGCGACCGCGCCGGAGTTGAGGCAGGCGAGCAGTGTGCGGGCCTGCACGTTCACATAGCGCGCGTGCTGGGCGAGGGCTCCCAGCTGGCCCGGGGTGACCCACAGATAACCCTCCGGCGGGTCCAGCGGGGCGTCGGGGTCGGCCTCCACGATGAGGTAGCGGCTCTCGGCGTTGAGGAACCGGCCGCCCTCCTCGGAGTGGACCGCCTCGTAGTGGACGCGCCCGGGGCCGGCCGCGAGGACCTCCTCCAGGAAGGGGGGCCGGTCCGCGGGGTCGAGGTGGGCGTAGTTGTCCGGTGCGTACTGCACGGTCGGGGCCAGCTCCAGGACGTCGAGCAGGCCGGCCTCCACGCGCGCGTGGACCAGGAGGTGGCGGACGCCTCCGATGCGGCGGGTGAGGAACGCGGTCACGCCCCGCCCGGTGGGTTCGATGAGCGGCTGCGTCCAGTCGGCGGTCTCCCGGCTTCCGGCCTCGACGGCCACCGCCACCACCCGGAAGTAGCGCCCGTCCGGGCGTTCGACGGCGGTGGGGGTACGGTGCCAGCCCCTCACCTGGGCGAGCGGGAGCCGTTCCACGTGGACCTCGTGGCGGGCGCGCTGGGCGGTGACCCAGGAGAGCAGTTCGCGGTCGGTGTGGAGCGCGCGGGCGAGGTGGTCTCCGGCGGAGTGCGTCGGCAGGCCCGCGAGGACGGTCCGTGAGTCCATGTTGACGAGGTTGTCGTGACGGAGCAGACGGCCGATCTGGCCCAGGGTCAGCCAGCGGAAGTCCTCGTGCGGCTCGACCTCGTCGTCGGTCTCGACGAGCACGTTCCGGTTGGCCTTGCGCAGGAACCAGGAGCCGTGCTCGGACTGGAGGACGTCGGCGAGCACCCGTCCTCGGCGCGGTCCGTGGAAGTACTCCAGGTAGCGGACGTCCGCGCCCCGGTGGACCTTGGTGTAGTTGCTGCGGGTGGCCTGGACCGTCGGGGACAGCTGGAGCACGTTCCGGTTGCCCGGCTCCATCTTCGCCTGCATCAGGAAGTGCAGGACTCCGTCGATCTCCTTGGCCAGGATGCCGAGGATGCCGACCTCGGGCTGGTGGATGATCGGCTGCTGCCACCGCGGGAAGGGGCCCCGGTCGACGGTGACGCCGACGCCCTCGACCGAGAAGAACCGGCCGCTGCGGTGGACGAGGTTGCCGGTGTCCGGGGCGAACGACCAGCCGTCGAGGTCGGCGAAGGGGATGCGGTCGACCCGGAAGCGGTGGGCCCGCAGGCGTTCGGCCAGCCATCCGGCGACCTCGTCCGTGCGCGGGCCGGCTCCTTCGGGGGCGGCGGCCGAGCGGGCCAGGCGCTGGGGCAGTCCGGTCTCCGCGCGGCGGCGCAGGACCGCCGTCGCGGGCGCCGTCCGGGTGGTGGTGGCCGGCGGACGGGTCACCGGTCCGTCTCCGGACGGGGGGCCGGCCGCTCCCGGTGTTTCACCGGCTTCCACCACTGGGGGTTCTCGCGGTACCAGTCGACGGTGTCCGCCAGGCCCCGGTCGAAGGGGACGAGGGGCTCGTAGCCGAGCTGTTCCCGGATCTTGCCGTCGTCCAGGGCGTAGCGGAGGTCGTGGCCCTTGCGGTCGGCGACGGGCTGGATCATGGACTCGTCGGCGCCGCACAGCTCGACGAGCCGGCGGGTGAGGTCGAGGTTGGTGATCTCGTTGCCGCCGCCGATGTTGTAGATCTCGCCGGCTCCGCCGTGGGCGAGGACGAGCTGGACGGCCCGGCAGTGGTCCTGGACGTGCAGCCATTCGCGGACGTTGCGGCCGTCTCCGTACAGCGGCAGGGGGATGCCTTCGAGGAGGTTGGTGACGAACAGCGGGACGAGCTTCTCGGGGTGCTGGTGGGAGCCGTAGTTGTTCGAGCAGCGGGTGATGGAGAGGTCGAGGCGGTGGGTGCGCCAGTAGGAGCGGGCCACCAGGTCGGCTCCCGCCTTCGAGGCCGCGTACGGGGAGTTGGGCAGCAGGGGCCGGCTCTCCGTCCAGGAGCCCGTCTCGATCGATCCGTACACCTCGTCGGTGGAGACGTGCACGACCCGCTCGATGCCGGTCTCGACGCAGGCGTCGAGCACGGTCTGGGTGCCGCCGACGTTCGTGCGGACGAACTCGGCCGCGGACTCCACGGAGCGGTCGACGTGCGACTCGGCGGCGAAGTGGACCAGGCTGTCGTGGCCCGGGAACACGTCGAGGAGGAGGGGGAGGTCGCAGACGTCGCCGTGGACGAAGTCCAGCCGGGGGTGGTCGGCCGGGAGGTTGTCCCGGTTGCCCGCGTAGCTGAGTTTGTCGACGACGGTGATCCGCGCGTCCTCGTAGCCGGGGTAGCCGCCCGCGAGCATGGTGCGGACGTAGTGCGAGCCGATGAAGCCGGCGCCGCCGGTGACGAGCACCCTCATGCGGCCACCTCGATACGGGTGTGGTCGCCGATCACGAGCCGGTGGCCGTCGCCCTCGGCGCCGGCGCCGACGACGGCGTTGCGTCCGATGAGCGAGCCGCGCAGGCCGGTCACGGCGGTGATGGAGGCGCCGTCCATGACGATGGAGTCGGTCAGGGTCGCGGCGCGCAGCCGGCAGTCCCGGCCGATGGAGGTGTGGGGTCCGACCGTGCTGTCCTCGATCACGGTGCCGGCGCCGATGACGGCCGGGCCGGTGATCGTGGAACGCACCAGACGGGCTCCCGCCTCGAGTACGACGCGGCCGGTGACCCTGCTGTCCGCGTCGACCTCGCCGTCCACCCGGGCGTCTTGTTCGCCGAGCAACTGCCGGTTGCAGGCGAGGACTTCCTCGACCCGGCCGGTGTCCTTCCAGTATCCGTCGTACTCGCTGGCCGCGACGTGCGAGCCGTGGGTGACGAGCCACTGGACGGCGTCGGTGATCTCCAGCTCGCCGCGGGGACCGGGTTCGATGGCGGCGACGGCTTCGTGGATGGCGGCGGTGAAGAAGTACACGCCGATGAGGGCCAGGTCGCTCCTGGGCTGTTCGGGTTTCTCCACGAGCCTCAGCACCCTTCCGTCGGGGGCGAGTTCGGCCACGCCGAAGGCGCGTGGGTCACGCACCTTGTGGACGACGACGAGGGCGTCGGGCCGGGTGGCGGTGAAGTCGGCGGCGATGGAGGCGATGCCGCCCGGGACCATGTTGTCCCCGAGGTACATCACGAAGTCGTCGTCGCCGAGGAAGGGCCGGGCGAGGGCGACGCAGTGCGCGAGGCCGAGCGGCTTCTCCTGGGGGATCAGCGTGATGCGCAGCCCCAGGCGGGAGCCGTCGCCGATCACCTGGGCGATCTCGTCGGCCCAGTCGCCGACGATGACGCCGACCTCGGTGACGCCCACCGCGCGGATGTTCTCCAGGACGTGTTCGAGGACGGGCTTGTTCGCGATGGGGATGAGCTGCTTGGGCATCGAGTAGCTGAAGGGGCGCAGACGGGTGCCCGCTCCGCCGGACAGCACCAGGGCCTTCATGACCGGTTCCCCTCGGTGAGGACCTCCCGCAGGGCGGAGATCACCTTGTCCTGGACGTCCTCGGAGAGCGAGGGGTACATCGGGAGGGAGAAGATCTCGCCGGCCAGCCGCTCGGTCACGGGCAGCGAGCCCCGGGCGTATCCGAGGTGCGCGAAGCCGCTCATCGTGTGCACCGGCCACGGGTAGCTGATGTTCAGCGAGATGCCGTAGCCCTTGAGTCGCTCGATGATCTCGTCGCGGCGCGGGTGGCGGACGACGTACACGTAGTAGACGTGGTCGTTGCCCTCGGCCGTGGCGGGCAGCTGGAGCCCGCCCGGTCCGGCGAGGTCCCCGAGGCCCTCCTCGTAGCGGCGGGCGACCGCGCGGCGCCCCTCGATGTAGGTGTCGAGGCGGCGGAGCTTGCGCCGGAGGATCTCGGCCTGCACCTCGTCGAGGCGGGAGTTGTGGCCGGGGGTCTGGACGACGTAGTACGTCTCCGCCATGCCGTAGTAGCGCAGGCGCCGGAGGGCGGCGTCGACCTCGGGGTCGTCGGTGGCGACCGCGCCGGCGTCGCCGTACGCGCCGAGGACCTTGGTCGGGTAGAAGGAGAACGCGGCGGCGTCACCGATGGTGCCGGCGGTCCGGCCGTGGTGGCGGGCGCCGTGCGACTGGGCGCAGTCCTCGAGGATCTTCAGGCCGTGCTGTGCGGCGAGGCGCTCCAGCGGGGCCATGTCCACGCACTGGCCGTAGAGGTGGACGGGCAGCAGGACCTTGGTCCGGGGGGTGATGGCCGCCGCCACCTGGTCGGTGTCCATCAGGAAGTCCTGTTCGCGGATGTCCACGAACACGGGGGTGGCTCCGGTGCCGTCGATGGCGACGACGGTGGGCGCGGCGGTGTTGGAGACGGTGATCACCTCGTCGCCGGGCCCGACGCCGAGGGCCTGGAGGCCGAGCTTCACGGCGTTGGTGCCGTTGTCCACGCCGGCGCAGTGGGCGAGGCCGTGGTAGGCGGCGAACTCGCTCTCGAAGCCCTGGACGGAGGGGCCGAGGATCAGACGGCCGGAGCGGAAGACGGTGTCCACGGCGTCGATGAGGTCGTCGCGTTCGTTCTCGTACTCCGGGAGGTAGTCCCAGACGTAGGTGGTCATGGTGTTCCTTCTGCGAGTGCGGATGCGGAGGGGGCGGGCCGCCGGTGCGGACGGCGGTGGTCGCCTGCGGTCGGGGGCTGTGCTCCGGTGCGGTCGGGCTGCGGGCGTGGGCGGGGCTCGGTGCGGTCAGCGGCGGGCCGCGGCGTACGCTCCGGCGTGTTCCAGCGTGGCCAGGCTGTTCGCGCCGAGCGCTTCGCGGAGGTAGCGGCGCGCCGCCGGCAGGTCGGCGTTCTCGCCGAGGACCCGGGTGACCGCGGTGGGCTCGACCACGGCGGTGTGCCGCGAGGTGACGACGGTGGCACCGTCGCCGTCCTCCGCGAAGCTCCATTCCCCGGTGTGCAGGGACATCAGCGGGGGCAGGGTGGTCTGCTTGTAGACGATCCGCTGGTACGGGAAGCAGACGCGCACCGACTCGGTGGTGTGCGGGCTGCCGTCCTTGGTGAGCGTGTCCATGGCCAGGATCTGGACGCCGGGGGCGGCGTCCCGCAGGTGCACGGCCGTGACGTGGGGCAGGCGGTCGGCCCAGTGCTGGGCCTGGTCGATGAAGTCGTAGACGTCCTTGACGTGGCCTTCGAGCCGCACGGTGTCCTCGAAGGTGAGAAAGGTGCCGCCCTCACCGCCCTCACCGCCTTCACCGCTGACGCGTTCCGCGTGCCTCTTGAGCGCGGCGAGTTCCGCCCGGCTGTTGGCGTCCACGGCGCGGTCGATCCAGTCGAGGGTCCCGGGGTCGTCACCGGCGGCCCGGAAGTCGTGCAGCAGCCGTACGCGGCACTCCCCCGGCCCGGTGGGCTCGATGATCCAGGCGCCGCCCATCGCGGCCATCGGCGGACTCGGCACCTCCTGCCGGAAGTCGACGCGGAGTCCGTCCCGGTCCAGGGTGCGCCGGGACGTCCAGTGCTTGACCTGTCCGTCGACGGTGGCCCAGAGCCGGATGCGCTCCTCATCGGCGCCCCGCTCCAGGTGGTCGGCGTGGACCGAGGGCGGGAAGATCGCCGGCCAGCCGCCGACGTCGGCGATCAGTTCGTAGAGCCGCTCGGCGGGCGCGTGGACGGTGATCTCGTGTGCGGTCTCCCGCGTGGTGTGCTGGGTCATGGTCGGTTCCTCGGAGTCGGCGCACCCGGCTGCTCCGCCGTCACTGCGGCGGGTTTCCGTGTTTGCGCGAGGGGAGATCGGCGTGCTTGGCGCGGAGCATGTCCAGGGCGCGTACGAGCACGCGGCGGGTGTCGGCGGGGTCGATGACGTCGTCGACGAGGCCGCGCTCGACGGCGTAGTAGGGGTGCATCAGTTCCGTCCGGTACTCCTTGATCTTCTGCAGGCGTTCCGCCTCGGGGTCCGGAGCGCTCGCGATCTGCTTGCGGAAGATGACGTTGGCGGCGCCCTCGGCGCCCATGACCGCGATCTCGTTGGTGGGCCACGCGTAGGTGAGGTCGGCGCCGATGGACTGGGAGTCCATGACGATGTAGGCGCCGCCGTAGGCCTTGCGCAGGATCACGGAGATCCGGGGCACGGTCGCGTTGCAGTACGCGTAGAGCAGTTTGGCGCCCCTTCTGATGACGCCGTGGTGCTCCTGCCCCACGCCGGGGAGGAAGCCGGGCACGTCGACGAGCGTGACGATCGGGATGCTGAAGGCGTCGCACATCTGCACGAACCTGGCCCCCTTCTCGGAGGCGTCGATGTCCAGCACGCCCGCCATCACGGAGGGCTGGCTGGCGACGATGCCGACGACCCGGCCGTCCAGTCGGGCGAGGGTGCACACCAGGTTGGCGGCCCAGCCGCCGTGCACCTCCATGTGCTCCCCGTCGTCGACGAGTTCCTCGATCACGGCCCGGACGTCGTACGAGCGGACGGCGTCGGCGGGAACCAGGTCGAGGAGCGCGGGGGTGGCGCGGTCCGGGGAGTCTTCCGGCACCACGGCGGGCGGGTTCTCGCGGTTGTTCTGCGGGAGCATCGACAGGAGGTAGCGGACCTCGGCGATGCAGGTCTCCTCGTCGTCGTACGCGAAGTGCGCGACGCCCGAGGTCTCGGCGTGGACGTCGGCGCCGCCCAGACCGTTCTGGGTGATCTCCTCACCCGTGACCGCCTTGACGACGTCCGGGCCGGTGATGAACATCTGCGAGGTCTCACGGACCATGAACACGAAGTCCGTGAGCGCCGGGCTGTAGGCGGCGCCGCCGGCGCACGGGCCGAGCATCACCGAGATCTGCGGGATGACCCCCGAGGCCCTGGTGTTGCGCTGGAAGATCCCGCCGTAGCCGGCGAGCGCGGAGACGCCCTCCTGGATACGGGCGCCCGCCCCGTCGTTCAGCGACACCAGCGGCGCACCGGCCGCGATGGCCATGTCCATGATCTTGTGGATCTTCGTGGCGTGGGCCTCGCCCAGCGCGCCGCCGAAGATCCGGAAGTCGTGCGCGTACACGAAGACCGTCCGGCCCTCCACCGTGCCCCAGCCGGTGATCACACCGTCGGTGTACGGCTTCTTCGCCTCCAGGCCGAAGCCCTGCGCACGGTGCCGGCGCAGCTGCTCGACCTCGCTGAAGGAACCGGGGTCCAGCAGCAGCTCGATCCGCTCACGCGCCGTCAGCTTGCCCTTCGCGTGCTGCGCCTCGGTCGCACGGTCACTCGGGCCACGCAGCGCCCGCTCGCGCAGGACACGCAGCTCGGCCACACGGCCACGGGCGTCGGCGGGCTTGTCGTCCGGGCCGTTCACGTGCTCCGGCCGGCGGCTCTCGGTGGTGGGCACGGCACACTCCACTTCTGGGGGCGACTGCTCGGTTCACACGGCGGGGACGGCGGCTCGGAGGAAGGAGGCGCCCCGCTCCCGCACCTCCGGCGGCCCCACCTCCTCGGCGCGTACGGCCACGGCCGCCGCGTACGCGCGGTCCTCGGGGAGATCGAGGTCGAGGACCGTCCAGCCCGGCGGCCGTCCCCGGGTGTCGGTTCCCAGATACTCGGAGGACGTGCCGTGCGCCAGGCCGGTGCCGATTCCCTTGAGATAGGCCTCCTTCCGGGTCCAGAGCCGGCCGAACTCGGCCGGCCGGGCGCTCTCGGGCCGGCGCTCCACCTCGGCCCGCTCGGCCGGGTGGAGCGCCGGGAGGCACGCGTCGACGGTGCCGCCGCCCGGCGAGCGCTGGATGTCGGCTCCCACCGGGGCGGCGGCGACGGCGACGAGCACCAGACCGTGGCTGTGGGAGAGGGAGAAGCGGACGGGCGGGGCGTCGACGGCCAGTTCGGGACGGCCGTGCGGACCGCCGCACACGGGGCAGGTGGCCCGGGTGAACCGCAGGTCCCCCGGGGCCGTCCCGGTGTGCAGCGCCAGGACCCGGCGGAGCGCGATGTGGGCGGCGAGGTACCGGAGCCGGTCGCCCGGTCCGACGAATCGTTCCGCCCGCTCCCGCTCCCGGCCGTCCAGCTCCTCCAGGGCGAGGGCCGCGGTGTCCGGGCCCGGCTCGTCGACCCGCACCAGCCAGACGTCGAGCCGGACCCGTCTCATGTGCCACCGTCCGGCGCGGTGGGGGTGCGCCGCGTGGGGGCCACGGGCGGTCAGACGGTCGGGACGGAACGCAGCTGGGCGTTCACGGCCTCGATCAGCAGGCGCGGTGTGGAGGTCTCCGTGAGCGTCTCGTCCGTGAGCACGACACCGAACTCGCGCTCAATCCGCGTACCGGTCTCCAGCATGGCCAGGGATTCATATCCGAGGGATTCGAAATCCACGTCGAGGATGTCACCCTCCAGGTCGACGCTTTCGTCGGCGCCGACCCCTTCCTTGAGAATTCGCTTCAGGTCGTCGAGCTCGAAGGTCCTGATTCCGGAAGACATAATCATCCTTTCACGGGGTCGAATGGGTTCCCCGGCGGGGGACGGCCCCGGTCGACGCCGGCCGGTCGGTCTCTCGCCCGACACGCACCGGACATGCGGGGTTCACCTGCGAAGTTCTTCGGAGCAGAAGATGCGAGCGCCCCTACCGCCCGCATCGGACCGCGTTGCGGCCGGGGGCTGGGCACATGCCTGGGGAACGTAACCAACAGCTTCTTCGCCGGACCGCCTCCCCGTCAATGGAGATCTTTTAAGATACCGACAAGATCATGTCAAGCAATCGTAAAGTCGTCAGGATCCCATCAATACCGGGAAGCGCCGCGACAGTAAATCAGGTCACCCTTGACCCCGCTCACCGAGGACTTTTACGCTGCCCGGAACGCTGCGATCCAGCAGGTGACCAGGATTTACAAAGGGGAAACACGCCTTGAATTCCCGTGAGACTCGAACCGTCCGGTCGCACCACCCCTGCGCGGGCGCCGGCTGCCGACGCCGGCACGAGACGGGGACGGAAAGCGGGCGGAGAGCCGCCACCGGGGCCTTCCTCTGTCCGGACTGCCGGGGCGAACTCCTCACGGACCTCCGCCGACTGCCCGCGCTCTACCGGGCCTGCGGGCAGCTGCTCGACGGCAGCCGGACCGTGAGCGGTCCGCGCGAGCGCACCTCGGGCGGCGGGTTGCCCGGACTGCCCTTCAACACGGCCGCGTCGGACGTGCGCCAGGAGACCCTGGCGGTCCTCGGCTCCTGGGCGGGCCTGATCGCCGAGGCCCGGAGGCTGCCCCGCCCCGACCGCACGGTGGAGGCCCTGACGGCGTTTCTGATACGCCACGCGGGATGGCTGACCGCGCACAGCGCCGCCGGTGACGCCTCCCGCGAGCTGAACGAGGTGACCCGCCGGGCGGCGCGCGTGGCTTCCCCGGACGACGACCGCCGTCTGGTGACGGTCGGTGTCTGCCCCGAGCCGGGCTGCGCGGGGAGGCTCCAGTCGCTGATCCGGCCGACCGTCGACGATGCCGGCGCCGGCGCCGCACCCGTCGTCCGGTGCCGGAACGATCCGGCGCACCACTGGGCGGGCCAGGAACTGATGCTGCTCAGGCAGCGGTTGACGGCGAGGGCCGGTACGGCACGGCACGCGGCCCCCGGCGGCGCGGCGCCGTCGGCGCCCCGGCCGGAGGCGGCCGCCGCCACGACGGGAACCGTGTGGCTCAGCGCCTCGGACATCACCCGGCTGTGGGGCACGCCGGCCGGCAGCGTGTACCGGCTCGCCAGCACGGGGGCGTGGCGGCGCCGGAGCCGGGACGGCCGTACGTACTACCACGAGGCCGACGTCGTAAGGGCGTTGAGCGAGCGCCACCCCCGGACCGTCGCGTAACCTCCCGGCCCCGGAAGACGCGCGCCCGCCGCCCGGTGCCCCCTCCTACCAGCGTTCGGCGAGGAGGTCGGGGCCGGGCGGCCGGCCCGGGAGCGGGCCGTGCCCGGCGCGCAGGCCGTCGACCGCGATGGCGATGATGCGGCGGCGGGCGTTGGCGGCCGCGTCGACGAGGTCGGTCCTGCCCTGCACCTCGAACTGCTCGACCAGGGACGACTTCCCGAGCTGCTCGATGAGGAGGGACACGTCCACGGCCGTGACGTCGGCCCGCAGCACGCCCGCCTCGTGGGCGCGCGCGATCAGGGCCCGCGTCAGCTCGTCGGACCTGGTGAACTTCTCGGCCATCTCGTCGGTGACGGGGATCGTGCCGGCCAGCGGGCCGAGCGCACCGCCGCTGAACTCGATGGCGGCGGTGATGTAGTGGACGAGCCCCTCCCAGGGGTCGTCGTGCGCGAGCCCCTCCTCCACCGCCTGGATCCACTGCCCGAGCGACAGCGCGCACAGGTGCTGGAACAGCTCCTCCTTGGTGCGGTACCGCCGGTAGAGGCTGGCGATGCCGACTCCCGCGCGGGCCGCGATCGTCGCCACGGAGGTATGGGCGCCGTCCACCGCGAGGACCTTCTTGGCGGCTTCGAGGAGGGCGCGGTCGTTGCGTTCCGCTTCGGCGTATCGGGGAGCTCGTCGGGCCATGGGTCCACTCTAGCCGCTTGCGAAGCGAATCACTCCGTTATACATTCCAAACGAAGCGAAGCTATCCGTTTGGAGGGGCGCCGTGCTGTCCGTGGTGATGGAGGAGTTCGGAGGACCGGAGGTCCTGCGGGCTCGACAGGTCGAGGATCCGGTGCCGGGCCCCGGGCAGGTGCTGATCGACGTCACGTACGCGAGCGTCACCTTCGTCGAGACCCAGGTGCGCTCCGGCAACGGCCCCTTCGGCCGCCCCGCGCTCCCCCGCGTGCCGGGCAACGGCGTCGGCGGCCGGGTCGTCGCCGTCGGCGAGGGAGCGGATTCCGCGCTGCTCGGCACGGTCGTGGTCACCACCACCGGCGGCGAGGGCGGGTACGCCGAGCGCGCCCTGGCGCGGGCCGACGAGGTCGTACCGGTCCCTCCCGGCCTCGCCCTCAAGGACGCGGTCGCCCTGCTCGCCGACGGCCGCACCGCCCTCCTGCTCTTCCGTCAGGCGGAGGTCAAGCCGGGCGAGAAGGTCCTCGTGGAGGCCGCGGCCGGCGGTGTCGGCAGTCTCCTGGTCCAGTTGGCGGTGCACGCGGGCGCCCGCGTGGTCGGTGCCGCGCGCGGCGACCGGAAGGCCGAGCTGGTCGTCTCCCTCGGCGCGTCCTACGTCGACTACTCGCGGGACTCCTGGCTCCGCCAGGTCCGGGACGCGGCCGGCGGCGGTGAACTCGACGTCGTCTTCGACGGGGTCGGCGGGGCGATCGGCACCGCGGCGGCGGGAGCCCTGCGCGCCGGAGGGCGCATCAGCCTGTACGGCATGGCCAGCGGCGCGGACGCCACACTCGACGAGGACGACCTCGTCGCCCGGGGCATCCGCACCCTCGGCCTCTTCGCCGCCCCGGGTCCCGCCGAGACCCACCCCCTCATCGGACAGGCGCTGCGGCTCGCGGCGGAGGGCGTCCTCCGGCCGGTCGTCGGCCAGGTCTTCCCGCTCACCGCGGCGGCGGCGGCGCACGCCGCCATCGAGGCGCGGGCCACCGTGGGCAAGACCCTGCTCGCCGTCGGCGACCGGCAGGTCGCCACGGAAGGCGCCACGAGTGGCGCGGCGGACGACACCTCGGACGGCACCACGACCGCCGTCCCGGACGCCGCGACGAACGGCGACCGATGAGCACCGGGGCCCGCACACCTCCCGAGCGGGCGGGCGCCCGCGAGTGGACCGCGCTCGCGGTCCTGGGCGTCCCGGCCGTCCTGGTCATGATGAACATGTCGGTGCTCTACCTGGCGCTCCCGACGCTCAGCCGGGACCTGGACCCCAGCGGCCCCCAGCTGCTGTGGATCACCGACATCTACGGCTTCATGGTCGCCGGCGCCCTCATCACCATGGGCACGCTCGGGGACCGTATCGGCCACCGCAGGATCCTGCTGATCGGGGCCGTCGCCTTCACCGCCGCCTCGGTCTTCGCGGCGTATGCGAACAGCGCGGGGATGCTCGTCGCCGCGCGCGCCGTCCAGGGCGTCGCGGCCGCCTCCCTCGCGCCCTCCTCGCTCTCCGTGATCCGCAACCTCTTCCGGGACCCGGCGCAGCGCACCCTCGCCATCACCATCTGGATGATGAGCTTCATGGGCGGCGGGGCGCTCGGCCCGCTCGTGGGCGGGGTGCTCCTCCAGTACTTCTGGTGGGGTTCGGTCTTCCTCGTCGCCGTGCCGACCATGCTGGTGCTGCTCCTCACCGCGCCGTTCCTGGTGCCGGAGTTCCGCTCGTCCGGGACCGGGCGGCTGGATCTCGTCAGCGTCACGATGTCCCTGCTGGCCCCGCTGGCGATCGTGTACGGGATCAAGGGCGTCGCCGCGGACGGCCCCGGGCTCGCCTCGCTGGGCTTCATCGTCCTCGGCCTGCTCGTCGGCTGGGCCTTCGTACGGCGCCAACGGCGGCTCGCCGAGCCCCTGCTCGACCTCTCCCTCTTCCGTATCCCCGCCTTCGCGGTCTCGGCCGGAGGCATGATCGTCGTCGGCATGCTCCTCTTCGGTACGAGCCTCCTCACCTCGCAGTACCTGCAACTGGTGCTGGGATTCGAGCCCCTGGAGGCCGGTCTGTGGCAGCTGCCTACCGCCGTGGGAGGCACCGTCGTCGCGCTGTGGGTCTCCGGTCTGGCGGCCCGTTTCCAGCCGGCCGTGCTGATGAGCGCGGGAGCGGCCCTCGCCGTCCTCGGGCCGGTCATGCTCACCCAGGTCGACGGTGGCCCCGGCTTCCTGGTGGCCGGTTCGCTGCTCCTCTTCGCGGGTCTCACCCCGTTCATGGCCCTGGGCACCGGTCTGGTCGTGGGCGCGGCACCACCCGAGCGGGCCGGCGCCGCCTCGGCCATCTCCGAGACGGGCGCGGAGCTCGGCGGCGCGCTGGGCATCGCCACGCTCGGCAGTGTGGCCACCGCCGTCTACGGCGGTTACATGGCCGGCCACCTGCCGCCGGGCCTGCCCGCGGACCTCGCCGGGCCCGCCGGCGAGACCCTGCCCGCGGCCCTGGAGGCCGCCCGCGGGCTCCCCGGGGATCTCGGCTCCGCGCTGGCGGACACCGCCCGGGCCGCGTTCACCCACAGCCTCCACGTGCACGCGCTGATCCTGATCCCCCTGCTGCTCGCCCTCTCGGGCCTCACGCTCACGCTGCGCCGCCGCGGGGAGCGGGACCCGGAGGACCATCCGTCGCCCCACGACCAGGCCGCCGCCCCCGCGCCGGTCGCCGACTGAAAGGAGCCCGTCCATGAGGGTCGAGGTGTACTTCGACATCCTGTGCCCCTGGTGCTACATCGGGAAGAGGAGGCTGGCGACCGCGCTCGCCGAACGCGAGGACGTGGAGGTCGTCTGGCGCAGCATGGAGCTGGACCCGGACGGCAGCCCGACGGCGGGCGCGACGGCGGCCGAGGTGATCGCCCAGTACCAGAGCGGGCCCGAGCGGGCCGCCGCCCGGGTGCGGCAGATCCAGTCGCTCGGGGAGGCCGAAGGACTGCGGCTCGACCTCCACAAGGCCCGGCCGGTCAACTCCTTCGACGCGCACCGGCTCGTCCACCTGGGCGCCGCGCACGGGCGGGCCGACGAGGTGCTCGAGCGTCTGCTGTACGGCTATCACACGGAGGGGCTCGACATCGCCGCCCCCGAGGTCCTGGAGAAGCTGGGGGTCGAGGCGGGGCTCGATCCGTCCGCGGTCCGCCGGGTGGTGGAGGGCACGGAGTACACGGAACACGTCCGCGCCGACGAACGGCGCGCCGTGGAACAGGGCATCAGGGGCGTGCCGACCCTGGTGGTCGACGGCGGGGCGCCCGCCTCGGCCGTGCAGAGCCCGGACGTCCTGGCCCGGCTGCTGACCCCCGGGTCCCGTGGCTGACCCCGGCGCCCGGTCCCGGCGAGGGCTCGTGTCCTCGCCGGGGCGGCTCGGTCCCCTCACTCCTGGTCACTCCTGGCGGAACCGGAATCCCACTCCTCGGACGGTCAGGATCCAACCGCTCTCGCGCAGCTTGCTCCGCATGGAGCTCACATGGGTGTCGATGGTCCGGCTCGCCTGGGCGCTCAGCCCCACGTCGGGCGGATGGCCCCAGACGTCGATCATCAGCCGCTGCCGGGACACGACGACACCCGGCCGGCTCGCGAGGTAGTGGAGCAGGTCGAACTCCTTGCGGGTCAGCGGGATGGGCCGGCCGTCGAGCTCGACCTCGCGGGACTCGCTGTCGAGGCGGAGGCCGCCCCGGGAGAGGGTGGCTCTGCGCTGACCGCCGATCCGGGCGCCGACCCGCCGCATGACGGCGTCGATTCGGGCCATCAGCTCCCGAAAAGAATAGGGCCGCTCAAGACAGTCGTCGGAGCCCGCCTGCAGTCCGAGAATCCGGTCGAGCTCGGCGGACTCGCCGGCGAAGGATATGATCGGTGTGTCGCCTGCCGCCCGCATGCGACGGCAAACTTCGATTCCGTCGATATCGGGCAGCCCGAGGTCGAGCAGTACGAGGTCGGCATTCTCGAATACGTTCAGAGCCTCGGCCCCCGAGCCGACCACGAGGGTGTCGTGACCGTGCCGTCTGAGGCCGTCTATCAGCGACTCTGCCTGATCTCGTTCGTCCCCGACCACAAGGACGCGCATTCGATCCCCCTCCGGGTTACTGCCGCCCCAACATTCGGTCAGAACTTTAACAAACTCCACGATAGGCCTCCAGGAGGCCTAAGGGAACCAGGCCGAGAAAACGCCCCCCTGAGTGGCATTTGCCTCGTTTCCACAATAACTTGAGCATCCATTTCCGTCACGCTATATCGATCGGTTCTGGCCATTCTCGAACGGCCCACGTAATTGACCCGCCACCCCGGCGGCCGCGGGCCGCCGACCCCGATCGCCCACCCGTGGGCACTCGTGATGCGATGGCCCCATGCGCATCACTCTCACCACCTGGTCCCTAGAGCAGACCTCTCCGTCCGACCTCCGCCCCTCCCGCGCCCCGGAGGGCGACGACATCACGATCGCGCGGGCCGCGGTCCCGTCGCCGGAGTACAGCCGCTTCCTCTATACGGCGGTCGGTGGCGACATCCACTGGAACGACCGCCTGTCGCTCACGTACAAGCAGTGGCAGGAGATCGTCGAGAAGCCGGGGGCCGAGATCTGGGTGGCGTACGACCGGGGGACGCCGGCCGGATACGTGGAGCTCGACCCGCAGCCCGGCGGTGTCGTCGAGATCGTCTACTTCGGCCTGATCCCCGCCTTCCGCGGCCGCGGGATCGGCGGCCACCTCCTGTCCGAGGGAGTGGCGCGCGCCTGGGACCTGGCGGAGCGCTGGCCGGACCGTGAGCCCACCCGGCGCGTCTGGCTGCACACCTGCTCGCTCGACGGCCCGCACGCGGTGGCCAACTACGAGCGGCGCGGTTTCCGGCTGTTCGACACCACGGTGGAGGAGGTCAAGGAGTCGGAGACTCCCGGCCCCTGGCCCGGCGCCCACGCCTGAGGCCGCGGCGGTCGCGCGCGGGGGCCCCAACTGGCCCTCGCGCGTGACCTACAGCACAACGTCTCACCTATCGAGACATCTATGTCCAAATCCTGGACGATGCTGGACTGGGTCCAAAGTCCCGTGACACGCTTCCGTCATGTCTGGAACTGGAATTGCCTTGGTGAGTCGGCGGCACGTCGACCTCGGCCGCATGTCCAGCGCCGTCTGTCCGGCGCGCTGAGAGCACCAGCACCGCCGCGATCTCCGCACCCCCCGACTCTGCCCCACCCTGCTGCGCACTGACGCGCCACCCTCTGACCTGAGCGCGAGTGTGCAGGTCAGAGCCGCCCTCTCGCAGTCCCGAAGGACAAGACGCCATGGCCGCCACCCCGGAAAACCCCACTCCCGCCGCCGCCCGCCGCAAGGTCGGGCGCCACCGTGGCGAGGGACAGTGGGCCGTGGGGCACTTCACCCCCCTGAACGGCAATGAGCAGTTCAAGAAGGACGACGACGGTCTCAACGTACGGACACGTATTGAGACGGTCTACTCGAAGCGCGGCTTCGACTCCATCGACCCCAACGACCTGCGCGGACGCATGCGCTGGTGGGGCCTCTACACCCAGCGCAAGCAGGGTCTGGACGGCACCAAGACGGGTGTCCTGGAGCCGGAGGAGCTGGACGACGAGTACTTCATGCTCCGGGTCCGCATCGACGGCGGCCGGCTGACCACCGAGCAGCTCCGGGTCATCGGCGAGATCTCCGAGGAGTTCGCCCGCGGCACCGCCGACATCACGGACCGGCAGAACGTCCAGTACCACTGGATCCGCATCGAGGACGTCCCCGAGATCTGGAACCGCCTGGAGGCGGTCGGCCTGTCGACCACCGAGGCCTGCGGCGACACCCCGCGAGTCATCCTCGGCTCCCCCGTGGCCGGCATCGCCGCCGACGAGATCATCGACGGCACCCCCGCCATCGACGAGATCCAGCGGCGGATCGTCGGCAACAAGGACTTCTCCAACCTGCCCCGCAAGTTCAAGTCCGCGGTCTCCGGCTCGCCCCTGCTCGACGTGGCGCACGAGATCAACGACATCGCCTTCGTCGGCGTCGAGCACCCGGAGCACGGCCCCGGCTTCGACGTGTGGGTCGGCGGCGGTCTGTCCACCAACCCCAAGCTCGGCGTCCGCCTCGGCACCTGGGTCTCCCTCGACGAGGTCCCCGACGTCTACGAGGGCGTCATCTCGATCTTCCGCGACTACGGCTACCGCCGACTGCGCAACCGCGCCCGTCTGAAGTTCCTCGTCGCCGACTGGGGCCCGGAGAAGTTCCGCCAGGTCCTGGAGGACGAGTACCTGAAGCGGAAGCTGACGGACGGCCCCGCGCCCGAGCAGCCCGCGGGCCGCTGGCGTGACCACGTCGGCGTGCACAAGCAGAAGGACGGCCGCTTCTACGTCGGCTTCGCGCCGCGCGTCGGCCGTGTCGACGGCGCCACCCTGACGAAGATCGCGGGCATCGCCGAGGCGCACGGCTCCGGCCGCGTCCGGACCACCGCCGAGCAGAAGATGCTCGTCCTCGACATCGAGGAGGCGCAGGTCGAGTCGATCGTCTCCGCGCTGGAGGCGCTGGACCTGCGGGTCACCCCCTCGCCGTTCCGGCGGGGCACGATGGCCTGCACCGGCATCGAGTTCTGCAAGCTCGCCATCGTCGAGACGAAGGGCCGCGGGTCCTCGCTCATCGACGAACTGGAGCGCCGCATCCCGGAGTTCGACGAGCCGCTGACGATCAACATCAACGGCTGCCCGAACGCCTGCGCCCGTATCCAGGTGGCGGACATCGGCCTCAAGGGTCAGCTGGTCCTGGACGACGAGGGCAACCGCGTCGAGGGCTACCAGGTCCACCTGGGCGGCGCGCTCGGCCTGGAGGCCGGCTTCGGCCGGAAGGTCCGCGGCCTCAAGGTCACGGCCGCCGAGCTCCCGGACTACGTCGAGCGGGTCCTCAAGCGCTTCCAGGCGGAGCGCGAGACCGGCGAGCGCTTCGCGACCTGGGCGGCCCGCGCGTCGGAGGAGGCCCTCTCATGAGCGAGCGAGCGGCGCCGTTCCACTGCCCCTACTGCGGCGACGAGGACCTGCGTCCGAACGAGCAGGGTCACGGCGCCTGGGAATGCGCCACGTGCAGTCGAGCCTTCCAGTTGAAGTTCCTGGGGCTCCTCGCCCCGGCGACTTCGGGCAACACCACTGGGAGGGAAGCGATATGACGATCACTCAGGACGCGACCGCGGCCGACCTCAAGGCACTCGCCGAGCAGGCCGGCCGTGATCTGGAGGACGCCTCCGCGCTGGAGATCCTCCGCTGGGCCGTGGACACCTTCGGTGACCGCTTCTGCGTCACCTCCTCCATGGAGGACGCGGTCGTCGCCCACCTCGCCTCGCGCGTCAAGCCGGGGGTGGACGTCGTCTTCCTCGACACGGGCTACCACTTCGAGGAGACCATCGGCACCCGGGACGCCGTCGACGCCGTCATGGACGTCAACGTCATCACCCTGACCCCGCGTCAGACGGTGGCCGAGCAGGACGCCGAGCACGGTCCGAGGCTCCACGACCGCGACCCCGACCTGTGCTGCGCGCTCCGCAAGGTCAAGCCGCTGGAAGAGGGCCTCACCGCGTACGGCGCGTGGGCCACCGGCCTGCGCCGCGACGAGTCCCCGACCCGGGCGAACACCCCGGTCGTCGGCTGGGACGAGAAGCGGCGGAAGGTCAAGGTCTCGCCCATCGCCCGCTGGACGCAGGACGACGTCGACGCGTACGTCACGGAGCACGGCGTCCTCACCAACCCGCTCCTCACGGACGGGTACGCCTCCGTCGGCTGCGCCCCGTGCACCCGCCGCGTCCTGGAGGGCGAGGACGCCCGCGCCGGACGCTGGGCCGGTCGCGCCAAGACCGAATGCGGGCTGCACGGATGACGGACACTCAGAGACTTCAGGAGAACCACGTGACCGGTGCCACCATCTGGCTCACCGGCCTGCCGAGCGCCGGAAAGACCACCATCGCGTACGAGCTGGCCGGCCGCCTCCGCGACGAGGGGCACGCCGTCGAGATCCTCGACGGCGACGAGATCCGCGAGTTCCTCTCCGCGGGTCTCGGCTTCACCCGCGAGGACCGGCACACCAACGTGCAGCGGATCGGCTTCGTCGCCGAGCTGCTCGCCTCGCACGGCGTGAAGGTCCTGGTCCCGGTCATCGCCCCGTACAACGACAGTCGCGAGGCGGTCCGCAAGCGCCACCAGGCCGAGGGCACCGCCTTCCTGGAGGTCCACGTGGCCACCCCGGTCGAGGTCTGCTCCGTCCGTGACGTGAAGGGCCTGTACGCCAAGCAGGCCGCCGGCGAGATCAGCGGCCTCACCGGCGTCGACGACCCGTACGAGGCGCCCGAGAACCCCGATCTCCGGATCGAGTCCCAGAACCAGACCGTGCAGGAGTCCGCTGCGCAGCTCCACGCGCTGCTCACCGAGAGGGGTCTGCTGTGAGCGACGCGCGCGCGGCCGCCGGGCCGCAGACGACCACGAATGCCACGCCTCTGCGCCGCGCGGGCGGAGAAGCGAACAAGGAGGCACAGTGACCACCGTCGCCCATGCTCACGACACGACGGACACTCCGTTCGCGCTGTCCCACCTCGACTCCCTGGAGTCCGAGGCCGTCCACATCTTCCGTGAGGTGGCGGGCGAGTTCGAGCGGCCGGTGATCCTCTTCTCCGGCGGCAAGGACTCCATCGTCATGCTGCACCTGGCGCTGAAGGCCTTCGCCCCCGCGCCGGTCCCCTTCACGCTGCTCCACGTCGACACCGGGCACAACTTCCCCGAGGTCATCGAGTACCGCGACCGCGTCGTCGCCCAGCACGGTCTGCGGCTGCACGTCGCCTCCGTGCAGGAGTACATCGACGCCGGCAAGCTCCGCGAGCGCCCGGACGGCACCCGCAACCCGCTGCAGACCGTCCCGCTGACCGAGGCGATCCAGCAGCACCGCTTCGACGCCGTCTTCGGCGGCGGCCGCCGCGACGAGGAGAAGGCCCGCGCCAAGGAGCGGGTGTTCTCGCTGCGCGACGAGTTCTCGCAGTGGGACCCGCGCCGGCAGCGCCCCGAGCTGTGGCAGCTCTACAACGGCCGGCACGCCCCCGGCGAGCACGTCCGGGTCTTCCCGCTCTCCAACTGGACCGAGCTGGACGTCTGGCAGTACATCGCCCGCGAGGGAATCGAGCTGCCGGAGATCTACTTCGCCCACGAGCGCGAGGTCTTCGCCCGCAACGGCATGTGGCTGACGGCCGGCGAGTGGGGCGGCCCGAAGGACACCGAGACGGTGGAGACGCGGCTGATCCGCTACCGCACCGTCGGTGACATGTCCTGCACGGGTGCCGTCGACTCCGACGCCACCACGCTCGACGCCGTCATCGCCGAGATCGCCGCCTCCCGCCTCACCGAGCGGGGCGCGACGCGCGCCGACGACAAGATGTCCGAGGCCGCGATGGAAGACCGCAAGCGCGAAGGGTACTTCTAATGAGCACGTCCACCGAGCAGTTCGCCGACGTCTCGGCCACCACCCTGCTGCGTTTCGCCACCGCCGGGTCCGTCGACGACGGCAAGTCCACCCTGGTGGGCCGGCTCCTGCACGACTCGAAGTCGGTCCTCACCGACCAGTTGGAGGCCGTCGAGGCCGCGTCCCTCAAGCGCGGCCAGGAGGCGCCCGACCTGGCGCTCCTCACCGACGGCCTGCGGGCCGAGCGCGAGCAGGGCATCACGATCGACGTGGCCTACCGCTACTTCGCGACCCCGCGCCGCCGCTTCATCCTCGCCGACACCCCCGGGCACGTGCAGTACACCCGGAACATGGTGACCGGCGCCTCCACCGCCGAGCTGGCCGTGGTCCTCGTCGACGCCCGCAACGGCGTGGTCGAGCAGACCCGCCGGCACGCGGCCGTCGCCGCGCTGCTCCGCGTCCCGCACGTGGTCCTCGCCGTGAACAAGATGGACCTGGTCGACTACCAGGAGCCCGTCTTCGCCGCGATCGCCGAGGAGTTCACGACGTACGCCTCCGAGCTCGGCGTCCCGGAGATCACCGCGATCCCGATCTCGGCGCTGGCCGGCGACAACGTCGTGGAGCCGTCCGCGAACATGGACTGGTACGGCGGCCCGACGGTCCTGGAGCACCTGGAGACCGTCCCGGTCAGCCACGACCTGACGGCCTGCCACGCGCGTTTCCCGGTGCAGTACGTGATCCGCCCGCAGACTGCCGAGCACCCCGACTACCGGGGCTACGCCGGTCAGATCGCGGCCGGTGCCTTCCGGGTCGGCGAGGAGATCACCGTCCTGCCCTCCGGCAAGACGTCGACGATCACCGGGATCGACGCGCTCGGCGAGTCCGTGGACATCGCCTGGGCCCCGCAGTCGGTGACGATCCGGCTCGCCGACGACATCGACATCTCGCGCGGCGACCTGCTCGCGCCGAGCGGCGACGCCCCGGCCACCAGCCAGGACATCGAGGCGACGGTCTGCCACGTGGCGGACCAGCCGCTCGCCGTCGGCCAGCGGGTCCTGCTCAAGCACACCACGCGCACGGTCAAGGCGATCGTCAAGGACATCCCCTCGCGGCTGACCCTGGACGACCTCTCCCAGCACCCGAACCCCGGGCAGCTGGTCGCCAACGACATCGGCCGGGTCGTGGTCCGCACCGCGGAGCCGCTCGCGCTCGACGCGTACGCGGACTCCCGCCGTACGGGTTCGTTCCTGCTGATCGACCCCGCGGACGGCACCACTCTCGCGGCCGGCATGGCGGGCGAGTCCTTCGCCACGACCAAGGCCGTCATCGCGGTGGACGAGGAAGAAGGGTGGGACTTCTGACATGAGCCAGGACTTCTACGCCACCTTCGCGAAGGAGGGCGGCCGGGTGGGCTCCGGCGCCCTCGGCGCGGGCCGGGGAGGTGTCGCGCGATGTGCGTGCTGACCTCGACGCACCGCGTGAGCGGTGCGAGCCGGCTCCACCCGCTCCACCCCGAACGACATAGACGCAGACTTCGCTGAGAAGTCGAACCGAGGGGATCACCACCCGTGCCTGCCACCACCCGTACCACCCTGCGCCGCGGCCTGGTCGCCGCCGCCGCCCTGCCGCTGCTGATCGGCGCACTCGCCTCCTGCGGCTACGGCTCCGAGGCCAAGAACGACGAGAAGAAGGTGGCCGCCGAGGGCGAGAAGCTCTCCGCCGACACCGTACGGCTCGGGTACTTCCCCAACCTCACGCACGCCACCGCGCTCGTCGGTGACCAGGAGGGCATCCTCCAGAAGGAGCTGGGCGGCACGAAGCTGGTGCCCACCACCTTCAACGCCGGCCCGTCCGAGATCGAGGCGCTGAACGCCGACTCGATCGACATCGGCTTCATCGGCCCCTCGCCGTCCATCAACGGCTACGTGAAGACCAAGGGCACCAACCTCCGCATCGTCGGCGGCGCCGCCTCCGGTGGCGTCAAGCTCGTGGTGAACCCGGCGAAGATCAAGACGGTGGACGACCTCAAGGGCAAGAGGATCGCCACCCCGCAGCTCGGCAACACGCAGGACGTGGCCTTCCTCAACTGGATCTCCGAGAAGGGCTGGAAGGTCGACGCCCAGAGCGGCAAGGGCGACGTCTCCGTGGTCCGCACGGACAACAAGGTCACCCCGAACGCCTACGCCTCCGGCGCCGTCGACGGCGCCTGGGTGCCCGAGCCGACCGCGTCCAAGCTGGTCAGCGACGGGGCGAAGGTGCTCCTCGACGAGTCCGACCTGTGGCCGGACAAGAAGTTCGTCATCACCAACATCATCGTGTCGCAGAAGTTCCTGACGGCGCACCCGGACGTCGTCGAGGCGTTCCTGCGCGGCTCGGTGAAGACCAACGAGTGGATCAACGCCAACCCGGACAAGGCGAAGGCCTCGGCCAACGCCAAGCTGAAGGACCTCTCCGGCAAGGCGCTGGGCGCGAAGGTGATCGACTCCGCCTGGCCGTCCATCCAGTTCACGAACGACCCGCTGGCGGCCACCCTCCGGGCCCAGGCCGACCACGCGGTGAAGGCCGGTCTCCTGAAGCAGCCCGAGCTGGCCGGCATCTACGACCTGAAGCCGCTCAACAAGGTCCTGAAGGCCGCGGGTCAGCCCGAGGTCTCCGACGCCGGTCTCGGCGCGAAGTAACAAGTCCGGCGCTCACAACCAGGAGGTGACGACCATGGCCACGACCGCGACGCTCGCCAAGGCCGAGGACCGTGCGGCGGTGACCCATGCCGCCCGCATCGAGCACGTCTCCAAGTCCTTCGGCGGCCCCGCCGGCGGGCAGCTCGTGCTCGACGACATCTCGCTCGATGTCGCCCCCGGCGAGTTCGTCACCCTCCTGGGCGCCTCGGGCTGCGGCAAGTCCACGCTGCTCAACCTGGTCGCCGGGCTCGACCGGCCGTCCGCGGGGTCCATCGAGACCCCCGGCGGCCGGCCGGCCCTGATGTTCCAGGAGCACGCCCTCTTCCCGTGGCTCACCGCGGGCAAGAACATCGAACTGGCCCTGCGGCTGCGCGGGGTCCCGAAGACCGAGCGCCGCGAGGAGGCCGAGCGGCTGCTCGACCTCGTCCGGCTCCGCGGTTCGTACGGCAAGCGGGTCCACGAGCTGTCCGGCGGCATGCGGCAGCGGGTCGCGCTCGCCCGCGCGCTCGCCCAGGACAGCGACCTGCTCCTGATGGACGAGCCGTTCGCCGCGCTCGACGCCATCACCCGGGACGTGCTGCACGACGAGCTGACCCGGATCTGGCGGGAGACGAAGCTGTCGGTGCTCTTCGTCACCCACAACGTGCGCGAGGCCGTGCGGCTGGCCGAGCGCGTCGTCCTCCTCTCGTCCCGGCCGGGCCGGATCGCGCATGAGTGGACCATCGACATCCCTCAGCCGCGTCGCATCGAGGACTCCGCCGTCGCGGAGCTGTCCCTCGAGATCACCGAGCACCTGCGTGGGGAGATCCGTCGTCATGGCCAGCACTGAAACCACCCCCAAGGCGCCGAAGGCCGACGACCTCGCGGGGCTCGAAGCCGGTCTCGACGCCCTCGACACCGTGCAGATCCGGCGGACCCCGGTCCGCGAGGTGCTGGTCAAGAAGGTGTTCCCGCCGGTCGTCGCCGTCGTGCTCGTCCTGGTGGTGTGGCAGCTCCTGGTGTCCCTGAAGGTCACCGACGAGTTCAAGCTGCCCGCGCCGTCCGCCGTGTGGGACAGCCTGACCACGATGTGGTTGGAGGGCACGCTCCTCGACGTCCTGTGGACGAGCGTGTCCCGGGCCCTGTTCGGCTTCCTCCTGGCGCTGGTCATCGGCACCCCGCTGGGCCTGCTCGTCTCCCGCGTGAAGTTCGTGCGGGCGGCGATCGGCCCGATCCTCGCGGGACTCCAGTCGCTCCCCTCGGTGGCCTGGGTGGCGCCCGCCGTCCTGTGGCTCGGCCTCAACGACAGCATGATGTACGCGGTGATCCTGCTCGGCGCCGTCCCGTCGATCGCCAACGGCCTCGTCGCCGGCGTCGACCAGGTCCCGCCGCTGTTCCTGCGGGCCGGCCAGACGCTCGGCGCGACGGGCCTCAGGGGCGCCTGGCACATCGTGATGCCGGCCGCGCTGCCCGGATACCTCGCCGGACTCAAGCAGGGCTGGGCGTTCTCCTGGCGTTCGCTGATGGCGGCGGAGATCATCGCGTCCTCGCCGGATCTGGGTCTCGGCCTCGGGCAGCTCCTGGAGAACGGCCGCAACAACATCGACATGGCCGGGATCTTCCTGGCGATCATCCTGATCCTGATCGTCGGCATCGCCATCGACCTGCTCATCTTCAGCCCGCTCGAGCGCGCGGTGCTCCGCCGCCGCGGCCTCCTCACGAAGGGCTGAACCGCGCCGTGAACCCCGTCCTCCTCGTGATCGCCCACGGCAGCCGCGACCCGCGGCACGCGGCGACCGTCCAGGCGCTGGTGCGCCGGGCCGGTGGGCTGCGGCCGGGGCTGCGCGTGGAGACGGCGTTCCTGGACTTCAACCTGCCCTCGGCGCCGGGGGTCCTGGACCGGCTGGCCGCCGACGGGGTCCGGGAGGTCGTGGCGCTGCCGCTCCTGCTCACCCGGGCCTTCCACGCGAAGGCCGACATCCCCGCCGTCCTGCGCCAGGCACCGCCGTCCCTGAGCATCCGCCAGGCGGAGGTCCTCGGCCCGTCGCCGCTGCTGATCGCGGCGGTGGAGCGGCGGTTGTACGAGGCCGGGCTGACGCCCGGCGACAAGAGCGCGACCGGGGTCGTCCTGGCCTCGGCGGGCTCCACAGACCCGGAGGCGATCGCGGTGATCGCAGAAACGGCGCGGGAGCTGCGGCGCACCGGTTGGTGCTCCGTGCGACCCGCGTTCGCCTCCGCATCCCTTCCCCGTACGGAGGACGCCGTCCGGGCCCTGCGTACGGAACCTGGCGTCCGCCGGGTGGCGGTCGCCCCGTACGTGATCGCCCCGGGCCGCCTCCCGGACCGCATCGCGGCGGGCGCGGCCGGAGCCGACGTCCTCGCGGACGTCCTGGGCCCCTCCCCCGAACTGGCGGGCCTCCTCCTGGAGCGGTACGACGGTGCCCGCGCGGCCCGCCGACCGGTCGCGAGGACCGCCTAGCGCTGTGGGTTCCGGCCGCTGATCGCCAGGGCGCGGTCGAGCGCCGGGGCGTCGGCGGGTGCGTCGACGACCGCGGCGAAGCCCTCGTACTGGCGGTACATCTCCGCGTACCGCTCGACCACGCCGAGCAGGTAGACCGCCGTCGCCTCGGGCAGGGTGAAGTCCTGGCCGGTGGAGCGGGCCAGGTCCCAGCCGTGCAGGGCGAGTTCCTCGGCGAGCATGGCGGCGATCTCGGCGGCCGGCACGGCGCTGCCGCCCATGTCGACGTCGCCCTCCCAGGCCTCGGGCTTCTCCCAGGCGGCCAGGGCCCGGTCGAGCTGGGCGGCGTACGCCTCGGCCCAGCCGTCTTCGCCGGTGAAGTCCCGCTGGACGGTCTCCTCGGGGAGCTCGGTGCGCAGCGCCCGGTGTTCGAGGCCGTGCGCCGAGTAGAGGACCATGTGGTTGGCGAGTTCGCGGACCGTCCAGCCGTCGCAGACGGAGGGGGCGGCGAGTTGTTCGGGCGTGACGGCGCGGGCGACCCGGCTCGCCTCGGCGGCGCAGACGGTGAGGTGGTGGTGGGTCTCGTTCATGCCGCCGACGGTACGGAGCGTCCCGGCGCCGGGTCTTGAACTTTCGCGCCAGGCCCTAGCTGAAGTCGAGGCCGCCGGTACGGGTGCGCTTGAGTTCGAAGAGGTCGGGGTGGGAGGCGAGGACGCGGAAGCTGTCGAAGAGTTCGGCGGCCTTCTCGCCGCGCGGGATCGCCCGCAGGACCGGTCCGAACCAGACGGTGCCGTCGACGTGGAGGGTGGGGGTGCCGACGTACGCGTCGGCCTCGGGGTCCTTGCCGGCGTCGTGGCTGCGGAGGACCGCCTCGTCGTGGGCCGGGTCGTGGGCGGCGGCGGCGAGTTCGGGCGGCAGGCCGAGTTCGGTGAGCGATTCGGCGATGACGGCGTCGAAGTCCTTCTGCTTCTTCTCGTGGATGCGGGTGCCGTACGCGGTGTAGAGCGGGCGCAGGATCTCCTCGCCGTGCTGTTCGGCGGCGGCCGCCGCCACCCGGACCGGGCCGATGGAGGCGTCGACGAGCTCGCGGTACCAGTCGGGCAGGGTGTTGCCCTCGTTGTGGACGTACAGGCTCATGACCTTGAAGCGGAGGTCGATGTCCCGGTGGCGCTCGACCTCCAGGATCCAGCGGGAGGTGATCCAGGCGAAGGGGCAGGCGGGGTCGAAGTAGAAGTCGACGGTGGGACGGGGCGTGGTCGCGGTGCTTGTCATGGGTGGAATCTAGCCAGCCGATGGCCCTGATCCACGGGCCATTCGGCGGCTGTTCGGCTGGGCCACTTCGGGGTCAGTCCTGCCGTGTCATCTCGACGAGCTTGACCACGGTGTTCCAGTTCCGGGCGGTGGCGACGAGCCCCTTCACGACGGACGGCCGGGAGACCGCTTCACCGAGCCTGGACCTCCCGAGTCCCTCGGGGGCGTAGAGGTAGAGCACGCGGTCGCCGAGGGCGAAGTCCTCGGGGAGGTGGGCCTTCCGGTCGATCGCGGCGAAGCGCTCGGGGCCGACGGCCTCCGAGTAGTAGATGGCGTGGAGTTGCTTGCCCTCCAGGCCGGCGGCCGGGAAGGGGCAGGCGGCGGCGACGGCGGCGAGGTAGGCGTGGTCGCGGACGAGGCAGTCGACGCGGAAGCCGAAGCGGCCCTCGATCGCGTCTTCCAGCGCGGTCCTGAGCGCGTCCTCACCGGCGGCCGAGTCGGTGGTGAAGACGGCGTTCCCGCTCTGGAGGTAGGTGCGGGCGTCCGTGTGCCCGAGACCTTCGAGGAGGTTCCGGAGGTCCGCCATGGGGACCTTGCGGTGCCCGCTGACGTTGATGCCCCGGAGCAGGGCCGCGTAGGTCTTCGTCGTCGTCATGGGGCAAATGTAAGCGGCCACCGTGCCTCGTGGGGGGCGGCGCGGTGGCCGGTTCGAACACTGTCCGATTCACGGCGCCCGGAGAAGACCCTTCACCCATCTGTGACTTATTCAACAAGGTTTCTTAATGACGAATCCGTCATCTGCGCTGATAGCGGGCGAGGACCCGGTTGCCGTCCTCGACCAGGCGTCTGCGCAGCTCGGCGCCGTCGATGGCGCCGCTGTAGTACTCCTGGAAGGCGGGGGTCGCCACCTTGTCCTTCCACTCGGGATAGCCGCGCACCGACTGCGCGGGCGCGGGCCGGAGCCGCTCGGCCACCGCCGCCCCGGTCGCCCAGCCGTCCCGCGCGGTGTGCAGGGAGGGGTCGGCGAGCGCGGCCGTGCCGGTGGGCAGCATCCAGTCGCCGCGCGCGAGCCGCACCATGTTCGCCGGGCGCAGGAGGAAGTCGAGGAACCGGGCCGCCTCCTTCTTGTGGGCGCTGTCCTCGGCGATCGACAGGGTCTGCGGGGAGACGCCCTGGGCGAGCCCCTCGCCGCCGGCGGGCGCGGGCAGCACGGTCCACTCGAAGCCCTCGGGTGCCTGCTGCGCGATCTGCTGCCGGTAGGCGAAACCCAGCGGGACCATGGCGTACTTGCCGGCGAAGAAGCCGGGAAGGGTGTCGGAGCCGCCGCTGCCGAGGGTCGTGCGCGGGGCGGTCCGGTCGGTGACGACCTGGTCGTGGACGGTGCCGGGGACGACGCCGTCGGCCTCGGTGAAGTCGACGGTCACCCGGCCGTCCGGGTCCCGGTGGAAGAGCCGGCCGCCGGCCGAGACCCCGAGGTTGAGGCTGACGGAGACGGGTTCCTTGAGCGGCCAGGCGACCGCGTACCGGCCGGGTCCCATGGTCCGGGTGAGGTCCCGGGCGATCTGCCGGAACTCGCTCCAGCTCCAGGGCTTCTCCGGGGTGGGGACGCGCACGCCGGAGGACTCCAGGATCTTCCGGTTGGCGATGAGGACGCGCGGTTCCTGGAGGAAGGGCACGCCGTAGACGCCCTCGCCGAAGGTGGTGGTCTCCCAGCCGCGGGCGGGGATGTCGGCGCGCAGCCGTTCGGACAGGAGCGGGCGGAGGTCGGCGAGGTGGCCGCCGTAGGCGAAGTCGGCCAGGTCGTCGGAGGCGTCGTGGATGATGTCGGGCGCCTCGCCGCCCTCGAAGGAGGTGAGGAGCTGGTCGTGGACGGAGTCCCAACTGCCCTGGACGTAGTCGACCTGCACGTCGGGGTGGGTGGCGTTCCACTCGTTCACCAGCTGCCGGTTGGCGTCGACGGACTCCTTCTGCCAGGCGAGGGACTGGAAGCGGAGGCGTACGACCCCGCCGTCGGAGCCGTCGTTCCCGGTGGTGCAGCCGGTGAGGAGGAGAAGGAGCACGGCGGCGAGGGTGGGGAACCGTCTCATGACTTCACCGCCCCGGCCAGCGTCCCGCCGGTGATGCGTCTCTGGAGGATGCCGAAGACGACGAGGGACGGCAGGGTCGCGAGGAAGGCGGCGGCGGCCAGCGGGCCGAGGTCGGCGACGCCCTCCGCGCCGAGGAAGTGGGTGAGGACGACCGGCAGGGTCTGCTTCTCGGGGGTCTTGAGGAGGACGAGCGCGAAGAAGAACTCGTTCCAGGCGGTGACGAAGGCGAAGAGCGCGGTGGCGACGATGCCCGGGGCGAGCAGCGGGGCGGTGACCGAGACGAGGGTACGGATCCGGCCGGCGCCGTCGACGGCTGCGGCCTCCTCCAGTTCGGCCGGGACGGCCCTGACGTAGCCCATGAGCATCCAGAGCGCGAAGGGCAGCGACCAGACCACGTAGACGAGGACGAGCCCGGCGACGCTGTTGATCAGGTGCAGGTTCTTGAGGATCAGGAAGAGCGGGATGATCACGAGGACGAAGGGGAAGGCCTGGCTGATCACCACCCAGCCGGTGGCGGCTCCGGCGAGCCGGCCCCGGTGGCGGGCCGTCACATAGGCGAGCGGGGTCGCGACGGCCACCGCGATCACGGCGGCGGAGACGGCCGCGAGCAGGCTGTTCGTGGCGGCCCTGAGCAGGGGCTGCTCGTCGAAGGCCTGCCGGAAGTTGTCGAGGGTCGGGTCCTCGGGGATCCAGGTGGGGTGGAGCGAGGCCAGCTCGGGGGCGGGCTTGAAGGCGGTCGAGACCAGCCAGAGGAAGGGGAAGGCGAGGAAGACCAGGTACGCGAGGAGGGCCAGGTACTGGCCTGCCCGCGCGGGCCCGCTCGTCCGGAGGGCGCTCACCGGTCCTGGTCCCCTTTCAGGCGGCGTACGAGGGAGAGGGCGATGAGCACCGAGACGGCGGCGACCATCACACAGCCCATCGCGGCGGCGTAGCCGAACTGGCCGTAGCGGAAGGCCTCTTCGTACGCGAAGAGCATGGGGAGCCGGGTGCGGCCGCCCGGTCCGCCGTTGGTCAGGACGTAGACCAGGGCGAAGGAGTTGAAGTTCCAGATGAGGTTGAGCGCGGTGATGGCGAGGGCGACGGGCCGGAGCGCGGGCCAGGTGACGGCGCGGAAGCGGCGCCAGGCGCCGGCGCCGTCGAGGGCGGCGGCCTCGTGGAGTTCGCGCGGGGTGTTCTGGAGTCCGGCGAGCAGGGCGACGGTGGTCTGCGGCATGCCGGCCCAGACGCCGACGACGATGACGGCGGGGAGGGCGGTGGCGAGGCCGGAGAGCCAGTCGTGGCCCTCGCCCAGGCCCAGGTCTCGCAGGGTCTCGTTGAGGATGCCGGCGTCGGGGTTGTAGACGAGCCGCCACATGATGCCGACGACGACCTCCGGCATCGCCCAGGGGACGATGGCGAGCGCCCGTGCCAGCCACCGGAAGCGGAGGTTCTGGTCGAGGAGGAGGGCGAGGCCGAGGGCGAGGAGGAACTGCGGGACGGTGACCCCGACGGCCCAGAGCACGCCGATGCGGAACGAGTCCCAGAAGAGGGTGTCGTGCAGCAGGTCCTGGAAGTTGAGGGTCCCGACCCAGCGGGTGGCCTGGGTGCGGCCGGACTGGGCGTCGGTGAAGGCGAGCGCGATGCCGTAGAGGAGCGGGCCGACGCTGAGGACGAGGATCGGCAGGAGCGCCGGGAGCACGAGGAACCAGGCGCCGAGGTCGGGGCCGCGCGGCCGTGCCCCGGGGGCGGCGCGCGGTGTGCGCGCTCTGCCCGGCCGCTTCGTCACGGTCACGGAGCTCACGATCCGACCCCCGTCTCCCCCCGGCTCCGTCCCGGGGGACCCCCGTGACGCCGCCGTGGTAGTTCCGCCATGGTGCTGACGGGACGGGGGGGCGTCAAGGCGGCCTGCGGGGTCGGCCGGCCGGATGCGAGACTTTGGCGCGAACGCACAGGTGAGGGAGAGGTCGATGGACGAGGCGCGGGCGCGGGAGATCCTGGCCGAGGCAGGGCTGCCGGTCGCGGAGGCGCGGCTGCTCGCTCTCGGGGAGAACGCGGTCTTCGCGGTGGGCGAGCTGGTGGTGAAGGTCGGCCGGGACGCGGAGCTGTTCGAACGCGCCGGCCGGGAGCTCGCCCTGGCCTCCTGGCTGGAAGCCGCAGGGGTTCCGGCGGTGCGGGCCGCCGAGGAGAAGCCCCGGCTGGTGGACGGGCATCCGGTCACCGTCTGGCACCGGTTGCCGGATGCGGTCCGGCCGCCGGAGCCGCGTGATCTCGCGCCGCTGCTGCGGGCCGTCCACGCCCTGCCCGAGCCGGCCGGATTCTCGCTGCCGCGCCGGGAGCTGCTCGGCGGGGTCGAGCGGTGGCTGCGGCTCGCGGGCGACGCGATCGACCCGGCGGACGCGGCGTTCCTGCGGGAGCGGCGGGACTCCTTCGCCCCGGCGGCGGCCGCGCTCACCCCGTATCTGACCCCGGGTCCGATCCACGGGGACGCCCTGCCCCGGAACGTCCACGTCGGCCCCGACGGTCCGGTCCTGGTCGACCTGGAGACCTTCTCCTCGGATCTCCGCGAGCACGACCTGGTGGTCCTCGCCCTCTCCCGGGACCGGTACGGCCTGGACCCGGCGGCGTACGAGGCCTTCACCGAGGCGTACGGGTGGGACGTCCGGGAGTGGGCGGGGTGCGCGGTGCTGCGCGGGGCGCGGGAGACCGCGAGCTGTGCGTGGGTGGCCCAGCACGCGCCGTCGAACCCGAAGGCGCTGGCCGAGTTCGAGCGCCGGGTGGCCTCCCTGCGGGACGGTGACCCCGAGGTGCGCTGGTACCCGTTCTGACATCATGTCCCCTGCCGGAACCGGCCTGTGAAACGGGGTGTTGGGATGCGTGTCGAACTGTGCGAGGTGACCCTCGACGTCGAGGTGAGCGGTGAGGGGCCGGCCGTGCTGCTGGTGCACGGCTTTCCCGACAGCCACCACCTGTGGCGGCATCAGGTCCCGGCACTGAACGCGGCCGGGTTCATGACGGTCGCCCCGACCCTGCGGGGCTTCGGCGCCTCCGACCGTCCCGAGGGCGGCCCTGAGTCGTACCACCCGGGCAAGCACGTCGGCGACCTCGTCGAGCTCCTGACCCGGCTCGACCTGGACCGGGTCCATCTGGTCGGCCACGACTGGGGTTCGGGCATCGCGCAGGCCCTGACCCAGTTCTTCCCGGACCGGGTGCGGAGCCTGAGCGTCCTGTCCGTGGGGCATCCGGCGTCGATCCGGGCCGCGGGCTGGGAGCAGCGGCAGCGGTCCTGGTACATGCTGCTGTTCCAGCTGGCCGGGCTCGCCGAGGACTGGCTGGCACGGGACGACTTCGCCCATCTGCGGGACATGCTGGGCGAGCACCCGGACGCGGAGGCCGTGATCGAGTCGCTGCGGGCGCCGGGCGCGCTGACGGCGGCGCTGGACATCTACCGCGCGGGTATCCCGCCTGAGGCCCAGTTCGGCGCCGAGGCTCCGGTGGTCCCGCTGCCGGAGTCCGTCCCGGTGATGGGCGTGTGGTCGACCGGCGACCGATTCCTCACCGAGCGCTCGATGTCGGGGACGGAGGCCCATGTGTCTGGCCCGTGGCGCTACGAGCGGGTCGAGGACGCGGGGCACTGGCTCCAGCTGGACCAGCCGGAGAAGGTGAGCGAACTGCTGCTCTCCTTCCTCAAGGAGAACTCCTAGCCCACCGCGACGGCCGTCCGCAGGGGCCACGTGGAGTCGACGACCGCCTCCGCGTCGCCCTTGCGGCGCAGGAAGTCCTGGAAGTTCTCGGCCCAGGCGCGGTACCAGCCGATCTGCCGCTCGTGCAGCTCGGCCGGGTCAAGACCGGCCACCTGAGGGTGCCGCTCGGCTATCGCGACGGCCACCCGGACGGCGGCGAGCGCGTCGGCGGCGGCCTGGTGGGCGGCTTCGAGCACCACGCCGTACTCCCCGCAGACCGCTTCCAGGGTCCGCTTGCCGCGCCGGTAGCGGTCGACGGCCCGGTCGATGGTGTACGGGTCGACGACCGGTCCGATGCCCGTCCCGCCGAGCCGCTCCTCGAGGGAGGGCAGCCCGTGGCGGCGCAGTTCGGCGGCGAGGAGCGTGAGGTCGAAGGAGGCGTTGTACGCGACGACCGGGACGCCGTCCTCCCAGTACGCGGCGAGGGTCCTCGCGATCTCGTCGGCGACCTCGCGGACCGGCCGGCCCTCGGCCGCCGCGCGCTCGGTGCTGATGCCGTGGATCGCGGAGGCCTGCTCCGGGATGCGGATGCCCGGGTCGGCGAGCCAGTCCCGCCGGTGCCGGACCTGTCCGCCGCCGTCGACCTCGACGATCGAGGCCGTGACGATCCGGGCCTCCAGCGGTTCGGTACCGGTCGTCTCCAGGTCGAAGCCGACCAGCGTGTCGCCGTGCCAAGCCATCGGGTCCTCCTTACGTGATCTCCCCCGTGGTGCTGACCACCCTCGCACGCACCACTGACAACGCCTCCGGCTCCCCCGGCGCGACGTCAGGAGACGGGCCGTGAGTCGAGCCAGACCGACTCGAATTCCTCCCGGTATGTCTCGAAGAGTCCGTGATCCCCGTCACGGGACGGCTGTCCGTGCCGGACGACGTTCCGTCCGCCGCCGCGCAGGACGAGGACCGGCGCCTCCATGCCCCGGGCGCGGCGCAGATAGGACTGGACGACGCCGACGCCGTCCGGCCCGTCGCCGTCCACCAGGTAGGCGGTGAAGCGGGGGGTCTCGTCGAAGACGTGGATCTGGAAGGCGCCCGGGTCGCGGAGTTTCGAGCGGACCCGGCGCATGTGCAGGATGTTCATCTCGACCGAACGGCTCAGCTCGCCCTTCTTCAGGCCGAGTTCGCGCTCGCGGCGCTTGACGGCGCTGCTCGCGGGGTTGAGGAAGAGGAGCCGGGTCCGGCAGCCGGACTCGGCGAGCCGGACCATGCGGCGGCCGGAGAAGTTCTGCACGAGCAGATTCAGGCCTATGCCGGTGGCGTCGAGGCGCCGGGCCCCGCCGAAGAGGTCCTCGGCGGGCAGCTGCCGCTGGAGCCGGACCCGGTCGGGGTGGACGGAGACGACGTCCGCGTACCGGTCGCCGACGAGGTCCTCGACCGCGTCCACGGGCAGCCGGTCGGCGGACGGCACCCCGGCCCCGCTGCCGAGGATCTCCAGGATGCGGGCGGAGGCGCGCTCGGACTGGGCGAGGACGGTCAGCGAGAGCGCCCGGTTGCGGGAGACCACGTTCCGCGTGACCTCCAGCTCATCGAGGGCGAGCTCGACCTCGCGCCGGTCGTCGAAGTAGGGCTCGAAGCAGGGCCAGTGCTGCACCATCAGCTCGCGCAGCTGGGGCAGCGTGAGGAAGCTGAGCACGTTGTCGTCGGCCGGGTCGAGCAGGTAGCCCTTGCGCCGGGAGACCTCGCGGACGGCGACGGCCCGCTGGACCCACTCCTGGCCGGCGGGTCCCGCCGCGGCCACCACCCACTCCTCGCCGTGGACCGGTTCGTACACGGGCCGCAGGACGGCGGCGACGACGGCCCGCAGCCGCTGTTCGACGAGATTCAGCCAGATGTAGGCGCGCCCGGCGCGCTGGGCCCGGGTGCGGACCTCGCTCCAGGCCCCGGCGTCCCAGTCGAGCTCCGCCCCTATCTCCACCGGCCGGCCGACCGTGACCGTGCCGGGCGGCACGGCCGTCCCCGGAGGCGCGGCCGCGCCCGGCGGTGCGACCGCTCCGGACGACGCCTCCGCGGGGTCGGCCGGGCCCCCCTCGTGACCCGCGTCACCTGGGGGCAGCTCCAGACCTCCCGAGCTCACCCGCGCACCGCCTTCTGCTCCCGGACACCCCTTCCGGCGGACAGGATGACCATGTGACAACGATCAAGGAAGGGTACTCCGCGAGCGGGAGGCGGTGCAGCAGGATCGTCAGGCTGCTCGCTCAACTCCCCAGATCGGGCTGCCCGTTCTGGGAGGCGAGATCGGCCGGAGTGAGCGGATTCATAGCGGTTACGTCCCGGGGCGCGAGCTGGAAACCCTGCCAGTGGACCGGCATCGGCTGCTGGTCCTCATCCCGGGCGACGTGGTGGAACCCGATGTTGACCCACACGGAAGGCTGGGTCAGCGTCTCGCCGTTGACCCACCTGTCCACGCTGTCGCCGGCGCCCTGCGCGCAGTTGCCGATGTTGTTGCTCGCGAACTTCTCGCAGGCGCGGGACTGGGTGAAGTACACGTCGTGCTTGGTGAAGCCGCGGCCCGCGTGGGTGTCGGTGTGGCCGGGCACGATCTCGTACGAGCGGGCGTGACCGTCGGCGTTCTTGCCGGTGCCGCTGACCACCCGCCACCAGCGCATGTTCTTCGCGTCGCCGGCGAGTTCCTTGGTGATGACGGTCCGCTTCGTCTTCACGGTGGGTCCGCCGCCGCCGGCGGCGGGCGCGGTGACGGTGGAGTCGAACTGCTCGATCCGGTCCTTGGTGGAGCCGTCGAGACCGAAGTCGAGCTTCCAGAAGACGTTGTGGGCGTGACTGGTGGCGTAGCCGCGGGCGCCCTTGCCGAGGGGCCAGCCGCGTCCGTCGGTGGCGTTGTAGTCGACGGGCGAGAGGCTGCCGGTGGCCCCGACGTTGGCGCCGATGGTGCCGTCGGCGGTGAAGCGCCACTCGGTGATGTACTCGTACCAGCCGACCTTGTTGACGGTGTAGACGAGCAGGTCCTTGGCCTGGGCCTGCCAGACCCTGGAGCCGTTGTCGCTGGCCATGCGGTACGCGTGCCCACGCGCCCGCGTGGTGGTGCACAGGCCCTTGACGTCGCCGACGTCGACCACCTTGACGGTGGTGAGGGTGCCGCCGGGGCACTCGGCCGGCTTGAGGTTCTGCAGGCCGTAGCCGAAGCCGGCGCCGGTGAGGTCGTCGTACTCGGCGCCGCCGTCGTCGTAGGGCACGTGGATCTGGGCGAGCCGGGCGCTGGTGAGGACCTTGATGGGGGCGGTGGCGCCGGGCGGCTGGTAGGTGACCCGGTCGAGCGTGAGCCCGGCATCGGTGTCGTAGCGCCAGCACATGCGCCAGGTGGTGCCGCCGTCGAGCTTCTGCGTGATGCGGTACGCGGCCGAGCAGTCGGGCGTGGCGGGGGCCGGCGCGGCGGTCGCGCCGGTCGCGGGTCCGGCGGCGGCCGTGACGGTGCCGAGCAGGGCGGCGGCGGTCAGGACGGCCCCCCGCCTGCGGGTGTGAAGCCTCCGCCGCGTGGACAGGCTCGACTGCGTGGACAGGTTGCGCTGGGTGGACAGAGTGCGCTGGGTGGACATGGGGAGGTACTCCCTCGTACGTGTCATGAGGCTGCGGTGAGTCCCGGCCGGTGGTCAGCCGACGCGGGTGACGGTCCTCGCGGAGAGGTCGACGATCAGGTTCCGGGTGTCGATCCAGGCCCCGTTGAGGACCTTGGTGACGAGCCGGACGCACCGGTGCTCACCGCAGCGGGCGAGCTGCTCGGGCACGTGTGCCTCGCGGTAGGTGCGGTAGACGTCGCCGTTGAACCACAGCTGCTTGCTGGAGGTGAGCTCCTTGCCGGTGGCGTCCTTGTAGTCCTCCTTGACCCCCTTGCCGAGCGGGCCGGCGAGGATCAGCTCCACGGCCTCGCGCAGTTCCTCGGGGTGGGCGGAGGGCTGGACCCCGCGCTGCGCTCCGGACTTCTCGACCTTGCCGGTGTCGAGGTTGACGGTCTTCGTGATCAGCTCGTCCCGCCCGTAGTCGTAGAGCCGGACCTCGGCGCGGCGGGAGGTGTCTCCCGGCTGCGGGTCGGCGAGCCGCGTGCCGAGACGCTGGGGGCCGCGGCCGCCCGAGACGTCCTGCTGGGCGGAGGCGGCGGGCGGAGCCAGCGCCAGCGTCTCGGCCCTCGCGAGCTCGTCGTCGGTGAGCGGGTCGCTGCCGACCCCCTTGTCCCCCTCGGCCGCGGGCGGGACCACGGTGGCCGGCCGGGGCGCGGAACCCGCGGCCCGCTCACCGGCCTCCCCCTCCCCCTGTCCGGAGGCACCCGAGGCACCAGAGGCCCCGGACGTGCCGGCCGCCGCGGACGAACCCCCCGCCACGGCGCCCCGGCCCCCCGGCGTGTCGTCCGCTCCCGCCTGGCCCGGCAGGCTGATCGCGACGGCGACGGCGGTTCCCGTCACCGCCATGGCCGCTCCGGCCACCACCTTCCCCAGGTGGCGGCGCGCTATTTCGTACACACTTCCCCCTCGTTCCCCCTCTTGGGCTCCGGTCACCCGGTAGGACGGGGCGAAGTCCTAGGAGGTTGCGCCTCTTTCGGGCAGGATCTGGCCGAAGAACAGCTATGAAACCCGGACAGAAGAGGAAGAGTCGTATCCATGCAGGTCTGGCCGGGACAGGCGTACCCCTTGGGCGCCACCTATGACGGAGCGGGAACCAACTTCGCGGTCTTCTCGGAGGCCGCCCACAGAATCGAGCTGTGTCTGCTCAATGACGACGGCTCGGAGACGGCGGTGGAACTGCGCGAGACGGACGCCTTCGTCCGGCACGCCTATCTGCCGGGTGTGATGCCCGGTCAGCGGTACGGGTTCCGGGTGCACGGCCCGTACGCGCCGGAGCGCGGGCTGCGCTGCAACGCGGCGAAGCTGCTGCTCGACCCGTACGCGCGCGCGGTGTCGGGACAGATCACCTGGGGGGAGGCGGTGTACGGCTATCCCTTCGGGCGGCCCGACGCGCGCAACGACCTCGACTCGGGCCCGCACACGATGGCCTCGGTCGTGGTCAACCCCTACTTCGACTGGGGCGACGACCGGCGCCCCCGCACGGAGTACCACCACACGGTGATCTACGAGGCCCATGTGAAGGGCCTCACGATGCTGCATCCGGACCTTCCGGAGGAGCTGCGCGGGACGTACGCGGGGCTCGCGCACCCGTCGGTGATCGGCCATCTGAAGGAACTCGGCGTCACGGCTCTCGAGCTGATGCCCGTGCACCAGTTCGTGAACGACCACCGGCTCGTGGACGCGGGTCTGTCCAACTACTGGGGCTACAACACGATCGGGTTCTTCGCCCCGCACAACGCCTACGCGTCCTGGGGCGACCGGGGCCAGCAGGTCCTGGAGTTCAAGTCGGCGGTCCGGGCGCTGCACCAGGCGGGCATCGAGGTCATCCTCGACGTGGTCTACAACCACACCGCCGAGGGGAACCACCTGGGCCCGACGCTCTCCTTCCGGGGCCTGGACAACCCCTCGTACTACCGGCTCTCGAACGACCGCCGGTACTACACGGACACCACCGGCACCGGGAACTCGCTGCTCATGCGCTCCCCGCACGTGCTCCAGCTGATCATGGACAGCCTGCGGTACTGGGTGACCGAGATGCACGTGGACGGTTTCCGCTTCGACCTGGCGGCCACCCTGGCCCGCCAGTTCCACGAGGTGGACCGGCTGTCCTCCTTCTTCGACCTGGTGCAGCAGGATCCGGTGGTGAGCCAGGTGAAGCTGATCGCCGAGCCGTGGGACGTCGGCGAGGGCGGCTACCAGGTGGGCAACTTCCCGCCGCTGTGGACCGAGTGGAACGGCAAGTACCGCGACTGCGTGCGGGACCTGTGGCGCGGCGAGCCGCGGACGCTCGCGGAGTTCGCCTCCCGGCTGACCGGCTCCTCCGACCTCTACCAGGACGACGGGCGGCGTCCGCTCGCCTCGGTCAACTTCGTGACCTGCCACGACGGTTTCACCCTGCGTGACCTCGTCTCGTACAACGACAAGCACAACGAGGCGAACGGCGAGGGCAACCGGGACGGCGAGAGCTACAACCGTTCCTGGAACTGCGGGGCGGAGGGCGAGACCGAGGACGTCGGGATCGCCGAGCTGCGCGCCCGCCAGATGCGCAACTTCCTCGCCACGCTGATGCTCTCGCAGGGCGTGCCGATGCTCAGCCACGGCGACGAGTTCGGGCGGACGCAGGGCGGCAACAACAACGCGTACTGCCAGGACAACGAGGTCTCGTGGGTGCGGTGGCCGAAGGAGAACAGCGAGGTGGAGGGCACGCTGCTGCGCTTCACGCGCGCGATGGTCCGGCTGCGCCGTGACCATCCGGTCTTCCGTCGCCGCCGCTTCTTCCACGGCCGGCCGGTGGAGGGCACGCACGACGAGCTGACCGACATCGCCTGGTTCACGCCCGAGGGCGAGGAGATGACGTCCCGCGACTGGCAGGCGGCGCACGCCCAGGCGTTGACGGTCTTCCTCAACGGCAACGCCATCTCGGAGCCGGGCACGCAGGGCGAGCGGATCGCGGACGACTCGTTCCTGCTGATGTTCAACGCCTCGTCGAAGGAGCTGGAGTTCGCGGTCCCGGACAGCCACGGGCGCTGCTGGCGCACGGTGGTGGACACCTCCGACCCGGAGGGGATGCCGCCGAAGGAGGGCCCGGAGCTGGCGGCCGGGGAGCGGGTGACCCTCGCGCCGCTCAGCCTGACCGTCCTGCGGAGACCGGCCTGAGCCTCCGTACGGGAGTCGGGCAACTGGTCTGAGTTCTCGTACGGGAGTCGGGCAACCGGTCTGAGTTCTCGTACGGGAGTCAGGCAACCGGTCTGAGTTCTCGAACGGGGGTCGTCACCCGCACCGACCAGGACAGCACCGCGCAGGCCACGGCCGCCCCCACCGCCACCGCGAAGGCGGCGGGGGCGCCGTGGCCTTCGGCGAGCCGGCCGGAGACGGCGAGGGCGAGGGCCTGACCGCCGACGATCCCGCTGGTCAGAAAGGCCATCGACTCGGCGAGCCGGGCGGCCGGCACGATCCGTTCGGTCAGCCCGAAGACGGTGATCAGGTGCGGGGCATAGGCCGCGCCGAGGACGACGACCACCGCGTACAGCGCGCCCAGCGAGCCGACGGACAGCAGCGGTACGGAGAGGACGACGAGGCCCGCGGTCGCGGCGCGCCAGCGGGTGACGAGCCCGATCCGGGCGGGCACGGCCGCCATGGAGAGGCCGACGGCGGCGCTCATCACGCCCATGGCCGCGTACGCGAGTCCGGCCTGGGCGGGCGCTCCCAGCTCCTCGGTGAGGGCGGTGATCCCGGCCTGCGAGGCGCCGAACATGGCGCCCTGGAGGACCATCGTGCCGCGCAGGGCGTACGCCGATCCCGGCAGCCGCGTCCGTTCGGCGGCACTCGTTCGGGTGGAACCGGAGGGCTTCGAAGCGGTCGCGCGAGCCGTCGGATGGAGCGCGAAGGCGCAGCCGCAGACGGCCAGGAGGAGCGCCGCCAGGAGGAGTGCGGCGGCCGGGTGGGCGAGGGCGGCGGCGAGGCCGACGAGAGCCGGGCCGAGGACGAAGGAGACCTCGTCGAGGGTGCCCTCGAAGGAGAGCACCGTGCCGACGAGCCGGTCGTCCGCGCCGGAGCGGCGGGCAAGGGCCACGGAGCGGGTCCGGGCGAGCGGCCCGACCTGGGGGACGGTGGCCCCGGCGAGGGCCCCGAGCGCCATGAGCGGGCCGGTGGAGATCTCGGCGAGGGCGGCGAGGACCAGGGCGGTCACGGCGACCGCGTTGGCGAGGGAGGCCGCGAGGACGACCCCGCGCTGGCCGTGCCGGTCGGCGAGCCGCCCGATGACGGGCCCGGCGAGGGTCTGTCCGGCGGCCAGCGCGCCGCCCGTCAGGCCCGCGGCGGCGAGCGAGCCGCTCGTCTCGGCGACCAGGAGGAGACTGCCGAGCTGGCACATGGCGGTGGGGAGCCGACCGAGGAACGAGACGACCGGCAGGGCCGGTCCGAGCAGGGACAGCGTGTCCCGGTACATGCGGAGCATCACGCGAACGTAACGCGATGCACTCGAACGGGTGCATGGGGCGATGACACAGAAGCCCTCCAGCGGGGTACGTACGTTCGCATGACGCCCATTCCACCCACGTCGACCTACCGGCTGCAGCTCCAGCCGGAGTTCCCGTTCGCGGCCGCCGAGCGCGCCGTGCCGTACCTGGCCGGCCTCGGGGTCTCACACCTCCACCTCTCCCCCGTCCTGGAGGCGATGCCCGGCTCGACCCACGGCTACGACGTCACCGACCACCGGTCCGTACGGGCCGAGCTGGGCGGCGAGGACGGGCTGCGGGCCCTGGCGGTGACCGCGCGGGCACACGGCCTCGGGCTCGTCGTGGACCTGGTGCCCAATCACATGGCGGCCTCCCCGCGCCACAACCACGCGCTGCGCGAAGTGCTCCGCGAGGGCCCCGACTCGCCGTACGCCCGCTGGTTCGACATCGACTGGGGGGCCGGGGACGGCCGGGTGCTGCTCCCCGTGCTGCCCGCGCGGCTTCCGGAGGTACGGGACCGGTTCCGGGTCTCCGGCGGGACCCTCCACCTGGACGGCCAGGAGTTCCCGCTCCGGGCGGGCACCGAGGAGCTGCCGCTCGACGAGCTGCTCGACGCCCAGTGGTACCGGCTCGGCTGGTGGCGGCTCGCCCGTACCGAGCTCGGCTACCGCCGCTTCTTCACCATCTCGGACCTCATCGGAGTACGGGTGGAGGACCCCGAGGTCTTCGCGGCGAGCCACGCGAAGATCGTGGAGCTGGTCGCCGACGGGGTGATCGAGGGGCTGCGCATCGACCACCCGGACGGACTCGCCGATCCGCAGGGCTATCTGGAGGACCTGGCGGCGGCGACCGGGGGACGCTGCTGGACGGTCGTGGAGAAGATCCTCACGGGAGCGGAGACGCTGCCCGCCGCCTGGCCGGTCGCGGGCACCACGGGGTACGACGCGCTGCGGCAGGTCGAAGGGGTGTTCACCGACCCGGTGGGCGCCGACGAACTCGCGGACCTCTACCGGGAGTTCGTCGGGAAGGCCGGGGACCGGGGCGGCCGCTGGGAGGCGACCGCGCGCCGCGCCGCGTACGAGGTGGTGACGCACGACCTGGCCGCGGAGACCAACGCGCTGACCCGGATCGCCGGCCGGATCTGCGCCGCCGACCCCGAGCTGCGGGATCACGCCCCCTGGGCGCTGCGCACCGCCATCCGGGAGCTTCTCGTCCGGGTCCCCGTCTACCGCCCCTACCGGACCGGCGGCGAGGAGGTGCTGACCGCGGAGGCGGCGCGCGGCGCGAAGGCCGCCTTCGCGGTGGAGGAGGAGGCGACGGCGGTCGACGTCGTTCGGGAGCTGGCGCTCGGGGCGCGGGGCGACGGTCCGGAACACCGGGCGTTCCGCGCGCGGTTCGCCCAGACCTCGTCCGCGCTGCGGGCCAAGTCCGTGGAGGACACCGCCTTCTACCGGTACACCCCGCTCCTGTCGGCGAACGAGGTCGGCGGCGACGCCGGGCGTCCGGCGGTGCCGGTGGAGGAGTTCCACGCGTACTGCCTGCGGATCGCCCGGGACTGGCCGGCCACCGGCACCGTGCTGTCCACGCACGACACCAAGCGCAGCGCGGACGTCCGGGCCGGGATCGCGGTGCTCGCCCAGTGCCCGGACGTGTGGGCGGAGCTCCTCGCGGAGGTCGCCGACGTGCCCGCGCCCGACGCCCATGTGGCGTGGACGGCCTGGCAGACGGCCTTCGGCCTCGGCACCCCGGACCCGGACCGGCTGGGTCCCGCGATCCTCAAGTCCGTGCGCGAGGCGGGGCTCAGGACCAGTTGGACCGAGCCGGACACGGAGTACGAGCGGGCGGTGGCCGAGTTCGCGGCGGCCGGTCCCGGCCGGATCCCGCTCCGGGCCGCCTCGGAGGCCGCCTTCGCCCTGGAGCCGCACATCCGGGCCCACGCGCTCGGCGCGGCGCTCGCGCAGCTGACGATGCCGGGGGTGCCGGAGCTGTACCAGAACACGGAGCGGGAGTACCGGGCGCTCGTCGACCCGGACAACCGCGCGCCGTTCGCGGTCGGCCCGGAGGACGAACGGACGGCCCTGGTCCGGGCGGCGCTGCGGCTGCGGCGCGCCCACCCGGAGGCCTTCGGCCCGGACGGCACGTACGTCCCGCTGACGGCGGAGGGGCCGGCGGCCGCGCACTGTCTGGCCTTCGCCCGCTCCGGCCGGGTGATCACGGCCGTGACCCGGCTCTCCCTGCGGCTCGCGCAGGCGGGCGGCTGGCAGGACACGGAGCTGGTGCTGCCCGAGGGGCGCTGGGGCGACGCGCTCGACGGCGTACGGGAGTTCACGGGCGGGCCCGCGACGGAGGTGAAGCTGGCGGAGCTGTTCGCGGAGCGGCCGGTGGCGCTGCTCGCCCGGCTGGAGTGAACAGCGGCCCGGCCCCATGACAAGCTGATGATCATGACAAAGGATCAAACCGGCCGGCTCATCGGCGCCGCCTTCGGGCTCGTCTTCGTCCAGGCCAACGCGGGCGCTCTGCCGACGGCGGTCGCCACTCCGCTGCGCCTCCTCGCGATCGCCGCGTTCCTGGGCGTGGTCGTCTTCGGGCGGCGGCGCGGCCGGGCCGCGCAGGCGCCCGAGGCGGCCACAGGGGCCGGAGCCGCCACCGGTGCCGAAGCCGACGGCGACACCGGGGCCGTCACCGGATTCGGGCGCCGCTACTGGTACGTGGTGGCGGCCGAGGTGCTCGGGCTCGCGGTCGGGCTCCTGGTGATCAGCCGCGTGCTGCACCTCCCGCAGGCGGCCGTGGGCTGGATCGCCTTCGTCGTCGGCGTCCACTTCTTCGGCCTGGCGGCCGCCTGGCGCCGGCCGGCCCTGCACGCCCTCGCCGCCTCGCTCACGGCCTGCGGGGCGGCGGGCCTGGTCCTCGCGGCGCTCGACGCCCCGGCCGCCGTCATCGCGAGCGTCGCCGGAATCCTCCCCGGCGCGCTCCTGATGGCCTCGGTCTGGCGCTCCGGACAGGATCCCGCCGCGTCCGCGGGCCGGGTCCTGTCCGGAACCCGGGGGTGATCAGGAGCGGGAGGCTCGGGTGACCTCGCACTTGGTGTACTCGGAGCCGTCGCCGGATCCCGGGTACGAGGTGGTCATTTCGACGCTCCTGGAGGCGCTCGCCTTGACGGCGATGGCGGTCGTCCTGGCGGTGGCCGGGACGGCGGTGCCACCGGCGGCGCCGGTGAACTTCATGCTGACGTCGTAGTCGTAGTCCATGAGGCCGTCGTTCTTGATGGTGATCCGGGCGACGAGGTTCTTCGTCGCCGGGTCGTACGTGCACTCGTCGATGGTCACGTCGCGCGAGGCCTTGTCGGCGCTGCCGGCGCCGCCGGACACGGAGCCGCCGGAGGTGCTGCCCGAGCCGCCGTCGTTGTCGCTGTGGTTGCTGCCGCTGCTGTGGCTGCTTCCGGAGCTGCCCCCGCAGCTGCCGCCGTGCGAGCCGCGGGCACCGGTCAGGGCGACCACCGCGATGCCGAACACAGCGATCGCGCGGACATGACGCATCTTCATGTTTGAATCCCCGTTGGAAGTGGTAGAACGAAAGCTCGTTTTGACGAGCGCACGTCACCCTAACAGCGGTCCCGGGGCCCCTCAGCCGCCCGGACGGACGATCAGACTCCGGGGGGCCCGCGTGATGAGCCCCGTGGCTGTGGGGCGGAAACCGTCGGCGAGACGCAGTCGGGGCATGGCCGTGAAGAGGGCGCGCAGGGCGTACTCCGCCTCGAGGCGGGCGAGCAGGACCGCCGGGCAGAAACCCGCCCCGTACGTGAGCTGGCCCGGGTCGTCGCGGAACGGGTCGAAGCGGTCGGGCTCGCGGAAGCGTTCGGGGTCGCGGCCCGCCGAACCGACGAGCAGGGCGACGGACGCGCCCGCCGGGACGACACCGCCGCTCACCGGCACCTCGGCGCTGGTGCGGCGCACCGCGATCTGCACGGGCGGGTCCCGGCGCAGCGACTCGGTCCAGGCGCGGGCGACGAGTCCGGCGGGTGCGTCGCGGAGGGCGGCGACCTGGTCTGGGTCGGCGAGCACGTTGCCGAGGAAGGAGGCGAGCGCCTTCTCGCGTACGGCGATCTGCCCGCCGCACTCCCCCGCCAGCGCGCCCGCCGCCCGGCCGCGTACGAGCCGCATCATGTCGCGGTAGGGCACGCCGACGGCGGCTGCGACGATGCCGGCGGGCAGCCAGTGGCAGAAGTCGGTGACCAGGTCTGCCTGGGACCGTTCGGCGATCCGGCGGGCCAGGACGTGGGCGGTGCGTTCGGTGACCGCGCGCAGGGCCTCCATGTCGACGTCGACGTGGGCCCGCGCGCACGGCGGGTCGCCGGGCCGGTGCCCGTGCGTGAAGCGCGAGTCGGTGAGCGCGGTGGCCACGTCCGCGTACCGGCTGAGGACCCAGGCCCGCAGCAGCGGGTCGTACGTGAGGGGGAACCGCTCGCGCAGGGTCCGGTGGATCCGGTGCGGGTCCCGCGTGGCGCCCGGGTCGAGGGGGCTCGGCGCGACGGTCCGCCCGCCGGGCGGGACGGGGCCGGCGGCGGCGGGGTCGGCCAGGGGGCGTACCCGACCGGCGGCGGGTGCCGGGCCGGGCGTGCGGCGGCGGCGGCGGGTGGCGGGTGCCGGCGCCATGGACGGCAGCCGGGTCCAGGGGTCTCCGGAGGGCCGGTCGTTCCCCGTGCCCCGGTTCGGCTCGCGGTTCGGCGCGTCGCTCATCTCGACCCCTGTCGATCGGCGGTGGGTGCCGCGGCCGGAGAACGTGGCGCGCGTCTTCCCAGACCATCACCGCGCGCGCCTCAGCGCCCGCCGCGTACCGCCGGACGAGTGAACATCAAGGGGTCAGTCGTGCGACAGCCGGAAGGACATCTGGCCGAAACCGACGACGTCCCCGGGCCGCACCACCACGGCGCCGGTGACCCGCCGCCCGTTGACGGTGGTGCCGTTCGTCGAGCCGAGGTCGCGCAGCACCCACAGGCCGCCCTGCAGCGAGAGTTCGGCGTGCAGCCGGGAGGCCGTCTCGTGGCTGAGCCGCAGCCCGTTGACCGGGTCGCGGCCTATCCGCAGCGGGTACGGGCCGGGGCGCGGCAGCAGCAGCTTCGGCAGCCGCTCCGCGCTCCAGGCCCGCCCGATCCGCGCCGTGAACGCGGACATCCGCTCGACCGCGCCGACCACCCGCCGGGTCCAGGTGCCCTCGGTCCGCAGGTCGGCGGTGAGCAGGGCGAGTTCGTCGGGCCTGCGGGCCTGGAGCGCGCGCTCCATCCGGAAGAGGAAGGTGTCGTGCGAGAGGCGGCCCTGGGCGGCGCCCTCACGGAGCAGCACCAGCGCGCGGTCCCGCTCGGCGTCGGTCAGCCGAGGGGAGTTCGCCGGAAGCTCGAAAGGGGTCGTCACACCCGAGATTGTCGGCCCGTCGGGCCCGAAGTGTCCAGAAGCGCCGCTGACCTGGAGAAACTCCCGGGCGGCCGCGGCGCCGTAGCTGTTACGGTCTGCGGGCTCCGCACCCAGCGATCCCCCGGGGGACACACGACGTGACCACGTCTTCTTCGACCGCGCTCCACCACGACCTCGTCATCCGCCCGCTCGCCGGGCCCGGGGAACTCGACCTGTTCCTCCGCCTCACGTACTCGCTCGACCACGAGCTCGCCGACGACCTCGTCACCGGCCGCCGCCTCCCCGCGTGGATGTGGGTGGCGCTCGACGGCGACCGGCTCCTCGGCCGGCTCGCCTGGTGGACCCACGCGGCGGGCTCCGCGCCCCAGGCGCTCGACTTCTTCGACCTCGCGCCGGAGCTGACCCCGGAGGAGTGCGCCGAGATCGGTCTGCGCCTCCTGGAGACGGCGACGGCCGCGGTGGTCCCGGCCGGCGAGCGGCGCCCGGAGTTCGGGCGGTTCCTGCCGGCGGACTGGCGCGAGGTCCCGGAGACCCGCTCCCGGCTGGAGTCCCTGTTCTCCGTCCTGGAGCGCACGGGCGCCCGGCCGCTGGTCGAGCGGCTGCGCCTGGAGTGGCGCCCGGGCACCCCCGTGGCGGAGCCGACGGGACGGCTGGAGTTCCGTCCGGTGCGGGACCGCGAGGACCTCCTCGCGCTGATGACACCCGTGATGGAGGGCACGCTCGACGCGCACGGCCAGGCCGATCTGGCCTCCGGCCTGTCGGCGCGGAAGGCGGCGGAGCTGCACTTCGACGAGGAGCTCGGCACCTACTCCTCGCCGCGCGCCTGGTGGCGGATCGCCCAGCTGCCGGGGAGCGGCGAACCGGTCGGCTTCGTCGTGCCCGCCCGGAACAACTACCACCACACCATCGCGTACATCGGTGTGCTGCCCGCCCACCGCGGGCACGGGTACATCGACGACATCCTGGCGGAGGGGACCCGGATCCTGGCCGCCGCGGACGTGCCCCGGATCCGGGCGGCGACGGACCTGGGGAACGTGCCGATGGCGGCTGCCTTCGCCCGGGCGGGCTACGTGGCGTTCGAGCACGCGATCAACTACGTGTGGGACGCGCCGGGCGCGTCGGGGTCCTGACTGCCAGGATGGTCGCGGTGGTGGAGTGACTGGACCGTCGACGAGGGGATTCCCGTGCTCTTCGAGGTGTGGGCGCCGAACGCCCGTGACCGGGTGACCCTGGAGCTGAACGGCTCCGGTCACCCCCTGGACCGGGACGCCGAACGGGACGGCTGGTGGTCGGGCGTGGTGCCCGCCGTGGACGGCGACCGGTACGGCTTCTCGCTCGACGGCGGGCCCGTGCTCCCGGATCCGCGCTCACGCCGGCTGCCCGACGGGCCCGACGGGCTGAGCGCGGTCGTCGACCACGCGGCGTACACCTGGCGGCACGACTCCCCGCGCCTGCGGCTGCGCGGCGCCGTCCTGTACGAGCTGCACGTCGGCACCTTCACGCCGGAGGGAACGCTCGACGCGGCGGCCGCGCGGCTCGGGGAGCTCGCGGGCCTCGGCATCACCCATGTGGAGCTGATGCCGCTGTGCCCGTTCCCCGGGGTGCGGGGCTGGGGGTACGACGGGGTGGCGCCGTGGGCGGTGCACGAGCCGTACGGCGGGCCGGAGGCGCTGAAGCGGTTCACGGACGCGGCGCACGGGCTCGGCATGGGCGTGGTCCTGGACGTGGTGCACAACCACCTGGGCCCCTCGGGGAACCACCTCCCGTCCTTCGGCCCGTACTTCACGGAGACCCACCACACGCCGTGGGGCGCGGCGGTGAACCTGGACGCGCCGGGCTCGGACGAGGTGCGGGCGTACTTCCTGGGGAGCGCGCTCGCCTGGCTGCGGGACTACCGGATCGACGGGCTGCGGCTCGACGCGGTGCACGCGCTCGCCGACACGCGGGCGCTGCACTTCCTGGAGGAACTGTCGGAGGCCGTCGACGAGCTGGCGAAGGAGCAGGGCCGCCAGCACTTCCTGATCGCGGAGTCGGACCAGGCCGATCCGCGCACCACCGCCCCGCGCTCGCTCGGCGGTCTGGGCGTGCACGCCCAGTGGAACGACGACTTCCACCACGCCCTGCACACCGCCCTGACCGGCGAGTCCCAGGGCTACTACGCCGACTTCGCGCGCGCCCCGATGGCGGCGCTCGCCAAGACGCTCACCCGCGTCTTCTTCCACGACGGCACGTACTCCGCCTTCCGGGGCCGTCACCACGGCCGTCCGGTGCACCGGGAGCGCACCCCCGCCCACCGTTTCCTGGGCTATGCCCAGACGCACGACCAGATCGGCAACCGGGCCCTCGGCGACCGCCTCTCGGCCTCGCTCTCCCCCGGCCTGCTCGCCTGCGCGGCGACGCTCGTCCTCACCGGCCCCTCCGTGCCGATGCTGTTCATGGGCGAGGAGTGGGGGGCGAGCACGCCGTGGATGTACTTCACCGACCACACCGACCCGGAGCTGGCAGAGGCCGTACGGCGGGGCCGCAAGCGGGAGTTCGCCGCGCACGGCTGGTCCGAGGACGAGGTGCCCGACCCGCAGGAGCCGGCCACCCGCGACCGTTCGGTCCTCGACCGCGACGAACGCGGACGGGACCCGCACAAGCGGCTCCTGGCCTGGCACCGCCGGCTCATCGCGCTGCGCCGCACGCTGCCCGATCTGACGGACCCGGACCTGGCGGGCGTGAAGGTGGCCTTCGACGAGGAGGCCCGCTGGCTGGTCTTCCGGCGCGGGGACCTGCGGGTGGCCGTGAACCTGGGCAAGGAGCCGGCGGTGATCCCGCTCGGCTCGAACGGCCGCGACCGGGTCCTGGCCGCCTGGGACGAGGTCGACCCCCCGGCGGCGGACGGCCTGCTGCGCCTGCCCGGCGAGTCGTCGGTGGTCCTCACGGACGGCTGACCGGGCCGTCGGCGGGCTCTACTCGACGATGGCCATCTCGCGCGGGGTGTTGTTGAAGCGGCGTCCCGCGCCGTCCTCGGTGGCCGTCACGATGTCCTCGATGCGGACGCCGAAGCGGCCCGGGAGGTAGACGCCGGGCTCGATGGAGAAGCACATGCCGGGGACGATGGGGAGCTCCTCGCCCTCGATCATGTACGGCGGTTCGTGGGTGGTGACGCCGATGCCGTGGCCGGTGCGGTGGATGAAGTAGTCGCCGTAGCCGGCGTCCGTGATGACCTTGCGGGCCGCCCGGTCGACCTCCTGGCAGGCGACCCCGGGGCGTACCGCCTCGAAGCCGGCCTGCTGGGCCTCGCGGACGAGGTCGTGGACGCGCCGCTCCTCGTCGGTGGGCTCGCCGACGTGGACGGTACGGGTGGTGTCGGAGCCGTAGCCGTGCTTGAGACCGCCGAAGTCGAGGACGACCATGTCTCCGCGCTCGATGACCCGGTCTCCCGCCTCGTGGTGCGGGTCGGCGCCGTTGGGCCCCGAGCCGACGACGGTGAAGTCGACCTGCGAGTGGCCGGACTCCATGAGCAGCCGGGCGAGGTCGGCGGCGACGTCGGTCTCCTTGCGGCCGGCGAACCGGACCTTGAGGATCTCGCGGTACGCCTGGTCGGCGGCGGCTCCGGCGGCAGCGATCCTGGCGAGTTCGTGGGCGTCCTTGACGCCGCGGAGCATGGGCAGGGCCTTGGTGAGGGAGACGTACGAGGTGCCGGGCAGGGCCTGCTGGAGGCCGAGGAGGTGCATGGCCCAGGCGTTGTCGCTGATCCCGAACCGGCCGTCGGCGTCGAGGAGCGGGGCGGTGACGGCGTACGGGTCCGTGCCGTCGGTCCAGTCGCGCAGGGTGAGCGCGGCGGCCCCGGCGGCCTTCTCGGCGTCGGGCGCCTCGAGGGTCGGGACGACGAGGACCGGTTCCCGGCCGGCGGCGAGGACGAGGACGGTGAGGCGCTCGGTGATCGCGGTCGGCCGGTAGCCGGTGAGGTGGACCAGATCGGGTCCGGGGGCGACGAGGACGCCCGCGAGGCCGGCGTCGGCGGCGGCCTCGGCGGCCCGGGTCATCCGGGCCCGGTAGTCGTCCGCGGTGAAGGGCGCGACCTCTTCGGATGCGTCCGTGCTCGGCATGGGGGCTCCTTCTCGACGTCCTCGGCTGTCGCGTCGTACGGCATCCTGCCGGGCGGGCGCGCGGGACGCGAGCGGGTCAGCGGCGGTCGGGTCCCTGGGCGATGAGCCGTTCGAGCAGCTCGTGGAAGTCGTCGCCGACGACGATCCGCAGGTCGCCGCGCTCCGCGTCGTGCTCGCTGAGCTGGGTGAGCGTGCCGTCCCGCCACCAGAAGACGTACGGGCTGATGGCGCCCGGCACGTCCTCGTACCCGGAGGCGGCGAACGAGGCCATCGCGCCGAGGGCCGGGATGATCGAGGTGTCCCGGATGGGGTGGAAGGCGAGCTGGTGCCGGAAGGGCAGGGCGACGAGGGCGCCGTGCTCGCCGAGCGGGAGGCCGGTGACGCGCTGGACGACGCCGTCGAGGTCGAGGACGCGGCTCGCGGTGTAGAAGGAGTCGCCGAGGATGATCTCGAAGCACATGCCGTCGGCGTCGCGGACGGTCTCGTGCTCCTCGACGGGCAGCCCGCGCAGATTGCGCAGGGCGCGGGCGCGCAGCTGCTTGTGGTCCCCGAGCCGTTCGAGCGCCTCGTCGGTGAGCATCATGACGCTCTCCGGCAGGTCCAGGGCGAGGACCTCGTACAGGCCGGGGGCGACGGTCCTGGCGTAGCCGAAGGCGCCGGCGTCGATGCCGTCGCCGCTGACGACCCGGGGGTAGAGCTGGGCGCGGATCTGCTCGGGCGGCAGGGTGTCGAGCGCGGAGGGGCCGTCCATGGCCCGGACGACGAGGCCGATGTGGCGCTGGATCATGCCGGGCCAGACGCGGGGGCCGCGCCCGTCCTGGTGGCAGACGGCGGCCAGGTTGCCGAGGCCGAAGCGGCGGCCCTTGTCGTCGATGACGTGGTCGGCGTAGACGGTGACCTCCAGGCCGAGTTCGGCGAAGGTCTCGCGGACCCGGCCGCGGAAGAGCGCGGCCTCCCGCTGGGAGAAGTACGCGAACTCGGGGTCCCTCGGTGCGTCGTCGCCGTCCCGCCTGGGTCCTCGTCGCAGCCACCCCACGCCCGCCCGCCTTCCCTCGCCGTTGCGCACAGGGTAGCGACTGCGGGTGTCAGCTCCTGAGCCGTCGGGCGAACTCGGCCACCGGCCCGCCCGCTTCGCGTCCCGCCGCCGCCGGGAGGAGGAGTTCGGTGCGGTGGACGAGGCGGGGCGCGACCAGGGGGACGGCGGCAGCGCCGGGGACGCCGTCCGTCGCGGGCAGCGGCAGGAGGGCCAGGCCGTGCCCGGCGGCGGCCAGGGCGGCGAGGGTGCGGCTGTCGGTGCCCTCGTAGCGCAGGGCGGTGCGGAAGCCGCGTCCGGCGGGCCCGCCGTGGACGGCGCGCAGCCGGTCGAGGGGGATGCCGGCGGAGGGCGCGTCCAGCCAGCGGGCGTCCACGAGGTCGTCGAGGCGGAGGCCGGGGCGTCCGGCGAGGGGGTGGTGGGCGGGCAGCACGACGGCGAGGGGTTCCTCGGCGACGCCGCTCGCGGCGAGCGGGGCGACGTCGGGCAGTCGCAGCGGGTCGCTGGGGGCGGCGATCCCGTCGACGAGCCCGGCGTCCGCCTCTCCGGTGGCGACGGCGGCGGGCACCCGCTCGCGGGGCAGTGCGCGCAGGGTCACCCCGGTGGCGGGCAGCGCCGCGAGGGTACGGGGGGTGAGGGCGAGCGGGGAGGCGGCGACGGTCAGGGTGGCGCGGGGCGCGGCGGCGAACCGGTCGAGGTCGGCGCGGGCCGCCTCGAGCCGGAGCAGGAGCGCCCCTGCGTGTTCGAGGAGCCGTTCCCCCGCGGGGGTGGGGGCGACGGGTCGCCGGGTCAGCAGGGGCAGTCCGAGGTCGCTCTCGAGGGCGGCGATGTGCTGGGAGACGGCGGACTGGGTGTAGCCCAGCTCGCGCGCGGCCTCGGAGAAGGAGGCGAGCCGGGCGACGGTGACGTACGTCCGGAGGAGGTGCGGGTCCATGCGGCTCTCAGGACCCGTCGGGGGCGGTGAGGAGGGCGCGGGCGTAGTACGCGAGGGAGCGGTTGTAGCGGGGCAGCAGGGGCGCGAGGGCGCCGAGGGCGAGGGCGGCGGCCTCGCGGTCGCGGCCGGTGTCGGCGAGGGCGAGGGCGAGGAAGGCGTCGACGGCGCCGGAGAGGGCCTGCTCGTCGGCGTCGAGCCGGTCGGCGGGCAGGGCCCGTTCGGCGGTGAGGAGTTCGACGCTGTGGTCGGGGCGGCCGAGGTTGCGCAGGCTGCTGGCGAGCTGGATGACGGCCCGGCGGCGGCGCAGTCCGGTGAGGCCGAGGCCGAGGGCGCGGCGGTAGAGGGTGACGGCCTCCTCGGGCATGCCGGTGGAGTCGTGGGCGGCGCCCTGCTCGAACACGGCGGCCGGGTCGTCGGCGGACCGCTCGGCGGCGAGGGCGGCGACGGCGGCGCGGAAGTCGGCGGGCTCGTGGTCGTCGAGGCGCTCCCAGAGCGCGGCGACGCGGGTCTCCCAGTCCTGATCGTTCGTCATACGGCCACCCTAGCCGGACCTTCATAAGCATCCGTGATGGAGAGTGCAGTGATCATCGTTGGACGTGAACCGGGGTGGCCGCCCAGCATGGTGGTCATGAACACGAACACGCACACCCCCCGCATCGCCCTGGTCGGCGACCGCTCCCCGCACGTCCGCTCGCACGTCCGCATCCCCGTCCTCCTCGACGCCCTCGCCGAACGCGACGGGCTCGCGCTCGACGCGTACTGGATCCCGACGGGCGACGCGGAGGCCCCGGGCGCGGTGAAGGGCTTCGACGCGGTGTGGGTGCTGCCGGGCAGCCCGTACGCGAGCGAGGCGGGGGCCCTGGCGGCGATCCGTACGGCCCGCGAGGACGGCATCCCGTTCCTCGGCACCTGCGGCGGCTTCCAGCACGCCCTGATCGAGTACGCCCGGGACGTCTGCGGCCTGGAGCGGGCGGCGCACGCCGAGAACGACCCGGCGGCCGACGCGGACGACCTGCTGATCGCGCCGCTCGCCTGCTCGCTCGTGGGCCACGAGGGCGTCGTACGGGTCACCCCGGGCTCGCTCGCCGAGCAGGCGCTCGGCGCGGAGCGGACGACGGAGCGCTACCACTGCAACTATGGCCCGGACAGCCGGCACCTGGACACCCTGCGCGCGCACGGCCTCCGCTTCACGGGCGCGGACGAGGAGGGCGGGATCCGCATCGCGGAGCTCCCCTCCCACCCCTTCTTCCTGGCGACCCTCTTCCAGCCGGAGCTGTCGGGCGACGGCACGCTTCCCCACCCGCTGATCCGTGCGCTGGCCGTGGCGGCGACGGAACACGCGGGCGGCGGGGTCCGGTAGCCCGCGGCCCATGGGGGGCACGGGCGCGGCGGGGGGCTGTCGCGGGCCCGACGAAGGCGCGGCGGGGAGCGGCCGCGGGCCCGCGACCCTCGGGGCCGACCCTTGCCCGCCCCTCCCCCGGACCCTCGTTCGGACAACCGACCCGCAAGGGTCACCCCCCGCCACGACGCGGGTCGGCACGGGTGGGTTCCTACCGCTTGCGCGTATTACGTTGAGGTTATGCCGTCCATCGCACTCGTCACCCTCCTCGTCCGTGACTACGACGAGGCCATCGCCTTCTACACCGACGCCGTCGGCTTTGAACTCGTCGAGGACACCGACCGGGGCGACGGAAGCCGGTGGGTCGTCGTCCGCCCGCGCGGCGCGGCCGGTGTCGGCGGCCTCGGCAACGCCGGGCTGCTCCTGGCCCGCGCGAAGAACGAGGACGAGGAGGCCTCGGTCGGCAATCAGACGGGCGGCCGGGTCGGCTTCTTCCTCCACACGGAGGACTTCGCGGGTGACCACGAGCGCATGACGGCGGCCGGCGTGAAGTTCCTGGAGGAGCCGCGCCACGAGTCGTACGGCTCGGTCGCCGTCTTCGAGGACCTCTACGGCAACCGCTGGGACCTGCTCCAGCCGGCGGACCCGACCGCCTGAGGCCGGACCCGCTCGCTACCCGCCGATCCCCGTGTTCCTCCGGCCGCCGCGCATGTTCACGACGGGGCCGAAGTGGTTCGTGGTGGTGTACTGCTCCACGACCGTGGTGAACTCGGCCGCCGGGTTGTCGATCGCGTTCACGATCTGGCCGGCGATCTGCCGCAGCTCCTCGATGGTCGGCAGGGTCACGATCACCGTCGCGCCGCCGGCGGTGTCGATCGCGAGCACCGGCTTCGACATCCGGAAGACGTCCTTGAGGGCGAAACCGGCGAGGACGAGCAGCGGGAGGACGGCCACGGGGTTGCCGTTCTCCCCGATGCGCGCCTCGCCCCCGGTGACGTAGTCGGCCGCGGCGTAGAGCAGGAGGGCCGCGAAGATCCACTTCATGAGCCGGAGGAGGATCTGGCCCACGTCGGGCTGGTCCTTGTAGGCCTCGACCCGGGTGATGTTGTGCAGCGGGAAGGCCGCGGGGCCCACCCACAGCATGCGGCGGCGGACCCGGAGATCGAGGACGCGTCTGCGGCGCGACCCCGACCCGATCGGTGGCATCGGCGGCACCGAGGGGGACGGCGGAGCGACCCGAGGCGACGCGCCCGCCGGTGGTGCCCCCGCCGGTGGTGCCCCCGCCGGCTGGGGCCACGCCGACGGGGGCCCCGCCGGTGGTCTCGCCCGCGCCGTCCCGTCCGTCCCCGTCCCGTCCGTCCCCGTCCCGTTCGGCGGCCCGTCGGGCGGTGGTGCCGACGGCGGTGGAGCGACGCTTCCCATGTGTTCCCCCGAAACCCTCTGTCCGTCCCACCCGCCCGTCGCGGGAGCACCATTAAGCACCCGGGGGACCCCGTGGAGCAGACGAGAAGCAGCCAAAAACCGTTGTCGCGCGGCCCGTTCGCTTCCCTACACTCCCGTCACGGCGCACCGACCGGTGTGCCGTCGTGAGACGTCCGACCGAGGGGAGACGACCGTGCGTTGCCGTAACGCCGCCGCCGTGTCGTCCGCCCGTGCCCGGTACGACGTGATCCTCGCCTCCTCCGCCGAGCGGTGACGGCTGCGCGCCCGTCATCGCCGCCCGTGACGCCGTCAGGCCCCTGACCGTCGTCTCCGGGAATCGCGCTGCCCTGTTCTTCACACGACGCAGCAGCGAAAGGCACGACACCGTGCGTACCACCACCACACCCGGCATCCGCAACCTCGGCATCCTCGCCCACGTCGACGCCGGAAAGACCACCGTCACCGAGAGGTTCCTCTACCTCACCGGTGCCACCCACAAGCGCGGCGAGGTCCACGACGGCACGACCGTCACGGACTTCGACCCGCAGGAGCGGGACCGGGGCATCACGATCTTCGCCGCGGCCGTCAGCTGCGACTGGGCCGGCCACCGGATCAACCTGATCGACACGCCCGGTCACGTCGACTTCTCCGACGAGGTCGAACGCTCGCTGCGCGTCCTCGACGGCGCCGTCGCCGTCTTCGACGCCGTCGCGGGCGTCGAACCGCAGAGCGAGACGGTGTGGCGCCAGGCCGACCGGCACGGAGTCCCGCGCCTCGCGTTCGTCAACAAGCTGGACCGGGCCGGCGCGGAGCTCGACGCCGCCGTGGCGTCGATCCGGGACCGCCTCGGGACCGTCCCGCTCGCCGTGCAGCTCCCCATCGGCCGCGAGGACGGCTTCACGGGCGTCGTGGACCTCGTCCGGATGCGGGCGTACGTGTGGGCCGACGGCGCCGACACCTTCGAGGACCTTCCGGTCCCCGAAGAGCTCCGGGACGAGGCCCGGCACCGCAGGCGACGCCTGGAGGAGACGGTGGCGGAGCTGCACCCGGGTGCCCTGGAGGAGTTCTGCGAGCGGGACGCCCTCTCCGGGGCGACCCTCACGGGCGCCCTCCGGGACCTCACCCTCTCCGGCGCGGCCGTGGTCGTGCTGTGCGGCTCGGCGTACCGCAACCGGGGCATCGAGCCGCTGCTCGACGCCGTCGTCGCGTACCTCCCGGCCCCGTCGGACATGCCGCCGGTGCGCGGCGAGGTGCCGGCGGACCCGGAGGCGCCGTTCACCGCGCTCGCGTTCAAGGTGAACGCGACCGCGACCGGCCGCTTGACCTACCTCCGCGTCTACGCGGGCACGCTCGGAAAGGGGGACACCGTGCTCGACACCACCGCGGGGCGTACGGAGCGGATCGCCCGCGTCCTGCGTGTCCAGGCCGACCGGGCGACGGAGGTGGACGTGGCGCGCGCCGGGGACATCGTCGCCGTCGTCGGGCCGAAGTCCGCCCGTGCCGGGTCGACGCTGTGCGCCCCGGACGCGCCGGTCGTCCTCGAACCGCCGACGACCGCCGACCCGGTGGTCTCGGTCGCGTTGGAGGCCCGCCGCGGCACGGACACGGGCCGGCTCGCGACGGCTCTCGCCCGGCTCTCCGAGGAGGACCCCTCGCTCGTGGTGCGGTCCGACCCGGAGACGGGCCAGACCGTCCTGTCCGGTCTGGGCGAGCTGCACCTGGAGGTCGCGGTGGAGAAGCTGCGGCGCGACCGGGGCCTCGAGGTCACGGTCGGCCGGCCGCAGGTCGCGTACCGGGAGACGGTGGCGAAGGGTGTCTCCGGTCTGCTGTACCGCCATGTCAAACAGGACGGCGGGGCGGGCCAGTTCGCCCATGTCGTCCTCGACGTCGGGCCGGCGGCCGACGACGAGTTCGTCTTCGGTTCCACGGTCACGGGAGGCCGGGTTCCCCAGGAGTACGTCCGCGCGGTCGAGGCCGGCTGCCGGGACGCGCTCGTCGAGGGTCCCCTCGGCGGCCATCCGGTGACGGGTGTCCGGGTCACGCTCACGGACGGCGCCACGCATCCGAAGGACTCCTCGGAGATGGCGTTCCGCGCGGCGGGCCGCTTCGCCCTGCGCGAGGCGCTCCGCGCGAGCGTGATGACCCTCCTCGAACCGGTGGCGGAGGTGACGGTCACCGTGCCGGCCGAGTCGGTCGGCCCGGTCCTCGGTGACCTCGCGGCCCGCCGGGGCCGGGTCACGGACTCGACGACCCGCTCCGGTACGGCGGTGGTCTCGGCGACGGTCCCGCTGGCCGAGCTCTTCGGCTACGCGTCCCGCCTCCGCGGCCGCACTCAGGGCCGGGGCACCTTCACCACCCGGCCCGCGGGGTACGCCCCGGCCCCGTAGGACCGGAGCGGGCGGGGCTCCTCGTCACCGCCCTCGCCGGCGGCGAGCCCGTACGGCGCCGGAGGTCCCGGCGCCGTACGGGAGTCGCTGGGTCTGGTTCCGTACACCCGCTTGAAGGCCGCGCTCAGCCCGAACGCGCTCCGGTAGCCGACCTGTCGGGCGATCGACTCCACGGTGGCGTCTGTACGGGCCAGCAGGTCGGCGGCCAGGGCGAGGCGCCAGCCGGTCAGGTACGTCATGGGCGGTTCGCCGACGAGGTCGCCGAAGCGGCGGGCGAGGGTGGCGCGGGAGACGCCGGTCTCCTGGGCGAGGGTGGCGACGGTCCACGGGCGCGCGGGCCGGTCGTGGAGGAGGCGCAGGGCCCGGCCCGCGACGGGGTCGCCGAGGGCGCGGTACCAGGCGGGCGGGTCGGCCTCGGAGCGGGCGAACCACTCCCGGAGGGTGGAGAGGAGCAGGAGGTCCAGGAGCCGGTCGAGGACGGCCTGTTGGCCGGGGTCGTCGCGGCTGATCTCGTTGTCGGTGAGTTCCAGGATCGGTCCGATCTCGCCTTCCCGGGGGACGACGAGCACGCGGGGAAGCCCTCCGATGAGCCGTTCGGAGACCCGGCCGTCGACCTGGTAGCTGCCGGTGAGGAGGACGGTCGTGCCGCCGGGGGCGTTGGCGCAGGTGCGGAGGCCGAGGATGACGTCCTCGCTGACGTCCTCGCCGTCGGCGGTCGTGCAGTGGCCGGGGTGGACGACGTAGAAGGGCGGGGTCTCCGCGGAGCCGTCGTCGGTCACGGAGAACGGCTCCGCGCCGGTCACGAGGGCCACGTCGCCCGGCCCGAGGGCGACGGGTGCGACATCGCCGCCGGGGACGACCCAGCCGGAGCCGCGGAGCACGGTGACGATGGCGAGGGGCGTCCGGTGGGCGAAGCCGATCGACCAGGGCGGGGCGAGGATGTTGCGGTTGAACAGGGCCCCGTCGGAACGGACTTCGTACAGCAGGCTGGCGAGCGGATCCACCCCGCCGAGTCTAGGGCGTGAGCGTCTGGGACATCGAAGTGAGCGTGCGGGCCATTCCGCGACTCACCGGCTCGCCGGTTGACTGAGCGCATGACGACGACGAACACGAAACCGATCCTGGTCCTCGGCGGAACGGGCAAGACGGGCCGCCGCGTGGTCTCCCGCCTCGAGGAGCGCGGTCACGAGGTCCGGGCGGCGTCCCGCAAGGGGGCCGTCCGCTTCGACTGGAACGACGAGAACACCTGGGAGCCGGTGCTGGAGGGTGTGGGCGCGGCCTATCTGGTCGACTCGATGCAGAGCGACGCGGCGACCTCGATGCGCGCCTTCGGCAAGCTCGCCGCGTCCGGCGGGGTCGAGCGGCTGGTCCTCCTCTCGCACCGCGACTGGGTGGCGGCCGAGGGCGAGGAGAAGTTGCCCTGTGAGCGGGCGGTGCGGGAGTCGGGCGCGGAGTGGACCCTCCTGAAGCCGGCCTGGTTCGCGCAGAACTTCGGTGAGGAACCGTTTTTCCACGGGCAGGTGCTGGACGGCGAGCTGGTGTGGTCCACGGGGGCGGGCACGGAGCCGTTCGTCGACGCCGACGACATCGCGGACGTCGCCGTGGCGGCGCTGACCGAGGCCGGTCATGCCGGGCAGGCGTACGAGCTGTCGGGACCCCGGCTGTGGAGCCTGGGTGCCGTGGCCGAGGAGATCGGCCGTGCGACGGGCCGGGAGATCACGTACCGTCCGGCCTCACCGGAGGAGTTCACGGCGTACGCGGAGCGGCACGGCCTGCCGCAAGATTTCACCGCCCTGATGAACCTGCTCTTCGGCTGGATCGCCGAGAACCGTTTCGCCACCCTCGGCGACGGCGTGCAGCGGGCCCTCGGCCGCGAACCCCGCGACTTCTCGGAGTACGTGCGGGCCACGGCCGCGACCGGGGTCTGGTCCGTGTAGCGGGTGTCGTGGTGATGACGCCGGGCGGTCAGGCCGGCGCCCCGAACGCGTGTGCCAGGATGCGTGTACCTGCCCGCCATCGGTATGAGGAGCGACCTTCATGAGTACCACCCCGTCCGGATACCTCTCGGAGCTGTTCTCGCTCGACGGACGCACCGCCCTGGTCACCGGCGGGAGTTCGGGCATCGGGAAGGCCATCGCCGGGGCTCTCGCCAGGGCGGGGGCGAGCGTGGTGATCGTGGCGCGCAAGAAGGCCGAGCTCGTCGCGACGGTCGACGAGCTGACGGCCGACGGCTGCCGGGCGGCCTGGGTGAGCGCCGACCTGGGCACCCGGGAGGGCGTCAGGGCGGGGGCCGAGGCCGCGGCGGCCGTCTTCGGGGAGCCGGACATCCTGGTGAACTCGGCCGGGATCAACCTCCGTCCGCCGTTCGGCGAGTTGGACGAGGAGGTGTGGGACACGACGATGGCGGTGAACCTGGAGGCGCCGTTCCTGCTGGGCCGGCGCTTCGGTCCCGGGATGGCGGAGCGCGGCTTCGGCCGGATCATCCACATCACGTCTCAGCAGGGGCACCGCGCGTTCGTGCAGAGCGGGGCGTACGGGGTGTCCAAGGGGGCTCTGGAGTCGCTGGCCCGCTCGCAGGCCGAGGCCTGGTCCCCGTACGGGGTCACCGCCAACACCCTGGTCCCGGGCTTCGTGATGACCCCGCTCAACCGGCGCCTCTCCTCCGACCCCGAGAGGGTCGCCGCCCTGGCCGCGCGCACCATGGTCGGGCGCAACGGCCTGGCCGGGGACTTCGCGGGGGCGGCCGTCTTCCTGGCGAGCGCTTCCTCGGCGTACGTCACGGGCCAGTCCCTCTTCGTGGACGGCGGGTTCTCCGTCCACTGAGGCACCGGCGGTCAGGCCGGGGAGCCCGCCCAGTCGGCGAGGCGCTGGGCGCAGGCCGCCAGGGCCTCGGCCGTGGCACCGGTCGTCGCGGACAGCGCGGCCGACAGGGTCAGGGCGGGGCCCTCGGTCTCGCCGCCCACCGTCACGGCGCAGGTGACCGTCGCCGCCGGGCCCTCCGTGCCGGGCGGGGCGGACACCGTGAGGGTCAGTTCGCAGGACCCCGGCCGCGCCCCGGCCGCCTCGATGCGGGCGGTCATCGCCTCGTCGAGCGGCTCGGCGTTGGCCTCGAGCGCCCCCGGGCGCAGCGGGAACTCCTCGTCCACGGCCACGACGCCGATCCCGCGCAGGGTGGTGGCCCGCAGGTGCAGCGCGCGGGCGCCGAACACGCCCGTGCTGTGCAGGACGTAGACCGCGACGAGCGCGGCCCGCACCGCCGCGCCGAGCCCGTTCGCACGGCCGGGAAGCGGGAAGCGCCACCGGGGCGGGCGGAGTCGTACCGGCGCGACGCCATGGGCGAGCGCCGTCAGGCCGTCGTGGACCGTCTCGCCGAGCAGCCAGGGCCCTCCGGGGCCCAGCATGAGGAGCCGGCCGTGCTCGTCGACCGCGAGCGGCGCGTCCGTGTCCGTACGGCCGAAGGGGAAGAGCCGTACGCCGAGGGAACCGGCGAGCCGGTTCAGGGACGGGACGTCGTGGCGGGCCTGGCGGGGGTCGACGACGCTGCCGACGGCGGCGACCTCCCGGCCGCCGGTCGCGGCGGGCAGGACGGTGAGGCCGTGGAACTCGCGAAGCGCCCGCTCGGCGGCGGGGAAGAGCTCCGCGCCGACGGTCACCGTGACGAGGACCGCGAGCATGGCGGCGTCCCCGGCGTCGCGCCCCGGCCGCCAGCCCGCCTCCGTCAGTACACCGGTCATGCCTGGTCGTGGAGGATCGTGACGCCCAGCCGGTCGAGGAGCGCCGTGCAGGAACGGCAGACGTCCGCCTCGGTGCCGTGCTCGGGGTCGCCGTGCGGGCGGATCTTGCGGGCGACGATCGCCGCGCCCGCGAAGTGCGGAACGGCCTCGTCGAGGGTGGCGGCACGGCCGTCACCGCGCTGCCGGTCGAAGCCGTAGAGCTCGTCGGAGACGAGGGCGGACTCGGCGCAGTAGCCGACGAAGGGCTCGCGCAGAGCCGGCGGGAGCCCGTCGAAGAACTCCCGCACGGCGGGGTGGAGCTGCGGCTCGCCGTCACCGGTGAGGTTGGTGTGGCTGGTGATGGTTCCGTGGATGAGCAGCGAGGCCGCCGTACCGGGGATGAGGTCAGACATAGAGGTCCTCCGCGTCCTGCATGGGCCAATTGAAGAGGCCGATCATGGCCTCGTGCTTCCCGGTGCCCATGTAGTAGTTGCCGAAGCTGTTCATGTTGAAGAAGCGGCCCTGCTCGTCGATGACGAGCACCTCGCCCTCCCCCGAGTCCCAGCCGATCGGGAAGACCCGCGCGCCCAGGCCACGGCTCAGCTCGGCGATGTCCTCGAAGAGGTCGCTCCATACGGGGACAGGGGTGAAGTGCAGGTGCTCCTGACGCTGGACGTCGTGGGTCACGCGGAGGCCGGCGTGCTCGGTCAGGAAGTCGGTGGCGGCGGCGAACGGCTCCACCGGGTGGCCGCTCTTCCGGCTCTCCTCGACCACCTCGGCCACGAACGCCGCGGCCTGTTCCTCGGCTTTCCGGCCGGGAACCCAGCCGTACTCGCCGAACCAGGCGTCGACGTCCGCGGGAACTTTGACGCGGGGCATGAAAAGGGCTCCTAACCTGCGAAGGCGGTGATGCCGGCCATGTCGAGGGCGATCGCGCACGACCGGCACGGCTTCTTGTAGTCGTTGTGCGAGAGTTCTCCGCGCGGGTCCTTCCCGATCTGCACGGAGTACATCTGCGCGCCGTTCATCGCGTCGCGCAGGTGGTCGAGCGTACTGATGTTGGTGCCGCCCGGGTCGAGCTGGCGGAGCCGGTCCGAGAGGAGCACGGCCTCGGCGCACTGCCCATGGCCCGCGCCCAACCTGCCGTCCCCCGCCTCGATCTTGGCTTTCACCTGGTCATAGAGGTCCTGCACCGCCGGATGCAGATCGGGTTTGTTCTGGCCCTCGAACTTGGTCGCGCTGGTCTGGCTGGTGACGACGCCGTCGTGGAGCAGCCCGCCGGCACAGCTGTTGTCCTTGACGAGGTGCTCGCCGACCGGGAACCTGGTCTTGGCCAGGTCGATCTGGTGCTTCGGGTCCTCCTTGTTGTCCGGGTCGGCCCGCCGCGCCCGATCGGCGAGGTCGCGGGTCTCCTGGACGAGGGCTTCGCGCTGCTGCTCGGGCGTGAGGTGGCTGACGTCGAGCGGGTCGGTGCGGTGGTGGCGCATGGTGCCGGCCGAGCTGCCGTGCCACGGCGGGGCCGGGGTGATGCGCTTGCCCTTGGGGTCGTCGCCGGATCCGGAGCCGCCGTTGCCGCCGCCACCACCTCCGCCACCGCCGCCGCCTCCACCGCCGCCGCCCTTGTTGTCGTGGTCGCCCTTGCGCTGGCGGGCGAAGCGGTCGCGGAGGTCGTCGTCGGTGTTCTTGTGGTCGACGGAGATCTGCTTGACGACCTTGGGGAGCGTCTGCCCGACGTGGTCGCCCATCGACTTCGCGGCCTTGGTCAGGGCCTCCATCGCCTTGTCGGCGATCGGGTCGATCGCGTCGGCGATCGAGTCACGGCCCCGGGTGCGGCCGTGCGCGGTCTTCGCCTTCGTGAGTTTGCCGGCCGTCTTGCCGTGGATCCTCACGCTGACCGTGTTGAGCTGGGTGGAGGCGTGGGTGTGCTCGGCGTGCTCGATGTGCAGGTTCTTCAGGCCGCTGCCCTTCGAACCTCCGCCACCGGCTCCGGCCGAGGCCAGGTGCATCGCGTCCTTGCTCGACTGCACCCCGTCCTTGAAGCCGTCCGTACCGGCGTTCTTGGTCTGGCCGAGGTCGACCCCGTCCTGCAGACCGATCGCCACCGCGCCCAGCTGCACGACCAGGTCCGCCGCCATGCCCTCGAGCGCGGCCACCGCCGGCTCGGTCATCGCCGCCACGACGTAACCGACGGCCTCCTCCACACACTCCTTGATCAGCCGCTTGATCACCTCCTGCGTGGCCCGCATCGCGCCCGCGCCGATCAGCGCGGACAGACCGCCGGTGACCGGGATGAGGGAGATCGCGATGCCCGCCTCGGAGGCGAGGTAGCCGAGCTGCACCAGCGCCGCGAGCTTCATGCCCTCGATCGCGCCGGCCGCCGTGTCCAGGCCGCCCGCGATCGTGCGGGCCGCACCGGAGATGTCCTTGATGTGCTTGCTCTTGACCTTGGACCAGTGCTCGTTGAGCGCGTCCATCGACTCGCCCTGGCCCGAGGACAACAGCCGCTCGAAATGGTTGTTCGCGAGCTGACCGTCGTCCTCCAGGTCGTCCGCGAACTCCCGGAGCGCGTCCGCCATCTCGCGGTACGCGTCCTCGTCGACGTTCGGCCAGGCCACACCGATCAGATCGAGAAGGGTGTCGGCCCAGTCCGGAACCGTGACAGCCACGTTTCTGCCCCCCGTCGCAGGCTGTTTGCAATCCGCAACAGTCCTACCACAGGGGGCAGCTGACGAACCGTCCGGGTCAGCCCTCCTCGGGCTCCAGGCGCAGCGAGATCGAGTTGATGCAGTACCGCTGGTCCGTCGGGGTCGGGTAGCCCTCGCCCTCGAAGACATGGCCCAGGTGGGAGCCGCAGCGGGCGCAGCGGACCTCGGTGCGGATCATGCCGTGCGAGGTGTCCGCGACGAGTTCGACGGCGGCGCTGTCCTTCGGGTCGTAGAAGGACGGCCAGCCGCAGTGCGACTCGAACTTCTCGTTCGACGTGAAGAGCTCCGCCCCGCAGGCGCGGCAGGAGTAGACGCCCTTCGTCTTCGTGTCGGTGTACTCACCGCGGAACGCGGGCTCCGTGCCGGCCAGCCGGAGCACCTGGTACTCCGACGGGGTCAGCTGCGCCTGCCACTCCTCGTCCGGCTTCTCGACCTCGTACGCCATCGTTCGTCCACTCCCTCAGTTCGACAGGCGGGCGAGGATCTTCGGACCGAGGTCCGTGACGTCGCCCGCGCCCATCGTGAGAACGAGGTCGCCGGGGCCGGCCATTCCCGCGATGACGTCGGGGACCGTCTCCTTGTCGTGGACGGGCGTGACGTCGGCGCCGGCCCGCTCGGCGGCCGCGATGATCAGTTCGCTGGTGATGCCCGGGATCGGGTCCTCGCGGGCCGGGTAGATGTCGAGGACGACGGAGGCGTCCGCGAGGGCCAGCGCGTCGCCCATCTCCTTGCCCAGCTCCTGGGTGCGGGAGAAGAGGTGCGGCTGGAAGACGACGAGGAGGCGGGAGGCGCCGGCGGCGCCCCGCATGGCCTCCAGGTCGGCGGTCATCTCGGTGGGGTGGTGCGCGTACGAGTCGATGACCTGGACGCCCCTGGCCTCGCCCTTGAGCTGGAGGCGGCGGCCGACGCCCGTGTAGGCGGTCAGGGCCTGGGCGAGCTCGGCCGGGTCGATGCCGACGCGGGCGCCGGCGGCGAGGGCCGCGGCGGCGTTGTGGGCGTAGTGGCGGCCGGGGACGGAGACGGTGAAGGTGTGCTCGGCGCCGTCGAGGAGGACGGTCACCTCGCTCTTCATCCCGTTGGGGACGATCTTGAGGATGCGCGCGTCGGAGTCCTCGGACTCGCCGACGGTGACGATGTCCAGGCCGTCGCGGTCCGCGACGCGGCGGGCCAGTTCGCGGGCGCCCGCGTGCTCGCCGACGACCAGGGTGCCGCCGGTGCGGATCTTGGCGGTGAAGGCCTCGAAGGACTCGTAGATCTCGTCCATGGAGGCGTAGTTCGCGTGGTGGTCCAGCTCGACGTTGAGGACGATCGCGACCTCGGGGTCGTACTTCTGGAAGCTGCGGTCGCTCTCGTCGGCCTCGGCGACGAAGACCTCGCCCGCGCCGTGCAGCGCGTTGGTGCCGGGACCCGCGAGGTCGCCGCCGATGGCGTACGAGGGGTCGAGGCCGAGCTCGGTGAGGGCGACGGCGAGCATGGAGGTGGTGGTCGTCTTGCCGTGCGTGCCGGCGACGGCGATCGCGCGCAGGCCGTCCATGAGGGAGGCGAGCGCGTCGGAGCGGTGGACGACGGGGATGCCGAGCTCGGCGGCGCGGGCCAGCTCGGGGTTGTCGGCGCGGATGGCGCTGGAGACGACGACGGCGGAGGCGTCGTCGGCGAGGTGCTCGGCGGCGTGGCCGATGTGCACGGTGGCGCCGAGCGCGCGCAGCGACTCGGCGGTCGCGGAGTCCCTGGCGTCGCTGCCGGCGACCTTGGCGCCGCGCTGGGCGAGGATCTTCGCGATGCCCGACATTCCGGCACCGCCGATGCCGATGAAGTGCGGCCGTTCCATGGCGGCGGGAATGGCGGGTGCCATGCGGATCTCTCCCCGGTGTGCGTGGTTCTGGAAGCCTCCAGCCTAGTGGCTCCGGCCGGAGCCCCGGCGGTCGGCGGGTCCGTGCCCCCCGCCCCGTGCGGGGCGGGGGGCACGGACCCGCCGGGGTGCTTCGCCCCGTCTGCGCACCAGCCCCCCACCCGAAAAACCCAACCCTCGTCGTGCCCGAGAGAACACCCCCCCCCGCAAACCC
>NZ_JBVISK010000013.1:0-40364 GCF_055575535.1 Streptomyces sp. NPDC034084
AGCGTTAGGGAAACGCCCGGTTACATTCCGAACCCGGAAGCTAAGCCTTTCAGCGCCGATGGTACTGCAGGGGGGACCCTGTGGGAGAGTAGGACGCCGCCGAACAATTCTTCAGGACCCCTGGTCCCAGCGTTCACGCTGGGACCAGGGGTCCTTTTGTTTTTCGCTTGACTTTTCCGATGCGCGGCCGAGTGCCGGCTGCGCGAGAATGACTGCAGTACCCGAAGACAGGAGTCACACCGATGCCCACCAACTCTCCCGACGACCGTCCGGAGCGCGAGCCGCGTCGCGGGGACGGTGCCGGTGGCGACCGGGGCGGCTTCCGCGGGCCGCGCCGTGATGACAACCGTGGCGGGGGAGGCTTCCGTCGCGACGACAACCGCGGCGGCGGCTTCCGCCGTGACGACAACCGTGGTGGCGACAACCGGGGCGGCGGCTTCCGCCGCGATGACCGGGGCGGCGACAACCGCGGTGGGGACAACCGCGGCGGTGGCTTCCGTCGTGATGACCGCCGCGATGACAACCGCGGCGGGGACAACCGCGGCGGTGGGTTCCGTCGTGACGACCGGGGCGGCGACAACCGCGGTGGGGACAACCGCGGCGGTGGCTTCCGTCGTGATGACAACCGTGGCGGGGACAACCGCGGGGGCGGCTTCCGCCGCGACGACCGTGGTGGGGACAACCGCAGCGGTGGCTTCCGTCGTGACGACCGTGGTGGCGAGCGTCCGCCGTTCCGCCGGGACGACCGGCCCTCTTTCGGCCAGCGTGACGACCGTCGTGACGACAATCGCGGGGGTGGCTTCCGTCGCGATGACCGTCCCTCCTACGGGCAGCGCGACGGCCGGCGTGATGACAACCGCGGTGGCGACAACCGTGGCGGTGGCTTCCGTCGTGACGACCGCCGTGACGACAACCGTGGCGGGGACAACCGCGGGGGCGGTTTCCGTCGCGATGACCGTGGTGGCGAGCGCCCGGCGTTCCGTCGGGACGACCGGCCCTCGTACGGCCAGCGTGACGACCGTCGTGACGACAACCGTGGCGGCGACAACCGTGGCGGTGGCTTCCGCCGTGACGACCGTGGTGGCGAGCGTCCGCCGTTCCGTCGGGACGACCGGCCCTCGTACGGCCAGCGCGACGACAACCGCGGTGGCGGGTTCCGTCGCGACGACCGTGGTGGAGACAACCGTGGCGGCGGTTTCCGTCGCGATGACCGTGGTGGCGAGCGTCCGCCGTTCCGTCGGGACGACCGGCGTGACGAGCGTCCGTCCTCGTTCCGTCGGGACGACCGGCCTTCGTACGGGCAGCGTGACGACCGCCGGGACGACCGGCGCGACGACAACCGCGGTGGCGGCTTCCGCCGTGACGACCGTGGGGGCGAGCGTCCCTCGTCGTTCCGTCGGGACGACAACCGTGGCGGTGGCTTCCGCCGCGATGACCGTGGTGGGGACAGCCGTGGCGGGGACACCCGCGGTGGCGGTTTCCGCCGTGACGACCGTGGCGGCGACCGCGGTGGGTTCCGTGGGCGTGACGACCGCGGCGGTTACGGGCGTCGCGACGACCGTGGCGGCGAGCGGGACCGTGGCGACCGCGCGCCGATCAAGCGTCTGCCGATCCCGCCGGAGGTCACCGGTGAGGAGATCGACCCGGATGTGCGCCAGGAGCTGATGAGCCTGCCCAAGGGGCTCGCCGAGGACGTCTCGCGCAACCTCGTCATGGTCGCCCAGCTGATCGACGAGGACCCCGAGAAGGCGTACGGCTACTCCAGGGTCGCCCTGCGGCTCGCCTCCCGTGTCGCAGCCGTCCGCGAGGCCGCCGGCTTCGCCGCGTACGCGACGCAGAAGTACTCCGAGGCGCTGGCCGAGTTCCGGGCCGCGCGCCGGATGAGCGGCGGGGTCGAGCTGTGGCCCGTCATGGCCGACTGCGAGCGCGGCCTCGGCCGGCCCGAGCGGGCACTGGCGATGGCCGGTGAGCCCGAGGTGCAGAAGCTGGACAAGGCCGGGCAGGTCGAGATGCGGCTCGTCGCCGCCGGCGCCCGCCGGGACCTGGGGCAGCTGGACGCGGCCATCGTGACGCTCCAGAGCCCTGAGCTCGCCTCGAGCGCCGTGCACCCGTGGACCGCGCGTCTGCGGTACGCCTACGCCGACGCGCTGCTGGCCGCCGGCCGTGAGCGCGAGGCGCGCGAGTGGTTCGCCAAGGCCCTGGAGGCCGACAAGGACGGCGCCACGGACGCCTCCGACCGGCTCGCCGAGATGGACGGCGTCGAGTTCGTCGACGCCTTCGACGAGACCGAGGAAGAGTCGGACGAGCCGGGTGTCGTCGATGTCGAGCTCGACGTCGACGAGGACGACGAGGACGACGACGACGACGAGGACGACGACGAGGTCGAGCGGGACGCCGACAAGGGCTGATCCCGTGGAGTAGCGAGAAGGGCGGCACCCTATGGGTGCCGCCCTTCTTTCGTTTCGCTGCTCTCAGTCCAGGGCGAGGCTTCTCAGGACCAGGCCCGTCGCGGGCTTCGGGCCGAAGGAGGTCGACTTGCGGGGCATCGTGACGCCCTGACGGGCGAGGTCGCGGACGACCTCCTCCCGTACCGGGTGCATGAGGACCGCCGTACCGCCGCGGCGTTCCGCCTGCTCGACCGCCGCCTCCGTGTCGTGGATGTAGCTGATGTCCTCGGGTGCGTCCGGGATGTGCCAGACGTGCTCCAGGAGCGTGGAGTGCAGGACCGTCGCGTCCAGGGTCCGCCAGGCCTGGGGGCGGTCCGTACGGATCGTGCGGTCGAGGAGGTCCGTATCCGGGCGGTCGAGGAGGTGGAAGGCGCCGTCGCCGGCCAGGAGGAAGGCGTTGCCCTCGGCCGTGGCCGCCTCCAGGGCCTCCAGGGCCGTCGGCAGGGCCCCCTCGATCCGGCGGATCCGGAACGAGTCGCCGAGGGCCGTGAGGGCGTCGGCGACCGGCAGACGGTTGAGGAGACGGTGAATCGCGCGGACCCGCAGGGGGTAGCGGGCGGTGTCGATGAGGAGGACCAGGCCGTAGTTCCAGGGGCCGGGAGCCGCGTGCTCCTCGCGCAGGCGCAGATACGTCGCCCAGCGGTGGTGGCCGTCGGCGATGAGGGCCTGGTGCCGGGCCAGTTCGCCGGCGATCACGGCGAGTTCGGCGGGGTCCGTGACCGACCAGAGGCGGTGGTGGAAGCCGTCCTCCGTGGTGGTGGCGAGCAGCGGCTCGCGCCGGACGGTGCGCTCGATGACCGCGTCGGCGCCGCCCTCGTCCTCACCGACGTACGTGAGGAGCAGGGGCTCCAGGTTGGCCGCCGTGGTCCGCATCAGGGCGGCGCGGTCCTCCACGACGTGCGGCATGACGTCCTCGTGGGGGAGGACGATGCCCTCGGCCGGGTCGGAGAGTTCCAGGGCTCCGATGACGCCGCGCTGGAGGATGCCGTCGCCGTGCTGCTCGTACACGTAGAGCGCGGGCTCCGGGTCCGGGGCGAGGACGCCGTCCGCGAGCCAGCGGTCGAGGGTGACGGCGGCCTTGCGGTGGCGGGTGCCCGCGGTGATGGCCTGCGGGAGGATCAGCCGGACGATGTTGTGCGGATCCGCGGACTCCAGATGGAGCAGTCCGTCAGGTCGTACGACGACGTCGTACGGAGGAGACGTCACGGCCGCGAGGCTGCCGACCCGTTCGGGGACGTACCGGAGTCCCCGGAACGGGGCCAGGCGCAGGCCCGTGGCGTCGTCGCGGACGTCGTCGGCCGCGTGACCTGATGTGTTCATCCCGTCATCGTATGTGGGCGGCGGGCATGAGCGATGATCGGGGGAGCGGGCGGATTCACGAGTCGAGGAGTGTGCGGTGACGGTGCGGAACGGCCAGGGACAGCGGGACGGCGGCAGGAAGTACCCGGGAGGCAGCGAGGTCGCGCTGAGCGAGGCGTACGACACGGCGCTCCTGGACCTGGACGGTGTCGTGTACGCGGGCGGGGAGGCGGTGCCGCACGCGGTCGAGTCGCTCGGGGCGGCCCGGGACGGCGGGATGCACCTCGCCTACGTCACCAACAACGCGCTGCGGACGCCGGCCGAGGTGGCGGAGCATCTGACGGAGCTGGGCGTGCCCGCGGAGGCCGGGGACGTGGTCACCTCGGCGCAGGCGGTGGCCCGGCTGATCGCGGACGAGGTGCCGGCGGGCTCCAGGGTCCTCGTCATCGGCGGCGAGGGGCTGCGGGTGGCGCTGCGCGAGCGGGGCCTCGTGCCGGTGGAGTCGGCGGACGACGACCCGGCGGCGGTCGTGCAGGGGTACGGAGGGCCGGGGATGCCGTGGGCGCGGTTCGCGGAGGCCGCGTACGCGGTGGCGGCGGGGGTGCCGTGGTACGCCTCGAACACGGATCTGACGATTCCGGGGGCGCGGGGGATCGGACCGGGGAACGGGGCGGCGGTGGAGGTCGTACGGATCGCCACCGGCGGCCGGGTGGAGCCGAAGGTCGCGGGGAAGCCGCTGCCGCCGATGCACCGCGAGACGGTGCTGCGGACGGGGGCCGAGCGGCCGTTGGTGGTGGGGGACCGGCTCGACACCGACATCGAGGGCGCGTTCAACGGCGGGGTCGACTCACTGCTCGTACTGACCGGGGTGACGGACGTGGCGCGGTTGCTCGCGGCCGCGCCCGAGCACCGGCCCACGTATGTGGCGGCCGATCTAAGGGGGCTGCTCACGGGGCAGCCGGAGGTCGTCGCGGACGGGGACGGGGGCTTCGTGTGCGGGGCGTGGCGGGCTTCCGTGAGCGGCGGTGAGCTCGTCCTCGACGGCACGCCGGGAGAGGGGACGGACGTGATGGACGGGGTACGGGCGCTGTGCGGGGCGGCCTGGACGGAGGCGGACCGGCCGGGCGGCGGTGTGCCCGACGCGGCGAAGGCGCTGGAGCTGCTCGGGCTGTGAGGGGGCGCCGCCCGGGGCCGGGATTGAGGTTGGGTAGGCTAACCTAACTCCGCGTGGGTCGTGGTCGTCACCGCCGGGTATGACCACGGACGAGACAGCGGGAGTGCGGGTATGGACGGTCGGCAGCAGCAGCGCCTGAGCGCGGAATCGGTGACTCTGGCGTACGAGCAGCGGGTCATCGCCCGCGAGCTGTCCGTCGCGATTCCCGACAACTCGTTCACCGTCATCGTCGGGCCCAACGCCTGCGGCAAGTCCACCCTGCTCCGCGCCCTCGCGCGGATGCTGAAGCCCAGCGAGGGGCGGGTGCTGCTCGACGGGCAGTCGATCCAGACCATGCCCGCCAAGAAGGTCGCCAAGACCCTCGGACTGCTGCCCCAGACCTCCGTGGCCCCGGACGGCATCACCGTCGCCGACCTCGTCGCCCGCGGCCGCCATCCCCACCAGGGACTGCTGCGCCAGTGGTCCCCCGAGGACGAGCGCGTCACCCGCGAGTCCATGGCGGCGACGGGCGTCGCCGAGCTGGCCGACCGGTATGTGGACGAGCTCTCCGGCGGTCAGCGCCAGCGCGTCTGGATCGCCATGGCGCTCGCCCAGCAGACGCCGCTGCTGCTGCTCGACGAGCCGACCACGTACCTCGACATCCAGCACCAGATCGACGTCCTCGACCTGTGCGCCGAGCTGCACGAGACGCAGGGGCGGACGCTCGTCGCCGTCCTCCACGACCTCAACCACGCGGCCCGGTACGCCACCCACCTCATCGCCGTCCGCGACGGCGAGGTGGTCGCCGAGGGCCCGCCGTCGGAGGTGGTGACCGCCGAGCTGGTCGAGCGGGTCTTCGGGCTGCGCTGCCAGGTCATCGCCGACCCCGAGACGGGGACCCCGCTGGTGGTGCCGGCCGGACGGAAGGCCCGTGGCCGGGCGACCGTGGTGGCCCGGGCCGAAGAGCCGGCGCCGCAGGAGCCCGCGCTGCGGAAGTGACCGCGTCGGCCCCCGTACCGCTACAGGAGCGACCGCAGGCGCAGGAGGTCGCGGAAGCCGGCCTCCAGTCTGACCCGGCCCGCGGCCCACGCCTTCGCGAAGTTCAGCTCGCCGTCCACCATCGCCACCAGGTCGTCGCCGGTCATCGCGAGCCGGATCTGCGCCTTGTCCCGTGGCGGGCCCGCCACCGTGGAGTCGACCCGGATCCTGCCGTCCGTGAGGCGGCCCGCGAACGTCGTGTCGAGGTCGGTGAGGTGGCAGCTCAGACTGCGGTCGAACGCGGCCGCACCGCGCACGCCCTCGTCCGCCCGCGCGAGATTGTCCGAAAGTCTGTCCAGTGCGTCGCGGCACTCCGTGATCGTCGCCATCGCCGTCGACGGTACCCCAGGCCTTCGAGGTAGCGTCGGGGGATGAGCGCCGCCACCCCCGAAGCCCCTCACGAGCAGGCCCCGGTCGAGACGGACGAGCCCGCCGGCCCCGCGCCGCTCGGTGTCGTCCCGCAGCTCACCGGCCATGCCGCCGTGGACGTCCACCTCGCGCGTCTCGCGGAGGTGGACCACCTCCCGGCGGACGGACACCTGGCGGTGTACGAGGATGTACACCGGGGACTGCGCGCCGAGCTGACCTCGCTCGACACGCACCCCGCCCCCCGTCCGCACGACAACAGGAGCTGAACCGAACGTGGCAGGAGTGGCACGCCGCCGTCTCGACGCCGAGCTGGTCCGGCGCAAGCTCGCGCGCTCGCGCGAGCACGCCAGCCAGCTGATCGCCGCGGGCCGGGTGACCGTCGGCAAGACCGTCGCCACCAAGCCCGCCACCCAGGTCGAGACCGCCGCGGCCATCGTCGTCGTCCAGGACGACTCCGACCCCGACTACGTCTCGCGCGGCGGCCACAAGCTCGCCGGAGCCTTCGCCGCCTTCGTCCCCCGGGGGCTGAAGGTCGAAGGCCGGCGGGCCCTGGACGCCGGAGCCTCCACCGGCGGCTTCACGGACGTCCTGCTGCGCGCGGGCGCCGCCCATGTCGTCGCCGTCGACGTCGGCTACGGACAGCTCGCCTGGTCACTGCAGAGCGACGAGCGCGTCACCGTGAAGGACCGCACGAACGTGCGCGAGCTGACGCTCGACGCGATCGACGGCGTCCCGGTCGACCTCGTCGTCGGCGATCTCTCCTTCATCCCGCTCGGCCTCGTCCTGCCGGCCCTCGCGGCCTGCACGGCACCCGGCGCCGACCTCGTCCTCATGGTCAAGCCGCAGTTCGAGGTGGGCAAGGAGCGGCTCGGCACGGGCGGGGTCGTGCGGTCCACCGAACTGCGCGCGGACGCCGTGAAGAACGTGGCCCGGCAGGCCGGCGAGCTCGGCCTCGGCGTCCTCGGCGTCACCGCCAGCCCCCTGCCCGGGCCCTCCGGGAACGTCGAGTACTTTCTGTGGCTGCGGGCAGGCGCGCCCGCGCTCGATCCGGCGGACGTCGACCGCGCCGTGGCGGAGGGACCTCGTTGAGCTCAACGGCAGCAGCACCATCGGGAACAACACGCACCGTCTTCCTGCTCGCGCACACCGGCCGGCCGGCCGCCGTGCGCAGCGCCGAACTGGTCGTCCTGGGGCTGCTGCGCAGCGGCATCGGCGTCCGCGTCCTGGAGGCGGAGGCAGCGGACCTGCCGCTGCCGCCGTCCGTCGAGAAGGTGCCGGAGGCATGCTCCGACGCGCTCGACGGCTGTGAACTCCTCGTCGTTCTCGGCGGCGACGGCACCCTGCTGCGCGGCGCCGAGTTCTCCCGCGCGTCCGGCGTGCCCATGCTCGGCGTCAACCTGGGACGCGTCGGCTTCCTCGCGGAGGCCGAGCGCGACGACCTCGACAAGGTCGTCGACCGGGTCGTCACCAAGGCGTACGAGGTCGAGGAGCGGATGACCCTCGACGTCGTCGTGTACGAGAACGGCGACGTCCTGCACCGCGACTGGGCGCTCAACGAGGCCGCCGTACAGAAGGTCTCGCCCGAACGCATGCTGGAGGTCGTGCTCGCGATCGACGGGCGTCCGGTGACCGGCTTCGGCTGCGACGGGGTGATCTGCGCGACACCCACCGGCTCCACCGCGTACGCGTTCTCGGCGGGCGGGCCCGTGGTCTGGCCCGAGGTCGAGGCGCTGCTCATGGTCCCGATCGGGGCCCACGCCCTCTTCGCCAAGCCGCTCATCACCACCCCAGAGTCGGTGCTGGCCGTCGAGGTCGAGCCGCACACCCCGCACGGCGTGCTGTGGTGCGACGGGCGGCGGACCGTGGAACTCCCGGCGGGGGCACGCGTGGAGGTACGGCGGGGCGCCGTGCCGGTCCGGCTCGCCCGGCTGCACCACGCCTCCTTCACGGACCGGCTCGTCGCCAAGTTCGCCCTGCCGGTCTCGGGATGGCGGGGCGCCCCGCACTGAGCGCGCCCGCCCGGACCGTAACGAGTGGTCCTCCCGGGGGTTACGCCCGGGGGCGATGTCGCATCGGACCCGGGAAACCTCGTATGGTCTGGGGCGTGCTGGAGGAGATGCGGATACGGTCGCTCGGGGTCATCGACGACGCGGTGGTCGAGCTGTCGCCCGGCTTCACCGCGGTGACCGGTGAGACCGGCGCGGGCAAGACCATGGTCGTGACCAGCCTGGGGCTGCTGCTCGGCGGACGTGCCGACGCGGCCCTGGTGCGGATCGGCGCGGCGTCGGCCGTCGTCGAGGGGCGGATCAGCGTGCCCGCCGGCACGCCCGTGGCCGTACGCGCCGAGGAGGCCGGGGCCGAGCTCGACGACGGCGTGCTCCTCGTCAGCCGTACCGTCTCCGCCGAGGGACGCTCCCGCGCCCACCTCGGCGGGCGCTCCGTGCCCGTCGGGCTCCTCGCCGAACTCGCCGACGAGCTCGTCGCCGTCCACGGCCAGACCGACCAGCAGGGCCTGCTCAAGCCGGCCCGGCAGCGCGGCGCCCTCGACCGGTACGCCGGTGAGGCCGTCTCGGTGCCGCTCGCCGCCTACGGCGAGGCGTACCGGCGGCTGCGCGCCGTCACCACCGAACTGGACGAGATCACCACCCGGGCCAGGGAACGCGCCCAGGAGGCCGATCTGCTGCGCTTCGGGCTCGGCGAGATCGAGGCCGTCGCCCCGCTGCCCGGCGAGGACGTCGAGCTCGCCGCCGAGGCCGAGCGGCTCGGGCACGCCGAGGCCCTCGCCTCCGCCGCCGCGCTCGCGCACGGCGCGCTCGCGGGCAACCCCGAGGACCCCGAGTCCGTCGACGCGACCACCCTGGTCGCGGGCGCGGGCCGGGCCCTGGAAGCCGTGCGGTCGCACGATCCGGCGCTCGCCGGGCTGGCCGACCGGATGGGCGAGATCTCCATCCTGCTCTCGGACGTGGCGCAGGAGCTGGCCGGATACGCCGACGACCTGGACGCCGACCCGCTGCGGCTCGCGGCCGTCGAGGAGCGGCGGGCGGCCCTCACCCAGCTGACGAGGAAGTACGGCGAGGACATCGCCGGTGTCCTCGCCTGGGCGGAGGAGAGCGCGGGCCGGCTCGGCGAGCTCGACGGTGACGACGACCGGATCGAGGAACTCACCGCCGAGCGGGACCGGCTGCGCGACGAGCTCTCGGTGCTCGCGCAGCGGCTCACCGACGCGCGCACGGAGACGGCCGCCCGGTTCGCCGACGCCGTCACCGCCGAGCTCGCCTCGCTGGCCATGCCGCACGCGCGCGTGTCCTTCGCCATCGCCCAGACCGAGGACCCCGAGGGCGTCGAGGTCGGCGGCCGGCGCGTCGCCTACGGCCCGTCCGGGGCCGACGAGGTCGAGCTGCTGCTCGCCCCGCACCCCGGCGCCCCGCCCCGGCCCATCGCCAAGGGCGCGTCCGGCGGTGAGCTGTCCCGGGTGATGCTCGCGGTGGAGGTCGTCTTCGCCGGGGTCGACCCGGTGCCGACCTATCTCTTCGACGAGGTCGACGCGGGCGTGGGCGGCAAGGCGGCCGTCGAGATCGGCCGTCGGCTCGCCAAACTCGCCAAGTCCGCGCAGGTCGTGGTCGTCACCCATCTCCCGCAGGTCGCGGCCTTCGCCGACCGGCAGCTGCTCGTCGAGAAGACCAACGACGGCTCGGTGACCCGCTCCGGCGTCACCGTCCTGGAGGGCGAGGAGCGGGTCAGGGAGCTGTCCCGGATGCTCGCGGGCCAGGAGGACTCCGAGACGGCCAGGGCCCACGCCGAGGAGCTGCTGGCGACGGCTCGCGCCGACGCGTGACCCGCGCGCCGGGGCGGACCGTACGAGTGGGCGGGGGACCCGGCGCGAGGCCCGGGGGCGGGGAGCGCGTCTCCCGCTCGTGCGCTCACCCGCGTGAGTGAACCCGTGGAGTGCGTCCCGGCGCCGTACGCCTTCCGCTCAGGGGAACGACGCCATTTCGGTGCCGGAACGTGCGTACGGTCGGGGGCACGGGCTGGCATCCTTGGGCGCGTGACACAGCTCCGTACGGTCCAGGTGCTGGGCGGCGGCGGCGCGGGCAGCAGCGCGCACGTCCGATCACTTGCCTCGGGGCTGGTGGCGAGGGGCGTGCGGGTGACCGTGTGCGCCCCGGCCGAACTCGACCGCACCTACGACTACCTGGGCGCGGGCGCGCGCTTCGTGCCCCTGCCGCGGCTCGGCGACCCCGCGACCGTCACCGCGCTCCGCAACGCCTGCATCGGCGCGGACGTGGTCCACGCGCACGGCCTCCAGGCCTCCGTGCGGGCCGCGCTCGCGCTCGCGCTGACCGGGTCCGGCAGGACGCCCCTGGTGACCACCTGGCACGGCCGCGACCACGTGGACGGGGCCCGGGGCGGGGTGCTGCGCCTCCTGGAGCGGAGGACCGCGCGAGCGGCGACCGTCGTCCTCGGCACCTCGTCCGAACTCGTCGACCGGGCCCGGCGGCGCGGGGCCAGGGACGCCCGCCTCGCTCCCGTCACCGTGCCCCCCGCGCGCGGCCCCGTCTGCCTCCACGACGGCAAGGCCCGCGCCGAACTCGGCGCAGTCGACCGGCCCCTGCTCATGGCCGTCGGCGCGCTCGAACGCGGCCGGGGGTACCGGACGCTGCTCGACGCGGCCCGGGAGTGGCGGGAGCTCGACCCGCAGCCGCTGCTCGTCGTCGCCGGCGAGGGGCGGGAACGGGCCTTCCTGCAACGGCGGATCGCCGACGAACGGCTCCCCGTGCGGCTCATCGGGCGCCGGGACGACGTCGCCGAACTGCTCGCGGCCGCCGACGTCGCCGTACTGCCGTCGCGGTGGGAGGCCCGCTCCCTGCTCGCGCAGGAGGCGCTCCGGCTCGGGGTGCCGCTCGTCGCGACGGCGGTCGGCGGCGTCCCGGAACTCGTCGGAGACGCGGCGGAGCTGGTGCCGTACGGCGACGCGGGGGCCCTCGCGGGGGCGGTGCGGGGCTTGTTGGAGGACGTGGAACGGCGGATGGACCTGGCGGCGGCGGGACGGGTGCAGGCGCGGTCGTGGCCCACGGAGGACGAGACCGTGGCGCATGTGCTGTCGGTGTACGACGAGCTGGTGGGGCGCTGACCCCGTCGGGGCCCGCGCCCCGACGGGGGGTCACGCCGTGTGGCGGCGGGCCCTGAGGGCCAGGGAGAGGGCCAGGACCGTCTGCGGGTCGTCCAGGTCCGTGCCCAGGAGTTCCGAGATGCGGGCCAGGCGGTTGTAGAGGGTCTGGCGGTTGAGGTGGAGCTCGCGCGCCGTCTCCGCCTTGCGTCCCGCGTGCGCCAGGTACGTCTCCAGGGTGGGCAGGAGCGGCGGGCGGGAGGCGCCGTCGTGGTCCCGCAGAGGGCCGATCGCCCGGTCCACGAAGGCCGCCAGGTCCGGGTGGTCGCGCAGGCGCCACAGCAGCAGGTCGATGTCGAGGCGGCGGGCGTCGTACCAGGGCAGGTCCGAGAGGCCCTGCGCCGCCGTCGCCGTCTCCGCCGCGTGCCGCAGGCCCGCCGAGGCCGCCGCCCAGCCGCCCGCGACGCCGACCACCACGACCGGGGGGTGCGCCCCGGCCCGTTCGAGGCCGGCCCGCTCCACGCCCGCGCGCAGCGCCGCCGCGACCCGGTCCGCGACCGCCGTCCGCTCCGACTCCGAGCGCAGGCCGAGGAGCAGCGGGACCCGGCCCTCGACCGGGCGGACGCCGAGGAGGGCCGGGACGCCCACCGAGGACAGTTCCTCCAGGACCGCTCGGGCGAGCAGCGCCCAGTTGCCCGAGGGGGAGAGCTCCGGGGCCAGGCGCATCACCACCGGGAGGAGCGGGCCGTCCCCCGGCTTGAAGCCCAGGACCCGCGCCTGCGCCGGGGCGTCCTCCGCCGAGATCCGGCCCTCCGCCAGGTCCGTCAGGAAGTCGCCGCGGCCGCGCGCGGCCAGCTCCTCCTCCTGGCGGGCCTGCATGAGGACGACCGCGAGGAGCCCCGCCGCCCGTTCGGCCGCCATCCGGTGGACGGGGGACAGGGCGCCCGAGACGGCGAGGAGGACGAGACGGGCCCGTACCGAACCCGTACCGGGGCCGCCGCCGGGCACGTCGACGAGGACCGTGCCGGAGGGCGGGCCGGACTCCCGGGCCGCCCGCTGGCCGCGCAGCCCGTCCCACACCTGGAGCGGGTCGGCCGGCGCGGACTCGGTGCCCGCGGCGTACAGCAGCTGTCCGTCGGCGGTCTCCAGGAAGACCGGGTTGGCGGCGAAGTCGGAGAGGATGCGGAGCACCTGCGGGACCCCGCCGCCGCCGAGCAGCGCCTCCGTGCACTGCCGGTGGACCTCCTCGGCCTGCCGCTGGAGGGCGTAGTGGCCGTTGACGATCTCGGTGTGGATCTCCTCCGTGACGGCGACGAAGGGGACTTCGCGGTGGAGCTGGACGAGGGGGAGGCCGGCGGCCCTGGCCGTCTCCACTATCGTCGCGGGGAGGCGGGCGAAGCGCGGGCCCAGTTCGACGACGAGCGCGGCGATGCCCCGGTCGGCGAGGCGGCGGACGAAGGCCCGCTGCTCGGCCGGGCGGGTGCCCAGGCCGAGGCCCGTCGTGAGGAGCAGTTCGCCGCCCTTGAGCAGCGACGCGATGTTCGGCACCTCGCCCGCGTGCACCCAGCGCACCGTGCGGTTCAGCCGGTCGGCGCCCGCCACGACCTCCGGGAGCCCGCCGCGCAGTCCGGGGAGTTCCAGCGCCCGCTGCACGGTGATCCCGCCCTGATTGTCCATGGGGCCGGACGCTACCCGCGTCCGTGTCGCGGGGACATCACCCCACGGTCACAGGAGCGGACAGTTCGTACACCAGGGCGACAACTCGTCGCCCCGTGGCGGGATTTGCGCGACCGCATGTCGATTGTGGCCTACGTCACTCGCGAGGATCCTCTCGGCCCATGGCAGAGAACCCCACCCCAGAGGTCCACCGGCTCAAGGCGAACTCGGTCGGACTCGTCGGCGTCGTCTTCATGGCCGTCGCCACCGCCGCCCCGATCACCGCGATGACCGGAAACCTCCCCATCGCCGTCGGCTTCGGCAACGGCACCGGCGCGCCCGCCGGATATCTCTTCGCGACGCTCGTCCTGACCGTCTTCTCGGTCGGCTACGTCGCCATGGCCAAGCGGATCACGGCCGCGGGCGCCTTCTACGGCTACATCTCGCACGGCCTGGGCCGGATCGCCGGCATGGCCTCCGGCATGCTCGCCGTCCTCGCGTACATCGTCTTCGAGGCCTCGATCGTCGGCGTCTTCGCCTACTTCGCGAAGACGACCGTCGCCGATCAGCTCGGCGTCGACCTGCCGTGGGTCCTGTACGCGGCGGTCATGCTGGCCGTCACCGCCGTCCTGTCGTACTTCGACATCAACCTCACCGCCAAGGCGTTGGGGGTGATGCTGGTCGCGGAGATCGCCGTCCTCTTCGCGGTCGCCACCGCCGTCCTGATCGCCGGCGGCGGGCCCGACGGCATCCCGGTCGAGCCGGTCAACCCCAAGAACGCCTTCACCGGCACCTCCGCCGGCCTCGGTCTCTTCTTCGCCTTCTGGTCGTGGGTCGGCTTCGAGTCGACCGCGATGTACGGCGAGGAGTCCCGCGACCCCAAGCGGGTCATCCCGCGCGCCACCCTGATATCCGTCATCGGCGTCGGCCTCTTCTACATCTACGTGTCGTGGATGACCATCGCCGGAAACGGCCTCGCCGGCTCCGTGAAGCTGTCCGCCTCCTCCTCGCCCCTCGACCTGTTCTTCGCGCCGACCGAGACCTTCATCGGCGCCTGGGCCGTCGACGCCTTCCAGTGGCTGCTGCTCACCGGCTCCTTCGCCTGCGGCATGGCCTTCCACCAGTGCGCCTCGCGCTATCTCTACGCCATCGGCCGGGAGGGCTTCCTCCACCCCGCCCTCGGCCGGACCCACGCCCGGCACGGCTCGCCGTACATCGCCTCGTACGTGCAGAGCGCGATCGCCGTCACCCTCGTCGCCGCCTTCTGGCTCACCGGCCAGGACCCCTACATCCACCTCTACACGCTGCTCGCGATCCTCGGCACGATGGCGATCCTCATCGTGCAGACCCTCTGCTCCTTCGCCGTCATCGGCTACTTCCGCACGAACCACCCCGAGGACCGGCACTGGTTCAGGACGCTCACGGCCCCGCTCCTCGGCGGGATCGGCATGATCGCCGTCGTCGTGCTGCTGGTCATGAACATGGAGACCGCAGCCGGTCTCGCCGCCGACTCCCTCTTCTTCAAGGCGATCCCCTGGATCGTCGGCGCCGTCTTCTTCGGCGGTCTCGGCCTCGGTTTCTACCTCAAGGCCAAGCGGCCCGAGCGCTACGAGATCATCGGCCGGATCGTCCTGGAGGACGCCGCCGAGCGCCCCGCCGAGCAACCCCCCGTCCCCGTCTCCGCACCCCAGAGCTGATTCCCCCTCACCCTCCAGGATCCAGGAGCGCCCCATGGCACGCACCAACCCGATGCACCTCCTGAAGAACCTCGCCGCCGAGCACGCCGCCGCCCGGCGGCTGAACCTCCCCGTCGACGAGTTGCGCGGCATGAGAACCGACGCCCTCGGGCGCCGGTCCCTGCTCAAGTACGCCGCCGCCGCGGGCGTCGCCGCAGGCGTCGGCGCGGCCGTCCCCGCCGCGGCCGCCACCCCCACCCCGCCGGTCAGGAGCACCGCCCGGATCGCCGTCGTCGGCGCCGGGATCTCCGGACTCACCGCCGCCCTCACCCTCCAGGACGCCGGTCTGAGCCCGGTGCTCTACGAGGCGAACCCGTCAAGGGTCGGCGGCCGCATGTGGACCCAGCGGGCCCACTGGGCGTACGGCCAGACCTCCGAGATCGGCGGCGAGCTGATCGACACCAGCCACAAGAAGATCCTTGAGCTCTGCCGCCGCTTCGGCCTCGCCACCGAGGACTTCCTCGGCGGCGGCCCCAACGGGGCCGAGGAGGTCCTCTGGTTCGGCGGCGCCTACTACCCCCGGGCCCAGGCCGACGAGGACTTCAACGCCGTCTACCAGGCCCTCCACCGCGACCTGCTGGACGCGGGCGAGGTGAAGTGGAACCAGGCCACCCCCACCGGCACCGCCCTCGACACCATGTCGCTGTACGAGTGGATCGAGACCCGGGTCCCCGGCGGGCACTCCTCCCCGCTCGGGAAGTTCATCGACGTCGCCTACAACGTCGAGTACGGCGCCGACACCACCGAACAGTCCTCGCTCGCCCTCGTCCTGCTCATGGGCTACCAGACCAATCCGGGCAACTTCAACGTCTGGGGCCTCTCCAACGAGCGCTACCACGTCGTCGGCGGCAACGACCGGCTCCCCCACGCCGTCGCCGGGGCGCTCGCCCCCGGCACCCTGCGCATGGGCTGGTCGCTGACGGCCGTACGGGCCAACGCCGACGGGACCCAGACGCTCACCTTCACCGAGGCGGGCGCCACCCGGACCGTCACCGCCGACCACACGATCCTCTGCGTCCCGCTGCCGATCCTCCAGCAACTCGACCTCTCCCAGGCCGCGTTCGACCCGCTCATGCGCAACCTCCTGCGGGACGCCCGCATGGGCTACTGCACCAAGCTCAACATGCAGTTCGGCACCCGGCCCTGGCGCGGCACCGGCGCCTGGCCCGGGGTCTCCGCCGGCGACTGCTTCACCGACACCGAGGTCCAGCAGACCTGGGACACCACCAAGGTCCAGGGCGGGACCGGCGGCATCCTCCTCCAGTACGGCGGCGGCAGCCTGGCCCGGAACCTGAACCCGGCCGGCCCGTTCTCCACCGAGTCCGACCCGTACGTACGGAACCTGGTCACCCGCTACCTGGCCGGCATCGACGCCTTCTTCCCCGGCACCTCCCGGGCGTACACCGGCCGCGCCCAGCTCTCCGCCTGGCACAAGAACCCGTACTCCCTCGGCGCGTACTCCTGCTGGCCCGTCGGTTACCTCCACCGGTACGCCGGATACGAGGGCACCGCCCAGGGCAACGTCCACATCGGCGGCGAGCACTGTTCGTACGACTTCCAGGGCTTCATGGAAGGCGGCGCGACCGAGGGCGAGCGCGCCGCCAAGGAGGTGATCGACGCGCTGCGCTGAGCCGGCTCAGCCGGCCGGGGCGATGTTCTGGTTGAACCGGAACACGTTGTCGGGGTCGTACTCGGCCTTCACGGCGGCGAGCCGGCGGTAGTTCTCCTCACCGAACGAGGAGACGATCCGCTGCTCGCCCTCGGCGCCGACGAAGTTCAGGTACGTCGCGTCGAGCGCCCACGGCCGGACATCGGCCCGCACGTCGTGCACCCACTGCTTGGCCTGCTCGTCGTACGCGGGGTCCTCCCAGGTCGCGAACGGGTGCACCGCCCAGGGCGCGGTGCGCCAGGGCTGCGGGTACGTGGAGGGCCCCGCGGCCACGGCCCCGCCCATCAGGAACAGCACGTGCTGGGTGGCCGTGCCCGGCGGGATCCGCGCTCCGCGGTCGCAGAAGACGTCCACCGCAGCGTCGGGGAACTCCCGCAGATACTCGGCCGACCAGTAGTTCCGCAGCCCCGGCGGGTCGTCGAGCATCGACTGCAGGTCCACGTACGGGATGTCCGTGACGATCTCGACCACGGGCTTCAGGGCGAACAGCGGCGCGGCGAACTCGCGCAGCTCGGCCACCGGGCCGGTGTACGTGAACAGCGCCCCGCAGACGAGCCTGCCGACCAGATCCTCGGGGATGAACGGCTCCGGGGGCGCCGGCATGTAGATGGCCCCTCCGCCGAACTCGTCGGGCGCGCCGGAGCCGAGGCCGCGGAAGGTGCGCACCACCTCGGGCGCGTCGTCGGGCAGGAACAGCAGCATGGCCATGCTCATCCGCGGCAGCGGGTGCAGCCGCATCGTCAGTGAGGTCGCCACCCCGAAGTTGCCGCCGCCGCCGTGCAGCGCCCAGAACAGCTCCGGGTTCTCCTCGGCGTCGGTGTGGACGTGCTTGCCCTCTGCGGTGATCAGGTCGGCGGCGAGCAGATTGTCGCTGGCCAGGCCGAACTTCCGCTCCAGCCAGCCCGAACCGCCGCCCAGCGTGAAACCGCCGATGCCGGTGGTGGACACCCGCCCGCCCGTGGTCGCCACGTCGAACGGCCGGCACGCGTGGTCCAGGTGGGCCATGGTCGCCCCGCCCTCGACCCGTACCGTCATGTCCTCCGGGTCCACGACGACGCCGTGCATCCGGCGCAGGTCGACGATCAGCGCGCCGTCGATCATGGAGGTCCCGGCGACGCTGTGTCCGCCGCCGCGGACCGCGATCGGCAGGTCCGCCCGGCGGCCGAACAGGATCGCGTTGGACACGTCGGCCTGGGTGGCGCACTGGGCGATCACCGACGGGCGCCGGTCGATCATGCCGTTGTGCAGGGCCCGGGCCTCGTCGTAGGCCGCGCCACCGGGTGTGATCACCTCACCGGCCAGATCCTCCACCAGGCCGGACAGGGCGCTCTCGGAGATGTGGGGAGCCATGGGAGCCCCCCTTTCGTACGGGGGGACGGGACCCTCTCATCGTAGGACCGGGCGCCGTCCCCCGCGCGGGCCGGCTCAGCCGCCGTACGCCCCGCTCGCGGTCAGCCGCAGCGCCGTGTCGATCAGCGGGACGTGGCTGAAGGCCTGCGGGAAGTTGCCCACCTGCCGCTGGAGCCGCGGGTCCCACTCCTCGGCGAGCAGCCCGAGGTCGTTGCGGAGGCCGAGCAGCTTCTCGAAGAGCGTGCGCGCCTCGTCGACGCGGCCGATCATCGCCAGGTCGTCCGCGAGCCAGAAGGAACAGGCGAGGAACGCGCCCTCGTCGCCCTCCAGGCCGTCGACTCCGGCCTCCTCGCCGGCCGTCGGGTAGCGCAGCACGAAGCCGTCCTCCGTGGACAGCTCGCGCTGGATCGCCTCGATCGTGCCGATGACCCGCTTGTCGTCCGGCGGGAGGAAACCCATCTGCGGGATCAGCAGCAGCGAGGCGTCCAGCTCCCGGGAGCCGTACGACTGGGTGAAGGTGTTCCGCTCCGGGTCGTAGCCCTTCTCGCAGACGTCCCGGTGGATCCTGTCGCGCAGCTCGCGCCACTGCTCCAGCGGCCCGTCGGCGTCCCCGGACTCGATCAGCTTGATCGTCCGGTCGACCGCCACCCAGGCCATCACCTTGGAGTGCACGAAGTGGCGGCGCGGACCGCGGACCTCCCAGATGCCCTCGTCGGGCTGGTCCCAGTGCTTCTCCAGGTAGTTGATCAGCTTGATCTGGAGCAGCGAGGCGTAGTCGTTGCGGGACAGACCCGTCATGTGCGCGAGGTGGAGGGCCTCCGTGACCTCGCCGTAGACGTCCAGCTGGAGCTGGTTCGCGGCGCCGTTGCCGACCCGGACCGGGCCGGAGTTCTCGTACCCCGGCAGCCAGTCGAGCTCCGCCTCGCCGAGCTCCCGCTCGCCCGCGATGCCGTACATGATCTGCAGGTTCTCCGGGTCGCCCGCGACGGCCCGCAGCAGCCAGTCCCGCCAGGCGCGGGCCTCCTCGCGGTAGCCGGTGCGGAGCATCGAGGAGAGGGTGATCGCCGCGTCCCGGAGCCAGGTGTAGCGGTAGTCCCAGTTGCGGACGCCGCCGATCTCCTCCGGCAGCGAGGTCGTCGGCGCGGCGACGATCCCGCCGGTCGGCGCGTACGTCAGCGCCTTCAGGGTGATCAGTGAGCGGATCACGGCCTCCCGGTAGGGGCCGTGGTACGTGCAGTGCTCCACCCACTCGCGCCAGAAGTCGGCGGTCGCCTCCAGGGCGCCCGCCGGGTCCGGCAGCGCGGGCGGCTCCTTGTGGGAGGGCTGCCAGGAGAGCGTGAAGGTGATCCGCTCCCCGGGCGTGACGGTGAAGTCCGAGTACGTCGTGAGGTCCTTGCCGTGGGTCTCCGCGTCGGTGTCCAGCCACACCGAGTCGGGTCCGGCGACCGCGACCGTGCGGTCCCCGACCTTGTGCACCCAGGGCACGATCCGGCCGTAGCTGAACCGCATCCGCAGCGAGGAACGCATCCGCACCCGGCCCGAGACGCCCTCGACGATCCGGATCAGCTGCGGCGCGCCGTCACGCGGCGGCATGAAGTCGGTCACCCGCACGGTGCCGCGCGGGGTGTCCCACTCGGACTCCAGGATCAGCGAGTCGCCCCGGTAGCGGCGCCGGTCGGCGTGGGCGGGCTCGGCGTCCGCCGGGCCGGCCGGGCCCACCCGCCAGAAGCCGTGTTCCTCCGTCCCCAGCAGCCCGGCGAAGATGGCGTGCGAGTCGAAGCGGGGGAGGCACAGCCAGTCCACGCTGCCGTCCCGGCAGACCAGTGCGGCGGTCTGCATGTCCCCGATGAGTGCGTAATCCTCGATGCGCCCGGCCACGTGCTTCACTCCAGTCGAACGGCCACGTCCGCCCCTGAGGGCGCTTGCTGCTGATGTGCGTGATGTCTGTGCGGTGTCAGCCAGACCAGTGTGCGGGACGAGCCGGCCTGCTCGGCGGGCGGTGTCCGTGCAGGATACGTGCCACCCCCGTGACCCAGGTGATCACACGAGCGACGTGCTGCTCCACCCGGGTGAGCTGCCCCTTCCCCCGGCCCCACGGTCGCGTCGCCGTCCGTGAACACCCGACTGCCGCGTGTGGCCGGAAGCGGTCTCCCGCTGTCGCTGATACCCTGGTACCCCGTGGACCGGTGGGAAACGGCGACAGCCGAGGACCCCGAAACCGCAGCGACGGCACCCCCCGATTCTTCCGGAGGGCACGCCGGTACGCACCTCCAGAACGCGACCACGGGAGCCCCCTCTTGGCGATGCCGCCCAACACCACGACGACCAAGCACATCTTCGTCACCGGGGGTGTCGCGTCCTCCCTCGGCAAGGGCCTGACCGCCTCCAGCCTGGGTGCGCTCCTCAAGGCCCGGGGCCTGCGGGTCACGATGCAGAAGCTCGACCCGTACCTGAACGTCGACCCGGGCACGATGAACCCCTTCCAGCACGGTGAGGTGTTCGTCACCAACGACGGCGCCGAGACGGACCTGGACATCGGCCACTACGAGCGGTTCCTCGACGTCGACCTCGACGGCTCGGCCAACGTCACCACCGGCCAGGTCTACTCGCAGGTCATCGCCAAGGAGCGGCGCGGCGAGTACCTCGGCGACACCGTCCAGGTCATCCCGCACATCACCAACGAGATCAAGGGCCGCATCCGCCGCATGGCGACGGACGACGTCGACGTCGTCATCACCGAGGTCGGCGGCACGGTCGGCGACATCGAGTCGCTGCCCTTCCTGGAGACCGTCCGCCAGGTCCGCCACGAGGTCGGCCGCGACAACGTCTTCGTCGTGCACATCTCGCTGCTGCCCTACATCGGCCCCTCGGGCGAGCTGAAGACCAAGCCCACCCAGCACTCCGTCGCCGCCCTGCGCAACATCGGCATCCAGCCCGACGCGATCGTGCTGCGCGCCGACCGCGAGGTCCCGACCGCGATCAAGCGCAAGATCTCGCTGATGTGCGACGTCGACGAGGCCGCCGTCGTCGCCGCCATCGACGCCCCGTCGATCTACGACATCCCCAAGGTGCTGCACACCGAGGGCCTGGACGCCTACGTCGTCCGCAAGCTCGACCTGCCCTTCCGCGACGTGGACTGGACCGTCTGGGAGGACCTCCTGGACCGCGTCCACAACCCCGAGCACGAGGTCACCGTCGCGCTCGTCGGCAAGTACATCGACCTGCCCGACGCCTACCTGTCGGTCACCGAGGCCATGCGCGCCGGCGGCTTCGCCAACAAGGCGCGGGTCAAGGTCAAGTGGGTCACCTCCGACGACTGCAAGACCCCGGCGGGCGCCGCGAAGCAGCTCGGCGACGTCGACGGCATCCTCATTCCCGGCGGCTTCGGCGACCGCGGTGTCTCCGGCAAGGTCGGCGCGATCCAGTACGCCCGCGAGAACAAGGTGCCGCTGCTCGGCATCTGCCTCGGCCTGCAGTGCATCGTGATCGAGGCCGCCCGGAACCTGGCCGACATCCCCGAGGCCAACTCCACCGAGTTCGACCCCGCCACCGCGCACCCCGTCGTCTCCACGATGGAGGAGCAGCTGGCGTACGTCGAGGGCGCCGGAGACCTGGGCGGAACGATGCGCCTGGGCCTCTACCCGGCGAAGCTCGCCGAGGGCTCGGTCGTGCGCGAGGTCTACGGCGACGAGCCGTACGTCGAGGAGCGCCACCGCCACCGCTACGAGGTGAACAACGCCTACCGCGCGGAGCTGGAGAAGAAGGCCGGTCTGGTCTTCTCCGGCACCTCCCCGGACAACAAGCTCGTCGAGTACGTCGAGTACCCGAAGGCGATCCACCCCTACCTGGTCGCCACCCAGGCGCACCCGGAGCTGAAGTCCCGCCCCACCCGCCCCCACCCGCTCTTCGCGGGCCTGGTGAAGGCGGCCGTGGAGCGCAAGACGGGCAAGTGACCCGCTGGGGTTAACGTTGCCGGGGTACGGGTCCCTCACGGGACGCGTGCCCCGGTTCTCGTATGTGGGAGGCTTACTGATGCAGGTGCAGGACACCCCGGAGGAGTGGCGGGTCGTCGCCACCACCACCCCCTTCACGGGCGCCAAGACGAGTGTCCGCACGGACGACGTGGTCATGCCGGACGGCTCGGTCCACCGCCGTGACTACCAGGTCCACCCCGGCTCCGTCGCCGTCCTCGCCCTGGACGAGCGGGACCGCGTGGTCGTCCTCCGGCAGTACCGGCACCCCGTACGGCAGAGGCTCTGGGAGATCCCGGCAGGGCTCCTCGACGTGCCCGGTGAGAACCCGCTGCACGCCGCCCAGCGCGAGCTGTACGAGGAGGCGCACGTCAAGGCGGCGGACTGGCGGGTCCTGGCCGACGTCTACACGACGCCCGGCGGCTGCGACGAGGCCGTACGGATCTTCCTGGCGCGGGACCTCGCGGACGCGGACGGCGAGCGCTTCGCGGTCTCCGAGGAGGAGGCCGACATGGAGCTGGAGCGGGTGCCGCTTCCCGAGCTGGTGCGGGGGGTGCTGGCGGGGGAGCTGCACAACAACTGCCTGGCGGTGGGGGTGCTGTCGCTGGCGGCGGCGCGGGCGGCCGAGGGCGGTCTGGACTCCCTCCGCCCGGCCACGTCCCCTTGGCCGGCCCGACCTTTCGAGGCGTAGCCCCCGGGCCTGCCGGTGTGGGGCGGCGCCCACGCCGTGTGGGCACGTTGCCGCAGCGGGGTGGGGCGGGTGGTGTGACGATCTGCTGATCCGATCGGGGGACCTGTCCGCCCTGCTCCGCCAGGTCCCCCCCGCCCCCTGAACTACGCTCGGAAACGCCCGTGTGGAGCCCCCCGCGGGATCGGCTCGTGCGCAGGTGGACGGGAGCGTGGCCCGTGACGGATCAGGCGGTGGCGGCGGCCGGCAGCCGGCAGTTCTTCGGCCGGCAGCGGGAGTTGAAGGCCCTGCGCGCCGACATCGAGCGGACCGGCCTCGACACCCTGACCGGCCGCAAGGCCCCCCGCGCCCGCGTCCTGCTGATCGCCGGGAAGCCCGGCTCCGGGCGGACCGCCCTCGCGGAGGAGCTGGCCGCCGGGCTCGCCGACCGCTACCCCGACGGCGTCTTCCGGGCCCGGCTCTCCGAGCCCGGCGGCGACCCCGTCCCCACGGCCAGGGTCGCCCAGGAACTCCTCGCCGCCCTCGGGGTCGCCGAACCCCCCGGGGCCGGGGAGGACGAGCTGACGGAGCTGGTCCGGGGCGCCCTCGCGGACCGCCGCGCCGTCCTGATCCTCGACGACGCCGTCGACGCCGAGCAGGCCGACCCGCTGATCCCCGACAACCCCGACACCCTGGTGGTGGGGGTGGCCCGCGGGCCGCTCACCGGCATCCCCGACGTACGGCCCTGCACGCTCGGCGGGCTCGACCCCAAGTCGGCCATCGAACTGCTGACCTCCTTCACCGGCTCCGTCCGCGTCACCGTCGACCCGCAGGCCGCCGAGGCCCTCGTCGAGGAGTGCGGGGGACTGCCCGGCGCCGTCGTGCTCGCCGGCGGCTGGCTCTCCACCCAGCCCAAGTTCTCCGTCGCCGACCTCGCCAAGCGGCTGCGCGGGCTGAGCGGCGACCCGCTCACCCGGGCCTTCCTGCTCGCGCACGAGGCCCTGCCCGCCACCGCCGCCCGGATACTGCGATTCCTCGCCCTCGCCCCGCTGGGCCGGGCCGACGCCCACACCGCCTCCGCCCTGGCAGGCTGCTCGGTCTCGGCGGCCGCGACGACCCTCGCCGACTTCGCCGCCCTGGGGCTGGTCTCGGGCGGCGAGGACGGGCAGTACGAGGTGCGCGCCCATCTCGTCCCCCTCCTCCGCGCCCAGCTGGAGGAGCGCGACCGGCCCGCCGAGGTGCAGCTCGCCCGGGCCCGGATGCTGGAGCGGACCGTACGGCTCCTCCAGTCCTGCCGTGCGGTCACCGAACCCGAGGGCTCGCCGGCCCGCCGGAAGCTGGCAGGCCTCCCGCGCGCCCTGCGTTTCCCGAGCGCGGCAGCGGGAGCCGCCTGGCTGGACTCCCGGCAGGCCGTGCTCCTCGCCTCCGCCCGCCTGGCCGTCGCCGACGGCGAGCTCGACACCCTCGCGCGCCGCCTCGTCGCCTCCCTGGTCCGGGCGCTCGCCGCGCACCGGGGCGCGGAGGCCGCCGCCCCCGAGCTGTACGGCCTGCACCGGCTGGTCCTGGACGTGGCGGAGCGGCGCGGGCTGCACCGCGAGCGGGCCGCCGCCCTGCTCAACCTGGCCGACCTCGATGCCAGGACGGGCAGGACGAACGACGCTCTGCTGCGATATCGGTCGGCTTTGGACGCCGGACGCGCAGCAAATGACCCGTACGCGACCTGTCGCGCAATGGAATCCGTAGGTGGGTCCTATCAGGAGCTGGGGGACTGGCAGCGGGCCGGCGACTGGTACGGGCGGGCACTCGCCCAGCGCCTCGCCCGTGACGAGCGCGCCGACCAGGCCCGGCTGTACGCCCGCCTCGGAGCCGTACAGACCTATGCGGGCCGGTACGGGGAGGCGCTGCGGAGCTGGCGCGCCGCCGCGGCCGGCTACCGGAGGCTCTCCGATCTCCCGGGCTACGCGCGGGCGTTGAGCGAGGTCGCCCGCGTCCAGGAATACGCCGGGCGGCCCGAGGAGTCCCTGCGGACCTGCGAGGAAGCGGTGGAGTGGGCCCGCCGGGCCCAGGACACCCGGCTCCAGGCCGCCCTCCAGCTGCGGCTCGCCGACACCCTCGACCGGCTCGGCGACCCCGCGGCCGCGGGGCTGCACCGCTCGGCGGCCGAGAGACTACTGGAAACGGAACCGACAGCCTACGAAATCCGCAGTGGCTCCGTCGAAGATTAGTACTTTGAAAGGCTAGACAGCGGGAACTCCTTCATTAGACTGGGTTGGGCCGCGTTCGAACGTGGTCTGCCCCGGTGCGCCGCAGTGCATCCGGGTATATATCGCAGTGCCCCCGATATCCCCTGATTCAAGGACCGTGATCGACGATGAAGGTCGGCATCCCCCGCGAGGTCAAGAACAACGAGTTCCGCGTGGCCATCACCCCCGCCGGTGTCCACGAGCTCGTCCGCCACGGCCACCAGGTCTTCATCGAGCAGAACGCCGGTGTCGGCTCCTCGATCACGGACGCGGAGTACGTCTCCGCCGGTGCCGAGATCCTCGCCACCGCCGACGAGGTCTGGGCCACGGCCGACCTGCTGCTCAAGGTCAAGGAGCCCATCGCGGAGGAGTACCACCGCCTCCGCAAGGACCAGACCCTCTTCACCTACCTGCACCTCGCCGCCTCGAAGGAGTGCACGGACGCGCTCCTGGAGTCCGGCACCACCGCCATCGCGTACGAGACGGTCGAGACCGCGAACCGCGCGCTCCCGCTGCTCGCCCCGATGTCCGAGGTCGCGGGCCGCCTGGCCCCGCAGGTCGGCGCGTACCACCTGATGCGCTCGGTCGGCGGCCGTGGCGTCCTCCCCGGCGGCGTCCCCGGCACCCACGCCGGCGAGGCCGTCGTCATCGGCGGCGGCGTCTCCGGCTGGAACGCCACCCAGATCGCCGTCGGCATGGGCTTCCACGTGACCCTGCTCGACCGTGACATCAACAAGCTCCGCGAGGCCGACAAGATCTTCGGCACCAAGGTGAAGACGATCGTCTCCAACGCCTACGAGCTGGAGAAGGCCGTCGTCGAGGCCGACCTCGTCATCGGCGCCGTCCTCATCCCGGGTGCCAAGGCCCCGAAGCTGGTCACCAACGAGCTCGTCGCCAAGATGAAGCCCGGAAGTGTCCTTGTCGACATTGCGATCGACCAGGGCGGCTGCTTCGAGGACTCCCACCCGACCACCCACGCCGAGCCGACCTTCCAGGTCCACAACTCGGTCTTCTACTGCGTCGCCAACATGCCCGGCGCGGTCCCGAACACCTCCACCTACGCCCTCACCAACGCCACGCTGCCCTACATCGTGTCGCTGGCGAACAACGGCTGGGTCGAGGCGCTGCGCCGTGACTCCGCCCTCGCCCTGGGCCTCAACACCCATGACGGCAAGGTGGTTTACAAGGAGGTCGCCGAGGCGCACGGCCTCGAGCACGTCGAGCTGGCCACCCTCCTGGCCTGATCCCCGAAGGCCCGCCGACGGCGGCCCCGTCAACGCGTGCCGTCAATATCACGCACCCGGCCGGACCTTGTTCACAAGGTCCGGCCGGCCGTGTCTCCGGCCCCGCCGAAACGTTCGGTCAACTCGCCTCGAACGTAACCCTTTAACCGTTTCGCACACCCCTGAAACGTGTGGATGGATGCCTGCGCACCCTTGACAGAGACGTGTTCGGTTGCCGACACATCGGGCCGGGTCCGGCGGATTGTGTTGCTGCGGACCGGTGACACGCCATAGAGTCGCCAACCGTCGGCATGGTGCCACGCTGACCTATCGATAAATGTTCCTGGTCACATCCAAGGAGGTAAGACGACTTGTGAATGAGTCGACAATTACTCCCGGGAGCGGTGCGCCAGGTGCCCCGATCGGATCCGTCGCGGTGCGGACCTTCGCGACGCACCAGCCCATGACCAGTGCCCACACGATGAAGACGATGGACGGCCTACACGTGAACGCCACGGCCGGCAACGAGATGGGCCGAGAGTCCACCCACTTCGCCGCCTACGACGAGGTGCCCGAGGGGCACTTCTACGACCCCGACGCCGAGTACGAGCCGGATCCGGAGTACGCGGCCACCCTCGCGCCCGACGCTGCCCGTCAGCGCCGCGAGCGGATCGGCCCCACCGGACGGCCCCTGCCGTACTTCCCGATCCCGGGTCCCCTGACCGACCACGGACCCGCGAAGATCATCGCGATGTGCAACCAGAAGGGCGGCGTCGGCAAGACCACGTCGACCATCAACCTGGGCGCCGCGCTCGCCGAGTACGGACGGCGGGTGCTGCTCGTCGACTTCGACCCGCAGGGAGCCCTGTCGGTCGGCCTCGGCGTGAACCCGATGGAGCTCGACCTCACCGTCTACAACCTGCTCATGGAGCGGGGCATGTCGGCGGACGAGGTCCTCCTGAAGACCGCCGTGCCCAACATGGACCTGCTGCCGAGCAACATCGACCTCTCGGCCGCCGAAGTCCAGCTGGTCAGCGAGGTCGCGCGCGAGTCCACGCTCCAGCGCGCCCTGAAGCCGCTGATGAACGACTACGACTACATCGTGATCGACTGTCAGCCCTCGCTCGGCCTGCTGACCGTCAACGCCCTGACGGCGGCTCACAAGGTCATCGTGCCGCTGGAATGCGAGTTCTTCGCGCTGCGCGGAGTCGCGCTGCTCACCGAGACCATCGAGAAGGTCCAGGAGCGGCTCAACCCCGAGCTCGAGCTCGACGGCATCCTCGCCACGATGTACGACTCCCGGACCGTGCACAGCCGCGAGGTCCTCGCGCGCGTCGTCGAGGCCTTCGACGACCACGTGTACCACACGGTCATCGGGCGGACCGTGCGCTTCCCGGAGACCACGGTCGCCGGCGAGCCCATCACCACGTACGCCTCCAACTCCGTGGGCGCCGCCGCCTACCGCCAGCTCGCCAGGGAGGTGCTCGCCCGGTGTCACGCCGAGTGAGTCTGCCCGGCGCCGACGAACTCTTCCGTACGACCGGGGGGACGGCGCTCCAGGCGTCCGCACCCCGCCGGGCGGTCCCGGCACCGGCGGCCGAGAGCGACACGGCGGCGGCCGAGGGCTCCGCCGAGCACGCACCGGCGGGCTCCGAGGCCGCCGAACCCCGCGCCCGGACGGCCGAGCCCGAGGGGCCGGGCCCCAAGGCCGGGCCCACCGCCGCGGTGCCCGCCCCCGCGACGGCGGCCCGGCGGCGCGGCGGCCGGGCCGCGAGCAGGCGGCCCAGCGGCCGTGAGCGCCACGACGAGAAGATCACGGTCTACGTCTCCGCCGAGGAGCTGATGGACCTGGAGCACGCCCGGCTCGTGCTCCGCGGCGAGCACGGTCTCGCCGTCGACCGGGGCCGGATCGTCCGGGAGGCCGTCGCGGTCGTCCTGGCGGACCTGGAGTCCCGCGGCGACGCGAGCATCCTCGTCCGCCGCCTGCGCGGCCGCTGACGGTAGCCTGCGGGCTGCCGTCCTCCTCGCTCCCCTGGACCTCCATGCACCACGCCTCTGACGAAACGTCCCGCCCGTCGCGCCGCCGCCCCCTGGGCAGCGGCCCGGGCGAGACGGCTGGGGCGGCGCCCGCCGTGGAGACCGGGGCCCTCGTGCAGGCCGCACCGGTCGAGGCACCGGAGACGCCCGAGGCGCCGGAGACGCCCGAGGGCGGTGACGGGCGGTTCACCGTGCGGCTCGCGAACTTCGAGGGCCCCTTCGACCTCCTCCTCCAGCTGATCACCAAGCACAAGCTCGACGTCACCGAGGTCGCCCTCTCCCAGGTCACCGACGAGTTCATGGCGCACCTGCGGGCCCTCGGCCCCGACGGCGACCTCGACCAGACCACCGAGTTCCTGGTCGTCGCCGCCACCCTGCTCGACCTGAAGGCCGCCCGGCTGCTCCCCGCCGCCGAGGTGGAGGACGAGGCCGACCTCGCCCTCCTGGAGGCCCGCGACCTGCTCTTCGCCCGGCTCCTCCAGTACCGCGCCTACAAGCGCATCGCCGCGATCTTCGAGGAGCGCTGGGAGGCCGAGGGCCACCGCCACCCCCGTACCGTCGGACTCGAACCGCACCACGCCGAGCTGCTCCCCGAGGTCGTCATCTCCATCGGCGCCGAGGGCTTCGCCAGGCTGGCCGCCAAGGCCATGCAGCCCAAGGCCGAGCCCCAGGTGTACGTCGACCACATCCACGCCCCGCTCGTCAGCGTCCGGGACCAGGCCGCCGTGGTCGTCGCCCTGCTCCGCGAGCGCGGGACGGCGGTCTTCCGGGAGCTGATCGAGGACGCCGGCGACACCCTCACCGTCGTGGCCCGCTTCCTCGCCCTCCTGGAGCTCTACCGCGAGAAGGCCGTCGCCCTCGACCAGGAGACCGCCCTCGGGGACCTCACGGTCTCCTGGACCGGCGGGGAGACGGACCCGTCCGGGGCCGTCACCGACGAATTCGACCAGGAGGCCACCGCGTGAGCGACCTCAAGCCCGCCCTCGAAGCCGTCCTGATGGTCGTCGACGAGCCCGCCACCGAGGCCCACCTCGCCAAGGTCCTGGAGCGCACCCCGGCCGAGGTGGCCGACGCCCTGCACGAGCTGGCCGAGGAGTACACCGCCCAGGGCCGCGGTTTCGAGCTGCGGCGGGTCGCCGGGGGCTGGCGCTACTACACCCGCGCCGCCTTCGCCCCGGCCGTCGAGGCCTTCGTCCTGGAGGGGCAGCAGGCGCGGCTCACCCAGGCGGCCCTGGAGACCCTCGCGGTCGTCGCGTACCGCCAGCCGGTCAGCCGTTCCCGGGTCTCCGCGGTCCGCGGGGTCAACTGTGACGGCGTGATGCGGACGCTCCTCCAGCGGGGTCTCGTGGAGGAGGCGGGCGCGGAACCCGAAACAGGTGCGATCCTGTACAGGACGACGAACTACTTCCTGGAGCGGATGGGCCTGCGCGGCCTGGACGAACTCCCCGAGCTCGCGCCCTTCCTCCCCGAGGCGGAGGCGGTCGAGCCGGACTCGCTGGAAGGGGTCCCGTCATTCGATCCGGATGCACCGGATCGTGAGGACGACGACGACAAGACGGAAGTTTGATGCGAAGCAGCAGCGGCAGGAACAGCAGCGGAAACAACGGCGGGAGCCGTGGTGGCAACAGCGGCGGCCGCGGCGGCAGCAGCGGTGGCGGCCGTGGGGGCAGCGGCGGCGCGCGCGGGGGCAGCGGCTCCGGCGGGGGCGGCGGCTACCGGGGCTCCGGTGGCGGCGGCGCCGGCGGCGGCCAGCGGGGCGGCAGCGGCGGTGGCGGTGGCTACCGAGGCGGCTCCGGCGGCGGCTACCAGGGCGGTGGCTACCAGGGCGGCGGTGGCGGTTACCAGGGCGGTGGCCGGGACGGCCAGAAGAGCCCGAGCAACCCGCGCCGGCCTCGCCCCGAGGAGCGCTCCTACGACGTGAGCGGCCCCTCCGAGCCCCCGAAGAAGGGTCGCGGCTCCGCGGCCCGCGGCGGCGCCAAGGGCGGCCCCAAGGCCCCGCAGGGCGGCACCCCGCCCCGTCGTGGCCCGCACGGCCAGCGGCAGGCCCCGGCGCGCTCGCGCGAGCTCGACGCCAAGATCGAGCAGCGCAACCGGGAGCGGTACGAGGGCCGGCCCGAGATCAAGACCCCCAAGACCTTCCCCGGGGCCGAGCAGGAGGGCGAGCGACTGCAGAAGGTCCTCGCCCGCGCCGGCATGGGCTCTCGGCGCGCCTGCGAGGAGCTCATCGAGCAGGCCCGGGTCGAGGTCAACGGCGAGATCGTCCTGGAGCAGGGCAAGCGCGTCGACCCGGAGAAGGACGAGATCAAGGTGGACGGCCTGACCGTCGCCACCCAGTCGTACCTCTTCTTCGCGCTGAACAAGCCGGCCGGTGTCGTCTCCACCATGGAGGACCCGGACGGCCGCCAGTGCCTCGGCGACTACGTCACCAACCGCGAGACCCGGCTCTTCCACGTCGGCCGGCTCGACACGGAGACCGAGGGCATCATCCTGCTCACCAACCACGGTGAGCTGGCCCACCGCCTCACGCACCCGAAGTACGGCGTGAAGAAGACGTATTTGGCCGCCATCACCGGCCCGCTGCCCCGCGAGGTCGGCAAGCGGCTCAAGGACGGCATCCAGCTGGAGGACGGCTACGCCCGCGCCGACCACTTCCGCGTGGTCGAGCAGACCGGCAAGAACTACCTGGTCGAGGTCACGCTGCACGAGGGCCGCAAGCACATCGTGCGCCGCATGCTGGCCGAGGCGGGCTTCCCGGTCGAGAAGCTGGTCCGGACCGCGTTCGGCCCGATCGCCCTGGGCGACCAGAAGTCGGGCTGGCTGCGCCGCCTGACCAACACGGAGGTCGGCATGCTGATGAAGGAAGTCGGCATGTAAGGCCCCGGGGCCCGCTGTACGAGGAAGCCCGTGACCGCCATCCGGCGGTCACGGGCTTCCTCGTGCGAGGAGCGGCTCGTGAAGGGTCTTGTCGACGCCCGCGCCGCCCTTTATAGTCAACATGACTCTTAAGGAGGCGGGTGTGAGCCTCGCAGATCTGCACGTCACGAACCGGCCCCTCGGCATCGCCGACGCCGGCCTCCGGGTCCTCCTCATCACCCCCGCCGTGTACGGCCGGCGGACCTGGACCCACGGGGGTGGACCAGGCTCCGACGGCCTCCCGGCGCGCCGCACCGCGCGCACCGCGTGGACGTGGCCGCCCACGGCGGGGGTGGTGGGGACCCACGGGCCCGCCCTCCTCCTCGACCGCGTCACCCACCAGCCGGCGGGCGGCGGCGAGGCTCCTGGGCCGGCCGCGCAGGTGCCGGCGTGAAGCCCTACGGCCACGGCCTCGTCCTCGGCAGGTTCCATCCGCCGCACGCCGGCCACCACCACCTCGTCCGCACCGCCCGCGACCGGTGCGAGCGCCTCACCGTCCTCGTCCGGGCCTCCTCCGAGGAGACCCTCTCCCTGGAGGACCGGGTCGCCTGGATGCGCGAGGTCCACCCCGACGTCCTCGTCGTCGGCGCCGTGGACGACGTCCCCGGCGACCTCCGGGAGCCCGCCGCGTGGGCGGCCCACACGGCCGTCCTCCGGGCCGCCGTGCCCGAGCACGTCGACGCCTTCTTCACCACGGAGCCGTACGGGGAGGAGCTCGCCCGCCGTTTCGGCGCCGCGTCCGTCCGCGTCGACCCCGACCCCACCCGCTTCCCCGTCTCCGACACCGCCGTCCGCGCGGACCCCGCCGCCTGCTGGGACTTCCTGGAACCGCCGGTACGGGCCGCGCTCACCCGCCGGGTCGTCGTCCTCGGCGCCGAGTCCACCGGCACCACCACCATGGCCCTCGCCCTCGCCGACCACTACCGGCGGCGCGGCGGCGTCTGGGCCCGCACCCGGTACGTACCGGAGTACGGGCGCGAGTACAGGGAACTCAAACTCGCCGAACTCCGCGCCGAACGCCCCGAAGCCGACTGGTCCGACGTCACCTTCCGCTCCTCCGACTTCCCCGTCATCGCCCAGCGCCAGGCCGAACTGGAGGAGGAGGCCGCCCGCGACGGCTCGCCCGTCCTCTTCTGCGACACCGACGCCTTCGCCACCACCATCTGGCACGAGCGGTACACGGGCACCACCAGCCCCGACACCGGCGAGATCGCCGCCCGCGGCCGGCAGCACCTCTGGCTGCTCACCGACCACCGGGGCGTCGCCTTCGAGAACGACGGGCCGCGCGACGGGGAGCAGCTGCGGCCCTGGATGACCGCCCGCTTCCTCACCCAGCTCACGCACAGCGGCCGCCGCACGGCCGTCCTCACCGGCCCCCACGAGGAGCGGCTCGCGGCCGCCGTCGCCGCCGTCGACGGGCTGCTCGCCGAGGGCTGGCACCTCGCCGACCCCCTGCCGGAGCGCCGATGACCGCGCACCAGGCACCCGAGGGGTACGACCCCCACGCCTTCGAGCCGTTCGCCGTCACCGTCGACCTCGCCGTCCTCACCCTCCGGGACGAGCGCCTCCACGTCCTGCTCGTCGAGCGCGGCCGGGAGCCGTACGCCGGAGCCTGGGCGCTGCCCGGCGGATTCGTCCTGCCCAGCGAGTCCGCCGAACGGGCCGCGCGCCGCGAACTCGTCGAGGAGACCGGGCTCTCCGAGGCCACGGTCGCCGGCCTCCACCTCGAGCAGCTGCGCACCTACACCGAACCGGACCGCGACCCGAGGATGCGGGTCGTCTCCGTCGCCTTCACCGCCCTCGTACCGGACCCTCCGGAACCGCGCGGCGGCGGTGACGCGGCCCAGGCGCGCTGGATCCCGTACGGGACGCACGGACGCCTCGCCTTCGACCACGACCGGATCCTCGCCGACGCCCACGAACGGGTCGGCGCCAAGCTGGAGTACACCTGCCTCGCGACCGCCTTCTGCCCGCCCGAGTTCACCCTCGGCGAGCTGCGGCAGGTCTACGAGGCGGTCTGGGGCGTCGAACTCGACCGCCCCAACTTCCGGCGCAAGGTCCTCACCACGCCCGGCTTCGTCCAGGCCGTGGAAGGACCGCCGCGCCTCACCGGCGGACGGGGGAAACCGGCCGCTCTCTACCGGGCGGGCGAGGCCACCACCCTCCACCCGCCCCTCCTGCGACCGGAAGGACGCCCCGCATGAACCTCAACCGCCCCGCCACCAAGCAGGCCGCGACCGGCTCCCTGATCGGGCTGGCGCTCGGCGACGCGCTGGGATTCCCGACCGAGTTCAACGACGTGCCGTCGATCCTCGCCAAGGTCGGACCCTGGCGGCAGATGGCGCTGCCCGTCAGGGACGGCACGGCGTACGTCACCGACGACACCCAGATGACCCTCGCCTTCGCCCGCGGCATCCGCACGGCGATGGACCGGGGCGTGCTCGCCCCGCTGCGGCTCGTCCGGCCGCTGCGGGAGGAGTACGTCGACTGGTACCGCTCGCCGGAGAACAACCGCGCCCCCGGGCGGACCTGCATGGTCGCCTGTCAGCTGCTGACGACGGACGTGCCGTGGCAGGACGCCGGCCAGATCCATTCCAAGGGCTGCGGCGCCAACATGAGGGTCGCGCCCATCGGCCTCGTCCCCGGGATCGGCGAGGAGCAGCGGGCCGGAGCCGCGCAGCTCCAGGCGGGCCTGACCCACGGTCACCCCACCGCGCTCGCCGCCTCCGACCTCACCGCCCACGCCGTGTACCTGCTCGCGCAGGGCGTGGACCCGGCCGGGCTCGTCGGACAGCTCCGCTCGTACGCGTACGAGAACCGCTCCCGCTACCACGAGCACTGGCTCGGCGACCTGTGGACCCGCTCCCAGGACCCCTCGGCCCGGCACTTCATCGAGCGGGGCTGGGACGAGTGCCTGGCGGTCCTGGAGCGCCTGGACGCCGTCCAGCGCACGGCCGACCCGGAGCTCGACCCCTGCGAGTACACCGGCGACGGCTGGATCGCCGAAGAGGCCCTCGCGACCGGACTCCTCTGCTTCCTGCTCTTCCCGGAGGAGCCCCTCACGGCTCTGCGCCGGGCCGCGTGCACCCGCGGCGACTCCGACTCGATCGCCGCCCTCGCGGGAGCCTTCGCCGGCGCCCACCTCGGCGCGGACGCCTGGCCGAAGGAGTGGGCGGAACGCGTCGAGTACCGCAGCGACCTGCTGACCTTCGGCGCCCTCTGGGACGCGTGAGCCTAAAGCACGCTCAGGGCCGAGGCCCGGCGGGCGCGGGTCAGGAAGTCCTGGATCCGGGGTTCGTCCGGGGCGGCGGGGAGCGGGGTCGTGTCGAGCGCGCGGTCGGCCTCCTCCTGGAGGCGGTTCATCCAGGACTCGACCTCCGGCCACGGCACCTCGCCGCGCTTCACCGCGAGGAGGCGATCGCGTTCCTCGCCGACGCCGATGCGGAGCTCGCCCGTGCGCAGCAGATCGCGGCAGCTGGTGAGGAGCCGCAGCAGGTGCATGGCGTGCTTCCAGCGCGGATGGCCGTACTGGCGGACGTCCGCGTCGAGCTTGCGGCGCTGGCCGGCCGCGTACCGGACGAAGGTCTGGTGGGAGCGGCGGGACAGGAACGCCCCGCGCAGGGAGAGGAGTTCACGGCCCCAGTCGTCGACGTGCTCGACCACGGGGGAGTGGAGGCACTCCAGGACGTTCGGGTTGTTGCGCAGGGCGAGCTCGCAGAACCGCTCCAGCTCCCAGCTGAACTGGTCCTCGCCCGGCCCCTCCACGTGCGCGGGGGGCTTGTCGAAGTTCCAGAACAGCGGCGTCGGGGCGAGGTACACGCCCCGTACGTCCGTGTCGCTGTCCTCGGTCGCCAGACCGAAGGCGCGTGAGCCCATCACGCAGGAGTAGATCGTGTGCTCGCGCACCAGCTCGTCCGGAGTCATGCCCGGCAGGTTACGCGAGAGTGATCGTTTCCCCCGAGACGACAATTTGCTCGGCGGGCAGTGGCCGGGGGGCCGGTCCCGCCACCACCGAGCCGTCGGCGATGCGGTACCTGGAGCCGTGGCAGGGGCAGTCGATCGTGCCGTCCGCGACCTTGTTCACCGTGCAGCCCTGATGGGTGCAGATCGCGGAGAACGCCTTGAACTCGCCGGCCGCGGGCTGCGTCACGACCACCTTCTCCTTCGGGAAGACCGTGCCGCCGCCGACCGGGATCTGCGAGGTCCTGGCCAGGGGCGCGGCGCCACTCGGAGCGGCGGGGGAGGTCTCGGCGGGGGCGGGGGTGGCCGGTGTGCTCGTGTCCGTACCGCCGTCACCCCCGTCGTCCGAGCCGCAGCCCGTCGTCAGAGCCGCTGCGGCGAGGAGGACGGTACGGCGGGTGGTGGGGCTCGAGGTCATGCCGCCAGCTTGGCCGCACACCGCCCCCGGGTCCCGCAACACGCCTGCGTCCGGTGCCGGGCTCCCTCGCACGGACGTCCCCGGCCCGCCGCGTACTCCGGGTGGCGGAACGCCCCGGCTCGGGCGACATCGGCCGCCGGCAGCGGTCCGACCGGGCGGGCGCCGACCGCCCGCCGTCTCGGAGGGCGGGCGCGGCGACGCCCCGGCCCCGCCGCTGACTAGGCTGAACGGAGCACTGACGCAGGCGAAGGAGCACGACGTGGCGGTACGAGCGGTCCGAGGAGCCGTCCAGCTGGAGCGGGACGAGGCCGGACACATGCGCGAGCAGGTCGAGGAGCTGCTCACCGCCGTCCTGGAGCGGAACGGGCTCACCGCCGAGGACCTCATCAGCATCTGGTTCACGGCCACGCCCGATCTCCACAGCGACTTCCCCGCCGCCGCGGCCCGGCACATCGGGATCGGCATGGCCGATGTACCCCTGCTCTGCGCACAGGAACTCGACATCGAGGGTGCGATGCCGAGGGTCGTCCGGCTCCTCGCCCACGTCGAGACCGAACTGCCCAAGTCCCGGATCGCGCACGTCTACCTCGGTGCCGCGGCCGCCCTGCGCAAGGACATCGCCCAGTGAGAACAGCGCTCGTCATCGGCACCGGCCTGATCGGCACCTCCGCCGCCCTCGCCCTGGCGGGCCGGGGCGTCACCGTCCACCTGCGCGACCACGACCCGGCGCGGGCCCGCACGGCCGCCGCGCTCGGCGCGGGCACCGACGAGGCGCCCGAGGGCCCGGTGGACCTCGCGATCGTCGCCGTCCCCCCGGCGCACGTGGCCGCCACCCTCGCCGCGGCCATGACGGCCGGCCTGGCCCGCGGCTACCTGGACGTGGCGAGCGTCAAGGGCGGACCGAAGCGGGAGCTGGAGGCGCTGGGCCTCGACCTCACCGCGTACATCGGCACCCACCCCATGTCCGGCAAGGAGCGCTCGGGCCCGCTCGCGGCCACCGCCGACCTCTTCGAGGGGCGGCCCTGGGTCCTCACGCCGACCCGGGACACCGACACCGAGGTCCTCAACCTCGCCCTGGAACTCGTCGCCCTGTGCCGGGCCGTCCCCGTCGTCATGGACGCCGACGCCCACGACCGGGCCGTGGCCCTGGTCTCCCACACCCCGCAGCTGGTGTCCTCCATGGTCGCCGCGCGCCTGGAGGAGGCCGACGAGTCCGCCGTACGGCTCTGTGGGCAGGGCATCCGCGACGTCACCCGGATCGCGGCCTCCGACCCGCGCATGTGGGTCGAGATCCTCTCCGCCAACCCCGGGCCCGTCGCCGACGTGCTCTCCGGCGTCGCCGCCGACCTCGACGAGACCGTCCGCGCGCTGCGGTCCCTCCAGTCCGCCTCCGCGGACGAGCGCCGCGACGGAGCCACGGGCGTCGAGGACGTCCTGCGGCGCGGCAACGCGGGGCGCGCCCGCGTCCCCGGCAAGCACGGAGCGGCCCCCACGGTCTACGAGACCGTCGCCGTCCTCATCAGCGACCGGCCGGGCGAGCTCGCCCGCATCTTCGCCGACGCGGGGCGGGCGGGTGTCAACATCGAGGACGTCCGCATCGAGCACGCGACGGGGCAGCAGGCCGGTCTGGTCCAGCTGATGGTGGAACCGTCGGCGGCGCCGGCCCTGAGCACGTCCCTCCAGGAACGGGGCTGGTCCTTGCGCACGAGCTGAACACGCGGCGGGTGCGGGGCCCGGTGCCACGGGCGGGGCCCCCGCCCGCCCCGTTGTGGGCAGTCGTTCCGCCGGGACGGCGCCCACCCCCGTCGTGGGCATACGTTCCGCAGGGCGGAACGGGTGGCCACAACGGGACGGCGCCCCTTGCCGGGCCTAGGCTCCCGCTCCCAGACCCGCACCGCTTTGTGCGCCGCCGCTGCGGGGGCGGGTCCAGGCGCGGAGGGCGACCCAGCACGGGCGCGGGCGCGGCACACGCGGCAATTGGGGCCCGGCGCGCGCGGCAGCCGGGCGCGGCACACGCGGCGGCGGGGCGCGGCTCCCGGGGAATGCGTACGTGGGGCCGAACGGGTGCTGGGGACTCGGTAACCTTGTGGGGGTCCCCCGCACACCGCCGGGCCCTACCGTTCACCCCAGGAAGGTGTTCCCACCGTGGAATCCGTGATCGTCGCCATCGACGGGCCCTCCGGCACGGGCAAGTCCAGCACCTCGAAGGCGGTCGCCGCCAAGCTGGGGCTGAGCTACCTCGACACCGGCGCCCAGTACCGGGCGATCACCTGGTGGATGATCAGCAACGGCGTCGACGTCTCCGACGCCGAGGCCGTCGCCAACGCCGCGGCCAAGCCGGTCATCGTCTCCGGCACCGACCCGGCCCGGCCCACGATCACCGTCGACGGCGCCGACGCCTCCGGTCCCATCCGGACCGAGGAGGTCACCTCCAAGGTCAGCGCCGTCAGTGCCGTCCCCGAGGTGCGGAGCCTGATCACGGAACTCCAGCGGTCCATCGCCCGCAGCGCCGAGCACGGCATCGTCGTCGAGGGCCGGGACATCGGTACCACCGTCCTGCCCGACGCCGACCTCAAGATCTTCCTCACCGCCTCGCCCGAGGCCCGCGCCGCCCGCCGCTCCGGCGAGCTCAAGGGCGTCGACGTGCACGCGACGAGGGAAGCCCTGATCAAGCGGGACACGGCCGACTCCAGCCGCAAGACGTCCCCGCTCGCCAAGGCCGCCGACGCCGTCGAGGTCGACACCACCGAGCTCTCCCTGGACCAGGTCATCGAGTGTGTCGTCACCCTGGTGGACGAGAAGAGGACGGGCGCCAAGTGACCCTGCCCTCCGAGAAGGGCGCCGCCGTCGGCCGAGGCATCGGCATCGGACTGATGTACGGGCTGTGGAGGCCCCGCGTCCTCGGCGCCTGGCGGGTGCCGGCCTCCGGCCCCGTCATCCTCGCCGTCAACCACGCGCACAACATCGACGGCCCCATGCTCATGGGCACCGCCCCGCGCCCCGTGCACTTCCTCATCAAGAAGGAGGCGTTCGTCGGCCCGCTCGGCCGCTTCCTGGAGGGCATCGGGCAGGTCAAGGTCGACCGCCACAGCACCGACCGCAACGCGATAGGCAACGCCCTGGGCGTCCTGGAGCAGGGCGGCGTCCTCGGGATCTTCCCCGAGGGCACTCGCGGCGACGGCGACTTCGCGTCGCTGCGCGCGGGCCTGGCGTACTTCGCGCTCCGCAGCGGCTCGCCGATCGTCCCGGTCGCCGTCCTGGGAAGCACCGAGCGCCGCGGACGGTTGGTCAAGGCACTGCCTCCGCTGCGCGGCCGCGTCGACGTCGTCTTCGGCGACGCCTTCCAGGCGGGGGACGGTTCGGGCCGCCGCACCCGCAAGGCGCTCGACGACGCCACCGTACGCATCCAGGGGAAGCTCACCGAGCACCTGGAAAACGCCAGGCGCCTCACCGGACGCTGAGCGAGACTTTCAGTAGTGGGCCCCGCCGCCCGGGGACCCACCGACCACGAATGATCAAGGAACGGACTTCATGAACGACCAGCACGACCACGGGGCACTTGGCGACGCCGAGTACGCGGAGTTCATGGAGCTCGCCGCGGAAGAGGGCTTCGACGTCGAGGACGTCGAGGGCGCGATCGAGGAGGCCGGCCACGGCCCGCTCCCCGTTCTCGCCGTCGTCGGCCGCCCGAACGTCGGCAAGTCGACCCTGGTGAACCGCATCATCGGCCGTCGCGAGGCCGTCGTCGAGGACAAGCCGGGCGTCACCCGCGACCGCGTGACCTACGAGGCCGAATGGGCCGGCCGCCGCTTCAAGGTCGTCGACACCGGCGGCTGGGAGCAGGACGTCCTGGGCATCGACGCCTCCGTCGCCGCCCAGGCCGAGTACGCCATCGAGGCCGCCGACGCCTGCCTCTTCGTCGTGGACGCCACCGTCGGCGCCACCGACACCGACGAGGCCGTCGTCAAGCTGCTCCGCCGCGCCGGGAAGCCGGTCGTCCTCGCCGCCAACAAGGTCGACGGCCAGTCCGGCGAGGCCGACGCGGCCACGCTCTGGTCCCTGGGCCTCGGCGAGCCGTTCCCCGTCTCCTCGCTGCACGGCCGCGGCACCGGCGACCTCCTCGACGAGGTCCTGAGGAAGCTGCCCGAGGCCCCCGAGCAGCGCTTCGGCACCGCGGTGGGCGGCCCCCGCCGCATCGCCCTCATCGGCCGCCCGAACGTCGGCAAGTCCTCCCTGCTCAACAAGGTCGCGGGCGCGGACCGGGTCGTCGTCAACGAGCTGGCCGGCACCACCCGCGACCCGGTCGACGAGCTGATCGAGCTCGGCGGCGTCACGTGGAAGTTCGTCGACACCGCCGGCATCCGCAAGAAGGTCCACCTCCAGGAGGGCGCGGACTACTACGCCTCCCTGCGGACCGCGGCCGCCGTCGAGAAGGCGGAGGTGGCCGTCATCCTCATCGACACCACCGACAACATCTCGGTCCAGGACCAGCGCATCATCACGATGGCGGTCGAGTCGGGCCGCGCCATCGTCATCGCCTACAACAAGTGGGACGAGCTCGACGAGGAGCGCCGCTACTACCTCGAGCGCGAGATCGAGACCGAGATGCAGCAGGTCGCCTGGGCGCCGCGCGTCAACGTCTCGGCCAAGACCGGCCGCCACATGGAGAAGCTGGTCCCGGCCATCGAGACCGCCCTCGCCGGCTGGGAGACCCGCGTCCCCACCGGCCGGCTGAACGCCTTCCTGGGCGAGATCGTCGCCGCCCACCCGCACCCCGTCCGCGGCGGCAAGCAGCCCCGCATCCTCTTCGGCACGCAGGCCGGCACCAAGCCGCCGCGCTTCGTGCTCTTCGCCTCCGGCTTCCTGGAGGCCGGCTACCGCCGCTTCATCGAGCGCCGGCTGCGCGAGGAGTTCGGCTTCGAGGGCACCCCGATCCACATCTCGGTCCGGGTGCGCGAGAAGCGCGGCCGCAAGAAGTAGCACGGAACGACACACGGCCGGGGGGGGGGGGGGGGGGGTGACCCAGGCCCCCGCCGGGGGTTCCCCCCCGAGGACCCTCTGGGGACCCGGGTGGGACAGTCCCGGGGGGGGTGGGGTTTGTTTCTTCC
>NZ_JBVISK010000014.1:0-35992 GCF_055575535.1 Streptomyces sp. NPDC034084
AGTTCTCAAGGTGCGGACGCTTCCTTCGTTCCTGTTTCCAGGCCCTCCGGGCGCTTCCTTCGTTTCCGACTCTATCAGATCTTTTCGATCCGATTCCCTCGGTGCTTTCCGGTCCCTTTCGCTTTCGCTCCGGGCCCTTCCGGCGATTTCGACTTTATCAGAATCGTTTCGGCCGACCTAATCGGCGACTTTCGTGATTCGAATAAGAATCGGGATGACTCCGTGGAATCGAATCCCTGCCGGAGTGAGTGAGACCCTACCCGGCCGCTACCGAACTGTCCAGTTCCAGGCAACCGTTAAAATCTACCTCCCCGCGTCCGCCGTGTCAACAGCTTTCGCGAGCACCGGAGGAGACTAGCAGGTCCGCGGGGGCCGACGCACATCAGGCGGCGGTGGGGAGCGTGGCGCTGCGGTCGGGCTCTTCGAGGTCGCCCGTGTCGCCGGCTCGGGCGGCGCGGCCTCCGAGGACGTAGACGTACGTGAGGAAGGCCAGCTCAGCGGCGATCCCTATCGTGACGCGGGCCCAGGTGGGAAGGCCCGAGGGCGTGACGAAGCCTTCGATGAGGCCCGAGACGAACAGGACCAGGGCCAGGCCCATGGCCATGCCGACGGCGGCGCGACCCTGTTCCGCCAGGGCGGCGCGGCGGGTCCTGGGGCCCGGGTCGATGACGGTCCAGCCGAGGCGGAGGCCCGTACCGGCGGCGACGAAGACGGCGGTCAGTTCGAGCAGGCCGTGCGGAAGGATCAGGCCCAGGAAGACGTCGAGGCGGCCGGCGGAGGACATCAGGCCGATGCCGACGCCGAGGTTCAGCATGTTCAGGAAGAGGATCCAGAGGACCGGGATCCCCAGGAACGCGCCCAGGACCAGGCACATGGCCGCGGCCTGGGCGTTGTTCGTCCAGACCTGTGCGGCGAAGGAGGCCGCCGGGTGGCTGGAGTAGTACGTCTCGTACTGGCCGCCGGGGCGGGTCATCTCGCGGAGGTCGGCGTTGGCGCCGATCGAGGCCTGGACCTCCGGGTGCGTGCCGATCCACCAGCCGATGAGGACCGCGAGCAGGGTGGAGAGGACCGCCGTGGGGATCCACCAGTGGCGGGACCGGTAGACCGCGGCGGGGAAGCCGGCCGTCAGGAAGCGGACGGCGTCGCGCCAGGAGGAGCGGCGGGTGCCGGTGACGGTCGCGCGGGCCCGGGCGACGAGCTGGGTGAGGCGGGCCGTGAGCATGGGGTCCGGGGCGCTCGACTGGACGATCGAGAGGTGGGTGGCCGCGCGCTGGTACAGGGCGACGAGCTCGTCGGCCTCGGCGCCGGTGAGCCTGCCGCCCCGGCCCAGGAGGTGGTCGAGGCGTTCCCACTCGGCGCGGTGGGCGGTCACGTAGACGTCGAGGTCCATGATCGGCTGCTGCTCCAGGCACTGGCTGTGGACGGGTCCGTACTACTGCGGCGCGCTGCGGGCCAGCTTGGCAGACTGGCGTTCGGAGGGGTCGGGAAGGGCTGAAAAGGGTGGGTGCCGTGAGTGGGTTGGTGACGGGAGACGCCGTCGTGCTGGGTCTGCAGCCCGCGCGGCTGCCGAGTCGGGCGCTGGCGGTGTTGATCGACCTCGTCGCGGTGTGGGCCGTCTATCTGCTGATCACACTCGGGCTCGCCGTCGCGACGGCCTCGCTGGACGAGGCCGCGGTGATGGCGGTTTCCATCGCCTCCTTCCTGCTGGTGCTCGTGGGTGCGCCGATCGCGGTGGAGACGCTGACGCACGGGCGTTCGCTGGGGAAGCTGGCCTGCGGGCTGCGGGTGGTCCGGGACGACGGGGGGCCGATCCGGTTCCGGCACGCGCTGGTGCGGGGCGCCATGGGGGTCGTGGAGATCCTGATGACCTTCGGCGTCGTCGCCTGTGTCGCCTCCCTCGTGTCCGAGCGGGGGCGGCGGCTCGGGGACGTCTTCGCGGGGACGCTGGTGGTGCGGGAGCGAATACCCGCGGCCCGCGTGCGGGCCGTGCCTCCGCCACCGCCGTGGCTGGTGGGGCGCTTCGCCGGGCTCGATCTCTCGGCGGTGCCGGAGGCGCTGTGGCTGGAGATACGTCAGTACCTGACGCGCGCGCGTGACCTGGACCCGGTCGTGGGGCGGCGGCTGGCGGAGCGGCTGGCCGACGAGCTGGTGGTGTGGACCGGGACGCCTCCGCCGGCGGGGGTGCCGGCCGATGCCTATCTGGCGGGCGTGGTGGCCGAGCGGCAGGCGCGGGACGCCCGGCGGGCCTTCGCCCCGGTGGTGGGGGCGCCAGGGGCCGTGCCGCCCCCGGTCGGTGTTCCCTCTGTCGGTCAGTCGGTTGTTCCCCCGCTCGTCCCTCCGGCTGAGGGTGCTCCCCCGGTCGTCGGGCCCGCGGCGGAGTCCGGGGCGCGGCCCACCGGGTTCGCTCCGCCTGCCTGACGGCGGGGGCCGGCGGTGGGGTCAGGGGAAGACCGACGGCGGGGTTTCCAGGGCTTCGAGTTCGATGCCGGGGGCGGCGAGGACCACGTCGCCGGCGATGTGGACGGTGTGGCGTTCGCCTGTGTCCAGGGCGCTGACCTGGTACTCGTCCACCGTCAGAGGGCCGTTGTCAGTGGCGTGCGCTTCACTTCTCAGCAGGGCCCAGGACTGGTCGACCGTGAGGGGGGCGAGCACCGGGTCCGTGAAGGCGACGAGCCTGACACGGGTCTCGGGGGAATCGGGGGTGAGACGCAGGAGTCGCGTGAGGGCGACGAGGAACGCCGGGGACGTGCCGGTGAAGGCGTGGGCGCGCACATTGCCTTCGGTGGCGTGGGTTCCGGTGGGGTCCGTGCGGACCCAGGTGACGCCGTCGAGGGCCGCGCCGCGGACCTGCCAGCTCGCGGCGTGCAGTTCGAGGCGGATGGGGCGGCCGAGTTCGTCGACGGCCAGGTCGACGGAGCCGAGGTGGTCGCCCGAGGGGGTGGTGGTCTGTGAGACGTAGCGCCAGCCGGAGGGGCCGGGCGCGCAGTGGAAGTGTTCTTCACCGAGGGGGGTGTGATCGTGCGGGTCATGGAGCGAATAACGGCCGCGGGGCATGGGTCGGTCCTCGGGAGGGAGCGCTTCCTGGAGCGGTAGCGGGGGCGGGACGGGGCAGACCCCCCGGCACGGGGGTGCGGGGGGCCTGCCTGGGTCCTCTACGGGTGTCCGGGACGGCGCCGCGTCAGCGCGGGCGTCGTCGGCCGGGGCATCAGTAGCGGTAGTGGTCCGGCTTGAAGGGGCCCTCGACCTCGACGCCGATGTAGGCGGCCTGCTCGGGGCGGAGGGTCGTCAGCTTGACGCCGAGCGAGTCCAGGTGGAGGCGGGCGACCTTCTCGTCCAGGTGCTTCGGCAGCACGTAGACGTCGGTCGGGTACTCCTGCGGCTTGGTGAAGAGCTCGATCTGGGCCAGGGTCTGGTCCGCGAAGGAGTTCGACATCACGAAGGAGGGGTGGCCGGTCGCGTTGCCGAGGTTCAGCAGACGGCCCTCGGAGAGGACGATGAGGACCTTGCCGTCGGGGAAGGTCCAGGTGTGGACCTGCGGCTTGACCTCGTCCTTGACGATGCCGGGGATCTTGGCGAGGCCGGCCATGTCGATCTCGTTGTCGAAGTGGCCGATGTTTCCGACGATGGCCTGGTGCTTCATCTTGGCCATGTCGGCGGCCATGATGATGTCCTTGTTGCCGGTGGTGGTGATGAAGATGTCGGCGGTCTCGACGACCTCGTCGAGGGTCGTGACCTGGTAGCCGTCCATCGCCGCCTGGAGCGCGCAGATCGGGTCGATCTCGGTGACGATGACACGGGCGCCCTGGCCGCGGAGGGACTCGGCGCAGCCCTTGCCGACGTCGCCGTAGCCGCAGACGACGGCCGTCTTGCCGCCGATGAGGACGTCGGTGGCGCGGTTGATGCCGTCGATGAGGGAGTGGCGGCAGCCGTACTTGTTGTCGAACTTCGACTTCGTCACGGCGTCGTTCACGTTGATCGCCGGGAAGAGCAGGGTGCCGGCCTGCATCATCTCGTAGAGGCGGTGGACACCGGTCGTGGTCTCCTCGGTCACGCCGCGGATCTCGGACGCCAGCTGGGTCCACTTCTGCGGGTTCTCGGAGAGGGTGCGGTTGAGGAGCTGGAGGATGTAGCTGTACTCCTCGCTGTCCGCGGTGGACGGGTCCGGGGCGGAGCCGGCCTTCTCGAACTCGACGCCCTTGTGGACGAGGAGGGTGGCGTCACCGCCGTCGTCCAGGATCATGTTCGGGCCGCCGGTGGGCGTGTTCGGCCAGGTGAGGGCCTGCTCGGTGCACCACCAGTACTCCTCCAGGGTCTCGCCCTTCCAGGCGAAGACCGGGACGCCCTGGGGGTTCTCCGGGGTGCCGTTCGGGCCGACGGCGATGGCCGCGGCGGCGTGGTCCTGGGTGGAGAAGATGTTGCAGGAGGCCCAGCGGACCTCGGCGCCGAGGGCGACCAGGGTCTCGATGAGGACGGCGGTCTGCACGGTCATGTGCAGGGAGCCGGTGATGCGGGCGCCGGCGAGCGGCTGCTGCTCGGCGTACTCGCGGCGGATCGACATCAGGCCGGGCATCTCGTGCTCGGCGAGGGTGATCTCCTTGCGGCCGAAGACGGCCAGGGAGAGGTCGGCGACCTTGAAGTCCTGGTGGGCGGCAGTCGTCATGACTGGGCTGCTCCTCGTGTGTGCGAGTGCGAGGGTCGGTTGAGGCGCCTGGCAACCACGGCGGGGCGCCGGTGGGCACACGAATGCCCGGGCGCTTCCATGGTGCCGTCGTCGGAGGCCCTCTCTCCCTCGGCCGGTCCGTGGACCGCCCGACCGCCATCAGCAGCGACGTCTGGCTGGTCACGAATCTACACCGATCGGTGCGGCGGGCCACAGTCCGCATCGAGCCCGCGCGGGGCTGCGGCCGCGCGCCGTACCGATGCGCGAGGTCCGTGCGCGGCGCCCGCGCCCGTACGGATGCACGAGGCCCCCGGGGCGTGCGGTCCCGGGGGCCTGGGGGTGGTGGGGTGTGCCGGCGTGTGGGGGTCAGTGGCCGGGGCCGCCCGGGGTCTTGGCCGGGTTCTGGCCTGCCGAGGCCGCCTTCTCGCTGTAGATGTCGGGCTCCAGGTAGATGACCCGGGCGATCGGGACGGCGGAGCGGATGCGCTCCTCGGCGGCGTTGATGGCGCTCGCGACCTCGGCGGCCGTGTCGTCGTGCTGGACGGCGATCTTGGCGGCGACGAGGAGTTCCTCGGGGCCGAGGTGGAGGGTGCGCATGTGGATCAGGCCGGTGACGGTCTCGCCGTCGACGACGGCCGCCTCGATCTTCCTGACGTCCTCGATGCCCGCCGATTCGCCGAGGAGCAGCGACTTGGTCTCGGCGGCGAGAACGAGCGCGATCAGGATGAGCAGGACGCCGATGCAGAGGGTGCCGATGCCGTCCCAGACGCCGTTGTCGGTGAGCAGGGCGAGCCCGACGCCGCCGAGGGCGAGGACGAGGCCGACGAGGGCTCCGAGGTCCTCCAGGAGGACGACGGGGAGCTCGGGGGCCTTGGCGCGGCGGACGAACTCCTTCCAGGAGAGGTTGCCGCGGAGCGGGTTCGACTCCTTGATGGCGGTGCGGAAGGAGAAGGACTCGGCGATGATCGCGAAGACGAGGACGCCGACCGGCCAGTACCAGGCCTCGATCGCGTGCGGGTGCTTGACCTTCTCGTAGCCCTCGTAGATGGCGAACATGCCACCGACGGAGAAGAGCACGATGGAGACGAGGAAGGCGTAGATGTAGCGCTCGCGGCCGTAGCCGAAGGGGTGCTGCGGGGTCGCCTCGCGCTGGGCCTTCTTGCCGCCGAGGAGGAGCAGGCCCTGGTTGCCGGAGTCGGCGAGGGAGTGGACGCTCTCGGCGAGCATCGAGGACGAACCGCTGAAGAGGAACGCCACGAACTTGGCTGCGGCGATCGCGAGGTTCGCTGCGAGTGCCGCCACGATCGCTTTGGTTCCGCCTGACGCGCTCATGGGTGTACGTGGTCCCTTCGTCGGTGCTCCGGCTCGATCGCCGCGGTTCGGCCGGTCATTGTCGCATCAGGCCACGACGGTCGCTCGGAAGACCGTTCCCGCCCCGGTCAGGAGGGTGGGCTCGCTCGCGGGTACGAAGACGGACTCGCCGGGGCCGAGGGTGACCTCGCCCGCCGTCGGGCGGCCGGCGACGGCCAGCAGGATCTGCGGGGTGGCGGCGGTGACGTCGGTCGGTACGGCGCCTTCGGCGCGGGCGAAGCGGGAGAGGCGGAACTCGTCGATCGGGGTCTCGTAGACCTCCTCGCCGGAGGGGGAGGCCTCGGGGCGCAGGACGGCCGGGTCGTTCGGCTCGAAGCGGACGACGCGGAGGAGTTCGGGGACGTCGACGTGCTTGGGCGTGAGTCCGCAGCGCAGGACGTTGTCGGAGTTGGCCATGATCTCGACGCCGAGGCCGTCGAGGTAGGCGTGGGGGACGCCCGCGCCGAGGTAGAGGGCCTCGCCGGGCTGGAGCCGGACGCGGTTGAGGAGCATGGCGGCGATCACGCCGGGGTCGCTCGGGTAGTGGTGGGCCAGGGTCGCGTACGGGGCGTGGTCGCCGCCGAGGCGGTCGGCGGCGGCATGGGCCTCGGCGACGGTGTGCGCCATCTCCTCGCGGTCGGCGGTGAGGAGGGCCGTCAGGACCTCGCGGAGCGCGGCCTCCTCGGGGTGGGCGTGGAGGAGGTCCACGTACGGCTTGAGGGAGTCGACGCCCAGCGCGGCGATGAGGTCGGCGGCCTCGACGGGGGCGCGGAAGCCGCACAGGCCGTCGAAGGGGGTGAGCGCGCAGATCAGCTCGGGCTTGTGGTTGGCGTCCTTGTACGTACGGTGCGGGGCGTCGACGGGGATGCCGGCGGCCTCTTCGGCGGCGTACCCGGCCTTCGCCTGTGTCAGGTCGGGGTGGACCTGGAGGGAGAGCGGGGCGCCCGCGGCGAGCAGCTTGAGGAGGAACGGGAGCCGCGGTCCGAACTTCTCGAGGGACCTCTCCCCCAGTTCGCGTACGGGGTCGGCGGCGATGAGCTCGTTCAGCGGGCCGCGCTCGGTGCGGGAGGGGGCACCGGGGTGGGCGCCCATCCACATCTCGGCCTGGGGCTCGCCGGTGGGGGCGGTTCCGAGCAGCTCCGGGATGGCCGTCGTGGATCCCCAGGCGTAGGGGCGGACGGTGTTGACGAGGCGGTCCATGGTGCCTGCCAGCTCCTCGGGGTGGTGACGGATGGTGCGGGTGTCGGGAGACAGGTGACAGGGGGTGGGTGTCGAGCGCGTGTCCGGGGGTGGACGGCGCGGTGACGGGGTGGGGTGGCGGGCGGCCGGCGGCGCGGCCGGGCTAGTGGGGGGTGCGGCCCGGGGTCGCCAGGGCGAGGTAGACGGCCGCGAAGTCGGTCACCGCGAGCAGTTCGGCGAGGGTCTCCAGGTCGCCGCCCTCCTCCGGTTCGAGTTCGCTGACGGCGGTCCCGTGGCCGAGGGCCAGTTCGCGGGCGGCCGGGGCGGCGGTGAGGCCGTCCGCCGGGCGGTCGCGGAGCAGGACCACGCGGGCGCGGAGCGCCTGCTGCTCGTCCACGCGGTCGCGGAAGAAGTCGTCCGGGTCGGCGCCCGCCGCGTAGTCGCCCGCCAGCAGGACGCCGTGGGCCGGGAGGGCCTCGGGGAGTTCGGCCGCGAGGGCGGGCAGGCCGGCGAGTTCGGCGAGGACGGCGGCGAAACGGCGGCCGACCGGGCCCGCGGCGCTGCCTTCGGTCCAGATCAGCGGGAGCGTGTCCGCGAGTTCGGCGGCGAGCGTCTTCGCCGGGTTGCTGTACGTGGCGATGGCCGGGCCGCAGCGCTCCGCCGTGCGGTCCAGGCGGTCGGCGGCCTTCTCCAGGGCCTCCGGCGGCGCCTCGACGAGCCCGACGCGGTCCAGGAGCGCGAGGAGGGGGGTGAACAGGGCCCAGAGCGCGCCCGGGCCGGCCGCGATGCTCTCGGCGTACTCGTCGGACGTCTCGTTCGGGGCGGTCGCCATCGGGACGAACAGGCCGAGCGAGCCGTTGACCGTCTCGGCGAGCGGGGAGGACCGCGGAGCGACGGCGACGACCGTGATCCCGCGGCGGTACGCCTGCTCGGCGAGGAGGGCGAGGCCCGGTTCGGCGCCGTCGGTGGTCGGGAGCAGCAGCAGGTCCACCGAACCCGACCAGCCCGGCAGGGTCCAGCGCAGGGCGCCCGCGGCGGGGGCGACGCCGGTCGGCTGGAGGCGTACGACGGGGGCGGCGGCTCCGGCGAGCGCGCCGATCAGGTCCGCGACGCCGACGGCCGCGGTGCCGGGGCCCGCGACGAGGACCGCGCGGGGGCGGCCTTCGGGGCGGAGGTCGGCGATGCCGGCCTCGGCGGCGTGGCGGGCGGCGGTCCGTACCCGTGCGCCGGCCTCGGCGGCGCCGCGGAGGAGGCCTCGGTGGTCGGCCAGGGCGAGGTCGTCCGGGGCGTCGAGGAGGGTCTCGTCGAGCATGTGCGGTGCCTCCTTGCGGGGCGCGGGCGCGGGCGCGGACGCTACGGGTGCGGGGGTGCTACGCGGTGCGGGTGCTGGTGGTGTGCCCGGTCCGGGGCGAGGCCCCCGCGCCCCCGGGGGAGGCCGTCGTGGTGCGGGTTCGGGCGTGGAAGGCGGAGGCGCCGCTGAGCGCGCCGTCGCGTGTGCCCGCCCGTCCCGCCCTGCGGGACGCCCGCCCACACGGAGGGCGGGGAGCCGGTTCCACAGGGCGGCCGTCCAGCGGGACGGCTGCCCACGGCGGGTTACGCCGGCTTGCGGGCCTCGTCGGTGAGGAGGACCGGGATGCCGTCGCGGACCGGGTAGGCGAGGCCGCAGTCGGGGCTCGTGCAGATCAGCTCGGGGGTCTCGTCCGCCGTGCGGTCGTTCAGCGGAGCGTGGCAGGCCGGGCAGGCCAGGATCTCCAGGAGGCCGGCTTCGAGCGGCATGGGATGTCCCTTCGAACAGACGGATCGGGCCAGGTCAGCCTACCGCCGGGGAACGGGGCACGCCCCCGTTCCCCGGCGGCACGGCGGGGTCAGTCGGTCGCCCGGACCAGGGCGAGGACCTCGTCGCGGATCTTGGCCATGGTGGCCTCGTCGCGGGCCTCGACGTTGAGGCGGAGGAGCGGCTCCGTGTTGGAGGCGCGGAGGTTGAACCACCAGTCCGCCGCCGTCACGGTCAGGCCGTCGAGCTCGTCCAGGGTGATGCCCTCGGCGTTCTCGTACGTCGCCCTGACCTTGGCCGCGCTCGCCGCCTGGTCCGCGACCGTCGAGTTGATCTCGCCCGAGGAGGCGTACCGGTCGTAGGCGGAGACCAGGTCGGACAGGGTGCCCTCCTGGCCGCCCAGGGCGGCGAGGACGTGGAGCGCGGCGAGCATGCCGGTGTCCGCGTTCCAGAAGTCCTTGAAGTAGTAGTGCGCCGAGTGCTCGCCGCCGAAGATCGCTCCGGTCTTCGCCATCTCCTCCTTGATGAAGGAGTGGCCGACGCGGGTGCGGACCGGCGCGCCGCCCTGCTCGCGGACGACCTCCGGCACGGACCAGGAGGTGATCAGGTTGTGGATGATCGTCCCGCCGGGGTGCTTGGCGAGTTCGCGCGCGGCGACGAGGGCCGTGATCGCGGACGGGGAGACCGGCTCGCCGCACTCGTCGACGACGAAGCAGCGGTCGGCGTCGCCGTCGAAGGCGAGGCCGAGGTCGGCCCCCTCGGCGACGACGCGGGCCTGGAGGTCGACGATGTTCTTCGGGTCGAGCGGGTTCGCCTCGTGGTTCGGGAAGGTGCCGTCGAGCTCGAAGTACATGGGGACGAGGTCGAGCGGCAGGCCCTCGAAGACGGTGGGGACCGTGTGGCCGCCCATGCCGTTGCCCGCGTCGACGACCACCTTGAGGGGGCGGATCGCGGTGAGGTCCACCAGGGCCTTGAGGTGCGCGGCGTAGTCCGCGAGCGTGTCGCGCTCGGTGATCGTGCCCGGCGTGGCCGCCGCTTCGGGCGCGCCCGTCTCCGTCCACCGCTCCGCGAGGGCGCGGATGTCGGCGAGGCCGGTGTCCTGGCCGACGGGGGCGGCGCCGGCGCGGCACATCTTGATGCCGTTGTACTGGGCCGGGTTGTGGGAGGCCGTGAACATGGCCCCGGGCAGGTCGAGGCTGCCGGAGGCGAAGTACAGCTGGTCGGTGGAGCAGAGCCCGATGAGCGTGACGTCGGCGCCGAGGCGGGCCGCGCCGCGCGCGAAGGCGGCCGCGAGGCCGGGCGACGAGGGGCGCATGTCGTGGCCGACGACGATCGCGTCCGCGTCCGTCACCTGTACGAAGGCGGCGCCGAAGAGTTCCGCGAGCGTCTCGTCCCACTGGTCGGGTACGACTCCGCGGATGTCGTACGCCTTCACGATCTGCGACAGATCGGCAGTCACGGATCCACCCTCCTGAGTTCTCGGCACGCGTGTGCGGCGCGTGTAGGGAACGCCAAAACTACCCGGAGAGCGGAGATACGGGGTCGGGTGTCCGCGGCCGGTGGCCGGTCGGCGTCAGTTGTCGGGCGAACGGAGCACCCTGAGGTGCCCGCGGCGCCCGACCTCCATGGGGTCCCCGCCGCGGCCTCCGCCCTTGCCGCCGGCCTCGGCCGCGCGCTCCTGGGGGCGGGCCGCTTCCCGTACGGCGTTGGCCAGCGCTTCGAGGTCGTCGCCGCTGGGGCGGGCGGGGGCGGACCCGTCGGAGAGCCGCACCACCTCCCAGCCGCGCGGGGCGGTGAGGCGCTCGCTGTGCTCGGCGCACAGGTCGTAGCAGTGGGGCTCGGCGTAGGTGGCGAGCGGGCCGAGGACCGCAGTCGAGTCGGCATAGACGTACGTCAGTGTCGCGACGGCAGGGCGGCCGCACGCGGTGCGCGAACAGCGACGTACAGGGCTCACGACGTTGGACGGTACCGCACTCTTGAGCGGGCCGCGACGACTCTCCCTCAGGTCACTCCCCCGTGTCGCGGTGTGACCTCCGGCACCCCCCTTCCCGTGGTGACGACTCTGACCTGCGCGGGAGGGCATGTACGGGGGCGGGGGCAGGGGGTTATCCGGACACCCTGGGACACAAATCCGGTCAACCAGGGCCAGATGGCCGATCGCGACGGGCCGTCTGATCGGGCGTGAGGTCGGCCGGAACGGGCAGGTTCGGACAGCGGGGCGTCGCGGGCGCGGGCACGCCGGGAGAGTCGGCGGGGACGCGCCACGGTGCGGTGGGACGGAGGGGAGTTACGCTGCGTCAGTGATGGACAGTCCTGTGCCGCCGAGCCCTTCGCACCGCCCCACGGAGCCCCCGGCGGAGCCCCGGGTCCGCCGCCGCGACCGGCACGGCCGCGGGATGCGGGGTCCGGTCGCGCCACCGCAGGTGCCGCTCTCCGCGAGCCGGGCCGACACCTTCCGCGATCTCGTCCTCGACTCGGTGGAGCGCCTCGAACGGCGCTGGCCGCAGCTGGCGGACGTCGACTTCATGGTGCTCGAGGTGCCGCCGCCGGTGTCGGGCGAGACGGTGCCGCTGGGCGGCTCGCTGCCCGCCGGGAAGAACGAGCCCGCCCGGGTGGTCGTCTACCGGCGGCCGGTCGAGATCCGCTCGAAGAGCCGGGACGAGCGGGCGCTTCTGGTCCACGAGGTCGTGGTGGAGCAGGTCGCGGAGCTGCTGGGGCTCTCCCCCGAGTCCGTCGACCCCCGGTACGGGCAGGACTGATCCCGTACCGGCGGGACTGATCCCGCCGATCCGCCCGTACGGGGGACGCGGAGGTCAGTCCAGTACGCCCAGGTCCTGGTGGGCCGTCGGGACCTCGACCGTGCCACGGTCGTCGACGAAGGTCTGGACGGTGAACATCGGGACGCCGTCCTCCGGAAGGGTGAGCGTCCGGGCCGCGTGCACCTTGCCGCCGGAGACCGGTTCGACGGTCAGCGCGTAGGAGCCCTTCAGGCCGCCGGGGACGAGGTCGGTCAGGACCGTCGTCGTGCCCGCCTTGACCGTGACGGTCCTCGACACCGGCGTACCCCCCTCGGAACCGGCCGAGGCGGTGACCTTCACCCGGGCCTCGGCGCCGGGGGCGGTCAGGGCGAGCGTCGAGCCCTTGGCCCGGTTGTCGGCGACCGTCGCGCGCGCGGAGACGGCCGCGGTGGCCGGGATGAACGCGATCTCGGTGTTCTCGCCCTTGCCGCGCACGACCTGGAGGCCCGCCACGACCGGAACCGGCTTCTTCGGGTCGCTCGGGGTGAGGAGCAGGGAGCCCACCGCGCCCCGGGTGAGGTCCGGCAGGTCGGCGGAGGCCGTCATCCCGGACTTCACGTGGAGGGAGCCGGCGCCCGCCGGGACGATCGTGCCGGTCGCGGTGGCCAGCTGGACCTTGAGGTCGGCGTCGTCGTCGCCGGGGGCGAAGGCCACGAGCCGTACCGAGGTGGCGTCGGCCGGGATGCCGGGGAGCACGGCGCTGCTCGCCGGGTCGGCGGCCGGGGCGATCCAGTCGCTGCCGAGCTTGTCGTCGCCCGCGGCGACGGCGGCGCCGACGCGTCCGCTGCGGGTGGTGACGTGGACGGTGACGTCCCGGCGGGCGGTCTCGCTCGTGAGGGTGGAGAGGAGCACCGGGACGGTCGAGTGCGCGGGGACCGGGATGCCCTCGGTGAACTGGGACTTGAGGGCGCCCTCGGGGCCGTAGAGCTCGATGTCGGCGACGGCGGCCGTGTCGTCCGGGTTGGTGAGGTGGACGTAGTCCTGGCGTTCCTTGGCGGTGGAGGCCGCCGGGAACCAGAAGTCGGTGTCGGGGGCGCCGCAGCCGAGGCCGAGGAGGCCGCGGGCGCCGCCCGCCGGGACGACGGTGGTCTGCTGGACGGTCCAGCCGGGGGCGAGGGCGCCGGTCGCGGCGCCGGTGAGGGCGGGCACGGCGCCCCCGTCCGCGTCGGCGGTGACGGGCTTGCCGGGGGCGGTGACGGTGGCCGGGGCCTTGGGGGTCTTGGGCTTCTTGCCGGTCTTGGCCGTGCCGCCCGCGGTCGTGGCGGTCAGCAGGCGCGCCGTGGGCTGCTCGGCCTTGCCGCCGGCGGGGGTCGACCCCGTACCCGTACTCGTCGGGGTGTACGAGGTGTAGCGGGTCTCGGCCACCTCGGAGGTGCTGGGGGCCGGGCAGACGAGGCCGGCGCGCTCCACGGGCAGGCGGGTGGTGGCCTTCGCCTCGGGGGCGGCGGTGCCGTCCGGGGCGGTGAGGGCCGCGAAGCCGGTGACGGCGGCGAGGGCCGTCGCGCCCGCGATCAGGGAGAGGGTCGTGCGCTTCACTGGTTGCTGCTCCCGTCGGGACGCTGCTCGGTCTCGTGACCCTGGGGGTACCCGTAGCCGTACGGGTCGTACTGCTGCTGGTCGTACTGCTGCGGCTGCTGCGGCTGCTGCGGCTGCTGCGGGTCGTACTGCTGCTGGGGCTGCTGCTCGTACCCCTGCTCGGCGTACCCCTGCTCGGCGTACGGCTGGGTCTGCGGCTGCTCGTAGCCCTGCTGGGGGTACGCGTACGGCTGCTGCTGGTACGGGTCGGGCGTGTAGTCCTGGTAGTAGCCCTGCTCGGCGTACTGCTGGGTCTGCGGCTGCTCCTGGGCCTGGGCGTAGGCCGGGTCGTAGCCGCCGTCCCACTCCTGGGCCTGCTCCCGGGGCTCGTAGGACTGCTGCTCCGGGATGGGGGCCTGCTCGTGGTCCGGAGAGCCGGGGGCCCCGTCGGTCTGCGCCTGCGCCTCCGCCTCGGCTTCCGCGGCGGCGCGCAGGCGGCGGGCGCGGCGGCCGTCGCCCTCGGTGGCCTGGGCGGGGATGGCGAGCTCCTCCTCGGGGAGGTCGTCGTCGATCTCGCGGCGCCGGCCGGGCAGGGCGAGGACGAGCAGGACGACGGCGAGGCCGGCCTGGGCCCAGATCCACGCGGTGTGGGTGAGCGGCTCGTCGTACGTGAGGTCGAGGCGGCCGCCCTGGGCGGGGAGCTCGAAGCCCTGGGCCCAGCCGTCGACGGTGGTCCGCGTCAGCTCCTTGCCGTCGAGGGTGGCGGTCCACCCCTCGGCGGCGCGGTCGGCGAGGCGCAGGACGCGGCCGGCGGGTCCCGCGGGGACGTCGGTGTGCGCCTCGACGGGTCCGGCGGCGACGGCGACCGGCTTGGCGCTCTCCTCCGCCTTGTCGGTGTCACCGGTCGTGGCCGCGGGCGGGACGATCATCATGCGGGCGATCTCGCGGTCGACGCGCCAGAGCGCGCTGCCGTCGAGCTGGCTGAGGCGGCTGAGGCCGGGCGTGGAGTCGAGGACGCGGCTCATCTGGCGCGGTGCCCCGTCCCGTACGAGCACGTACCGGATCGCGTAGCCGCTGAGCTCCTGGGTCTGGTCGGCACCGGAGCCGGCGACGAGGTGGGCGACGACCTCGTCGAGGCGGGGGTCGTCCTCGGCGGCCGCGGTGAGTTCGGCGTCGCCGAGGCGGGCGCCGGAGCCGCGGACCAGGGTGTAGGCGACCTCTCCGGGCGCGCCGGCGCCGAGGACGAGGGTGCGGGGCTGGTCGCGGGTGCCGCTCTCCTCGGCGACGAAGGCGGGGACCTGGACCGGATCGCGCCGGGTCAGCGGGCCGTCGGCGCCGCCGATCATCCAGCCGACGGCGGCGACGGCGGGGCCGAGGGCGCAGGCGAGGGCGATGAGGGCGGCGACGGGCTGGCGCCAGCCGAAGCCGTGGGCGGCGACGCGGGTGCGGCCGCCCTCGGCGCCGATCATGCCGGCGGCGATGAGGGCGGCGCCGTAGACGAGGGTGGCGGGTCCGGCCCAGCCGGTGCCGCCCGCGCCGTTGGCGAGGGTGGCGAAGAGGAGTCCGGCGAGGGCGGCGACCCAGGCGGCGCGGACGGCGAGCTGCCGCTCCTCGCGCAGCAGTCCGGCCAGGCCGGCGAGGACGAGTCCGATCAGGAGCAGGCCGCCGGTGGTGCCGGGGCCGCCGGGGCTCGTGCCGAGCAGGTCGAGCGCGGTGGCCGTGCCCGTACGGACGTCGACGCCGGCCTCGCGCAGGAAGGCGGCGGGGTCGGTGAGGAGGGTGAGCGACCAGGGGGCGAGGACGAGCAGCGGGGTGCCGACGGCGGCCAGGAAGCGCAGCCCGTACGCGGTGACGTCCGAGCGGCGCACGGCGAGCACGCCGAGGCCGAGGAGGACGGCGAGCGGCCAGACGACCGGCGTGAACGCCGTCGCGAAGGTCAGCAGGAAGGTGTACGCCCAGGTGGCGCGCCAGCTGCCACGGTCGGGCCGGTTGAAGCCGTGGGCGGCGACGGCGGCGCGGGCGATCAGCGGGAGCAGGATCGCGAGGACGGCGGTGCCGAGCCGGCCGGCGGCGAGGGCCCCGGTGGCGGCGGGCAGGAAGGCGTACGCGATGGCGCCCCAGGCGCGCAGGAGCCGGGACTCGACGATGCCGCGGGCGGCGAAGTACGCGGTGAAGCCGGCGAGCGGGACCGAGCAGACGAGCAGCAGGGTCAGCGCGGTGGAGGTGGAGCCGAGGAACAGCGCGGAGAGCGCGGCCAGGACGGCGAGGTAGGGCGGGGCGGTCTGGGTGCCGCCGGTGCCGAGGGCGTGCCAGGCGTCGGCGTACCGCGACCAGAGGCCGGAGACGGTGTCGGGCGCGGGCAGCAGGGCGCCGCCGGCCAGGGAGCCGCCGGCGAACAGGTTGCGGCAGGCGACCAGGGAGACGACGAGCAGGAGGGCGAAGAGGACCGGACCCGGTTTGCGGGCGACCTTCTTCAGCCGGGCGAACTGCTCGATCTCCAGGTAGTCGGCGTCGTCGCCGCCGGGGCCGGACTCGACGACGCCGTGGCGGGAGCCGCCGGTGTCGGCCTCGGCGCCGCCGAAGTGGGAGGCGATCTGCTCGACGGTGGCGCGGAGGGTGGCGCCGGGCGGCGGGAAGAGGGACCGGAACTCGCTGTTGAGGACGGCCGGGTTCCTGCGGCGCTTGCGGGCGGCGAGGATCTTCTCGGGCCGCAGCAGGGTGGCGAAGAGGCCCATGACCTCGTCGACCGCCTGGCCCGGTGCCTTGCCGACGAGGTAGGCGAGGGTGCGGAGCAGGGTGCTGAGGACGAGCCGCACGAGGACGTACGGGAGGGCTCGGCCGCGGGTGTTGGCGAGGAGGGTGTGGACGGCGCCGGCCTTGTCGACGCGGTGCGGGTCGGCGGCCGTGCGGCCGGCGCAGTCGACGGTGCGGCGCTCGCGGGCGGAGGCCTCGGCGTGCCGCAGGACGGCGTCGGGGGCGACGAGGACGCGGTGGCCGGCGGAGTGCGCGCGCCAGCACAGGTCGACGTCGTCGCGCATGAGGGGCAGGCGGCGGTCGAAGCCGCCGAGGCTCTCGAAGACGTCGCGGCGGACCAGCATGCCGGCGGTGGAGACGGAGAGGACGGAGCGGACCTGGTCGTGCTGGCCCTGGTCCTGCTCGCGGCGGTCGAGTCCGGTCCAGCGGCGGCCGCTGCGGGCGATGCTGACGCCGGCTTCGAGGAGCTGCTTCCTGTCGTACCAGCCGCGCAGCTTGGGGCCGATGACGGCCGCTTCCTCGTCGGAGTCGGCGACGCGCAGGAGTTCGGCGAGGGCGCTGGGCTCGGGGGCGCAGTCGTCGTGGAGGAGCCAGAGCCACTGGACCGGTTCGCCGTGCGGGAGTTCGGGGAGGTCGTACGCCTCGTCGTTCCAGGTCCGGCTGACGGGGTCCCAGCCGCTGGGGCGCTTCAGGTAGGGCAGGTCCTCGGGTCCGAGCGGGGGCGCGGTGCGGGCGGCCTCCTCGACGGCGGCGCCGAAGCCGGTGCGGCGCGCGAGGTGCAGGACGCGGTCGGCGCCGATGGCGTCGGCGACGAGCTGCGCCGAGTCGTCGGCGCTGCCGGTGTCGGCCGCCACCACGTTCTGCACGGGGCGCTCCTGGGCGAGCAGCCCGGCGAGCGCGTCGGGCAGCCAGCGGGCGCCGTCGTGGGTGACGAGCACGGCGGTGACGACGTGTCGCGGAAACTCAGGAGTTGAGGACATCGAGCTACGGGCCCTCCGGCCGGGGTCGCCCGCAGGGGGCGTGGGGAGCGTCTCGGACGGAGGCCCACACTAACGGCTGCACGCGGAGCGGTCCGCCGACCTGTGGACAGACCGTGCGGGAGGGCTTCGTCAGGGACACCGCGTGCCGGACACGCGGAACGGTCCGCCGCCTGTGGATGGTGCACAGGGGGCGGACCGTTCGTCATGTCCTGGTGGGCGCGCCGGGGCGCGCGGGGCGCGGCAGGCTTCGCGCGGTTCAGACGGCGGCCTTCTTCAGGCGGCGTCGCTCACGCTCGGAGAGGCCGCCCCAGATGCCGAAGCGTTCGTCGTTCTGCAGGGCGTATTCGAGGCACTCGGAGCGGACCTCGCAGGCGAGGCAGACCTTCTTGGCCTCGCGGGTCGAGCCGCCCTTCTCGGGGAAGAAGGACTCGGGATCGGTCTGGGCGCACAGCGCGCGCTCCTGCCAGCCGAGTTCCTCGTCCGCGTCCTCGACCAGCAGTTCCTGGAACAACTCGGTCATGTGCGCCCCTCGTCTGTCTGTGCGTCCCCGTGGTGGTGCCGGGGCGGAACCCGGCCGAACGACACGAGTGAAATTACAAGTTCGTGCTCTGTGCGAGTCAAGCCGAGATCTGCTATTGGGCCCCGTATTCACTCTGCGGAACCAAGCCTATGCGGAAAGTGTTCAAATCACCAAAAACCGTGACACATGCCACCGGCCTGTCACCGGCCGGACCGCGCCGCACACCTTCACAAGGGAGGACGTCCGGGACTTGGATCTTGTTGCGGATCCACCCCTGGAAGCGATTCGGATCACAGTCCGGTCACGCCTTCCCGCGTTTCCGATGTTTATGACCGCGGTCGAAGCGCCATCTCTCCTGGTCCGCGCCTGAACAAACCTTTCTCCCGACGCAGTAACCGGATGAGGTGAAACATTACCCCCAAATCGGGCATTGAGTTGACAGTCGGGTACCCCTCCGGCCACCTTTGGTGGCATGCCAGCGACCGCAGCGCTCTCCGCGACCCACACCCGTGGGTTCCGCCGCGCTGTCCAGGCGCGCTGTTGCTGTTGCTGTCCCAGCTGTTGATGCCGTAGAGCTCCAGCTTCTTCCCCCAGCGTCACCCCGCGTCACTCGTGTCACCTCTCTTGCGTGACCCCCCACCGCTTCTGTTTCTGCTGAGGAACCACCCCACCCCATGAACATGGACAGCGACCTTCAGATCGCCGGCGACATCCTCGAGGTCCCGCACCTCCTCCAGCCCGAGCGCGCCCACCCCGTCACCGTGGCCGAGTTCGCCGGGCTCGCGCGCTCCATCGCCGAGGACCGCTCCCAGTGGGCGCCGCACGTCGAGTACGACGCCACCACCCGCTGGTACCACCGCCTGCGCACCGGCCCCGGCTACGAGGTGTGGCTGCTCTCCTGGGTGCCCGGACAGGGCAGCGGGCTCCACGACCACGGCCTCTCCTCCGGGGTGCTGACCGTCCTGGAGGGCGAACTGACGGAGCGCACGGACCGGGGCGTCCGGACACTCGCCGGGGGCGCGCAGCGCGTCTTCGCGCCCGGGTACGTCCACGAGGTCGTCAACGACTCCCTCGAACCGGCCGTCAGCCTGCACGTCTACTTCCCCGGCCTGACCGAGATGCCGATGCACGAGTCGATGCACGAGTCGCTCCAGGCGCAGTGCGCCCCTGTCACCGCCGGGGCCGTCGTCGCCTGAGAGACTGCTGCGCATGCGCATTGTGGTTCTGGCCGGCGGCATCGGTGGTGCCCGTTTCCTTCGCGGCCTCAAGCAGGCCGCGCCGGACGCGGAGATCACGGTCATCGGCAACACCGGTGACGACATCCATCTCTTCGGGCTGAAGGTCTGCCCCGACCTGGACACGGTGATGTACACCCTCGGCGGGGGCATCAACGAGGAGCAGGGCTGGGGACGTACGGACGAGTCCTCCACCGTGAAGGAGGAGCTCGCGGCGTACGGGGTGGGGCCCGAGTGGTTCGGCCTCGGCGACCGTGACTTCGCCACCCACATCGTCCGTACGCAGATGCTCGGCGCGGGCTACCCGCTGAGCGCCGTCACCGAGGCGCTGTGCGCCCGCTGGCAGCCCGGGGTACGCCTCCTCCCCATGTCCGACGACCGCGTCGAGACGCACGTGGCGATCGAGGTGGACGGCGAGCAGCGCGCGGTGCACTTCCAGGAGTACTGGGTGAAGCTGCGCGCCTCCGTCGACGCGAAGGCCGTCGTGCCGGTCGGCGCGGAGGCCGCGAAGCCCGCGCCGGGCGTCCTGGAGGCGATCGCCGGGGCGGACGTCATCCTCTTCCCGCCGTCCAACCCGGTGGTGAGCGTCGGGACGATCCTGGCCGTGCCCGGGATCCGTGAGGCGGTCGTCGCCGCCGGGGCGCCGGTCGTGGGCCTCTCCCCCATCGTCGGCGACGCCCCTGTGCGCGGCATGGCCGACAAGGTGCTCGCGGCCGTGGGCGTGGAGTCCACGGCGGCGGCGGTGGCCCTGCACTACGGCGCCGAGCTCATCGGCGGCTGGCTCGTCGACACCGTGGACGCGGACGCGGTCGCCGAGGTCGAGGCGGCGGGGATCACCTGTCGCGCGGTGCCGCTGATGATGACCGACGTGGACGCGACGGCCGCGATGGCGCGCGAGGCGCTGGCGCTGGCGGAGGAGGTACGGGGGTGACTGCCGTCGCTCCTTCGTACCGGGTCTGGGCGCTGCCCGGCCTTCCCGAGGTGGCCGCAGGGGACGATCTGGCCAAGCTGATCGCCTCCGTCTCGCCGGAGCTCGCCGACGGGGACGTCCTGCTCGTCACGTCCAAGATCGTCAGCAAGGCCGAGGGGCGGGTGGTCGCGGCCGACGACCGCGAGGAGGCCATCGACGCCGAGACGGTACGGGTGGTGGCGCGGCGCGGTCCGCTCCGCATCGTCGAGAACCGGCAGGGGCTCGTCATGGCCGCCGCCGGGGTCGACGCCTCCAACACCCCTTCCGGGACCGTGCTGTTGCTGCCCGAGGACCCCGACGCCTCGGCGCGGCGCATCCGTTCCGGGCTCCGCGAGGCGCTCGGCGTCGACGTGGGCGTCGTCGTCACGGACACCTTCGGGCGGCCCTGGCGCACCGGCCTCACCGACGTGGCCATCGGCGCGGCCGGCGTGCGGGTCCTCGACGACCTGCGCGGCGGGACCGACGCGCACGGCAACCCGCTGAGCGCGACCGTGGTCGCCACCGCCGACGAACTCGCCGCCGCCGGCGACCTGGTGAAGGGCAAGGCGTCCGGGCTGCCGGTCGCGGTCGTGCGCGGCCTGCCCCATGTGGTGGGCGGCGACGCCGAGGAGGGCGCGCGGGCGCTCGTACGCTCCGCCGCCGACGACATGTTCCGGCTCGGGACCTCGGAGGCCGTACGGGAGGCGGTGACGCTGCGGCGGACCGTACGGGAGTTCACCGACGAGCCGGTCGACCCGGGCGCGGTCCGGCGCGCGGTCGCCGCCGCCGTGACGGCCCCGGCACCGCACCACACCACGCCGTGGCGGTTCGTGCTCCTGGAGTCGGCCGAGTCGCGGACGCGGCTGCTCGACGCGATGCGGGACGCGTGGATCGCGGACCTGCGCCGTGACGGCAGGTCCGAGGAGTCCATCGCGAAGCGGATCCGGCGCGGGGACGTCCTGCGCGACGCGCCCTGTCTGGCCGTGCCCTGCCTCGTCATGGACGGCTCCCACCACTACGGTGACGCGCGCCGGGACGCCGCCGAGCGCGAGATGTTCGTGGTGGCGACGGGCGCGGGCGTGCAGAACTTCCTCGTGGCGCTGGCCGGCGAGCGGCTGGGCTCGGCCTGGGTGTCCTCGACGATGTTCTGCCGGGACGTCGTACGGGACGTCCTCGGGCTGCCGGACGACTGGGACCCCATGGGCGCGGTCGCCATCGGGCACCCGGCGGGCCCGGCGAGGGAGCGGGCGGCGCGGGCCGCTTCGGAGTTCATCCTGGTCAGGTAGGCCGCCGGGTCCACCACCGGCCTTCGGGCCGCTCAGAGGGCTCTGATGTTTCCCGGGGCCATGCGGGGGGCCCGGCGCGGGGGTACGCGGCCGCTGAGGAGGATCAGGCGGGCCGCGCGGTGGCGCTGGCCGGCGTACGGGGCCAGGAGGGCCAGCATCGCCTCGTCGTCGGCCGTACGGTCGCCCGCGAGCGCCCAGCCGACGATGCCCGGGAGGTGGAGGTCGCCGGTGGTGACCTCGTCGGGGGCGCCGTTGCTGCGCTGGATCGTCTCGGCGCTCGTCCAGGGGCCGATGCCCGGGACCAGTTCCAGGCGCGCGCGGGCCGCCGTCGGGTCCATGTGCGCGGCCTCCTCCAGGCGGGCCGCCACCTGGGCCGCGCGGACGATGGTGGCCGAGCGCTTGCCGTCGACGTTCGCGCGGTGCCACTCCCAGGACGGGATCCGTGTCCACGCGCGCGCGTCCGGCATGACGTACATGCCGTCCGGCGCCGGGCCCGGGGCCGGCTCGCCGTACTTCCGTACGAGCACCCGCCAGGACGCGTAGGCCTCGTGCGCCGTGACCTTCTGCTCCAGGACCGACGGGATCAGCGACTCCAGGACCAGGCCGGTGCGGGTGAGGCGCAGGCCCGGGCGGCGGCGGTGGGTCGCCAGGAGCAGCTTGTGGCGGGGGACGAAGGCGGCCGGGTCGTCCCCGGCGCCGAGGAGGCCGGGGAGGCTGTCCCGGAGCCAGCCGGCTCCCGGGCCCCAGGCGTCCGCCGCGACCCGTCCCGCCTCGATCCGGATACGGAGGGTGCCGGGGCCCTCGGGGGTGCGGCTGGCCCGCCAGACCGAGCCGTCCGGGGTCGCCCGGAACGTGGGGTCGCCGGGGCCGCGGCGGAGGGGGCCGAGGGTGAGGCCGAGGTCGAGGGGGGCGGTCTCCGGGAGCGGCGGGGCGGTGTCGGTGTCCGGGAGGGGGGTGGGGAGGTGGCCGCCGCGGACTGTGGTGCGGGTGGGTCTGGGTGCGAAGCGGCCGGCCATGTGTATGAGCGTAGCCGGGCGGGGCGGCGCCTCGGGCCGTGCGGGCGGGTGGGCCGCGCCTCGCCCGGCGCGGGCGGGCCACGGCCCTGGTCCGCCGTGTGGGCCCGCACCCCGGCCCCCCCGTGTGGGCAGGCGTCCCGCAGGGCGATGGGGGTCCCCGCTGCTCGAACGAAGCCGAGGGCTTGGGGGAGGGTGGGCGCACGGGACGGCGCGCTCAGCGGCGCCTCCGCCTTCCGCGCCTGGACCCGCACCCCCAGCGGCGGCGCACACGCGGTGCGGGCCAGGGCGCGGGAGCCTAGGCCCGGCAAAGGGGCGCCCTCCGTTGTCCCCACCCGTTCCGCCCGAGCGGAACGACTGCCCACAACGGGGTGGGCCGGGGCACCGCCCCGGCGAGCCCCCGCCCGCGGCGGGCAGCCGGGCCGTTGGTGGCCGCGTTCGGTTACTGGTCCGACGAGAAGCGGACCGTGCCCGGGGGGAGGGTGGCGTTGCACCAGACGCGGATGCCGTCGCGGAGTTCGTTGTCCGCGCCCACCTGCGCCCCGTCCCCCACGACCGCCCCGCTCACGACCGTACGCGCGCCGATGCGGGCGCCCGCGCCGATCAGGGAGTCGGTGATCACCGCGCCCGGCTCGACGACCGCGCCCGCGAGGAGCGTGGAGCCCGTGACGCGGGCGCCCTCGCCGACCACCGCGTCCGCGCCGACGACCGTGCCGCCGGTCAGCTTGGCGTCCGGGGCGACGCGCGCCGACGGGAGCACCAGGCGGTCGCCGCAGCGGCCCGGCACGGCCGGGGACGGCGCGCGGCCCAGGACCAGGTCGGCGGAGCCGCGGACGAAGGCCTGCGGGGTGCCGAGGTCCAGCCAGTACGTGGAGTCGACCATGCCCTGGAGGTGGGCCCCGGTGGAGAGGAGCTCCGGGAACGTCTCGCGCTCCACCGAGACCGGCCGGCCCGCGGGGATCGAGTCGATGACCGAGCGCTTGAAGACGTACGCGCCCGCGTTGATCTGGTCGGTGACGATCTCCTCGGGCGTCTGCGGCTTCTCCAGGAAGGCCGTGACGCGGCCCGTGGCGTCCGTGGGGACCAGGCCGAAGGCGCGCGGGTCCTCGACCCGGGTCAGGTGGAGCGAGACGTCCGCGCCGGAGGAGGAGTGGGTGTCGACGAGGGCCTGGATGTCCAGGCCCGTGAGGATGTCCCCGTTGAAGATGAGGACCGGCTCGTCGGGGCCCGAGTGCAGCCGGGAGGCGACGTTGCGTATGGCGCCGCCGGTGCCGAGGGGCTCCTCCTCGGTGACGTACTCCAGGCTGAGACCGAGGTCCGAGCCGTCACCGAAGTACGGCTCGAAGACCTCGGCCAGGTAGGAGGTCGCGAGCACGATGTGCTCGACGCCGGCGGCACGGGCCCGGGCCAGCTGATGGGTCAGGAAGGGGACGCCCGCCGCCGGGACCATGGGCTTGGGCGTGTTGACCGTGAGGGGTCGCAGCCGTGTGCCCTTGCCACCGACCAGGAGGATCGCTTCTGTCACCTTGTCGTCTCTGCTTCCTGTTTGCGGGGCCGGCCGGCTCGCCCGTCTCGGTCGTCCGTGCGATATGACCGGTCAGTTTAGGCAGATGGTTGCCTCCATGCCCCCATCAGAGCCTTCCCTGGTACTTCGCCGAGCTCGCGCGGGCCGTGCCGAGCTTGCCGTACAGCCGTCCGCCGGGGCAGTCCGTGGCGAACCCGTCGCGGTGTCCGGCGATGGCGTTGAACCGTACCTTCCTGCCCTTCTTGTACAGGTTCCCGCCGCCCGAGATCAGGTACGACGTTCCCTTCGGGTTCACCCCGTGGAGCCCGAGCTTCCAGGCCGTCAGGCGCGCGACGGCGGTCACGGCGGCGGCCGGCGGGTTGCTGCGGCTGAAGGTGCCGAGGACCGCGATGCCCATGCTGTTGGTGTTGAAGCCGAGGGTGTGGGCGCCGAGGACCGGCTTGGCGACGCCACCGGCCCGGCCCTCGTAGATGTTGCCGCACTTGTCGACGGCGAAGTTGTAGCCGAAGTCCCGCCAGCCGCTGCTCTTGACGTGGTAGCGGTAGATGCTGCGCAGGACGGAGGGGGCCTGGCGGCAGCTGTAGTTGTTGCCGGTGGCGCTGTGGTGGACGAAGGCCGCCTTGATGGTCTTCGTGTAGACGAAGCCCTTCTCGCGGATCCGCTCGTCCGCGCCCCATCCCTTACGGGTGATGATCTTGGGCCGGGGGCCGATGTACGGCTTCGCCGCGGCGGCCGCCGGGCCGGCGGGAACGCCTGCCGCCGCCTCCTGCTGCGGCATGTTCCGCACCGTGAGTTCGGTCTCCTCCTTGGAGAGGGCCGGGATCCAGGCAGCGCCGTACGGGGCGAGCTGGGCGTTCACCGCCATCGCGGACGCTTCCGCCGCGCTCGCTCCGGCCGGGGCGGCCTGAGTGGCCGGGATCACGGCGCCACGGGTGCGGGGCACGTCCTCCTCCGGCGCGTCTTCGTCCGGCACGGCCTGTTCCGGCGCGGTCCCCGGGTCCTCGCCCGGGTCCACCAGTTCGAGCCGCAGGCCCGTCGGGAGCGGTTCCTCCCCCCGTACGCGGATCTCGACGCCGTCCGAGTCGCCCACCCACAGCGGGGCCGTGGAGCCGCGGAGCGCCCGGGCGGAGCCCTCGGCGGTGTCGGGGTCGGCCCCGTGCTCCTCGTTGTGGGTCTCCACGTCCTGCCACGGCGACCAGGCGCCGCCGCCGGTGGGCCTGGTGCGGACCTGCACGGTGCCGTGCAGCGGGGCAGCCGGGTCGTCCCAGACGACACCGACGAGTGAGAAGGGCCTGACGTCGCGTCGGGCGAGCCCCTGCTCGCCCGAGCCGGACGCCCCGCCGAGGGCGCGGTTGGCGGCGCCGAGCGGTTCGAGTGGCAGCGACTGGGTGGAGCCCGGCAGTTCGGGCGCGGGTGGCAGTGCGGTGGCGGCCGCCGGCGGCGTCGAGGCCGCCGCCGGCGCGGTGAGGGAGACCGGCAGGGCGAGCACCGCCGCGCAGGTGACGGCGATCGAGGAGGCGAGTGAGGCACGCATGGGCCGATCGTGCGTATCTCCGGCGCGTTCCGCGCGCCGGGAACGCGCCCGGAAACTGACGGGCTGTCGGTCCGACCGGAGGACGGCGTCACCGGTACGGCGGACCCCCGCGCACCCGTCCGCGTACGCTGTCCGGCGTGAACGCCAGCGACCGCACCCCTGCCGACCTGCTGCGATCCGCGCTCGCCGCGGACCCCGCGCGCCCCTTGGTCACCTTCTACGACGACGCCACCGGTGAGCGCGTGGAATTGTCCGTCGCCACCTTCGCCAATTGGGTGGCCAAGACGGCGAACCTGCTCCAGGGCGAGCTGTCCGCCGCGCCCGGCGACCGGCTCGCGCTGCTGCTGCCCGCGCACTGGCAGAGCGCCGTCTGGCTGCTCGCCTGCTCGTCCGTCGGCGTGACCGCGGAGATCGGCGGCGACCCCTCGGACGCGGACGTCGTGGTCGCGGGTCCGGACACCCTGGAGGCGGGTCTCGCCTGCTCCGGGGAGCGGATCGCGCTCTCCCTCGCGCCGCTGGGCCGCCGCTTCCCGGCCGCGCCCGCCGGGTACGCGGACTACGCGGTCGAGGTGCCGAGCCAGGGCGACCGGTTCGCCCCGTTCGTACCGGTCGATCCGGAGGCTCCGGCGCTCGTCGTCGACGGGACGGAACGCAGCGGGGCCGAACTCGTCGAGCAGGCCAGGGCGGACGCGGCGGCCCTCGGCCTGGCCCCCGGCGCCCGGCTCCTCTCCGGGCTCGGCTACGACGACTGGCAGGGGCTCTCGTCCGGCCTGTACGCCCCCCTCGCGGCGGGTGGCTCGGTGGTGCTGTGCCGGAACCTGGACCAGCTGGGCGCCGAGGGCCTGGAGAAGCGGGTCGAGAGCGAGCGCGTGACGCACTCGGCGCTCTGAGCGGTCCGACAAGGGCGTGTTTCGAAAGTCCCGTCCACGCGCCCGCAGCGGGCCCTCCCCGCCGGCGGGGCGCCCGGTCGGCCCTCCGGCACCGGCCCCACCCCGGTTGGCGCACCATTCGGAGTAGTGCCGGGCCGAGTCCCCGGGTCCCCGTGCCCGCTCCGGTACATGATCGGCCGGGGGGAGTCGACTCCTTCCGCACAACCATGCGTCGGGTTCGGCCGTCTCCTTCTGTGACCGGCGGACGCCCGGCGCGCCGCCGACGCCATGAAGGACGGGCCCAGACGTGACGGACCGCGCAGGCACGCCCGCCGAACCGGATCCCCCGGCGGCGGAGGACGAGGCTCCCGCTGCTCCGGCGGAGCCGCGCCGGCGCCACTGGCTGCGCTGGACGGCCCTCGGTGCCGCGGTCGTGGTGCTGGTCGCCGCCGGGGCCGGCTGGTGGTTCTACCGGAAGCTCGACCACAACATCACCACTGACACCACGGCCGCAGCCGAGCTGGAGAAGTACGAGAAGGAGCGGCCGCCGGCGGGCACCTCGGCCGCGCGGAACATCCTGCTCATCGGCTCGGACACGCGGGCCGGCGAGGGCAACCGCAAGTACGGCAGGGACAAGGGCACCCAGCGCTCCGACACGACGATCCTGCTGCACCTCGCGGCGGGGAAGACGAGCGCGACGGCCGTCTCCGTCCCCCGCGACCTGCTGGTGACGATCCCCAGCTGCCGCAAGGCGGACGGGAGCCGCACCCGGGAGCAGTTCGCGCAGTTCAACTGGGCCTTCGAGTTCGGCGGTACGGCGTGCACGATCCGTACCGTCGAGAAGCTGACCGGGATCAGGGTCGACCACCACATGGTGATCGACTTCCGGGGCTTCAAGAAGATGGTGGACGCCGTGGACGGGGTGGAGGTCTGCCTCAAGGAGCCGGTGAACGATCCGGACGCGAAGCTGAAGCTCCCCGCGGGGCGCCAGACGCTCCATGGTGAGCAGGCCCTCGGTTTCGTACGGGCCCGCAAGTCGCTCGGGAACGGCAGCGACACGGAACGCATGGACCGCCAGCAGCAGTTCCTCGGGGCGCTCGTCAACAAGGTGCAGAGCGACGGGGTGCTGCTCAACCCGACCAGGCTCTACCCGGTCCTGGACGCGGCCACGAAGGCGATCACCACGGACCCGGGGCTCGACTCGCTGCGGGACCTGTACGACCTGGCGCGGGCGATGCGGTCCATCCCGACGGAGAAAGTGCAGTTCCTCACGGTCCCGCGCCGCTCCTACCGATACGACGCGAACCGGGACGAACTGGTGCAACCGGCGGCGAGTGAACTCTTCAAGCAGCTGCGCGAGGACAAGCCCGTCCTGGTGACGCCCGAGAGCGAGAAGAAGGACGGGGAGCGGGATGGGGACCAGAAACCGGACGACGCCGAGACGGCCCCGCCGTCCGCGACGCCGACCTTCACGGGACGGAACGCGGCGGAAGGGGTGTGTGAGTAAAGCGCGCCCCAAGGGGAGCGTGGCGAGCGATGAGGTTTGGGCAAATTGCCCGGTTGTAAGGGGCGTGGAATTTGTCACGGACGTCGCCCCACGCTGAACTGGGCGGATAGTGTGACGCGATCCGGTGCACCCCGACCGCGTGGTCGCACTCACCAAGGATCGAACGACCGAGAGAGCGGCGCCCTGTGGGGGAGGCGCCTCGCGTGGCACCGACGGAGGACTCGAGTAACCGTGGACGCGCACAGCCGTGGACGGGCCGACGAGATCGACCCCGCCGACCAGTGGGTCCTCAACCCGCAGACCGGCAACTACGAACTGCGACTGGACCGCTCCGCTGGGCAGTCGCCCACGCAGACCCCGTCCCGTCCCCGCAGAGCCACCGCGCCGACCGACCACCCCGCCGACGCGCCCGTCCCCGGCCAGCGCCGCCGCCGCGCCCCCGAGCCGGCCGCGGGCGGCCAGGTGCCGCCGCAGAGCCGCCGCAAGCGCAAGCAGGGCCCGAGCCGCAAGAAGAAGGCCCTGCTGTGGACCGGCGGGACGATGGCGTTCGTGCTCGTGGGCGGCGCGGCGGGCGCGTACGCGATCTACAACAAGCTCAACAACAACCTCGACGTCGTCGACGTCGTCGGCAAGAGCACCAACGCCGGGTTCGCCAAGGGCAAGGCCTTCAACATCCTGGTCATCGGCACCGACAAGCGGACCGGCGAGGGCAACGCGGGCTACGGCGACAAGAACAGCCCCGGCCACGCCGACACCACGATCCTCTTCCACGTCTCCAAGGACCGGACGAACGCCACGGCGCTCTCCATCCCGCGCGACATGAAGACCGACATCCCCGAGTGCGAGACGCGTCAGGCCGACGGGAGCATCAAGACGATCCCCGCCGAGACGGACGTCCGCTTCAACGTGAGCCTCGGCCAGAGCGGCCGTGACCCCGGCTGTGTCATGCGGACGGTCAAGGAACTCACGGGCGTCGAGGTCGACCACTTCATGATGGCCGACTTCAACGCCGTCAAGGAGATGACGACCGCGGTCGGCGGCGTGAAGGTCTGCGTCGAGAAGCCCGTCGACGACCCGAAGTCACACCTGAAGCTCCCCGCCGGCGAGTCCGTCATCCAGGGCGAGCAGGCCCTCGCCTTCGTCCGCACCCGGCACAGCTTCGGCAACGAGAGCGACCTCGACCGCATCAAGGTCCAGCAGCAGTTCCTGAGTTCGATGATCCGCCAGATGAAGTCGGACGACACGCTGACGGATCCGGGCAAGCTGCTCGACCTCGCCAACGCGGCGACGAGCGCCCTCACCGTCGACTCCGGCATAGGCTCGCTCACCAAGCTCCAGGACCTGGCCCGCGAGCTGTCGTCGATCGACACCAAGAACATCGCGTTCACGACCCTGCCGGTCGTCGACAACCCCGCCGAGAAGGTCAGGGCGACGGTCGTCCCGGACCCGGTCAAGGCGCCGCAGCTGTTCGCGATGCTCCAGTCCGACACCTCACTCACCGAGGTGAAGAAGAAGCAGCAGGACGCCAAGAACGCGCAGGCCGCGCTCCTCAAGGGCGCGCGGTCCACCGCGGCCGAGGTCCGCGTCGACGTCTTCAACGGCAGTGGCATCCGGGGCGCGGCGCAGTCGACCATCAACTGGCTGCAGAACGAGCAGGGCGTGAACCGCTCCACCAACAAGAGCAACGCCCCCGAGAAGGCGGCGAGGACCACGCTCACCTATGCCCCGAACCAGGCCGATCAGGCCCGCAGGCTCGCGGACATGATGGGTCTTCCGGCCACGGCTCTCAAGCCGGGCACCACGGACGCCGGGGAGCGCGAGCCCATGACGCTCGTCCTCGGCGCCGACTTCAAGGGCGCGGGGGTGCCCATCACCGGACCGGCGAAGGCGCCGAAGGATCTGGTATCAGCTGACAAGCAGGTGTGCGCCAAGTGACCCGGAAACACCGGCGCTTGACGCACTGCTGACCGACGAGGGGACCTGGGGTGGGAAAGAGCAGCGTGCGTGGGGAGGGGACGCGGGGACGCGTTCCGCGCGCCCGTGAAGTGGGCTGGGACGACGACCTGCACGGCACCGGCGAGGCGACCGGCGCGCAGGGCGACGCTCCCGGGGAGGCCGATGCCTCCGCGGCACCGAGCCGTGCCGGACGCCGGCGCGGCGGCGGTGGCGGTGGCGGTGGCGGAACCGGCCCGAGCGGACGCGCCGCCGCGCGCCGTCGCGCGAAGAAGACCGGCAAACGCAAGGTGCTGCGATGGACGGCGATCACGCTGTCACTGCTGATACTCGGCACGGCGGGGGCCGGTTATCTGTACTACGAGCACCTGAACGGCAACATCCGCGGCGGCAGCCGCGCGGGCGGCGACAGCGGCGTGAAGAGGGCCGCGCCGAACGCGCTGGGCGACACACCGCTGAACATCCTGCTCATCGGCTCCGACAGCCGGAACGACGAGAAGAACATCGCTCTCGGCGGCGGCCGGGACGACAAGAACCGCAAGCCGCTCGCCGACGTGCAGATGCTGTTGCACATCTCGGCGGACCGGAAGAACGCCTCGATCATCTCGATCCCGCGCGACACCGTCGTCCACATCCCCGACTGCAAGGGCGAGGACGGCACGTCGTACGCCGCCACCGACACCCGGCCCATCAACGAGTCGCTCCAGCGCGGCGGCCCCGGCTGCACCCTCACCACCTGGGAGAACCTCACCGGGGTCTACATCGACCACTGGATGATGGTCGACTTCGCCGGTGTGGTGGCGATGGCCGACGAGGTCGGCGGCGTCCCGGTCTGCGTGAAGACCGGCGTCTGGGACCGGTCGACCACGGCGCAGCACGGCGGCTCCGGCCTCCAGCTCCCCGTGGGCACCCACGAGATCAAGGGCGAGCAGGCCCTCCAGTGGCTGCGCACCCGGCACGCGTTCGGCAGCGACCAGAACCGCGCCAAGGCCCAGCACATGTACATGAACGGCATGATGAAGCGGCTTCAGGAGCAGAACGCCTGGACCGACACGGGCAGGCTGACGGGCCTGGCCGAGACGGCCACCACGGCCCTCCAGGTCTCCGACGAGATCCGCTCCGTGAAGAAGCTCTACGACCTGTCGATGCAGTTCAAGAACGTGAAGCTGGACCGGCTCACCACGGCCACGGTCCCGACGACCGAATACCCGCAGCGGCCCAGGGAGTGGCTGCAGCTGGTCCCGTCGTCCGCCGACAAGATGTGGTCGATGCTCCGGAACGACGTCGCCCTCGACAAGAACGGCGACCCCGCCGACGCCAAGCCGAAGCCGTCGAAGTCGACGAAGCCGAAGAAGCCCGCCGAGGCACCGTCCGCCATCGCCGTCACGGTCGTCAACGGCACCGCCGGCGACGGACAGCCTGCCGCCGGAGGCCGCGCCAAGAAGATGGCCACGACCCTGCAGGGCAAGGGCTTCACCCAGGCCGAGCCCACCCAGGGCGGCGAGGGCCGCAAGGACACGGTCGTCACCTACCCGAAGGCGAGCGGCGAGCAGGGCAGGTCGAACGCCGAGTCCGTGGCCAAGGCGCTCGGGCTGCCCGCCTCGGCCGTCCGGGCCGACACCGCCGCCGACGCACAGGGCATCACCCTGATCGTGGGCGCCGACTGGCGCGAGGGCGACACGTACAAGAAGCCGAAGACCGAGGCCGGTGACCTGCCGGAAGGCGCCGACGACAAGGCGGAGTGCATGGACATCTACTCGGTCTACAAGTGGGACGGCAAGTCGAAGAGCTGACCGGGTCCGCTCCCTGCCATACGGCGAAGGCCGGGCCCCCTCGCGGGGCCCGGCCTTCGCCGTGGTCGTACGGGACGGTCAGACGCGCTCCGTCGTCACCGCCGGGCGGCGGCTCGCGATGACCTTCCGGGCCAGGGAGCGGGGGCTGGTGAGGAAGCCGTAGCCCCAGGACATGTGCATCGTCGCGAGGGCCACCGGGATCTGCAGGCGGGCCTTCAAGGGGAGCCCCTTGCCCGCCGGGAGCGAGCCGAGGGTGATCGCGGCGAGGTAGCCGGCCGGGATCACGAAGCCGAGCGGGGTGACCAGCGCGCCCACGACGAGGCCGGCGGCGATCGCGCAGACGGCGGTCGGCGGGGCCAGGTAGCGGAGGTTGATCGAGCCCTGGTGGTAGCGGGCCACCACATGGCGCCAGCGGCCGTAGTCCTTGTACTGCTTCGCCAGGGCCTTCACGGAGGGCCGCGGGCGGTACTGGACGCGGAGCTCCGGCGAGAACCAGATCAGGCCGCCGGCCTCGCGGATGCGGAAGTTCAGCTCCCAGTCCTGGGCGCGGATGAACTCCACGTTGTACCCGCCCTGCTGCTCCAGCGCCTCGCGGCGGAAGACGCCCAGGTAGACCGTCTCCGCCGGGCCGGCCTCGCCGCCCGTGTGGAAGGCGGCGTTGCCCACGCCGATCTTCGAGGTCATGGCGGCGGCGACCGCGTCCTCCCAGGCGTTCTCGCCCTCGGCGTGCATGATGCCGCCGACGTTCTGCGCGCCGGTCTCCTCCAGGAGCCGGACCGCGGTGGCGATGTAGTTCGGGGAGAGCATCCCGTGGCCGTCGACGCGTACCACGATCGGGTGACGGGAGGCCTGGATCGCCGCGTTCAGCGCGGCGGGGGTACGACCCGTGGGGTTCGGCACGGTGTGCACACGGGGGTCCTCGCGGACGAGCTCGGCGGCGATCTCGTCCGTACGGTCCGTGGACGGGCCGAGCGCGATCACCACCTCCATCTCGCCCTCGTACTCCTGCTCCAGGATGTGACGGACCGAGTTGCGCAGATGCCGCTCCTCATTGAGGACCGGCATGATCACGGAGACGGGGGGCGTGGCGTTCATTGCCCGCCACGTTACCGCGAACGGGGGACACCCGTGCGCGCCGAGCGGGTGGTGCGCCCTTGCGCTGATCGTATGGGCCTACCGTGCTCACGGTTCCCCTGTCCCACCCGCGGAGGTGTCCGTCCGTGCCCACGCCGCCCCGCACGCCCCGTCCCCGGCCCGCCACCCGCCGCGTACCGGTCCGCCGGCCGCGGAGGCGCCCCCGGTGGGGGACGCGGATGGCGACGGCGCTCTCCGTGGGGGTCCTCACGGCCGGCGGGATCGGGCACGCCGTGGTGACCGGCCTGGACACCGGGATCACCCGCGTCGACCCCTTCAAGGACATGAAGAACCGGCCGCAGGCCGGGCACGGGATGAACGTGCTGGTCGTCGGCACCGACGGGCGCGACCGGATCACCGCCGAGGAGCGCGTGAAGTACCGGCTCGGCGGTGCCCCCTGTCACTGCACCGACACCGTCATGCTCGTCCACATCTCCGAGGACCGGGAGCGGGCCAGCGTCGTCAGCCTCCCCCGGGACTCGTACGCGGAGATGCCCGAGCACACCGACCAGAACAGCGGCACCAAGCACCGGGCCCATCCGGTGAAGCTGAACGCCGCCTACGCCGAGGGCGGTCCCGGCCTCACCGTGCGGACCGTCGAGTCGATGACCGGCGTGAAGATCGACCACTACCTGGAGGTCGACTTCACCAGCTTCATGCGGACCGTGGACGCGGTCGGCGGCGTGCAGATCTGTACGACGCGGTCCCTGAAGGACTCGTACACGGGTCTCGACCTGACCCCCGGCACCCATGAGCTGGACGGCGGCCAGGCCCTGCAGTACGTGCGCTCCCGGCACATCGACGGGGCCGCCGACATCGGCCGGATGCAGCGGCAGCAGCGGTTCCTCGCGGCGCTCATCGACCGGATGACGAACGGCGGGGTGCTGCTCAACCCGGTGCGGTTCCGCGAGGTCGCGACGACGATGCTGGGCTCCGTACGGGCCGACGAGGACTTCGGTACGGATCAGCTGCTCGCCCTCGCCAAGGCGATGCACGGCTTCACCCCGGCCTCGTCGGAGTTCGTGTCCGTGCCGGTCGGGGAGATGAGCTTCCCCGTGAAGGGCATCGGCTCGACCGTGAAGTGGGACGCGGCCAAGGCGCAGAAGCTCTTCCAGGCCCTGCGGGAGGACCGGCCGCTCACGCCGGCCGCGGCCTCGCAGAAGGCGACGACCTCGGGGAAGGCGCCGCGGGCGGTCGTCGTGGAGGTGCCGCCGCCGACGGTCCGCGTGCAGGTCTACAACGGGACCCGGACCGACGGGCTCGGGCGCAAGGTGGACGACGCGCTGCGTGCGACCGGCTTCGACACCACGCGCACGCCGATGACCGGGGCCGGGAAGGAGCGGGGGCGGACCGTCGTGGAGTACGACCCCCGGTGGGACCGGTCGGCGAAGTCCCTGGCCGCGGCGCTGCCGGGGGCGGAGCTCAAGGCCGTGGCCGGGAGGGGCGGGACGTTGCGGGTGACGGTGGGCGGTGACTACAAGGGGGTCACGCCGGTGCGGGCGGAGGCCGCCGGGGGCGGGGGGCCGTTCGAGGCGGTCACCGGTGACCGGGTCGTGTGTCCGTGACCGCCCCCCCGGGGCGAGAGCCGCGACGGCGGGCTCAGTCCTCGTAGCCCTCTGCCGCTCGGCGTTCCCTCAGTTCCTTGATGGCCTGACGGCGGGCCAGGCGGTGGGTGCGGCGGATCTGGGCTTCCTGGTTGCGGCGCTTGTCCTGCTCCGTTTCCGGGAGGACCTGGGGCACGGAGCGGGGCTTGCCCTCAGCGTCGACGGCCGCGAAGACGAGGTACGCGGAGCCGACCTGGGTGGCGGGCGTGGACTCGTTCCAGCGCTCGGCCATGACCCGTACGCCGACCTCCATGGAGGACCGGCCGGTCCAGTTGACCTGGGCCTTCACATGCAGCAGGTCCCCGACCCGTACGGGCTCCAGGAAGACCATCTCGTCCATCGAGGCGGTGACCGCCGGGCCGCCCGAGTGCCGGCCCGCGACGGCGCCCGCCGCGTCGTCGACCAGCTTCATGATCACGCCGCCGTGCACCGTGCCCAGGAGGTTGGTGTCGTGGCTGGTCATGATGTGGCTGAGGGTGGTGCGGGAGGCGGAGGTCGGCTTGCCCGGCGGGGTGCCCGGGATATCGCCCTGATCTGTCATGCCCTCCACCATATGCCGGGTCCTCGCGCCGTCGCCGTTCGGTCCGGTTTGCATCAGCTTGGCAACAGCAGCGGTCCTATCCTCCACCCGGACTGTCGCCCGGAAAGGGCCGCCCGGCACACTGGTCCGTATGAATGACTGGCCCGATGAGCCCCAGGGACCCCGCCGGATGAGCCACGTGCAGCGCCCGCAGGTTCCGCAGCAGCCGCCGCGTTCCCAGCAGGGCGGCCAGGGTTACGACCCGAACTTCACCCAGGCGCAGAACCAGGGGTACGACTCGGGCTACAGCAGCGGCCAGGTCTACGGCGGCGGCCCCCAGCCGGGCGCCCGGGGCGGCGGGCGGGGCACCGTTCCCCCGCAGTACACCCCGCAGGGACCGGGCCGGCCCGCGCCGGACTGGCGCAAGCGGATCAAGGTCGGCTCCATCGTTCTGGTGGTCGGCGTCCTCGCCTGGGGCATCGGCACCTACGCCTGGGCCAGCTCGCAGATGCGCAACGAGGTCGATCTCTCCAAGGTCATCGAGCGGCCGGAGGAGGGCGACTGCACGACGTACCTGATCGTCGGCTCCGACAGCCGTGAGGGCATGTCCGCCGAGGAGAAGAAGAAGCTGCACACCGGCTCCGCCGAGGGCAAGCGGACCGACTCGATGATGATCCTCGCGGCCTGCTCCAGCGGGAACACGATGGTCTCGCTGCCCCGTGACTCCTGGGTGACGATCCCGAACTTCGTGGGCTCCGAGTCGGGCAAGTCGTACCCGGCCCGCGGCGGCTCCAAGCTGAACGCGGCCTACGCGATGGACGGCCCGGAGCTGCTCGTGCGGACCGTCGAGTTCAACACCGGCCTGCGCATCGACCACTACGCGGAGATCGGCTTCGCCGGCTTCGCGAACATCGTGGACGCGCTCGGCGGTGTCGAGCTGAACATCGACAAGGGCTTCAAGGACAAGAAGTCCGGCGCCGACTTCCAGGCGGGCGAGCAGACCCTCAACGGCGAGCAGGCCCTGGCCTTCGTCCGCACCCGGTACGCCTTCGCCCAGTCGGACCTCCAGCGGACGAAGAACCAGCAGAAGTTCCTCTCCGCCCTCGCGAACCAGGCGGCGACGCCGGGGACGATCCTCAACCCGTTCGCGCTGTACCCGACGCTCGGCGCCGGTCTGGACACGCTGATCGTGGACAAGGACATGTCGCTGTACGACCTCGGGAAGATGTTCTTCGCGATGAAGGGCATCAACAGCGGCGACGGCAAGTCCATGAACATGCCGATCTCGGGCGGCGCGCCGCAGAACTCCCTCAAGTGGGACATGCCGAAGGTGAAGCAGCTCGTCGAGCAGATCAGGAACGACGAGACGGTCACCGTCGAGTCCAACCGCTGAGCCGTGGCGGGAAAGGGGCGCTCTCCTGCCGGAGGGCGCCCCTTCGCCGTGCTTACGGGAGGTTGCGGGCCATGACGATGCGCTGGACCTGGTTGGTGCCTTCGTAGATCTGGGTGATCTTGGCGTCGCGCATCATGCGCTCGACGG
>NZ_JBVISK010000015.1:0-33634 GCF_055575535.1 Streptomyces sp. NPDC034084
GGCCAGGCCGTCACGTTCGACGTCACCCAGGGCCAGAAGGGCCCCCAGGCGGAGAACATCTCCCTCGCCTGACCCTGACCGCGGGAACCGAGACCGTCGCGGTCTTTGTCCCGGGGCGCCGTAGGCAGAAGAGGCCCGCACCCGTCCGGGTGCGGGCCTCCGCCGTACGAGGCGTCGGCCGGCTACGCCGTGCCGACGCCGCCCACCGCGCGGCATCTTGATCCGGTTGACGTGCCCTGCCGCGGCCGTCGCCTGGAACGCGGCTCGCGAGGGCGAGCCCGTCACCGTCCTGTCGCTGGAACCCGTCCTGTACGTGGCCACAGGCATCGCCCCGCTCGACCCGCCGACGTAACGAGAGCTGGCGTCCAGGGAGACGCGCGGCGTAACACGCGCAACCGATTGTCGCTGGGATACGCGACTCGGCGGCGACTTTCCGATGCTCCATCGTGGATGCGGGCGGCCGCTCGGAACGCCCTGGACTGAAGAGGAGGTGAACCGGGATGACCTGGGAGCGGGAGGGGTTCGAGTCGTACGAGGGTGTGGTGGGGGCGCTGCTGTTTGACGGCAGTAGCCGGGGCCGGTCTCTTCGACCGGGACAACGGCGGCCACTTTCATGAATCGATCGACTGGTGTGCGTACGACGGCACGATGCGCAGACCGATGGCGACCGCGGTGCGGGGAGGTGCTCGGGCGGCTGGCGCGCTGCGCCGACGTACCCGATCCTTCGGCAGTGATAAGTCGCCGTTGCTGCTGGTCCGGGCACGGCAGGCCGTGCGGCTGCACACTGTGCGGTGGTTTCCCGGGCGTCGACGGCCAGGACCTGATGGTCTCGCTCGACACCCTCGGCCTGCGCCCTGCGGATGATCCTCCGGCTCCAGACCGGCCCTAACGGTGCGGCGGACGCCCTGCAGGCGACGCGGCCCCGATCGACAGGACGACCTTCGGGCTCCGCGCGCGAAATACTCCGATCTGATCTAGCTTGTCCATCAATCGACCGTTCTTCGGAAAGGAAGTTTTTGTCATGGCGGAGAAGGCCAAGGGCAAGATGGAGCAGGCCAAGGGCAAGGCCAAGGAGGTCGCCGGCAAGGCGACCGGGAACGAGCGGATGAAGGCCGAGGGCAAGACCGACCAGGTCAAGGGCAAGACCCGCGAGGTCGCGGGCAAGGCCGAGGAGCAGGCCCGTGGGATGAAAGACTCCCTGCGTGACCGCCGTCAGCCCTAACCGTTCTGCCCGCTAGGCATAGGTGAGGCAGGCCGTGGCGCTTCCAGCGTCGCGGCCTGCCTCACCACACACGGCTTTCCCGGCGACTGGCAGCGCAGAAGATCCTTGCCGAAGTCAATGCCTGCGAGCAGGCCGCCCGTCGAAACGGTCCTCCGGTCCCTCCAGGACGCGCCCGACCATGGCTGGTCTCTTCCCGGTACCGACACTCGCGTTGTCGAGGTCCTGCCCGCCGAGAACGGCAACCGCGGCTTGTTGGACGTACCGGCAGTGCCCCGGCATGGCTCGGCGGGTGGCTCTGGTCGGACGGTCACCGGGCGCCGGCGGGGATGCGGCACTGGACGGTGGACTCGACCGTCAGGCGCGGGCGAAGGCGCGCAGGTCGTCGTTGAGGCGGTCCGCGTGGGTCGCGAACAGCCCGTGACCCGCGTGCGCGTACACGTGCAGCTCCGCCCCGGGGATCAGGTCGGCCGCGCGGCGGCCCGTGAGGGCCAGGGGTGCGGAGGCGTCGTCCGATCCGTGGATGACGAGGACCGGGCAGTCGATCTTCACCAGCTCCGGGACGAGGTTCAGGGAAGGGAGGAGGTCCCCGAGGGCGTTGGCGGCGCGCGGCGTCGCCCCGTGGCAGCGGTCCACCATGTACGCCACGTACGCGTCCGACACCTGCGGGCCGGGCAGGTGACGGGCGAAGAACGCGTCGGCGCCGTCGGCGAAGAACTTCGCCCGGTCCTGCCGGAAGGTCTCGTTGAATCCGCGGATCAGCTCCGGGTCCAGCCCCTCCGGGTGGTCCGTGGAGCGGGCCGGCCCCGGGGCGACCCCGCCGACGAGGGCGACGCGCGCCACCCGGTCGGTACCGCGGAGGGTGAGGTACCGGACCACCTCGGTCGTGCCGATCGAATGCCCGACCAGGGTGACGTCGCGCAGATCCAGGTGATCGAGCAGCGAGCCCAGATCCCGGGCGAGGGTGTCGAGGTCGAAGCCGTCCCAGACGTCCTCCGACCTGCCATGTCCCCTGCGGTCGAAGCCTACGCAGCGGAAACCTTCCGCCGCCAGCGGCAGCATCTGGTACTCCCACATCTCGGTGCCGAAGTACGAGCCGTTGACGAAGACGATGACGGGTCCGTCCGCGGGGCCGTAGTCGACGAAGTGGAGGCGGGTGCGGTCGGCGGCGGACTCGAAGTACGGCATGACGTAGTTCCTCCGGGGGGGGGGTGACGGTCAGGGGCTGCTCGGTACGACAACCATCCTGTCCTCGGGCTCCACGGCGGTCGATTACCTCCAGGGTCATGCGGTGTGGTCCGCTCCACGGTGCCGTCCGCCTAAGGGCTGTCCCGTCTTTGTTTACGTCCGGTGTGGGGCCGAGGATCCGCGGGGCGCGTCGTTCCGGGTAGATGGCGGTGAACACGGCGACCTTGGCGCGCAGAGCCCACGGGGCGAAGGGCTTGCTGATGTAGTCGACGGCGCCGGCCGAGTATCCGGGGGCGGAGTGTTCGGCGTCCAGGCCCAACGCGGTCAGAAGGATGATGGTGACGTCCCGGATTCTCGGGCGGCGTTTGATGTGCGCCAGGTCTCGTCACCGTCCATCTCCGGCATCTGCACGTCCGTGATGATGACGGCGAAGTCGTCATGGTCGAGAAGGGATTTGAGGGCTTCCCGGCCGGAGGAGACCTTGACGAGTTCCTGGTCGAGGGTGGAGAGGACCGCGGTCATCGCGAGCAGGTTGTGCGGCTGGTCGTCGAGGACCAGGACCTTGGGCATGCGCCGCGGGGCGGCGGGCAACGCGGCTGTCGCGGTCTGATCGACAACGTCCCGCAGGCGCTCGAGAAGATCACAGCGGCCTTCCGCCTCGGCACGCTGCGCCTGGGCTTCTTGCAGGGCCGCTCCGAGCCGCTCGACTTCTCTCTGCAGCTCGTTTCTGGATCAGGCCGGAGATGTCCGGGTGCGCTGCCGCGAGCTCATCTCCACGCTTGCGGTCGGCGACGCGGTCGATCTTGAGCTGGTTGAGCCGTGTCTCCAGGTCGGCGATGCGTTCTGTCCGGTCCAGCAGCGCGTCCTCCAGCACGTCTCCGCGCACGCTGCAGCGCCTGGAGACCCGGTCGGCGTCGGCCAGCTGCTGCTCCAGGAGCTCCACCGCGTGCTTGGGGGATGAACATCGGACGAAGACGGCCTCTTAGGGCCTGCCGCCACCCGACCGTCACCGCCCCCCCCCGGCCCGGGTGGGCGAGTCGACTGTCTGGTGCTCCGTCAGGCGGCGTAAACGCCGGGCGCCGAGGCGTTTTACCGCGCGTGCCTGCCCTTGGCCGGCTTCGGCTTCCCCTGCCACCCCTCGCCCTTCCGGGGGGTCGGCCCGGCAACTGCCGGACCGGTCACACGGCCGCGCTGCCTCTCCGAGACGCCACGAGCTGGCGGCGTCCGACTATTGACCGCCGAGCCCTCGGAGCCGACGGCCCGCCGGTCCCCAATGGACGAGGGGGACCGCGGCGCGGACGCGGAGACGGCGGCGGCTCCGGTTGGCGGAGCGGGCGAGGTGGTGGGGGAGGCCGGTTCGGTCGTGGCGGGGTGCGACGGAACGGGCGCGGTGTTCTCCGCCTCGGCGGACGGCGTGCCCACCGAACCGGTCAGTCCGACGCCGAAGACGGTCAGTGCCGCACCGGCGGTCACCAGGATCCGGCCGGCCCGGCGTGAGGCGGGCCGGCCGGAAGAGGATCGTGCGGGCACCGGCTCGCCGTGTGCAGAGACGGCGGCCTCGGCGCCGGCGACCCCCGCTGCCGCGCCCACCCCGCCAGACCTCAGCGTGTCCGGATTCCGCTCGCCGGCGCCGTCCTCGCCCCTCATGGGCGGAGCCGCGGGCACGGAGGATCCCGCGGGCACCTCGGCCGCTTTCGCGAAATCCTCCGATGCCAAGGCGGCCAGGGCCCGCCCACAGACCCGGGCGTCCGGCCGGCGGCTCTCGTCCGCGTTGGTCATGGCTTCCAGTAGTTCGACGAAGGCCACCGGTATGTCCGGCGGAATGACCGGGGAACGGTTCAGGCGGGCGATCGCAGCCTCCAGCGGCGCCCCGTCGTACTCCAGTTCACCCTTGATCGACTCGATGAGCACCAGTCCCAGGCTGTAGATGTCCGCTGCCGGCCCGGCGCCCCGGCCCAGCACCTGCTCCGGGGCCATGTACGCGGCGGTGCCTACCAGGGTGCCCGTCACGGTCTGAGCCGTGGTGCCGAGCAGCCGGGAGATGCCGAAGTCCGTCAGGCGGGGGGCGCCCGCCTCGTCCAGCAGGATGTTGGCGGGCTTGACGTCGCGGTGAACGACTCCGGCCTCGTGCACATGGGCCAGCGCCGAGGCCAGCGCGGCTCCGATGCGGCACGCCTCGGCGGGCGCCAGCGCACCCGCCGCGATCCGCCGACGCAGCGTGGTGCCCCTGACCAGTTCCATCACCATGTAGGGCGTTCCGTCGTCCCGGCCGCAGTCGTACACGGTGATCAGGCCGGGGTGCTGCAGCTGGGCCACCAGCCGGCCCTCGCCGTCGAACCGTTCCTCCGTGTCGGCGGCACCGTCCGGGCGGAAGACCTTCACGGCGACCGGTCGCCGCAGGCGCAGGTCCATGCCCTCGTACACGTCGGCCGCGCCGCCGCGGCCCAGCAGGTCGTCGAGCCGGTAGCGTCCGGCCACCACGTGGGCGGTGAGCCGGAGGTCCGGTCGGATCGGCCACGAGCGGACTTTCATCACTGAGCTCCCTGAGTCCTGTTGTTACCTGCCGTCGTCCGCCCGCCCACGTGTGCGCTGCCGATGGCCTGCCCGGCCGCGTGGTTGCGAGCACCGTGTCCACGTGTGCCCCCTCAGCCGCCGGACATCCCCCCCGGTCCCGCACACGGCCCCGTGGAAAGAGGGTTGGGCCCCGTTTCGGCATGATGAAGTCATGCGCACTCGATCAGTGCTCATCTTCGACGGTGACTGCGGCTTCTTTACGGCGTCCGTCTCGTTCGTCGAACGCCGCCTGAGCCCCGAATGCGAGATCGTTCCCCGGCAGTTTGCGGATCCGGTCGCGCTGGGCGCGACCCCGAAGCGCGCTGCACACGAGGCGCTCCGGGTGACTTCGTCCGGCCAGGTGTACGGCGGCGCCCGGGTGTGGCAACGATCCTGCTGCACACGGGCCGGGGACGGGCGCCGCCAAGGGCGCTGCCCACGCTGCCCCCGATGCGGTGGGTCGCCACGCCGTCTACCGGCCGGTGGCGGACAACCGGCACCGGATGCCGGGCGGGACGGCGGCGTGCGCGGCGCCGGCACGCCGTGGGCGAGGTGACCGGAGCCGGGGTGGCTTGCGCCGAAGGGGGTAGGTGAGGACGGCACACGACCATCGCGTCTGCGAAGGAGACAAGCATGACCGACGACGCCTACCTGTTCCTCGTGGACGACCCGGCGACCCCGCTGGGCGCCTCCGTCACGGCTGTGGGAGACCTGGCGTGCCTGGAGACGCCCGCCGTACGGGCCTGGCTCGACGCGCACGGTGTCACCGCCGCCTCCCCGGGCGTCCGGCTGCTGCCGCCGGAGGAGACGGGCGCCATCCCCGACGGGACGGAGAAGCTGCCCGTCCCGTTGAGCGACGAGGAGCTGAACCAGCTGCGCCACGCCCTGACGCCGGGCGCCCTCGCCCGCGTGGAGGAAGAGCTGCTGGCCTACCGCGACTGCGCAGGCGAACGGGACGCCCTGCTGGCGCGGGCCGCGGCCGCTGGGGTTCCGCTGCACCGCATCGTCGAACTCACCGGCGAGGACACCCGGACCGTGGCATCGGCATCGGCAGCGGCGCAAGGGCAGGGCCGTCCGTCGGATCCCGGTGCGCGACAGCGGTGATGGGGGAGACATGACGACCGAGGAGACGCGTACGAGGCTCCGACAGTTGGAGGGCCGGCTCGGCGAGCGCACTCCGGCACCGATCGAAGGACAGACCCGCATTCCCATCCCCCGACCCACCCGGTCGGACGACGAGGACGAGAGGGGGTGAAGGCCGGGCTCGGAGAAGTGAGGGCCAAGGGTATTTTCTGCGTACGGTAGGCGTAGTCGGGGCTCGGACAGTGCACGGACGAGCCCGCCCTGCGCTGCAGAACTTGAATGCGTGATGTCGGGGCCGGCTGTCCAGCGGGAGTCGCCCGCCTCGTGGGCCTACGGGTGTTGCCGGGCAGTCCCATCGGGAGAGGATCCTCCGGTGAGCCGGCCCCTGCCGCAGTTGCCGAAGCCCGAGTTCACCTTGATCACCGCCTGTTCGAACGCATCGCCGTCGACATGGCCAGTGGTGACGTGGTGCAGATCCTCAAGGTCGGCCTCCTCGTAGGGCACTGTGCCCTGGGGGGCAGTCCTGATGAACAAGAGGTTCCCCGCTTCGAACACGGGGTGACGCTTCGCGACGGCTCCCCGAGATCTGTGCCCGAACCGAGAACCGACACCGGTCATGGGTGAGGATCACCGAAACCCTCCCCCGCAGTTCGGTTGGTCCACCAGACTTGCTCATGTTTCTCAGTGGAGAAGGGACGGCGAGCATGACGAAGAGCGCGCTTCTGGTGATGGACGTCCAACGGGACGTCGTAGCCATCGCTGATGACGGTTCCGGATATCTGCCGCGCTTGCGCAGAGCGATCGACGGTGCCCGGGCTTCCGGCATCCCCGTGATCTACGTGGTGATGGGGTTACGTCCGGGCGATCCGGAAGTCAGCCCGCGCAACAGGGTGATGACAAACGTCGTGCGGGCCGGGCTGTTCACCGAAGGCGCCCCTGGCACTCAGATTCATGACGACGTGGCGCCCCAGCAGGGCGACGTGGTGGTTACCAAGAGGCGGGGGAGCGCGTTCTCGGGCAGCGACCTCGACTTGGTACTCAGGGCTCGCGATATCGACAGCCTTGTTCTCACCGGCATCGCCACCAGCGCTGTAGTGCTGTCGACCCTGTGGCGCGCCATCGATCTGGACTTCGGCCTCACCGTGCTGGCGGATGCCTGTCTCGACACCGACCCCGAGGTGCACCGGATGCTCACCGAGAAGCTGTTCCCGCAGTGGGCAGACGTTGTCGCTGTCGAGGACTGGCTCAAGGCCATCGCACCGCAGTAGCGGGAGGCAAGTCGGACCCTCCTGTGGGACAAGACGGCATCGCCTCCCGTTGGCCGGGTGAGGTCAGCCTGCGGCGTTCTGTGCTGCTGCCCGGGCGTGGGTGATAGCGAGGCGGTAGGAGTCGGTGCCGGTCTGGATCAGGTTGCCGCCGAAGGTGAGCCGGTCAACGAGGACCGCACAGAGTCGGGGATCGGTGAAAGTCTTAGTCCAGCCGCTGTGGTGCGCCGGTCCCCAAGCCGCCGGACTGGCGGTCGGACGCTTCCTGCCCGGCACTTGCGGCGCCCCAAGGCCGCTACGCCCTCACACGATGCCGCGCCCGCACCCGGGCCAAGTACCGAACGCCAAATATCCGAGCACCTCCTGGACCCCGCCCAGCTGGAATTGTTCCCGCCCCTGCCCCGGGACACCCGTCTGGATAACAGCACCCGCCGCCCACCTCGCTGCAGCAGACAGCCTGGTCACTGATTTCACCGCCTACATGCGGGACTGCGGCGGAACACCGACTTTCTCAACGGCAACATCCGAACCCGGCGTATCGTGACCGGCCACCTCGGTGCCGAGGCTCCTATCCAGGGGAGCGACATCGGGGCCCTGGCCTCCATGAGAGCCGACCTCCAGGGCGCCCGCGTCATCAACTACCTCCGCCTACGCCGCCTGCTCGCCGCGCAAACGCCCAGCGACCCCTGCATGGCCCGCGCCCGGAACGACGCTACCGCTATCGCCCGCCCGGCCTTCTCCACCGCGGTGCACACGTTCATCGACGTACTCTTCGGCCAGGGCAGCATCTCCAGCCGGGCCCGTAGCCCCAAGGCTGTCGAGAACTACGTGGGGGCCATCCTGGGCACCCTCGGAGGGTGCATCGCCGACGGGCTCACCGATCCCCGTGAGATCACCAGGAAGCACATCGAGGACGTCCTGGACCCGCTCCCCTCGCGGGCCACGCGACCCGCATGGACGCCCTCTTCGGAGGCCTGCTCGACACCACCCCGCTGGCCGCCTCAGCCCGCGAGCAGTTCTCCAGCGTGGTCCTGGGACGGGCCATCACCCGCACCTGGGGCCGCCTAACCCCGCAGAGCGACCCCGTCCCGTAGAGCAGCACCCGCCCCCGGCCGCCTCCACGTCATCCAGGGCACCACCGCCCACCCGACCCAGGTCCTGCTCATGACCGACACCGAAGCCGCCGACTGGGCCGCCGCCACGGCAGCCGGGAAGATCTGACGGGCCGGACACACCACGAGCCCCAGGGGGATCAGCCACGACCTCCCCAGGGCCCGGCTCTGTGGAGTCGTACAGGTCAACGACGGTCCAGCTCCGGCGGCACGGCATGTGTGTCCGTCAGCCGTCGTCGCCCGTCGGTTTGGTGTGCAGGCAGTACGTGCACCGGGATGCCTCATCGGCGCGGCCCATGCACCGTCGGCAGGTGCCGCGCTCGCGGACCGGCCCGCGGCCGTCCGCGCACGCTGGGCACGTCGTCACCGGCTGGCCGAAGTCGAAGCTGAGCACCCAGCCGTCGCCCTCAGCCGCCTTTCGCGCCAGTTGGGAGACGTCGTCCGCAGAGCGCTCGTCACCGTTGTTGCCGGTCTCCACGGCCAGACAGACGGCGAGGCAGTCGTCCGTGTCGCAGAGGACGGCCACTCCTATAGGCATGCGATCTCCTCCTCGACCGTCCGGCGCGGTCAGCGGTTGTTGCGGTAGGCGATGATGCCACCGGCGACCAGACCGCGGCCCCGGGCGGTGCGGAACTCCTCCAGCCGCTTGGCGTCGATGTACTGCTCCGGCCGGCTGCCCGGCGGGGTGCGCACGCCGAGCTGCGGGCGGTAAGAGCAGACCACGTACCCGCGGTGCAGGGCGGCGGAGTACCAGTCGGGCGCGGCGGGGATGGTATGCGGGAGTAGACGCCGCCGTCGGGGGAGCGGCAGCTCGATCCGGTCGTCGGCCAGCCGGTGCAGCGCCCAGCCGGGGATGGTCCGCAGGTCCGCAATGCCGTGGGGAAAGCGCCGCATCCCTAACCTCGGGCTTTCACTTGGGGGCCGTCCGGATCATGGGCAGGAACGCGAAAGGGCCTTCCGAACAAGGATGCTGCATCTTGTCCAGGGGTTCTTTCTGCCCAAGCACAAGGCGCCTTCTGCCTGCGGGGTATCGGTTCGCGTCCCGAGTTCCATGTGTCTGCTGAGGGCTCAAGCGGTGTCCATCAGCCTCCCGCCAAGCACCCAGGGGGCGGTCCCGCCCTCTCACCGCCTGCCATGCGCGAGTCCGTCGGGGCTCTCATGTGATCGGCTTGCGGATGGCGTCGCGTATCTTGCGGGTCTCCGCCGCCGCCAGTTCGAGTGAGTCGGTCGCTGGGGTGAACTCGATCGCAACCGTGGTGTTGTCGTCGCCCCAGCCGCACACGGTTGCCGCGTTCACCGTCGTGCAGCGGAAGTCGACGTCCGAGCCGGGAACGCTGATCATCTTGGGCTGCTCGATGACATTCTCGCTGCCTGTTACGGTCATGGCTTCCATCAGGCTGTCTCGCTTGGCCTCCGGGTACTTGAATCGACCGGACGAGCCGTACACCGACACCTTTTCGAAGCCCGGGGACTTGTCGGTGCCGATATAGGCGGCGGAGTGGTGCAGCACGTCCTTCTGGCGCCAGTCGTCCGGCTGCGGGTCCGTGAAGTTGGATCCTTTGTCATCACGCTTGTATGCACCCCCCACCATCGTGTCGGGTGTGACGAGCTCGTGCGTGGCCTTGGGAAAGGCTGAGTCCGAGAAGCCGTAGATACCGAAACCCAAGCCGCCGAGCACGATCAGGGCTCCCGCCACGCCGAAGACACGCAGTCCAGTGCGCCTCCTCCGCGGCGGCGCGGTCGTCACCACCTGGCCCCAGGGCGGCCGCTGCGGGAAGGCCGGCGGGCAATCGGCCCGCGGGGCGGCGGCCAGGGTTGCGGCACTGGCGATGTGCCCGGCGGCCGTTGCCGGAGCGGCCCCGGAGGCCGGCGTCGGTACAGGTGGCACCGTCGGGGCGGGTAGCACAGCGGCCGGAGCAGGCAGCGTCGGCGTATGTAAAGCAGCCTCCGGCGTCGGCTCCGCAGCGGTGTCCGGTGCGAACAGGTCCAACAGCGCTTTGGGGGTCGGCCGTTGTGCCGGGTCCTTGGCCAGACAGGCAGCGACCACCGGGCGAATGCCCTCGGGTACGGCGGACAGGTTCGGCGGCTCGTGCACGGCCCGATACATCAGCTCCATCGGGGTGCCCTCCCCGAACGCCTGACCACCGGCCGCCGCGACCAGCACCGCGCCCAACGCGAACACATCGGCGGCGCCGCCGACCTCGAGACCTTGAGCCTGCTCGGGAGCCAGGAATCCAGGGGTGCCGAAGGCTGCGCCGGTGGAGGTCAGCCGGGTCGACTCCAGGGCGCGGACGATACCGAAGTCGAGCACCCTCGGGCCGTCGTCGGCCATGATGATGTTGCCGGGCTTGAGGTCACGGTGAATGAGGCCACAGGTGTGAATGGCCTGCAACGCCTCTGCCAGAGCCGCGCCGAGCAGCCGCAGCCGGGCCTCATCCATCGGGCCTTGCTCGGCGATCAGACGCGACAGCGTCGGCCCAGCGATGTAGGCGGTCGCCAGCCAGGGGGCCGCCGCGTCTGGGTCGGCGTCGACCACCTGCGCCGTGTGAAACCCGCCGACCCTGCGGGCTGCGTCAACCTCCGCACGGAACCGGGCACGGAAATGCGGATCGGCAGCCAGTTCGGGACGGGCCACCTTGACGGCCACGGAACGTCCGCCCCGGGACCGGGCGAGATACACCGTCCCCATGCCGCCCGCACCCAGCGTCCGCAGGATCCTGAACGGGATCGTGTGGAAGTTCCGCACCGGTGTCGCCTGGCGGGATGTGCCCGAGCGTTACGGGCCGTGGGCCCCACGCTGCGTACGCTTTTCGCAGGTGGGCGGTGGACGGGACGTTCGACCGGATGCTGCGGGCCGCTCAGGCGAAGGCTGCTCGCGGCGGGCGACATCGAGTGCCTGGTGTCGGTCGATTCCACGGTTGTCCGGGCTCACCAGCATGCGGCCGGGGTCGGAAAAGGGGCTCCGCGACCCGGCCCTCGGCCGCTCCCAGAGGTGGTCTGACCGGCAAAATCCACCTGGCCTGCGACGGCCGGGGCCGTCCGCTCGCCTTCGTCGTCACGGGCGGCAACACAGCACTGCACCTGGTTCACCGCCTTGATGGAGACGATCCGGGTGGGTGCCCCAGATCGGACCGGGAGGGCCCCGCGTCCGGCCTGACCACGTCCTGGCCGACAAGGGCTACAGCTCGAAAGCGGATCCGCACCTGGCCGCGGCGCCGGGGCATCGCGCACACGATCCCCGAGCGGGCCGACCAGGCCCGCAACCGGGACCGGAGAGGCAGCCGCGGCGGCCGCCCGCCGGCCTTAGACCGCGAGATCTACAAGCACCGGAACGTCGTGCTCCAGGGGGAACGCTGCTTCAACCGTCTCAAGCAATGGCGCGGCATCGCCACCCGGTACGACAAGAACGGCCAGTCCTACGTAGCCGCCGTCACCCTCGCATCACTTCCGATGCGGGCGTGACATTTGACGACACCACCTAGACGCGCTCCAGGGGGCGGTGTGGGGGCGGCGGGAACTCGACCCGTACGAGATCGTGCGGGCGGACCGGTCCGCCGCGTCGGACCACCGCCATGACGCCGGACTTGAAGGTGAACTCGCCCGAGTCCGGGTCAAGGGAGAAGACCTGACCGAGCAGTCCCGCGCGGAAGTCGTTGATCTTCGCGCAGGGGTTGCGCAGCCCCGTCACTTCCACCACCGCCTGCTCCCCGAGATGGAGCAGCGCCCCGGTGGGGAGGCCCAGCAGATCCACGCCGCGGGTGGTGATGTTCTCACCGAGCTGGCCCGCGGAGACGTCGAAGCCCTTGAGAGCCAGCTCGTCGAAGAGCTCCTCGTGCATCAGATGGACCTGACGCAGGTTGGGAAGGTCAGGCTCGTACGTCATGCGGAACTGGTGGCGGATCGTCTCGCCCGCGTGGACGTCCCCCTCGACCCCGAGCCCGGCGAGCAGCGTGATCGACTCCCGATTGGGCTTGCTGAACGCGTACGTCTCGTTGCGGCTCACCGCCGTGACCCGGCCGGCCATCGCTCACCCCACATGCTCTCGGTCCACCTGCTCCAGGTCTGCAGCCAGGCCGATCCTAGGGCGTCCCTTGCGAACGGACCGCGCTGCCCTCGCATTGAGGCCGATGCGTACGCTGATTGCGTCGCGGTGATCGACTCCCATCACGCGGCCGGCAGTCCCGCGAGCCGCGCGCAGACGTACCGAGCTACTTGCCGGTGGCAGTTTCTGAACTGCGGATGACCTGGTAGCCGTACTGCATAGGCCTGGCTGCCAGGGCTTGCGGGCCCCGTGGATGCCTGGCCCACGGTTGACCACCCGCATTCCCCAGCAGCCCTGTTCCAGCTGCCGTGGGCGGGCGCCGCCTGCGCCGTACCGACGATTTTGGTGGCGAACGAGCGTGTCCACGGCGGCGCCCACTACCCTCCGACGTCGCAACGGGACGGCGGCTGTCAGCAGGGCCGTGACGAGGTGGTCGACAGGGCGGTTGCAAAACGAGATGACGTTGACCGCGTGGGTGGGAGTGAGACCAATGAGGGGTTCCTGGTCGACTTCGTCGGCGTGCTCGGCCTCGAAGACGGCCTCGTCGCCGATTCCAGGCCCCATGAGGGAGACCAGGACGGGCCGACGTCCGTCTACGTCCCCGGCGTCCGTGATCGGGGCCTCGCGACGTGGAAGAACCCCCGACCGCCATCGAGGAGACCCCGCCCCGGCGCCCGAGCCCGAGCCGGACGCGGTGGCCGATTCCGAGCCCGCCCCGCCCGCCACGGACGAGCCCCCGGCCCCCGACGTCCCGGCGCCCCCTCGGCCGGGTACTTCGAAGGCGCCCGCGTACGGGCCCGGGGACGTCAGCGGCCAGCGCGCGCGTTCCGTGCGCTCGGTCTGCCGGGCCGTACGCGGCCTCAAGACGCCGACGGGGCCGTGAAGGTGACGTCGGCGGCCGCGACGGTGGTCTCCGCGTCGCTCCCGAGGGCGTACGCCGCGACCCGGGAGACCGTCGCGGCCGGGACGGCCTCGCTGATGCCCGGCACCGCCGGGATGTCCTGGGTCGCGTGGGCGTCGTACGGGACGACGACCCGGTAGCCGAGCGCCAGGGCCGTACGGGCGGTGGCCTGGACGCACATCTCCGACATCACACCGCACACGGCGACGGCCCGTACCCCCGCGTCGGTGAGGACCTTGCCCAGCTCGGTCTCCTCGAAGCCGTCGTCGTGGGGCTTGCGGATGGCCACCTCGGCGGTCCCGAGCTCCAGCGGGTGGTGGAGCTCCCAGCCGGGCGTGTACGGCTCGTCCTCGGCTCCGGGAGGCCCGTCGTTCTGCAGGTGAGCGATGAACGCGCCATCCCGCCGGGCCCGGGCGATCAGGTCGGCCGTCCGGTCGACGAGCCGATCTGCACCGGGCACGGCTCCGTCGCCGGTGACGAAGGCCGCCTGCACGTCGACGACGATGAGGGCATCTACGGGCTGCGCGCGCTGGGTCATCCGGTCATCATCACGCCCACGGGGCCGCCCCGCCACGGGATTTCACCCCAGGGGTCCCCCGGGCACACGCAAACCCTCACCGGGACGGGTCCCTGCCGACGCCGCGCAGTTCCTCCAGGGCAAGCTTCAGCCCGGCCACTGCCTCCTTGCGTTCGCCGAGGAAGCCGGCCGCCTGACCGGAACACATCCAGGCGAGCGCGATCATTCGCGAATCGGCGCCACCTGCTTCTCGGATTCTTCGCAGCCGCCCGGCATGGCGAGAGCCCCGACCACTAGAACTCAAGTCATAGCCGGGGCTCTTGCGCCGTTCTCCAGACGTGCCGACCCGAGAAAGGCCCGCCGCCGGGGTCCGGGCTGTAAGTGGACCGGTGCGGGTCAGCCGGACGGTGGCGGGGCGAGTTCCCGCTTGAGGATCTTGCCGGTCGCCGTCACGGGCAGGGCTTCCCGAAATTCGACGAGCCTGGGGTATTTGTGGCCTGCCATGTTCTGCCGGCACCAGGCCACGATGTCCTCCTCGGTGACCGTGGCTCCGGGCTTGCGGATGACGAAGGCCTTGACCTTCTCGCCGTGGCTGGGGTGGGCGACACCGACGACGGCGGCGAGGCTGATGTCCGGATGGGTGAGCAGCACCTCTTCGACCTCGCGGGGATAGACGTTGAAGCCGCCCCGGATGATGAGGTCCTTGGTGCGGTCGACGATGTAGAGGTAGCCGTCGGCGTCGCGCCTGCCGATGTCGCCGGTGCGGAACCAGCCGTGCGGATCGATCGCCTCCGCCGTCGCTTCGGGGCGGTCGAGGTAGCCCTTCATGACGTTGTGGCCCCGGATGTGGATCTCGCCGGGTTCGTCGGCGTCGGCCTGAGTGCCGTCGCGGCGGGTGACCCTGACCTCCACGCCCCACACTGGAAGCCCGATCGAGCCGGGTTTGCGGGGGCGGTCGACGCGGTTGAATGTGGCGACGGGGCTGGTCTCGGACAGGCCGTAGCCCTCGAGGACGGGCACAGCGAAGCGTTCCTCGAATGCCTTCAGCACCTCCACCGGCAGGGCTGATCCTCCAGAGACGCTGATCCGCAGGTTGGCTGCGATGCCGGTTAGGTCGAACCGGTCCGTGTCCTCGAACGTCAGCAGGGCCCAGTACATCGTCGGCGCCCCGGCGAAGAAGGTGACGTGCTCGCGCTGCAGGAGCTCCAGCGCCGACGCGGCGTCGAAGCGTGGCATCAGCACCATGGTGGCGCCGGTGGCGAATCCCGCGTTGAGCTGGACCGTCGGAGGCCCGCCTTCGCCATCGGCAGCTGGGCCGTGCCCTCGAAGCAGAGGTACGCCTTCGCGCCGGAGTCCTGCAGGTGGTAGGCGATCTCCCGTTCGGTGAGCAGGACGTTCAGGGGTACGACCGTCGCCCCGGTTTTGAGGATGCCGTAGTACGTGATGGGGAAGTAGGGCAGGTTGGGGCAGCTCAGGGCGACCCGGTCACCGGGGCCGACGCCGCGCGCCGCGAGCGCCGCCGCGACGCGGTTCGCCTCGGCGTCGACCTGTGCGTACGACAGCCCTGTGTCGCCCAGCACCACGGCGTCGCGATCGGGTAGTTCGCGTGCGGTGTGTTCCAGCAGTACAGCCAGATTGAGCATGGTTGGTCTCCAGGGAGGGGCCGGGTGGGGAACCCGGCAGAGGTGGTCAGCCGCGCAGCGCGGAGGAGAGGATCCTCGGCAGCGCGGACCAGCGGGGTGTGGCGGCGAAGTCGGTGAGAAGACGGCCCGTGGTGTCCGCGGTGCGGTTGGTGACGAGCCAGGGGGCTTGGGGGACATGACCATCTCCCTGTGCACCACCGACCGGGGCGAGGGGCGGAACGGACCTCGTACGACCGTGCGTCCCGGCCCGTCCAGCAGGAGGGCGTTGTGCACGACGCCGATGCCGCTCTGCACGTCGTCGAGGGTGTGGCAAGGGTGGGCGCCCAGGTGGCGGTCGCGGTCAGATAGCCGACGCCGGTCCAGGCCAGGCGCCCGTCGGACGCCCTCGGCAGCGGCACCGAATGACGCAGTGCGGCGGGCGGCGCTGCGCCCGCCTCGCCCCTTCGCGCCCGCCTCGTACCAGGCCGGCCGAACCAGGGCCTCGGCGGACCGACCGGACACGGCCTCTCCCTCGGCCCCGTGTGGTCGCTCCGACGAAGCGCGGGGCGTGGCACCACGTTAGGCGCGCCCCGCGCGGCGCCGAGCGGATACGGGCGTCGACCACCGCGTAGGCGACGCTTGGCGGCATTCCTGGGACGTCGGCGGCAGCCTCACCCACTTCGAGGCGTCCCTGGGCCGCCACCGGGAGATCGAGGAGCAGCCGCTCGGCGACATCGGCACGGCCCGCAGCGAGGGCGCGCACCGGCTCGGAGGCCGGCCCGAGCATCACCACCAGGTCCTCGTCCGCGAACGTCTGCAGGGTGTCCCAGCACGCGGTCGGCACCCCGTCGGCGAGGTGGGTGGCGGACACGATCCGGCAGGCGTGCCCACCCCAGCGCGGTCTTGGCCAGCAGAGTGACGCGCAGCGGCGCCTCGACGACATGGGCGCCACCGCGGACCGGGGTTCCCTTTGCGGGCGGGCGGTGCCCACCGCACTCACCAAAGACACAGCCATGAGCACCCCCACCCCGCAGACCCTCCCGCCACGCAATACCCGCCCCAGCTCCTAGGGCGCTGCGCCCGCTGCCATGCCGCGTGCCATCGCTACGGGTACGGAGGAAAGCCGCTGTACGCGCCGTGCCGCGAACAGTTCAGGGCGCACAGGGGAAGCCCGCCGCGACTCCCGTGCGACCGCCGATACCACCGCCTCGACCGGCACGTCGTGGCACAGTTGCCCCATGTGCGGCCGCTACACCTCGACTCGCAGTCCCGAGGACCTGACCCGGCTCTTCGCGGTCACCGACTGGCGCCCCGACGAGACCCTGGCCCCGAGCTGGAACATCGCGCCGACCGACGAGGTCTACGCGGTCCTCGAACGCGCCGGCCAGGGCGACGGCAGCGAGGTGGACCGACAGCTCCGGACAATCAAGTGGGGCCTGGTGCCGTCATGGGCGAAGGACCCGAAAGTCGGCTCCCGGATGATCAATGCCCGGGTCGAGACGGTCCATGAGAAGCCCGCCTACCGGCGCGCCTTCGCCAAGCGCCGCTGCCTGCTGCCGGCCGACGGCTTCTACGAATGGGAGCCGGTAAAGGACGAGGAGACGGGCAAGATCCGCAAGCAGCCCTACTTCATCCATCCCTCCGACGGCCAGATCATGGCCATGGCCGGCCTGTACGAATACTGGCGCAACCCCGACATCACCAGCGACGACGACCCCGACGCCTGGCTGACAACCTGCACCATCATCACCACCGAAGCCACCGACGCCGCCGGCCGCGTACACCCCCGCATGCCACTCGCCCTCAGCCCAGACCACTACGACGCCTGGCTCGACCCCCACCACCACGACACCGACGACCTCCGCACCCTGCTCACCCAGCCCGCCGACGGCCGCCTGGACACCCGGCCCGTCTCCACCGCCGTCAACAACGTCCGCAACAACGGAGCCCACCTCCTCGACGCCGCCACTTGATTCGGCGCCGCCCGGAAGGCGGACAGGCACGACCTACCGCCGAGGTCGAGACTCGGATGTGGCCCTGCGTCCGGCACCCAGCCTCCGAGTCGGTTTTGTCGTATCTGCGGGAGCGCGGCCGCTGTATGCCAGACAGCGTCCACACCGGGGGACTGCCGCATGGCCGGTAAGTACACCCACCCGATGACCCCCGACGAAGCCCTTCGCGCGCTGAACGAGGGCATGCATGGCTTCGTAGGTGAGAGCGGGGACCGGTTGTCGACGAGTCTCAGCAGCAGTTGTTGATCACTGCGCCGATAACTGGCGGTGAGAACTGACACCGCCGCTGGGCACTGGAGTGTCAGTGGCTGCTGAGAACATCGAGTCATGACTGACCGCACTGCTTCGATCGCTGCCTACTGGGATGCCGCTGCAGCGGCCTTCGACGACGAGCCCGACCACGGGCTGAGGGCTGACAACACGCGCGCTGCGTGGGCCCGGCTCCTGTACTCCTTGATGCCAACCGATCCGGTCGATGTTCTCGACATCGGCTGTGGCACCGGGTCAGTGTCCTTGCTGTTGGCCGAGGCCGGGCACCGGCCGACCGGGATCGACCTGGCGCCGCGCATGGTTGAGCAGGCGCGCACGAAGTTCGAGACCGCTGGCCTTGCTGGCCGTTTCCTGGTCGGTGACGCCATGATGCCCCCCACCGGGGAACAGCGGTTCGATGTCGTGTTGTCGCGGCATCTGGTGTGGACGCTGCCTGATCCGGAGGCCGCCTTGCGCGAGTGGGTGACACGCTTGCGGCCGGGAGGCCGGCTGGTGCTGGTCGAGGGGCGTTGGCGTGAGGCAGGCCAGAGGGACGTCCCGTATGTGGCTGGCGCTGAATCGCTGCCGTGGAACGGCGGAATCAGCGCCGAAGACCTTGCTGCGGCCATGCGCCCTCTTGTTGCCGCTGTGCGAATTGAACCGCTCAGCAGCGACCCTGATTTGTGGGGTGGTCCAGTGGACGATGAACGGTATGCCCTGATCGCCGACGTGTGATGGGCTGAGGGAGGTCAGCCCGCGGCGGCTTCATGTTCGGCGGCGCGGGCGCGGGTGGTGGCGAGGCGATAGGAGTCGGTGACGGTCTCGATGATGTTGCCGCCGAAGGTGAGACGGTCGACGGTGACAGCGCAGAGCCGAGGGTCCGCGAAGGTGCAGGCTGGACCTGGCGCAGGAACTGATGGGAGGCCGGCTCTCTGGCCAGGCATGCAGCCCGACCATATCTACGCCGAATTGGTTGGAGTGCGGGCATCGCGGCCGCGTACGGTGAAGCGGTGGTCGAACCGATACGGCGCTTCGCACGAGGCAGTGCCCACACCACCACGGGGGAGCAGATGACGAGGAACAACCTGCATGCGGCCGTCGCCACGACTGTTGACGTACCGGCCAAGCCGGTCGTCCTGTTCAGCGACGAGATGTCTGCGGTTATGAGTCCCCTGCCCGGCTCAGGGCGGCCGCTGCAGCGGCCACTGGAAACCCTGGTCGGGCAGGCCCCAGCCGTACTGGAGGAGGAGCAAGACCGGAGCTGACTGTGCCCGGGAGACCGTCCGCACCGCAGCCACCCCGGCGGACCTCGCAGACGACGCGGGTCGCCGGACCATCTGCCGCGGGCTAGATCCCATAGGTCTGCGACTGTCCGTCGGTATGTCGCCTACGCGCCCGGGGCGGCCGGGCGCGGCAGGTGCCCGATCTCGACCTGTGTCGTGCCGTCGGCGTATTGGACGGTGCAGCGCTCTCCCGGCGGCGCACCGCACTGGGACAGGTGCCCACGGGCTTGCGCGGTCCCGGGGCCCGCTTCTTCGGCGGAGGGGACCGAACCTCTGGCATCCGCCTTCATGGTCCGCCTCCCCGACGGGTGGGCGATCCTCGCCCACCTCGACCCGAACCAGCCCGTCACCTGGGACCCCGGCAGCTCGGCTCGCACCGCCTGGATTCCGCAGAGGCCAGATGCACTGAGAATCCCGAGTCGAGCGTTCTCACTCGACATGGCAACCCCGCAGCTCGACACAAGATCCACAAGCTCAATGCGACAGGACAATGGCATCGGGTCGATTGCCACCGGCCTGCGTCTGCCGAAGGCCTCTGTACCCCTTACCCGGGCGGCTGACCTGGCGGGCAGACTGCGTTCATGCGGCTCCCCGCACGCGCTCGAACCGGCAGAAGGCCGACCAGGACCCGAGAGAATGGATGCGGCCGGCGCCGGAGGTCACCTGCCGGTACATCTCCGAATAGGTCGCCACGAAGCTGCGCTGGGGCCTTTCGGCGGACCTGGGCGAGGCCGACGCGCTCGCGCTGTTCGCCGACTGGCCGTGCGAGGGCTCGATCGTCCACTACACCCCGGCTGCCTGACCTCGGAAAACCCTGCCGCATCACGCCCTCATCAGACCGGTGCCCCGGTCTCCGTTGTGGACGAGCGGGGACCGGGGCAACGGCTGGCGGAAGTGTGCGGGCGTACGTGTGCCGGGTCAGGACAGGCCTGTCCGGCACACGCGTGTGTCAGGGCCCCGGCCCGAGCCGGGGCGGGTGGGATCAGTGGTGATGGTGGTGGCGGCCGCCCCAGGACTCGGTGTCGACGGTGCGGCCCCGGTCGTCGCGCAGGGTCGAGGTGCCGGAGTGGTAGTCCCAGATGTAATCGCGGCGGTCCTGTTACACGTCGGTGCGGGTGTTGCGGCCTTCGCCGGTGTGGATGCGGATGGTGGCCCGTCCGGCGAGGCGGACGTCGTTGAAGCGGTAGCGGTGGCCGTCCTCGTCCTTCAGGGTCCAGCAGTCGAGCAGCGTGTCCGGCGTGCCGCCGCATGCATTGAGCCGTCTAGGTGCATTGATCACGAGCGTTGTTGACGCTCGTCTGGTCTTGAACATGGCGAAGATTTCCGGTGTGGTGGGAGCTGTCTAGGAGCTCACCAACCGGCGGTCTTCGTGGCCCACCGCGACTGCGACGAACAGGACACACGCCCACGCCCGTCCAAGTCGCCGCCCTCCGCCACACACCCTGCACGTCGAGCGGCCATGGCGACGAAGACCCACGCCGACTGGTCCCGCGCCACAGGATCGTGCGCCGCGGCCGCTGGCGTCGCCCAAGGCACCCACGCCTCGAAACCCGCCGGGGCGCCCCGATGCACCGGCGTCACGGTTCCTCGGTGGGAAGCCAAGCACCGTGGAGGCCGAGGGGAACGCGGACAGGTATGGAGACGCGGGCGACAGGGCCCGAGGCGGGGTCTTCGGCGGGGAAGACGAGGAACCAGCTCGTGCCGTCGGTGCGATCAGTGGCGAAGGTCATCCAGTATCCGTGGTCCTCGGCGGACGCGTCGGGGCCCGGTTCGGGGGCGAAGACGGGCTCACCGACGGCGAGATCACCGGCGTCCCAGACCTGGCCGGTGCCGGTTTCGACGTCGAACCAGCGGATGGCGTCGTACTCTCCGGACAGAAGGTCGGTGCGGCCGGTGCCGGTGGCAAGGGCGGTATGGCGGTGGCGCCGGCCGACGCGACGGTCGTCGATCCGGGGAAACTCCACCCTGGCGTCGTCCAGGACGGTGCGTGCCATCCGACCGGCCGCGGGATCGATCCTGGCGCGCACCAGACGAGCGGTCGCCCGGCTGGCTCCATCGGCGGAGGCCGGGCCGATGGTGAGCCGGTTCCACTCGACGTAGTCGAGGACGACGGATGCCTGGGGCTCGGGGCCGTCGTCGTAGGCGTTGACCGAGTGCCACATCCAGAAGGCGTCGTCGGAGGACCAGACCGGGGCTCCGCCGTCGCGCGGAACGAGTGCCACGCGGGTGCCGCGCTCGGGCAGCCAGGCGAGGAACGAGCCGCCGGACAGGGCCGCGTCGAGATCGATGAACGCCGGGGCGAGGACGAGGACCACGTAGCGGGCGGTCAGGGCCATGTCGTGGATCATCAACGGTTCGTCCACGCCGGCCACGGGCGTCGGCCCCCGCGTCACCACGCCATCCGGACCGATGACGGACCACGTCAGGTACGGCGGCTCCAGGGCGTAGCAGAAGACGACCATCTCGCCGGTGACCGGGTCGATCTTGGGGTGGGCGGTGATGCCCGCGGACAGTCTGCCGTCGAAGTCCTCCCGCCCGAGGGTCGCCAGATCCGTGTCGAAGCGGTACGGACAGGCGGACTCGGCCAGGGCCAGCATGCGGCCCGCGTGGCGGACGACGTTGATGTCGGGAAGGTCCTTGAAGGTCCCGGCAAGCTCCGGCCCCACTTCGTCGGCCCCCGGCATGACCAGCGATTCCAGGCCGCCCCACAGCGCACGCCCGGCCTTCTCCTCTGCGACGAGCGCCGGTGTGCGGACGAAGCGATTGTGGTACCGCGCACGACCGTCGCACACCCGCACGGCGTGCAGCATCCCGTCCCCGTCGAGGGGGTACAAGTAGGAGCCGATCGGAGTGAACCGGGGATTCGGACCGTTGCGCACGTACGTCCCGTCCAGGGCCGCCGGCAGTTCGCCGATCACCCGCAACTCGGCCACGTCCACTTCCTCGGTGACGGGGGCGAAAGGACCGAGCAGATGCGGGACGCGAGTGGGGTCGAAGCGGGTCGGTACGTGGGTGTTCACGGGGACCTCCAGACACGGTCGCCGACGTGTTCTCGCGCCGGCGCATGGTGCCGCTCCCGTCCAGTGAAACGCGCGGCTGGCCGGATCGCCAGGCGGTGGCGTGCCCGGAGAAGTCCACACGCGTGCCATGTTCCGCCCCGCCCGCCGTTCTGGCCCCGGTGCGCGGCGTGCGCGGGTCCTTCGGTGACCGCCGAGAGAATGTGGCTGCCCCCTCTCGGGGACAGAGCCAAACGGCGACATGCCCTGCCGGCGTCCGGAAAGACGTGGGGGTGTGGGCGCCGGATTCGGGGCGTGCGGGCGTCGAGCGCACGGGACCGCTCTGAAGAGGCAGGGCTGCCGACCTCCCCCCTCCGCAGTCCCTTGGGTGAATGAACGGCGGGCACCAGCACTGGATGATGGTGCCCGCCGTTCGGCGTAGGCCGCAGGATTACCGTTCGCTTTCCATTGAGTGGGCGTCCGGGAGTAAAGAGTTTTTGAGAGGCACGACGATGAGCCCACGTCCTTCACACCCGGTAATGGCGCTGCCAGTCCAACGGCCACGGGCCGTTCCGGTCCTCGTCCACCGCGGCCAGCTGCTGCGCCCACTCCACCACCCGCTCCGCGTCCTTTCCCAGGCCGCCCTCCCGCCAGAAGTTGGCCATGTGCTGGCCCGAATGCGGCCCCCTCGTCGCCACTCCGCGCCACCCACCTGCCGCCGGGAACCGGCTGCAGCCGTGGAACGCTTCGAGAGCGCAGAGAAGACCCCTCGCCGGTAGTGGGGCTCGGCCGCCAGGTCGTTCTTCAGCTGCTCGTGTTTGCCGATCGGCAGATGGGTGGTTCGTGGGTGCGCCCGCACGGGCACTCGTTCGCTCACGCCGGTCCGATCACGCCGGAGCGGGCGGGCCCGGGAGCGTTGCAAGGTCGGCCAGGATGCGGGCAGCCGGTGCCGGGTCGACCAGCCACTTCAGGTGGCTTCCCTCCAGAGTGCGCACGTCGTAGGGGTTGGCCGGCGTCAGCGCGTTGCCCTCGCGGATCAACCGGTTCTGCAGGGCGAGAGGCAGGCTGGTGTCGTTGGCCAGGCGTATGTAGGTCTTGGGGACCCGGCCCCAGGTCGCGGCCTGCGCCCGGTCGGCGGAACCGCCGGCGTCCAGGTTCTCGTCAGGCTGGAAGGTGTTCAGGAAGGTGAGGAACTGCTCGTCGGTGCCGTCGGCGAAGAAGGCTGCCTTGAGCGCTGCGAGCGCGTCCGGGTTCGCGGTGCGGAAGTTGACGCGGAGCAGGCCGAGCTCGGCAGGGTTTCCGGCCAGCGCCGGGGCAAAGGCGGCGGGGTCGACCGTGGCCATCTCCGGCTCGGCGTAATAGTCGTTGACGTCGAGGTCGACCGGGCACCAGGCCGAGACGTAGACGATGCGGTCGATCAGATCCGGGCGGGCATTGGCCGCGGCCGTGGCCGTGACACCGCCGCGGCTGTGGGCGACGAGGATCACGGGGCCGTTCTGCTTGGCTCGTTCGAGGATCCCAATGAGGTGCGCGGCGTTGTCGGCGAGCGTGACGCCCTTGATCGAGCCGGGCGTGGTGGCGAGTCCCTCGGGGTCCTGAGGGGACTGGTAGGCGCGGGTGAAGGTCGCCTGGAAGCCGTGGCCGGGCAGGTCGACGGCGACCGAGCGGTGCCCGAGGAGGCCGAGCTCCGCCTGCAGGGGCGCGAAGGAGAAGGAGTTCGCGAAGGCTCCGTGGACCAGTACGAACGTCGGTTGCATCTGTGTACTCACTTCTGGGTACTCACTTTCCGGTCGTGATGAGGGGGGTCTCACGCAGGACCAGGGAGAGGAAGCCGAAGCTGTCCCGGTATCCGTGCAGCCACTGCGAACGCTGAGCGGTGGCCCTCTCCAGCACCTGGGCGCCAGCCGGATCGGCGGCATGGTCCAGAGCCCAGTCGGCCAGCGAGCCCCAGCAGGCCCACTCATAGGCGTCCAGCTCGTTGCGGGTACTGACATGGCCGTGGACGGGGGTCCAGCCGTCGGCGACGACGCGGTCCACCGTGGTCGCCAGGTCGTCGAGGTCACCGAACGCCTCGACCGCCGCCGGCGAAGGGGCGCGGTCCCAGAACGACTCGCCGATCAGGACGCGGCCGCCGGGGGCCAGGTGCTTGCGGGCCGCCGCGAGGGTGGGGAGGAGACCGCCGAAGGCGTGGGTGGCGCCGACGCTTATCACCAGGTCGAACGGTCGTGCGGAGGCGAAGTCCGCGGCTTGGTGGTGGTGGAGGATCAGGCGCTCCTCGACCCCGAGGTCGCTCGCTGCCCGGCGGGCCCGGGTCAGCGCGACCTCGGAGACGTCGACGCCCTCGGCGTGCAGGAGCGGGCGGGTCGCCAGGGCGCGCAGAAGCCATTCCGCGGTGCCGCATCCGAGGTCGAGTACGCGCTCGTCGCCCCGCGGGAGGGCGCGTTCGAGTAGCGCGCCGACCGATTCGTCGTCGAGCGGGGACTTGATCGGGTGGTCGGCGTGCGCGATGTCGGAGATCTGTTCGCGGTTCACCGGCGCGGCTCGCTCGAATCGAGGAGCAGCTTCGCGGCCACCGCCGTTCCGTCGCCCCGGACCGTGCCCGCGACGGCCTTCGCCCGGGCCGCGGTCTCGGGAGCCAGCGCCCTGCTGAGCGCAACCGAGAGGGACTCGAAGGTCGGGACCGGGCCGTCGTGGGCCGCGCCGATGCCCAGTGCGGCGACCTGGGCCGCCCAGTGCGGCTGGTCCACGAACTGCGGTACCACCACCTGGGGTGCGCCGGCCCGGGCGGCCGTCGTCGTTGTGCCCGCACCGCCGTGGTGGACGACGGCGGCCACCCGGGGGAACAGTGCCTGGTGGTTGACGTCACCGACGGCGAAGCAGTCGTCCGCGTCGTCGACCAGGCCCAGGTCGGCCCAGCCGCGCGAGACGAGTATGCGTCGGTCCTGCGCGCGGACCGCCTCGACGGTCACCCGGGCGACGTCCGTCGCCGCGCGCATGGGCATGCTCCCGAAGCCCACGAACACCGGCGGTGTGCCGGCGTCCAGAAACTCCTCCAGGTCGGTCGGCAGCGGGCGTGCGTCCGGCAGGATCCATGCGCCGGTCTGTACGAGTTCGAGGTCCGCCAGCTTATGCCACGGCCCCAGGACGGGGTCCGCCGCCAGCCACGGCCGGTCGCCGAAGACATGGTCGCGGACGTTGTCCACCGGCGGCAGCCCGATCTCCGCCCGGTGGGCGTTCAGCGGCGTGAGGTACAGCCCGTTCACCTTCTGGACGTCCAAGTCCCACAGCGCTCGGTTGTCGGTCATGTCTATGCCGTCGGTGGCTATCGGCGGGCCCGGCCGCGACGACGGAAGGTAGTGCGTCGACGGCATCTCGAACGGGTGGAAGCAGGCGTACACGTAGCGGATGCCCAGCTTCTCGGCCACCGACCGCGCGCCGGCCGGCATCAGGCCGGTCGCCACCAGCACGTCGCATCCCTCGGCCGTCTTCGCAATCGTGTCGAAGTGCTGGGCGACCAGCTCGGCAGCGAACTCGGTCGCGAAGCCGGGAGACGGCGGCGCCCCCGTCACAAGCGGGCGCACCGCCCGGCCGAACGGCACGTGCTCCACACCGACACCGGCCAGCAGCTGGGCGAACTCCTCATCCGGAGGCGCGCACACCCGCACCTCCGCACCGAGTTCCCGCAGCTGCGCCGCAAGGGCGGCCGGCGGCATGATGTCGCCGCGTGACCCATAGGCCATGATCAGCACACGCATGTCGTCATTCTCGTTTCTGTGTATTCCGGCCTCGGCCGGTGATGGTGCGGGACGGCTCCGGTTCGCGCCGGAAGCCGCCGGGAGACGGGGTGGCGTGCGGTGGCCCCGGTCACCGGGCCCAGGGAAGCTCGCGGGTGCCCTGCGTGCCGGGAACCGAGGCAACTCCGTCGGTGCGCATCGAGACGTGGGCCTCGGCCCGTTCCGAGGCGTGGATCCGGCGGACGAGGGCCGGCGGCAGGATCAGGCTCTGGCCTGCCCGCACCTTCTCGGTACGGCCGTCGCAGGTCACTTCCAAGGCCCCCGCGGTGACCGTCCAAACCTGCTCACGGCTGACGGAATGCTCGGGGCCGCTCGCGCCGGCCTCCATCAAGACCGTCCAGGTGCTGACTTCCGTGCTGCCGCGGCTGGGGGCGGCGAGGCCCGTCATGGTGGCGTTCGGGGAGACGGTGACGTCGTCGGCCGAGGGAGTGATCACCTGGACGGTGGCGCCTGTGCTCCCGCTCCCGTACGTGCCGGGGTGGGGGACGGCCCATTCGACGAGCTGGACGACGATCCCGTTGGGGTCGGTCATCTGGAACAGCCGCTCACCCCAGGGCTCCTCCCGCAGGGGCATGGTGATGGGGGCGCCCGCCGCACGCAGCCGGGCTTCCTCCGCGGCGAGACCGGTGACCGTGAGCGCCAGAATCAGCCCGCCCGCTTCCCGGTCCCGCTGCTCGGCGGGCAGGACCTCGGTGCCCTTGCGGAGCAGGACGAGGTCAACGGCAGCGTCCTCGCGGGTCAGTGAGGCGAAGCCGTCCTGGGCCATGGCCACTTCGTAGCCGAGGTGGGTGCAGAAGAAGTCGCGGGAGGCGTCGACGTCGGCGACGGTCAGTGAAAGGGTTGATGTGGACACGTGCATGACAGCTCCTCGGGAGGCGTGCGCTGTATTGAGTGGGGAGTGGGGGTGGGTACGGGGATCAGGCCGCGGGCACGTCCAGCTGGAACTCGCGGGTGCGCCGGTATGAGCGGAAGCCCAGCTCCCGGTTGACCGCGAGCATGTGGACGTTGTCTTCGGCGTTGTCGGTCTCGATCTCGACGACGCCGGGGTGCTCGGCGCGCAATCGGCGCACCATGGCGGTTTTGAGCCACAGCCCGAGGCCGTGGCCGCGGTGCGCGGGCACGACCGCGGTGTCGTACTGCTGGGCCCGGGGCGCCGCGCCCCGCGGGAGCAGGATCTCGGTGTATCCGGCCATGGCGCCGTCGTCGTGGACGGCAGCGAGGGTCAGCAAGATGTCGCTGCGGTCGGCGACCACCTGAGCCATGGCCCGTACACGGTCGGCGTCCCAGCTCTCGCTGCCGTAGTCCAGGTCTCCGACGGGCATGTCGTTCATCGCGTTCTTGGCGGCGGCGAAGGCGGCGGCGAGGTCGTCGGGCACCGTGCCCGTCCAGCCCGTCAGCCGGTAGCCAGGGTGCTCGGCCTCGGCCACCTGGAGGACAGCGGCTTCGTCCAACTGGTCCAGTTCCAGGATCAGGTGGTCGAGGGCCAGTGCTTGGCGGAAGCTCCGTCTTTCGCAGAAGGCTTCGCCCGGTCCGTCGGCCGCCACCCCGACGATCAGACTGCGCCGGTCCTCGGCATGGCAGGCCGCCACGACCGCCGACAGCAGGAGGGAGCCGGTGCCCAGACGCCGGTGCGCGGGGTCGACGTGCAGCTCCAGTTCGGCCAGGTGATCCCGTCCCGGGGAGGTGAACAGCCGCAGGCCCGCGACTCCGACCGGGCTGCCCTCCGCTCCGGTGGCCAGCCAGTTCAGCCGGTGGCTGTTCAGCGTGGGCTTGGTGAGCTGGGCATGGATCTGCTCGGGGCCGGGCGGTGGTACGTCCGGCAGGTCGTGGGCCATCGAGGCGGCGACGACCCGGTGCCAGGCGGCAGCGTCGGCGGCCGAGATGTCGTGGAGCGGGGTGAGGTGGACGTGCTCAGGCAAGGGGATGACTCCAGGAATGCTTCCGGGGAAACGTAAGTTCGAGCTGCGGACGTTGCGCACTCATGCCGCATGCACGACTGCGAGGGGCAAGGCAGCCGGCGCGTCAGTGCGTCGGAGCAGCGCCAGGACTCCACAGGTCCAGAGCGGTATACGCCGGGGCCCACTCGGCGGCATAGGCAACGCGAATGGTCGCCGGCAGGGGAGCGAGCAGCTTCTCCACCGTCCGCTCGTCGGCGCCGTCCAGCAGCCACGGCAGCATCAGCGGTGCGTCCGGGCAGATCAACTGGGCCTGCACCTGACGGAAGCGGCCCCACTGCTCGGCCGTCAACGCCCGCCGGACCAGCGGCAGGGCCGAGTCCTCCTCGTGCTTGAGGTGTCCTGCCAAGCCGGTGACCAGTGCGTCGGTCAGGATGCCCAACCCCAGACGGTCGACCTCGGGGGCGAGAGCCGCGTCGATAGCCTTGACCAGCGGGACGATGGCGGCGTGTTCCACCTCCATCGCCTCCACAAGAGCCAGGTCCTTCGGGCGACCGGCCAGACGTCCGCGCAGCACCGGCCACAGAGCCTCGTCCTCGGCCGTGTGGTGGGCGCAGAGAGCCTTCTTGAACAGCGCCCATCCGGCCGTGGCCGGTAACTGCGCGGGGTCACGGTCCGCGCCGGTGGTCATCCGGTCCAGATGGGCCAGCTCCCGGCGCAGTGCATCATGCATCGCGTACACCAACGTCAGGTCGAAGGCATCGCTCATGGCCGGCCTCGGCCCCGGGACCCGCCGGCCGGTTCCCGGACCGCGCTGGTGTGGCAGTCGAACCCACGGGTCACGCCAATCGGCAGGGTCAGGGCGGACAGTCGCTGCTCGTCGAAGTGCGCGGACAGCTCCTGCCACAGCTCCTCCGGTACGGCGTCCGACGCGAGGGCGGCCAATCGTGTGACCTGGAGGACATGCCCGGGATCCTTCACGCGTGATTGCATGCCCTCAACCTTCCTGCGGGTCGCAATCATGATCAATGTAAACTTCCGCGCGGTTCGATAACCGCTGGGTTATCGGCAAGGGGCTGGGGGGCCGGTGGAGCTGCGGGACATCGAGATATTTCTGGTGCTGGCGGAGGAGCTGCACTTCGGCCGGACGGCACAGCGGCTGCACGTCTCCCAGGCGCGGGTCAGTCAGGCCATCAAGAAGCAGGAGCGGCGCATCGGCGCCGCGTTGTTCATCCGCACCAGCCGCACGGTGCTCCTGACCGAGGTCGGCCGACAGTTCCGCGACGATCTGAAGCCGGTCTACGCGGGCCTGCACGACTCCCTAGAGCGCGCCAGGCTGGCGGCCCGCGGCATCACCGCACAGCTCCGCGTCAGCATGATGCCCTTCAACGTCGCCGATCTGCACCCCTACTGGAAGGCATTCCGCTCGCGGTATCCGCATTGGGGACTCCAGATCCGCCCAGCCCCCTTCAATGATCTGTTCGGCCAGCTCCGCAGCGGTGCCATGGACGTCATGGTTGTCTGGCTGCCGGTGGAAGAGCCGGACTTCACCGTCGGGCCGATCCTGTGCACCGACACCCGGATCCTTGCCGTGGCCGCCGACCACCGGCTCGCCGAACGGGACACCGTGCCACTGGAGCTGCTCGCCGACTTCCCGCACGGCACTGCCCACGTCATGCCGGACTACTGGGAGGACAGCTACCTGCCCTTCCACACCCCACGAGGCCGACCGATCGAGCGCCTCACATCCGCAACCTCGGATAGCTCCGATGAGCTGATCAGCCACGTCGGTATGGGCGAGATCATCAACATCTTCCCCAGCCACGTCACCAGGCACTGGGGCATGTCGCACATCCGATGGCTTCCCCTCCCCGACATGCCCACCATGCACTTCGCTCTGATCTGGCGGACGGAAGCCGAGAACGACCTCATCCGCGCTCTGGCCGACACAGTGCGCGACCTCGGCGTCTTCCATTTCTGATGCCGCGCATCGCCACCGGATGCAGAACATCGAGTGGGCTCCACTCAGTGAGCTGCCGCCAACTTGAACTAGCAGGTCAAATGGCTGGTGTGACCGATCCTCGGGGTACTCGCGCTGGTCGTGGGCGGGTGTCTGAGGCGTAGATCGTTAGCCAGCGGCCTCGGGTGGCGGGGTTCGGGATGGCATCATGTCGGCCCCTCGCAGAGGCGCGGATCCGCGCCTGGGATCATGAGCGGATGTCCGAGGAACCGAACCCGATGTCCAGCCTGTGGCCGCTCGTGCCCTCCGAGGTCACCGGTTGGCTGCTGGAGCTGTGCGGTGATGGCATCACGGGGTTCATGCCTCCGGCGATGCCCGACGCGGTGTGGGTGCTCAACGCCATGTACGAGCACAACCTGGGCCCGGCCGATGTGTCGTACCACGAGTACCACCAGGTACGGCTGGCGGACGGGAGTGTCCAGCCTCACGTCGTCGGAAGCATTGACCTCGACGCCGTGGGCATCGCCACCGGGGGAGGGCTGGGCCGCGCCCAGCACCCAGGCCCCGGCTGGCGGCGGCTTCGCTGGGCGGAGCTGGCCCGGCGGAGCGGCGACCCGGTCGTGCCTGACGGGTTGATGCCCTCCTACCGTTGCTTTCCCTCGGCCAAGAAGGAGGGCAGTTGGCCGCTGGGCATGGTCCCGCCGACCGAGGGGAGCCTGGACCGTGAGACCTGGAACCGGCTGATCGCCATCCTCACCCGGTTCAGCGCTGCGGGCCCGGACACCTGCTGCCTGGCCTACTACAACCCGCTGACGCTGGGGGCCATCGACTTCAACAACCTCCATGTGCGCGCGGGCCGGATCGGCGACGCCGAGATCCTTTACGACGAGTCCGAGGCCGACTTCAGCCCGTCCAACCTCTGGGCCGAGGACCGCTCGTGGGTCCTGTGCACCGACTACGACCTGTGGGGCACCAAGGGTCGCCGGGCCCCCCGACCTCATCAACGCGTTGCTGAACGACAGTGAAATCGAGGCAGTTCGTCTGCCTTGGGCGCACTGACGACAAGCTGCTCGAAACCTTCGACCCCGGCCGCGCCACCCGTCTCCTGCGCGCCCTGCTCGTCCTGACGAACCTCGAAATCAACCGCTGACCGATGATCTTCTCCGAAGACTCCCGCTCACGACCAGCACGAGTACCCCAGGGACCGGTCATACCAGCCCCTTGACCTGCGGTTTCAGGTTGGCAGAGGCTCAGTGACTCACCATGGTGTGGACGGCGGTTGTTGCCCAACCGAGACAGCACTCCTGGCGCGATGGTGAGTGCAGCGGTAAGGCCCGCACCGAAAGGTGGAGGCATCCCTACGCCGCCGATCCTTCCGAGAAGCCGTTGATGTCCTCTCCCTCGCCCCGCGGTCTCGACGAGGCCCTCGACAACCTGGCCGAGGCCGCCGGCCGGTTCTTCGCCGGCCAGGACCTGGACGGAGTCCGCCGTACGGACGCGACGTTCTGGCAGCCCGGGCGCCGCGTCGTGGTGAAAGACGCCGACGGCCCGGTCCGCCGCGCCTCCTACCGAGCCGGCTGGCACCGGCTCACCGTCCGCATGACCGCCCTTGCCGCGGCCGCCGGCGGGGCGTACGGCTACCTGCACCACCCCGACGCCGTCACCCAGGCCCTCACCTACGGCGCTCCGATGGCCGCACTCGCCACGGCGGCCTGCGGCGCCACCTACCGGATCAAGGGCCGCGAACGGCGCGAGCTGCTGCAGGAATGGGTCGTGCCCCTGCACCAGGCGCTCGCCGGCCCCCTGGGGATCTCCGAGCACACCGACCCCCGCACCTACCTTCACGTGCCGGCCGACTTCACCGACGATGAGGCCGGGATCCGTATCGACCTCCCGCTCCACCTCCGGTTCAGCCGCGAGGCCGTCGCCGAGCTGGTCATGCAGAAACTTGCCCTGCAGAACGCGTCCTTCTCCTGGCGCCTGGCCGGCCGCGACCCGCACCTCATCGTCAAGAAGAAGGACCGGCCGCCGGCCTCGCTCGGCCTGAACGACCCGGGCGTGCGCGAGCTGCTCGCCTCGGTGCCGGAATCCGCGCCGCTCATCGGCCTCGGCGCGGGCAAGCAGAAGGTGTCGGTCGACCTCGACCACGACTCCCCGCACGTCCTGATCTCCGCAGGTACCGGCGGCGGCAAGTCGACCATCCTGCGCACGATCGCCTGCCAGTTCCTCCATAACGGGGCCCAGGCCCACATCCTCGACTTCAAGCGGATCAGCCACACCTGGGCCCGCGGCATCCCCGGGGTGAACTACTGCCGGGACATCGCCGACATCCACGACGCCCTGATCGAGCTCGGCGCCGAGGGGCACCGCCGCATCCGGCTCGCCGAACAGCTCGGCGACGACGTCCTGGCCTCCGAACCCGACCGTGTCGGCCCGCGGCAGGTGATCCTCCTCGAGGAGATCGACGCGACCATGGCCCAGCTTCGCCGCTACTGGGAGAAGATCCGCAGCAGCGACGACCCCAAGACGAGCCCCGCGATCGACGCGCTTGCCGAAATCCTCTTCATGGGCCGCCAGGTACGCCTCCACGTCCTGCTCGTCGCCCAGTCCGCCACCGCCCGCGCACTGGGCGGACCGGAGATGCGGGAGAACTTCTCCACCGGATCCTCGTGCGCTACACCCTGAACGCCTGGAAGATGCTCGTCCCCGAAGTCCACCCCGCGCCCAAGCCGACCCGGCACCCCGACCGCGTCCAGGTCGTCCTCGGCGGCACCGCCCGCGAGACCCAGGTCCTCAACCTCTCCGAAGCCGAAGCCGAAGCCGAAGCTGAAGCCGAAGCCGAAGCCGAAGCCCGCGCCTGGGCCATGGCCGGCGTCCCCGGCCGCCAACAGCCACTCACCCTCCACAAGCCGGGCACCACCGGGGGCAACCCGTCAGCCGCGGAGAGCGGGACCATCCCGGAAACGGCCAGGGCGGCCGGGAGCGAAGCGGGGCTGGTCGGTCTCCGGCCGCGCAGCAGGAGCTGGACGGCATGACCCTCGCCGGCCTGCGCTGGGCCCGCCGCAACGACCCCGAGTTCCCTGCCCCCGCCGGCAGATCCGGCGCGGAACACCTCTATCGACTCGCAGACCTCCACCAGTGGGCCCGCAACCGGCCCCGCACCCGGGAGACGAACCCGAAAGCCCCGGGCCGGAGCGTCGCCTGACCACGTTGGACGAAGGTCAACCAAACAGCTTTCCGTCAGGCAGAAGGTGCCCTGTCCGAGGTCTGGTCAGCTTCAGTCGTGGTCGCCGCCGTGACAGCCGTACAGGCCGCAGATCACAGCCTTGCCGTCCTCCCACGTCCCGTTCCCGACGGTGCATGCAGGGAGGAGAACGATCCGGAACGGGCCGCCGTCCTCCACATCGCCCACCATTCACGGCCGGGCGTCCGGCTGGACTGCACGAGCGTGCTGGGGGGGCTGCATCAGGGTTGAGGGGCCTCATACAACCGCATATCGAAACGCTGTTCCCTTTGTGTGGAATGGCGGGTTAGTGTCCCCTTCAAGCAAGATCCCGCAAGGGGGGAGCACCACATGAACCCCGCCGAAACCGCAGTCGGCCCGGGCGACCGCCTGGCATTCGCGTCGACCCCGACGGACTCACACCCCGACAGGTCGCGATCGCTGGCGGTTGGCTCGCTGGTCCTTCGGCTCCGGGACGGTGTGCTTGATGCGGCGTCTTCGCAGGTAGCTGCGATTACGGCGGGAGCTGTATGCCTTGCCGCGCTCACGTGGTCGGGCCGGGTACGCGGCCCGACCCCCCAGCGGTCGAGGTGCAGATGACAGCAGACGACTCGTACGGCCGTCTCGACGACGACTACCCCGCCTACACGATGGGCCGCGCCGCCGAGATGCTCGGCACCACCCCCGCCTTCCTGCGTGCGCTGGGCGAACACCGCCTCA